>CAWEXB010000006.1:0-196585 GCA_963812915.1 uncultured Thermoleophilaceae bacterium | reverse complement strand
CCAGCGGCGCATCGCATAACGGAACCAACCGTCCCCGTAGGGCACGTAGATCCTGACGGGCACTCCGCGGCCGGCGAGGATGCTTGCGTCCGCGTTGCGCACGCCGAGCAGCATTTCGACGCCGATACCCGGCAGGGCACGCAAGAGGCCTCCCGCAGGATGGCGTCGTGGGTGGCGATGGCGACCTCAGCGCCGCCTGCACGTAGTTCGTGGGCGAGCTCGAGGAAGGCCAGGTCGGTCGGTTCACCCCAGGGCCGTGCGACCCGCGGATCCTCCACGTAGGCGCCCTTGACGAGTCGGATCGGCACGCCGCCCTCCGCGAGCGCCTCGGCATCCGCCCGGCTGCGCTTCAGGTTCGCCTGGATCGTCGCTGACACCGCGCCGCCCCTGCCGGCCACCGCTGAGACCGCCGCCAAGATGCGGTCGGCGCGGCGCTCCTGCTCTGCGCCCACCTGGATCCGTCGCCCCGCCGGAAGCGCAGAGGCGATCCGCTCGAGGCGCTGCTGCACGGCCACCCCGGGCTGTCGAGGCCGATGTGCGAGAGATCGATCGACAGGAACGTGTTCTCGGGAGCTCGCTCGAGCGTTTGCGCGAGGGCGACGTAGTGGTCGGTGACACGGTCCGCCTCGATCGGATCGGAGACGTTCTCGCCGAAGAAGTCGATCGAGCTCGCGAGCCCCGCCGCGGCGAGGCGATCGCGCGCAGACAAGGGCATCCTCCGGCCGCGTACCGGCGACGTAGCGCCTTGCCCGCCGGTAGGCGCCCCGCTCCCCACCGGGCAGGGCGCGCACCGCGCGCTCCCATTCCGCGCTCGTCGCGAGCGCGAACAGGACGCGACGAGCGGTTAGAGCAACGGACACCCGTGGATGATGCCGACGACTGCTTGGACCTGGGCGACGCGAGCGATCCGGGCGGTCCCCGAGCGCCGGCGGCACCCGACCTCCGGCATCGCCGGGGGGTGAATCAAGAGCTTGCCGACCAGCCCCTACGGCTCGTAGGATCGGCCGCATGGCCGAGTACGTCCTGGACCATCACCTCGAAGGGGAGCGCTCGCGGCTGGCGTTGATGTCGCGACTGCTCGACCCCATGCACCGCAGGCACATCGAGTCGCTCGCCGAGGGTCCCGGCGCTCGGGCGCTCGAGGTCGGCTGCGGCAACGGCTCGATCTCCGCCTGGCTAGCCGAGCGCGTCGGCCCCCGCGGCCAGGCGGTCGGCCTCGATCTCGACCTGTCGCTCGTCGACGTCCGGGCGCCGAGACTCGAGCTGCGACAGGGCGACATCGTCGCCGGTCCGGTCGGTCCCGGCGGCTTCGATCTCGTCACCGCGCGGGCGGTGCTGCACCACGTCACGGACGTCGATGCGGCGATTCGGAACCTCACCGCCAGCTTGGCGCCAGGGGGCTCGATCCTGCTGATCGAGCCGGATTTCGTGCCGGTCAGCGTCGCCGAGCCGCCGGAGGTGCGAGCGTTCTGGAGCGGGTGGCTCGCATGGTCGCGCGACCAGGGGATCGACTACCACCTGGGTCGCACACTGGCCCCGCGGCTCGCGGCGGTGGGCCTCGAGCAGGTCGCGGGCACGGCCGAGACCGCCGTCTACAACGGGGGCTCGCCGTGGGCGGCCTACTGGACGCAGACGGTCACCGAGCTACGCGACCGGCTCGTGGACTCGGGGAGGCTCGACGACCAGCTCATCGACCGCTTCCTCGCCCACTGCGCCGATCCGGGCTGGTGGACGCAGACCATCGCCTTCACCGCCGTCCACGCCCGCGCTCCCCGCGCCTGAGTGGCGTGCGGGCCGGTGATGTCCAGGGCGATGAATCGGTCATAGCGCAGGCAGCTGGCGCGCAAGGTCGTTGAGGCCAGCCGGAAGCGGCACTGCTTAGGCGCTGCCGGCGAGTGGATCAGACCCCGGCGACCCGCCCTGCTCGTCTTGTGCGCGCTGCTTGGCCAGCGCGCGCTGAGCGTCTTCCGCGCGATGCTCACCGACCATTGCTCGCAGGCGCTGAGTCGCGACCGGCGCTCGCCGGTCGAGCGCCCAAACGTCGCGCTTGAACAGCGCGATCAGTCGCATCGGAGAGGTCGCGACGACCGTGGCTGTGCGCAAGCCGCCTTCCGCCACCTCGGGCGGCGCGAACGCGTCAGGCGGGGAGGCAAACACGGCGATTTCGCCTACGACATCACCGGTCCCGATCGTTCGCACCGTCGCGCCCCCGATGACGACATCGGCGGTGCCGCTCTCGATGGCGTACAGCGAATGCCCGATACGCCCCTCGTCGGCGAGATCCTGGCCGGAAGCGATTTCGACCTCGGACGCCAAACCGGCGACGGCGGCAAGCTCGTCTTCCGGCAAGTCGGCGAAGAAAGGAATCGCCGCAACCCGGGAGGGCTCCATCTAGTCAACTTACACCACTGCTCTCGTCGCACGCCGGTATGCGGGCCAAGGTCGCCCGACGAGGCGACGACCTCAGGCCATCACGGTTGGGAGTCGGCTACCGGAGTCGATCCCGCCCCCGTCTCTGGTTTCATCAGCAGCGCGACGCTCGCCCACACGATCACGATGCCCGTGGCCAGGAATGAGAAGAACCCGAGCGGCGTCAAGCCGGCGATGCCGATCACCAGGGCCACCCACCCGAGCGGTCGCGGTAGTCCTCCGTGACGGAGGACGGCGAGTGCGAGCGCCAGATTGAACACCGCCGTCCCGACCGCGACCGTGAAGAACATGTCGCTGTTGAGCGCGTTCAGTGTGAGGATGGCGGACGGTGGCAACTCGTCCGCGGCGTCGCCGAGCGTGAACCCGATTCCGGCAAAGATCGACGCTCCGACCGCGAGCACCACGCCGCCGAGAAGCACCACGGTCGAAAGCCCGCCGTCATCGCCCGCAGCTGCTCGCAGCGCCCGCCGCAGAGTTCCGAGGAAGAAAATGAGCGCAACGCACCCCAGAGCGAGCACAGCTGACCCCGCCGCCTGCGAGTCGTCGTTGTCGAGGTAGAAGTCGACGATCTCCCGGGGGGAATCGTCGGTGGCGGGCGTCTCGCCGCTCACCAGAAAGGCGACGATGACCAAGACTACGAAGAGGATCCCTGTCAGCGGACCGACCGACCTCGTATTCATGCGACTCCTTCGATCGATGAGTCGTCGTTGTCCACCAACCCTCTCACAGAGTGTTGCTGGTCGCGCGTAGCGGCAGCGAACTCAACAAGACTCATGCTCATCGTTCGCTCACTCGGTGGAGAATGATCTCGTCGACAGGCTCACGGGGCGCGCCAGGCGCGGGCCCCGGCGTCCTATGGGTCGGTCCCCGCGCGTCCGGCTGCCATCGAGAGAAGCGTTCGGAAGAACTGCCAGGTGCCGTCGGGCATCGCTGCGGACGGCGACGCACCGGGGTGTGTCGGCGCGATGCGCACGCGCAACGCCGAGGGCAGCGTCCGGAACCGAAGTGGCGCGGCCAGGATCGCAGCCTCGCCGTCGATACCCACCGCCACCTGCTCCGCGGAGTGGACCTCGAAGTCGCGCGCCGACCACTCGCGCCAAGGCCGCCGAGGCAGCAGCCGCTCCCAGCCACGGCGTGTGGGCGCCCCCACGGCGGCGATCCTCAGCTGGCCGTCGTCCATCCGCGGGCGGGTACCCGAGCCCGACACGCGGCCAAGGCGGTAGCGGTTGTTAGAGACGAACAGCATGCTGCCCGAGCTCCGCGACTCACCGTGGGGCTCGGTCCAGCGGAGGTGGGGCGTGCGCCCCGCGGGCCCCAATACGTCGGGGACGGTGTCGAGAAGCGTGCGTAGCTTGGCGGCTCGATAGCCGTCGCGCTGCACGGCGGTCCCGTACAGACCTAGCGAGACGTTGTTCACGAATACGCGGCCGTTGACCTCGGCCAGGTCCACGATGCGCTCGCCGCCGTCCACGAACGCGTCGAGCGCTCCGACGACGTCATCGCGGTCGACGCCCAGATCGAGCGCGAAGTGGTTGCGCGTCCCGGCGGGAATGCATGCGTACGGCAGCCCGCGCTCGGCCGCGATCGCTGCCACGATGGCCTGGGATCCATCGCCTCCGGCCATTGCGAGCCCATCCGCCCCCTCATCCACCGCGGCGTTTACCAGCGTCGCGAGATCGTCGTTTCGCCGCAGCTCCACCGGCTCGATTCCCCGCTTCCTCGCCTCGTCGGCCAGCTTGAACCGCTCGGCCTTGCCACCGCCCGAGCGCGGGTTGAGGAACAAGACCGGTCGTCGCGGCCTCAAAGCTTTCGGCAGGGGCACGTGGATCAGGAACGCTGCGCGGGCTGCGCAGACGCCGAGCCACAGCGTCCCTGCGAGGACAAGCCGCTCCGCGAGCCGGCTGTCGGCGAGCTGCTCCAGAGCCCCGAGGAACAGTAATCCGGCGAGAACGAGAGCGATCACCCGGACCACACCGCGGCGCACCAGGCCGTAGCCCGCCGCAACCACGCCGAGCGACAGCGTCAACAGCAGCCCGAATGCCTGTTGCGGGTCATCCGCGACGTAGCCCAGCGCGAGAAGGACGGCGAGCGACACGAGCACGACGGCGGCAACCGCGAGGAGGCGCCTGCGCGTCACAGGATCTGCCGCCTGTGAACGCGCGCCATTGACTCAGCGAGACCGAGCGCGTGGATATGGCTCTGTACGCCGCGGTCGCGCAGATCGCCTTGCCTCTGCGCGCGCTCGCGTACTCGCGCGTCCACACCGGCGTCAAATCGTGAGCAGACCACGTCAGCTCCTCGCAGCGACCCTACGGGGACAGGCTCGCGCCCGCAACGCCCGCGGAGGCCAACCGGGGCGGCCCCATCACGTCCGAGGGGCTGGCGCCCCCGGGAGCGCTCGCCGGGCTCCAGGCCGAGCGACTTCTGGCCTGCAGGATGCGCTTCGGGCGCATCGGCTCGGGACGCGCCCGACGGAAGGCCCGCCCGCGGAACGTGAGGCGCGTCGCCGTCATCCTCACCGGTGCGGCCGCGTAGGCCAGAAGCAAGCGGCGGTCAGCCGAGATGTCCGCTTGCAGGCGGATGCAGGCGTGGCGGTTGCGGCCACTGTGGTGCAGCGCCCGGATCGCCGTCTTGGGCGATCCGTACGCGATGGGGGCTGGCAAGGCGTGAGGCGCCTGTGCGGCGCTTCTGCGCCGAGCGGCTGGCTGGGGCGAATGCGCTCCAGGTGAACCAGTGGCCGAATCCGCGTTGCAGCTTCCGCGGGCCGGTCATCGTCAGCTGGCCGGCTCGAATCGCGCCGCCCAGCTCGGCCCGTCCCAGGTAGACGCGGTAGAGCGTCGTGGTGTCGACGATGACCTCGAGGTCCACGTCGAAACCGGGATGCTGGAGGCAGACTGAGACCTCGGCGGGCTCGAGGACCATCCAGTAACGCCGCTTGGGGCCGCGAAAGTCGAACTGAACCACGGTTCGGTTGGGTGGGAGCCGCTGGAGATCGACGTGGCGGGCCATCCAGACGATCAACAGGTCGGGATCGAGTTCCTCGGGGCGCGGCTCGGTGAACGACCAAGTCGCCCCCCACTCGCCGATCGCCTGCACGACCGGCTGGAGGTCACGGCCGCCGGGCGTGAGGCGATATTCGAGGGTGCGGCCCTTGGGGCCCGTCCTGCGCTCGATGACCTCGGCCCGCTCGAGCGCGCGCATGCGGTCGGTGAGGACCGAGCGCGAGATCCCCGGGAGGCCGCGTTGCAGCTCGTTGAAGCCGCTCGCGCCGCCCAGCATCTCGCGCACGATCAGAAGCGTCCAACGGTCGCCGAGGATCTCGGTGGCCTTGGCGACGGGACAGTACTGCGCGTAGCTGCGCATCGCGCCACCATGCTAGCCCCGAATCGGGCACAGGTCTGTTACTCGAACCGGTTGGTTCGAAAGTAGAACTAGCCAGCCGGGACCGGCGAGCCTACGTTGCTCCCATGGCTACCCGGACGCCGAGCACACCTGGGAGGACGAGATGACCGCTATCCAGACGCCCCAGGCACGGCCCCTGGAGACGACCGTGCTCGACGAGCTCGGCGGATCGTTCCGCGGAGAGCTGTTGCTGCCGACCAGCCCCGGCTACGACACTGCCCGCAGGATCTGGAATGGCGCGGTCGACCGCCGTCCGGCCTGCATCGCCCGCTGCACGGGCGTGGCCGATGTGGTCGCAGCGGTGCGCTTCGCGCGCGACCACGACCTGGAGATCGCCGTACGGGGCGGGGGCCACAACGTGGCCGGCACCGCGGTGTGCGACGACGGGGTCGTCATCGACCTCTCGGCGATGCGGGCCGTGTGGGTCGACCCCGCCGGTCGCACGGCCTGGGTGCAGGGTGGAGCTCTGTGGGGCGACGTCGACCACGAGACGCAGGCCCACGGTCTGGCCACCACCGGCGGCATCGTGAGCCACACCGGCGTCGCCGGGCTCACGCTCGGCGGCGGCATCGGCTTCCTCATGCGCAAACACGGGCTCACCGTCGACAACCTGCTTGCCGCCGAGGTGGTCACCGCCGAGGGGAGCATCGTCCGGGCGTCCGCCGACGAACACCCCGATCTGTTCTGGGCGCTGCGAGGCGGCGGCGGCAACTTCGGCGTCGTCACCTCGTTCCGGTTCTCTCTCCACCCGGTCGGCCCGACCGTGATGGCGGGGCCCGTCTTCTGGGCGGCCGACGACACAACCGATGTGCTGCGCTTCTACCGGGACTTCGCCGCCGAAGCGCCCGACGAGCTCGGCAGCGTCGTCAGGCTCGGCACCGTCCCCCCACTGCCGGTCATCCCCGAGGACCTGCACTGGCGGCCGGCCATCGCTGTCGCCTGCTGCTACGCCGGCGCCGTCGAAGACGGCGAGCGTGCGGTGCGGGCCCTCCGCCGGTTCGGGACGCCGCTCGTTGACCTGGTCGCACCCTCGCCGTACGTCGCCTTCCAGGGTGGCATCGACGACACCGTGCCCCACGGGTGGCACTACTACTGGAAGGCGACGAACCTCGCCCCCCTCTCCGACGACGCCATCGCCGTCATCGCCGATCACGCGTACGCCGCCAGCTCGCCCCGGTCGTACGCGGCGATGTTCCACATGGGTGGCGCCGTCGCCCGAGTCCCCCGCGACGCCACCGCCTACGCCGGTCGCGACGTGGCCCACACCATGAGCATCGACGCCGTGTGGCTCCCTGACGAGTCCGGCGAGCACGCCGCGGCCGAGACCGTTTGGGCGCGGCGGTTCCTCCGAGCCCTCCAACCGCACCGCGCCGGGGTCTACGTCAACTTCCTTGATTCCGACGACGACTCCAGCCGGGTTCGAGAGGCCTACGGCGATCAGATCTACCGGCGACTCGCCGAAGTCAAGGCCAAGTACGACCCTGGCAACGCCTTCCACCACAACAAGAACATTCAGCCCGGCTGACGCCCGCGCCGGGCCGACCGGCCCAAAGGGTCTTTCAGAAGGTCGTCCGGGCGAAAACTGCTTGACCGGCGAACAGGCTCAAAGGCGGGAGGGTTGCCGGGCGCCCCGGGCTGAACTACGGTGGCGCTTACCGACTCGCGTCGAACGGCATGCGCGTCCTCTTCACCACTCGCGGGAGTTCCGGCCACGTCGGACCCCTGGCTCCTTTCGCGCACGCTTGCCTTCGTGCCGGACACGATGTCCTCGTTGCGGCACAGCGTCAGTTTGCCGCGAACATCACGCGTGCCGGGCTTCCGTTCTCGCCGGTCGACGAGCCCTCCCGCGACGATTGGATGCCCTTGATGGGGCAGTTCGCAGAGTTGGACATCGATACCGCCAACGGGGTGATGATCAGCGAGTTCTTCGCGGGGCTCGATCTCCGAGCCGAGCTTCCCGCCCTGCGTGGGGTCGTCGAGAGCCGGCGCCCCGACGTCATCGTGCGTGAGAGCTGGGAGTTCGGCTCGACGCTCATCGCGGAGCTCTATGGGATTCCGATCGTCCGCGTCGGGCTTGGGCTCGCGGAGATGGAGGAGTTGTCGATCAAGCTGGCCGCGCCAGCGGTCGACAAGGCTCGCGCGGAACTGGGCTTGCCGTCCGACCCCGGCGGCGAGCGGCTCGCCGCCGCGCCGTTTCTGACGACGATTCCGCAGGAGTTAGAAGATCCGGCCGTAACGGTGCCGGCGCGCACAAGCCGCTTTCGCTTCGAAGTGGGTGCCGGCGCTGAGGAGCTGCCGGACTGGTGGCGGGGCAACGAGGATCCCCTTGTCTACCTGACCTTCGGCTCGGTCGCCGCTGGCGAGCATCTGCCCTATTACCCGGCGCTGTACCGATTGGCGATCGAGGCGCTCGCGCCGCTCTCGGTCCGGGTACTGGTGACGGTCGGCGACGCCGCTCGCAAGGTCGAGCAAATCGGGAAGGTTCCGTCCAACGTCCGCGTCGAGACCTGGGTTGCCCATGACGACGTGGCACGACGCGCGGACGTGATCGTCTGCCACGGCGGCTTCGGTAGCACGCTCGGCGCGCTTGCCCACGGCACGCCGCTCGTCATCCTTCCGCTTTTCAGCAGCGATCAATGGGCGAACGGTGAGGCCGTTGCCCGCGCGGGTGCCGGCATCACAATTGCGGACGACCGAAGCACCCGCAACGTCCTTGATCTGCCCGGAGCCGAGACGATACGTGAGCTCGCCGGCGCGGTCAGCTCGGTCGTCGACGATCCCACTCATCGACGCGAGGCCGGTCGCATCGCCGATGCCATGAGCACCCTCCCGCCGGTCGACGAGTCGGTGCAGTTGCTGGAAGGAATCGCCGCCTAGGACTTCGATTCGTCGGTGGCGGTTTCTGGTCGGCCTCGGCGGTCGTGCTGTGGTCGGCGCGGCGGCGCGACTGGGCCCGGGCGCGCGTGATCGTCCCCACGATCGCGGTCGAACGATGCTGCTGGCCGCCACGCTCGAACAGCACCTCGACCGCTTTCACGGCCTCTGCGGGCCGGCCTGGGTCGAGATCTACTCGGTCTTGCGGCCGCTGCTTTCCGGCTTGGTCGTGATGCAGCTGGCGGTGCCAGGCCGCGACCGCCACCCGGGCGCCCGACTGCCCCGCGGCCTGCGGGCGGCGCTGGCCCGCCATGCGCTCGCCCAGATCGTGTTCGGCGCCGGCGTCCTGTTGTGGACGGGCAGAAGCGATGCCTCGCTTTAGAGTTCGTCGACGAGCAGCACTGCCAGCGCCGAACGGGAAAGGCGACGACCCGCCGTACGGGGCGTCGATCAGCCCGCGCGAGCCCGGGCCCAGCTTCGAGCGTCCGAGCCCGGCGAACCCGGGACCGTCTTCAGGCTCACGGACAACGTTCATCCTTCAGTTTCGCGACGCCCGCCGCGCCGATTCGGGCGTCGGTAGGAGGCCCGCAGACCAAGGGCCGGTCGTCATGGTTCAAGGAACCTGTACTGGTCGGTGAGACCGTCGCTCGTCGAAGGAGCGCGCGAATCGCGGCAGCCCCTGGCTCGGTCGCTCGCCGCGACTGCTGCTCGGTGGACGGGTTCCTCGATCTCCCGCCGACGGTCGCGACGGAAACGATGAGGAGGCGTCCGCGGGCGCGCGATCGGCTCCCGCGTCGCTCTCGCATCGTCGACAAGGAGCACTCCCGGTGTGCGCCCTGTTCGCCGTCCCGGTCGAGCGTGTCGTCTAACTCGCGGAGGCATCCTCCGCTAGGCGCTCGCCTGCGCTCGCCTCGTGGCCGGTGACGTTCGAGAGCAGCTGGGCCAGGAGCTCGCGAAGCTGCTGGATGCGCCGAACGGTCTCACCGACGACCAGTGGTGGGCAGCACGGGCCGCCCTGCTCGACGAGCTGATCGACCCGGCCCGCTCCCCACTGGACGACCGTGTCGGCACGGCCGCGACGCGGGAACACGTCCGCCACATTTGCTCAGGTCGAACGCGGGCAGCAACGGCGTGCGCAGGTGTCACGAAGTGCCCGCGGCCCCGGATCCAAGCCCGGCCGCCGCCGACCGTTGATCTGAGTGCGGCGCGGCGGCGAAACTGTTGGGCATGCTGAACATGGATCCACTCGGGGTGCGCGTGGAGCTGCTGCGCACCGCCCAAGAGAGCGGCGGCGAGCTGCTGGAGTTCGATGTGATCGGACGGGCCCGCGGTCTGCTCGCGCAGGGTCACGTCCACACGTCGCAGGTGGAGAGCCTCGAGGTGATTTCCGGGGCGATGAGGCTCCGCATCGACGGCCACGAGCACCTGCTGACCGAGGGCCAGTCGAAGGAGGTGCCGGCCGGCACTCGGCACAGCCAGCTCCCGGCGGGCCAGGGCCCGGGACGAGTCCGCGTCCGGGTGCGCCCCGCCGGTCGCACCCAGGACTTCCTCGAGCGCCTCGCCGGCCTCTGCCGCGAGGGCCAGATCAACCGCTTCGGCTTCCCCCGCCCGCTGGCGGGGGCGCGGCTGGTGCGCGACTTCGCCGACACCGGCCACGCGAGCAGGCCACCGGTCCCCGTTCAGCGCGTGCTCGCCGGGCTCGTGATCGCCCTGGCCCGGCCGCTGCGCCCCTACGTCTTCATTGACCAATGGGAGGTCGCGGCCCCGCCCGAGGCGGTCTTCGACGCCATCGCCGACGCCCGCAGCTACCCCCAGTGGTGGCGCCCGGTCTACCTAGAGGTGGAGTCCGACGGGCCGCCGGAGGTGGGCAAGGAGTCGCGACAGCACTTCAAGGGCCGGCTCCCCTACCACCTGCACACGCGCTCCGTGATCGTGGCGCTCGACCCGCCGCGCACCATCACCGCCGACGTGGACGGCGACCTGCGCGGCAGGGGCACCTGGACGCTGACGCCGACCCCGCGCGGCACGCGGGTGCGCTTCGACTGGCAGGTGATGGCCGACCGCCGCCTGCTCCGCGTCCTCACGCCGGTCCTACGCCCACTCCTCCGCTGGAATCACAACTGGGCCATCGCGCGCGCGATCGAGGGCCTCGAGCCCTACGCCCGGCGCAACCTCGCCTGACCGCCAGACTCAAACTGCTGTGACGGTCTCGGCGGCTCGGACCCCTTGCGTCTGCTCACACCAGAGAAGCGCCAGATTTGGGCATCGAGCCACGCCCCTCACATCGCGCGCCTACTGAGCCGCCTCACCGCACCCGGGGGTGGCCCTGCTCGGTGAAGCCCCAGGCGACCAACACACCCTACTTGGGCCCGTCAGGCCGGACGGGGAGGAAAACCGCGTCGAGGAACAGCGCCGCCAGCTTGACGTCGTAAAGGTCGCGACGCTTGAACCGCTCGAAGCGCTCCCTGAGCTCGGTGCAGATCCGCTGAGCGGTCGACTTCGACAGCCTCCCCAGCCCGGCCCTCTCGTACAACGACTCGACGTCGCGCATCGACAGCCCACGGACGAACGCGCCGATCACCATCGCCCTGGGCGGCTCGGTGCGCAGCAGCTTGGTGCCACGCGGGAACAGCTTGGAGACGAATGGGTCGGCCGCCTCGCGGACCTGCGGGATCTCAACACACGGCGAACGGGCCCTCGCGACCGGGGGCCCGTTCGTGGCTGTCTGTCGGGGTGGGGGCTAGTGGCCGCTGCCCCTGCTGCCTTCCTCGGGGCCGCCGTCGTAGCGGTGGCCGTCGGCCTGCGCGGCGGTGGCCTCCCGGGCGAGTCCGGGGAACGCCTGGCTCTGGGTGAGCCGTGGCTGGGAGGCGGACACGTCGGCGCTGCCCTCCTCGGGCCCGCCGTCGTAGCGGGTGCCGGGCGAGTCAGGTCGGATTGTCGCCGAGGGGTACCCGGTGGACGGGTTCACGTAGCCGGAGCCGTAGTTGATCGACTCGATCGGCCTGGCGGAGCTCGTGCTACTGACCTCGTTGCTGTCGTTGGCGAGGATCACGACGGCGGCGGTGAGGCCGACGACGGCGATCATCGCGACGGCGAGCAGCGCGCGCAGCTGCTTGTAGTGGGAGCGGAGCACGACTGCGGGGTGCTGTGTGGGGATTGCCTTGCCCATGTCTGCCTCCTGTCCGGGGCCGGCCACTCGCCAGCTCCCCGGGTTGTGTTTGTGGGTCGGTGCCGATCGTGCAGGGGCGCGGTTTCAGCGCAGCGGCAGGGCGGCAGCAGCGCGGCAACACTGGTTGGCGGGCGGCGCGGGGCTGCTGTACGGTGGGCTTCTGGCCCCTGCCTCACTGTCTGGCATGGATTTCCGCATTCTTGGCCCGCTCGAGGCCTTCGACGAGGGAAGCGCTGTCCTGCTGGGCGGGGGCAAGCAGCGGGCGCTGTTGGCGGTGTTTCTGCTGCACGCCAACGAGACGCTCAGCACCGACCGGCTGATCGACGAGCTCTGGGGGGATCGTCCGCCGGCCACCGCCGCCAAGACGGTGCAGGTCTACATCTCTCGGCTGCGGAAGGCGCTCGCGGGTGGGGAGGGCAACGGTCCGACCGGCGTGGTCGTGACCCGCGAGCACGGCTACGAGTTGGAGCTCGATCCCGAGCGCCTCGACGCGCACCGCTTCGAGCGGCTCGTCGCCGAGGGGAGGCGGGAGCTCGCCGGGGGCCGCCCCGAGCGCGCCGCCGCGGCGCTCGAGGGGGCGCTGTCGCTGTGGCGCGGCCCGCCGCTGGCGGACCTCGCCTACGAGCCGTTTGCGCAGCGCGAGATCGGCCGCCTTGACGACCTGCGCGTGGGGGCGCTCGAGCGGCTGATCGAGGCGAGGCTGGCGCTCGGCGCCCATGCCGAAGTGGTGGAGCAGCTGGAGACGCTGATCGCAGAGAACCCCTATCGAGAGCGTCTGCGGGCGCAGCTGATGCTGGCCCTCTACCGCTCGGACCGCCAGGCCGATGCGCTGCAGGCCTACCAGGACGCCCGCAGGACGCTGGCCGAGGAGCTGGGGATCCAGCCCGGCGAGCGGCTGCGCGAGCTCGAACGGGCGATACTCGCGCAGGACCCGGCGCTGGCGGCTCCTCTCGGGCGCGACGACGAGGATGCCGCAGCCCGAGGCCCTGCGCCGCACGAGCTGCCCACGGGGGTGGTCACCTTCCTATTGACCGATATCGAGGGCTCGGCGGGCCTGTGGGAGGCGGATCCCGAGGGAATGGCGGCGGCGCTCGAGCTGCACGACGAGCTGATTGCGCGCACCGTGGAGGCACACGCGGGGCGGCTGCTGAAGAGCAAGGGAGAGGGCGATGCGACGGTGACGGTGTTCCCGCGCGCCTCGGACGCGGTCGCGGCTGCCGTTGACCTTCAGGAGGCGTTGGGCGCCGCCTCCTGGCCGGGTGGGCTCGAGCTGCGGGTGCGGATCGCGCTGCACACCGGTGAGGCGCACGAGCGCGCGGGCGACTACTTCGGCCCGGCGCTCAACCGCGTCGCCAGGCTGAGGGCCCTGGCGCGGGGCGGCGCGACCGTCGTGTCACAGGCGACGGCGGAGATCGTCCACGATCGCCTGCCGGCGGAAGTGGAGCTGGTCGACCTCGGTCGCCGCGAGCTGCGCGGCCTGACGCGGCCGGAGAACGTTTTCGAGCTGCGGCCCGTCGCCACGCAGGCCGCTGCTCGGCCCAAGACCGTGGCGGCCGAGCGGGCGGCGGCTGAGGCGGCCGTGGAGACCCCGCGCGGCGCCTTCGTGGGGCGCGGGCGCGAGTTGGCCGAGCTCGGCGCCGGACTCGAGGATGCCTTCGTTGGCCGCGGACGGCTGTTCCTGGTAGCCGGCGAGCCTGGGATCGGCAAGAGCCGGCTCGCCGACGAGTTGATGACGAGGGCGCGGGCGCGCGGGGCGCGTGTGCTCATCGGCCGTTGCTGGGAGGCGGGCGGCGCTCCCGCATACTGGCCCTGGGTTCAGGCGCTGCGGCCATACCTGCGCGAGACGGACCGCGAGGCGCTGCGCGCGCAGCTCGGCGAAGCCGGCGCCGACGTGGCCGCCGTTCTCCCCGAGGTACGCGACTTGCTGCCGGACCTTCCGCCTCCGACCGCTGTCGACTCCGACGGCGCACGCTTTCGCCTGCTGGAGTCGGTCGCCTCCTTCCTCAGGAATGCCGCGTCCGCCACGCCGCTGGCCCTCTTCCTCGACGATCTGCACGCGGGTGACGCCCCCTCGCTGCTCCTCCTGCGCTTCGTCGCCGGTCAGCTGGCCGGCGCGCCGATCCTGATAGTCGGCTCCTATCGCGACACGGAGGTCGGACCGGAGCTCGCGTGGGCGCTGGCCGAGCTGTCGCGCGAACCGGCCGTGCTCCGACTCGCTCTGAAGGGGCTGAGCGAGTCCGACACGTCGCGGCTGCTCGAGCTGACCATGGGTCAGGTGCCGGCGGCCGAGCTGGCAGCGGAGGTCCAGTCGGAGACACACGGAAACCCCCTGTTCGCCACGGAGATCGGGCGGCTGCTCGCGTCCGAGGACTCGCGTGCGGCGGTCCCCGGCAAGCTCCCCATCCCGGAGGGCGTAAGGGAGGCGATCGGCCAGCGGCTTCAGCGCCAGTCGGAGCGCTGCCGGCAGGTTCTGGCGCTCGCTTCGGTCGTCGGCCGGGAGTTCGACCCCGATCTGCTCGGGAGGGTCAGCGGGCTCGAGGAGGACGAGCTCTTCGCGGCCCTCGAGGAGGCGGCGACCGCCCGGCTGGTAGGGGGTGTTCCCGAGTCGAGCGGACGCCTCCGCTTCTCGCACATCCTGGTCAGGGACGCGCTGTACGAGGACCTCTCGGCTCCGCGGCGGCTGCGCCTGCATCGCGCGGTCGCCGAGGCGCTCGAGGCGCTCTACGCTCGAAACCCGGAGCCGCACCTCGCAGAGCTCGCTCACCACTACCTCGAAGCCGGGACTGCGCTCGCGGACAAGGCGATCGAGTACGCCCAGCTCGCTGGTGACCGGGCCGCCTCGCAGCACGGTTACGAGGAGGCGGCCCGTCACTACGCGAGCGCGCTTCGCGTCCTCGACGCGACCGGATCGGGTGACGCAGCCAGGGCCTGCGAGCTGCTGCTCTCGTTCGGGGAGGTCCAGAGCCGAGCCGGCAGCGGGCAGGAGGCGAAGCGCGCGCTTCAGCGAGCGGCCACGCTCGCCCGACAGGCGGGCCGCTCGGACCAGCTCGCACGAGCGGCGCTCGCGTACGGCGGGAGGTTCGCCTGGGCCCCCGCCAGCACCGACCCGGCCCTGGTTCCGCTGCTGGAGAGCGCCCTGGCGGCGGCCGGCGAGCACGACAGCCACACGCGAGTCATGCTGCTCGCCCGGCTCGCCGCCGCACGGCGCGACGACCGCGGGCGCGAGCGCAGGGTCCGCATGGCCGAGCAGGCGGTAGAGATCGCGCGGCGGATCGGCGACCCCGTGACCCTCGCCGCTGCTCTCGAGGGCCACTGGATCGCGGTCGAGGGACCGGAGGCCCTCTCTCGCGGCGACGGCATCGCCCAAGGCGAGAAGCTGATCGCACTGGGCGAGCAGATCGGCGACAAGGAGCGAGTCTTCGCGGGCCACGACTACCGACTGCACTGCTTCTGGATGCTCGGTGATCGCGCCGGGGTGGAGGTCGAGCTCGAGGCGCTGGGCGTGCTCGCCGACGAGCTGCGCCAGCCGGCCCAGCGATGGCACCTGGGCGCCGCCCGCACGGAGTTCGCGCTCATGGAAGGGCGGTTCGAGCGCGCCGAGCGGCTGATCTCGGAGACGCTGGCGCTCGGCCGGCGGAGCGCGAGCTGGAACGCGCTAGTCAGCGAGCGCCTGGCGCTGTTCGTGCTGCGCCGCGCCCAGGGTCGGCTCGCCGAGCTCGAGGACACCATCGGACGCTCGACGCACGAGTACCCGGCGCTGCTGCGATTTCGCTGCGCGCTGGCACATCTCTACGCCGAGCTCCGGCGGGAGGAGGATGCCCGCGCGGCCATCGACAGCCTGCTGTCACGGGACCTCGGCCAGCAGCACCTCGACACGGAGTGGTTCTTCAGCGTGAGCCTGCTGCCGGACCCGTGCGCCTTTCTCGGCGACGAAGACGCAGCGGCGACGCTCTACTCGCTGCTGCTCCCATACGAGCACGTCTACGCCCTGGCCACGATAGAGGCCGTCTTCGGCTCATTGGCGCGAGGGCTGGGCGTCCTCGCGACAACCCTGCACCGGTTCGACGAGGCCGAGCGGCATTTCGAGGTGGCGATCGAGACCGAGCGTCGGATGCGTGCGCGCCCCTGGCTCGCCCACGCCCAGCACGACCTGGCGGCGATGCTGCTCGCCCGCGGTGCAGCCGACGACCGCGAGCGGGCACACGCGCTCCAGAAAGAGGCGGCGGCGACCTATCGCGAGCTCGGCATGCCGACGTGGGCCTCGCGCGCGACGGCCCTCGCGTGAGCCTTCGGGCGACGGTGAGCACGACGGTCAGGCGGCCGCCCGCGCCCGCCAGTTCCGCGCCGCGAGCGGGCGGAAACTCCCGCAGCAGCGTGAAATGAGGCGCCCGCGGTAGATGCGCCCAGACCCCTTGATTGGATGAATCTGAGCAGCGGCCGACACGCGACGCGGGGCTGAATCACGGCTGCTCCCTTGTTGAAGAGCGGGCGTCTCGAATGGCCTTGAGCACGCGCTAGCAGCGGACGAGCAGCAAGCGTGCGACGGCGCGCGATTCGCGCCGCCGCCGATGCTGGAATTGTGGAGAAGCAGCGTCGGCGCCGACGGCGCTCCTATCGTCGAAAGGCAGAACTGCGAGGCTGCGCACCTGCTGCTCGTCCGGAGCGAGCGGGGCCTGCACGTTTGTGGCGACGCTCGCTCGGGCGCGAAATGCGGAAGTGGCGGCCCATATCGCGCGCGAAACAAGCCGAAGGCTAGACGCCGGATCGCATGAGTAGCTCGTCACCTGCGGGTGGAGCTCCCCGCCCCGCGAGGAAGGCGAACTGCCCGCTCAACACGAGCTTGGCGACGTTCACAGTGCGGTGGTCGAAGCGGGCCAGCCGGCCGGCGATCGAGATGGCGCGGTTGAAGGGTGACTCGCGAGGGCCCCACCAGCGGTAGAACAGTCGCGGCATGCCGAGCGCCCGCCAGGCGACGAGCGTGAAGGCGTCGATCACGGGGCGCACCTCGAGCAGCTCCAGCCCCGCGTCCTCAACGAGCAGCATCAGCCCGTACGGGGTGTAGTTCCAGGTGCTGTAGGAATGGAAGGCCTCAAGGTGCGAGGTCGAGCCGGCGAACCAGCCCTCCGGGCGGAGCACTCGCGTCACCTCGCGGAGGAGCGGCTCGGGCCGGCGCACGTGCTCGAGCACCTGCTTGCAGTAGACGAGGTCAAAGCTCGCGTCTTCGAACGGCAACGCCTCGCCATCGAAGATCACGAAATCGGCGTCGGCGCGGGTGCGCGCGTCGACCTCCGGCGAGCGCTCAATGTCCACGCCGACCCACCGCACGGCGGGCTCGAGCGCGCGGAAGAGGTCCACGGAGTCGCCCGCTCCGCAGCCCAAGTCCATGACGCGCGGCTCGGCCGGCCGCAGGGGGCGGCGCATGTAGCGGCCGGCGTAGTCGTCCGCGATCACCTGTCGGCTGCAGTCGCTAGGGACGCGATCGCCGAGCAGCTCGCCAAGGTCGGCGCCGAGCATGCGGGCATCGTGGCAGGACGCGCCTTCGGCGAAGCGGCTGAAGGAATCGAACCCTCAACCTTCTCCAGGCACGCAGTTGCCAGAGGTGCAGCGAAGACTCGGAGTCGACCGTCCCTGCCGGCCCGCCCGCGCGAGCGGCCGCGAGATGACCGCCGATCAGCTCGGCGGTTGGCGATTCGCTGCGAGAGGCGAGCTGCGCGCCTTACCACGCTTCCTCCGGAGTGGGGAGCAGATGCTCGGCATGGTGCTCGGCAGAATCGGGAACTGGAGGGGCCGGCTGTTCGTTGCGACCGACAGCCGATTGCTGCTCGTCGCCAAGTCCCCGCTTCGGCGCGCACGCTGCACGGAAATCCCCTATGAACGGATCCAGGTCATCCACGCGGCCCCGAAGGCAGGGTCGTGGGAGCTGCGCCTCATGGCGTCTGGTGAGCCGCAGACGTGGAACCTAATGTCCGCCGAGGGCGGGGAGCGGTTCGCGCGGCTTGTGGCTGACCGAAGCCAAGCCGGGGCCGACACGATCGAGCCCGCCGTGGGCACCGCCTGCGGAACGACCCCTGCGGGAGGGGGGCGGCTGCTGCTCAACGTCGCTGGGCTGGCCGTGGTCGTTCTCTATGTCGCCGGCGTCTTGCCGCGCGAACCCGCGCTCCTCGGCTTCTTTACTCTGGCCGTGCTGCTGGCGGTGCTCGAGTGGCGCGCCAGAACCCCGGGGCTGCAAATCGCACTCGGCGTCGCGACGGCGGGTGCAATCGGACTCTTTGTGTTCGAGATATTGCCGTTCGCGGCGGGGGCGTTGCTCGCCACCGCGGCGATCGCGGCGGAGATCGCCTTTCGACGACGAGGTGAGCGCTTCACGCCGGCGCGGTAGGACACCAACCGCGCAGTCGATGGTTCTTTCGCTCCGCACGCCGGTTGCTGTTACGCTCGCAACGGCGCCTGCGGCACGATGCGGCTTCCCCGCTGTCCCGCAAAACGGAGGTTGCTATGACCGCGCGCGATCGTCGCGCTGAGATGGTTCAGCAGGTGTATGACCCAGACGTCATCCGCCAGGGCCCGGAGCTCGAGCCCGGCGAATCCGATCCGAGCGTTGCGGAGGTCCAGAAGTTCCTGAAGCGTTTCGGGTACTTCGACTTCGCCCCCGGCGGGCCTGACACCGCGCCCGAGCCCGGGCGCCTGGATGAGGCGACCGTCCGGGCGCTCGTGGAGCTCCAGATGCGCTACGACATCGGCACGCCGGGAGTGCTCGACGCCGCTACCCGCGACTTCATGGCGGCCCCGCGATGTGGCGTGCCGGACCTGTTCGGTCGGCCATCCATCAATTTCGCGACTGTGTGCGCGTGGGACCGCCGCAACCTCTCGTATCAGTTCGGCCGGCCGGGGGCAGCCGCGATGACCACAGACGTGCCTCAGGGGGTCGCCATCAACGCGATCCGCCGGGCGTTGAACACGTGGGCCGGCGCCGGTGTCAGGCTGACGTTCCGCGTGATCACGGGGGGCGACATCCCCATAGACGCCGACATCCGCATCGAATGGCGCCCGGCGGCGGATCCCGACAGCAGCATGGTGGGCAACGTCGTGGCTCACGCCGACTACCCGCCCGGGTGCTCAGTGGTGACGACGGATTACCCTAAGCCGCTGCACTTCGACGACAGCGAGACGTGGGTCGACGGAGCGGTCGCAGGTGGACTCGACATCGAGACCGTCGCCCTGCACGAGCTCGGCCACCTGCTGGGCCTGAACCACAGCGCCGTCGCCGGGACGGTGATGTGGCCGACCGTCTCCTACAACTCCACGCTGCGCACTCTGCAGCCCGACGATCTGGCAGGTATCAGGGCTCTCTATCCCCCTTCGCTGGCAGGTCTCGGGGTTCTCTTTCCCACGCCTTGATACGAGGACGTCTTGACCCACTTTCTCGCGGAGCTACCTCGACGTAGACCGGGACGGGAATCGACTTCCGTGGCGCGAGCCGCTATCGGACCCACACGGCCCTGGCCCTCAGAAGAGCATGGTCAGCTCTACGACGCCCGCGTCAGTCCTGACGCTGAGCGAGTGATCCCCGCGCTTGAAGACGCGCATCATGCGCGAGTTGCCGAGCATCATGTCCGCGGTCAGGCCGCGAGCGCCGTGATCGCGCGCGTACTCCACCAGTCGCGCATGCAGAATCCGCCCCAGGCCCGCGCCCTGCCAGTCCGGATCCACCATGTAGGCGACCTCGGCCAGTCCGGACGCGGGACTCAGGTAGTAGCAGCTGGCGGCCACGATGCGTTCTTGCGCTTGCGGCCCGACCACGGCGGCGAAGGCCATCTCCTCCTCGTAGTCGACGCTGCAGAGGTGTTGGGCGGCCGTGTCGGTGAGCGAGCTCAGCTTATGGAGGAAGCGCGTCTCCCGGTCCTCCTCGCTGAGGCGATAGAACAGGTCCTGCATCGCCCCGGCGTCGCTGGTGCGCGTGGGGCGCACTCGCACCTCGCGGCCGTCGCGCAGCCGCACGTCGCGGACCTGGGAGACCGGATAAGCGGTGCGGCTGCGCAGCTGCTGCTCCGGACCGACGAGGCCCCTCTCGATCGCCGCGTCGAGCAACTCCCCCCGGACATCGGGATGCGCGACCTCGATCAGCGCGACCGCACGCTCGGCAAGCGAGCGGCCGAACAGGTAGGCGGTGCCGTACTCCGTGATCACCCAGTGCACGTCCTCCCGCGGGATCGCCACCGCCTCGCCGCGACCAAGGTCGAGCGAGATGGCCGACTGGCCCGCCGGGGTCCGCGAGGCCAGGCAGATGATCGCCATTCCGCCGGGGGAGGCGAGGGCGCCGCGGTGGAACGCCGGTCCGGTGGAGACTCCCCCGTACAGCGCCCCATCTAGGCTTTCGGTGCACACCTGGCCGGTGAGGTCGATGGTGAAGGCCTGGGTCACCGACACCATCCGCTCCCGGCTCCCGATGACCGTCGGGTCGCAGATGTACTCGATCGGATGAAAGGCGAAGCGGGGATCGTCGTCCACCAGGTCGTAGAGGCGCCTCGAGCCCATCGCCCAGCTCGTCTCGACGGGCCCCGTGACGACGCCGGCGGTGACGAGATCGACGATCGGCTCCGTGATGACGTCCGAGTGGATTGCCAGGTTGCGCCGGTTGGTCAGGTGAGCCAGCATCTCGTTCGGTACTCGGCCGAGGCCCACCTGAAGCGTGGATCGATCGTCGATCAGCCGGGCGACGTAGCGGGCGATCTGCTCGGCCACCTCGCCGGCGGGGTCGTGGAGATACTCCACCACCGGGGTCTCGACCGGCACGAAACTCGCGATTCGATCGACGGGAATCCGGCTATCGCCCGCGGTGCGAGGCATCGCGGGGTTGACCTCGGCGACGACCGTGCGTGCGGCCAGCGCCGCCGCCTTGGTCACGTCCACCGATATCCCCAGGCTGCACGTCCCGTCCGGATCGGGTGGCGCGACCTGCACCATCGCGACATCAAGCGGCATCTGCCCGTTGCGGAACAGCTGGGGGACGTCCGCGAGCGAGAGCGGCAGGTACTCCACCCGACCGGACCCGCTCAGGGCGCGGACGTCGCGCCCGACGTAGAACACTCGATGTCGATAATTCGTGCCGGGCGGGCCTCCGGCGCCCACCCGATCGGTGAGGAAATGCACGAGCACAACCCCGGACCGCCTAAATTGCTCCAGGGCGTCCACAAGCGTCCGCGGGGTGGCGCAGGCGCTGCCGACGAAGACCTTGTCGCCAGGCCGCACCACCGAGACCGCTTCCGCGGCCGAAACCTGGCGGTCACGCCAGTCGACTGCCGCCTCGACACTCATTCGCGACGGTCTACGCCACCGGGTCTGTTGGTTGTTGCCGCTGTTGCTTGGGCTCCCGCAGGCGCGGGAGCCACCTCCAGCTGAACCTGTGGCTGGCCGACGCATGGCACCGGGACCTCTACACCCCCCTCGATCTGCTTCCGGCAGTCGCGCGAACTGATCGTCAGGGTGGCCACGATCGCGCCCACGAGCGTGAACCCGGCGCCGACGAGAAACGCCGTCTGGAAACCCTCGTTCAGCGCCACCGCCTGGTCGCGTATGCCGTCCGAGACGGCGCTCGCCGTTCGGCTGGTGGCGACCGAGACCAGGATCGCCAACCCGAGCGCGCCGCCGATCTGCTGGCTCGTGTTGATGAGGCCGGATGCGAGCCCCGCCTCGTCGGGCCGCGTCCCCGTCACCGCAGCGATGGTCACCGGGACGAAGGCGAACCCGAGGCCGACGGCGACGATGAGCGCGGGGAACAGAACGTCACCCACATACGAGCCACCGGCCGAGACCTGCGAGAACCACACCAGTGCGCCGGTGATGAGCAGCATGCCGACCACGAGCGTCGGCCTGGCGCCGGTGCGTGTGACCAATTGCGACGCCACGGTCGAGCTGACGATGATCAGTACGGCCAGCGGCAGGAACGCGAAGCCCGTCTCGAGTGCGCTGTAGCCGAGGACCTGCTGCAGGTAGAGCGACAGGAAGAAGAACATCGAGAACAACGCCATGCCGAGCAGCAGGCCCACGACGTTCGCGCCGCGCAGGGTCTGCAGCCGGAAGATGCTGAACGGCATCAGCGGGTCGCTCGTGCGCGCCTCCCACGCGACGAACGCGGCCAGAGTGGCCAGCGACAGCGCTCCTAGGCCGAGGGTCTGCGTCGACGTCCAGCCCGCCGACTCCGCGTCGACGAGCGTGTAGACGAGGAGCGCGAGGCCGCCGGTCACCAGCACCGCGCCGGTCGCGTCGAACGCCCGGGCGACGCCCTCCTCGCGGCTCTCGGGCAGCACGCGCGGCGCCAGCGCCACGGCGGCGAGGCCGATCGGGACGTTGACGAAGAAGACCCACTCCCAGCCCGCCCATTCGGTCAACATGCCGCCGAGGAGGACCCCCGCGGCGCCACCGGAGCCGGCCACGGCGCCCCAGACCCCGAGCGCCCTGTTGCGCTCGGCGCCTTCCCTGAAGATCGTGGTGATGAGCGACAGGGCGGCGGGAGAGACGAGCGCTGCGCCCAGGCCCTGCGCCGCGCGCGCGGCGATCAGCCAGACATCGCTCTGAGCGAGACCGGCGAGCAGCGAGGCCGCCGTGAAGAGGACGAGGCCGCTCATGAACATGCGCCGGCGGCCCATGAGGTCGGCGAGGCGGCCGCCGAGCAGCAGGAAGCCGCCGAAGGTCAGCGTGTAGGCGTTGACCACCCACGAGAGGTTGTCCTGTGAGAAGTCGAGCGCACCGCCGATCGAGGGCAGCGCCACATTGACGATCGAGGCGTCGAGGATGACCACGAACTGCGTCACCGCCAGCAGCGCCAGAGCCCGTCCCTTAGCGCGTGCGTCCAGTTCTCCTGAAGTCATGAGATCGCCTCCTGAAAGCGTCGCCAAACCTGCCGAGCCGCTCGCGAGCCGTGACCGGAATCGACCGCACGACGGTTGGCTCGTCGCACTCGCCACGACGTCATCGAGGGTCGACTGGCCCGCCCATGGTACTTGCCGTGTAGGCCGCCGAAACCGCTTAGGTGGCTGCTCTCGCCATCGCGCGGTCCAGCGCCGCGAAGAGCAGGTCGATGTCACGCTCGGTCGTGTGCAGGTGCGGGCTGATGCGCAGCGACGAGCCGCGCACCCCGACGAACACGTTGGCGTCCGCCAGCAGCTTCGCTATCGCGGCGTGCTGGTCGGCCGGCACGCGGATGCCGAGCATGTGCGGCCCACGCTGATCCGCGGACAGAGGGGCTAGGCCCCGCGCCGTGGCCTCGCGTTCAATACGGCTCGTCGTCGGGGCCAAGCTAGCGGCTATGTTCCCCACGCCCCACTCGCGCAGCTGGCGCAGCGCCGCGATGGCCATGGGCACCAGCGTGAAGTTGCTGCGCTGCCCGACGTCGAAGCGCCGCGCGCCGGGGCGGTAGCGGTCGCTGTAGTCGGTCAGGCGCGCGGCGTCTTCCGCGTCGACGCGGTTGCTCCAGTTCTCCTCGATTGGGCGGCCCGACCGCTGCTCCTCGCCGACGAACATGTAGGAAACGCTGAGCGGGCCGAGCAGCCACTTGTACCCCGTGGCGACCAGAAAGTCGGGGCGGACGACCGACAGGTCGAGCGGCAGGGCGCCGAGCGACTGCGTCGCCTCGACCACGAACAGCGCCCCGGCCTGGCGAGCGCGCTCGCCCACCCGCGCGAGCTCGACTAGGGCGCCGTCGGTCCAGTGGACGTTGGGGACCGAGACGACGCGCACCCGCTCGTCGAGCGCTTCGAGGATGGCCGCGGTCCAGCTCTGGCCCTCCTGGCGCCCGACGGTGAGGAGCTCGGCGCCCGTCCGGCGAGCCCAGGTCCGCCAGGTGTAGACGTTGGACGGGTAGTCGTCCGCGAGCAACAGGACCCTGTCGCCCTGTGAGGCTCGCACGTTGTGCGCCGCCACTGCGAGCCCGTAGCTCGTTGCGGGGATCAGGGCAACACCGTCCGGGTCGGCGCCGATCAGCAGCGAGAACAGCTCCCGCAGCTCCTCCACCTCGTCGAACCAGTCGTTGTCGCCGATCGTCCACGGTGTCGCAGAGCGGGCCAGCGCCCGCTCCCCCGCCAGTCGGACGGAGTGCAGCTGCGGAGCCTGGCTTGCGCAGTTGAGGTAGACGAGATCGTCCGGGATCTCGAAGAGGTGGCGCTGGTTTGCGAGCCGCGGCCGCGTCACCCGAGACCTACTCTCCGGGCTGAGCCGTTCCGGTTGCTTGCGTGGCCAGGGTGGCCCGGCTGTGTCCGTTTGCTGGTTGCCAGGGCGGCCCGGAGACGGCGCACGTGTAGTGGGTTGGGACGGCGATCGGTGGTTCGCCGCGCCGCTCGGGCTCAGCGGCGAGCGCGTCGTTGCTGATGGTCAGCCAGGCGACGGCGCCGCCGGCGGCGGCGAGCGCGGCGCAGGTGAGCATCGCAATGTGGAAGCCGTCGGTCATGGCGGCGGGGTCGAAGAAGCTGTCGCCGGTGATGCCGGCGACGAGGGGCAGGACGGCCACCGCGAGCAGGTTGGCGACGCGTGCGACGGCGTTGTTGACCCCGGACGCGACGCCGGCGTGGCTGGCGTCGACGGCGGCGAGCGCGGTGGCGGTCACCGGCGAGGCGACGAGAGTCAGCCCGAGGCCGAACACGATCACCGCAGGCAGCACTGACGCGACGTAGCTGTCGCCGGGGTCGATCTGGGTCATCAGCAGCATCCCGGCCGCGATAGTGAGCGGGCCGACGGTCAGCGGGATCCTGGGACCGATGCGCTGGGCCAGGGCTCCCGAGCGCGCCGACAGCAGCAGCATCAACACCGTCTGGGGAAGCAGCGCGGCGCCGGCGGCGATCGGCGAGTAGCCCAGCGAGATCTGCAGGAACGAGACGAGCAGGAAGAACATGCCGCCGAGCGCCGCGTACACCACGAAGGTCACGACGTTGGCTGCGCTGAACTGGCGGGAGGCGAAGATGCCGAGCGGCAGCATCGGGTTCGGGCTGCGCCGCTCGGCCAGCAGGAAGGCCGCGAGCGCAATCAGGCCCACGCCAGCGATCACCACGATCGACGGCGTCAGGCCGTCGTCGGGGCCCTCGATCAGCGCGTAGGTCGTCGCGCCGAGGGCGAGCGCCGCCAGCAGCGCGCCGCTGGCGTCGAGGTGCCCGTGGGCTGTCGGATCGCGGGACTCGGGAACGTGGTGGGCGGTCGCCACGACCAGCGCGCCGAGCGGGACGTTGATCAGGAAAGTCGCCCGCCACGACACCGCGTCCACGAGGTAGCCGCCGAGCAGCGGCCCGACCGCGGCTGCGACGCCCGTCAGCCCGGACCAGGCGCCGATCGCGCGGGGGCGGTCCTCACGCCGGAAGCTCGCCTCGATCATCGCCAGGCTCCCGGGCGTCAGCAACGCTCCGCCGATTCCCTGCAGGATCCGCGCCGCGATCAGCAGCTCGACGTTGGGGGAGGCCGCGCACAGGACCGAGGCGGCCGTGAACAGCACCGCCCCGGCCACGAAAACGCGCCGGCGTCCGTAGCGGTCGCCGAGCGAGCCGCCAAGCAGGATCAGCGACGCGAGCGCCAGCAGGTAGCCGTTGAGGATCCACTGCAGCGAGCTCGTCGAGGCGTCGAAGTCGCGGCCGATGTCGGGCAGCGCGACGTTGACGATCGTCCCGTCGAGGAACGCCATCCCGGACCCGGCGATCGCGACGCCGAGGACCCAGCGGCCACGGCCGCTCTGGTATGCGATGCCGTCCGCTGCGGCATCAGCGTGCATGTACTCAAGTTACGCCAGCTGCGGTCCGACGACCTCGAAGCCGTAGCGCTTTGCGAGCGCCGCAGCGGCCTCCAGGTCGTACTCCTGCTGGGGCGGCTCGGCCGACTCTCCGGCCGGCACGCCGCCCTCCTCGAACATGCCCTCGATGCCTCCGGGCGTAAAGATCACGAGCGCTCGCGCGCCCTCGGACTCCACTCTGAAGGTGTGCGCTACGCCCCGCGGCTGCCAGACCCAGGTACCGGGACCGGCGACGAACTCGTCGTCTCCCACGCGGAAGCGGATCTGCCCCTCGAGCACATACATGGCTTCGTCCTCGCGGCTATGGACGTGGAGCGGGGGCCCGTACCCCTCCTCGAAGAAGCGGCCCTCGAGGACACCGAGGGCACCGCCGGTGTCCTCGGCGCGGGCCTTGATCTCCATCACGCTGCCCTGCCACCAGTAGGTGTCCTGCCGGGGGCTGAATTTCGACGTCGTGCTGTTCATGACTTCTGCTCCTTCCCCGCCGTCGCGAGCCACTCTTCGAAGCTGGGGCCGGCGAGCTTCGCGCCCGGGTTGGGCAGCGCGGCGCCCTCCGCATAGGCCGCGGCGTCCGGGTCGCCGGGCTCCGCCAGTGGACCGCCACGGCTCTCGCGGATCTCGAACGAGTCACCTCGGCTGGCAAAGAGCGCGGCGGCCATATCGGCGAGACGCTCCTCCTGCGGGCCTGCGACCTCGGTGATCCTGCCGTTCTCGGTCTCGGGCTCCTCGGCCGCGTCGGCGAGAGCTTCGGCGACGGCGCGGGCGGCCACGAGCTGCGTTCGCATCTCGGGCACGTAGGCGACGCCGTCCTGGATCGTCCACCCGAGCAGCGGCTCGACGAACTCGTGGAACTGGGCCGCGCGAACGATCCGGACCGGCAGCGGGCCTTCGAGCAGCGTCCGCTCCTGTGCCATCTTCGCCGCGTTGTAGCCGCCCCGGAACTTGTCGATGCCGATGATCGAGACGACCACGATCCGCTTCGCCCCGGCCGCGGCGCCGGCTCGCTGCAGGTTACGCGCCGAGGCGGTGAAGAACGCCGTCGCCTCCTCCTGGTCGGGCGAGGGCCCGGTTGCCGCGTCGATGATGGTCTCGGCCCCGACGAGCGCCTCGTCGAGACCGTCGCCGCTGACCACGTCGACACCCTTGGAGCGCGCGATCGGGACCACATCGTGTCCGCGCCGCTCGAGGATCTCGACGAGGTGCGATCCGACCCGGCCGGTCGCCCCCGTGACGGCAATCTTCTGAGTCTTGCTTTCCGTCTGCATCGTTTCCTTCCTTTCCCAGCGCCGGCGGGCCCGGCACCAGCAGAATCGATCTGTCACTCGTTTGACACCCGGCGGCGCGAAAATGTGACCGATGGCGGGCCACGAGCACGCAGAGCTGGAGCTCGTGAGCAGTGCGGGCTTACCTGATCTGGCTCGACATAGTCACCCGACCCGCTCGAGAGCGACCGCCTCGGGCGCTACGTCCGTCGTTACGCGGCGGCGCTCAATTCCTTCAGGAGCTCGCCCACGCCTTCCACTCCTCGAGGCGCCGGTCGATGAGTGCCGCCCGCTCGGCGGGGTTGTTGCCGTCCAACACGGCCTTGTCACCTGGGTCGGCACGGAGGAAGATCCCGGAGGTCCGTGTGTAGAAGGCGTCGGGGCCGTCGGCGCGGGACGTCCAGTAGCCGCCGGCGCGATCGACGCTCTCGAGCTTGATCTCACCGGTCCCCTCGAGCTGGGGAGCGTTTGGAAGACGGGGACGTTCGCCGTTGAAGAAGAAGAAGATGCTGGGCGGATCGACTCGTTCCTTCAACGCCTCACTCCAGTAGCGCGCGGACAGCGCGCCGTCGGCCTGCCATGAGCGTCCCGCGACCTCGAGCGAGCCGGCGCGATCACGGCTGACCGTCAGGAGCGACACCGCAGACGGCTCGAGTTCGGTCCTGGCGGTGAGCGACAGTTGCCACCAGTCACCCTCCAGGCGGCTGATCCGGCCTTCCGTCTCGATCGCTTTCCGCAGCTGCTGGTTGATCTGGCGCACGACGGCCGGCGTGGTGTCGGGGTCGTACCGGATCGAGGTCAGACCGAGCAGGTCGGTGGGGAGCTTGGCGCCGTTCGCGTGGAGGATGAACGTGCGGCGGATGCCGAGCGCACCCCCGAACAAGCCCGCTTCGTAGACGACGTTGTCGCGCGGTGAGGCCTCTCCGGAGGCTGCGTCAGGCGACGCTCCCTTCGTCGTCCAGTCGTCCTGGGCGAAGACGAACGCGGCGAAATCGACCTCGCCGGTGAGCTCGACGAGCCGCTCGAGGGTCGAAACACCCGGGTTGAAGACCGTCGTCCACGGATCGACGTCCGCGATGTCCTGGAGCCCGCGGGTGAGCCCCTGCAGCAGCTTCTCCTGCTGTCCGGACGACCCGAGGAAGATTCGCGGCTTCATCAGTGGACAGGCTACTGCTCCGCGCTCGCTCGGCGGCGCTTCGGGAACGAGTAGGGGATGATGAACACGGCAACCAAAGGAGGTCCGACCAGATGGCCGGCACAGTCGAGGAGATCATGACCCGCGACCCGCGCACGGTCGAGATCGGCGACAGGCTCGTCGACGCCGCGCGCGAGATGCGCGACGGCGACATCGGCAACGTGATCGTGACCGATGGCGGGCGGGTGGCCGGCATCCTCACGGACCGTGACATCGTCGTCCGGGCGATCGCCGACGGCCGCGACCCTCAGTCGACCACGGTCGGCGACGTCTGCACCTCGGATCCGCGAACGCTCGAGCCGGGCGACGGCGTGGAGGCGGCGGCTCAGACGATGGACGAGAACAGCATCCGTCGACTGCCCGTGGTCAGCGACGGAGGGCTGGTCGGCGTTGTGTCTCTTGGAGACCTGGCCCAGGACCGCGATGCCGGACCGACGCTCGCCGACATATCCGCCGCGTCGCCAAATCACTAGGGACGTTCAGCGGTAGAAGCTGCGAGGCCAGCGAGGGCGGCCACCGCCTGCCTTGAGCTCGCCCGCGAGATCGCCCACCAAGTATCCGCCGCCCAACCCGGCGGCGCGCGCGGGGCACTGTCACAGGCGGCGCCTCTATCTCGTCTCAGAGGGTAAATGAGACGACAGGAGCAGTCATGAAGGTCTTCGTAGCCGGCGCCACAGGCGTTCTCGGCAGAGCGCTCGTCCCGCAGCTCGTCGCTCGAGGCCACGAGGCGGTCGGGATGACCCGGAGCGCATCGAAGCAGGACCTGGTGCGCAGCCTGGGAGCCCGCCCGGTCGTGGCCGACGCTCTCGACCCCGACGCGGTCGCCCAGGCGGTGGCGTCCGCCGAGCCCGAGGTGATCGTGCATCAGCTCACGGCGCTGTCCGGGAAGCTCTCCGCGAGGGACATGCGGCACCCCGAGCGCTCCTTCGCGGCGACCATGACCAACCGGCTGCGTACCGAGGCGACGGACCATCTTTTGGCCGCCGGTCGCGCCGCGGGGGCACGGCGCTTCGTGGCGCAGAGCTTTGCGGCTTTTCGATTCGCCCGCACGGGCGGACCGGTGCAGACCGAGGCCGATCCCCTCGATCCCAACCCGCCGGCGGCGCTGCGGGCTCCGCTAGTGGGGATCCTCCATCTGGAGCGGGCGGTGACGACAATCGAGTGGGGCGAGGGTCTCGTGTTGCGCTACGGCGGCTTCTACGGTCCGGGCACCGCGATCAGCTTGGCTCCGGATGCGGTGATGGCGGCGCCGATCCGCAAGCGTCGGTTCCCAATCGTTGGCGACGGTGGTGGCGTCTGGTCGCACATTCACATCGAAGACGCCGCGGCGGCGACCGCGGCCGCGGTCGAGCACGGCGAGCCGGGTATCTACAACATCGTCGACGACGAGCCCGCGCCGGTGCGGGAGTGGCTGCCGGTGCTGGCGAGCGCGCTGGATGCCAAGCCACCAAGGCGTGTCCCGCGCTGGCTGGCGCGGCTGGCGGCCGGTGAGATGGCAACGCTCATGATGACCGAGGTGAGGGGTGCCTCGAACCAGAAGGCGAAGCGCGAGCTCGGCTGGAAGCCGGCCTATGCGAGCTGGCGGCAGGGCTTCGCGCAGGGACTCGGCTGAGCGATGACCGAGGAGGAGTTCGACGAGCTCCGCCCGTCGGCGTTCGCGATCGCCTACCGGATGCTCGGCAGCGTGAGCGAAGCGGAGGACGTGGTGCAGGAGGGGTTCCTGCGCCTCCACAGGGCGCGCGAGGGCGGCGAGCGGATCGAGTCGCCGCGCGCCTACCTGTCGACGGTGGTCTCGCGGCTCTCGCTCGATCACCTGCGCTCGGCACGGGTCCGGCGCGAGACCTACGTGGGTGAGTGGCTGCCGGAGCCGTTCGTCGCGAGCGCCGACGACGATCCTGCTCGCAAGGCCGAGATGGCGGACTCGCTGTCGCTCGCCTTCCTCGTCCTGCTCGAGAGCCTGTCGCCCGAGCAGCGCGCCGCGTTCCTGCTGCGCGACGTGTTCGACGAGCCCTACGCCCGGATCGCGGAGATCGTCGGGACGAGCGAGCAGAACGCCCGCCAGCTCGCCGACACGAGCCCGCCGCCACGTGAAGGAGCGGCGCCCCCGGTTCGAGGCCTCGCGCGAGCAGCGGGAGCAGCTCGCGACCCGCTTCTTCGCGGCCGCCGAGGAGGGCGATCTCGAAGGGCTGGAGGAGCTGCTGGCCCACGACGTGGTGCTCCACGCCGACGGCGGCGGCAAGGCACCCGCCCTCAAACGCGCGGTCCACGGCCGCGCCAGAGCGGCGCGCACGCTGATCGCGGGGCTGCGCGCCTTCACCCGCTTTGGCATCACCTCGCGCCGCGAGGAGGTGAACGGACAACCGGGTGCGCTGTTCTTCGACCGCGAGGGCGGGCTGATCGGCGTGATGATCCTCGACGTCGCGGAGGGCCAGATCCAGGGCGTGAGCTCGATCGTCAACCCGGACAAGCTGCAACACCTGGGGCCGGTGGCCGACCTGGGCGCGCTGCTGCGCAAGCGGAGCTGAACCGCAGCAGTCCCATGTCTCGTCAACTCCCGGATTTGGTTTGAGGCAGCCCGTACTCGTCATGGCGGCGCCACCACGGCCCGCTCGTTTCGAGGCCGTGCTCGTCGCGCCCGCGGGGGGCGAGGTCGAGGATCGGGTACGTGCCCATGAGCGCTTCGACGCCGCGCGCGTACGTGGAGTAGGTGTGGTGAACCACCCCACCGTCGATCGCAAAGGCGCTCAGGCCCGGCTCCTGCTCGCCGGGCGCAGCGACGTGCCGGAAGTTGTATTCGGCTCCATCCCTCTGCTGCTCCTCGCTGAAGGCGACCCCGAAGTCGTAGCTGAAGTCGCTCCCGAGAGATGAAACCCAGGAGAACGTCCAGCCCATCCGCTCCTTGTAGGCCTGCAGCCTCTCGAGCGGGGCGATCGACGCGCAGACCAGCGTCACATCGCGGGCGCCCAGGTGGGGGAGCGTGGCGTCGAGGTGGTCGGCGACGAACGAGCATGCGGTACAGCCCTCGGTCTCATCGTTGACCCTGAGCCCGTACCCGAACATGAAGTGGTAGACGAGCAGCTGCGAGCGCCCGTCGAAGAGCTGCGCCAGGGTCTTCGTACCCTCGTCGGTCTCGAAGCTGTAGTCCTGCTCGATCCGCACCCAGGGCAACTCCCGCCGCCGGCGCGCGAGGTCGTCAGCGCGGCGGCTGTGCTCCTTCTCGCGCTGGAGGAGCTCAACACGGGCCGCCAGCCACTCCTCTCGCGTTCCGATCTTGTGCTTCGTCATGGCCTTGCCTCCTTTTCGTTCGATCTATTCCGCGGCGCCGGCCGCCGGGACCGGCTCCAGCCGCTCGTGCGGTGTCTTCTGCGGCCGGCCGAGAAGCAGGAGCGCCAGCGCCACGCCGATCCCAGCGAGGACGACGCCGGCCACGATCAACAGCTTGGCGGCGGCCCGGGCCGATGCCCGGATGGGCGAGCAGGCGCGGCGCCGTCTGTTGGCTACTTGCGCAGTGGTCTGAAGCCGGCGCGAACCTCTTCCGCGAGGAGTTGCGGCTGTTCCCAGGCCGCGAAGTGGCCGCCTCGGTCGAGCTCGTTGAAATGGATGAGGTTGTCGGGATACGCGCGCTCTGCCCAGGTCCGCGGTGCTTGGTACAGCTCGTCGGGAAAGACGCTGATGGCAAACGGAATGGAGATGTTCTTGGCCTCGAAGAAGCCCGCCTTGCTCTCCCAATAGAGACGAGCCGCGGAAACCCCGGTGTTCGTGAGCCAGTACAGCGTGATGTTGTCGAGGATGTCGTCTCGTGTGAGGGCGCCCGGCAGTTGTCCCCGCAGGATCTGCTGGATGAGGCCGGGCTGGCCGGTGCCGTCGCCGTGGTCAATGGCGAACGCCGCTAGATCGATTGGTGAGTCCGCCAGTCCGTACAACGTCTGCGGGCGCGTCCCCATGATGAGCGCGTAGGCCACGTGCTGCGCATAGAAGCTCCTCAATTGCTCGTATGCGCGTGTCTCCTCGGCCGAGAGATCGGATGGCGGCGGGTCGCCGCGCTGAAACGCCTCGGCAAGGTCGGCCGGCGCAGTACCAGGCATGTTGGAGTGAATGCCGAGCAGCTCCGGAGCCGCCTGCTCACCCATCGCCTGCGTGACAGCCGCACCCCAATCGCCGCCCTGCGCCACAAACTGGGTGTATCCGAGGCGCTTCATCAGCACGACCCACGCACGTGCGATGCGTGCGGGATCCCACCCGGTGGCCGTCGGCTTGGCAGAGAATCCGTGGCCCGGCAGCGAGGGAATCACCAGATGGAACGCATCCGATGCGCTCGCGCCATGTGCCGTGGGATTGGTGAGTGGATCGATGATCTTTAGCTGCTCGATGATCGAGCCAGGCCACCCATGCGTGACGATCAGCGGCAGCGCGTCCTCGTGCTGGGAACGGACATGAATGAAATGGATGTCGAGCCCATCGATCACGGTCATGAGGTGCGGTAGGGCGTTCAGTTTCGCCTCGCACTTGCGCCAGTCGTAGTCCGTCCCCCAGTAGCGCGCGAGCTCCTGCATCGTCGCGAGCGCCACGCCCTGCGAGTCGTCGGTGACCGTCTCCCGCTCGGGCCACCTGGTCGCGTTTATGCGCCTGCGCAACTCGGCGAGCTCCGCCTCCGGAAAATCGACCTGAAACGGGCGAACATCGGTGTTGTCGCTGGCCGTCTGTTGGCCAGCATCAGTAGCGGACATCTGCTCCTCCTGACGAGCATCGGGGCCACGCTGCCAGCTCGGCATGCAGTCCGTGCGCGCAATCCTCAGGCGTCCTCGTACTCGTCGTGGCGGCGCAGCCAGAAGACCTGCTCACCCTCCTCGTTGCGGCCGATCGGCGTGCGGTCCAGGAGGCCGTAGTAGCCCATCGCCGGCTCGAGACCGCGCGCCGTCGTCAGGTAGGTCCCGTAGACGGTGCCGTCCGTGAGCATGTACGCGCTCAGGCCGGGGCCCTCCGACACGTACGTCGCCGCATCGACCCCACAGGCCTCGGCGTTCTGCTCGACCGCCGGCGGCAGCCCGCCCTCGAGGAACGGCCTCAGCTCCTCCTCGGTGTGCAGGAAGCCGAGCTCGCGGTTGAATTCGCTGCCCACCGTCGAGGCCCAGTCGAGGCTCCAACCCATCCGCTTCTTGTATCCCTGAAGCTTCTCCAGCGGGGCCCGCGAGACGAGCATCAGCTTCACGTCGCGCGCCGCCAGGTGGATCGCGTTCGGGTCGAGGTTGTCCGCGATCGACGAGCAGACCGGGCAGCCGGCCGCGTAGGCCGGGCCGAACATGAAGTGGTAGATGAGCAGCTGGGAGCGCCCGTCGAACAGGTCGGCCAGCGACTTGGCCCCGTCGGCAGTCTCGAAGCCGTAGTCCTTCTCGACCGGCACCCAGGGAAGCTCCCGCCGCTTCCGTGTCAGCTCGTCGTTGCGGCGGGTGAGCTCCTTCTCCTCCGCCAGCAGCTGGTCGCGGGCCGCCTGCCACTGCTCTTGTGTCCCGACCTCGTGCTGCGTCATTGCCTTGCCTCCTATTTCCAGCTCCTCGATCAGGTCTCGTCCACCCCTCCGGCACCCGTGGAAGGATCAGCTTGGGGCGCGTCCGCGCTGGGTGAGCTGCCGGCGGGCGTTGTCACGGCATCCCGTCGGGCGCCCGACCAGATCGGTCGAGCGGCACGGGTCTGAGGTGCAGTGAAGGACGACCTTGTACCAGTGCGACCCGCCCCAGAGCCAGTTCGTCGCACTCGAGTTGGGGTAGCCGGTCAGCGTGCCCCCGAACACGTCGTTGGGGAACGGTGTGTCGACCAGCAGCTGGCCGGTGATGCTCACCCCGATCGCGAAGTCCGACTGGTCCTCGCGGATCTCCACGCCCCAGCCCCATGTGGTGAAGCGCGGCGAGTAGGTCTTGTTGAGGAGATAGGGATGACCGCCCGGGCACTGATAGGCCGGAACGAACTCGTTCGACCACGCGCCACTCAACGTGCGCTCGGGAAAGGCGCTGACCGTGCAGTCAACTCCCCCGCCGTCGCACGGCGCGCGAAACGGATTCGCGATGCTGCCGTCGCCCGTTACGGCCTGCTGCGCCCCGCGTGCGCGCGGCGACCGGGACGACCCCACCTCGTCGGTACGGACGCGGGCACCGCCGCGGCGACAGGCCGGGTCGACCTTCGTCCCAGGCGAACGCAGGATGACGACGCCGCGCGCCCCGGATCGGCACACGACGCGGTCCCCTCGACCCCTGAGGACGACGTAATCACGAGGACCCGCCCTCGCCGTGGCACCGCTGCGCGTCGCGGTCAACAGATCCGCCCCGGGGCCGCCGATCAGCGTCCCGTCCCTACCGCCGTGGATCACGTCGCGGCCACCGCGGCCGCGGAGCGTCACTCGCGGAGCCCGAGCGCCAAGCTCATCGTGGCCCGAGCCGCCGTGAATCGTGGCGCCCGCCGCCAGTGCGGCCATGTGGTTCTTACGCCCCGGCACGCCGTGCACGGGCGCACCGCGCTTGGAGGCCACGATCGTATTGCCTCCGTGCAGCGCGCCAGGATCCTTGGCCGCCAGCTTGGTCGCCGTGGGACCGCGCCCGCCGGCGGGCGAAGCCAGTCCGAGACAGAAAACGGAGACGGCCAACGTAGAGACGAGCACGGAGCACGCCGGGGCCAGCATCGTCCGGCACCCTAACAGGGCGGTCGCTCAGCGTCGGGGCGAGTCCGCCCAGCTGAATGTGCGGCCGGCCGTCAGCGCTCCGTCGATGATGTACGGCTGGCCTGATACGAACGCGGCTTCTTCGGAAGCGAGCCACGTCGCCAGGCTTGCCACTTCGTCGGGCTCACATATGCGGCCGAGTGGGTGCTTCCGCGTTAGCGAGGCCCGTGCCGCCTCAGGGTCGGGCTGGTTGTCGTAGAACTGCTCGAGCAGGTCGGTCCGGACGTAGCCGGGGCAGATCGCGACCGCCCTGATGCCGTCGGCTGCGTGGTCGAGCGCGAGGCAGCGCGTGAGCGCAAGCACGGCTCCCTTCGACGCGCAGTAGGCGGCAAGCTCGGGCTCGCCCCATAAGGCATCGACTGAGGCGATGTTCACGATGACCCCCCGTGCGCGGCGGAGATGCGGCAGGGCGAACTTCGAGCAGAGGAACGGTCCCCGTGCGTTCACCGCCATGACGCGATCCCATTCCTCCGCGCTCGTGTGCTCGATCGTCGCCTCGAGCTCGACGCCCGCATTGTTCACGAGGATGTCGAGCTTGCCGACCCTTTCGGCGGCTTCGTTCACCAGGCGCCGTGCAGCGTCGGGATCGCTCACGTCGGCGATGATCGAGACGACGCCTGGGTCCTCGTAGACCGGTTCGATGAGGCTTGCGTTCAGCACGTCGGCGCCCTCCGCGGCGAAGCGTCGCGCGATCGCCGCGCCGATGCCGCGGCTGGCGCCGGTGACCAGCGCGGCCTTACGGGCCAGCCGCCCGGTGCCGACGGCGCTCAAACCTGCTCCTCCACAGCGGACTCCTGCTCGCGCAGCACGGCGACGAGCCGTGTCTCGTACTTCACGAGGTGCGTCCGGAGAGCTTCTTTCGCCCGGTTGACGTCGCCGTCGGTGATGAGTCGGTGGAGCTCGCGGTGTTCGTCCACCAGGGGCTGGGGCTGCTCGTATTCGCGGTCGGCGAACGCGACGATCGAAAAAGCCAGCCGCAGCTGTGTCTCGATCCTGCGGAAGACCACGGAGAGCCGGTCACTTTCGAGCACGGCGGCAAGCGAGCGATGAAAGCCGAGGTCGGCCTCGACGAGCTGGTCGAGATCGTGCGCGGCGGCCGCGGCTTCCAACCGCCCGACCGCCGCCGATAGGTACTCGGATGTCTCCAGCGGTCGCGTCGCTGCGCGCTCGACGGCGGCCGACTCGATGAGCTGTCTCACGAGGTAGATGTCCCGGGCGTCTCGCACGCCCAGCTGCACGACGCGCGCGCCGTGATGGGGCACGTGCTGCACCAAGCCTTCGGAGGCCAGCACGAGCAAGACCTCGCGGAGTGTGTTTCGAGACACGCCCAGCTCGGCAGCCAGCGCGACCTCCCGCAGGGGCCAGCCGGGCCTGACTTCGCCGGCGAGGATTCGTCGCCGCAGCGCCGACACGCCCCGACCGACATTCGACTCTGAGTGCGTCGCGCTGATCACGTCGAGAGCCCCTCCCGTCCGTTCGGTCGTCCCGCGGTCAGGCCGCCGTCGAGCACGTATGCCTGCCCGGTCGCGAACGAGGCCTCGTCGGAACTGAGCCACACGGCGAGTGCGGCGACCTCCGCGGGCGTCGAGATCCGGCCGAGCGGGTGGAGCGCGGCGGCGCCTGCGCGCGCCGCGGCCGGGTCGGGCTGTGCGTCGTAGAACTGCTCGAGCATGTCGGTCGCCACGTAGCTCGGGCAGATGCACATGCAGCGGATCCCCTCGCGTCCGTGGTCGATCGCGATCGCTCGCGTGAGCGCGATCGCGCCGCCCTTCGCGGCGCAGTACGCGGCCAGCGACGGCTCGGCCCACAGGCCGTCGACGGAGGCGATGTTGATGATCACTCCCTGCGTCCGGCTCAGGTGGGGGATCGCGTACTTCGCGCAGAGGAAGACGCTCCGCAGGTTCACTCCCATGACGTGGTCCCACTCCTCCGGGGTCGTGTCGACGACGGTTCCCTCGTGCTCGATCGCGGCGTTGTTCACGACCACGTCCAGGCGTCCGTGGCGCTGTACGACGTCCTTTACCAGTTGCTTCACATCCGTCGGGCTCGAGACGTCGGCACGAGCGAACTCGATGTCCAGGTCGCTCTCGAAGGGTGTGCGGCTCACGCCAACGACGCGGACGCCGTCCTGGGCGAAGCGCTCCGCGATCGCAGCTCCGATGCCGCGGCTCGCGCCGGTGACGAGCGCGACCTTCATGCCGTTCGGACTGCCGGCACGGGCCGGCCTCCGGCCGCTTCCGCCCAGGCGACGACGGCCATCGTCCCTTCCAGGATCGCCTCTTCGAGCGAACGCGGGCTCGCGCAGTCCCCGGCCCTGCGCACTTCCAACCCGAGCTCACGCAGGCCGGCATACGGGCTCGGCGCGGGCACGCGCCCTTGGGCCAGCACGACATGGTCCGCGTCGATCAGCTCGTGCACGTCGTCCGCGAACAGGTTCGCGAACAGTCCACCCTCTGGGGTGACCTCCAGCAGGCGCAGGTGGTGCCGGATGTGGACGCCCGCTCTGTACAGCCGGGCGAGGTAGAGGGCGCGGCGATAGGAATGGAGGCTCTCGCCGACGGCCGTGGCCGCGACCGTGAGCATGACCTCGCAGCCGGCCCCGGCGAGCAGCTCCGCACAGTCGAGTCCGGCTGGGTCGCCGCCCCAGTCGGCGACGAGCACCCGTCCACGCGGACGCGCCCCGCGCAGGACGTCCCACGCTTGCAGCGGCTCGATGCCTTCAGCAGGAATCGGCGCGCCGTAGGGCTCGGCCCCGGTCGCCACGACGACGAGGTCGGCGGCGAGAGCGCCGATCCGGTCGACGTCGGCGGCGGTCCCGAGCCGGAGGTCGACCTGCGGAGAGCGAAGCGTCTCGTCGTAGTTTCGGACGAGCGTCTCGGCGATCTCCGACTGGCCCGGCGGGTCGCGCATCAGGCGGACCTGGCCGCCGATCTCGTCCTCGCGCTCGAACACCACGACCTCGTGATCGCGTAGCGCAGCTTCCCGGGCGGCGGCCAGCCCGGCGGGGCCCGCGCCTATTACGACGACCCGCCCGCGTTCGCCGGCGGGCTGCGGCGGACCGAGCTGTCGCTCGCGTCCGGTCCGAGGGTTCTGCGCACACGCGATCGGCGTGCCGGCGTGGTAGTGCGCGATGCAGACGTTGCAGCCGATGCAGCGGAGCAGCTCGTGCTCACGGCCGCTTCGCAGCTTGAGCGGCATGCTCGGGTCCACGATCAGCGCGCGCGTCATTCCGACGGCGTCGCCGCGCCCCGACGCGATCAGCGCGTCGGCCTCGGCGGGGTCGACGATCCTTGAGGTCACGATCCGCGCCAGCGCGGGACGATGCTCGTGCGCGACGTCCGCGATCGCGTTGCGGGGCACGGGCGGTGGCGGCACGATCCCTACGGCTCCCGTCAGTGTCGATGCGTCGCCCAAGGCGAAGCTGACGTAATCGGCGCGCCCGGCGAGCTGCTCGACGATCGCCCCGGTCACCGCCGCTTCGGCCGACACCCGGACGCCGACCGCGAGCTCCGGCGCCGCGTCCCGAACCGAGTTGAGGACCGCCTGGAGGAAGTCGACGGCCGTCGGCCCACTCGTCGACGCGGTGATTCGTCTCCCGTGAGAAGAACTCGGCGATCAGGTAGTTGTGCGCGGCGGAGATCTCCACGCCGTCGAGCTCGGCCGCGGCGGCGATCGCAGCAGCCTTGCCGTAACCCGCGATGATCTCTTCGATCTCGTGGGAGTCGAGCGCGCGCGGCTCCACGTGAAAGCGCGGCGTGGGCACCGCGGAGGGGGCGACGGCCGGTTGCCGCGGGGGCGACATGATCTGCTCGCGCCCGCCGTGGAAGAGCTGCACGAACAGACGGGTCCCGTGGGCGTGGACGGCGTCGGCCACCCGGGCGAGCGCGGGCACTGCGACGTCGTCGAACATCGCAAGCGTCTTTCCCGTCAGCAACCCGGAGGGGTGTATGGCGGCGGCCTCTAGCACGATCAGGCCGGCGCCACCCGCCGCCCGGGCCTCGTGGTAGGCCACGAAGTCGTCGGTCGGAAGGTGGTCGCGGATCAGCGTCGTCTGGTGCGCAGTCGAGACGATCCGGTTCTGGAGCTCAGCCGGTCCCAGCCTCAGCGGGGAGAGCAGGTTCCTCACGCCGCGAGCGACTCGCGCACCAGGTTCTGGAAGTGACGGATCGCGTGCTCGTAGCGAAGCATGAGCCGGCCGTGCTCGAACGTGCCCGTCCGCATGCCGCGCTGGACGGATTCACAGAGCGTGATGTCCTCGACCATCACCTGGTGGATGAGACCGGTCGTCTCGGTCGCGAAGTCGTCTGGAGCGTCTTCGTCGTAGAAGTACTCGTAGACGGCGAGCGTGTTGTCCGCGTCGATCGGGACGATTTGGTTCGTCGACGCGTTGCCGGGCCCGGGGTAGATATTCAGCATGAAGGTCGGCCACAGGTAGTTGTACCGGCCCTCCTTCACCCGGAGCTCCGCCGCGCTCTCCTCGTGCTTCGGCGGCCCGTGCTGGGTCGAGACGTAGCGGTACTCGTCGATCTCGTAGCTGTTCAGGTCGATCGCGTCCGCGAAGCTCGGATGAGCGACCTGGCAGTGGTAGCACTCGAGGAAGTTCTCGACGACGACCTTCCAGTTCGCCTTGAGCGGGTACTCGCGCCGCTCACGGCTGCGGAGGCTTTCCAGGTCCACGCCGGTCCGCTCCACGATCGACGGCAGCTCACCCATCACCTCGCCGAGCGGCGGAGCCTCGTCGTCGGGGTTCACGAAGATGAACGGCCCGTACGTTTCGAGCCGCAGCGGGCGCAGCGCGAAATCCTCCTTCCGGAAGCCCGGTTCCTCGCCGGACCGTGGTGCGCCGACGAGGCGGCCGTCCAGCCCGTAGCTCCAGGCGTGGTAATGGCACTGGAGCGTCTTGCGGTTCCCCTCCGGTGCAAGCACCACCTCAGCGCTGCGGTGGCAGCAGACGTTACGGAGCGCGTGCAGCTCCCCGTCTTCGTCGCGTGTGATGACGACCGGGAGCTCGCCCAGCTGGGTGGTGAAGAAATCGCCCGGCGCGGCGACCCGGCCGGCGTGGCCCACGTACTGCCACGTCCGCGAGAAGATGCGCTGCCGCTCCAGCTCGAACCCACCGGGATCGACGTACCACTCGTAGGGCAGCGTCGACGCGTCGTCGGGGCCGTGCACCGGCTGCTCGGTCCGCGACGCAACTGACATGGGACCCTCGGCCATTCTCCCTCCTCGCTCCCTGACTGAGTCGGGCGATACTCCCGCCGTGGCCACGCTATCAGTTGTTCAACAGTTGTTCAACAAAGCTCGTCGGCGCGGCGAGAACGGCGGTTCATCTCGCCGACCTCAGCAGCGATCCGAAGTCGCCGACTGGCCCGAGATGGGCGAGCTTGTCGGGGTTGACGATCGAGCTGATGCTTGTGATCTGACCGCCGGCGATCTCGAGCGCGACCACGGCGATCAGCCGCTGCTGTGCGTCGAGATAGAGCGCTCCCGGGCCGCCGTTGACCTCGACGGGGCGCATCGACACGCCCGGAACACGGGCGGCCAGGCGGACCCAGTTGATCAGCGTGCGCGCGACACGGTTGCGCCCGCGGAGCGACCGCGCGAGCGCCGGAACCTTGCCGCCGCCGTCGCCGGTGAGCTCCACGTCGTGAGCGAGCAGCGCCTCGAGGCCCGCGAGGTCGCCTTGCTCGGCGGCCGCAAGGAACCGTCGTGCCAGCTCGTCGCGCTGCTCGCGCGTCGCCTGGAAGCGGGGCCGGCGCTGCTCGACGTGGCGTCTGGCGCGGGTCGCGAGCTGGCGTACGTTGTCCTCGCTCTTGCCGACGATCGCCGCGATCTCCGGATAGGGGTACTCGAACACGTCGTGAAGCAGCAGCACCGCACGCTGCTCTGGCGTGAGGTTCTCCAGCAGCACCAACATCGCTAGCGACAGCGAGTCGGCCATCTCGGCGTGCCGAGCCGGATCATCCTCGCCGTCGGTGATGATCGGCTCTGGCAGCCACTCGCCCACATACCGCTCGCGACGGGCGCGTGCGGAGCGCAGCTCGTTGATCGCCAGCCGGGTGGTCACGGTGGCGACGAACGCGCGCGGCGATGCGATCCGCTGGCCGGCCTGGAGCGCCTGATCCACTCGCAGCAGCGCCTCCTGCACCACGTCCTCGGCCTCGGACACACTGCCGAGCATCCGGTACGCGATCGCGAACGCGACCGGCCGCAGCTCCTCGAGCAGTCGCTCGCGATCGGTCACGCCGCCACGAACCCCTGCCGCCAGCTCGGGTGCGCCGGGCGCCACCGAAGCTCGCGCTTGGCCTTGGCGTTCGATGCGCCGCGGGTGTCGGTCATCGCCACCACGCCGGCCTCACCGGCGAACAGGCGCCCAACGAACCGCGGCACGCGCATCGGCTTCTTGGCGCCGAGCTCCTGAGCCAGTGCCGGCAGCCACTCGGCGACCGGGGCGGGGTCATCGTCGACCACGTTGTAGACGCCGCGGTGACCGCCCTCGATCGCCGCCACGGTCGCCTCGGCCGCGTCGGCGATATGAATGAAAGACCACACGCCGCCGCCGTCGCCGATCAGCGGGAACTTGCGCTTGCGCACCATCTCGAGCTGCTCCCCGCCTGGCGCCATCGATGTGCCTGGCCCGTAGAACGCGCCGTAGCGCAGCACGATCCCCTCGGTCCATCGCGCATCGAGGACCGCCTCCTCGAGGTGACGGATCGCGGTCCAGCTTCCGCGCATCTCGCGCGCCGGCGTCGGGTCGAGCGGGTCCTCCTCGCTCTTCACCGGGCCGCCGGTGCGCACGTACCACCACGCGCCATAGCTCTGCGCCACAAACCGCCGCACCCCGACCGCCTGCCCGGCCGACAGCAGGTGGTCGGTCCCGTCGGTCCGCAGGCGGTTGGTCAGCGCGAAATCGCGATCGAAATGACGCAGGTCAACCGACCCGATCGCGGTCAGCTCATGGACGATCACGTCCGGCGTAGCCTCGCCCACCGCCCGCGCGACCTGATCGGGATCAAGCGCGTCCGCGACCACCGGCACAGCGCCCAGCTCGTCGAGCATCGCCTGCTTTGACTCGCTGCGCGTCATGCCATGAACCTCATGACCGGCGGCAACCAGTCGCGGCACCAACTGCTTTCCGATCGCTCCCGTCGCACCTGCCACAAACACTCTCATCATGAAACTCCTTGATCGAGGATCACCTACACCCACAAGACAAGACAACTGCCCCGGCTGTGACACCTCCGACACCCCGGCCCCGGAAGGCGGGGGCGCGGATGGCGATGTCGGGCAGCCGGCGTGTACCGTCTCTGGCTGATGCAGGCCATCGGCGTTATCGGCGCCCCGTCGAGCGCGGGGGCCTACGCGCCGGGACAGGAGCTCGCTCCGCAGCGCTTGCGCGAGGCGAACCTGCTGGACAAGCTCGAACGGCTCGGGGTCGCGGCACGCGACCGTGGCGACCTCGCGTCGCGTCGCTGGTCACCTGATCGGTCTTCTCGTCGCGCGCAAAACGTTGGCGACGTGATCGCGATGGTCGAGGAGGTGAGGCGCGCCGTGGAAGCGTGCATCGAGGCCGGCGAGCGTCCCCTCGTGTTGGGCGGGGATTGCACGGTCGGGCTGGGCACGATCGCCGCGTTCGACGCGCCCGGACTCGTCTACCTCGATCTCCACGCAGACATGAACGTGCCCGGCAGCACCTCTGACGGCGCGCTCGACTGGATGGGCCTCGGCCACGCGCTTGCGCTCGACGGCAGCGTGCCCGACCTCGCCGCGCGCTGCGAGCTACGGGCCGACCAAGTCGTCCTGCTGGGATTCGACGCGACGCAGGCGACGGCATGGGAACGCGAGCAAGTGCTCGCCCAGGCGGTTTCGGTCGTCGACGTCGCCGCGCTTGCAGCCGATCCCTCCGGTGCCGCTCACGCCGCACTGGCCACGGTACCGCCCGAGCAGGAGGCGATCGCTGTGCACTTCGACGTCGACGTCGTCGACTTCATCGACGCCCCGCTGTCAGAGAACACGGGACGAAACGTCGGCGTGCCGCTTCAGGCCGCCCTCGACGCGCTCGCGACGCTGCTCGGCGACCCGCGCGCGACCGCGCTCACCGTCACCGAGCTCAACCCGCTTCACGGCGAGGCCGATGGCAGCACGCTTACACGCTTCGTTGACGGCCTCGCTCGGGCATGCGCGCACTGGCGCCTCACCTGAACCGCCACAGCGCGTCGGTGGTTCCTCGCGCTTGCAAGCGGCCGGCGATCCGAGGCTCGCTCATTCGCGGCGAGCAGCGCGACGACGGCGACCGCTCGCGGCCGGCTCTGGGCGTGGCCGATCCTGGCCAGGCTCGTGCCGTCATCCGGTAGGAGCGCTCGCCACGACGCCGACGGCCGGTCGCTCGCGCTCCTCCACCACCACCGACTCCACCGTGAAGTCGTGCTCCCGGAGTCGGAGCGCGATGGCGTCGGCCACACCCTCGATGCGGTCACGGGCGAGCGGGTGCTCCACAACGTAGAGGGCGCCGCCCTCAGCCACGTGATGGCGAACCGCGGCCAGCGTTGGCCCTGCTCCGCCGCGCAGGAGCGGCGGGAAGCGCACCGCCAGGGCCTTGTTGAAGGGTTTGTCTCCGAGATCGGCCTCGTGTATCTCTACGGTGACGAACCGCGCTCTGCCGACGGTGACGTGGGCGGCGTTGCGCCTGCGAGCCGCGGCGATCATTTTCGGTGAGCGATCTACGCCGACGACGACGCCGCCTCGCAGTTGCTCGCAGATCATGGTCACCGCGACGCCGTGGCCGCAGCCCAGCTCCAGCACTCGGTCCCGCGGCTGGACGTCCAGCCGATCGACCGCCCATCTCTGCCGATCCGATGCCTGGCTGGGACTCATGCCCCACGCATCGAGACGTGGTGGGCCTGGAGCAACCAGCGGTTGTCGCGCTGGACGAGTACGTCCTTGGCCACGCCGGCCAACGCGAACTGTTCGCCAAGATGGCGGCCGTACTCGGCCCACAGGTACGAGCACACCACGGTCGCACCGAGCTCGCGCAGCGCGCGAAGTCCTCGACGGCACACGTCAGCTCGCGCAGCGGTCTTCGTCCTCCCCGACCTTCCTCCAGTGGTTGCGACAGCGGCGCCATAGTCCCTCGTCGCGGCCCGCTCTCGTCGCACGCCGAATGAACACGCTCCTCCGTCGCATCGTCGCATGGAGTGGCCTGTCGGCATGCCGCTTCGAGCAGCGTGTACGCTGAGCGACGTACGGGGCGAATGCGTTGCGGTCGTCAGAGTGTTCGGCGCCCGCGTTGCTAGGCGCCCCCGGGTTCGCAGTACACAGACGCCGTGGAGGAGTTGAGATGGCAACCGGAACCGTGAAGTGGTTCAACGATGACAAGGGCTTCGGCTTCATCACTCCCGACGAGGGAGGCAAGGACCTCTTCGTCCATCACACCGGCATCAGGGCCGACGGCTTCAAGTCGCTGGCCGAGGGCGCGAAGGTCTCCTTCGACGCCGAGCCCGGCGACAAGGGCCCGAAGGCCGTCAACGTCACCACGCTGTAGGCGCCTCGCCGAGGCCGTCCGCGGCCGGCCTGGCCGGCCCGGCGAGTCGGCGACTGGGCGACGGTCGACGGGGTTGAGGGCATTGCATGGTCACGCCGCCCGGTGGTGAGCGATCGAACGCGCGAGAGGACGCACGCGCCCTTGCGCTGGCCGTGGACCTCGGAGCCCAGCTCGGGCGGCTGAAGGGCGCCGGACCGAAGATCGGGCAGTTCCTCTCGATGGTCCAGCTCGACCGCGCCACCGAGGGCGAGCGGTCGCGCCCGGCGCTCGGTGCGCTGCCCGACGGCGCCCGGACGGTCCCCTTCGGCCGCGCGCGACGCGTGATCGAGCAGGACCTCGACGCTCGCGTCGGGGAGCTGTTCGCCGACGTCGACGAGCAGCCGTTCGCCCTCGCCTCGCTCGGCCAGGTCCACCGGGCGCGCACGAGCGACGGAGACGACGTCGCGGTCAAGGTGCAGCATCCGGGCGTGGCGGAGGCGGTCGAGGGCGACCTGCGCGACTTCGGCATCGTCGCCCCGCTCGTCAAGCGCCTTGCGCCGGGCCTCGACGCGGGTGCGTTGCTTAGCGAGATACGCGAGCGGATCTCCGACGAGCTCGACTACGAGGTCGAGGCCCAGCACCAGCGCCGCCTCGAGCGGCTGTTCCGTGGCCACCCGCACGTGCGGCTGCCACGCGTACGCACCGACCTCTCGACGCGTCGCGTGCTCGTGACCGAGTACGTCGACGGGCAGCGGGCCGACGAGATCAAGCGCCTCGACGACACCGAGCGCGACCGCATCGGCGAGATCGCCTTCCGCTTCTTCTTCGGCCTCGTGTGGCGACACGGCGCCGTCGCCGGCGACCCGCACCCCGACAACTGCATTCTCTGCCCGGACGGCCGGCTGTGCCTGCTCGACTTCGGCCTGCTGCGCGACCTCGAAGCGGACTACCTCGAGGGCGAACGCGACGTCATGCGGGCGCTCGCCGACGAGGACCCGCTGCGCGTCCACGACGGCCTGTCGCGCCTCGGCTACCTGCGTGAGCCCCAAGCCTTCGACCGCGACGCGTTGCTCGAGCACCTCGCGACGGCGGGCGAGTGGCTGCTCGCCCGCGGCTACCGCCGCGTCGACCCCGCATACGTCACCCAGATCCTGGAGCGGGGCTACCCGCCGCGTTCGCCGCATTTCGCGTTGATGCGCCGCCTGCGGATGCCGCCGCCGACACTGCTACTCCGCCGCATGGAGATCCAGGTCCTCGCGCTGCTGGGCGCCCTCCACGCCGGAGCTGACTGGGGAGCGATCACCGCCGAGCACCACTCGCGCAAGCCCGCCTCGACCGCCCTCGGGCGCGAGGATCACGCCTTCCACAATCGGCGCGCCCGCCCATAGCGGGCGAACCCCGCCCAAGCCGCGGTCACTCATCAGCTGTCGCTCGAGCGGGCACGCATGGACTGCTCCCTTGTCGAGGACAGTGGCCCTATCTAGGGCGCGGCCGGTTGCGGGGCGCTGGTTGGGCCGTCCACCGCCAGCGTGGACTCGGTGGGGAAGCGCAGCCGGTCGATCCGAAGCTCGCGTGGATTCGCGTAGCTCCCGCGCCGGCCGTGGTAGACGAGCCAGGCGCCGCCCCGCGGGCCGGTGACCGGCATGCCCCCGCCAGGGCTGAGTACGCCCTCCGCTTCCGCGAGCACAGGGTTGCTCTGGGACTTCTCGAACGGGCCGGTGGGCGAGCTCGACGTGGCGTAGCCCATGCCATACGCGCCCGTGAAGGCGCCCCCCGAGTAGAGCATCAGGTAGGTCGAGCCGCTCCTGACCAACCACGGGTTCTCGACGACGGGCCCGAAGGAGCCGACCTCCCATCCCGGGGTGGCGTTGAACAAGGGCTGGCGCGGACCCGACGCCGTGAGGAGATCCTCGGCCAGCGGGATCGTCGAGATCGTTCGGTCCGGGGGACATACGGCGTTCGGCGGCTCCGTGCTGCAGCGCCGGGTGGTGGAGACGTAGAGGTACGCGCGGCCGTCGGCGTCCAGGAAGGGCGCCGGGTCGATGTTGCTGTAGCCGCCGTCGTCGCCGCAGCCGGGCGGGCGACCGCTGGCATCGAGGCCACCGTCCGCGTACTCGAGCAGCCCCAGCTCGACGTAGGGCCCCTGCGGCACAGGCGATACCGCGACCCCGATGCAGTTCGTGGGCGGGACCAGCGTGCCGTGCCTCGAGACGTGGAACAGCACGAAGCAGCGTGTCCCGCTCTGGCCCGGGCAGGCCCCGTCGCGCTCGATCACGCTCGGCGCCCATGGGTTCCATTCGCCCGTCTGTGCGGCCCAATCCGGCCGCGCCGGTAGGGCGCTCCCGGCGGGCGTCCAGTTGACCAGGTCGGTGGAGCGCAGCATGGGGAAGCGCTCGCCCGTGTGGAAGACGTAGTACTCCGAGTGGGCGGAGCCGACGTCGAGCACCCCAGGGTCAGGGGCCCCGGGTGAGGCGAAGACCGGGTTGCGGTAGCCGCCCTCGGGGACCGGCGGGTCGGTGGGAGCGGCCGCCGCGGCCGGCGGGACCGCCGCGATCGGCGCCGGTCTCGGTGGCGTGGGGGGCGGCGACCGGCGCTCCACGATGCGCAGCGAGTCGAGCACCGCCGTGCGCCGGCAGGAGCGCACGCGGCCGGGGTTGGCCAGCCGCAGCGTCGCGGTGTGCGGGCCGGCCGGCGCCGAAGCGCGAAACCGCACGCGTGTGAAGCGCCGCGACGGCACCGCCCGCGCGCCGACAGCGCGGCCGTCCAGCCGCAGCACGATCCGCGGGCGCCTCCCCCCGCAGGGCAGCGCCCGGCCGCGTAGCACGGCCGCGGTGGCGCGGCGCGTCGTGGCGAAACGGTGCCGGACCACCCCCCGGCCGGTCAGCGCCACGGCGCGTCCGCCGACGGCGGCGCGATCCTGGACGACCCTCACCGCCCCGCCGAGCCGGCCCCCCTCTAGCTGGAACGTCAGCCCGTGCGCCTGCCCCGGCAGCCCGAGCAGCACCGCCGCCCCGCCGAGCAGGACCGCCCCAAACAGCCGCTTCGCCCAAGCAGGCACCCTGGCAACCTAGCCGCCAGACGCCCGACCGTGCAATCGTGAAGCTGCACCCGGTACGAATTTGTGCCGAAGGCCCAGTTCGTCGCGCCCGCGCTGGGAATAGTGTCTCCTAAGCCATCCTTCGTCCCCGTCGCGATCACATCGTGTCGATCGACCCGAGTCCCGGCGCGCGGTTCGTCGATGACGGAGGGGTGAGATGACCTGGGAGCTGACGGGAGTCCCGTACACCTCGATGAAGGAGCCGGGCGGGATCGCGAACGCGATCGGTGCGCTGCGCGAATGCGGCCTCGCCGAGGAGCTTCGATCGCTCGGGGTCGAAGACGCCGGCGACCTGCTGCTCGAGGAGCCCAGCGGTGAGCGCGGTTCGTCTGGCGTCCTCAACGAGCCCGCGCTCGCGCGCCTCGTGGAGGCCACCCAGGACCGGGTCGTCGACGCGCACCGCGCCGGACGCCGCCCGCTCCTCGTAGGCGGCGATTGCCCGGTGCTCCTCGGCGCGGTGGCGGCGGTCCGGCGGGACTGTTCGGCACCGGGCCTCCTGATGCTGGACGGCCACGAGGATGCCTGGCCCCCGCCCCTCTCCCCGACAGGGGAGGGCTCCGACAGCGAGATCGCCATCGCGCTCGGGCGGGTCGCCGATCTGCCGGGGCCCGTGAGCCGCCTCCTCCCCCTCGTCGAACCCTCGGCGATCGCGTTTCTCGGCCCGCGCGACCGCGAGGAGCTCGCGAGCGCCGGCCTCAAGTCGCTCCGCGACCAGGTGGCGTTCTTCGCCGACGACATCGAGACCTCGACCTTGCTGCGAGCCGGGCACGATCCCGCCGAAGCGGCGCTCGAGGCGATGACCGCCGACGGGTTCTGGCTCCACATAGACCTCGACGTCCTCCGGACCGAAGCGCTCGGCGCGGTCGATTACCGCCAGCAGGGAGGCCTCGCCTGGGACGAGCTCGACCGACTCGCAGCGACCGCAGCGTCCGCGGCCGGCTGCCGCGGGGCGAGCGTGGTCATCTACAACCCCGATCTAGACCCGACCAGAGTCGACGCGCGCAAGATCGTCGCGTTCCTTTCCCGGCTTATGGCCGCGTCGGCCGTGCCCGAACGAAACCTAGTCGCGCGCCAGGTAGGCGAGCACTTCCTTTTCGTGGTCGACGTAGTGGTCGCCGCTGACGTCGATAACCACACGGTCGATCGTGCCGCCGACAAAGGGGAATGGGCCCTCGTAGCTGGAGGAGACGGAGGAGCCGTTGCCGCGTCCCACGGACGCCCCACCGCCGCTCAGGCCGAACATCCCGGGCTGGGTCATGAGTTCGCCGCTGCCCACCGCGGCGGTGTCGACGTAGAGCGTCAGCGTTCCAGTGGCGCTCATCGTCTTCTCGTCGTCCGCCGTCTTCTGGAACTCCGCCGTCAGCACGCGGCTCCCGCTGGGCACGTCCACGTCCGAGGTGACGGTCTGCTCCTTCTCGCCGAGCCAGTTGTAGGTGTAGTGAAGCCGCCCGTCCTTCAGGTATAGAGCGTGGCCGCCGGCTCGCGCTCCCTGCGAGAAGAGCACGCCCGCTGCCTCCGGCGTCTTGAGGACCACCGCCGCGGCGATCGTGAACGAGCGCCGCCGGACGTTGACCGAGACCGCCTCCGGCACCTCGGCCGCTCCCGGGTAGTAGACGTAGCGGTCACGCGGCTCGCTTGGTTGCGGCCGCACGTCCGAGATGATCTCGAGCGCGGTGCGGTCGTCGAGCGGCAGCCCCTTGTAGATCCCGGCGTAGTACCACCACAGCCCCTTCAGCTCCTCGAGCTTCTCGGGGTGCTCGCCGGCAAGGTTGTGAATCTGGGAGCGGTCCTCCGCCAGGTTGTAGAGCTCCCACTCGTCGAGATGAAATTTCCCCCAGCCGGAGATCGGCGGGTGCAGCGTGTTCGCGAGCCAGCCCTCGTGGTAGAGCGAGCGCATCCCGAGCATCGAGTAGAACTGCGTCTCGCGCCCGGCCGCGGATGGGTCGGTGAACGACGGCGCGAAGCTCTCGCCCTCGATCGGGCTCTGCGTGTAACCCTTGAGCGCCTCCGGCGGCTCGATCCCGAGCATGTCGTATGTCGTCGGGACGACGTCGACCGCGTGCACGTACTGGTCGCGCACGCCGCCGCTAGCGTCGATCCCCTTCGGCCAGGAGACGAGCAGGATGTCCGACACGCCGCCCTCGTAGCCGGCGAAACGCTTCCAGTACGGGAACGGGGTGTCGAAGGCCCACGCCCAGCCGGTGTTGTAGTGGTTGTAGGAGCTCGGGCCGCCCAGCTCGTCGAGGCGCCCGAGGTTCGCCTCGACGCTGTCGGGGACGTTGTTGAAGAACTTGTTCTCGTTGAACGAGCCGTTCGGGCCGCCCTCGGCGCTGGAACCGTTGTCGGAGACGACCATGATGATCGTGTTCTCGAGCTGTCCCGACTCGTCGAGGTAGTCGATCAGTCGCCCGATCTGATCGTCGGTGTAGGAGACGAAGCCTGCGAACACCTCGGCCATCCGGGCAAACAGGCGCTTCTCCTCGTCAGACAGCGAGCCCCAGGGGCGCACGAAGTCGAGCAGCGGCCACGGCTGCCCGGCGGGCCCTGTCACGTCGGGCTCGCCATGCGGGTTGATCGGCGACAGCTCCGTCTCGGCGGGCAGCAGCCCGAGCTGCTTCTGGTTCTCGAGGATCGTGGCGCGGATCGCCTCGTAGCCCTCGTCGAAGCGGCCCGCATACCTGTCCGCCCACTCCTTGAACACGTGGTGCGGCGCGTGGGCGCAGCCCGGGCAGAAATACATGTACCAGGGCTTCTCGGGCGCCACGGCCTTGGAGTCGCGGATGAACTCGATGGCCTTGTCGGCCAGGTCCCTCGAGAGGTGGTAGCCCTCCTCGGGCGTCGCCGGCGGCGCGATCGTGTGGTTGTCGTAGACGAGGTCCGGATACCACTGGTTCGTCTCGCCACCGAGGAAACCGTAGTAGCGCTCGAACCCGCGGCCGAGCGGCCAGCGGGCCTTCCACGCCGACAGGTCAACCTCGTCCGCAGGCGTCAGGTGCCACTTGCCGATCGCGTACGTGTTCCAGCCGTGCTCGTTCAGCACCTCGGCGATCGTGCCGTTCTCGAACGGGATCCGAGCGGAGAAGCCCGGGAAGCCGGCGGAGCCCTCGGTGATGCAGGCCATGTTGTTGCTCGTGGCGTTGCGTCCCGTGAGCAGGCTCGAGCGCGTAGGCGAGCAGAGCGCCGTGGTGTGGAAATTGGAATAGCGAAGGCCTGCATCCGCGATGCGCCGCATCGTTGGCGTCGCGATCGGGCCGCCGAAGACGTCCATCGCGCCGTAGCCGACGTCGTCCCAGACGATCGTCAGCACATTCGGGGCACCGTCGGGCGCCTTGGGCTGGAGGAAGGGCTCCCAGTCCGGCACCGAGTCCCGGATGTCGACGTTGACGACTCCCTCGAACGGCTTCGGCATGGCTCGTCTCCTTGTCGGGCGCGAAGAAGACTCCATCGCGCTGGTCAAGCCGGAATCCTCCATCGCTCTGTGTAAGTCGGAATCACCCGGTCGGGGTGATTCGCCGACCGATTCGTCTCAGATCGTCTGCGCCGCGAGCCGAGATTCAGTCGGCTGTAGAGCGCAGGTGCTGGCCTGGGCTCACGCCTGGACGGCGGGAAGCACGGCCGTCGCCGCGAGCTCGATCTGCTGAGGCTCGTCGCCGAGCGGCCAGAGGTACACGCGCTCACAGCCTGCCTGCGCGTACCGTGAGAGCAGCTCCGCGCACTTCTCTGCTGGTCCGACGCACAGCTGGTCGTGCAGGGCATCTGGATCGCGCTTGAGCAGCGGAGCCAAGACCTCTCGCAGCACGCGGTCCGCTTGGCGGGCGTCCTCGGTCACCCAGGTCCACATCGTCGCGAGCGCGTTGGGGAACCGACTGGGATCCCTGCCGTGCGAGTCGAGCCGCTCGGACAGCGACTCCTTCGCGGCCTTGAAGCTGTCGGGCGTCGTGTTATACGCGGATGCGAGCCATCCGTCGCCCAGCCGCGCCACGCGCCGAAGACCGGCCCTTGAGCCCCAGCTCCCGATCCATAGGGGGATCCCGCCGGGCCGACGCGGAGCCGGCGCCAGCTGCGTGCCGGGCAAGGCGTAGTGGCGGCGGGTCTCCGGTGCCGGATCGCCGCGCAGGAGCGAGCGCAGGATGGCAACGGCTTCGTCGAACCGCTCCCAGCGCTCTTCGTAGGGCAAGCCGACGGCGTCGTAGTCACGCTCCGACGAGCCGGGACCGACCCCCGCGACAACACGCCCATCGGACAGGACATCGAGCGCGGCGAGCGTCTTCGCCAAGGGCACGGGGCCGCGCAGCGCGACAAGCGCGACCGTTGTCGCCAGGTCCATGGCGCCAGATCGTTCGATCACGGTTGCCAGGGCCGTCGGCCCGTCGAGCCACGGCGCCTGATACAGGAAGTGGTCATTAGCGGAAACCGCCGCAAAGCCACATTGGCGCGCGGCGTCGACTGCGCCTGTAATACGCTCGAGCGACTGCCCCTCGCTCCCGAATTCCATCAGGGGCAAATGAACGGCGAGTTCCATGCGCAGCCGATCCTCTCACCCCACGGCCCACACGTGGAACGACACGCTGCCCCGCCGTAGCTCCTGCCCTCCCACGCACAGCGGCATCGGCAGTCTGCCCATCAAGTGCCGAACCAGCGCGCTCGGCGGCTGGAGCCGAAGTGCTCCTTCTCGGCGACCAGCGCCGCGGACGGCGCGTTGAAGCTCCCAGTCTTGGTGGGGCCGGAGAGGAAGTCGATGTCCACCCGCCCGACGCGTCCGCTCCCGAACTCGATGTAGCAGGAGCCTCGCCCGTCGTAGGCGCCGGGGCGCTCGCTGTCACGAAGCTCGGCGATCAACTGCCGCGCGACGACGCGGGCGGCGCCCTCGGCGAACACCCCCGCCTTCGGCACGCCGGCCGTGGCGACGTCGCCGACCGCATACACACCGGGGTAGCGGGTCCGCAGGGTGGCCGAGTCGACGGGCACGTACCCGTCCTCGGTCATGCCGCTGGCGCTCACCACGTCGGGAGCACGGTGCTTCGGCACGCCGAGGAAGAGCTCAAATGGCAGCTCGGAGCCGTCGTCGAGCGCCGCGACCCTGCGCGCCGGATCGACCGAGCTGATGCGGCGGCCGGGCACGAAGGTGATGCCCCGCCTGGCGAACTCCGTTTCGAGCGCGGCTGATGTGTCGGGCGACGGCGGCACCGGCCGCCCGAAAGGGATGACGAACGAGATCTCGCAGTTGTCTCTCACTCCGCGCGCGGTCAGCGCGTCGTCGAGCAGCAGCGCACACTCGCTCGGCGCCGGAGGGCACTTGAACGGCGCGCCGCACACGCCGACGACCGCGCGGCCCTCCGAGAACGTCGAGACGACCTCGGCCAGCCGCTCCGCGCCGGGCTCTGTGTAGAACTCGTTTCCACCGTCCGCGAGGCCGGGCGTGGCGTCGAAGTCGTAGTCGGCGCCGAGCGCGACGACGAGCACGTCGGCCTCATGGACTCCCGCGTCCGTGGTCACCTGCCGCGTCTCGGGATCGATCGCAGTGATCGTCTCCTGCAAGAACTGCACGCCCGGCTTCGCGATGTCGCGGTAGGGCAGCCGCACCGCGTCGGCCGTGGTGCGCCCGAACATCACGTCGAGCTTCGAAAACCCGAATACGAACGCGTCGCTCTTGTCGATCAGTGTCACCTCGAGGTCACCGCCGAACGCCTCCGCAAGCATGGTGCTCAGCTCCAGTCCGCCGAACCCCGCCCCGAGAATGAGTACGCGTGTGTTCATCGAGCGACCATATCCGGTCTCGCGCGGGCTACGGTGGCAGTTGCTTCGCCGGGGTCGGCAACAGCTACGAAGCGTGCGCCAGGCAGCCGAGGTAGTGCCGCTCCAGGATCACGGCGCGGGCACGATCCGGATGTAAGGCCGCGGCGCCTTCCAGCCCTCGGGATAGGTCTTCTTGGCTTCGTCGTCGGAGACCGAGCCGGCGATGATCACATCCTCGCCCTGCCGCCAGTTCACGGGCGTCGCCACCTTGTGCCGAGCGGTCAGCTGCAGCGAATCGATCACCCGCAGCACCTCGTCGAAGTTGCGCCCTGTCGTCATCGGGTAGACGAGGACGAGCTTGACCTGAAGGCGAGCTGCTCCCTCGCGAACAGCCCCGCTGAAGCCGATGCTGCGGAAGCTCTCAATCAGCCGGGGCCGGGCATCGCGCCCTCGGCAAGCTTGATCCGGGTCCAGACGTTCATGTTGACGACGACGGCGACGATCTCGAGCATCTCCTCCGGGCTGAAGTGCTCGGCGAGCGCGTCGTGGAAGCGCTGGAACGCCGCGGCCCGGTCGGTGTCGGCGGCGCGGGTGAGCGCCTCGGTGTAGCGGAGCGCCGCCTGCTCGGCCTCCGAGTGAAGCTCGGTCTCCCACCACGCGGTCAGGGTGTCGATCTTGACCCGGGGGATGCCCGCCTCGCGCGCCGCCTCGTAGTGCAGGTTGAGGCAGTAGGTGCAGTTGTTGAGCTGCGAGACCCGCAGCCGCAGGAGCTGGGCGAGGCCGCGGTCGATCCGCAGGTCCGCCGTGTACCCGAACGCATCCGCGCCCATCCGGGCCATGCCGATCAGCGCCTCGTTCCCGCTCGCGTCGAGCCGGCGGTTCGCGACCTGGACATCGTCAGTCATCTCGGTTCCTTTCGGTGCTCATCGTTTCCCGCCCGCGCCTTCCGGGGCCCCGCTCCGAGCCGCTCGCTCGCGATCTTCTATCGCTTCACGGTCGAGGAGGCGATCGAGAACGGCGATCGGCCTGATGTTGCATGCGCCGTGCTCGCAGCCGCTCGAGGGCATCCCGCCATCTCCGGTACCGACCCACGGTTTGAAGCGCCTGCCGGTACAGCCCGACGCAAGCCGCGGGAGCGGTTTCGGTGTCTTGCCTGGCGGCGGCCCGCGGTGACCCGATTGAACTGCTGATCTCGGGAGAGGTACGGTTTCACCATGCCGCATCGCCGTCGGTCCGCCGCCGCGGCTGCCGCGTGCTTTGCGCTTGCGCTGACTTGGCTGGGCACCGCGCCGGCACCGTCCGCAGGCGCCGGTCGAGTCGTGACCTGGAAGACGCAGAGCCGGCACGTCGACGCGCGCCGGGTTGAGTTCGGGCGACCGCCGCTCTGCGGGAAGTGCACACCGCACCCGAGGGATGGCCTCTACGTCAACGTCTGGCTGCCCGACGGCTACGACGGGACGCGCCGATTCCCGGTGCTGTATTTGCTCCACGGCGGGGATGGTCAGTACGACTTCTGGCTTCAGAGCCCACGGGAGAACGACCGCGCGGCACCATCGTGCCGGACCTCGTCGGCGACTTCCCGGCCATCATCGTGATGCCGGACGCCGGCGCCAACGGCCATTACATGAATTGGTGGAACGGCGGCCGGCGCGGCGACCCCGGGTGGGAGCGTTATCACCTCGACGAGCTGATCCCGTTGGTCGAGCGGCGCCTGAAGGTACGGCGGGGCAGGCGCTTCCACGCCATCGCGGGCTTCTCCCTGGGCGGCTACGGGGCCGCCTTCTACGCGAGCCAGCGGCCGGGCTACTTCGGAATCGCCGCCGCGCTGTCGGCGAGGCTGTCGCTCCGCAATCCGTTACTCCACATCCCGGGGCAGCTGGACTACGCGCTGGGCGACCCTCTGCGGCAGCGCTTCTACTGGACGGGGCACGACCCACTCGCGCTGGTCCGCAACCTGCGCTGGACCCGAATGTACGTCAGCGCCGGAGACGGCCGGGCGCTGCCCGGGGAGCCGTCTGGCCCGGCCAATGAGATCGGCGAGAACAATGTGCGGCGATTCTCAGAGCGGTTCGTCAGGGCGGCCCGCCGCGCGCACGTCCCCGTAACCTTTCGGATCAAGCGCGGCTCGCACAACTACGACCTCAGCTGGCGATCGTTCGAGGGCGCGTTCCGTTGGATCGAAGGCGCTCTCGGGCGACCGTTGCCCGAGCGAGCCGGCGAGGTGGAGCTACAAGACCGTCGCCGCAGCGAAGCAACGCATTCGGCTTTCGCTTCTCCTTCGCCAGGCCGCCGACGCGGCTGGCCTCGTTCTCGCGTAGCGCGTGCACGCTCCAAGGCCGCGGAGCGGGTCGCGTCGCGGTCCACTCCCCGGGAGGGACCCGGCAGCGCGCGCGGCTTCCCTTCCGCAAGATGATCTGCTGACTCGCACGGCTTGCGGCCGCCGCGTGCCCCTGTGAGGAGATGTAGCGAACCGATCCCGCCCTCACCCAGATCGTAGCGTCTCCGCGGGCCCCAGACGATCGCCGCTTCGAGTCGTGCGTCGTACATCTTCCGGACGGTCTCGAGGGCGGCTGGTCGGCGCGCGGTACGCCGAGGCGTGGCCAGCTGGCGGCCCGACCACCGGCCCGTGCCGCAGTGACCCGCCCCAGCGCAGCTCCGTGGCGACCTCGGCCGCCGCCTCCACTGACGCGGGTACCGGCGCCACGACGTCGGCCATCGGCGCCTACCACGTCAGCCACCGGATCGACCCGGCGCCTGTCACGACCTGGCGCAGGCGATCGCGAAGGCCAGCCTGACCGGATCGCCCCGACGCTGATCGCCAAAGGTGTTGCGGCGGTCCTTGACAGGCCGCGGCACGAGCGGTGAGGATCGGCGGATGAGCGGTCTTGGCGAGCGGCGGTTCTCCGGGATGCTCACCGACGAGTTTCACCTCTGGCGCCTCGCTCGCCCGTTCATGGACGAGGTGCATGAAGTCATCCGCGGCGCCGTGACCGCGTTCACCGAGCGCCGCGATGGCCCGCTGCGCGCGCTCGACATCGGCATGGGCGATGGCTCGATCACCGTGCTCCTGCTCGTCGACGACAAGCTCGCCGTGACCGGCGTCGACAACGAGCCGGAGATGATCGAACGGGCGCGCAAGCGCTTGGCCGAGCCACTCGCGGGCGGAAGGCTCGAGATCGTGGTCGATGACGCGCTGCACTACCTCGCGGCCGTGCCGAGCGGCGCCTTCGACCTCATCGCCTCGGGCTACGCGCTACACAACATGTCGGTCGACCACCGGGCGCGCGTCGAGGACGAGATCTGGCGTGTGCTCGCTCCCTCGGGGCTGTTCGTCAACGCCGACAAGTACGCCCAGGCCGGAGAGGACCATCACCGGGCGCTGCGCTACCAAATCAACCTGTTCTTCGACGTGCTGCTGCCCCGAGAGAAGTACGGCCTCCTGCGCCAGTGGGTGCTGCACTACGTCGAGGACGAAGCCCCCGACAGGTTGATGCCCGAGGCCGAGACGGTCGCGCGGCTAAGCGAGCTGGGCTTCGCCGATCTGGAGATCGCCGACCGCCGCTACATGGACGCCGTGCTAGTCGCGCACAAGCCCTAGTCAGACCGCGCCGCAGACGCAGCATCTGTTTGCCGGCGGCTTCTCGGGTACTTACGTGTTCGCCGCGGCAACGGGAGCCGTCGCGCTCCCTGCGTTGGGCTCGCCGAGGTCGTACTCGTCGTTCGCGTCCCTGGCTGCGCGCACCGTCTCGCGCGTCGGCCGGCACCGGCCGCCACCGAGCTCGTCGGCTCGGCCCGCCACGTCTTGGCCAGCGGCATAAGCTGGAAGCGAACGTGAGAGCACGTTTGTACCGGCGTCCGGTTTAAGTTCGCGTAGTCCTCGGAAAAAAGCGGGGGTGCCGAGGGATGCCAGGGAGGAGGACCGGATGCAAGGCAGGATCACCCCGCGCATCGTGCTCCTGACGGGGTGCATTGCGATGGTCGCCATCGCGTTGGCCCCGGCTTCGGAAGCGCAGTATGTGGCGCCGCCGCCCGACCCGGGATTCGAGTACATCTTCGACGGCTCGCCCACCGGCTCGGACGCCTCGTTCGACAAGTGGGTGTTCGCCAGCAGCACGGCGGCGGCGTCCGCCACGCAGGGCCAGGCCACCCTCGACCCTGTCGAGGGGTCGTTCCTGATGGGCGCTTCGCCGTTCGGCGCCTACTGGTACCCGGTGCGCCCGCTCGGCGACGCCGTGATCAGGCTGCAGTACACCGTGCAAGACACGCCGATATCGACCCGGAACGGCGGCGTGATGATCCGCTCTCCGGAGGTCCGGTACACGGGCGCCACCACCGCGGATGTGCTCGCCCAGAAGCCGACCGGCTACAACTTCGACGTCTGCCCGGGGGCGCTCCTGGTGTGCGGGCGGGTCACCCCGGCGGAGTCGACGACTTACTCGTGGGCGGGCGCCGATGGTCCGTTCCCGCCCGCCTCGGACGCCTCGGACCCGCCGTTCCTGTACTCGGGCGCTTATTGCGCCCGCACGGGCACGCACAACGTCACCAACCTGGCCGGCACAGGTCCGCTGACGACCAACAACAACGCGAACAACCACCAGCACTGGACGCAGGTTTACTGCGGCCACGAGATCCAGATCAACGAGACGCTGACCGGCGGCGGCCCGCAACCGTCGGGCGACCCGATCAAGACCGGCGCGGTGTACGGGTTCCGCAACCTGAACGCCAAGCAATCAAAGACCAACGAGCGGCTCACCAAGGGCGTCTGGCACGACATGGAGATCCGCACGGTCGGCCAGCAGTACACGGTGCTGATCGACGGCGACGTGATCAACCAGTTCGACAACTCGGTGCCGAAGATCGCCTCGCGCAACGGCGACCCGCCGACGATGGCGCGCCAGCTCGTCGAGGGCTACCTGGGCCTCCAGACCCACGGCGGCAACGACCGCATCTCCTACCGCGAGATCCAGGTCAAGGACATCGACGAGGCCGACATCCCGGTCAATGTCGAGCCTCCCGAGGCGGGCGGCTCGGGACGCGTGGGACTGCCGCTCACATGTGGCCGCGGCGAGTGGGAGAACACCCCGGGCGCCGATTTCTGGGTCACCTGGTACCGCTCGAACCCGATCGGGCCGGAGCATCCGCGCTTCCGCGCCCCGAGCCAGCTCGACCTCGGGAACTTCACGACCCCGGCCGAGCCGGAGTTCGGGACCCAGAACCTGACCTGGACCGACTCGCTCGTGGTCGGGCAGGGCAGGCGGTACACGCCCACCACCGACGACATCGGCAAGGTCATCCACTGTGCGGTGAACGCGAACAACGGCGGCGCCACGGTGTGGAAGACCGCGCGCGCCCCGGAGATCACCGCGCGCAACTAGGACAACGGCACGAGCGCCCGGGCTGCTGCGGCCCGGGCGCTCGCCTCGCCCGACCGCGACGGGCTCCCGGCCCGTGGTCGGGCGTCTCGCCGGCGCCCGGTCGAGCACGTTCAGTCCCACCATTCCGAACCCCTCGACGACATGAGAGCCGACCGCTCCTCCGCGACCTCCGCCGTTGACCGACCCCGCGCGCCGCGGCCGCCATCAACGTGCGGAGGGCTCCGAGACAATCGCCGCCAGCGCAAGCACGCTCGACACGATCTCGAGTGGCCGAGTCACTCCGCCGCAGAGCGGTTACGCGGCGTCGGCCGCTCAGCGCCGGTCGTTCCCCGACTCCGTTGGCGGGTGGAGCACGATGACCGGTACCGGGCTGTGGTGCAGCACCGCCGTCGACACGGATCCGAGCAGGGCGCCGCTGATGCGCCCCCGGCCGCGGGCCCCCATGCAGATCAGGTCGACCGGCTGCTCGTCGATCAGTTTGAGGATCTCCTCGGCCGGATCACCATGGCGCAGGATCGCTGGTCACCGAGAGATCCCGCGGCAGCGTCGCGGCGAGGCGTCGCAGGCGCGTCTCGGCCTCCGTCTCCATCTCCTCGGCGAGCCGCTGCGGCGACACGCCCGCGGCGATCACGGCGGCCGAGGGATCCGGCACGACCGTGAGCAACGTCAACTGCGAGCGCTGGTCGACGGCATACGGGACCACGTGGCGAAGCGCGAACGCTGCCGCCGGGGTCTCGTCGATGGCGACGAGGATGCGCGGGTAGCGGGGCCACTCGAACCCGGCCTCCGCGAGCACGGTCTCCTCGTCGGGCCTATTCGCCACTGGGCCGCAGGGTAGCTTGATGGCAGTCGGGCGGGTAGCGTCGCGGTGACGTCCTGACACTCCGCTCGCGCCCCGGCCGCGACGACGAGCGGCTCCGGCCCGTGCGGCTGGGCGTCGCGAGGCCTGCACACGGGCGATCTGGAGTTTGGCGAGCGCCGGATCGGCCTCGCCGGCGCGGCCGCTCAAGTCACAGCGGCGGGCGCATCCCTGAGGCGCAGGCCTCGCTCATCCGACGATCAACCTGTGGGCGCGGGGTTTGGCCTGAGTTGCCACCTGTTGGCGTGGAAGCGGTTGCTGGTGCAGTGGAGCTGTACCTGGTACGAGTTTGTGTCGATTTCCCAGTTCGTCGCGCTCGAGTCGGGAAAGCCGGTGCTGGTCGCGATCGCGTGGTCGTAGATCCAGCCGTCCGACTCCGGGGGCCCCTCCATGGACTTTCGCCCGGTGATGGACACGCCGATCGGCCCCAACCCCGAGACCTCAACGCCGTGCGGCAGCGAGGTGCCGGCGGGCGCGTAGCTTTGGTTGTACAGATAGGGGTGAGACGTAGGGCATTGGTAGGCGGGCACGTACTCGTTTGCCCAGAGCCCGGAGAGGCTGCGCGCTGCGAAGACGGTGATTTCGCAGTCGACGAGCCGCGGGTCGTCGCATTCCGCCTTGTAGGGGTTGTTGTAGCTGCCGTCGCCGCTGACGGCTTGCTGGGCGGCCTGGGCCGCCGGGGCGTCGGCGGTTGGCGGCCCGGTCGGGGGCCGCCGGTACCTCACGCTTGCGGCGGGCCCGAGGCAGTCGGGGTGGAGCCGGTCGCCGCGGTCGACGACGATGCGGCTGGTCGAGCCGGCCGCGCACAGCACGCGGTCGCTGGCGCCGTCGGCGACGTCGACACGGTCTCCCGGCCCGGCAACCGCGACCGTCGCGCCCTGCCGGTCGACGAGCCGATCGCGGCCGTGGCCGCCCTCGAGCCGATCGCGGCCGGCGCCGCCGTGGATGCGGTCGTGGCCGCGGCCGCCGCGGATGCGGTCGTGCCCGTGGCCGCCGCGGATCATGTCGTGGCCATGGCCGCCCTGAATCCGGTCGTGGCCGCGGCCGGCGTGGATCATGTCGTGGCCGCGGCCGGCGTGGATCATGTCGTGGCCGTGGCTTCCGTGGATGCGGTCGTGGCCGTGGCCGCCGTGGAGGCGCTGGTCGCCGCGCCCGCCGTGGATCAAGTCGCGACCACCGGCGCCGCGGACGCTGGCGCCATGGCCGTGTGCGCCGAGCTGATCGTGGCCGTTGCCGCCGAGGATCCGCTGGCGGTGCCCCAGCCCGAGCATGAAGTTGACGCGACCCGGCACCCCCACAAGCCCGACCCCAGCGGGTGTGGCCACCTGCGTGTTACCACCAACGCGGGCGGCGGGATCGAGCGCCAGCAGCCGGGCCGCGCGCGCGTCCCTGTCGGGGCTCGCCGCCGCATTCCCCAGCGCCGCAGGCACGATCACCGCGCCCACAGACCCCACCACCGCCAATGCCCCAACGAGGGCCCGTGTCCCGCGCGGGAAAGCAACCGCGAGCATGCCAGCCTCCTAGCTCGAACCGCAACGGCCCGGCTGTCACGCCGAGACCAAACCAGACAGCCGCCAAGGCCGCCGCGCCGACAGCTACCAGAAGGTCGAGGCCCCGGCCAAACCCTTCCCCCAAAAACCCGACCCGGCCACGCGCCGGATGCCACGTCACGCGCGTGGGCCCGCCTCCCGCCTCCATCACCGCCCGGAGGAGCCGGCCTGACTGCTGCAGACGAGCAGCGCCCGTCGGGGCCGGCCTCGACCCCCATCGAGCTCGCCGCCATCAGCCGCCCGCGACCTCGCCGCGATGGTGGGCGAGGTCGCCCCCGGTGAGGAAGTCATGGATCTCGTCGGCCTCCGGGATCTCCGCGAACCTCTCGATCGCGGCGTCCGCTGCCTCTCGCGATTCCCATCGCAGCAAGTCCAGGTAGCTCCCGTCGTCGAGCCGGATGAGGCGGATGTCGAGCAGACCGGGCAGCTTCTCTCGGACCCCGGCCTCCAGCGCCGGCCTGCGCCTCAGCATCTCCTCCTCGGCCCCGTCGCGGACCTTCGCGTGAACGACATCGTAGAACTCGGGCATACACCCTCCTAATGCAGTAGGGGCTGGATCTGGGTTAGTGCGGGACCCTATCAGGTGCTAACTTACTTTGGGACGAAAGGCGTTAGAGTGGATCACGAGGCGTTTCCCTGGCTTGGCTTTCCGCCCGCGGTCGACCTCGCCAACACGGTGATCGTCACCTCGGCCGGCGACCGCGACCTACTCGAAGACGAGGACCAGCTCAAGGCCTGGATCGCCGCCGAGCGGGGCCGGATCGCCGGCGTCGAGGCCGCGTCCGGACGCCTGCCAGAGGTGCGGGCCCTACGCGACACCGTCCGTGAGCTCCTCCACGCCCGCGCACACGGCGAGCACCCGCCGGAAGGGGGGCGGCGGCGGATCAACGCGGTCAGCGCCTCGGTCCCGCTTAGAGCCGCGCTGACGCCCGAGGGCGACGCCGTTGAGGAGCCAGACGCGCGCGATCCCTACGACCTATTCGAGTCGACGGTTGCACGCTCGGCAATCGAACTCGCCGATCGCCGCGAGGATCGGCTATCCGTCTGCGGCGCTCCGAGCTGCGGAATGCTCTATCTACGCGAGCACCCGCAGCAGGTCTGGTGTTCAAAAGCCTGCGGCAACCGCGCTCGCGTCGCCCGGCACGCCGCCCGGCGGCGGGCAAGCGGGCAGCCAAGCCAGCCGCCGGACGCCTGAGGAGGCCGCAGGCCGGCCCTCACCTTCGGCAGCAAGGGAAATGCGGGCGTCTCACAGCGCCCGCTCGGCCCGCGCCGGGCAGCCGCTCCGGCTGGGCGAGGATCTCGTATTGGGAGCGCCCGCACGACCAGGTCGCGGCCGAGTGCGCCGCCGTTTCCGCACGAAGCGGCTTGCTCAGGGACGGAGCCTGACCGTGAAGCGAGTCTCTGTCTGACTGATCTGCGTCGCGACGGCGGTCCCGCCGGCCCCGTCGTAGGCGCCGGTGCCGCCCGTGATTGCGATCGGGCTGTCATCGGCTCGCTGCGGGACGAGTCCCTGAGCGCTCAGCGTCCCCCTCGTCAGCCGTAGCTCGATCGTGCAAATCGCCGACTCACCTCGCTCGCCTATCACCGTGCACACCGTCCGCTGGATGCCGGCGCTATCGCCGGTGATCTTCGAGCCGCCGCCGAAACGGTCGCCTTGCCGCGGCTCGCGGCCGGGGGCGAAGCCGACGCCCTGCTGCGCCGTGGCGACGAGACGCAACATTCTCGGCGAGTCCTGCGCCGATCCCGCGCTGGCGATCACCACCGGGGTGATGATGGCCCCGGCCGCGGCGCTGAGCGCGATGGCGACGCGAGCCCGTCGGGAGAGACTTGGTTTCATCATGAGTTCTCCTTTGATCTTGTGCGCGGAGCTCGTGATCCGTCCCGGCCCTTGATTTGGTGTTGAACGCGCTGCCCCGCGTGCAGCGACTACCGCAACCGCTAAGCGTCAAAAGCTGGAGCGAGTGGCCCGTGCGTTTCTAGCGGTCTGCGTCCGGATCCAAGCCCCTCATCGCCTGCGGACCTTCCTGACCACCCGCTGGATCGCATCCGTGGCCAGCCTGGGCTGATCGATCTGGATGTAATGCCTGCTCTCGGTGGCGATCACGTGCTTGGCGCCCGGCACGAGCTCGCCGAGCATGTCCTGTGAGTCCTGAAATGCGCTCTCCAGCGCCTCGATCGGGAAGTCGAGCGGAAAATCGAACGGGTTCGGGATGGTCCGGGAGTGTGAGAGGACGACGAACGGCATCGGGCGCAGCGGCGTGTCGGCCTGTGCCTGGCGCATCTGGGCGGCGCTCGGTTCGAGGGCGAGGACCTCCAGCGCCGGGTAGCTCACCAACCCCGGCGGGGGCTGTGGGTCGAGCACCGTTAGCCGCGTACACGTCCGGGGGCAACAGCCGCTTCCACGGCGGCGGCGTAGTCCTCGTTCTGAGCGTCGATCGAGACCAGCCCGGCGACCGCCCTGGGATGGTTCGTCGCATAGAGGCGCGCGACCATGCCGCCGAACGAGTGGCCGGCCAGCGCGAAGGGCGAGGGGCGCCTGCCGCCCGCACCAGGGCGTGTAGGTCGCGAACGATGTCCCGGTGGTCCGCGGCATCGCCACCGGGTCGCTTCGGCTCAGCGTGTCGTGGAGCGGGTAGGTGCCCGGGCGGTCATAAGCGCAGACGCGGGTGAAACGTGCCACGGCGCGCAGGACCGCCCGCCCCGGCCCGACCGGGGGCTCGGTCCAGATCGACCCCAGGTTGCCGCTGCCGGCTTCGAGCATCACCGTCGGACGTCCGCTGCCGCGACATTCGAGGTAGAGCCTGCGACCGCCGCGAATCGCGACGCGGCCCGCAAAGGGGCGGTGCCCCGCGGCTGGGTCGACCTCCTGAGCACCCGCCTCCTGTCTCGGCGCCCGATCGGCTCCGGCCGTTGCGGCGCAAATCAGGCCCACGGCAAGGGCCACCCCGAGCGACAGCCACCGAGTGGACGTCAGCGAGCGCACCTCATCGTCGTGGCGTGTCCCGGCATCCTCGTCGCATTCCGCTGCCAGTCGCGTCGCGTTCCTAGCGTTCGTGGCGCATTGCCCTACCAGCCTCGGATCGACCCTACCCGAGTCACCGATGGCGTGCTGGCGACCGTGGTGGTGTCCGGGTCCCCGGTCGGTTGTTTGCGGCTGGTGGCTATCAGGGAGCATGGCGGCAGAGGCCGAGGTCCGTGGGGGAATCCCTTCGCATACTGCTCCCAGACAAACCGGGAGAACTGCATGCCGAAGCCCTGCTCGTTGTTGACCCTCATCGTGGTCGGAGTGAACATCGGATCGGTTACCTCCTTCGGCGGGTTCGCGTCGTAGAACCTGCTCAATTCGTGCCGGCCGAGCACGAACGTGGTCGGGAACCATCCTGCACGCCCTCGCGGTTGAAGCCGCCCATCCACGGCGTCTGCGCGCTGTCGGGCGTGTTGTCCCAGATGCCGCCGTACGCACCGTCCCAGCACTTCTTGGTGTCGTCCACCCAGGCGCGGTTTCCGAGTGATCTACCAGGCGTAGGCGCCGTAAGGGAGCGGCACGAGCTCAGAGCTGAAAACGCGCTGCAGCGGATTTCATTTGTCCTTCGTGTCGCCGGGTCGATCTTCCTCCCGCGCCCGCGGCCACGACCCAGCGCCTGCAGGCGACCGTAATCGGAGATGATCACGTCGCGCAGGCGACGAGCCCATTCGCCGCGTCGGAGAGGCTGGTGGCGACATTATGGGACAACTTCTCGACCGTGGTCTCGACCTGTCGCTTACCGGGATGCCGCCCTCGCCGCTCACGAGCTCCCTACGAGCTCATAGGCTGTGACATCGCCTCCCAACCCACCAGAACCGCCGTGCCGTCGCGTTAAACGCCAGGAGCGCGGCCGAGATCATATTCCCCACAAAGCCGCCCTCGGACCACCCGACGTCCGCCCCACTCTCGGCGAGAGCGACAGTCGTGCGGATCGCCTCGCCGATCTGCTCCAGGTCGGCCAGCTCAACGTTGCCGCTGCTGCCGAGGACCTTCTCGTAGGTGTCGAACACCGTCTTGACGTTGTCGAGCCAGTCGAACTCCTGCTGCAGTTCGGCCTTCAGGTTGCAGAGCTCCGCCTCCGTGAAACCGTTGCCGGGCGCGTACTGCACCCCCAACAGGTCCACCTTCTCATCGCTCCACGTCGACTGGTCGAGCGCCACGTAAGCGGCGCGTAGGTCCGACGAGTAGTCGGACAGGCCGATCTTCCCGGCGATGTAGACAGGCGGCTGCATAGCCGCCAGCGTCGTTGCCCCGCGCGTGGCAGCGCTTCCCCTGGAAGTCCTGCTGCTGGGGGAAGGCGCCGCCGGGGGTATAGGCCATGCGTGGTGGCGGAAGATCATGTCGTAGAGCGGGAACTCGAGCTTGTCGGTCGGTCCGCGGCCACCGCGTCCAAGTAGCCGTCGGCGGCATGCTGACCCGACCCCGCAAAGTCCCCGACTCGCGCCTGTTCGCGTCGGATCGATCACGACCGTCGAGCTCGAGTCAGCCACCTCGGCCTTCTCGAGCCGCACCCGCCGAGAAGGCGTAGAGCCGTCGACGTGTAAGAGAGCGTAACGCCGGGCAGGCGATTCCACCCGGCTGGGGGCGCCTATTGGGAAGAACCGATGACTGACCGCCAGTCGCGGTTCGCGTCCGTTCCCTCGTAAGGCTTCCTTACACTTAGCGCGTGGAGGACCGGCCCGATCAGGTTAGGTCGCTGCTTCGAATCGCCGATGGCTCGCCGCCGGGCACGCCCAGCCTCCTTCGGGCGATGAACGCGCGCACGCTTCTCGACCGGCTGCGACGCGCTGGACCTACGACTCGGGCCCAGCTGGCGCGCGAATCGGGGCTCTCGAAGCCCACCGTCTCCGTGGCGCTTGCAAACCTCGAGCGGGCCGGCCTGGTTCGGGCTGTGGGGCGGAGTCGCCCCCGCGCGGTCGTGCCGGGCTGCTCTACGAGCTGGACGCGTCCGCGGCGTTTGTAATGGGCATCGACATCGGGCGCGCCTGGATCAGGGTGGCCGTGGCGGACCTGTCGGGTGGGATCGTGGCACGACGTGACGAGCGGAACCGCTCACGTAGCGCTCAGGCCGTCGTTCGGACTGTGGCGGAGCTGGCCCACGACGTCGCGTCGAGCGCCGATCTGAGCTGGTCGCAGGTCGTCCACACCGTGGTGGGGAGTCCCGGGATCTTCGAGCCCGCCAGCGGCCGCCTTCGCCTCGCTCCAAATCTGCCCGGATGGAGCCGGCGCGGGCTAGTCGACGCGCTTCGGGACGAGCTCGGCTCGAGCCTGGTCATCGAGAACGACGCCAATCTGGCCGCCCTCGGAGAGCGGTCCTACGGTCGCGGCGTGGACGCCGACGCCTTCGTGTACGTCTCGGTCGGCACCGGGGTCGGCATGGGAATCGTGATCGACGGGGAGCTCTATCGGGGCGCTCACGGGGTGGCGGGCGAGATCGGCTTCCTGCCGCTGCCGGGCGCCAATCCCTCCGATCCCCACGCGCGCGTCCGCGGCGTGCTCGAAGAGGCCGCCTCGGCCGACGCGGTCGTCAGAAACGCCAGAGGGCTGCGCATGCGGGGCCCGCTGTCCGCGAAGCGGGTGTTCGCGGCCGCCCGCGAGGGAGACAAGCAGGCGCTCGCCGCCGTCGAGCTGGAGGCCCAGAGGCTGGCGCTCGTGGTGGCCACGATCGCCGCGATCTTGGACCCGGAGCTCGTCGTGTTGGGCGGCGGAGTCGGGCACAACACGGATCTTCTGCGAGGCCCGCTCGAGTCGACGCTCGGGGGACTCACGCCCTTGGAGCTCTCGATCGTCGACAGCGCGCTCGGTCAGGACGCGATCGTGCTGGGCGCGGTCGCTACGGCCCTCGACGCGGCGCACGAGCTGGTCTTCGAGGAGCGTGTGGGCGGACGCGCGGCGCCGGTCTGAGTTCGCACGCACGGGGCGCGCCGTACGCGCACGTATTGGATTGCGGTGCGCGGACGCACCGGGCTTGCGGAAATAGTTAGGAAACTATACTTTTCCGGCCTGTGCGTAATGCCGATGGGTCCGCCTCTGGTTTCGTGCTGGCGCTCGACTTCGGCGGCACCAAGGTCGCCGTCGCGACGGCTGGGCTCGACGGGGAGATCGCCGAGTCCGTCAGGCTCGACACCGTTGCTCCTCGAGGCGCCAAGCAGGTCGTAGAGCGCGCGCTCGTGGCGGCCGGCGACCTGATCGCGCGGACTTCCGCTCGCCGCGGCGGCCGGCCGTTAGCGGTCGGCGCGGTAAGCCCGGGAATCGTCCTTGAGGACGGGGTGCTCCTGGCGCCGAACGTCCCGGGCTGGGAGGAGCTGTCGCTCCCGGCGCTGCTTCGCGAGGGGCTCGGCCTGGAGGCCGTCCGTGTCATGACCGACGCCAAGGCGGCGGCGCTGGCCGAGGCGCGCTGGGGCAGCCTGCGGCACGCGGATCCCGGCGTACTGCTGAGCCTGGGGACGGGCCTGGCGGCCGCAATTGTCATCGACGGCCACGTCCTGAGAGGAGCCAACGGAGCGGCCGGTGAAATCGGCTACCTGCTCCGCGGACCCGGCGACGAGGCCGCCGCCGGGAGTGCGGGGGCGCCGCTGGAGGAGGCCGTCGCCGGCCGGGCGATCGGGGAACGTGGGAGCCGCCTTCTGGGCGAAGCCCTCACGGCGGAACAGGTCTTCTCGAGCGACGATCCGCGGGCCCGCGCGCTGGTCCGCGAGGCACTGGCGGAACTCGCCGTCCACGTCGCCAATCTGGCGATCCTGATCAACCCCGCGCGCATCGCGGTCGGCGGCGGTCTCATGGGCTCGGGCCGGCGTGTGTTGGCCGCGCTCGGCGCTCGGCTCAGCGACGCGGTCCCGTTCCCGCCCGACCTCGTCCCGGCTCGCTTCGGGCCGGATGGGGCGCTGCGTGGCGCGCTGGCGTTGGCACTCGATTCACACGACGACGCTGTGAAGGGAGAAGCACGATGAAGGGAATAGGAGCCACGATTGCCCTCGCCGCGTTGATCGCGTGCGTAGGTCTCGCCGCCTGCGGCGACGACGATGACAACGGCGGCGGCGGAGAAGGCGGGGGCAAGAAGATCGCCCTGTTGCTTCCGGAGACGAAGACGACCCGCTACGAGCAGCACGATCGCCCGGGTTTCACGGAGAAGGTGGCGGAGCTCTGCCCGGATTGCGAGGTCATCTACGCCAACGCGGCCCAGGACGCGAACAAGCAGCAGGCGCAGGCCGAGGCGGCCATCACCAAGGGCGCAGCCGTGCTGGTGCTCGATGCGGTCGACGCCGAGGCGGCGGCGACGATGGTCGAGCGGGCCAAGCAGTCGGACGTGCCCGTGATCGCCTACGACCGCCTCATCTCGGACGCCGACCTCGATTACTACGTGTCGTTCAACAACGTCCGCCAGGGCCGCATCGAGGCTCGAACGTTGCTCGACAAGCTCGGTAGCAACGGCGACGGCAAGTCGATCGTGATGATCAACGGCTCGCCCACCGATCCAAGCGCCGGCGACTACAAGAAGGGCGCCCACCAGATCTTCGACGCCAGCGGCGTCGACGTCGCCAAGGAGTACGACACTCCCGATTGGAGCCCCGACAAGGCCCAGCTCGAGATGGAGCAGGCGACCACCGCGCTCGGGAAGGACAACATCGACGCCGTCTACTCCGCCAACGACGGCATGGCCGGCGGCGCCATCGCGGCCATGAAGAGCGCCGGCATCGACCCGCAACAAGTGCCGGTCACTGGCGGCGACGCCGAGGTGGCCGCCATCCAGCGGATCCTCACCGGCGAGCAGTACATGACGATTTACCTGACCATCAAGAAGCAGGCCGAGGTCTCGGCCCAGCTCGCGGTGGCCGTCGCGAACGGCGACAAGGCACCTGCGGGCCTGGTCAACGCCGCGGTCGACAACGGCCAGAAGAAGGTCCCCTCGGTCCTGTTGACGCCGGTCGCCGTGACCAAGGACAACATCAAGGACACCGTCATCGCCGACGGCTTCCTCGATGCGTCCGAGATCTGCACCGGCGAGTACGCGGACATGTGCAAGGAAGCGGGCATCGGCTGAGCGCCCGCCGCGGCAGCTGACGGCCGACCGTTGTGCTCCTGGGTATTTGACCCGGGCGGCGCCGGTCAGGCAGCTCAGTTCGTCGATAAGGAGCACTCCCAGCCTGAGCCGCTGTTCGGCGGGCCGGCGGGATAGCACGAGATCACTCGGTTGTGCAGTCGGCCACCTGGGGGGTTATTGCGTTCGGATACTGCGACCAGAAGAACCCGGGGGCGTAGACGCCGTAGCCACCGTCCGCGATTGGGGTGAACATGGGGTCGGTCACCGTCGCCGGCGGGTACCAGGGCGTATCGCTGAAGTCCCCCTGCTGGTGGGCGAGCACCAACAGGTGAACGGGCTCGTCGTCGTCGGCTTCGTTGAAGTGGCCGTGGAACTGGAGCTGCGCGCTGGTAGGCGCTCCGCTGAAGTGGGTCCCTCCGTCGTACCAGCAGTTGTCGACGGTCGGGTCGGGGTTGCGGTTGCCCGGCGCCAGGTACCAGACGTCATAGGCAACCGGTACGAGCACCGAGGAGAAGTAGGCGTTGGCGGCGGTGGTGAGGTTGTTCGTCATCGTGCCGACGTCGAACGACCAGGCGGGACTGCTGGCGACGGATCCCAGCGCCGTCAGACGACCGTAGTCCGAGATGACGATGTCGCGGAGGCTGTCGAGCGTGTTCGCGGTGCCGGAGAGGTCCGTGGCGACCTTGGAGGCCAACTCTTCCACCGTGGTGTCGACCTGGTCGCCCACTGGCGCGCCCTTCGCGTTGCTCGTGACTGCGGTGCCGAGTTCATAGGCGGAGGCGACTACCCCGATGGCCCCGGAGATGGTCCCGCCAACCGGCCCTCCGAGGCGGAAGATGCTCTGGATGAGCTGGAGGATGGGCGACGAGATGTCCGCGCCTGGCGGGGGCGCGACGGCATTGTGGATGAACGTGCCGATCGTCTCCAGATCGACCTGCTGCTGGTTGCCGGTGCGGTTCAGGACCTTGTCGTAGCTGTTGAACAGCGTCTGGGTGGCGTCGAGCCAGTCGAACTCGATCTGCAGCTCGGCGCTCAGCTTGCAGAACTGCTTGCGCGTGTAGCCGGGATCCTTCTTCGATGCGGCCCGCGTCGTCAGTGCACGTGTAACCGTCCCCCGGATAGGGCATGGCCAGCAGGTCGGTCTTGCTGTCGCTGTAGGTCAGGGTGTCGTTGCCGACGTAGGCCTTGCGCAGGTCCGGGGCCCAATCTCTTAGATCGGGCAGGTACGCGGTGATGTCGGCGAGCGCCCTCGCGTAGGCGGCGACGTCGACGGGGGCTCCGGGTGTGGTCGGATCGCACGTGCTGCACGTGTAGGGCCAGGGCGTCGGGTCCTGGAAGACGATTTCGTAGAGCGGGAAGGCCAGCGCGTCGGCGGTGTCCGTGGCGACCGGCATGAAGTAGCCGTCGTTGCGGATCCGTGCCCGGCCGCGGAGCGTCCCCGACTCGCGCGTGGCGCTGGTCGGGTCGGGCTCGATCGTGTGGCTCGACTCGGCCACCTCCGTTAGCCCAAGCTGCGGATTGCCGAGGAAAGCGTAGGGGCCGTCGATCGTGGTGAAGGTGTCGGGATTGGCGCCGAACTCGCTCAGCCAAAAGGCCACCTGCGGCCACGTTGGGGAGGAGGGCGTGGGGTGGCCGATGCTCTGCACGGCCACGGAATTGCCTGCCGCAATGATCTGCCTCAGCTTGTCGACCATCGGGCCAAGCCCGTCCCACGAGCCGTTGCTCCCGTACGCGTCGCTGCTTACGACCCGGAAGTCGAACGGGTCGAGCTCGACGACGTGGAAGCCGCCCGTGACGCCGGTCCGGGAGGGAAGCGGTCACCTGGTCGCCGCGGATCGACATCGTGTTCGACGCCGACGTATGGCTCGACGACGTGTCGAAGGTCGCGCGCTCGGGCTGAAAGCGGAAGCGCCTGGCCCGGCTTTGTGTGGCGGTCGCATCGGGCATCAGCCAGCCGGTGAGGGGGTCGAGGGGGCCGCCGCCGTGCGTATACCACCCGCTGCCGTCCCCTCCCCTCGGGACGCCGACTATGGCCAGCTTGTTTCGGCTTTGGAGGACGCCCGAGTCGATGGGCCCCACGCCGATGGCTTTCAGCGTGTTGTTGAAGGCATCGATCGGGCCGATCTGAACCGGGGGAGCGGGACCTCCGGGCGGGTACGACAGGATCACGAGCTGGTCGAGGCTCGCGCGGCAGTTGGGGTGCGCGGGATCGGGACTGCAGAGCGCGGCCGCGAGCGTGTTCAGCCCATTGGGGCCATCCCACGAGCCGTCGAGCCAGCTGTTTCCGGTTGTGATGTTGGGCCCGCATGGCTGCGAGGGGTCGTCGCACGGGAGGAGGGTCGCGCGGTCCAGCATCAGCCACTGCATCGAGCTCGCGCCTGGGCTCGGGTTGGCGTAGAACTGGTCTCCCACCTGGATCCCGTGTTGACCGTTCTTGACGGTGAGGGCCTTGAAGTCCACCAGCGGCGAGGCGGGAGCGGCCGTCAGCGTCACGCTGTCCGTGCTCGAGGGAGCGGCCTGCGACGCCGTCCCGAGCCTGGTACGGGCCCTGACCGTCAGGCCAACGACGTAGTGGCCCGGGCGGTCGGGGGTGAGCAGGGGCCGCGCCGAGCCGGCACGGCGGAGCTTGGCGCGCGAGCCGCTCGGCCTCGAGAGAATCCTCCAGCTGTGGCGAACGTGCCCGCCGCGGGCTGCGCGTGAGCGGCGGCCGTCGAGGCGCACCCGCCCGCCGACACGGGTGGCGGTGTCCCATCCCGCCGCCGCGAGATGGCCGTTTCGGCGCACCACGAAGCGGCGGCGCAGCAGCGCGTAGCGGCCTCGATCGGGCTCGGCGACCAGTATCCGCAGCCGGTTGGCGCCATAGCGCAGCCCGTGGCTCGCCGACAACGACGCCGTCCAGCGCGTCGGTTGCGCCCTGTCGAGGGCGCCGGTGACCCGTCTGCCATTGAGCCAGACGCGAACCTGTGCGCACCCGGCGGATCACGGAGAGACGCCTTTCGACTTCCCCGGGCTGGCGGAAATGCTCGGGCGCGAGGCCGGGCGCGCCGGTCACTTGCACGCCCAGCGACGTCACCGGGCCGCGCCGGAGCCGGAGACGCACGAGGCCGTTCTGGCGGCGCGCGAGGACGAACGACCGCGCCTCCGCCACGGGCCGGCGGCCACGGCGCTGGGCCAGGACGAGGAGATGATTGGGCCCGTAGCGCAGGCCCTGGCGACGGGTGAGGTTCGCGACGCGCAGCGACCCACTGTGAGGGCGGAAGCGGGCTCTGACGTCGCGCCCGCCCACACGCACTCGCAGGCGACTGGTCCGGGCGGGCACCCGGACTGCGACTCGCACCGGCAGACGCGTGACGAGTGCCTCCGCCCGCGGGGCCACGAGCATCCGCCCAGCAACCGCTGTCGCCGCCGCTGATGGCTCCGACAGAGCGACCGCAGGCGATACGCCCCCGGCGAGCAGGGCCGCGGTTACCGCGGCGACGAGGATGCTGCTTCGGGTGCGCATTCGCATTCCGCCTTTCCGTTGCGAGCCGTAGAGCAGCGAGATCCTCCCCCGTGATTATCGACACCCATAACGGCGGCCTTGAGACCTCGGGGCCGTCGCCGCACTGGCGGGCACGATTCACGACGCTGCTCCTCTATCTCCTGCCCTCGGCGAGTCGGCCGCCGCGGCCGGCGAGCTTCCCCGGACGAGCGCGTCGATCGCCGCCACCGGGCCGATCCACCCGGCGAACCCCCCGCCGCTCCGGCGCCGTCGCTGGCGCGGCCCGTCAGCGAATCATCCTTAGCCCCGAACCGACGACGTGGCGCTCAGGCGCACCGAGGACACGGCCATCAACGAGTAACTGCCTGCGCGAGCAGTGCTGAGTTTGTGGAGAGCGAGAGCGACTTCGCTGGTCCTGGACCCGTCGAAAACCAGCTGTGGGGCCCTGTCGTTGTGTCCCCGGCAACACCATGGACATCCTGCGGCCGCTGTGGGTGAATGTCACTCCATTGCCCACGCCGCCTGGACGACGACCCGGGCGACGGTATCCGTTGTTCGGCGCATCACCAGGACTCGTGTGCTATTCGCGCGCGGGCGCGCGTGTTAGGTAGAACCGGCCGATCGGAGAACGCGGTCCACCTGCGGCTCTCCCTGAGACCCGCGCGCAGGGTGCGGCTATTCGGCCACGACTTCCGTAGAGCGCGGTCTCTGGCTGTCGCAAGCGCCGATGTGCGGCGCTCGAGACGCCGCTTTCCACCCCGCGGGGGAGCCGCCTCCATACCTGGTCGCCTGGACCGGGCTGGGCGTCCGCGGGGCCGGCGGCTACTGAGTCTGCGCGAGCGGAGAGCTGCCCGGCCTTGGGCGGGCGCTTGGGCGCGAGCTCGGCGTGCTGACGCGTTCCCCGACCGCGCTCGGCGAGCCAATCTGGAACTGCTGAACCAGCGGGGGGCCGACGAGACCGAGTTCGCCTAGCCGCGGCCAGCGATCGCGGGTGACTAGGAGTCGTCGAGGGCGGCCAGGGTGTCGCCGAGGATCCGGATCGAGCGTTCGGTGATCGGGCTGACGACCAGGATGGCCTCGTCGGCGCCGGCCTCGGCCAGGTCGCGGAGGCCGGCCGCGATGCGCTCCGGGGGGCCCTCGAGGGGCGGCAGGGCCTCGGTGAACGGGCGGTCGCGGGCTGCGCGGTCGAGCACGACGAGCGCGCAGGCGCTGCGCGCGATCGCGGCCGGGTCACGTCCGGCCCGCCGGGCCGCCTCGTCGACGGTGCGGTTCGCCGCCGCGAGGCCCTCGGGGGTGTTGCCGTACCACTCGTACCAGGTGTTCCAGGCGTCGGCGTGGGATAGCGTGGCGGCCAGCATCCGCGGGCCCGTTGCCCCGACCATCAGCGGCGGCCGCCGCGCCGGCGCCGGCAGCAGCACCGCGTCTTCCACCGTCTCGTAGGCGCCGGCGAAGGTCACGCGCTCGCCGGCGAGCAGGCGGCGGATGATCTCGAACGCCTCGCCGAAGCGGGCGACGCGGTGGTCGAACGGGATCCCGAAGGCGCGGAACTCCGGCTCGTTCCAGCCGGCGCCGAGGGCGACCACGAGCCGGCCGCCCGACAGCTCGTCGACCGCCGCCGCCGTGCGCGCGAGCACTCCCGGCCGGTGGAATGCCGTGCACGCGACGAGCGGCCCGAGCCTGACCCGCTCGGTCGCGGCGGCGAGCCCGGCGAGCAGGGTCCAGGCGTCCCACGGGGCGCGCTCCGGTCGCCCGTCACCGCGGTAGAGGAGGTGGTCGCCGACCCAGATCGAGTCGAACCCGACCTCCTCGGCGGCGCGGGCCATGCCCGCGTACTCGGGCCAGCGCACGTCGCGCTCGACCTCAGGCAGCTGGACTCCGATGCGAAGTGGGCGCAGGTGAGCTCCTCGTTGGGGGCTTGAAGGCTAAGCGCCGATCCTGGCAAGGCCTGAGCGGCCAGCGGAGCCTTCCCGTTCGCGAGGGCCAGTCGACCGGCCTGAACTAGCGCGAAGACCGGAGCGCCGCGCGCTCTCGTTTCGAGGTCCTGGTCGAGAGGAAGGCAGCGGGTGGGGCCGCCTCGGGCGGCCCCACCGTGTGATCCGCTCAGCGCGGACCCACCACTGCGCTACGCGTCAGTCGTCGTCACGACCTTCGTCGTCGTCGTCCTTGCCTTTCCCCTTGCCTTTCCCGAAGGCCATCTCATGGTCCATGGTCTGCGGGTTCAGGTGGTCCACCAGACCCTTGCGACCCGGCCTCGGGATCTTGTTCGTCCGGTACACGACCATGCCCTGGGCAAGCGCGTTGTTTTCGACGCCGTCCGTTGCGTAGATCGGGACCTTCCCGGGCCCGCCCTTGAACAGCGGCCCGGAGTACGGATACGCCGACCACGTGCCCGAATTGCGCACCGGGTCGTAGTACGCGATCTCCTTCAGGCGCGTCGGCTTGCTGAAGTCGATCACGTCGACGCCGCCCGTGTACCAGGCGTTGACCAGCAGGTCCCGCTTGATGCCCATGACGGCCATGCCCATGTGCGCCGAGCAGTACTCGCCCGCGTTGGTGTTGGGCCGCAGGTCACCGACGTGGAACTCGCTCAGGAACTCGCCTTCCATGTCGGTGAAGAACATCCGGCCGGTCTTGTGGAGCCCTCCCGCCGGGTTCCAGGGTCGCGGCTGGTAGGTCGTCATGTTCGGACAGCCGCCGGTGCCGGGTGGCCGCGGGTTCGGCTGCTGGAAGTCGAACGACTCGTCGACCCAGTTCACCACCGTGCCGGCGTTGTTGAACATCACCGAGTGGAAGAAGTCGACCGCTCCGGGGAACTGGCCCCTGCCGCCGGAGGTGACCCGATCGTCGCCGATCATCATGGGATCCGCGGTGTTCGGGATCCCCGTGTCCTCGTCGATCTCCCACACCTGGCCCTGCTCGGCGCACGCGCCTCCGGCGAGGTTGTGCTCCATGTGGACCACGATGTCGTGGCAGGCCACGGCCGCCGGCTCGAGCGGCGCCTGCGGCGTGCTGCAGAAGTTCCGCTCGCACCAGTCGATCCGCCCGTCGGGATCGCCCGGGTAGCTGATCGGGGGCGCGGCGATCTCGGTCGTCGCCGCCGGGTTGTTCAGCGGCACCGAGAGGACCTGGATCTGCCGGTGCAGCGGATCGTTGACGACCTTGTCCTCGTCGTACGGGTTCGTGACGTTGTTGAAGTTGGCCTGACCGCACGTCGGCCCCGCGCGCAGCGGGTACGACGACGCGTAGACGATCAGGCGCGGGTTCACCGGATCCTCCGCGAACCCCGTCCACGCGGTGATCGTGTGGGCGCCGCAGTCGGTGTACTGCATCTTCAGCGGCGTGATGGTCTGGAACGGGTTGGCCGGGTTGTCGCTCATCTCGAAGATCCGGACGCCTTCCCAGCCGTTGCGGTCGTCATGAGCGGACCTTGGCGCGCCGCAGTTCGGATTCGCCATCGTCCGGTCCACGGCCACGAGCATCAGGTCGGCAACCCCGTTGCCGTTGCGATCCCAGACGATCGGGTCGTTCTGGTTCGCGTCGCAGGCGAAGTTCCTCACCAGCCGCGGGCTGGCCGGGTTCGAGATGTCGAAGATCCGCACTCCGCCCCGCGACCCGCTGCCGGCCGGGAACCCCGTGTCGCCGGTGTAGTAGCCGACGAACGCGTGGTTCCCCCAGAAGGCCAGGTCCGAGTTGGTCGCCTGGTTGGGAGACGTGAAGATCTCCGACATCTTCCGACTTTGGTCCACGGTGATCTGGGCGAACGCGGGCCCGGCGAGGACCCCGAACGCGACCGCCACCAGCAGCAAGACACGGGAAACCCGTCTCATGACCATCCTCTCCTCAAGTTCGACCCCGCCGTTACGAACGCGACGACTTCACGTCTTCGCATGCCTACCTCCCCTGTGGTGAGCATCGCTCTTCTGCACACGTCTCCTACCCCATGGCGGGGTGGAGCAAGCGCCGATCGGCACGACTCGGGCGTTACTGGGCGACACGTGTTCGAGCGGCGCCGATGGCGCGAGGTCAGGTCGCTGACGATCACGGCGCAGCGCTTCCGGCGCTGGTGCCCGCGTATGCCGGCTACGTGGCGCGCCTGTTCAGCGCGTGAAGAAGATCGTGCAGAGGTCGAAGCCGGCGGTCTTCTGCCCCGTTTTCACGAGCAGCTGGCCCGATGCGTGCTCTCTCAGGATGAGCGCGATGCGATTCAGGCTGTAGACGTTCATCTGCATGTGCGGATAGGACCACTCGCGCCCCCTGACGAGGTTGAGCAGGTTGTGCGCGAGCGGGAGCTTCATCACCGCGTTGAACCCAGCCAGGTGAGGCTGCGCCCTGAGCACCACGTTGAACGCGCCGACACCACCCGGCCTCAGCAGCCGCGCGAGCGTCGCGATGATCTCCTCGCCCGTCCTTCGCGGCACGTGGATGAGCACCGCGAACGAGTAGACGAAGTCGAAGTCCGTGTCGCGGGGGAGTCGATCGGGCGTGACGAGCTCGAGCCGGCCCACGCCGGCCGCCTCGCAGTTGCGCCGCGCCTCGTCGAGCATCGAGGTCGAGACGTCCACGCCGACCACCCGATCCGCCTGCCGGGCAGCGGGGATCAGCAGCCTGCCGACGCCGCACCCGTACTCAAGCACTCGCCCGGCGCTGAAGTCCGGACCGGCGAGCGACCTTGCATCCGCCAGGAGGTCGTCGAACTGCTCGTCGCCTGAGGCGAAGAACCGGCGGCGGGCCTCGTCTCCGAGCGCATCGCGCTTGAAGTGCTCGTGCGTGAGGACGCCGTAGTACGGGTCCTTCTGCCCGAAGAGCTCCCACTGCCTGCTGTGGTCCTGCCTCAGCACGGGCGGGAGGATTCCACATCAAGCCGACGTACCCAATCGAGGCTGTTGACGCCAGTCGAGGGCGCCTGTGAGGTCGACGGCGTCACTCGCCGTCGGCCTCCCGTCGCCGCGAGCGGGCGCGGCGCTTGCCCTCGTGCATCGCGGCGACGCGGGCGACTGGGATCGCGCGGCCTTCCTCGACAAGCTCGGGCGGCAGCGGCTGCGGCTCGGGCAGTTGATCGGCCCACGGATTTCCGGCGCCAATCAGCGCCGGCACGGTGCGGATCGTGAAGTCGGCCGGCGCGACGCGGTCCAGCTCGTCCCACGCGACCGGGAACGAGACTGTCGCGCCCGACCGGATGCGCGGGCTGTACGCCGCGACCACGCTAGCGCCGCCCGCGCGGGTGCCGTCGATGAAAACCTTGCCCTCACGATCAGCGAGGACGTAGGCCGTCGTCGCGAGCTCCGGGTCGATGCGCTCAGCGCGCGCGGCGAGCGCGCGCGTCGCCGCGGCGATCGCCTCCGTCGTTGCCGGCTGCGCGACCGGCACGAAGACGTGCACGCCCTTGGCGCCGCTGGTCTTGACGGCGCTAGCGAGCTCGACCTCGGCGAGTGCCTCTCGCACGAGTCGCGCGGTGCGCACGACCGCCTCGAAAGGAGCTCCGGTCGGCGGGTCGAGGTCGAGCACGAGGTGCGTCTGCGGCCGGTCGGGTCGATCGACGCGCACGAGCGTCGGGTGGTACTCGACGGCGCGCTGGTTGGCGAACCACAGGAGCGTCGATCGATCGTTGCAGAGCGCGTACGTCACTTCGCGCTTCGAGCTCTCCGCCCAGATGGTCACCGTCCGCACCCACGGCGGGGCGTAGCGCGGGAGGTTCTTCTGCATGAACGGACGCTGGCCGCGCAGCGCGCGCATGACCGATAGCGGGCGGTCGCGCAGCTCGCCAAGCAACTGGTCGCCGACCGCCTCGACGTAGTCGACGAGGTCACCTTTCGTCGCGTCCGCACCCTCGAACAGCGGCTGATCGAGGTTGGTCAGCTCGACCTCTTCGCGGCGGCCGCTCTTCTCGCCCGATACCACGCGCTCACCGTAGCGTGCCGCGCCCGGCGGCCGTGTGGCGCGCCGGCAACCGCGTCGCGGAGCGCGAGCGGCGGCCGCTCACCGCCGACGCCCCGATATCAGCTCAGACCATGCGGGTGGAGGTGGTCCTCGGCCATCCGCTTGAGCCCGACCCGATCGATCTTGCCGGTCGGATTGAGCGGCATCTCGTCGAGGAAGACGATCTCCTCCGGTGCCTTGTAGCCGATGCGCTCGCGTGAGAAGACGATCAGGTCGGCGCGCGACGGCGGCTCGACTCCATCACGCAGCGTCACGTAGGCGCGCACGTTTTCGCCGTGGACCTCGTCGTGGATGCCGACGGCTCCGGCCAGCGAGACCGCAGGGTGCTCGACCAGTGCGCCTTCGACCTCGTACGGGCTGATGTTGGAGCCGTCATGCACGATCACCTGTTTCTTGCGGCCGAAGAACCAGAGGTAACCGTCCTGGTCTGCCCGGGCGAGGTCGCCCGAGTCGAGCCAGCCCTCGATCACCACCTCCTCGGTCGCGCCGGGCGCCTCCCAGTAACCGACCATCCGGCTGGGGCTGCGGATCCAGATCTTGCCCACCTCTCCTCCCTCGATCGGCGCGCCCGTCTCATCCCGCAGAGCGATCGTGGAGCCATGGATCGGCTTCCCGATCGAGCCTTGCCTGATCTCACCCGACGGTGGATTCAGCGTCGCCAACCCGACCTCCGTCATCCCGTAGCCCTCGACGATGGGGAAGCCCGCCGTCGCGGCGAACTCGGTCAGCAGCTCGGTCGAGACCTTGTCGGCGCCGGCCCGGCACATCCGCAGCGAGGAGAAGTCTCCTGGCCGGAGATCGTGGTCGTGAACGAGTGCCGACAGCGCCGCTGGGATCATCGCGAGGATCGTCGGCTGGTGCTCGCGCAACAGCGGCAGCAACTCGTGGGCATCCGTGCTGCGCGCGACCACGACCTTGCCACCGACCGACAGCGTCGCGAGGGCCCAAAGAAAGGAGCCGAGGTGGGACATCGAGGAGCCGGGCAGAACGACGTCAGAGGTATCGAGCTCGAACGCGCCGGCCGCACCGGCGATCATCCAGCGCAGGGTCTGGCGGGAATGGGTGACCCCCTTGGCGGGGCCCGTGCTCCCCGAGGTGAAGAAGATCAGGGCCGGCGCCTCGGGGTCGTGCTCCTCCTGCGTTCGTGCAAGGAGCTCGGAGCCGAGGAGCGCGGCGAAGTCGTGGCGCCAACCACCGTCTACCCCGGGCGGCTGGTCGTTGCCGGTCGGCAGCGGTTCGACGTCGCGGTAGGCGATCAGTCCAAGCTCCACGGCGGCGGCAAGTTCGCTCGCGGCGACGTCCTCGGCCCGCTCGACGTGGGCGACGAGAGCGCGGGCGCCGCTCACCTCCAGCGCGTGATCGATCTCGGGGGCTGTGTAGCGGTAATTCAGCGGGGTCGCGATCAGTCCCGCCCTGAAGCAGGCGAGGTAATGGACGACGAGGTCGACCCGGTTCGGCATCAGCGACGCGAGGCGATCGCCCGGCTCAAGGCCGAGGCTGCGGTAGCCACCGGCCAGCGCGGCGCTCGCCCGGTCGAGCTCGCGCCAGCTGAGCGCGCGGCGTGTCGAAACGATCGCTACTTCGTCGGGGGCGGCATCGAGCCCGATCCGCAGCAGGTCATTCAGCGGCGCGGCGGGGGCTTCGAGCCGGGCACCCTCGAGCAGCATTCGCTCGATCCTACGCGTTTATCGCCGATTCCTTCGACCTACTCCGGGCACCGGCCCCAGCACTGCAGGAGCGTGAACGTGGTGCCCCAGCGGCCGGGCTCCTGAAGCTCGGCCTCGCCCTCCTTACGAAGCCCTGCCAGCTCGTCCGCGGTCACCAAGGACAGCAGCCGCTCCTCCAGGGAGGCTGCGAACTGCAGCGGCAGGCGCAGGTAGGGATGCGCCGGGGGAAGCGCCAGGACCTCCGCCCCGACGTTTCCTTCGATGCCGAACTCGCGCAGCAGGTCGAGGTGCTGTCGCCCCGCGCCCCAGTCTCCCCCACTCAGCCGAAAAGCCTCCTGGATCAATTCGATCAGCCTCTCCAGGGCGGGCGCCGGCGGATTGAAGTGCCAGGAGGCCGCGTCGGGGTCCTCGAGCACGATCGTGCCGCCGGGGCGAGCGAGCCGCACGTAGGTCTCCATCTGCTCGTGTCCGCGTCCGAGGGGGCAGATCTCGTAGCGGGCGTGCACGAGGTCGAACGAGTCCGGCTCGAGCTCGCTGGCGAAGAGATCGTCCTTCACCAGGCCCACGTTTCTGAGGCCCTCCTCGGTCGCGAACCGCTCGGCGGCGGCGAGCATGGCCTCGTCGATGTCAGTCCCCGTCACCTCCCCGTGGGGTCCCACCCACTCGCTCAGGACCCGCAGCCAGCCGAGCACGCCGCAACCGACATCCAGGGCGCGGGAGCCGCTTCCGTCGCCGATCTCCTCGAGCAGCCGCCGGCCGCTGGGCTCCCAGACCCGGGACTGGAGCTGGAGCCGTTCGAGCTCCGAGGCCTGCCCGGCCAGCAGGTACGCGGCCGAGCCGGTAGGGATCGACACCTGGTCCTCTCCCTGCTCGGCCATCGCGGTTGAAGTATCGGTGCATGGGGAATCGGGGTCAACGCCTGATCGAGCTACGGCGGCACCCGTCCTGGTCGGCGGCGAACGTGCTGCTCTCGCGTGATACGACGCGTCGACCGTAGGTGAACCCGACGTCTCAGATGCTGGGGACCCGGACGCAGCGAAGCTCGCCCTGCGCTAGCCGCTCCTTGGCCGCCTCAACGGACACGTCGAACGGGTTGAACCGACCCGCTCCGTCATCCACGATCTGTCGCTTGCCGACGGGCTCACCGACGTCGACCTCTGCGCAGTGAAGCCTCAGGTCCTTGGGGTGTGCTTCGGGGATTCGCAGGCGAAGCGCTAGGCCGATCTGGACGTCATCCATGCGCACCTCCACCTCCGCGGGACTGGCACTGATGGTGTGCGCGGTGACGAGCCGAACGACGCGTCCGGCACGGCCAGTCCGCGCCGCGAGCCAGCGCACCTCCTCGGAGCAGCCGGGACCGATGCACAGGTCCGACCGGTACGTGCCGGACTGCACTCCCCTTATAGCGAGCCGCGCGGGCTCGAACGACGGGCCGCGGCCCTTGCAGACCTCCGTCAGCGCAAAGTACACGCTTTGGTTGACCCGCTGCGACCCTTGCTCCCTCACGCGCTTCGTTAGCACGGGCTCCCGGGTGAGTGCCGCCTGCGCTCTGATCACGAGACGCGCGGCCTCGGGGTGTGACTGGTTCGCCAGGTCGCCACAGGTAAGGGAGTACGGATTGCGCCCCACCTCCTTGGCACGGTCTGAATTGGGGGTGCCGCCCGGCGCGCGCTCCTCTTCGCCGCAGCTACCTGCCAACGTTGCCACCGCGGCGAGGCAGACGCCGATGTAGAGGCGCCCCCGAGTCATCATCGAAGTCTCCTATCGCCGAGCCTTCGGCCCGTCGAGCATGGCGGCCCACCAGTGAGGCCAAGCGCCCGGACACCGCAGTCGGGGACGCCGGCGACCGGCTCAAGCCAGGGCTGGATTCCGGGATGCGGGCAGCGTGCAGAGTTACAGCGAACCGGACTCAGCATTGGAGGAACACCACAGCAGCGAAGCTTGCCCTACGCCCATGCGATCGCCACTCTTCCTCGCCCGGCCGAAGATCGAAGAAACCGTTAGACGACCATCGAAGTATGATTTCGCAGCGAGGCTAGGGCAGCACCGCGTCCGCTCGACGGTTACACACAAGCCGCTCAGTCTCCGTAGTGACCGCGGGAGTGCTGTCGTCCTCCTCGAAGTAGTCGTCGGCCGGCGTTTCTGCCTCCTCGACGCACGCCGCATAGACCTCCCCCCATTCCTCGGCCAGTCCCACTCGAACCTCGGACCGGAGGCTGGTGCTGGATTCATCCGTGACCGCCCGTACGCCGAGCGTGCCCCCGATGCCGAGCGCAAGGCCGAGCAGAAAGACGACTACGATCGTTCGCCTCATCGGTTCCCCCTAGCGATCTGCCAGCTCGACGACGGCGCTCGAACCACCAAACGAGGCCAGAACCGTAGCGCCTTCGGCGGCGCCGGCTGTCGCGCTCCGCTCATCGCTTAGCCGCGGTCGCACCCGACAGTCCGATGGCGGCGCTCGCCGCCGAGAGGAGGACGGCCGCCATGCATACGGCGATGCCCCAGCGGGTCGCCACGACGAAGCTCGTGACGGCGTCGTCGAGGAGGTCGACACGGGCCGCGCCGTGCAGGCGGCTCGCGACGTCGGTCGCACCCTCGATCGACTCCTTCGCTGCGGCGGGCACGCGGCTGTCGTCCGCGACCTGGGCGGCGTAGATCGCGGCGAACACGCTGCCGACAATCGCCACGCCGAGCGCGCCGCCGACCTGTCTGCCGAGCTGGTTAACCGCGGCGCCGTCGCCGGCCTTCTCCGTCCCGAGGTCGTTCATGATCACGGCCGTCGCCGGCGGGAAGGTCAGGCCGAAGCCGCAGCCGACGATTCCGGTGCCGAGCAGCACGAGTGCGGCCGAGCTGTCCGCGGACAGAAGCAGTAGGGGCACGAAGCCGGCCGCGGCGGTGAGCAGGCCCGCGAGCAGGACCGCGCGCAGGCCGTAGCGCGGCACGAGCCGCCCGCTCACCGAGGCGAATACACCGAGCCCGAGGCCGAACGGCGCAATCTCCAAGCCCGAGGCGAGCGCCGAGTGGTCCTGGACGTACTGCACGTACTGCGGCAGCAGGAACAGCATCCCCAGCGTCGCGATATAGGAGGCGAGAATGGCGAACGCGCCCGCCGCCACGCGCGGCCGGGCGAGCACGCGCACGTCGAACAACGGCTGGGCGCGGCCGAGCTCGACGGCGAAGAACGCGACGCCGGCAGCGATGCCCACCGCCGCGGCACCGAGCACGACAGGGCTCGTCCAGCCCGCGTCGACGCCCTCGATGAGCGCGAACACGACGCCGGTGAGCGCGAGCGTGGAGAGCGCCACACCGGGGAGGTCGAGCGGGGGCGCGCCGGGCCGGCGCGACTCGGGCAGCCAGCGCAGCCCGAGCGGAGCGGCCAACAGCACGAACGGGACGTTGACGAGGAACACCCAGCGCCAGCCCGCCACGTCGACGAGCACCCCGCCTACGACCGGTCCGAGGGCCAGACCGAGCCCCCCGACCGCCGACCAGATCCCCACCGCCTTCGGCCGCAGCTCGGGGGGGAATAGCACGGCGAGCAGTGACAGCGCCGGAGGCAGCACGCAGGCCGCCGCCACGCCCATCAGCACCCGCGCTGCGATCACCTCGCCCACCGACTGCGAGACGGCGGTCAGCACGGACGCGGCGGCGAAGCCGACGAACCCCGACAGGAACACCCGCCGCCGCCCGAACCGATCGGCGAGCCCACTGCCGACCAGCAGCAGGCCGGCGAGCGAGACGAGGAACGCGTCGAGCACCCACTGCAGCTCGCCGATGCCGGCGTCGAGGTCGTTCGACATGTCCGGCAACGCGACGTTCACGATCGTCATGTCCATCGCGCTGATGAACATCGCCACGCAGATGACCCCCAGGGCCCACCACCGCTTGACCGCAACCGCCTCGTCCGCCGAGGGCGCCGGCGCGAAGTGGATGAAGTGCGGGACCTCGATAGCCGCCTACTCGGTCAGCGCGCGATCACCGGCGTGCGTCACGGCCTCCGCGAACTCCGCAGCCCGGCCGAACCGCTCGTCGCTAGGGAGCATCCCCAGGTTCACCCGCACGAGAGTGGGCGGCGCCGCAAAGCGGCCGCCTCGGCGCGGCGGGCCGCCGGCTCGTCGGCTCGCAAGCTCCGCTCAATTGCTCGGCTTCGCGTATTCGCCGCCGCAGTCGCTCGAAGTGGTCGACCTGGCAGCTGTCGCCCCCGACCACGGGCTTCACGCAATCCGACCAGCGCCAGCCCGGCTCGAACGTTGTGCGCATCATGTGTTGCCGCGCTCGAACACGTCGACGGTACCCCTGTCGATGGGCCGCGTCTTGTCTGGTCGATCGACCGGCTTTCGCTGCACACTCGCCATCGTCGGCTCCTCTCTGTCCGCGGCGCCGTCGTCGGACGAAGCTAATTCGGGAGCGGTGCGAACACCGCGCCGCCGCTGCTCGCGAACATCTCGACCGGGCCGGCGCCGAGCGCCTCGATAACGGCGTGCACGTCGTCCGCCTGAACCGAGGGCGCATTGTCGACCCGGCCGTCCTTGCGGGTGCCGCGGCCGAGGCCGCGGGGGTCATAGGTGACCACGGTGCTGTCGGGAAAGTGCGACGCCAACGTGGCGAAGCCGCCGGCGTCCATGGGCTGACCGATCATCAACAGCGGTGGGCGTCCGTCGGCGGTGGGCAGCGGGCCGTGGACGTCATAGGCGATGTCGGCCTCGGCCGTTTCAAGCACGTGCATCGTCGTCATGGCAGTGTCTACCTCTCCCGTGTTGAAAACTCATCGGCCACTGGGCCGCCTTTGGGTGCGGGATGAGCTGGGCGTGCTCCTCGCGCAGCTTTGCGATCTCGCCCGGAAGTCTCGAGCAAAGGCACGACCTCGGCGTTGGTGGGCTGCTTGCTCGCCTTCACTGCACAATGGCCCAGGCCCGGGCTCACCGCGGTTGGACCTCGCTGCCTCCGGTCTGCTCCAGGATTGCGGGCACGACGATGTCCCACACCGCTCGAGGAAGATCGTGCCCTGTGCCCTCCAGCGTGAGCAGGCGCGCGCCGCGGATCTCGCGCACGAGCGCCAGCGCGTTTCCGTAGGGCACCACGGGATCATCGGTGCCGTGCACCACAAGCGTCGGAACGTCGATCTCCCCGAGGCGCTCCCGAGTGCGCTCGCCGCCCTCCAGGACGTTGTGGTTGGTCATCGTCGACGCCATGCTCCGCGTACGGTTGACGACTCGTGCGGCGAGCTGGCGGAACGCGGCCTCGTCGAGCGGGTACGCGCGGCCTGCGGAGACCCGCGCGAGGCGGGTCATGTAGTCGATCGCTGCGCCTCGATCGGACCAGTCGGGAGCGTCGATCGAGAACTGCGCGATGGTCTCATCCGACATCGAAGGTAGGTCAGGATCTTCTGGCCCGGGGGCGGCGGGAGCCGTCGCAATCAGGGTCAGCGAACCGACCCGATCCGGGTGGGCGAGCACGACACCCTGAGCGAGACCGCCGCCCATCGACATCCCGACGACGTGGGCATCTCCCAGGTCGAGACGATCGATAAGCGCTGCGGGATCCGCGATCAGATCGTCAAGCGTGTACCCGGGAGCGCCGGGCTCGTAGCTGACCGATTGGCCGGTGTCGCGGTGGTCGTAGCGGACCACGAACCGCCGGCCGGCGACCAAACGCTCGCAGAACTCGTCCTCCCACCAGTCCATCGACGCGCCCGACCCCATGATCAGCAGGATCGGTGGATCCCCCGGATCGCCGAGGCATTCGACGCAGAGGTCGACCCCGTTCACGTGGACCCTCTCGGCGTTACTCATCCCATGCATCACCACCCTTGGGACCGGTGGACAGTCGAGAAATCATCGCTCGCACGTATGAGCGGCGCGGCTTGCTGTTGCTCCTCTGCGGAACCGAGCCGCCGGGGCACGCCCGTCACGTTCGCCGGAAGGCGCGGACCGTCAGGGGCACGAACACGAGCAGCAGCCCGGCGAGCCAGGCGAGGGTTCCGAGCAGCGGGGCGAGCGCGTCGCCGTCGCCGACCGTGAGAGCGCGCGCGGCGTCGACGACGAGAGTGACCGGGTTGACCTCCGCAAACGCCTGCACGACCCCGGGCATGTCCTCGACCTGGACGAACGCCGAAGAGGCGAAGACGAGCGGGAAGACCCAGATGAAGCCCAGGCCCTGAGCGGTCTCGGGGTCGCGGACGGTGAGCCCTACGAACGCGCTTACCCACGAGAAGACGTAGGCGAACGCCAGGACCAGCAGGATCGCGAGCGCCAGCTCGTAGACCGGCTCGCTCGGCCTGAAGCCCACCGCGAAGCCGATCAGCAGCATCACGATCAGGCTGACCAGGTTCGTCGCGAGGTCGGCGGCGGTGCGGCCAATCAGAACGGCCGAGCGGGCGATGGGGAGGGAGCGAAATCGGTCGACGACTCCGGCCTTGATGTCCTCGGTCAGCCCGAGCCCCGTCATCAAGGCGCCGAAGATCGCGGTCATGACCATGATCCCCGGTATCAGATAGTTGACGTAACTCAGCTGACCAGTGTCGATCGCCCCTCCGAAGACGTAGCGAAAGAGCAGCACGAAGATCACCGGCTGTACGAACAGGTAGGCGACGTACGTCTGCCGACGCACGACCTTCCGCAACTGGCGCACGGCCATCACGCGGCTGTCGGCGAGCGTCTCGCTCACCGTGAGGCGAGGGCGGTCGGGGATGGCGGTTTTCGCGGTGCTCATGCGGCCTTCCGTCCAAGTTGCTCGTCTGTCGGCTCGTCGTCAGCGGGGCGCCCGGTCAGGGCGAGGAAGACATCGTCGAGACTGGGTTGCTGAAGCTCGATCGCGGCGACGGGAAGCTGCCGGGCGTCCAAGCGCCGAAGCGCGTCCGCCGACGCGCCGGGATCCGCCACGGAGAGGCGGATCTCGCCGTCGGTGGTGTTCACGCGCGGCTGCTCGCCGGCGGCCAAGCTCGCCAGTGCCGCCCCGGCCTCCGGGGCGCCCGCGGGGTCGGCGAGGCGGACGCTGAGCACGTTCCCTCCGATCGTCGCCTTGAGCTGTGCGGCGGTCCCTTCCGCCACGATGCGCCCGTGATCGACGACCGCGATCCGCTGCGCCAGCCGGTCGGCCTCCTCCAGGTACTGCGTCGTCAGCAGCACGGTCGTGCCGCCGCGGCGCAACTCGTCGACGATGCTCCACAGCTCTTGCCGCGTGCGTGGGTCGAGGCCGGTGGTGGGCTCATCGAGCAGGAGCACCGGCGGCCGGCCGGTGAGGCTCGCGCCAAGATCGAGCCGCCGGCGCATGCCGCCGGAGTACGTGGCGACGCGGCGGTCGGCGACGTCGGTGAGCCCGAAGCGCTCGAGCACCTCCGCGGCACGCGTACGCGCCTCGGCACCGGGCAGGCGGTACAGCCGCCCGACCATCTCGACGTTCTCGCGCCCAGTGAGCTCCTCGTCGATGGCCGCGAACTGGCCGGCCAGGCCGATTCGGCGGCGGACTGCGAGCGGCTCGGCGACTACGTCGTGCCCGAGCACGCGCGCCCCGCCGGCGGTCGGCGGCAGCAGTGTCGCGAGGATGCGGACGAGCGTCGTCTTGCCGGCGCCGTTGGGGCCGAGCAGCCCGACGACCGTGCCGGGCTCCACTTTGAGGTCGAGGCCGTCGAGAGCGACGACGTCACCGAACGTCTGTCTGAGGCCGTCGGCGAGGATCGCGGGGGTGGTGGTCACGATTCTCCTTGGGTCGGGTCGGGGAGTCCGCCGGAGGCCTGCAGGGCGTCGCGGCGAGCGCGCCACTCATCGGCCAGCGCCGGCATCCGCTCGAGCAAGAACTCGTAGAAGGCGACAGCACCCAGCAGGCGCGCTCGGCGCGCTGGCGGCGCGTCGCGCAGCAGCTCGAGACCGTGGCGCGCCAGCGCCAACATCGCGCCGTATTCCACCGGCGACTCCAGGCCCCGGACGGCGGCGTCGGGGTGGAACGAGACCCGATCCGCGCGCTCGCCCGCGGCCCGGGCGCGCAGGATCTGACCCTGGTTCTCGAGCGAGGCGATTGCGCTCCCGACCGCGCTGCGGCTCGTCTGCAGCGCCGCTGCGATCTCGGCCGCGGTCTGCTCCGGCGGATCGCAGATCAGCAGCCACCCGAACACGCGACCGGTGACGGGGGGCAGCCCGTACTGACGGGCGAAGAAACGACCGAGCTGGTCGACAAAAGCGAGTTCCGCTTCAGTAGCCATTGATTCCTGAGTTTACACGAATATCAGGAATATCAACAACCTCTGGCGAACCCGCCGAGGAGGCGGACACGATCGACGCCCTGCAGGCGCTGCTTGCCGTCAGGCGCTGACGGCCTGTCGGTCCGCCATCACGGCGGCACGATGCTCCCTGGGGCTGATGCCGCGGACCCGCTTGAAGGCGGCGCTGAGCGCGAACGGGCTGCCGTACCCGACCTGGTGGGCGACGGAGCCGATCGTGGCGTCCGGCTCGAGCAGCAGGTCGGCGGCAAGCGCGATACGCCAGCCGGTGAGGAAGCTCATGGGCGGCTCGCCGACCAGCTCGTGGAAGCGGCGGGCCAACGCCGCCCGGGACGCGCCGGTCTCGCGGGCCAGGTCGCCGACAGTCCACTGGCGTTCAGGACTGTTGTGCAGCAGCCGCAGGGCGTGGCCGACGACGGGGTCGCTGTAGGCCCGGTACCAGCCGGGCGCCTCGGCCTCGGGGCGGGCAAACCAGGCGCGCAGGACGGCGATCAGCAACAGGTCGAGCAGGCGGTCGAGCACCGCCTCCTGGCCGGGCTCGTCCTTGACGATCTCGTCGGCGAGCAGGGGAATGACCGGGCTGTCCCATTCGTCGTCACGCAGGCCCAGCATCGTCGGCAGCGCCCGGAGCAGCCGCCCGCTCACCTCGCCCTCCATCAGGTAGCACCCCGTGAGCATCACGGTCGCCCCGTCGGTCGCGTTGCCCCAGGTGCGCACACCGAGGTCGCGCATGAGTCCGAGCTCCTCACCTTCGGGTGTGGTGCAGCGCTGCCCCGGATGGATCACGGCGTGCGGCGCGGTGCCCGGATCATCCGCGAGCGTGTACGGGTCCGGCCCCCGCACGATCGCCACGTCACCGCGCCGCAGCGAGACCGGCTCGCCGTCGTCGGGGATGTACCACGCCTCACCGCGCACCATCGCGACCACCGTGAGCGGCGCCTCGTCTTGGAGCCGCAGGCACCACGGGGGATCCATGCTCGAGCGGAGCAGGAACGCCTCCCGGGCTCTGGGTCCGTCGAGTAGGCCCACCATCGCGTCCACGACTAGAGGAGAGTAGACGTTGACGCATGATTTTGCGCGTCCTGGCCATGGACGGTCTTGTTTTGACGCTCTTCACTGTCCGTTATGAGCAAGCAGAGCCCCGAAACAACAGCACCGTCGACCCCTTCCCGCGCCCGATGGACGCTCGTCGTCGCCGGAGCGGCCTTGTTCATGACCGCCCTCGACCAGCTCGTGGTCGGCGTCGCCTTGCACTCGATCCGCCTCGACCTGGGCGGCTCGATCGAGGGACTCGAATGGACCGTGAACGCCTACACGCTGGCCTTCGCGGTGCTGCTGATCACCGGCGCGGCGCTCGGCGACCGCTTCGGGCGCAAGCGGATGTTCATCGTCGGGGTCGGCGTCTTTACGGCCGCCAGCGCGCTCGCGGCGCTGTCGCCGTCGACGGATGCCCTCGTCGCCGCGCGTGCCCTGCAGGGCGTAGGCGCCGCGATCGTCACACCGCTCACTCTGACCCTGATCAGCGACGCGTTCCCGCCCGAGCGGCGTGCCGCAGCGCTCGGGATCTGGGGCGGCATCACGGGCCTAGGGGTCGCGCTCGGCCCGTTCGTTGGTGGCGCGGTCGTCGAGGGAATCGCCTGGCAGTGGATCTTCTGGGCCAATGTCCCGCTCGGCCTGGCGCTGATCCCGCTCGCGGCGCGGATGCTGCGCGAGTCGCACGGGCCCGACCGTGAACTCGACCTGCCCGGCTTGGCGCTAGTGAGCACCGGCCTACTCGCGTTCACCTTTGGCCTGATCCGCGGTGAGACTCTCGGCTGGACGAGCGCCGCCGTGGTCGCCTCGCTCGGCGCCGGCCTGGCGCTGCTCGTGGCGTTCGTCCGCTGGGAACTGTCGAGCCCCGCCCCGATGCTGCCGATGCGGTTCTTCCGCTCGCGCGCCTTCAACGCCGCCAACGGCCTCTCGTTCGCGATGTTCTTCGGCGCCTTCGGAGCGATCTTCTTGATCAGCCAGTACTTCCAGACCGCTCAGGGATTCGGTCCCCTCGAGGCCGGCGCCCGGACGCTGCCCTGGACCGGGATGCCGATGATCTTCGCTCCCGTCGCCGGGGTGCTCGCCACGCGTCTCGGGACGAGGCCGGTGATGGCGGTGGGGCTGGCGCTGCAGGCGATCGGGCTCGGCTGGATGACGCTGGTGTTCGACGTGTCGACGCCGTTCGTCGAGCTCATTGCGCCTTTCGCGATCACCGGCATCGGGATGGCGTTCGTCTTCTCGATGGCGCCCGAGGCCGTGCTGGCATCGGTGCGGCCCCAGGACGCCGGCAAGGCGTCCGGCGCCACCAATGCTATTCGCGAGATCGGGGCGGTGATGGGCGTCGCCGTGCTCGCCTCGGTGTTCACCGCCCAGGGCGGATACGAGAGCCCGCAGGCCTTCACCGACGGCCTCGTCGCTGCACTCCCGATCGCAGCGGTCGTGCTCGCCGCCGGTGCGCTGCTGGCCCTGCTCACGCCCGGCCGGGCCCGGACCGGTGCGCAGGTCCCCGCCGCGGACGGCGCCCCCGGGTAACGGCCGGCCCGTCAGCGCGGCGGCAGCCCCAGCACGTCGTCGAGCCAGTCGAAGACGCGCTGGTCGAGCAGGCTGCGGTTGCGCATCTCGCAATGGTCGCCGGCGCCCTCGTCCGTCCCGAAGCGCAGCAGGGTCTTCGTGCCGGGGAGCGCGTCGTAGACCTGCTCGGCAGTGCGCGCGAGCGGGTCGTGCTCGGCGGCCGTCAGCGCCGTTGGGCAGCCGATAGCCGTGAGCCGTCCTTCGAGATCGAATGGGACCGTGGCCTGCAGGTACTCGGCGAGCGTGTCGACACCATGCACCCAGAAGCCGCGCTGCTCCACCGCCCACCGCTGCGCGCGGTCGGCGTGGATCGCTTCCGCCATCGCCGCAAGCGTGGCATCGGGGATGTCCGGGTACGACTCGATCACTTCTTCCGGAACACCGGCCGCGCGCAGGCGCGCGATCATCCCGGCGGAGATGCTGATCAGGCCGGGGTCGGCCACGCAGGCGGCAAGGCGCGGCTCCCCCGAGGCGGCCCGCAAGGCCAGATGGCCGCCCAAGCTCCAGCCGGTCAACGCGATGCGCGCAGGGTCGATCTCCTCACGGTCGATGACCGCATCGACCACCGCGCCGACGACGTGCTCCCAATCGGCCCGGATCGGGATCCCCTGCTCGTATAGGACGGCGCCCTGCCCCGGTCCGTCGAAGATCAGGCAGTGGTAGCCGCGCCGCAGCGCCGGCGCGGCCTGCCCGAGGAACATCTCATAGATGGTGGCGTCGTACCCATTGGTCGCGATCACAAGCGGCCGACGGCCACCCGCCCCCGGCGCTCGGAAGAGGTAGGCGGGCATCCGGGCACCCTCGAATCCGACCTCCAGCGCCTCGCCGGGGGGCTCCATCAACGCGGCCGCCCTGTCGAACGCCTCGCGCTGACGACCAAACGCCGCCAACAGGCGCGCAGCCACCGGCGCCCCGAACAGCGGGTGGTAGGCGGCGGAGTAGCACACGCACGCCCGCAGGTAGGCCTCACGCGCGCTGACGCCGTGACCGCCCTGGGCGGAAGTCTCACCGGCCTGCACGAGACGATCCGCCGTCGCGCTCCAAGCCGAATACCACGAGTCGTCGTCGCCGTCGACGATGCGCACGGAAGTAGCCTGGAGCTCGCCGAGCTCCGGTCCCCCGTGGGACGCAAGCCCCAGCCCCAGCGACAGGGCGAAGTCCTCGAAGAGCGGATCCTCGAAGAACAAAGACATCGCGGCGAAGTATCCCGCTACCGCGCCCGGTCGAACGCGCGATGCGCTGAGGGGTGGCGCACCGCGGGCTTGTCGCACCCGCGCGGATCGGAGAGGCTATGGCGATGAACCCCGTGTTCGCTTCCGTCATCGGCGAAGCATGGGACAGCCTGGCCGAGCGCCGGTTCCTCTTCCTGACCTTGATCGGCTTCGTGTGCGCCTTCGCGTTCATCCGCCTTTCCACCCGCCTGATGCGCAGTCCCCGCGTGCCGTGGTGGCCGGGCAGCGTTGTGTCCGAGGGCGGCGTACATATGCACCACCTCTTCTTCGGGATCGTGCTCATGATGGTGGCCGGTGGCCTTAGCTTCGCGGCAGGGGAGACCAACGGTCCCTGGTACGCGATCTACGCGGTGCTCTTCGGCATCGGCCTCGGCCTCACCATCGACGAGTACGCCCTGTGGCTCCACCTCGACGACGTCTACTGGTCCCGCGAGGGCCGCAGCTCGATCGACGCGACGCTGATCGCCCTCGGCTTGATCGGCGTCGTACTGCTCGCGTTCGTGCCTACGCGGATCGATGACGATTCGCCCGCAGTGCTGGCGACCACCGTGACGGCGGCGACGTGGCACTTCGGCTGGGTGCTGATCGCCGCCGCCAAATACCGACTCGTGCACGCCGTGTTCGGCATCTTCATCCCGGGGCTCGCCGTCTATGCCGGGGTGCGGCTCGCAAAGCCGCGCTCGATCTGGGCAAAGCGCTTCTACGGGGAGCGCCGCCCGGCCAAGCAGGCGCGTGCCGAGCAGCGGTTCCGGGCAGACCGCCTGACCGATCGGTGCAAGGAGCGTCTGCGCGACGCGATCGGAGGAGTCACGGAGGAGGAGTACCAGGCGCGGCTTGCTGCGGCCGCGCCGACGACAACGTCAACCACAGCCGCGTCCGCGCCGATGCCCGGCAACCAGCCGGACAGCTAACGCTCTCACGAGCAGCACCACCGACAACGCGCGACCGCGACATGTGGCGCGCCATTACTGATATACGGTTGCGCGATGCGACTCACTTTCCTCAGGCGCGCCGTGGCCGGCGCACTCGCGATCACGGCTGTGGCAGCGGCGCCGGCTTCGGCCCAGTTCAGTCCCGGCTCGCCCGGGCTCGGCGACCCGTTCTTCCCGTTTGCCGGCAACGGCGGCTATGACGTCCAGCACTACTTCCTCGACCTGGACTACGTGCGGACCGGCAACCAGATGGACGCGACGGCGACCATCACCGCGGAGGCGACGCAGGATCTCAGTTCCTTCAACCTCGACCTGCGCGGGTTCAACATCTCGAACCTCGACGTCAACGGCGTCGACGCAGCGTTCAGCCGCAGCGGGACGCACGAGCTGACCGTCACCCCGGCCTCCGGCATCCAGGCCGGGCGTGAGTTCGTCGTGCGGATCGACTACGAGGGCCAGCCGCAGCGGGTGGTCGACCCCGACGGCTCGAGCGAGGGCTGGGTCCTCACGTCCGACGGCGCGCACGTCGTCAACGAGCCGCAGGGTTCGCCCGGTTGGTATCCCGCCAACGACAACCCGATGGACAAGGCGTTCTACGACATCGCGATCACCGTGCCCGATGGGATCACGGCGATCGGCAACGGCCGGCTGATCTCCGAGACCAGCAGCGGCGGCAAGACGCGCTGGCACTGGCGCGAGGACTCGCCGATGGCGCCGTACCTGACCACCGCAACCAACGGCGTGTTCGAGATGCGCGTGTCCAAGTGGCGCGGCAAGCCGGTCTACCACGCGGTCGACCCGACGCTCAACCAGGTGGCGTGGGAGCGTCTGGCCGTGGAGCCGCAAGTGCTGGAGTTCTTCAGCAAGCTCTACGGGCCCTACCCGTTCACGAGCGCGGGCGGCATCGTCGACAACGGCTTCGTGTTCTACGCGCTCGAGGTGCAGACGCGCTCGGTCTACGACCGCAACGTGAGCCCGGGCACGCTCGTGCACGAGGTCGCGCACCAGTGGTTCGGCAACGCCGTGACCCTGTCGACCTGGGACGAGATCTGGCTCAACGAGGGCTTCGCCACCTGGTCGGAGTGGATCTGGGACGAGGAGCACGACGGCCCGACCGCCGCCGAGACGTTCGACGCCACGTTCGAGTCCCATGGTGCCTGGGACCGGCCGCCGCTGGACATCGGCGGGCCGGCGCTCATGTTCACCTCACCGGCCTACGACCGCGGCGCGATGACGCTCCAGGCGCTGCGCGAGAAGATCGGCGACCAGGACTTCCGCAAGATCCTGCGGGCGTGGTTCCGGCAGAACGAGGACGGCAACGTCACGACCCTCGACTTCCAGGCGCTCTCCGAGCGCGTCACCGGCCAGGACCTCGACGAGTTCTTCGACGTCTGGCTGCGCGTGCCGGAGCAGCCGACTAGCTGGTAACCCGATCCGCGCGGGGCGGGCAGCGGCGTCAGCCGCTGCCCGATCTCCGCGTGTCCCGCCTCAGCGCCGGAAGATCTCGTACACCGCGCCGTGCGTGTTGGACAGGATGTAGAGGTGGCCGTCGGGGCCCGTGTGAATGTCGGTCACGAGCCCGAAGTTGCGGCCGAAGAGCAGGCTCTCGCTCTCGGTGATCTCCCACTTGCCGACGTTGTCGGCGACGCGGTCCTCGAGCCGCCGGTCGTCGACCGCCACCCGGCGCCCGTTGCCGGTGAGCTGGATGCGGAACAGGTGCCCTCCCTGGAGGAAGTCGCGCGAGCCGCCCATGAACAGGTCGCCGTTGTACTGCGGCCCGAGCGCCCGGCCGTCGAGGAAGCCGATGCCGCCGGGCCCGAGCTCGAACTTCCAGCTCAGCTCGGGGTCGCTGAAGAACGCCCCCGGAAGCATGAAGAGCCGCGAGAGCGCCTCCGCCGGTGTGTCGGCGATGTTGGTCGGCGGCCAGCGGATCTGCTGCAGGCCGAAGTAGCCGTCCGGCGCGAACGGGTCGCTGGTCGGGCCCATCGTGGTCTCGATCGCCTTGAACTGCGGGACGCGGGAGGCCGGGCCCATGATCTGGATCCAGCCCGAGTTCATGCCGGGCTCGACGCGGTTGAGCTCGCTGAACGAGTCATCCCCGTTCTCCTGCTCCCACAGGTCGCCCGACTCCGGGTCGAACGCCATCCCGAACGAGTTGCGGATGCCGTAGGCGAACAGCTTCTGCACGTTCGCGCCGACCTGGCCACCCATCGCCGCGCCGGCCGCGAAGAACGGGTTGTCGGTGGGCGCCGTGCCGTCGTCGTTCAGCCGCACGATCACGCCCGTCCGGTGCGCGTCATCCGGTGCCGGTCCGCCGAACTGGTCGTCCGGGATGCCCGGGCCGAACGGCCCGTTGACGAGGTTCTGCGTCTGGCCGCGACGCCCGGTGTCGCCGACGATCGCGTACAGCTTGCCATCCGGCCCGAAGCGCAGCACGCCGCCGTTGTGGTTGCCCCGCGGATTCTGGCCCGCATCCTGCTGGAACGCGCGGAACCTGATGATCGCCCGGTCGAAGGTCAGCGACGAGCCGTTCCAGCGGAACCGGTCGACCCGGTTGCCCATGCACATCGATCGCGGTCGAGCTGGCGCTGTCCGCGCCGGTGTTGCTCTCGCTCCAGAACAGGTACACGAACCCGTTGCTCGCGAAGTTCGGGTGCAGCGCGATCCCCAGCAGCCCACGCTCGGAGTTCGAGTTGACGGCGAGATCGAGCACCGCGCCCTGCACGGTTCCGTCGACGACCCGCTGGACCCGGCCGCTGGCCTTCTCGAGCACGAGCGCGTCGCCCGGCCCGATGAACGCCATCGCCACCGGCTGGCTCAGGCCCGAAGCGGCAGTCCGGACCCTCAGATTGTTGTCGACCACCTCCGGCGTCTGCGCCTGGGCGCTACCCGCGAGCGCCAACGAAACCCAGACGGCGATCCCCAACGCCAACCGCGTACCGCGTGTCATCTGAAACCCCTTCCCAGTGCCACCGCCAGAGCGGCCAGCACCGCAGGCTCGAAACGTTCCCTTCCCGTCATCCCCGACACTGTCCCGCTCTGCGACGCCGTCCAATCTCACGCAAGAGAGCGTGGACGCGATCCAACCACGCCGCAGCGCGCCGTGTCAACCAGCCCTCCCGCCGGAGCACTCTCCGAGCCCGGCGAGCGACTCACCGGCCCTCGTCAGGCGCATCTGGACCTGCCGAGCCGGCAACCTGCGGAGGAACGCTTGCTCAGCCGGCAGAGCGGAGGTAGGCGATGACTGCAAGGACTCGGCGGTGAGCGTCCGAGCTCTCCGGGAGTTCCAGCTTCATCAGCACGCTCCGAACGTGGCCCTCGACCGTTCGTTCGGTGAGTACGAGGCGGCGTGCGATCGCACTGTTGGTCAGGCCCTCGGCCATCAAGGCGAGCACTTCGCGCTCCCGGCCGGTGAGCGCACCGAGCGCGTCGCGGTCGCCGCCGACGAGGGATGCCACGACGTGCGGATCCAGCGCCGAACCGCCGTTTGCCACCCGCTGGGCGGCGTCGAGGAAGTCCTCGACGTCTAGGACCCTGTCCTTCAGCAGGTAGCCGAAGCCGCCGGCGGTCGCGAGGTCGACCGCTCCGGCGGACTCGACGTGTTGCGAGAGGACCAGAACGCCGATCTCGGGGTGGGCGTCGCGGATCCAGCGCGCCGCGCGGATTCCCTCGTCCTTGAAGGTCGGCGGCATCCGGATATCGACGACCGCGAGGTCGGGCGTGTGCTCCACGACGCGGGCGCGCAGGCGATCGGCATCGTCGACGGCGGCGACGACCTCGTGCCCGCCGCTCTCGAAGAGCTTGCTGAGACCCTCCCTGAGAAGGGTCTGGTCCTCGGCGATCACGACTCGCATGGCAGCTCCGCCGTGACGATCGTCCCGCCGCCGCGCGGGCTGTCGACGCTGACGGTGCCACCGAGTGCGGCGACGCGGTCGGTCATGCCGAGCAGGCCGGAGCCCGCGGTCGGCTGGGCGCCGCCGATGCCGTCGTCGCGGACGCGGACGACGAGGCTTCCGTTGCGCTGGGCGGCACTCACCGCGACCTCGGACGCTCGCGCGTGCTTCGCCGCGTTCGTGAGAGCCTCGCTGGCGAAGAAGTACGCCGCCGTCTCCAGGCTGTCCGGAAAGCGCTCGTCGGTGGCCTCGACCCGGGCCGCGCAGGGACGAGCGTGCGGCGAGCTCGCGCAGGGCGGGAGCGAGCCCGTCGTCGAGACCGGCTGGGCGGACCCCGCGCGCCAGCTCGCGTAGCTCTTCGATCGCATCGGCCAGCTCGGCGACCGTCGCGTCGAGCGCCGTGGCCGGACCGCTCCCCGTTGGCAGCTGGCGCTGTACGTCGCGCAGCGCCAGCCCGATCGAGACGAGCCGCTGCTGTGCGCCGTCGTGGAGGTCGCGCTCGAGGCGGCGGCGCTCCTCATAGCCGACGGCAACGATTCGGGTGCGCGAGGCCTCGACCTGAGCGAGCTGTCTGCGCACCTCGACCCGTAACCGGGCGATCTCGATCGCCAGCCCGGCCGCCGAGATAACACTCTCGAGCAGGTCCGGATGCTCGGCGAGCACGGGGTCGTGCACCACCGAGGCCAGCTCGAGCGTCCCCCTGCGCACCGGGGTCACCGCCCGGCCCGCCGCCGGCAACTCGTCCACGGCCCGGCCCGCCGCGTCGACGTGGAGCTGCGCTTCGGGCAGCCAGAAGAACAGCTCGAGACGGGGATCGCCGACAGCCTGCGCGATCACCTCGCCCGCTGCCTCGGGCGCGGCGCGGCCCGCGCGGAGGTCTTCCAGGAACCGCTGGATTCTCCGCAGGCCCTCGTAGCGAGCGCGATCGAAGCGCCGGTCGACCACGAGCTGCAGCCGTGCGCGCAAGGGCCGGAAGGCGACAGCCACCGCGAGCGTCGCGGCGGCCGTCGGCAGCGTCGAGCCCGCGCCGAGCGCGACGCCCAGCGCGAGCGAGACCGCCGCGTAGATCGCCGCGAGTCCGGCCGTGAGCGCCGCGTAGACCAACGTCCGGTTGATGACGACGTCGATGTCGTAGAGCCCGTGGTGCAGGATCGCGACACCGGTCGCGGCGGGCAGCGCGAGGACGCTGAGCATGATCGCGACGTTCGCCGCGGTCTCGCCGACCACGTCATAGAGCGCGGTCCCGATCACCACCGTCACGACGGCGACGGCGCCCGCGAAGGCCAGCCACTTGATCTGCTCACGTTGCGCGCCACGGGCGCGGCGAAAGCGGAGAATGAGCGACAGCGCCGACCCGAGGAGCCCGACTACGAGCGCGAACACCGCGAGCCCCATGAGCGGGTCGAGCAGCGGACTGTCGACACCGTACGGGTTCGCGACCTGCGGGTAGTCCGGAATCGGCCCCGGCTCGAGGCCCGACAGCACGAACGTCCCCGCGATGCCGACTCCCGCGCACCACGCGACCGGCCGCCAGCGAGGCGAGAGCAGCCGGCCGTCGGGGAACAGCAGCAGCAGGAAGGTGCTCGGGACGAGGATGAACGGCATCCACGACACCTCCCCATACCACGCCGCCGCCTCCCCGAGCGCCTCCGAGCCGGGCCTGCCGTCGACCCAGTAGTCGGCGTACGACCCGGCCAGCGAGCCAAGCCCCGCGGCTACGGCCGAGCCCAGGAAGATCCAGCCGATCGCGTTCCGCGGCTCGCGAAGCGCGATCAGCACGCCCACGCCCGCGAACACGAGCGTGATCGCGGAGCTGAAGATCCCGCTCTCGACGCTCGCGTCGCCACCGCCGGAGAGCGATACGACGACGGCCGTCAGCAGAAGCACCAGCGCGGACGTCGCGAGTCCCCAGGCCAGCCTGGCTTGCATGAGGCCATCATCCACCCGCTCGGGGGAGTGGGGCAAGCGTGCTGGCACCGGTGCGAAGACACGTGCTGGCACTTGGCGCAGTCAAGTGCTGTCAGCGATGTGCCGCCGCCGCAGCGGAGCTTGACTCGAGATGTGAGCCATCTCGAAAGGAGCACCATCGTGAACACCACCCTCAGCCGTCCCGCCGTCGACGTCGGCCCGCCGCGGGCGCGGCCCAGCCTCGCCCTCGTGCTCGGCCTCCTCTCCTTGCCGGGCTCGACCATCGCCTGGGATCTTCCTTTCGGCGGTCTCTGGATCGGGCTGCCGCTCGGCATCGCGGCAATCGTCCTCGGAATCCGTGCGCGCCAGGCAGGCGTCGGCGTCGGCAGGGCCACCGCCGCGATCGTGCTCGCGGGTCTCGCCATCGCTCAGATGGCCGTCTACGTGACGGTCTCGGCCATCTCATGAGAAGGCCTCGCTTGCGACAATCCTCGCGGCGGTTTGCGTGCTCGGGAGCGGAGCGTCCGCCGAGGCGGCGGGCAAGACGCGGACCGTCGTGGAGCGGTTCAGCGACACGTACGAGCTGACCATCGACTGCGAGCCCTTCGGGCCCTGGCGTCAAAGCCGGGGCCCGAGGCGCTCGCGTACGTCACCTCCCGCTGGATGAGAAATGGGTCGGGTCGGTTGCGCCGAGCGCGTTGAAGATTCGAGGCCGGAACGGAGCGCGCCTCATTAGCTCCCCGAACCGGGCGTAGTCCGACACGTCTACCGCCCCGTGCGGCTTCTGCCTTTTCGAGTGGTTCGAGGCGCGCCCTGCGCAGCGGCCCGGACAGGTCGGCCGGCCGCAGATCTCGAAGCACAGCTGCTCGCTGTGCTCAGGTGAGCGCCAGCCGGAAATGAGCTGGCCGCGCCAGCCGTGCTCGCGGGCCCACACCAGATACCTGCGCAGCCAGGTCGCCACCGGACGGCCGTCGAACCGCGAAACCCCCGGCCGCGGATCGAGATCCTCGATCGCCCGTCGGCGCTGGCGCCGGCGCCGGCGGATGCCGCGCCGCACCTGCCTCACCGACGACCAGCGCGGATCTCTCGGGTGGCGCATCCGGCGGACGAACCTGCTCGTCACCCTGCCGTCGCGCTCGCCGAGATAGCCGAGATACCACTTCACGGTCATGATGCGGCGGTTCGTCAGGAAGCCCTTTTCGCCGTCCACGATAAGCGGGGCTACGTTCTCTAGCCAGCGGTTCGTGAAGCGGTTGAGGGACGCCTGGAGACGCTCGACATCGATGTCGCTCACGGCACGAAGATAGGCCGACCGCCGCGCGCCACCTAGCTGGACCAAGCCGCTAGCTTGACGCGCATGACCGATACTCGAACGGTGGACGGCCCGATCGGCCTCGTTGGCGCGGGCTACATCGGCCATCTGTTTCGCACAGCAGTTCGCTCTCGCCGGCCCGATCGCTGGGGCCGCCGCTTCGTCGGTAAGGAGGAGGTGCGACGCGGGCTGGCGGCACGCTCCGAAGGCATCCCGGACGTCCACTACGGAGACGACGACCATTTCGCCTCGGGCGACCGCGGCGTCTCGGAGTGGACGATCAGCGGCACGACCGTCGACGGTGAGCACATCGACGTCCGCGGCTGCGACCTTTGGGCATTCAACGCCGAGGGCAAGATCGTTCGCAAGGACAGCTTCTGGAAGATCCGCGAGACGGGCTGAGTCGGGTTGAGGCTCCGCAACGCCTTGCGGCTCTATATACCTCTATATACCATGTACCTCTATGCATAGTGCTGTGAGTCGTGGCGGACGGTCATGCGCATCGACAAGGACCTAGTCGCGGCCTCTGCGACCCCGCTCGTCCTCGCACTCCTGGCGGAGGGTGAGAGCTACGGCTACGCGATCCTCAAGCGGGTACGCGCGCTCTCCGGGGGCGAGCTCGAGTGGACCGACGGGATGCTTTACCCATTGCTCCATCGCCTCCGCCGGCTCGGGTACGTGACGACGGAGTGGCGGACGCCGCCGGAAGGGCGTCGCCGCCAGTACTACATGCTCACCGACGACGGACGAGCAGCGCTCGCGGACCAGCAACGGCAGTGGGTGACCGTCACCCGTGCGCTGAATGACGTCTGGCCGGGCTCCGGTGGGCTGCTGACGGCTCCCGGCGAGGCGTGAGCCATGGAGAGTGTGGAGTCACAGATCGCGGAATGGCGGGCCTACGTCGCAACCGCCCCGGGCCTCAACGGCCACGACGTGGATGAGCTGGAGGATCACCTTCGCCACCAGATCGCCGATCTCAACGCGGCCGGCCTCACGGCCGATGAGGCGTTCCTGGTCGGGGTGAAACGGATGGGCGAGCTCGACAGCCTGTCCCGAGAGTTCGCACGCGAGCACAGCGGCCGACTGTGGAAACAGCTCATTCTGAGAGATGACGACGAGCCGACCCGCGTGTCCAGCGGCTGGTTCGAGACGCTCGTCTTCGCCGTCGCTGCGGCGGTCGTGGTCCAGGTCGCACGCCTCGCTGCTCACTTTCCCGAAGAGGAGCCGACCTGGTTGGCGCGCAACAGCAGCATCTTCGTGTTGCCCTTCCTCGCGGGGTACTTCGCCCGCCGGCGGCGGCTCGACACGCGGCGATGGATGCTGACAGCGGCGCCGTTCGTTCTCGCTGCGCTCGTGGTCAACCTCTACCCGTACCGTGCGGACTCGGCCACCGAGGTCATCGTCGCGCTCCACCTGCCCGTTGTGCTGTGGTTCGCCGTCGCCTATCCGTACATGGGCGGCACGGTCAGATCGCACGAGCGGCGCATGGATTTCGTCCGCTTTACTGGCGAATGGTTCATCTACTACGTGCTGATCGCGCTCGGCGGTGCGGTGCTCACGGCGCTGACCGCGCTCATCCTCGAACCCACAGGTATCGACGTCGAGTGGCTCCCCGAATGGGTGTTGCCGTCAGGCGCCGCGGGTGCCGTGATCGTGGCCGCGTGGCTGGTCGAGTGGAAGCAACGGGTCGTGGAGAACATGGCGCCGGTGCTCACGATGCTCTTCACGCCCCTCTTCGCGGTGATGTTGGCCGCCGCCGCCGTCGTATACGCCGTCACCGGGTTTGGCGGCGCGTTCGATCGTGAACTCCTCAGCGTCTTCGACGCCCTCCTGCTGGTCGTACTCGCGCTGGTTCTGTACGGGCTGTCCGCGCGGGACCCGTCCACGTCGCCGGACTGGATGGACCGCATCCAGTTGGTCGCCGTCGTCAGCGCCCTCGTGCTGGACGTGATGGTGCTCGGCGCGATGATCGCTCGGATCGGCGAACTCGGGTTCACCCCGAACCGAACGGCAGCGCTCGGCCTCAACCTCGTCCTACTCGTGAACCTGGCCGGGGCCGCCTTGCTAGCCGCCCGATTCCTCACACGACGCAGCACGCTCCACCGGCTCGAGCGCTGGCAGACCACCTACCTTCCGGTCTTCGCCCTGTGGGCCTCCACGGTCGTGGTGATCCTCCCACCACTGTTCGCCTTTACCTGATCGCATCGACCTGATCACCCAGTGTTGGTTGGCAGCGATGCGTGTGCGCACGATGCTCAGCACGCGGCCGATCTCCATTGGGTCGATCCGGACGGCGTCCCCGGACCGTTGGCGGATTACGTCGCGAACCGCCTTGAGCGTGGGGTCTCGTGCCAGCGGCATCATCCGGACGGGTCGCGCCCGACCGAGCCCTCGAACAGCTCGGCGACCATGTGGCCGTGACCGTCGGGGTCGCGCACGCACATCTGACGGTTGGGGCCCGGCCCCGGCCCGTCCTCGATCTCGTCGGCATAATGACCCGCGCCCAATAGCCGCTCGCGGAGGACTTCGAGGTCGCTGGTGTAGAGATAGAGAAAGCCCGGCGTGCGAGCGTCGCGGCCCGTGTCGGTCACCTCCTCCACCCGCGCCAGCATCACCTTCGCCGAGGAGGTTGCCTCGAGACCGGCGAACTCGAGCCGGCCGTTCGGCTCGTAGCGCTTGACGACCCTGAACCCGAGCGCCTCGTAGAAACCGATCGAGCGCTCGACGTCGGTGACGAGGATGAACGGAACGAGATCGACGACCCCGTCCCCGGCAGCGGGCCCTACACCCACTCCGGCGCCTTCGCCCCGGCCGCCGCGAGCGCCTCCTCGCGGTGCGCGTAATCCTCCACCGCCAAGATTCGCCCGCAGCCGACGCGAAAGACGTTGAAGAGCTGGCCGCGCACGTCGACCCCGCCGATCTCGGCAAGCCCGGGCACCTTCGCCCCGAGCACGGCGCCGCGGTCGCCCGCGATCAGCTCGATGGCGTCCGCCCCGAGCCGTCCCTCGAGGCTTCCCTCGAGCATGTCGAGGACCTCCGCTCTGTTGCTGCAGGTCGCGGTGTCGCGAACGCCGCGCCAGGTCACCTCGGGGTCGAGCCAAAGCTTTACCCCGTCGAGATCGCCGCGGCGCATCGCGTCCAACCAGCCGACGACGACATCGAGCGGCTCACCGCCATGGATTGCCACCGCTACCTCCTCTCACGCGCAGAACCGATCTACTCCCCGCCACCCGGGACGTCGATGGTGGTGCAGCAGGCGACGTGGTCGGCGTTGTCCTCGAGCAGCGAATCCGCCAGCGTTACCAGCTCGCTGACGCGGGGGTCGGCGATGCGGTAGATGACCGAGCGGTTGTCGCGGCGGGTCTCGACGAAGCCGCACCAGCGCAGGCAGCCGAGGTGGGTCGAAACGGTGGGCTGCGGCAGCCCAACGCGCCTCACGATCTCCCCCGCCGAGAGCTCGCCGCTCTCCTCCAGCAGCCGCAGGATGCGCAGCCTGGTCGGATCTCCGAGCCCGCGGAAGTACTTCCCGAGCAACTCGACTCGGCTGGGCGTTTCGACCAGGGCGAAGGGCGAGCCGGAGATGACTTCGCTGGCGGTCTGCGCGTTCGCCTTCATTTCGGTTAACTACGATATCGAGTATTCCCGATATAAGTAGTTTGACGGAGGTTGCCGTGATCGCCTCGCATGACAGCTCACGACGGATCGGCCCGATCGGAACCGCCAGCCGCGTGGTCGCCGCCCTGGGGCTCCTTCTTTTGGCGGGATGGGATGGCGGCCTCTCGTGGCAGATCGAGTGGTACGACCCGCTCGTGGGCCTCGTGGCCCTGCCCGCGATCGCGGTTTCCGCCGGGCGGCTGGCCGGCCGCTACTCGGCCGGGCCGATCCGTCTCACCGGGCCACTCGCGATCTGCATCAACTGTCTGGTGATCGTCGCGCTGGTCGCCAATCCCTACACCGCGGGCGGAGCCCTGCTCTTCTACGGGGTGACGCTGCTGGTGGCCTCCTGGCGCGGACAGCCGGGCTGCGAGGCGACCGTGCTCTCGAACCTCGTGCTCCGTCGCGACGACCAGATCGGCTGCCCCGCCTTCTCGCCGATCGACGCGGCCGAGGCGAGGCGCGCCGAGATGTCCGCCGACCGGGGTCCGGCGATCACGGCCACCGGCGGCTGGCGCGGCGGCCGATGAGGGTCGAGCTCCTCTACTTCGAGGACTGCCCCAACTACGAGGCGCTGCTGCCGCGCGTCCGTGAGCTCCTAGCCGACGCCGGCGAGCGCGAGGACGTCGAGCTGCGGCGGATCGAGACCGACGACGAGGCTCGGCGCCAGCGGTTCCTGGGATCGCCGACCGTGCGGGTCGACGGCGTCGACGTGGATCCCGACGCTGGGGAACGCGAGGACTTCGGCGTCAAGTGCCGCCTCTACACCACGCCCGAGGGGATCAGGACCGTGCCGCTCGATGAGTGGATCCGCTCCGCCCTGAGGCGAAGCGCCGGCGGAGGCGGATCGACCGGCGCTGCTCCCGCGTCCGGGCACGCCGATCTGTGGACAACTCGCTCCGTGTCCAGCCGGCTCGAGGGACTGACCGACACGGAACTCGATCTCTACCGCTCCGTCCTTCGCTCCTTCGTCGCGGGAAGGACCCCGACCGCGGCCGAGCTCGAACGGCGCGCGGCGGAGGACGGGCTGCAGCTCGAGGAGGCCCTGGGCGGGTTCGAGCGCCGCGACCTCCTCTGGCTCAATCCCGAGCGCACCGCGGTCGCCGTCGCCTACCCGTTCTCGGGCACGGCGACCCCCCACGAAGTGGCGCTGGTGCAATCGCGGACCCTGGTCTTCGCCATGTGCGCGATCGATGCCCTGGGGATTCCATTCCTCGCGCGGCAGCCGGCGGCCGTGCGCTCGCGCGACCCGATCACGAGCGAGAGCATCGAGGTGCGAATCGACCCCGCCGGCGAGCGGCGATGGCGCCCGCGTGGCGCTGTCGTGATCGCGGGCTGCTCGGGGGAGGGGCCGAGCTCGACCTGCGTCTGTCCCCATGTCCACTTCGTCGGCTCGCGTGAGCAGACGAAGCATCTCGCCGCGGCGGGCGCTCCAACCGAGGTCTTCGGCATGCCCGAGGCAATCGAGCTGGGACGGCGGATCTTCGGCGATCTGCTCGAGCCTCGGTGATCGAGATCGTCGCCTACGATCCGGCCTGGCCCGAGCGTTTCGCCGCGCTCAGCGGGGCGATGCGCGGACCGCTCGGCGGCGTCGCTTTGCGGATCGACCACGAGGAGCACTCGAGACCTGCATGTGTTTCTCGCTGGTCTCGGCCGGGGCCGCCCCGGCCTAGTCCCGCAGCCCGGCGGCCTCGAGGGCTTCGTGCTCGGTGCGGAAGAAGGCCGACGACTTGATGCGGCCATCGCGGATTTCCGCCAGGTGCCAGATGTCCCGCTCGAGCGGGATGCCGCTGCCCGTCCCCTGCCCCTCGGCGCGGACGCGGGACAGCACCCGCCGCCCCAGGTCGCGTGCCTCCTCGAGCTGCGGGTTCCAGTCGGGAAAAACCGCCAGCACGCCGTCCCACCACGACCGCATCCCCTCGTGCCCGTGGTAGCTGCCCTCCACTTCGAGCACCAGCGATCTGTACTCGACCTCGGGGTCGAAGCAGCTCAGAAAGGCGCCGAGGTCGCGCCCTCGGAATGCCTCGAAGCTCGCCCGGACGACGTCCACGTTCTCCCGCGACACCGGCTACTCCCCCAAGCCCACCGCTTCCAGAGCCTCGGCCTCGGTCTCGAAGGCCCGCCACCAGACGCACCTCCCGCGCCGCCACCGGCCCGCGTGCCAGAGCAGATCCTCGAACGGCACCTCACTCCCCGCCCCATGACCGAGAGCGCGCAGGGACGCCAACGTCACCTCCCCGAGGTCGCGCAGCTCGACAACCTCGATGTCGTAGTCCGGAAACGCCGCGAGCATGGTCTCCCACCAGCGCCGCATCCCATCGTGGCCCTGCCGGCCACCCTCGATCACGGCGATCCGAGTCACGATCTCCACGTCGTCGTCCATCAGCGCGACAAAGGCATCCCAATCGCGCCGATTGAACGCGTCATACGCCCGAAGCGCCAATTCCACATTGCCCCGCGACATCGCCCACCAAGTATCCGCCGCCCAACCGCTCGGCGTCAGGGCCGCCGCCGCGCGAGCCACTCGACGTTCGGCTCGGGCGAGCGCGGTTCGCGGGCGTAGGGGCGTGGGTCAGCGGCGGCCTCCGTGGCCGCGGCGGCCGAAGACCGTCGAGAGGTCCTGCACCTGGGCGTCACGCGCGGTCACCGGGGGCAGGCCGAACCGGTGCTCGATCGTGGCCATGATCGACGTGGTGTCGTGCGAGGCTCGGTCGACGCTGAAGCGCCGGCGCAGCCCGGGCGCGATGGTAAGCGCGGGGACCCGGCTGCCCGGCCCCATCTCATCGTGCGGCCCGGGCGTGGCGGCGCCCTGGCCGGGCGGCGGGACGTGATCCCACTGGCCGCCGAACTCGTCGTAGGTGACAACCACCATGGTGTCCCTCGCGCAACGCGACCGCTGCAGGGTCCGCAGGAGGTCGACGAGGTGCTCGGAGCCGACGTGCTCGCTCGCGTAGCCGGGATGCTCGTTCTGCGCTCCGATCGGCTTGACGAAGCTCACCGGCTTGAGCCGGCAGCGCCGCCGCGACGCGGCCGCGAGCGCCTCGAACTCAACCTCGTCACGCAGATGCTGTCGGCGTGCGTCGGTTCGCGGCGCATAGGCCTCGAAGTAGTTGAACGGCTGGTGGTGGTACTGGAACAGCGCGTTGGGGCAGTTCGGCCAGACCGCCCCGGCCGCCGTTTGCGGGTCCGCGCACGTGTCGGGCGTGCTGCCATTCGTCCAGCCCGGTCCGCCGACGTCGCCGTTCGCGTTCGACCAGCCGCCGGAGTACCAGGCCCAGTCGACCCCCTTCTCGCTCAGGCGATCCCCGATCGTGAGCCCCTTCTGCGGCGGTAGCCGGTGCTCCTCGGCGGTGCCCGGCTGGAACGGCTCGTAGAGCGGCTGGATCGTGTTGACGGCGTAGTCGCCGCAGGCCAGGCCCGCGGGACGCTCGCGAGTCGCACGGCACCGTCAGCTCCGCGTCCTTGACCGGCCGGGTCGCCGCGTACAGCGGGTAGCTGGTGGGCATCCCGTTGGCGTCGACCCGCGAGTGCAGATCGTCCGCCGATCCGTCGTTTCGGGCGTTGTAGAAGACGGGACTGGCCGCCGCGATCAGCCACTGATGGTTGAGGAAGGAACCGCCGTGGGCCGCCTGAAAGAAGCGGTCCGAGATCGCATAGGCGGGATGTCCGCGGGCGTGCAGGTACTCGTAGACGGGTAGCCGACGCGTGTCGTAGTGCCCCATCGCCAGCCCGACCGCGTCTGAGCCGGTCACGTAGCGGTCCTGCCGACCGCCGTTGAGCTGATACTCCTCCTGGTAGAAGCGATGCACGAGATCCCGCGTGCACCCGCCCGGCAGCCCTGAGCCCTTGGGGACGCCATTGGGGGCCGACATCCCGGGCGCCGGACACGTCGTGTCCTCCGGCGCGATGTAGTCGTCGATGCGAAACGGAGCGTTCGCGAAGTGGCTCATGAAGGGGGGAGTGGTGTTCGTGCACGTCGCCGCCAGCGGCGGCGAAGTGAGATTGACGTCGATCTGGAGCAGACATTGATACGGCGTTCCCGCCTGGTCGACCTGTGTCGTGTGTGGCGGATCAGCATTCGCGATGCCGTCGACCCCCTCCCAGCCGCCGTAGAGGTTGTCGAACGAGTGGTTCTCCTGATAGATGACGACGAAGTGGCGGATCTTGTATAGACCCTTCCCGCCGTGATGCCCGCCTCCTGAGGCACCGGCGGACGGCGCCAGCAACGCCGTCACGGCCAGCGCGACCAGCGGCGCGCGCGTGATCAGACCCTTCACAAGCCCTCCCCTCTCCGGTGCGAATCGCACAAAGGAGGATGCCACTCTGCCGCCGCTCGTGCGACTGGAGGCGACGGCGGTCGACTGAGCGCTGCGGACTCGCCTACGCCGCCCAGCGGAAGCCGGCTGCCGCAGGGCGCGGCGCCAGCGGGCTGGGCGGCAGGTCGTCCGCCGGGTCGTCCTCGTTGTAGGCGCTCGGCGCCACGTCGTTGGGCGCGTCGGCGTGGAACAGCGCGGCGAGCAGCTCGATCTGCCCGCGGCCCACGCCGAGCTCGCCCATGCCGCCGCCGTACATCGGCCGCCGCTCGCGCGCGCAGCGCGCGTAGACCTCGAACAGGGCGCGCAGGCTGCCGATCCGCGACGGCTTGACGTTCACCACGCGCGCGGCCAGCGGCGTGGCGCCGATGTCCTCGGCGCTGCGGATCGGCGAGTCGTAGGACACGCGCTCGAGGTGATCGCCGAGCCGCTGCGCGATCTCGGGCAGGTCGTGCGGGTCCTCCAGATAGGCGTCCGGGAACGCGGCGAGCACGTGGTCGTACAGAGCACCGAGGGCTTCCGGATCCTCGACGTCGAAGCCGTAGTGGCCCTTGAAGTCGATCGTGTCCACGGCGCCGGTCGCCGCGACCTGGTCCACGAGCGCCGGCGCCCACGTCGCCTCCGCGTCGAGCTTGAAGCGCACGCCGGGGGAGCGGGCGAGCCGCCGGCGCAGAGGCTCGAACGACGGCTCCTTGCCGAGGCCGAGCGAGTTGACGAAGCGCACCGGCTGCGGCTCCAGCCCGAGCACGTCGTGCAGCGAGCGGCCGGCCTGGCGCAGCGCGAGGTCGAGCGCCGCCGACTCGAACGCCCAGTTGCGGAAGCGCAGCGCCCCCTCCCACTCCGGGGGCTCCGGCCACAGCTCGAGCGTGGCGAGGTGGTCGCAGAAGCCGGCCAGCGTCCACTCGCCCTCGAGCCCCAGCCCGGGGCGGGTCTCGTGCAGCGCGGTGCCGTCCTCGCGGAAGATCGAGACGTCCTCACCCAGGCCGTCGGTGCCTTCGCCGGCGAGCCGCACGTGGGTGGTGATGCGCTCGAACTCGTCGGCGAGGACGGCGTGCAGGCGGTCGTACTCGCACGCCTCGATCACGAACGGCAGCTCCGCGAGCCGCGGCCACAGCGACTCGCCGTTCATCGTCGCGTTCATGTCACTGCTTCGGGTCGGCCGTGGCCGTTGCGTACTGCGGGCGCCCGGTGGGCCGGTAGACCTGGATCGTCACCCCGCTGGGGGTGGCCCGCGATTCGACCAGTTCAAGCGCTGTGTCCGGGCCGGTGTCCGGGAACAGCCGCGTGCCCTGGCCGACGACCACGGGATAGGTGAGCAGGGTGATCTCGTCGACCAGGTGGTTGTCGACGAGCCAGCGGACCAGGTTGCCGCTGCCGTGCACTTGCAGCTCGCCTCCCGGCTTGGCTTTCAGCTCGCCGACGGCGGCCGCGACGTCTCCGGAGAGGACGGTCGTGTCCGCCCATTGCGGGTCGGTGAGCGTGGTCGATACGAGGTACTTGGGCTGCGTGTTCAACGCCACTGAGATCGGGTTGTTGCCCTGATTTTCCCCCCAGGAGCCGGTTCCCCAGGAGCCGGCAAAGATCTCGTAGGTCCGCCGGCCGAACAAGAACGCATCGGCGCGCTGGAAGACCTCGCCGAGGAACGTCTCGGCCTCGTTGTCGAACAGCGGCAAGGCCCATCCGCCGCGCTCGAATCCGCCCCTGCCGTCCTCATCCGGCCCGCCGAGGCCCTGCATCACTCCATCGACGGAGACGTGCGTGATGGTCGTCAGTTTCATGGTCACAGGTCCCTTCTCGTTGGTTTCGTCGTCGTTCGGTCCGACCGGACCGCCGCACCGATCTCATCGGTCATGGCACGGTCCGTGCTGCAGCTCATGCCATATCGGTTACTACCGCCGGCGGCTGGGAAACTCATCGCGGGATGGAACTCGAGGCGGCCCTGCGCGGTGACGAGGAAGCGTTCCGGCGGCTCGTGGAGCCGCATCGCGACGCGCTGCACGCGCACTGCTACCGGATGCTCGGCTCGCTGCACGACGCCGAGGACGCCCTGCAGGAGACCCTGCTGCGCTGCTGGCGGGCGCTCGCGCGGTTCGATCGCGCGCGGCCGCTGCGGCCGTGGCTGTTCCGGATCGCCACCAACGTCTGCATGAACGCGCTGGCGCGGCGGTCCAAGCGCGTGCTCTCGCTCGATGTCCCGTCATCGGAGCCTGGCGCCGGTGCCGGGGAGCCGCTCGGCGAGTCGCTGTGGCTGGAGCCCTACCCACTGGCGCCGGAGGCAGGCTACGAGGAACGCGAGAGCGTCGAGCTGGCGTTCGTCGCCGCACTGCAGCACCTCGTCCCCGCGCAGCGCGCCGTGCTGATCCTGCGCGAGGTCCTCGGCTTCACGGCCCGCGAGGTCTCCGAGCAGCTCGACACGACCACCGCCGCCGTCAACAGCTCGCTCCAGCGCGCGCGCTCGACGCTCGCGCAAGCACTGCCGGACCGCACCCAGCAGGCGACGCGGCGCGCGCTCGGCGATGCGCGCATGCGCGAGCTCGTCGAGCGCTACGTCACCGCCTGGGAGCGGCGCGACGTCGATGCGCTCGTGGCCATCCTGGCCGAGGACGTGACGTTCGCGATGCCGCCGCATCCGCACTGGTGGCGCGGGCGCGACGACGTCATCGGGCACGTCGTGCGGACCGGGCTCCCGGAGCTGCGCAAGCTCCGCACGGAGGCCAACGGGCAGCCCGCCGTCGCCTGGTACGTCCGCGAAACGCCTGGAGGCCCCTACCTGGGGAGGTCGATCGAGGTGCTCGCCTTCGACGGTGAGCGGGTGAGCGCGATCGTCGCGTTCGCGTCCGAGCGGCTGTTCGCGTCCTTCGGGCTGCCGCCCGAGCTCGATTAGCCGTGCCCCGCAGCATCGGCGCTCGGGCGGCCTGGGCCGCGTGTCGGCGCGTCGCCTGGACCGGTGTGACGCGCGGTCACGAGTATCCGGCTTCCTCGGCGGGCCGGCCCGGTGCCCTGCCCCTGCGCTCGCGGCCCGACGGCTCCGGCGGACGTTGATCGTCGTCGAGGTCGCCCTCGAGCGAGATCCTTGGGAGCACGCGATCGAGCCAGGCGGGCAGCGTCCAGGCGCGGTCGCCGAGCAGCGTCATCACGGCCGGAGCGACCACCATGCGCACCACCAGCACGTCGATCAGGATCGCGGCGGCGAGGCCGAGGCCGATCGTCTTGACGACCACGTCGGGATCGGTGACGAAGCCGAGGAAGACGCTGGTCATGATCACGCCGGCGGCGAGGATGATCCTGCCGACGCGCGCCATCGCCCGCACGACGCTCTGCTCCGGTCCCACGCCGCGCATGTACTCCTCGCGGATGCGCGACTGCAGGAAAACGTTGTAGTCCATGGAGAGGCCGAACAGGATCGCGAACATGAACAGCGGGACGAACGACACGATCGGAACCTCGCCGTCCACCCCCAGCAGGCTGGAGCCGACTCCCTCCTGGAAGACGAGCACCACGACGCCGTAGGCCGCGGCGATCGAGAGCAGGTTGAACCCGGCGGAGACGAGCGGCACCCACAGCGAGCGGAACACCGCCATCAAGAGCAGCACGCTGAGGCCGACGACCATGGCGATGAAGATCGGCAGCCGTCCGGCGATCTTGTCGGCCAGGTCCTGCAGCGTCGCCGTGGCCCCGCCCACGTAGACGTCCACCTGCGAGCCGCGCGTGGCGCCGGGGAGCACGTCGTCGCGCAGCCGGTCGACCAGCTCGCTGGTGCGCTCGTCCTGGGGCGAGCTATTCGGGATCACGTTCAGGACGGCGGCGTCTCCGCCCGGCGATGGCTGCGCCGGGGACACGAAGGCCACGTCGCGGTCCTCCGCGACCGCCCGCTGAACCGCGGTCAAGGTAGCTTGGCCGGACCCGTCGGCGGGAGTCGTGGCGGCGAGGACGAGCGGACCGTTGAAGCCGGGGCCGAAGCCCTCGGCGAGGCGGTCGTAGGCGACGCGGGTGGTCGAGCCGGGGCTGTCGTTGCCGTCGTCTGGCTGGCCGAGGCGCAGCGAGGCGAACGGCATGGCCAACAGCACCAGCAATAGAACGCCCGCGATCGCGGCGGCGAGCGGCCGGCGGGTGATTACCCCCGCCCAGCGCGCGAAGCGCCGCGAGGGCTCAACGTGCTCGGGGCGCTTGGGGCGCAGCCGGCGGGCGAACGCCCCCATCAGCGTGGGCAGGACGGTCACCGCGCCCACGGCGACCATGGCGATCATGATCGCCGAGCCGATACCCATCCGTCCGACGAAGGGGATGCCGGTGGCCAAGAGGCCGGCGATGGCCACCACGACGATCGCTCCCGCCGCGACCACCGACGTGCCCGCCGTTGCGTTCGCGACGCGCGCGGCGCTGGCCGACGCTGTCGCCGCTCGCGAGCTGCTCGCGGTAGCGCCCCACGATCAGCAGCGCGTAGTCGATGCCCGCGCCGAGCCCAAGCATGATGCCGAGCGTGGGCGCGAAGCTGGGGAAGTCTGTGAACGCGCTGCCGAACTGCAGCAGCAGCAGGCCGCCCGCAAGCGCGATCAGCGCCGAGATCAGCGTGAGCGCCATCGCCGCGACCGAGCCGAAGACGAGCGTGAGCACGATTATCGCCACCGCTACGCCGATCAGCTCTCCGACCGGGGCGGTGGTCTGCTCGGCCTGGTCCACGATCGCTCCGTTGCGGGAGACCTCGAGGCCGGCGCGCTCGCCGATCCCGGACACCTGCTCGAGCCGATCGCCCGGCTCCTGGCCGAGCGCGGAGGCGGTGTCGTCGTACTGGACCGGCACGTAGGCGATGCGCCCGTCCTCGGAGAGCTGGCCGCTGTCCCGCTCGAACGGACTCGGCGCGGCCGTCACGTGCGGCTGGGCGCCGATCTCCTCGACAGTCCGCTCGATCGCGGCCTCCCGCTCGGGCTCGCGCAATGTGCCGGACTCGGCGGCGAAGACGACGTTCGCGGTGTCGCCCGACTCCGCCGGGAAGCGCTCGTCGAGCAGGTCGATCGCCGCTTGCGACTCCGTGCCAGGGGTCCTGAAGTCGTCGACGAACGAGCCGCCGCCGGCGCCGGCCGCAAGGCCGAGCGCGACGAGCACGACCGCGACGATCGCGAGTGAGCGCTTCCAGTGGTTCGCCGCCCAGGCGGCCAGGTTTCCGAGGAGATGTGCCATGGGGAGAGAGGAAAGCACATCCGATGCGAAATTGCAATAGCTGCGATATTTCGTCCAGATGCGTCTTTACACATTCTGCATCTTCGCTACTATTGACACATGGCACAGGGCCTGCGGGAACGCAAGAAGCAGCGCACGCGCGAGCAGATCATCGAAGCGGCCATGGGCCTGTTCGCGGAGCGCGGCTACCACGCGACGACGATCGCGGACATCGCCGCCGCCGCGGAGGTCGCCCCCCGGACCTTCTTCTCGTACTTCCCGTCGAAGGAGGCGGTGGTCTTCCACAACGTCGACCGCGACATGGACGCCCTCGCGGCCGCTCTGCGCGACCGGCTGCCCGGTGAGAGCGCCTTCGACGCGCTCCGGCGCTGGATCGACGCGATGTTCGACGAGTGGATGGCGGAGGGCGACCAGGCGGGCCTGCGCAAAAGGCTGTGCCGCGAGGACGAGGGCCTCGCCAACTTCCAGGGCGGCGTGATGGCTCGCATCAGCGAGCTGCTGCTCGAGGCGATCGCGGACGATCTCGGCGAGCCGCCGGACGCGCTACGTCCGCGGCTGGTGGCCGCCGCGGCGGTGGCGGCCCTGACCTCGCTCGAGGGCAGCTTCGACGACGAGGCCGCGCCGGTGGGCAAGGCCGAAGCGCTCGCCGTGCTGGACGACGCCATCGTGTTCCTGCGCGGCGGTATCGAGGCGCTTCAGGACAAGTAGCGACAGTGTTCCCTTCGGTTGTCCGGCCCCAGCGTCGTGTGGGATGCTCGGCGTGTGTCGGTGGACCTCCGTCACTTCCGGTCGTTCGTGGTCGTCGCAGAGGAGGGCCACATCGGGCGCGCGGCGCGGCGGTTGTTCATCACCCAGCCGGCGCTGTCGCGCCAGATGCAGCAGCTGGAGCGCGAGGTCGACGCGGCCATCCTCGTGCGCACCGCGCGGGGCGTGGAGCTGACGGCGGCCGGCCGCGAGCTGCTGGCGAAGGCTCGGGTCGCGCTGGAGGCCGCAGAGGACGCGCTCGCGGTCGGGCGCCTCGAGGAGCCGCGCGGCCTGCTCGCGCTTGGGCTGCCGCTGGCCGGCGCCCGGGAGCGCTGGTTCGGTCTGGTCCAGGCGTACACACGGCGCTATCCCGCCGTGGAGGTCCGGGCGCGCCAGGCGCTGACCGAGCAGCTGCAGGACCAGCTGCTGGCGGGCGAGCTCGACGGTGCTCTCGGCTTGGCCCCTCGCCGCATCGCGTCGCTGACGTACACCCACGTGCACGACGAGCCGCTGTCCGTCTGGCTGCACGCCGAGCATCCGCTCGCCGGCCGGTCCCAGCTGGAGCTCGGCGACCTCGACGGCGTGCGCGTGACGCTGGTCGGCGGAAGCGGCTCCGAGCGCTCGGGCTACAACGCCGCGGTGCGCGAGCTGTTCGCGGGCACGGGCGCCGACCCCGAGTTCGTGGGCACCGAACAGCTGTTGCCGACGCGAGCTCTGCGTGACCCGGACTACCTCGGCATCATGGTCCAGCACGACTTCCCGCCCGGGGTGACCCGCGTTCCGCTGGTCCCGCCTCACACGATGCCGTTCGAGTTCATCCAGCGCGCGGGTCTCAACCGCGCGGCGGTGCGCGCGTTTGCGCCGTTCGCCGCCGAGCACCTCGCGAGCTCATGCACTGAGCGCATCGCCGCGCCCTGATCGGCATTGGACCTGCCGCGCCGGCGCCCATACGGTCGTGCCATGTCGGAAACGATCGTGTTCATCCACGGCGCCTGGCTGGCGTCGAACAGCTGGGAGCGCTTCGCGGCCTTCTTCTCCAACTTGGGGTACGCGACCCTCACGCCCGAGTGGCCTCGCAAAGCCGGGGACGTCGCCGCGCTGCGCGCGAGCGCGGCCGACGTGGCCGGCCTGGGCGTCGAGGAGATCGTGGACCACTACGCCGCGATCATCGATGAGCTCGACGACGAGCCGATCGTCATCGGGCATTCCTTCGGTGGCCTCATCACCCAGATCCTGCTCGGACAGGGCGTGGGACGGGCGGCCGTCGCGATGGACCCCGCGGCGCCGAAGGGCGTCAAGCGCGTGCCGCTCTCGAGCCTCCGGGCCGCCTCCCCGGCGATCGCGCACCCTTCCAAGCGCCACGGCGTCGTCGACCTCGACTTCGAGCAGTTCAACTACGCCTTCACCAACACCTGGGATCCCGCCGACGCCCGCCGGGCCTTCGAACGCTACGCCGTGCCCGAGACCGGCCGCATCTTCTTCGAGAACGGGCTCGCGAGCTTCACGCTCCATGGGCCGACCGAGGTCGACTTCGACCGCGAGGACCGAGGACCGCTGTTGATCACCGTGGGCGAGCACGACCACACCGTCCCGCCCGCGGTCGCCAAGTCGAACTTCCACAAGTACCGCCATTCCGCGGCGACCACGCAGTTCGTCGAGTTCCCCGGGAGGTCGCATCTGCTCATGGCCGGCGACGGCTGGGAAGAAGTCGCGCAGTACATCGCCGACTGGCTCGACCGCGTGCTCCGCCCGGCCCCAGTAAGCAGCGACCAGGAGGGACCCTGATCATGGACCTCGAGCTCACCGACAAGACCGCCGTGGTTACCGGCGCGAGCAAGGGCATCGGCCTGGCCGTGACCCAGGCGCTCGTCGACGAGGGCGCCTACGTGGTGGCGGGCGCGCGAACCACGGACCGCCTCGACGAGTCTGGACCGGGTGATCGCGATGCCGGTCAACCTCGCCGCGCCTGATGGCCCGGGCCTGCTGGTGCAGCGCGCGCTCGATGACCACGGCCGCGTCGACGTGCTGGTCAACAACGTCGGGGGAGTGCGCATGCGGCTCGAGGGATTCCTGAGCACTAGCGACGACGAGTTCGACTGGGCGATGCAGATGAACTTCTTCACGGCTCTGCGGACCATTCGGGCCGCCATCCCGGCCATGGTCGAGCAGGGCGGCGGCGCGATCGTCAACGTCGCCTCCGTCAACGCGTTCTTCCAGCCCGACGCCGGCACCATCGACTACGGCGCGGCCAAGGCCGCGCTGGTCAACCTGAGCAAGTCGCTGGCGCAGGAGTTCGGTCCCAAAGGCATCCACGTCAACTGCGTCTCGCCCGGACCCGTCGGCACCGACCTGTGGCTCGGCGATCACGGCGTGGCCGCGACCGTCGCGGCGGCCACCGGCGTCGACGCCGACACCGCGCGCCAGACGGTGATCGAGGGTATCGGCGGATTCGCGACCGGGCGCTTCACGACCCCCGAGGAAGTGGCGACTCTGATCGTGATGCTGGCCTCCGAGCGCACCGCGAACGTCACCGGTGCCAACTACGTCATAGACGGCGGCCTCATCAAGACGACCTGAGAACACAAAGGAGGTGGTGCCGGGCATGCCGAGCGAGCCGGCTCCACGACGGTCGAGGTACGGGCCTCCCATCTCTCGCTGATCTCCCGTCCGGGCGCGGTGACGCGTCTAATCGAGGAAGCCGCTCGTCGGACAACGCCGATTCTGTGAGGCTTCTCACGGTGGGACTTCGGCGCAGCCGCTGTACTCCTCGGGAACTCTGGATGCCCTACCTGCGCACAGCCCACCCCGACGAGCCGGCCACGCAGGCCTTACTGGACGGGCTCGCGGAGGAATACGCGCGCTTGTACGGCGAGAGGGCCGCGGGCGAGCTGTCCACACCTGAGGCGGCCGACTTCACCCCGCCGTTTGGTGTGCTGCTACTGCTCGTCGAAGGTTCGGAGACGCTCGCCGGCGGCGGCGTCTCGCCGCTCGCCGACGGGGTCGCGGAGATCAAGGGAATGTGGACCTCGCCGGCGCACCGCGGTCGCGGTTACGCCCGGCGCGTGCTCCTGGCGCTGGAGCGCCGGGCGTTCTATCTCGGCCACCGACGGCTGCGCCTGCAGACCGGGGCCGCCTCCGTGCCGGCGCTGGCGCTCTACCGCTCGGCCGGCTACCTACCGGCTCCACCGTTCGGCAGCGATCGCGACGAGTCGCTCACGCTCGGGTTCGAGAAGCCGCTCGCGTCGCCTCCCGAGCGGATACCGGTCCGCTGTGCTCCCCACGCCCGTTCCGCCCTCGCCGCCTGACAACCCCGACCCATGGCCGGTGTGCTCGACCGGCATGCGCCTGCCTACGCTCGGGCTCCGCTCACGCGGCGAACCGGCGCGATCGTGGGCACCGGCTGGGGTATCGTGCCCGGCCCACCGAGCGCCTCGCGGCGCGGGGATCGGTGGCCACCATGCCCGCTCCGATGGACCGTCCCGCGCGTACGCGCCTCGTGGCGCTCACGGTGCTGCTGGCCGTCTCGGTCCCGCTGGTGATAGTCGCCGTGTCGGGGGGCGGTGGCGGCGGTGAGGACGAGCCCCAGGACAGTCTGCTGGTGGAGCGCTCGACCCAGCGGCCCGAGCTGATCGTCTACGTCACGCCCGACCTGAACCTGGCCGAGCGGGCGGGGAACCGCCGAACGGTGACGCTCGAGTGCATTGACGCCGACGGGCGCGTGCTGGCCACTCGGCAGGAGCGCTGGCCCCTGACGGACACAGATCAGGGCACGCTCGACCCCCACACGCACCTGCCCTTGGACCCGGCGCGGATCGGCGAGGTGGCGCGTTGCCGCCTGGACGGGACCGAGCCTCTCATGGAGGGACCGGTCCTCTAGCAGTCGCCGGGGATGCAACCCCGGTTGCAGCTGCCAAACCGTGGCAGGAATCCGCCATAGGATGGCGACGCCCGGTCGCGACCTGCCGGGCCCGACCTCATGGATACGGCCCGACGCGGCAACTACGAGTCCGGCTCAGACTACGTGCTTGAGTACGGCGAGCTCCGCTTCACCTTCAACGAGCGCGACTTCACCGAGCGGGTCGAGCAGGCCGCGGCGAAGCTCGGCTTCGTGGTCGGCTCCCTCGGCGAGGCCGAGCGTGAGGACCTGGTCACCCTCGCCGTGAACGGAGAAGTGACCGAGCCCCACTCGGGGCTTGGCGAGCACATCAACAAGCGCTGGGCCGAGCTCAGCGGACCGTCCGAGCGCTCGCTCGTGCACTGGATCCGCCGACTGGTGTTCCGCGGCGCCTGGCTCGACCAGCGCGTGATGGAGGGCGAGCTCGAGCTTGTCTTCGACGAGGCCAGCCGCTCCTTCGGCTACTCACAGCCCGATCGCAACCACGAGCTGATCGAGCTCTCGCCGGAACCCTCGTGGCGCCGAGTCGCCTATCGGCGCTAAGTGCGTTACGCGTTAGGCGCGTGAAATCGAGCCTCAGCCCAGCCGGTCCGCGTTCAGCGTCCCCGACTCGCCGCGGGCCGGTTTGCCGCTCGGCTCCAGCACGATCCGGGTGGTGGCCCAGCTCAGAGCCTGGGAGCCCGGGGCCGCCGTCGCTACGACCGTGAGCGTGCCACCCTCCTCGGTCGCGCGGGCGGCGCCGAACACGCGCCGCTGGGCGGCCGCGGGGAGCGCGTCGAGTGAGTCGATCAACAGGGCGGCGTGGTGGCCCCGCTCGACCAGCCGCTTGGCCCGCTCGGCCGCCAGCTCGGCCGCCTGCGCCTGCGGGTCCGGAGAGTGGTCGAAGCTGCCGCCCAGGACGCTTAGCCCGTCGAGCCGCCGCCACTCGGTTACCTCCTCCGGCCGAACGCCGACGAGCACGACCTGCAACGTGGTGTCGTCCAGCTTGGCGAGCCCGAGAGCGATCTCACGCAGCAGCGAGGTCGCCCCGGCGCCGGGCGGGCCGGCGATCAGCACACGCGAGCCCCGGCCGAACGGCGTCGACTTGAGCGACGAGGGGGCGGACAGGCGCGCGGAAGGAAACACGGGCGTCAGATCACGGAACCAGGGGCGCTGCTCCGGCGGCTCGGCTTCGGCGCCGTTGACGCTCTCGACGCGGACGAGCGAGGGGTGGCGCTCGTTGCGCCGGGGCGGCCGCACGGGGCCGCCCACCTCGTCGCCCGCACGTAGCTCGCAGCGGCGGATCTGGGCCGGCGCCACGTAGACGTCGTCGCGCGACTGCCCGGCGGGATCGACGCGGATGAACCCGCTGCCGTTGGCGAGAATGTCGAGCACGCTGGTCACGGTCGGCTCAACTTCGGGGGCGGCCTCGCCCTCCTCCTGGGGCGCCTCGGCCACGGCCTCGGCCGGCTCTCCCTCGGCGGCGGCCTCGGCCGCCTCGGGTTCCGCGGCGGCCGCCTCGGCCTCGGCCTGGGCTCTCCGTCGGCCGCCTCGGCCTCGGCGGCCTCTCCCTCGCCCGCCTCCGCCTCGGCCCCCTCTCCCTCGCCCGCCTCCGCCTCGGCCCCCTCTCCCTCGGCCACCCGCTCCTCGTCGGCGGCGGCCTCGGCGGTCGGCGCCGCCTCGCCCGCGGGGCGCTCGAGCGCCTCCTCCGCCGGCACCTCGTCCGGCTCGGGCTCCTCGATCGCGGTGGCGGACTCCGCTTCGTCGTCGGCGCCCTGCGCGCGGAGAATGGCCCCGATCAGGTCGTCCTTGCGCATGGCCCGAAATCCCTCGACGCCGAGCTCGGACGCGATCGCGTGAAGATCGGCAAGCGGACTGTCCTCGAGCTGTTTGCGCTGTAAAACCGACACGGCGGCGCCAGACCCTACCGGGTCAACCCTGGCCGCCGTTCACGTTGCCTCCTCGACGGCGTCCAGGACCACTTCCATCAGCCTCGCCAGCGTCGCGTCGATGTTCTCGTTGTCGATCACCTCGACGCCGGCGACGCAGGCACGCTCCGCCAGGTGGTCCTGGAGCACTCGGATCTCCTCGAAGGCGGCCAGGTAGCGTGCGGCCGGTCGCGTGCCCGGCCGATGCGAGAAGTGGCCGCGGTGCAGCCCCTCGTCGCAGACGACGAGCAGCACCTCGGCGAGGACGCATCGCTCGCGCAAAGCCGGCTCCAGCGCTCCCGGCACGACGTGGACCCCCTCCACGACGAGCGGCTTGCCCTCGCTGGCGGCCCGCTCCACCATCGCCGTGATCCCGGTGGCCACGCGATCGGCCTGGTCCGCGTAACCCTGGATCCCGCCCGCCTCGAACGCCGAGAAATGCACGCTCGGCATGGCCTCATGCGTGAAGAACGCCCTCAGCACCTGACGGATGACGTCGGTGGCGATCACGCGCGTGATCCCGAGCCGGGCGGCGAGCATCGTGGCGAGCGTGGACTTCCCGACGCCCGTCGTGCCGCCGATCAGGACCACCAACGGGCGCTCGAGACGGTCGAGTCGGCGCCAGCCCTTATAGCGGCGAACCGCGCTCTCCCCCTCCTCGGCACGCAGGACCTCCAGGCAGACCTCGTCGAGCCCATCGACGCCGATTTCGCGGTCGCCGCGCAGCGCCAGGCGGCGCTCGATCTCACGGGCGAGCTCGAACGCGCGCTCGGGCAGGAGGCCGCTTGCCTGGAGCGACTGCGCCATGAGGCCCTTCGAATACGGAAGGCCGTGCCCCTTGTGGACGACGATCGTCTCAGGGTCCATCACGCTGCATCGCTGTAGAGATTGACGAGCGCCTCGTCGACGCCCTCGCGGACGGCTTCGCACGAAGATCACGCGGGCGCCCTCGGCGCGCGCCCGCACGGCCACGGTGTCGATCGCGGCGGCCTTGAGCTCCGTGAGGTACACGTCGCAGCGCTCGGCTGCGGCCCGGTCGAGGTCCGCTGCCAGGGCGGAACGCCGCGCGAGGTTGGCCGAGGCCACGACCGGTTCCACGCCGGCAACCGCCGGCGCGCCGGTCGTGAACAGCGCCACACGCGCCGCGGTGGGCAGCGGCTCCGCCGGTTCGGGGCGAAGCGTGAACGGCAGCGCCCCGGGCGGTGCCTCCGAGCCATCGGCGGCAAGCACGAGGTCGGCGCGAAGGAGGCGGTACTCGGCGAACGGCTCCGGCGTGCCGGCGCCCACCAGGCAAACGGTGCGGTCCACCTCCACCGGTGGGATGCAGGCGCCGGAGCCCTCGAAGACGATGACGTCGGTGTCGAGCGACGCCGCCAGCGCGGCGCCGTCGCCCACGTTCGACTCTGCCGGCTCGCCGGCCAACCCGCCCCCGACACGCCGGCATCCCACGGTGCGCACGCCGGCGAGCACCGCATCCTCCAGGTAGTCGGAGGCGGCGTGGTCCCCGGCCTCGGCGATCGCGAGCAGGTCCGCGAGCCCAGTCTCCGCCGCCGCCAGGCGCGGGTCGGCGGGGCCGCCGCGCCCCATGCACACGATCACCGGATCGGCCCCACGCTCGCGCAGCAGCCCGGCCCAGTGCCCCGCAACCGCGGTCTTGCCCGTGCGCTTTCCCGTGCCGATCACGGCGAGCTTGGGGCCGTCGAATGCCACGGGCTCGTAGCGCGGCGGCTCTAGCAGCGTCCCCGGCGCCTCGTACCGCAGGCCAAGATGGAGAGCCAGCGACGCGAGCCGCAGCTTGGCGCTCGCCGGCAGCACCGGCTCGTCGGCAAGATCGATCACCGCGCCGGCGCCCGGAGCGAGCCGCCGGAGCGCCGCCTCGGGCTCGGTCTCGACCGGCCGCCCGTACAGCTCGTCGAGCGGGCTCGCGCCGAGCTTCTCCTCCCCGCCGCAGAAGACGACGCCCCGGAGCCCGCGCTCGCGCTCCAGCCGGTCGAGCGCCTCGCGTACGGCGGTCGGGTGGTGCTCGCCGTCGACGAGCGCGATCACGGGGCGGTCGGCCACCTCGTCGCTAGCCGTGCGCCGTCTCGCCCAGCAGCGACTGGTCCTTCTCGTACTCGTACGTGCGCGGGTCGAACGAGAGGATCGCGTCCTGCTCGTGAAAGGGGTACTTGCGGAAGATCGTGACCCGCCCCGGGCTCGCCTCGATCACGTTGTAGCAGGGCTTCGTCTTGCCGCGCAGGCGGGTCGTGGAGACGGTGCCGGCGTTCACGACGAACAGGTTCTCGAGTCGCCAGGCGTAGGGGACGTGCTTGTGTCCCGACAGCACGAGGTGCACCTCGGCGCGCTGGAGGCACTCGAGGGTGTCCCCGGCATCGTGCACCACGTTGCGCTCCCGGCCGGTTCCCGGCACCGGCAGCAGGTGGTGGTGGAGCACGAAGATGCGCAGGAACGCGTCGTGCGCGCCGAAGCGCTCCTGGATCCACGGGTAGCGGCCGCGGCCGATCACGCCGTGGTCGAGATCGGGCTCGGTGGAGTCGACCGCGAGGATGGAGACCCCGTCGTGGTGCAGCTCGGACCTGCGCTCGCCGAACAGCTCCTCGAAGTGGACGTAGCCGACGTTGCGCGAGTCGTGGTTGCCGGGGATCACGATCATCCGGTTGCAGGCGATCCGCGACAGGTAATCGGCGGCCTCCTGGAACTCCCCACGCAGGCCGTCGCCGGTCAGGTCGCCCGAGACGATCACGACCTCGGGCGCGAGCTCGTTGATCTCCACCAGCGCACGGTCCAGGAGGCTGGGCACGAAGTGCGGGGAGCCGCAGTGGAGATCCGACAGATGGGCGATCGTGAAGGGGCTCATACGGCTTCACGCCTCAGGGCCGGGTCGAGCCGCAGCTCCTCGCCGACGGCCACCGCGCCTGTGAGCGCGGCCCGCACCGCGAGGTAGTCGCGCGCGTCGGCGACGTCGTGCACGCGCAGGATCGTGGCTCCGCCGTCGGCGGCCGCACCGAGAGCGGCGAGGGTGCCGGCCCGGCGCCCCGCGGGTGAGCGCCCGGTCAGGGCGCCCACGAAGTCCTTGCGCGAGACGCTGACCAGCAGCGGGCGCCCGAGCTCGAGCAGTTCGGAAAGGCGACGCAGCACCTCAACCGACTCCGCTGGAGTCTTCGCGAGGTCGATGCCCGGATCGAACACGAGCTGCTCGGAGGGGACGCCGCGGGAGCGCGCCTCCTCGGCTCGGTCGCGCAGGAACGCGAGCACGTCCTCGACCACGTCGGCATAGTGGGGAAAGCCCTTGGCCTTGGGCGGGAGGCGGGTGTGGGTTATCACGAGCGCCGCGCCGGTGGCGGCGCAGGCGTCCGCGAGCTCTGGGTCGGAGAGGCCGCTCGGGTCGTTGATCATCGCAGCGCCGGCGTCGAGTGCGGCACGCGCGACGGGCGCGCGCCACGTGTCCACGGACACGGCCACACCGGCGTCCGCCAGCCGCCCGACGAGCGGCAACACCCGCGCGATCTCCTCGTCCACCGGCACCGCCTCGGTGTCCGTCCGGCCCGACTCGCCGCCGACGTCGATGAGCGCGGCTCCAGCCGCAAGCTGCTCGAGCGCGAGCTCGGCGAGCTCGACGACCCCCTTGTCGCCCTGGCGGTCGGAGAAGGAGTCCGGCGTGGCGTTGACGATGCCCATAAGAAGCGGCTCGCCCAGCTCGAGGGCGCGCTCGCGCAGCTTGAGATTCACGCCGCCTCCCCTTCCACCGGCACCGCGGCGGGTCCTCCCGGCACGAGGCCCTCGGCGCGGACGCAGTCGCGCCAGTCCGCGAGCTCTTGCTCCTGCCGAGCCTCGTCCCAATCGAGCTCGGCCCCCATCGCTCGGGCGGCGAGGCGCGGGCCCTCGGCCGCGTCCGCGCTCAGGCGGCGAGCATCCAGCAGGCCGAGGCGTGTGCGGCGGAGGAGCACGTCGGCCAGCGAACGCGCCTGCTCGTGGCGGGCGGCGTGGCTCGCCTCGGCGACGATGTCGGGCAGGTCGGGGGTGATGCGGCGGCCTAGCTCCGGCGCCGCAGCCGCCAAGCGAATCACGAGCTGTGCGGCGTGGCCGTAGCGGCGCGCCAGATGCCCGCGGCTTTCGTCGTCCACCCCCGGCGCCTCCGGCAACGCCTCCGGCTCGACGGGCTCTCCCAGCGGGATCTCGTGCGTGCGGCTGGGCGCCTCCCTTCCCTCTCGCTCGACGATCCGGTCAACGGCCAGCTTCGCCATCCGCCGCCAGGTGGTGAGCTTGCCGCCGGTGATCGTCACGAGGCCGGAGCTCGTCTCGAACAGCTCGGCCCTGCGCGAGATGTCGACGGACTTCTTCGGGTCGGCACTCGAGATCAACGGGCGGACCCCGGCATAGGCGCCGGTGGGGTCCCGCGGGCCGAGCGAGGTGCCGAAGAACTCGTTGAGCGCGTCCAGGAGGTACGCCACGTCCCGGTCGGCGGGCGGCACGTGCTCGAGCGGCCCTTGGTAGTCGTTGTCGGTGGTGCCCACGAGGGTCCGGCCGAGCCACGGAAGCGCGAAGATCGTCCGGCCCCCGCCGGCGGGCACGATCACCCCGGCCTCGACCGGCAGCGCCTCGCGCGCGAGGATGAGGTGGGTGCCGCGGCTCGGACGGATGCGCGGCACCTCCTCCTCGCCGTAGAGCTCGTCCGGGCGCAGCCGATCGGCCCAGACGCCGGTGGCATTGACCACGTTCGCCGCCGTCAGCTCGAACTCGCCGCCGCCGAGCGTGTCATGCACGAGCACCCCGGCCGCGCGACCGCCACGCTCGACGAGACCGGTTGCCTCGGCGGCGTTAGCGCAGACCGCGCCGAAGCGCTCGGCCTCGCCCAGGACGGTCAGGACGAGCCGCGCGTCGTCCGTCTGGCAGTCATAGAAGAGGTAGGCGGCCGTCGGCTCGCGCTCCGCGAGCGCGGGAGCAAGCTCGACGGCTTCGGCCCCGCCGATCGTCCGGTGGCGGGCGGGGCTCCACTCCTCGTCCTCGTCCCTGCCGCGCCGCCAGGACATGGCGTCGTACATGTTCAGCCCCATGCCCATGAGGCGGTCCGGCCGCCGGCCCTCGAAGGCGGGCACGAGCAGGGGGAGCGGTTTCACCAGGTGCGGCGCAAGCTTGACGAGCAGGGAGCGCTCGAGCAGCGCCTCGCGTACGAGGCCGAGGTCGAAGTTCTGGAGGTAGCGCAGGCCGCCGTGGATGAGCTTCGACGAGCGACCCGAGGTCCCGGCCGAGAAATCTGACTTCTCGACCAGGGCGACGCTGTAGCCGCGCGAGGCCGCGTCGAGCGCCACCCCGGCCCCGGTTATGCCGCCGCCGATGACGGCCAGGTCGAACGAGTCGCGCTCAAGGGCCTCGAGAGCGTCCGCGCGCGAGATCACGCCAGGAACGTTACGAAGTCGCCGGGCGGCAGCCGCTCCGGCGGCTCCTTGTCCTGGCGCGGCGGCCCGAGGTGGAGGAGCCCGAGCACCCGCTCTTCCTCCCCCACTCCCACCGCCGCGCGACCCTCGGGCGTCCGCAGCACGGCGGGCGTGCGCCAGTAGCCGGCGAGCCCGCGGGCGTGGGCGCCGAGCAACACGATGTAGCTCGCGATCGCCGCGGCGCACAAGTCCTCCTCGTCCTGAACAGGATCGCCGGTCCGGACCACGCTCGTCACTATCAGGGTCGGCGCCCGGTCGAGCTTCGCGGCGGCGTCGGCGCCGGCCGCCTCCTTCAGGCGGGCGAGCGAGTCGGGTCCCACGACCCTGAAGCGCCACGGGTTCGTCAGGTTGTGGTTCGGCGCCCAGCGGGCGAGCTCGAACAGCTCCTCGAGCATGGCGCGCGGCACGGGCTCCGCCCGGTAGACCTTGTGGGTGCGCCGCGTCCGAATCGCCTGATCCGCGTCCACACAGGCGACGCTAGACGATTGATTCCGAATCCGCGTGCTGGAGGCCGGGGGCGCTCCAGCGAGGGTATGGCGCGTCAGCCCTCTAGCGAAGTGACGCCTGCAGGATCTCCCCTGGGCGTTCTCCAAGCAGGCGGATGGAGCTGACCTCCGAGAGCTTGACGGGGATCGCCCCGCCCCAGCTGCCCCTCCGGTCGAGCTCGAACGCGCGCAGCGTTATCGTCCGGCGACCCTGCGTGAGGAGCTCGGCGCGCGTCACGTCGTCGCGGTGAGCGGGGTTGACCGTGATGAAGAGCCACGACGGCCTGCCCTCGTAACCGAACGCCACGCCTCCTTGCGCGCCCGTCCCATCCGCGAGCCGTTCGGCGAGGAAGTACTGGCCGTTCGCCTGATCGAGGACCGCGCGGTAGCGATCGGCGGTCTGGCGGTCGTCCTGGTAGACGCCGATCAGCACCGCGGCGGTGACGGCCACCGCCGCCAGGGCCGGGCCGAGCCGCGGCGCCAGCCAGCGTGGCGTCAGCCAGCGGGCGAGGCGCCGCCGGGGTCGGCGCTCCAGTCCCATGGCGTCGACGACGCGGGACTCGAAGCCCGCCGGCGGCTCCTGGACCGGCGCCAGCAACAGCAGCTCGTCTGCGACCTGCGACAGCTGCTCGACCTCGCGTCGGCATTCTGCGCACGTCGACAAGTGGCGCAGCGCTTCGGCCCGCTCCTCGCCGTCGGCGATGCCGAGGGCGAGCTCGGCGGTCAGATCGCGTATCTCCTCACACCTCATTCTTGCTCTCCAAAGAGTCGCGCAGCTTCAGCATCGCGGACCGGATTCGGGTCTTCGCGGTGCCCAGCGGGATGCCCTCCAGCTCGCCGATTTCCTGGGCCGTCCGGCCGAGGTAGGCGGCGAGAAACAAGGCGCGCCGCTGCTCCGTCGGCAGCTGGGCTATCGCGGCGCGCACCCGCTCGCGCTCGTCCGGCGGGGCGCCCTGGTCCGCGGGACCGGCGGCGACACCCGCCTGCTGAAGCCTGCTCACCACCAGGTCCGGGTCGAGCGGCTCCGCCGACTTCACCCGGATGACGTCGATCGCAAGGTTGCGGGCGATCGTCAAGAGCCAGGTGGAGACCCGGCCGCGACGCGGATCGTAGGTCCGAGCGTGCTTCCACGCTCGCACGAAGGTCTCCTGAGCCACGTCCTCGGCGGTGCCCTCGTCGCGGACGATCGTCACCACCAGGCCATAGACGCGCGCCTGGAAGCGGCGGGTGAAGGCCGTGGCGGCCGTCGGCGTCGCCGGCCGCAAGACCGGACAACAGGGCCTCATCCGAAAGAGCTGAAGACACCACACCCTCTATACGGGCGCGGCCCGGCGGAGGGATTGGGCAATCCCGTCACACCACTCCCCTCGTAGTTAAGGCCATGAAACTCTCAATCAGATCTCTATTGACCGTCGCCCTCGCGGTCGGGGCCGCGGCGCTCGTGCTTGCCGCTTGCGGCGGCGACAGCGATGACAACGGAAATGCAACCGCCGCGGACTCGGGCGCCGGAGCGAGCCTAGTCTCGGTCGAGGACGTGAACGACACCAACGTCCTGGCCGATTCCGAGGGCCGAACGCTCTACACCGCCGAGGTGGAGAACGGAGAGATTCGTTGCACCGGCGCCTGCACCTCGTTCTGGAAGCCCGTCGAGGCTTCGGCGAACGAGGCGGAATCCGCATCCGCGGACCTCGACCTTGACCTCGGGGTGGTCGACCGCCCCGGCGGAGGTCGGCAGCTCACCTACGAGGGGCTCCCCCTCTACAGCTTCACCGAGGAGGGGCCCGGTCAGCTCGACGGCGACGGCTTCGTCGACGACTTCGAAGGGACGCGCTTCGAGTGGGCGGCGGCCACCACCGGCGGCGGATCCGGGTCCACGGGCTCGGAGCCGAGCTACGGCTCCCCCTATTGAGTGATACGCGGCAGCCGGCGAGCCTGCGCTGGCCGCCCAGCGAGGGCGGCGGAGCCAGACCGGGCTCCCCCTGGGCGCCCGGCCGGAGCGATGCGTTCGACCTTTCGCGGCTTTATGCAGCAGAAGGTCGAACGCGTCAAATCCGGCCCCCGGCCCGGCGCTCCAGACCACAGGAAGTGGCTCGTGCTCGCCCCGAGGGATCCGGGCCGCGCCGGGCCCGCACTCCTTACCCAGCCAAGAGCGGCCGGCGGAGCCGACCGGCCGACGGAGACCGCTCCCGAATCTCAGTGGCCCGCAATACTCACCGCCCCGCGACCTTCGGATCGCGCGCGATTCCCAGTGCGGCCCGCATCGCGGTTACGGCCCGGCCGAGCTCGAACGCCCGGTCGCCGGGCGCGGCGAGGATCGCCTCCACCCGCGCCCCGAGCTCGGCGCGCCGGACGATCCTCTTCTCGGTCAGCGCCCACTCGCCGCGCTCGGCGAGCGCCCCCTGGGCCGCCTCCACTGCCGCCTTGGCGAGCAGCCCCGAGCACGAAACGACGTCGTGGCGCTCCGCGGCCGTGTCGGCGATGGCCAGCGAGAACGCCGCGCTTGCCCGCCAGCGGCGAGCCGCGGTGTCCCGAAGCGCCTGGGGGAAAGCCGGGCGCGGCAGCTCCCCCGCCAGCACCTCCGCCAAGGCGAGCTCTCCGACCAGCACGTAGGTCGCCATGCCGGCCAGGTAACCCTCCACCCGATCCCGCTCGAACCTGCCCGCTTCCGCCTCGGCAATCCACTGCTGCACAAAGTCGAGGTCGCGGTAGAGGAGGTCGACTCGCTCTCCCTCCACCGTGAGCCAGGCGCCGCCGTTCACGAGGCGGCCCCATTCCCCGGGCTCCACGACGGTCCCCTCGAAGCCGAGCGCTCGCACGTCGTCGGCTCGGATCTCGCCGCGGTAGTAGAGACCGAAGTCCCAGTCGCTGTCCTCTGTGGCGGTTCCGGCAGACTGCGACCCGCCGAGCGTGACCGCGATGACACCCGGGATCTCGCGAAGCTTGTCGGCGAGATGGCGCATCTCAGCGGCTGATCACTCCAGGCGGGGCGGGCGCCGGCGGAGCTTCGGTGGCAGCAGCCGCCGGCGCAGCAGGAACAGCGCGCCGACCAGCCCCACCAGCGCCAGCGCGATCGCCCAGCCGGCGACGCCGCCGTCCGTCTCCGGCTTCGGCTCGCCTCCCGCGGGATCGAGCCGCAGGCCGCCGTCCGTCGGGACGGCCTCCGAGTCGGGGGCGGCGGATCGCGGCGGTATCGGCCGCACGGGCTCACCCTTGGCCGAGTCGGCCCGGGCCGGCTTCTCGCCGCGGCGGTCGTCGCCTGTCGGGGCCGGAGGCGGCGCCGGCGGGGACTCCTGCTCGGGCTTCGCCGCCGCCTCCCTGGGCGGTCGCTCGTTCCTCCGTGGAGCTCTCCGCTCGCGCGGCACCACGGCCAGCGGGAGCGGCTTGCGCTCCAAGGCCATCAGAGCCTGCGCCGTCACCCAGACCGGCGTCTGGCCGCTCGACGAGGAGTACGCGACGCTGCCGTCCCGACGCTGGAGCCCGCGCAGGTACGCGAGCGCGCGCGTGAGCGCCGCGCCGCCCGCTTTTGCCGCGACCAGGCCCTGCACCGCATAGGCGGTCGACTGGGCGTTGGAGCTGCGTCCGCGGAACTGTCCGAAGCCGCCGTCGTCGTTCTGGTTCGTCCGCAGCCAGGCGACCGCCCGCTTTGCGGTCGCGCTCCGCGCCCGCCCTACCGCGGCGAGCGCCTGCAGGCTCGCGCCGGTCATGTCGCTGTCGCTCGCGGAGGCCGGCGCTACTCCGAAGCCGCCGTCCCCGTTCTGCGCGGAGACGAGCCAACGGACGGTCGCCCTGCCGGCCGAGACGCCCGCCGCGCGGAGCGCCAGCACGCCGAAGGTCGTGTAGCTGACGAAGCCGGCGATCGAGCCGTCGCCCTGGCGACGGCCCTCGATCGCGGCTACGAGGTCCTTCCCGCCGAAGCTGCGCGGCGACAGCCCGGCCGCCCTCACCAGCAGAACGGTCCGCTCGATCTCTCCGATGTCCCTGAGCGAGCGCGCACCTCGGGTCAGGTAGGCGGCCAGCGAGCGCCCTCCCGGGCGGCGCAGGTCGCGCGGATTGTGGCCGGCGGCTGCCAGGCCGAGGCCCGACCAGCCGCTGAACAGCGGGCTCGACGCCTGGCGCGGCGCACCGCCGAAGCCGCCGTCGGCGTTCTGCGCGCGCAGGAGCCAGCGCTCTGCGCGGTCGGCCGACCGTGGCGGCGCCCGCCGGTGCCGGAAGAGCCAGAAGCAGGACGAGCAGCGCCGTGGCCGCGACGGCCGGCGCCGCCCACCGCACCTCGAGGCGACGACGGTAGCGGCGCAGGGCGCGAATGAAGACCGGCCCGATCAGGAGGCAGAACACCACGTTTCCGATCGCGTGGGCGAGGTTGTAGGGCAGGGAGCTGGCCGAGATCGCGAGATAGGTGTCGAGGTCCTGATGCGGCGCGAGGGTGAGCTGGTAGAGGTCCATCCAGGCGCCGAACGCCAGCCCCGCTACGCCGCAGATCGCCGCCAGCAGCAGCCGCCCCGGCTCGCGCCCGCGAAGGGCGAGTGCGAGGAGCGCGCCGCCCACGCCGACCGCTCCCCAGCCGACCATCTGCCAGGGCGTCCAGGGGCCCTGTGACAGAAATACGTTCGAAACGACCGCCGTGACCGCGCCGACCGCGAAGCCCGGCACCGCGCCGAGGGCGTAGCCCGCGAACAGCACGATGTCTGTCGTCGGCTTGACGTTGGGCACCGCCGCGAAGGCGAGCCGGCCGACCACCGCGAGCGCCGCCAGCGTGGCCACGAGTGCGACCACGCGCGCCGGCGGCTTGTCTCGCTCGTACCAGCCGAAGCCGGCGGCCAGCGCCAGGCCGAGCAGAACGAACGACGCCGCCTGCCAGCTCATCCCGGCACCTCCTCGCGCCGCAGCAGGCGCGCCCCCTCCGCGGGCCGCAGCGCGGCGCCACCGGTCACGCGCGCCACCTCGGTCGAGAAGTGGCGCCCGCCGGCGAGCACCTCGCTGGGCGGACCGTCGCCGATCACCGCGCCCTGTCCGATCAGCACGATCCGCTCGGCGAACGATGCGGCGAACTCGGTGTCGTGGGTGGCCACCATGACGGCGGCGCCGGCCTCCGCCAGCTCGCCGATGCGACCGGCCAGGCGGTCCTTGTGGGCCCGGTCCATTCCTCGCGTCGGCTCGTCCAGCAGCACCGCCGCGAACGGGCCGCCGGCGAGCACCACCTCGAGGGCGAGCCGTTGGCGCTCGCCGCCGGACAGATCACGCGGGTTGGCCCCCTCGCGGCCGGCCAGCCCGGCCGCGACCACGCCCTCGGGCCCGGCGTCGTCGACGGCGTGCTCGTGGATCAGGAAGTCGCCTGGATTCTGAAGCAGCAGCGCGACCTCGCCGGCACGCTCCACACGCCCACGGGTGCACCGGTCGAGGCCCTTGGCCAGACGCAGCAGCGTGCTCTTGCCCGCGCCGTTGCGACCCATGAGCGCCACCCGCTCCCCCGGGCGCAGCTCCAAGTCGATCCCGCGCAGCACGCTCGGGCCGTCCTCGATCTCAAACCAGACGCCGCGCATCGCGAGGGCGGCGGCACGCCCGCCGTTCCGGGTCCACCACCTCCGCCGGGCTCGCGGAGCGGCCGCCGGCGGCGGGGAGGGCGTGAGCTCCGCGCCCGCCTCTCGCAGCGCCGCCCGAGCCTCCTTCACCGATGCCGGACGGTCCGGCAGGCCGGCGAGCGAAAACAGCCGCGCGGCCGGGGTCGCGAGCGCCGGCGCCGCGTCGGCGGCCCAGGCGAGGTAGTCGGGAGGCGGGGCGTCGCAGGCCACGCGTCCCTCGACCAGGGCAACGACGCGATCCGCCGCGGGCAGGCAGCGCTCGAGGCGGTGCTCGGCCACCACGACGGCGGTGCCCCAGTCCTCGTTCAGCCGCCGCAAGAGCCAGACGAGCTCGTCACCGGCGACCGGGTCGAGCTGCGAGGTCGGCTCGTCGAGCAGAAGCAGCTCGGGACCGTGCACCATCGCGGCGGCGATCGCGACGCGCTGGAGCTCTCCGCCCGACAGGGTGTCGGTGCGCCGCTCGAGCAGGTGGGCTACGCCGAGCGAGATCGCCGTCTCCTCCACGGCGCGCGCCACGGCCGCGGGCGGCTCGCCGTGGTGCTCGAGGGGCAGCTCGAGCTCGGCCCGCACGCCGCCGAGCACCACCTGCGTCTCGGGCTCCTGGAAGACGGTCCCGCACACCGCCGCCAGCTCGCCCGGGCCGTGCTCGCGTACGTCCATCCCCCCCACCGCGAGCTCGCCGACGACCTCGCCGCCGTGGAAGTGCGGCACCAGCCCACAGAGCGCGCGGAGCAGGGTCGACTTGCCGGATCCCGACAGGCCGGCCAACACCGTGAACGTGCCCGGCTCGAGCTCCAGCGACAGCTCGCGCAGGGACGCGCCACCGCCTTCGGGATACGAGTAGGAGAACCCCCGCGCGCGGGCGATCGGCTCAGGCACGGGCCACCCCCAGACGGGCGGTGCGTCCGGCCAGCGGTGCGGCGCCGAGCAGCACGAAGGCGGCCGCGAGCGCGAGCTCGGCGGGGCCCAGCGCGAGCTCGATCGTGGGATACGACTCCGCCCGCCCGACGCCCGCGACGGCGCCACCGATCGCCAGGCCGGCCACCGCCAGCGCGGCGGCCGCGATGCGCACGTCGTGACGCGACCACGGCGCACCCTGGTGGGCGCGGCGGCCCGCCAGCGCGTAGCCGCGAACCTCGAGCGCCGCGGCCACGTCGACCGCTCGGTCGAGCGCACTCGCCAGCGTCGATCGCACCACGGCCAGCCGGCCCGGCGGATGGGGCCGGCAGCGGACGGCATCGCTCTTGCGCCCGGCGTCGCGCGCGAGCACGGGTACGAGGCGAGTGGCGAGCGTAGCCGTGAGGGCCGAGCGGAACGAGACGCGGCGGACCGCCTTCAGCAGCTCGTCGGGGTCCACGGCCGCCGACATCAGCCCGCCCAGCGCCGCGATCAGCACCACGATCCGCATGCCGTTGACGGCCCCCTCGAAGGCCGCCTCGAGCGTGATGTCCCAGCGCCGGCCCAGGAACTCGCCGCCGCGCACGAGCAGCGTGTCGCCGCCCTGGTAGACGACCGCGTTCACGGCCGCGAGCAGCAACGCGAGCGGCAGCGCGAGCCGCAGCGAGCGCCCGACCTCCCGCCCGACACCCGCCGCCGCGCCGGCGGCCACGATCCCGGCGAGCGCGCCCGCCAGCAGTAGCGGATGACGGTACAGCGCCCCGACGAGCGCGAATGCGCAGCAGAAGGCGAGGCCCACGCCGGCGCGCGCCGCGTGCAGCGCGCTCGGACGGCTGCGGTAGACGGGAACGAGGGTCATTGCTCGGCCAGGGGCAGCTTCTCAACGGTACGCCCCCTGACGGCCACGGCGAAGGCGTCGCGCAGACGGTCCGCCGCCAGGGCGCGAACGCCGGCCTCGAGGCCCCGCTCGTCGAGCGCGGTCACGAGCCACACGAGCTCCTCGTCGCGTGGGCGCATGGCGAGAACGAGTCCCACTCCGTCGCCGGCCTCGACCCGCCGCGCGGGCTCTCCGCTCTCGTCGAGCAGCTCGAGTGCCCGGCGACCCGGCTCGAAGCGCGCGAACACACCCGTCGCCTCGGGTCCCTCCTCGAGCCCGGACGCTCCTCGCACGATCCGAGCGCGCGGCCAGCGAGCCACCACGAGCCGGGTGACGGTCTCCGTTCCCGGCGCCCCGAGCGACGCGCCGGCGGTGGACACCCCCACCCCCTCGAGCCGCTCCTTCGCCTCATCGCAAACCTGTGCGTCGGCGTCCTCGCACTCCACGCGCACGGGCCGGCGCCGCCCCTCGAGCCCGTGGAGAAACGGCTCCGGGAAGGCGCCGACGATCGCGGGCACCCGCATCGCGGCCGACCAGTCGCGATAGTCCCACTGCACCCGGTCGCCGGGCGAGAGCTCATACTCCGCGGCGCCCACCCCGGCCTCCACCCCGTTCACGAAGAAGAACCAGTCCACCTGGCCGCCGGCGCCCTCCCCCTCGATGCCGTCGATCGCCTGCACGAAGCGGCCGCCGAAGCGGGTGTCGACGTCGAACTCCGACCGCAGCAGCCTCATCACCGTCTGGTCCTCGCGCACGCGCGCGACCCGCACCGCGCCCACCTCGGAATGGCCGAAGTCGCGCGTGATCCGCACCGAGGCGCCTCCCTCACGCTCCTCCCCCTCGCCGAAACCGCAGCCGGCTGCTCCCAGCCCACAGCCGGCGAGCGCGAGCGCAGCGAGCAGCGCGCCGGCACGCCTCACGGCACCTCAACCAGCTCGGCAAAGGAGCGCACGAGGCCCGGCTTGGTCGCGACCACGCGATGGGCGCCGGACGGCACCGTCAGGCGGGCGCTGCCGTCCGGGCCGGTGAGCACGCTCGTGCGGCCGGCGCTTACCGTCGCGCCCTCGACGGCCACCCCGCGTCCCTCGTCGTCATAGCCGCGCACGGTCGCGACCAGCCCGCCCGGCTCGGCACTCGCCTGAACCTCGAGCGTACGCTGGCAGCCACCACCTCGCAGGCTGCAATAGAACCAGGTGACGCGCTGTCCGGAGCGCAGGCGGCCCCGTCCAAACGGCCCCGAGGGGTCGGCGGCGCCGGCGGTCGCGCTGCGCCGGCCGACCTTGTAGACCCATCCGTTCTGGCCCCGATTGCGGTCCGGCCCGATCGCCGAAACGAACAGCCCGGCGCCATCGCGCGGGTTGCGCGAGCAGGAGCCGAAGTCCCGCAGTCGCAGCCTCCCGAACCGGCCCCGCACGAGCGCCGCCAGGGCGGTTCCCTCGCCGGCCGCGCAGCGCCGGTCCGCCAGGCGCACCAGCACTCGGCTCGCCCTGACCGTCTTCGTGACCGCGTCGCCGCTGCGAAAGGCGACCATCTGCCGCACCGTCGGCGCGGCGGCGTCGGCACTCGGCCCGACCGCCAGGGCCGCCGCGGCTCCGATTCCTGCCAGCACCCTCCGGATCACGGCAGCGGCGCGACCGCGTCGAGCTCCACCGTCCCGGAGCCGAGCGTCCGAATGGTCAGCGAGTGGCCGCCGGACTCGAGCCGCCTGCTGGTCCAGAGCACGCTCCGGTGCGGCGAGCGGCCGCGGACGCGCAGGACCCTGCTCCGCCCATCGAGCGTGAGGCGCAGCCGGCCGCCCTTGGCGAGCTTCCGTCCGATCAGCGCCACCTGAGTCCCGCGGAAGCTCAGCCGCGCTGTGGCCCCCGCTTGGCGGGCGCGAACGACACTCCTGCCCCAGGCGGCGTCGGCGCGGACCCGCTTCCAGCCGCGCGAGAGGCTCCACAGCCGCCGGCTGCGGTCGTCAACGGGGATCACGACGGGCTCGGTCTCGACCGACCCCCTGTTCGCGGCACGGTCCGCCGCGGTGATGCGGAACTGGTACGCGTCACCGGCCTCGCCGCGGTAGTGGAGCGCGTTCACCGGCGCCCGATCGAGCAGGCCCCGCCACTCGGGCGCAACCTCACCCGGGCCGGCCCCGTCGGCGAGCTTGCGAACGTCGACCGAGTAGTGCGCCACGCCGCTGCCGGCCCCGTCGACGGCCTGCCAGGAGAGGAGGATCGTGCGGGACCGTCCGCCGTCGCTGGCGAGCCGGCCGGGCAGCCGCCATTGCACGGCCGGAGCGACCGTGTCGGAGGAGCTGCACGGGTCCGCCTCGGGCGGGTCGACGCAGAGGACGAGGGCGTTGGAGCGGATCGAGTCGGCGCGCTCGGCCTTTATGCGGAAGATCCCCCGCTCGGGGAAGCTGAGCGTCGCCACGCCGTCGGCGCCGGTCGGGCTGCCGCTCACGCTCGCGGCCGCCTGGGGAGAGCCATCGCCGCCGTCGGTCACTCTGACGTTCACCGGCTCACCTGTGCGCGCGGCCGTCGGCCCCGTGAGCTTCAGGGCGTGGGTCTTCGAGAAGGCGTCGAAGGCGTACAGCACCTCGTCCCCGTCCTTCACCGTGAGCTGGCACCCGCCCTTCGACGGCGACTCGTAGTTCACGAAGTAACCCCAGAACTGCGTCATCGTGGCGCTGTCCGGCCCCACACGCGTAACGAGGAAGTCCCGGAAGGAGTCGGACCAGGTCCCGTCCCAGCTGAACCCGCCGAGCCTGGCGGCGTCGTCCAGGGCACCGGTAGGCGTCGGGCCGAAGACGGGATCGTCGGCGTCGTTGGTGCCGTCGCAGGCGTGGGTTCCGCCGGACTGCGGTCGTAACGACGTGGCCGTCGGTCGTAACAGGTCCTTCGAAGATCGTCTGACTCGCTCCCTCCACGCGGACGATTGGGGCCGCCGGCGCCGCCAACGCGGGCGGCGCGCAGACGCCAAGCAGGAGCAGCGCGACGGGCGCCGCGCCTCGGATTCGATCGGTCATGAAGCCACCCTTTCCTCGAGGGTCGTTTGGCCACGGCCGGAGTCAGGTCTCCTGGCTTGGGGCTCCACGCCGCGCCTTCCCGGGAAGCCGTCGACTCCCCAGTGGCTTCGTGCGACGCCTCAGCGCCCGTTCACAGTGGCGGGACCGCGCCGGTTTTCCACCGGACTTCCCTGTACCACCGGCCGAAAATGAACGGCGTCAGCATACCCCGTCACCCGGGCGCCCGGAAAACGAGTCGCTAGAATCGCCCGCCACGAGCCGCCATCGTCTAGGGGACTAGGACGCCGCCCTCTCACGGCGGAAACCGGGGTTCGAATCCCCGTGGCGGTGCCTCAGGACGAATCCGATTCCCGGTCACCCTCCCAGGTCTCGGCCCGGCGCCTCACGATCCGGGCGCCGTCGCTTGCTGTGCAGTATTCGGCCGACTCGGCGGGAGGTCACCTACGGTTTATGTCGCCGACATCAACTGTCGCCGACATTCGATGTCGGTAACCTCCAAGCTGTGAAATTCGTCAACAGGGACACGGAGCTCGACGCGCTGGAGTCATGGTGGGACCGCTCCGGAAGCGCGCTGGGAGTCGTCTGGGGCCGCCGGAGGGTTGGCAAGACCGCTCTGCTCCAGCGCTTCGCGGAGAGCCGGCGAACCATCTTCCACACCGGGAGCGGGCGGCCGGCAGTCGAGGAGCTCAATGTTCTTTCCAGGGCGTCGGCACCGCTGCTGGGCGATGGGATACGGGATCTGGCGGCCCGCCCCTTTACCGATTGGACAGACGCCCTGGAGACGCTCGGCGAGGCGGCGAGGAGCGAGCCTCTCCTGGTCATCCTCGACGAGTTCCCCGAGCTGGTCGACGCGACTGCCGAGCTGCCCAGCATCCTGCGCGCGAGCTGGGATCGCCTGCGGTCGCGCACGAAGCTCCGGATCCTCCTTTGCGGGTCCGCGGTGCGGACGATGGAGGCGATGCTGGAGGAGCGCGCCCCGCTCTACGGGCGGGTCGACCTCTCCCTGATGCTCCATCCATTCACGCCCCATGACGCGGCCCAGATGCTCCCCCGGCTGCCGCCCGCTGATCGCGCTTTGGTCTGGGGCATCGTCGGGGGCATGCCGCTCTACCTCGAGTGGTGGAACGAGAACGAGAGCATCCGCCGCAACCTGGCGCGGCTCGCCTGCACACCCGGCGGACTCCTCCTGACCGAGGGCGAGCTTGTCCTGGCTACCGAGGGAGACACCGGTGAGCTCGGACGCCACGTGCTTCACGCGATCGCCGCGGGACGGACCAAATTCAACGAGATCGAGGCCGCAGTCCGAGCCGATCCGGGTCGCGTGTTGGACCGGCTGATCTCGCTCCGCCTGGTCGAGCGAATGGTCCCGGTCACCGAAGACCCGCGGCGAACCCGCCGTCGTGTCTACCGGATCGCCGACAACTTCCTTGCCTTCTGGCTCGGTGTGCTGGATCGCTATCGCGGCGAGATCGAGCGCGGCCTTGGAAAGAGCATCCTCCCGGTGCTCACTGCGTCGCTGAACGACCACATGGGCGGGCCGTGGGAGGAGGCGTTCCGTACGCACCTCCGGCGGCTGGCGGACGAGAAGACGCTGGGCGACGACATCGTTGCCGTGGGGCCTTTCTGGACGGCCGAAGCCGACCCCGGCGAGATCGACGCGGTCGCGCTCGCGGGGAGAAGCCGCACCGCCGTCGCAGTCGGCGAAGCCAAATGGGCCAAGCGCCTCGACGGCGCGCGCATCCGCCGCACACTCGAGCGCAAGGCAGAGGCGCTACCGCGCCTAGCCGACGATGTCCGCTACGTCGCCTGCGCTCGCGAGGCCGTCGATGCGCATCACGAAGTGCTGGCTTTCACCTCCGCAGACATCTTCGCGACCTAGCCGCGAAGGCCTCACCACGCCGGGAGGGGCAGCGACCCGGGGTTCGAATCCCCGTGGCGGTGCTCGCGGTGTGCCGCATCGTCAGCGGCGGACTTCATCCCTAAGGCCAGGCCCGGCCGCTCCTACGCTCCGCGGCGCGAATCGCTCTCGCACGAGGATCGTGGCCAGATTCTTGTGCATTACTGATCCTCTCGCTCGCGACGTGCACCTTATCCCTCCCTCGTATTGACGCTGCCCGGGAAAAGTGATCTCATTCCCGGCCGCCAACGGAGGGGGAGGCGACATGATGCGGGGGATTTTCGGGCGTGCCTTGGTGGCCGCGAGCGTATGCGCGCTGGCCTGGATGGGAGGCACCGCCGCCGCGGACGAGCGGGGGGTCGACCCGAACCAGGGGCTCAGCCTGGTTGAGGTCAATCTTGCGAACAAGGGCGCGGCAATGCGCCTGCAGCTCGAGGCCGAGTCGTACGGCGTCGAGTTCAACGACCACTACCTGCGCCGCAATCAGGACGGCTCGGTGACCGCCACGGTCTTCGGGGACGAAGGTGACCTGCAGGCGCTCGACAAGGCCGGCTACGACATCGGCGCGACGATCGAGGGTCCGGCGATCTGGGAGAAGCGGATCGATGCCCGCCAGGCCGACGTGCGCCAGGAGCGGCGCGCCGACGCCGCGGCGCTCAACGACGTCTCCGCCCAGTCGCATCAGAACCAGATCGTCGTCCTGCGGGTCGACTACTTCGAGAACCGCGACGGCCGCTTCCTGTCGGTCGAGGCCAAGACCCGGCTCGGCGGCGCAGCTCCGGAAGGCGGGACCTACGTCGGGCCGGAGCTGTCGCTCTCCTACAACCGCGGGCCGGGCACGCCGATCGACTCCACGCCGCGGGTGATGAGCACGAACATCGACCCGGACACCACGCCCGACACGTACATCGAGCACCGCGAGCTGGTGCGGATCGGCGAGCCGGGCACGAGCGACCCGCCACGGCCGACGCGGGTCCGGATCGGGTCGAGCACCGGCGCCTCCGTCGAGGCCGACGTGAACACATGGCTCGGCGGCGGCCTGCCCCCGATGGGCCCGGGCTACCTGAAGGACTTCACGACCCGCTACATGGACCCGACCGAGGTCTACCAGCGGTTCAACCAACTGGCGGCGGAGTTCCCGAACATCTCCGAGCTGATCACGCTGCCGCACAAGTCCAACGGCTACCAGCGGAAGGCGCAGGCGACGATGGCCGGCGGCACGATGCCCGGCAACACGCCGCCGACGGCCTTGCAGGCCGGCGCCGTCGTTCTCACCTCGCGCGCCTGGGGCCACGAGGGCGGCAACGACATCACGGCCGAGTTCCGCAATCCCGGCGTTCCGGACTCGCAGCTGACCGTCACCGTGACCAGCAACGACCTGCTCGTCCTCCTCGGGACCGACGCCGCCGGCGCGCCGGCGAGCACAGCGACGGAGGTGATCGACGCGATCAACGCCAACGCCGACGCGCGCGCCCTGCTGATCGCGACGCCGTTCCTCCGCGTGGGCGACGGCGTCACGCCGGGCACCGGCATCGTTCAGCCGCGGGCGAAGGTCAACCTGTCCGACTTCCTCAGCACGGGCACGAACGCCCACGTCCGCGCGGGCCGTTCGAGTACTCGGTGATGCGGATCGGCAAGGATCGCGACGGCTCCAAGGTCGGCGTCTTTTTGTACTGCCAGCAGCATGCCCGCGAGTGGGCGACGCCGCTGACGTGCCTGGAGACCGCCGAGCAGCTGCTCCGCAACTACGCGATCGATCCGAAGACGCGGGAGCTGGTCGACAACCTCGACATCTTCATCCTGCCGTCGGCGAACCCGGACGGGTCGCACTACTCGATACACAACTTCAACATGCAGCGGCGCACGATGACCAACTGGTGCGTCGAGGGGGGCGAGGAGACCGACGACCCGTTCGCGGCGGGCTTCTGGGCGCCGCGCGTCAACCCGGGCACCGGACAGCCGTACACGGCAACCGACCCGGCCGCGCGCAACGCTTGGGGCGTCGACCTGAACCGCGGCAACACGGTCGGCACGATCTTCGACGGCTACATCGGCGCCTCGTACTCGTGCACGAGCGACGTGTTCGCCGGCCCGGGCGAGGCGTCAGAGCCCGAGATCAAGAACGAGCACTGGATCGCGGACACGTTCGCGAACATCAAGTTCTCGAACAACATCCACAGCTTCGGCGGCTACTTCATGTGGGCGCCGGGCGCGTACCTGCCGGATCGCGCGGAGGGCGAGCTGGACCACCCGAACATCGGGGTCGAGAGGTACTTCTTCGAGGCCGGCGACCAGATCCTCAACCGGATCAAGGACGTCCGCAACACCGCGATCCTCCCGGAGCGCACCGGGCCCATCGCGGACGTGCTGTACTCGGCCGGCGGCAACAGCGCCGACGAGCACTGGTACAAGCGCGGCGTGATCGCCTACAGCTTCGAGACGGGTGCGGACCTGTACTTCGCGCCGCTGCAGGACGCCGCCCCGGCCGGAGCGCCAGGGATCCGGATCAACCCGAACACGAACGGGCTCCAGTACCTCAAGCCGGGCGACCGGCTGAGGGTCGTCGTCACCGGCGCCAGCCCGGAGGCGCACACGGTCGCGCAGGTCCTGCGGCCGGCGCCGAGCCGGCCGGGCCCGAACGTGCTGTTCACCGAGCCGCTCGGCTCCGCGCACCCGGTGGGTGCGCGGGTCGAGGGCGCGGCGCTGCAGACCGGCGTCGGCTTCCAGCCGGACTACGCGGCCGAGGGCAAGTTCGAGGCGCTCGAGTTCGCGGCCGGCAACTACGGCCTGCTCGAGTCCGCGCTCGAGTACGCGCGCGACGACGAGCCGCCGCAGGTGCGGATGCCGGGACCGCGGACATCGAAGACCCCGTTCGAGACGACATTCGAGTGGGTGAACGAGCCGTCGGTGATCCGCTACACGACCAACGGCAAGAAGCCGACCGCGACCTCGCCGCTATGGGACTCGACCGGTCCGCGCGAGCCGGGCCAGACGTTCCATATCACCGAGACGACGACGTTCCGGTGGATCGCAACGGATATCAAGGGCAACGTGTCCGAGGGCCGGGAGAAGTTCAACATCACGGGGCCCAAGCCGTGATGAGTCCCGGCGCCCTGTGATGGGAGAGACGAGCGGCTCGCCTCGGCGAGCCGCTCGTCGTATATGGCTCGCGCTCGTGGTCGCCGCTGCCGCTGCGATCGCCGTCGGCGCGGTCGTCGTGGTGGCCGCGGGCGGCGGCGACGAGCCCCCGCCCGCCGTGCGGGCGCTGAACGTGGAGCGGTGCGACGGGTTCGACGCCGCGGAGGTCCGCAACTGCTACGCGCGCGAGTTCCTGTCGTCCATCCGCAGCCGCGACGACCCGCGGCCGGCGGTGGCTGCAATTACCGACGCCGCCCAGAGCGAGGGCGGCTTCCTGCTGTCCAACTGCCACGTCGTCATGCATACCGTCGGACGCGCCTACGCGCGCGACGCCGGCGTCACGCTCGCGACGCTCATGGACCACCTGCCACGGGGGAGCGATCCGGGCTGCGCCGCCGGGTTCGCCCACGGCCTCGTGACCGGCGTCGGGCCGGACATCGACCCGAGCCGGCCGCGGGACGCCCTGAGCGTGTGCGGCGTCGCGGGAACGCGGTTTCAGCGCTATAGCTGCATCCACGGGTTCGGGCACGCGTTCATGCGTATCTACGGCGATCGGCTCGAGCTTGCGCTGCCGCTGTGCCGCGCCCTCGGCTCGGGCTCGGCTCCCGACTGCGCCCAGGGCGCTTACCACGACTACTGGTTCGCGGTGCTCGGCGCCGACGACGCGACGCTGCCCGGGGTTCCCGTTACCAACCCGCGGGAGCTGTGCGGCGAGCAACCCGCGTCGTTCGTGCGGGCGTGTTGGTATCGCTCGTTCCTCGAGAGCCGCAGCGAGGGCTTCGAGCTCGAGGCGCCGGAGGACCTCGAGTCGCTGTGCGAGGGCCTGCGCGGTCTGCAGCGCGCCGGGTGCATCACGGCGGCGTCGCTGATCGGCCCGCCGGACCCGGCGGCGCAGCTCGCGATCTGCGCTCGGCTGGGCGACCCGACCGACGCCGCCGACTGCGTCCGCGGGACCAAGGTGCAGAACCTGCTCGACGCCTCGACCCGCGTGTACCTGCAGCTGATCCGGCGCTGCGGGCGCTTCGCCGGCGAGGCTCGGTCCGCCTGCTACCGCTGGCTGGGGAAGGCCCTGGCCGTTGTCACCGACGGCGCGTTCGGCCGCGAGGGATGCCCTCGGCTCGGGCCCGCGGGCGGCGCGACGGGAGTGCACTGCCGGCGCGCGCAGCATGGAGGGACCGCTCATGACGTTCAGCTGAGCTCGAGCCGTAGGCGATCTCGGGCACGGCTGGTTGTCGCCCGCGCGGACATTCGACTATCGTCGCGGCGCAGCGGAGCCGGTGACAGGGGAGTCGCCGCGGGAGAGGAGGAGTCCGATGTCAGAGGTAACGATGCGTTCGCGTTGGCGCCGGCGTGCCTGCGTGCTGGGCGTCGCGGCCGTGGTCGTGGCGTCGCTGTCCGGGGGCGAGGCCCTGGCGGCGCCTCCGCAGCAGGCGTGCGACAACCGGACGAACAACACCTACGACAAGGTGCTCGAGTGCGTCCGGCTCGAAGGGGTCCGCGCGCACCAGGCAGCGTTCCAGGCGATCGCCGATGCCAACGGCGGGATCGCGGGCGGCCGGGCACGCCGGGATATAACGCGAGCGTCGAGTACGTCGTCGACCGGCTCGAAGCGGCCGGTTGGAACGTCGAGCTGGACGAGTTCGACTTCATCTTCGTCCCGCCGCCGACTCTGCAGCCAGCTGACGCCGGTGAACGCCGCGGTACGCGACAGGCGCGTTCACGGGCACGGGCGACCGGCGACGTCACGGGGAACGTCACCCCGGTCGACATCAACCTCGCGGGCGACGCGCGCGACCACCAGCGGCTGCGAGGCCGTCCGACTTCGCGGGGCTGGCTTCCGCGGCCGAGAACGCATCGCGCTGATCCAGCGTGCGGCCCGCCGCGCCCGCGCCGTCTGCACCTTCGGCGTTAAGGCGCTCAACGCGGAGGCGGCCGGGGCGGCGGCGGTGATCATCTTCAACCAGGGCGACGACTCCGCTGCGTGAGGATCTGATCGTCGGCACGCTCGGCGGCCTGAACGTCGTGGACATCCCGGTCGTCGGCGCCTCCTTCGCGGACGGCGCCGCCCTGGCCCAGCGCCGGTTCGACCGCGCAGGTCAGCGTCGATCCGCCCGAAAGCCGGCCGCAGGTCAACGTGATCGCCGAGCTACCGGGCACCAACGACGACAACGTCGTGATGGCGGGCGCGCACCTGGACTCTGTCCTGGCCGGGCCGGGCATCAACGACAACGGCAGCGGGTCGTCCGCGCTGATCGAGTCGCCGAGCAGCTCGGCAAGCTCAAGCCGGAGAACACGCTGCGGTTCGCGTGGTGGGGCGCGGAGGAGTCCGGTCTGATCGGCTCGACCGCGTACGTCAACGGGTTGAGCCAGGCGGAGCGCGACCGAATCGCTCTCTACCTCAACTTCGACATGATCGGGTCGCCGAACTACATCCAGATGGTCTACGACAGCGACGAGTCGGGCTTCGAGGCACCCGTCCCCGTCCCGCCGGGCTCGATCCCCATCGAGGACCTCTTCGAGTCGTTCTACACCCTCAGCAACGAGCCGTACGATGACGCCGATTCAGCGGTCGCAGCGACTACCAGGCCTTCATCCTCAACGGGATTCCGGCCGGCGGCCTCTTCACCGGGGCCGAGGTGCCCAAGACCGCAGCGCAGGCAGGCGATCTGGGGCGGCACCACAGGGGCGCAGTACGACCCGTGCTACCACCTGGCCTGCGACACGTTCGCGAACTTCAGCCTGCACGCGCTCGATATCAACTCCGACGCGGTCGCGTTCGCGGTGCTCACGTACGCCTACTCGACGGAGTCGGTGAACGGCGTGCCGGGCAAGAAGGTGCCGGGCAACTTCACCATCCCGGCGCCCGCCGGGCCCGAGGGCACGGTCGGCAGCGGCGGCGGCGCCGACCACGAGCGCAGCGAGACGTCGTAGGTCCGCGCATCGGGGAGGGGTGGCCGATACGCGGCCGCCCCTCCCATCGGGCCAGCGGCCCGATTCTCCTGCGGCGCTCCGGGACGCTCCCGGCGCGGCGAAGCCCCTCGCTCTCGCCGTGAGTGGCGTTTGCGCTCTCGGTCTATACCGAGTATAGTACCCAGTATGTTGATCCGCCGGAGTCGGTCATGAGCGTCCCCCACGCCCTCCTCGCGCTGCTGAGTGAGGGGCCGAAGTACGGCCTGCGGCTGCACGACGAGTTCGTCGCCCGGACCGGCGAGGTCTGGCCACTCAACGTCGGGCAGGTCTACACGACCCTCCAGCGCCTCGAGCGGGACGGGCTCGTCGAGGCCGACGATGGGGAGACCGAGCGGTCGCGGAAGCGCTACCGGATCACGTCCACGGGCGAGCGCGAGCTGGCCGACTGGCTTCGGACCCCACCCGACCTCGTGCCGCCCCCGCGCGACGAGCTCGTGATCAAGGTGCTGGTTGCGCTGCAGATCCCCGGGATCGACATCCACGAGCTCCTGCAGGTGCACCGCCGTCACGTGATCGAGATCATGCAGCGCTACACGCAGGTCAAGGCGTCGGCGGGGGAGGAGGACGTGGCGTTGGCGCTCGTCGCCGACGCCGAGCTCTTCCGGCTCGAAGCGATCATCCGCTGGCTCGATGCCGCCGACGTGCGCCTGAAGCAGCGTCCGGCCCTCGCACCGGCCGAAGAGGCCGACACGCCACTCGAAGCAACCGACTCGATGGAGGTCTCGCAATGACCAGCGCGCTCGAACTGCGCCGGGTATCGAAGGTCTACGGCTCCGGGCCGACGGAGGTGCAGGCGCTCTCCGACGTCGATCTCTCGGTCGAGCGCGGCGAGCTGGTCGCCATCATGGGGCCGAGCGGCTCCGGCAAGAGCACGCTCCTGACGATCGCGGGCAGCCTCGAGCAGGCGACGAGCGGCCAGGTGCTCGTCGACGGCGTCGACCTCGCCACCGTCTCACGCTCGGATCGGGCAAAGATGCGACGCCGGTCGATCGGCTACGTCTTCCAGGACTTCAACCTGCTCCCAGGGCTGACCGCGGTCGAGAACGTCACGCTGCCCCTCGAGCTCGACGGCATTCACGCCAAAGCCGCACGTGCTACGGGGCTCGAGGCGATGGAGCAACTCGATGTCGCAGACCACGCCGATCGCTACGCCGACGAGCTGTCTGGCGGCGAGCGCCAGCGAGTCGCGATCACGCGGGCGATCGTCGGCGAGCGCGGATTGCTGCTCGCCGACGAGCCCACCGGCGCTCTCGACTCCGTGAACGGCGAGGCAGTCATGCGCCTGCTGCGGGCCGCGACCCGACGGGGAGTCGCCGGCGTCGTCGTAACCCACGAGGCGCATCTGGCTTCGTGGGCCGACCGCGTCGTTTTCCTGCGCGATGGCCATGTCGTCGACCAGACGGTCGCGCCGCCCGGCCCGGAGTCACTCCTCGCGGCCGGCGACCCGCGATGACGGCGCTCGCTCACCGCTCCACGCTGCGACTGCCGGCGAACGGCGGCGTTGCCGCGCGTCGCGCGGTCGTCAGGTGGGCCTGGCGCATGTTCCGTCGCGAATGGCGCCAGCAGATCCTGGTGATCGCTCTCCTCATCGTCGCGGCTGCGGCCGCGATCGCCAGCGTCACGATCGCCTACAACTCGGGTGCCACGGACGATGCCGAGTTCGGCTCGGCCAATCATCTGCTCCGCTTCGACGGCGCCGATCCGGGCCGGCTGGAGGCCGGCCTCGCCGCCGCCCGGGAACGGTTCGGGACGATCGACGTCATCGGCCATCGCTCGCTGCGCGTCCCCGGCAGCGTCGACCCGGTCGAGTTCCGCTCCCAGGATCCGCGCGGACCATACGGGGACGCACGGCTTGCGCTCGTCCGAGGCAGCTACCCGCAAGGCCCGGGCCAGGTCGCCGTCACCGACCGCGTGGCCACGCTCCTCGGACTCGAGATCGGGGACCCATTGGCGCTCGATGGCCGTCGCCGGACCGTCGTCGGCATCGTCGAGAACCCACGTGACCTGAGCGACGAGTTCGCGCTCGTCTCCCCCTCGTCCGCGCGGAGCGCCGGACCAGGTCACGGTCCTGGTCGACGCCGGACGCCGACGCGGTCGACGCCTTCATGGATGGGCCCGCCGGCAGCGCCCGGTCCGCCCTCGTCGGGGTCCGAGGTTCGGCAGAGCAACCAGCGGGGCAGACGCGCTGGCGATGTTCTCGGTGGCCACCGTCTTCCTGCTCCTGGCCACGCTGGTTGCCGCCGCGGGCTTTGCCGTCATCGCGCAGCGACGGCTCCGCCAGCTCGGCGCGCTCGCGGCGATCGGCGCGACGGAGAAGCACCTCCGGCTAGTGCTGCTGACGGGCGGCGCGGTCGTCGGCGCGATCGGCGCACTGATCGGGGCGATCCTGGGTCTCGCAATCTGGCTCGCGCTCGTCCCGACGCTGGAGCCCGCGCTCGGCCATCGCATCGACCCGCTGAGCCTGCCCTGGACCCTGCTCGTGGCGATCGTCCTCGTCGCCGTCCTCGGGGCAACCGCTGCCGCCTGGTGGCCGGGGCGTGCCGTCGCCCGCATCCCCGTCACGCTCGCCCTCTCGGCGCGACCGCCCAGGCCGAAAGCCACACACCACTCGACGATCGTCGCCGCGGTGTTGATCGCCGCGGGAATCGCCGCCTTGCGCTCTCGGGCCGAGACAGCTCGCCTCTGATCGTCGCCGGGATCCTGGCGACGATCGTCGGCACCCTGCTCCTGGGTCCATTGGCGATCCGCCTCTTCGCCCGGGCCGCGCGGCACACCCCGATCGCTCCGCGCCTGGCGCTGCGAGACCTCGCCCGCTATCAGGCCCGCTCCGGGGCGGCACTCGCCGCGATCACCCTCGCCCTCGGAATCGCAGCGGCGGTCGTGATCGTCGCGGCGGCCGAGGAGAAGAAGTCGGCCGCCGAACCGGCCCAACCTGTCAGACAGGCAGATCCGCGTGTACACCGGAGCGACGGAGGGTGCGGATTTCATCCCGATCCAGACGCCCGCCGAGCTCGAACGCATGGCTGCTCGCGTCCGCGAGCTCGCGGCAGGTCTCGACGACGCGGCGGTGACCCCGCTCCGAAGCGCCTTCCAAGTGGGCTTCCCGCCCGGAGTCATCGACGGCGTCCGAGGCCGTGACGCGGAAGTGCTCCGACGGAAGATCGATGACCCCGAGAGCGAGCGCTGGTCAAGGAGGCCGATTCTCTGCCTGGACAAGCGACGCTGCTGGGTCACCGAAGCGCGCCTCCACGTCGCCACGCCCGCGCTGCTCAGGTACGTCGGAGTCGACCCCGCCGCGGTCGATCCGAGCACGGACTTCCTGGCCCACCCGAGCCGTCCCGACCGACGAGCTCGTCACGGTCAGGGCTGGACCTGGCGACCGGAAAACCAAAGGTGACCGAACGTTCCCGTGACGAACGTCCAGAGGATCGACAGCCGGAAGCTCTTCGGCTCTCCGGAGTCGGAACCCGCCCTTGCGCCGACCTCGTTCATCACGCTCGACGGTCTTCGCCGCCGCGGCTGGAGACAGATCCCGTCCGGCTGGCTCGTCGAGTCGACCCGGCCGTCTGACGAGCGAGCAGATCGCCGATGCACGCCAGCTCGCGGCCGACGCCGGCCTGACGATCGAGACACAGCGCGAGCCCACCTCCCAAGCGAAGCTCAGCGCCATCGCGACGGCCGCAGGCGCCCTCCTGGCGCTCGCGATCCTCGCCATGACCGTCGGGCTGATCCGCAGCGAGACCGCCGGCGACCTCCGCACGCTTACCGCGGCGGGAGCCACGAGCAGGATCCGCCGCACGCTGACGGCCGCCACCGCCGGCGGGCTCGCCCTCCTCGGCGCGCTCCTCGGCGTCGCCGGCGCCTATGTCGTTGTCGCCGCGACCTACCTCGACGACCTCGGCTACCTCGGCCGGATACCGGTGCTCTACCTCGTCCTCATGGTCGTGGGCGTACCGTGGGCGGCCATCGCGGCCGGTTGGTTGCTCGCCGGCCGCGAGCCGCCCGCCATCTCCCGGCCCGCCGTCGAGTGACCGCCTTGAGCTCCTCACCGGCATCGCCGGCCCTACGGAGGGCCTGGGCGGCCGCTACTCCGGCAGCCGGCGGACGATCTCTCGCATCTCGTCGGCGCTCCATGCGCGCAACGTCGTCGTGCGGATGTTGCCAAGCCGCACCACCGCGAGCGTGTACGCGACCATCGCCTGCTCGTCTGGCGCGTTGACGACGCTCACCATGTCGTGGCTCCCCTGAGTCCACCAGACGTGCTCGATCTTGCAGCCGAAGCTCTCGGCCAGCTCGCTCCCCTGTTCCAGGCGGTCGACCGTATGTTCGTCCGCCTGCACGCCCTGCGCGGTCCAGTCGACGAGTAACACGTAGGCCGGCATTCGTCATCCTCCGTTCGGGTCGTGGCGAGCCTACCGTCTCAAGGCGCCCGACCCGGTGGCAGCTGCGGCGTGCCGGTAACGCGAGGTTCACCGGACCTTCACCGCGCGGTCACAGTGCCGGCCACCGGGAATCGCACACTCCCTCCATGTGGACCGCCCGAAGGGTGCCCATGGCGATCACCGGCCGGCTGCTCTTCGTTGCGGCGGTCACCTGCTACTTGCTGGCCCGAATCTTTGCCGGCGCCGCGGGCCCGGCTGAGATCGTGGTTTACGGCGGCACGGCGGCGTTCGGTCTCGAGTTTCTCCTGGCGTCCTGGCGCGAGCTCTGGCAGCGCGGCTGACCGCCGGTCACACGCTGGATTCGTACGGTAAATTCGAGCCCGTGCACGCACGGCGCACAGACGTCCTGAGGGCGTCTCCTCGGATGTTCGAGTCGGATCTCATGGACCGGCTCTCACGCGTCCATCCTCTCGTCCCGCTCGTGATCTTCGGGCCCGCCATCGTTGTCGTCTTCGTGCTGGGAGCACGGGAGCTGGGCACGCTCGAGGTGCTCGGCCTCGTGCTCGGCGGCTATCTGTTTTGGACGCTCACCGAGTACTGGATCCACCGGCTCATCTTCCACTTCGAGCCCGAGCGGGGCTGGGGCGCCCGCTTCCACTGGATCATCCACGGCGTGCACCACGACCACCCCAACGACCCGCTGCGGCTCGTCATGCCGCCCTCGGTTAGCGTGCCGCTGGCGGCGCTTTTCTACGGGCTTTTCCTACTCGTGCTCGGCACCCCCGCCGCGAACGTCTTCGCGGCGGGCTTCCTGGCCGGCTACCTCGCCTACGACATGATCCATTACCACGTACACCACCACCGGCCGCGCTCGGGTGTGGACAAAGTGCTCCGCGAGCTGCACATGCGTCATCACTTTCAGGACGACACGCGCGGCTTCGGTATCAGCGCCCCGTGGTGGGACTACGTGTTCCGCACGCCGACGCGGCGCCGCAGCCGGGCCTGACCTCGATCGTCGCCGCCGGGAGGAGCCAGAACCTCCCGAGGGACGTCACCGACGCACAACTCGGGAGGTTGTGCCTCTCCATCGACGACAACCTCCCGAGTTCGCGCTGAAAGCCCGAGCCGAATCCGCCACCAGCCGCTAGATTGAGGGCGACAAGCGGCTGTGGCGGAATTCGGCAGACGCGATAGCTTCAGGAGCTATTGGGCTTTACGCCCGTGGGGGTTCGAGTCCCTCCAGCCGCACTCTCTTCGCCACCTCCAGGCGGTCTCGCGAGTCCTGAGCGATCCGGGAGCCACACCGCATAGAGTCCAAGCCCGAGCTGAAGATCCCCGAAAGGAGCGACATGGCGTACGAGGTTCCGGCGCTTCCCTACGACTACAACGCCCTCGAGCCGCACATCGACGAGGCAACCATGCGGGTGCATCACGACAAGCATCATCAGGCCTATGTCGACAAGGTGAATGCCGCCCTCGACGGGACCGACTGGGCCGACCGGCCGATCGAGGAGGTCATCGCGAGCCTGTCCGACGTGCCGGAGGGCAAGCGCACCGCCGTGCGCAACAACGGCGGTGGGCACCTGAACCACACGCTGTTCTGGGAGTCGATGTCGCCCAGCGGCGGCGGCGAGCCGAGCGGCGCCCTGGCCGACGCGATCGCGAGCGCGTTCGGATCCTTCGACGACTTCAAGGCGCAGGTGAAGGACGCCGGCGTGAACCAGTTCGGCTCGGGCTGGGCCTGGCTCGTGCACGACGGCTCCGGCCTCGCGGTGGTCTCGTCCGCCAATCAGGACAACCCGCTCAGCGACGGCAAGACCCCCCTGCTCGGGGTGGACGTCTGGGAGCACGCCTACTACCTCAAGTACCAGAACCGCCGCCCCGACTACATCGACGCCTGGTGGAACACGGTCAACTGGGAGACGGTCGCGGGGCGCTTCGACTCCGCCTAGATTCGATCCGACCGAGCTGAACAAGTCCCCGCCGCCGGAATGAGAGGGCCGGAGCAGATCGAGACGACCGGGTCGCCCTGTCCCTCGTCTACATAGTGCAGCCGCAGGCCGCCGGCGTCGTGCCAGTTCGGCTGGGAGGCGTAGCCCGGCAGCCGGTCGAAGCGCTCGTCCGGAGTGCGGAAGAGATCTGCCACTGAGGCAGCCTATCCTTGGCTCGGTGGAGAACTGGACCCAGCACGCGCAGCGGACGCTCGAGCGCGACGGGTACCGGCTGAGCACGCCGCGCTCGGTGGTCGTGGAGACGCTGGCCGATCTCGGCTGCAGCGTGACCGCCAAGGAGATCGCGGACCGGCTCCGCGAGCGGGGACAGGACGTTGGCGTGGCGAGCATCTACCGGACGCTCGAGCTGCTCGACCGCCTGCAGCTCGCGCGCCGGGTGGACGCGGCCGAGGGCGTCGCGCGCTATGAGCCGATCGACCCGAGCGGCGACCATCACCACCACATCGTCTGCGAGCGCTGCGGTGAGGTCGTCGCGTTCGAGGACAGAGACCTCGAGCGTGCGATCGAGCGCCTCGCCGGGCGCCTGGACTACGCGATTGGCGGGCACGACGTGACCCTGCGGGGCGAGTGCCCCACCTGTCACCGCACACGAGCCCGATCCAGCACCTAGCTACTGCGAGGCTCAGGCTCCTGGCGCCGGTTCCGGCTCGGGTGCCGGACCGGTGCTGGGCGGCGGCTCTGTGGGGAAGTACCCGGAACCCTCGATGCTGATGCGCGGCAGGATCCAGTCGAGCCAGCGGGGCAACCAGATCGTCGCCCTGCCGGCGACCGTGATCAACGCGGGCACGAAGAAGCACACCACGATCGCGTCGATCGCGACCGCCGTCGCCAGGCCGAGGCCGAACTGCTTGATCGTCGGGTCGCCGTTCAGTACGAAGCTGCCGAACACGCAGAACATGACGAGCGCCGCCGCCCCGATGATGCGCCCCGAGTAGCCGAGCCCCTCGATCACGGTCGCGCGGGCGCCCTTGCCTTCCTTGAAGTGCTCCTGGATCTGGGTCAGCAGGAAGACCTGGTAGTCGGTCGAGAGGCCGAACAGGATCGCGAACATGATCAACGGCACGAAGCTGACGACCGGTATCGCCCCGTCGAGTCCGATCAAGCTCGAGGCAAACCCCTCCTGGAAGACGAGCGTGAGCACGCCGTAGGCCGCTCCGACCGAGACGAGGTTCATCACGGCTGCCTGAGCGGGCATCAGGAGGGAGCGGAACCCGACCAGCAGCACCAGGAAGCTGAGCGCCGCGACGACCAGGATGACCAGCGGAAGCTTGCTGGTGATCTTGTCGGCGAGGTCGACATACGCGGCTGTGGTGCCGCCGACGAAGGCCGTCATGTCCTGGCCCTTGGTCGCCTCCGGGATGGTCGTGTCCCTCAGGCGCGAGACCAGGTCCTCGGTGTCGAGGTCAGACGGCGCCGTCGTGGGAATCAGCGTGTAGACGGCCGCGGATCCCTGCTTGTTCACCAGCGGCTGCGTCACCGAATCGACGCCCTTGGTCTTCTGGAGGTCTGTCCGCAGGGTCTGGAGGCGCGGGTCGGTAGCCGGCTGTTCGGCCTGCTTCTTCTTGTTGGCGAGCTGGTTGGACTGCTTCTGCGTCTGCTGCTTCGCCTCCTGCTGCGCCTGCTGCTGGGTCGCGCCCTCAAGCTCCGCCTGCTGCTCGATCTGCTGCTGCTGCTGCTGCAGCTGCTTCTCCTGCTGATCGATCTGGTTGAGGTTCTTCTGGTTCGGCTTCGCGGCCTTGCTGAGCTGGGTGGAGATCAGGAACGGCCCGTTGGTGCCCTCCCCGAAGCCCTTCCCGATCAGGTCGTAGGCTTGGCGCGCGGTCGTGTCGGTCGGCTCTGCCCCGACGTCCTCCTGCCCCAGGTGCAGCGACAGCGTGGGTATCGCCAGAGCCAGAAGGGCTGCCAGCACTGCGACGATCACCGGCCAGCGGTGATTGGCGATCCCCGTGGCCAACCTCGTCCACAGTGGGGACTGCACCTCGTCGGCACGACCCTTGCGGAACGGCAGCTTGAGCGCCGAGACGTGCGATCCGAGCAGCGCGAACAGGGCCGGCAGCAGGGTGAGCGCGGCCAGGATGGCGAAGGCCACCGCGATCGCCGACGTGTAGCCCAGGGTCGTGACCAGCGGGATTCCGGCGACCACGAGCGCCAGCAGGGAGATCGCAACGGTACCTCCCGCGAACAGGACCGCGCCGCCCGCGGTCGCGCTCGCGCGAGCTATCGACTCGCGGACCTCCATGCCCTCATTGACCTGTGTGCGGTGCTTGGTCACGATGAACAGCGAGTAGTCGATCCCCACCGCCAGCCCGATCATGGTCGCGAGCGTGGGCGCAGTCGTGGGGATGTCGGCGAGGTGGCTGAGCAGCGTCACGACGCTCAGGCCACACAGCAGGCCAAGCACGGCAGTGACGATCGGCAGCCCCATCGCCACGGCCGAGCCGAAGACGAGCAGCAGGATCACCATCGCGGCCAAAATCCCGATCTTGTCGCTGGCCCCGGTGTCCGGCTTGGAGAGCTCCTGGCCGACGTAGCCGCCGACGGCCACCTGAAGCCCCGCCTTCTTGGCGGGGTTGGCGGCGTCGAGCACCGCGTTCGCCTCGTCCTCGGTGATCGCGCCCTGGCCGACGTTGAGCGCCACGGAGATGTAGCCGATCTGCTTGTCCTTGCTCAGCGCGTCGGACGCCGGCGTCGCTCAAGGGGCTCACGGCGGCCGTCACGTACGGCGACTTCTTCAGGTTGCTCACCGACGAGCCGATGGCCTTCGAGTACTTCGAGTCGGTCAGCTTGCCGCTGTCGGTGGCTACGACGAGCGGGTTCGTTCCGTTGGCCTGGCTCGGGAAGCGGTTGCCGAGGAGGTCGGTGGCATTCTGGCTGCCGGTGCCCGGAAGCGTCACGTTGTTGGTCGTATCCGAGCCGGCCTGACCTGGCGACGATCACAAGTGCCACGACCAGCACGACCCACAGCCCGAGCACCACGAAGCGCCAACGCGCGCACGCGCGACCGAGTCCGTAGAGCAGCCGTGTCATCCAAACCTCCTACCGCCGGTTAGACGAGGAGAGCGAGCCGTGCGCCAACCGTATACCGAACGACCGAGGCCCGCAAGCCTAGGCACGCCCTTGCAACGGCATGCTCAGGCGGGTCCGTCGTTCGTGCTGGTCGGCCGCTCCGCCCGGCCTGGCCGCTGCCATACTGCGGCGTTCGATGTGCATGCAGTGCATGGCAGGTGCGATGACGGCCGGGGCGGCCGCCACCGGCACCCGGGCCTACGTCGCGGCGCGGCGCCCGTCCTGGCTCAGCTCAGTAAGGCTGAAGCGCCTGACCGTCTGCCTGCTCGTGGTGGGGGTAATCGGCGCGGGCGTCGCCGCAAGCCATCAGCCCGCGGACGCCGGCCAAACGCCGACGCCGGCCGGCGAACCGCGCTGACGGCGGGCGGGCGCTTCACGGGCTGAAGACGGACCCGGCGTCCGCACACGGCAAACTTGCGCGCCCGTGGAGCCCCTCGAGCTCATCGCTCTCGTCCTCTGGTGCTTTGCGGTCGCCCTGGCCGGGGGCCTCGTGGGCCTCGTGCTCGGCAACATCCGGCTCCCCGCCGTCCTGCTCGTGGCCAGCTCCCCGGCCGCCGGCGCCGGGCGCCAACATCGGCGTCTCCGGCGTTGCCGCCCTCACCGCCGCGGCGACGCATATTCGCGCCGGACGAATCAACTGGCGCCTGTTCGCCTGGATGGCGCCGCCCTCGATGGCGGGGGCAGTCGTCGGCGGCTGGCTGTCGGGAACGATCCCGGACGAGGCTCTCCTGCTCGTCATCGGCGTGCTGCTCCTCTACTTCGGAGTCGATCTGTTGCGACCGAGGAGTACGCCCGCGGCACGCAGGCCGGACGGGCAGCTCGACATCCGGGCGGCGGTCCTGACCGGCGCGACGATCGGGTTGATCGGCGGATTCGTGGGCCTGATACTTGGCGCTCTTCGGATGCCGGCGCTGCTGCGCTACGTCGGCGAGACACCCGGCCCGGGCCGTGGGCACCAACCTCGCCGTGGGCGTCTGCGTTGGCGCCGCGGGCGTGATCGGACACGCGCCGGAGGGCGTGGATTGGGACGTACTGGGATCTGCTCGGCGGCGTCGATCCCCGGCGCGCTGCTCGGCGCCAGGCTTACCGGTCGGCTGAGCGAGCGGGCGCTTCTTCGCGCGATCGGCGCGGTGCTCGTCGCAGCCGGCGCCACCACGATTCTGCAGGCGCTCGTCTAACCCTTGTCGTTGCGCCAGTCGGCGGCGGTCTGATCTCCGGCGGGATGTCGCACTCCACGGTCGACACCGCCTCGTCTCGCACCCGATCGCTTATTTCGCTCCCCGAAGCATCCTCTTATCGTGCCTCTCCGATCCAAACCATGGACAATTGTACCCATTTGCCCAACGGAAAAACCGCGCTCGAACTGCGTGAGATGATCGGCCGCGGGTGATCTTCCGCCAGATCACGCACGACGATCTCGGCTGCGCCTCGTACCTCGTGGGCGACCATTCGGCCGGCACGGCGGCCGTGATCGACCCGCGGTTCGAGATCGACGACTACCTCGAGCTCGCCCGCTACCTGAGCGTGAGCATCGACCACGTGCTCGAGACCCACAACCACGCCGACCACGTCTCCGGCCACGGGCGCCTCGCGGCGGCGACCGGCGCCACGATCCACGTCCACCGACTCGCGAACGCCGACTACGAGCACGAGCCGTTCGACGACGGCTTCGAGCTCCAGCTCGGCTCGCTCACGGTGCGCGCCCTCCACGCTCCCGGCCACCGCCCCGAGCACACGGCGTTCGCGCTGGTCGACTTCTCACGCGGCGAGGAGCCGTGGGCCGTCCTGACGGGCGACAGCCTGTTCGTGGGCGACGTCGCGCGACCGGACCTCGCGATCGACCGCGAGGAGGGTGCCCGGGGGATCTTCCACAGCCTCCACGAGCGGCTGCTCTCGCTGCCGCCCGAGACCGAGGTCTGGCCGGGCCATCTCGGCGGCTCGCTCTGCGGCGGGCCGGGGATGGACATGAAGATCTCCTCCACGATCGGCTTCGAGCGGCGCCACAACCCGCTGCTGGGCGGCCTCGACGAGGACGGTTTCGTCGAGAGCACGCTTGCGAGCCTCGGCCCCCAGCCACCGAACTTCCAGGCGATCGTCGACCTCAACAGGGGTCCGCTGCTCACCTCGGGCGTCGAGCTGCTGCCGCTCACGCCGAGGCAGGTCGAGCTGCTTCGGGTGGAGGGGGATCTGATCGTGGACGTGCGTACCGACCTTCAGTTCGACGAGGCGCACATCCCGGGCGCCGCGTGCATCACGATGCTGCACCAGGGGTTCGGCACGAAGCTCGCCTGGGTTGCGGACCGCGAGCAGGAGATCGTGCTCGTCGGCCGCGACGACGACGACGCGAGAGTCGCCGGTCGGCTCGCCACGGCCGTCGGAATTCGCCGGCTCGGCGGGTTCCTCGCCGGCGGCATGACGAGCTGGCGCGCCGAGCGCCGCGAGGTCGAGAGCGTCGCGCGCTGGACCGTCGAGGAGCTCGCGGAGCGCCGCGACGGGGTGCAGATCCTGGACGTCCGCGAGTTGTCCGAGTGGCGCGAGGGGCACATCCCGGGCTCGATGCACGTGCCCTATCACGACATCGACGACCTCCCGGAGGGACTCGACCCCGAGCGCCCGACCGCGGTCATCTGCGCCTCGGGGCAGCGAAGCGCTACGGCCGCGAGCCTGCTGGCCGGCCACGGGGCTCGCGAGGTCATCCACGTTGTGGACGGCGGCGTGTCGCTATGGGGCAGGCTCGGCGGGGCGCTCGAGCGCGGCGACTAGCTAGCTCGCGGCCGAGCTCAGGCGTCCGACGCCTCGTAGGCCCTCTCGGCCACGAGGCCCTTGGCCTGCTCGTCCGTGAGCTGCATGTCGGGGTGCTTCTGATCGACATGCTCGCGCGCGGCCTTCAAGAGGTCGTCGTCGTTCGCAGCTTGGAGCGTGGCCCCACAATCGCAGTCGATGACCCGCATGGAATGAGCGTACTCCCTTCACAGTCGCTTCACGCCTCCGTCATGACGCGGTGACAAATCGCGGGCTGGGTGGCCCTAGCGTCTCGGACGAGGAGTAGGTCCCCGCGGGACGCCCTCCTGGACGAAAGCCGAAACCGACTTGCGCCCCTGGAGCCGCCGTGCTGCGACTGTCCGACCGCCGCCACCTCCTTCCGGGCGCGGCCGCCTTCACCGGCGCCGCCCTTGTGGCGCTTCTGGGGCTGCGCGCCGGAGCCGACCAGCCACCGCCTCCGCCGCTCCCCGGCACCGTCGAGCTCCAACTCCTCGGCGTCAACGACTTCCACGGCCACCTCGAGCCGCCCCAGCCGGATATGGGCGGCGCAGCCTGGCTCGGCGCGCACCTCGCGCGCGCGGCGCGCTCGCATCCCGAGCGCACGATCACCGTTCACGCGGGCGACATGGTCGGCGCCTCCCCGCTCCTCTCGAGCTACTTCCACGACGAGCCGGCCATCGAGGCGACGAACATGATGCGGTTCGACGTCGGGACCGTCGGGAACCACGAGTTCGACGAGGGCGGCGCCGAGATGCTTCGGCTGATACGCGGGGGGCAGCGCACGGACGGCCCTCGGGCATTCACCTCCGACCCGGATTGGCAGGGCGCGCGCTATCCGTACATCGCCGCGAACACGGTCGAGCGCGACAGCGGCGAGCTGCTCCTGCCCCCCTACGAGGTGGTGGAGCGCGCGGGCGTCCGGGTGGGCTTCGTCGGCGTGACTACCGAGGACACGCAGAGGTGGCTGCTGCCCGAGCACCGGCGTCCCTACCGCTTCACCGACATCTCCGACGCCGTCAACCGCTGGGTGCCGGAGCTGCGGAGCCGCGGGATCGAGGCGATCGTGGTGCTCGCGCATTCCGGAGCGTTCCAGACGGGCGCCGAGGCGGTCGGGGAGATCGTGGACGAGGCGGTCGAGATGGACGACGCGGTCGACGTGGTCGTCGCCGGGCACACTCACTCACCCCTGAACCTCACGGTCGACGGCAAGCTCGTGGTCGAGGCCGAGTCATACGGTACGCAATACGACCGGGTGACGATCACCATCGACCGGACGACCGACGACGTGGTGGCGAAGTCCGCCGTGCTGGCCCCGACGACGCACGCGGGCGTCGCGCCCGACCCCGCGCTGGCGCGCCTCGTCCAGGGCTACGCCGAGCGCGTGGCGCCGCTGGGCGACCGCGTGGTGGGGAAGTTGGAGCACGAGCGTCGACTCCGACGGACTGGGCCAGCTCGTGGCCGACGCCCAGCGCGCCTTCGCGGGCGCCGACGTGGCGTTCGTCAATCCCGGCAACACGCGGAGGCCGGGCCTCGAGGCCGGCCCGGTCACGTACGCCGACCTGTTTCTCGTGCAGGCCTACGAGCACCCCGTGCTGCGCATGAAGATGCGCGGGCTCGACGTGCTGGCCGTGATGGAGCAGCGCCGCGGAGTGCAGCTCTATACGAGCGGCCTCGACGGAGTGCAGCCGGACGGGATCTACACGGTGGCCGTGAACGCCGTGCTGGCGGCGAGCGAGCGCTTCACGGCCTTCGAGCGGGGCTGGGACAGGGGCGTCGCGGGCACCGATCTCGAGGCTCTCGTGGCGTGGTTTGAGCGGGCGAGGTAGCTCGGTCCCCCTCGTTCAGCTAGGTCTCCGCCGGCCGCCGCCGGCGGAGACCGAGGCGGGCACAGGGCACCGCCAGCCGGCTGGAGCCCTCCCAGATGCGAGAGGGGCCCCGGTCTTTCAGGCGTCGTCATCAATCGTGTGCAGTAGCTCGGCGCCGTTCCCACGGGCTCGAAGCAGAGGGCGTCGCCCTGGTTCGAGTTGCCCTCGAGGAAGTCGATCTTCTTGACCTCCCGCTCGAATCGGCCCTCGTACTCGAGCACGTAGAGGCCGTTGCGGAGGTCGATGACGTAGATCAGCCCGTCCTTGATGACCGGATAGCTCCACATCACGACCTTCTCATTCCTGCCCGTGTCCGGGTCGGACGACAGCCGCGGGTCCTCGAGCATGACCTCGCGAAGCGGCTTCGGGGAAGAACTCGGCCAGCTGGCTCGGCCGTCTCGGGTTTCTGATGCTGATCGCCTGGAACCCGCCGGAATGCCACGTGCTGAAGGCGATGCTCGGCGTCAGCGTCGGGTTGTGGGCGGAGTACGAGGTCCGCGGCGGGTTCCAGTCCGTCGCAGGTGTCGGGGTCGTTTTCCGGGATCCTGTACTCGGCCTCGACCGTCGGCCTCGTCGGGTCGGAGATGTCGACCATCCGCGCCCAACCCCACGGGCAGCCATGGTCTGGGCCCGTGGCCGTGCCGTAGACCTCGTCGGAGACGTAGGCCCAGTCACGGTTCCAGAGCTTGACCGCGCTGTGGGCGCCCGGCCCAGGCCAGAACGGCCGGCTCTCGTTGGACGTGATCCGATCGTGGACCGGCCCTGGCTCGGGCTCCGCCGGCACTCCCTCCGCGAAGTCAGACGTGTCGACGACCGCGAAGCCGCCGGTCAGCAGCGCGAAGTACGCCCTGGTCCCGTCGTTGCTGACGGAGAGCGAGTGCAAACCTCCCGTCGGAATCTGGACGGGTGCCGGCGCGGCCGGGAACCGCCTGTAGCGGTGCAGTCCGCTGTAGAGGGTCTCTACGGGCGGCTTCGTCGTGTCCGCTCCCCTCACGTTGGAGATGTCCCACACCGAGAACGGGCAGCTGGGAGAGCCACCGCGGATCGCGCATGTGGAACTGGCGTTGCCCGCGAAAATGCAGGGCGCGCGCGGGGTTGTTGGGGTCCTCCCACAGGAAGAACTCGTGGGTGTCGGCGTCGAACTGGCGGATGAGCTGCGGATTGCTCGCGTTCGCTCCGGAGATGTCGTAGAAGCGGAAGTTGCTGATCGACGGCAGGGTGCAGTGATGCAGCAGCTCGCCGACGCCGCAGTTCGTGTTCAGGACGATCAGGATGTCCTGCGACCGCCACACGCGCAGCTCCCGCGAGGACTCGCCCGGCGCCGCGTCGAGCGGGCCATTCTCGGTGGATGGGGCCAGCTTCGGGTCGGACGGATCCGAGATGTCCACGACCATGATTCCGCCGTGCGGCATGTCCTCGTGGCCGCCGTCGGTTCGACTCCCGATGTACGCGTAGTCGCCGTGGATCGCCGCGGCGGCGTTCATGCCGCGGCTCATAAGCGGCTCGTGCCCGACCTGCGTCTATTTCGCCGTGCCCTTCGGCTTCGCCGCGACCGCCGGCGGCAGGACGAGCGTCACCGCCGCGATCAAAATGAGCGCCCTACACCAGCCTGACCTGGACATCTCCCCTCCCGATCGCTATCCGCAGACGCATACTCTCCGGGGCCGAGCAACGTCAAACCGGGACTGGCGTGATGCCGCTCCAGCGTCCGAGCGCGTGAGCACGAACCGCGGTCCGCTCTAGTCGTCGACGATCGCGTCCGCCTCTATCTCGACCCGCCAGTGTGGATCGAGGAAGCCGCCCACGACGATGAACCCGGTGGCCGGACGCACCGTGCCGAGCACCTCGCCGTGGACCCGGCCGACGATCGGGCCGTCGGCCGGGTCGACGAGAAACACCCGGGTGCGCACGACGTCGTCGAGACTGGCGTCGAGCTCCTCGAGCGCCTGGCCGATGATCTCCAGGCAGCGACGCGCCTGCGCGCCGGCGTCGTCGACCACCCTGCCGTCCGGCCAGATCGCGGCCGTGGCTGCGACGGCGATGTGGTGGCCGACGCGCACAGCCCTGCTGAAGCCGATTTGCGGCTCGAATGGGGACTCCGAGGTCGCGCGTCGGCGTCTGTCGATCACGTCGCCCACCGCTCCCGGGTGTAGCTGAGCCCGAGGACGTGCGGAGCGTACTGCGGGCGGCTACGATCGCGCCAGGTGGACAGCTTCTTCTCGGACATCGAGCTCGCGTACCAGACCCACATCGAGGCTGCCGGCAAGGAGTTCCACTTCCTCATCCTCCTCGCCTTCCTTCTCTCCTGGGGCTTCATTCGCACCAGCGCGCACATGATTCACGCCCAGGTCAGCTGGTGGCCCGGCAACGTGCAGACGAAGGGCGGCACACACATCCACCACCTGGTGTGGGGGATTCTGCTGGTGCTGTCGATGGGCTACCTCGGCCTCTCGTTCGACCTCGCGGCGCCCTGGATCGAACTCGTGGCCATCGGCTTCGGGATCGGCATGGGTCTCACCCTCGACGAGTTCGCTCTCTGGCTGAACCTGGAGGACGTCTATTGGTCCCCGCAGGGCCGCCAGTCGATCGACGCCGTGATCGTCACCGCCTCCCTGCTCGGGATCGCCTTGCTCGGCCTCCAGTTCTGGATCGACATCCATGAGGCCTTCTTGGTGCTGCTCGGCGTCGGCGGCGACACTCTCGAGGGATCCGAGACCACGCTCTTCCTGCTCCCCTGGTGGGTCTTCGGCGTGGCCTTCGCGATCGTGTGCGTCCTCAAGGGAAGGGTCCTCATAGCGATAGTCGGCGTGTTCGTACCGCTCGTGGGCCTGGTCGGCGTCCTGCGGCCCGCTAAGCCGGCGTCGCGGTGGCATCGGTGGCGGCAGGCGCGGTCGACGGCCCCGGAACAGGTCAAGCCACCCGATGAAGAGCGCCGTCCGACCGCCGGGTCGCGGACTTAGCTCGGCGAGAGGGGGCTAGGCCGCCGGCCAGAGGCTAGGGCTTGGCCGCGGCCGGCTGCGGCGCGAGCGAACGGGCGGCCCGCATCAGCGCTCGCGGGGTGCGCGCGCGCAGCTGCACGGTCAGCAGCGCCAGCGACACCGTGACACCCACCAGTGTCAGCAGCGCGGGCTGGGCGATGGCGAGCGCGCCAACCGCTCCGGCGTCCACCGGGTGCCCCGCCACGGCGGGCAACGTGGCGACCAGCGCGGCGGCCGCGGCGGCGGTCCCCGCTCCGGGAATCGGCAGCCACCTGCCCGATCCCTGCACGACCGTGGCCGCGATGATGACCGCGGGGGCGGCGGGCAGGCCGAAGGCGTACAGAAAGCAACCAAGGCTGGCCAGGCGGAGGAGTCGACCCGCGACCTGCCACGGGAGCACGTGGCGAACGAAGCGCCGGGGTTCCCGCAGCGCCGCCAGACCGTGGCGGACCTCCGTCACCACGCGCCGGAGCCTGGACGACCGCCTGGCGAGCAGCGTAACGGCCGTCGTCGCGGTCAAGAGCGCCCCGATCAGCCACGGCGACGGCGCGTGCAGCCCGCCCACCCCGACGCCGAGGGCCACCAGCGCGAGCGCAACGCCGGACGCGACCTCGAACGAGCCCTCTGCGGCTAGCGTTCCCGCCAGCGCGGGCCAGGTGGCTCTCGGGAGCTCCCGCTTGGCCAAGCCCATTCGCACCACGTCGCCGCCCCGGGCGGACAGGACGCCGGTCAGGCCGGCGCCGCAGACGTACCAGCCGCAGGCCCGGCGAGGCGACGCGTCCGGCCAGGCGGCGCGGAGCACTCCCCCCCAGGCGAGGCCCCGCGAGAGCTGGCCGGCCACGTGCAGCCCCACCGCCGCCAGGAGCCACCCGAGGTGGGCGTCCGCGAGCGCGCCGGTGAGCCCATCGGCCGCGCTCGTCGCAAACGCGACCGGAGCGAACACGCCGCAACAATACCGTCCGAGCGGGCAGGATCAGCCGGTAACCGGCGCGTTCCAGCGCCTGATCACGCGCACCTCGCGTTCGAAGCCGAGGATCGAGAGCGTGCCCGTCCCAAGCGCGAAGAGCGCGCCCGATTCGGGCGCCAGCCCGAGCCATCGGGCGGTGAGCACCCGCAGCAAGTGTCCGTGCGAGAAGAGGGCGACGTCGCCGTCGAGCGCGGCCAGCTCATCCACCAGCGGATCCACGCGCGCCCCCACCTCCTGCGCCGTCTCGCCGCCCGGGCATCCGTCGCGCCACAGGAACCACCCGGGCCGGTGCTCCCGGATCTGCTTCGTGGTGATTCCCTCGTACTCCCCGTAGTCCCATTCGAGTAGGGCGTCCGTCCGTTCGGCGCGCTCTCCGAGGCCCGCCAGGCGACAGGTCTCCGCGGCGCGCTCGAGTGGGCTCGTAAGCACCCGGGCGAAGCTCCGACCGGCCAGTGCCTCGCGCAGGCGCTCGGCCTCCCGGCGCCCGGCCTCCGTCAGCGGTATGTCGGTGCGCCCCGTGTGCCGTAGGTCCCTGCTCCACTCCGTCTCCCCGTGGCGGACCAGGACCACCTCCATGCGCCCTGATGCTAAGCGAACGGTCGGGTCAGGCCGCTTCGCGAGCGCCGGCCCACGGCTCGGGCAGCTCGAGCAGGAGGTCCTCGGTCGAGACTTCGCCGCGGGGCTCCTCGGCGGACGCCACCGCCTCCGAGGCCCGAAGCAGATCGATTGCGGTCGACCGCACCTGTCCCACGATCTCGGTGAGGGCGAGGTCGTTGCGCGTCGGGTCGTAGGTCGCGAGAGCATGGGAGGCGGCGCGGGCCACATGAAGTCGAAGCTCGGTCGTGCGGGCCGCGTCCTCGAACTCGGCCGCGAGCGCCCAGACCGCTAGCGCCAGCTCCCGAACCGCCTCGGACAGCTCCCGGGGCGCCCGCTCTCCGGTTCGCAGGAACCGCAGGACGTGACGGGCGAGGACGCGCGTGTTGCGGACGGCAAAGTCGACCTGCCGCACACCGCGCGCGTAGCGACTCAGCTCGGTGCGCGCAGGTCGCCGCACCGGGGAAGAGCGAGCCGTCTCGCGGCCGGTCTCGAGCGCCTCTTCGAGCTCGCGGACCGGGCCATCGAGCCCGCGGGCCGCGACGAGAGCCGCCGCCGCCCGCTCCCGATCCCCCGTGTCGAGCGCCGTCGCTAGCTCCTCGAGCCCTCGGCCAAGCTCACTGAAGACGCTCTGTGCAGCGCGACCGACGTGAAGATGCGGGTCGAGGGGAAAGGCCAGCGTGCTGACCGCGAAGGCCACGCCCCCGCCGACCAGAGCCTCGATCAGGCGCTCCGCGGACAGCAGCTCCGTGGACGCCGGCTCGAGCGAGGCGAGGAGGATGGCCGACACCGCGGCCTCGGTCACGAGCAGCGGCCCGCCGCCCAAGAGAACCGCCGCCGACATGGCGAGCACCACCAGCAATCCGACCGCGAGGGGTCCGGTGCCGATCACGCGGACGAGCAGGTCCGCGACCGAGATCCCCAGGACCACGCCCCCGATCAGCTCGAGCGCGCGCTCGTCGCGCCGGCCGTGGGTGGCCCCCAGAGCTATCACGGCGGCGATCGATGCGAACACCGGCTGCTCCTCGGAGACCAGCAGCTTCGCGAGGTACCAGGCGGCGACCGCGGCCGCCGCCGTCTGGACGATCGGCCAGAGCCGCACGCGCAGCCGGAACAGCGCCCGGCGGGGCGCCCCTTGGCTGCGAAGGTTCGTTATCCGAGACCGCATGTACTGAATATCTAGCGACCGACGCCCCCTGCGGTTACAGGAGCGACCGGTGCTGGCGACGCGGGCGGGTCAGAGCGAGTGCGCGATCGCCCAGCCGAGAAGCGGGAGAACCGCGACGCAGTAGATTGCGAACACCGCGGTCCAGGCGAGGCCGAGTGGGTTGCCAGTCGAGTCCATGATCGAGCTCGACGGTAGTCGGCCCCGCCCAGGGGTTAGGTGAGATGGGGCACACAAGGCGAGGTCCCGGGCGGCGGGAATCAATGCGGCACTGCCGGCGTCTGGATTTGCATGCCCCCCTCCGCCGCCGCGCCCCCAGGTCCCCCCGGCGCGCCCATGATCGGGTCGGCGCTCGAATTGCAACGCGACGTGCTCGGCACCTACGAGCGGGCGCGTCGGGCGTACGGGGACGTCGTGCGCATCTCCCTCGGCCCGTCCCGGCTGGGCAGGTCCCTGTACGTCGTGTTTCATCCCGATGCCGTGCGCCGGGTGCTCGCGAGCGAGGCCGACGGCTACCGCAAGGACAACCGCTTCTACGAAGAGGTGCGCTGGGCCGTCGGAGACGGCCTGCTCAACAGCCAGGACGACGCCTGGCTGCGCCAGCGCCGCTTCATCCAGCCGCTGTTCACCCGGCGGCGCATCGCCGGCTACGGGCGGTCGATGGCCGACGAGGCCGTAGACCTGGTGGAGCGCTGGCAACCCCGCGCCGCGGGCGGAACCACTATCGACCTGCACGCAGAGATGTCGCGTCTCACCCTGCGCGTGGTGGGGCGGTTGCTCTTCGGCTCCGATGTCGAGCGCGCCATTCCCGTGGTGGCCTATGCCTTTCCGATCCTCGGCGAGTACGCCCTGCGCCGGGCCTTCGCTCCCGTTCGCGTTCCGCGGAGCTGGCCGACGCCGTCCAACCGGCGCGCCGCGCGAGCGCAACGTGACGTATACGCCGTATGCGACGAGCTGATCGCCCGCCGCCGGGCGGCCGACAGCCAAGACGAGGACCTACTCAGCCTGCTCGTGGGCGCCCGCGATCGCGGGGAGCAACTGGACGACGCGGAGATCCGCGACCAGGTTCTCATCTTCCTGCTGGCCGGGCACGACACCACCGCCATCGCGCTCACGTTCGCCCTGTACCTGCTCGGCCGGCACCCCGACGCGCAGCGCAGGGTGCGCGACGAGGTCGACGCCGTGCTGGGGGATCGAACCCCAGGCGCCGAGGACGTTGACGGGCTGCCCTACACCACGATGGTGCTCAAGGAGGCGATGCGCCTCTACCCGCCGGCCTGGGGTCTCGGCCGCAGGACGGTCGCCGGAGACAGCATCGACGGCTTCGAGATCCCGCCCGGCTCCGACGTCGTCGTCAGCGCGTGGGTCACACATCGCCACCCCGCGTTCTGGGAGGATCCCGAGCGCTTCGATCCGGAGCGCTTCGCCCCCGAGCGCGAGGCTGAGCGACACCGCCACGCGTATTTCCCCTTCGGCGCCGGCCCACGCGCCTGCATCGGTCAGTACTTCTCGATGCTCGAGGCCGTTATAGCGCTCGCCGTCATCGCCCAGCGCTACGAGCTTGCCTCGGCTACCGACCGCATCCCGCTGGCTCCCCGCATCACCCTGAATCCCGGCGCACCAGTGCCCTGCCGGCTAACGCCAAGGGATCTCTAAGCAAGTCGAACGCTCTCGCCTACTCGGCCGGAAGGCTCTGGTACTCGGCGCGCTCGCCCGCCGCGACGCTCTCCAGCAGCGCGAGCGCCCTCTCGTCCCGGCTGCATGCCGCACAGCACGCCCGCCACACCCACCAACTGGTGTCCGGCCACCCTCTCGCGCACGATGTCCCTGGTCGCACGCCCGGTGTGACCGGGACCGCCCAGCTACGCCGAGTCGTCCGGCCTGTCGGCGAGCCTGTCGGGGCTCGCCAGGACGAACACGCCGCACACGACGAACGCGGCCAGCAGCAGCACTCCGGCCAGGATGGTCAGGGTGTGCTCGAACGGAAACAGCAGGCCCGCACCGAGCACGAAGCACACGGCCGTGGCGATCTCGAGCCGGCTCACGGGCGCGGCTCCTCCTCGTAGGCGAGCCGCCCGCTCATCGCCAGCCGGAAGAGCCAGGCCAGGGCGGGGATCAGGAGCGCCATCCCGAGGCCGGCGGCGATCACGAGCGCGACCAGAGTCTCGTCGGGCGCCGCGGCCTGCTCCGACGGTGAGGTCGGGCGGCAGCAGGTAGGGCTCCTGCGCAAGCGCCCAGCCGGCCACGATCGCTCCCACGGCGGCGGCCGCGGTGTAGCGGGCGATCTCGAATCGTTCGTTCCACTCCAAAGCGAGCGTGGCGAGCCCTGCCAGCCCCGAGACGATCACGCAGGCGAGGCCGGCGCCCGAAGTGAGGCCGTCATAGAGGTCGGGCACGTCCGAGTTGACGACGACGAGACCCGCGATCGCGAGCGCGCCCGCGACCACCCCCGAGCCGAGCGCGCGCCTGCGGAACGCTTCCACGAGGTCTGGTCGGCCCGCGCGCTCGGAATCGGCGCCCAGGAATACGGCGGCGAGATGGGTACCCGTGACCACCGCCAGCAGGCCGACGAAGATCTGAGTGGTGCCCGTCCAGCTGCCCCACTCGTCGCCGGTCGCGTTGCCGACCGGCACCTCACCGGCTGCGATGGCGCCGGCCGCGGTGCCGAGGAAGAACGGCACGAGCACCGACGAGAACGCGAACGTCGCGCCTAGCGCGCGCGCCTCCGCGATCGTGGCTGCATGCCCCTTCAGCGCGAACGCGCCGCCGCGTAGCACGATGCCGAGCCCCGCAAGGAAAATCGGGATCGCCAGCGTCGAGGTGATCGACCCGAACGCCTCCGGGAAGGCGGTCCACAGCATCACGAGCACGAAGATCAGCCAGACGTGGTTGGCCTCCCAGACCGGGGACATGGAGCGCTTGATCATGGCCCGCACCGGCGCGCCACGCTCGGCCCCACCGGCGGTCAGATCCCAGAACCCGGCCCCGAAGTCGGCGCCGCCGAGCACCACGTAGGCGGTCACGCCCACCAGGGTGAACGCCGCCGCCAGCTCGGGCAGCATCAGCGCTCCACCTCGAACGGCGTGCGCCCCAGGCGGCGCAGCATCACGTATGCGATCGCCGCGAGCGCCGCGTACACAAGGGCGAGCGCCGCGAACCCGACGGGGATCCCGCTCGCCCCGGTGACCGCGTCCTCGGTTCGCATCACCTCGTACACCACCCACGGCTGGCGGCCCACCTCCGTGGTGACCCAGCCGGCGATGAGCGCCACGATCGCCAGCGGCCCGGCCACCACGAGCGCGCGGTGGAACCAGGGCGTGCCCGGCAGCCGCCCGTGCCGCCACCAGACCCAGATGAACCACACGCCGAGCGCCGCGAGTCCGCTGCCGATGGCGACCATCGTGCGGAACGAGAGCTTCACGATCTCGGTCGGGGGCTGGTCGTCCTCCGGAACGGTGTCGAGTCCCTCGACCGTGGCGTTCGGGTCGTGGAACGCGAGCAGCGAGAGGGCGTCGGGGATCTCGATGCCCCCGGGGAGCTCGAAGGGGGCGCCCTTCGTCGTCTCCTCGAGGCCCTCGAACGCGGCGAGCTTGACGGGCTGGCGCTCGGCCACCGTGCGCGCCGCCCAGTCGCCCACCAGCAGCTGAGCGGGGGCCACCAGCGCGGCAAAGCTGAGCGCCACCACGAGGCCGAGTCGGTGGCGGCGGTCGTGCCGCCCGCGCAGCCAGCCGTAGGCGTAGACCGACGCGACCATGAAGCCCGCGACGAGGAAGCCGGCCAGGTACATGTGGACGAGCTCGTGCCAGAGGTTCGAGTTGAAGAGCGCCGTCAGCGGCTCGACGTCGACCACCTCGCCGTTCTCGACGCGAAAGCCGGTTGGCTGGTTCATCCAGCCATTCACCGCGATCACCATGAACGAGCCGGTGAATCCGGCCAGGATGACGGGGGCGCCGACGGCGAGGTGAACGCGCGGGGGCAGGCGGTCCCAGCCATACACGTAGATGGCGATGAAGATCGCCTCCATGAAGAACGAGAAGCCCTCGATGCCGAAGGCGAGCCCGAAAACGTCGCCGAAGGTCGCCATGAACTCCGGCCACAGCAACCCCATCTCGAACGACAGGATCGTGCCGGTCACGACGCCGACCGCGAACAGGATCAGCATGGCCTTCGACCAGCGCTTCGCGAGCGCTTTGTAGACCGGGTCCCCCGTTCGCAGCCAGAGCCCCTCGAGGAACACGACCATGGCTGGGAAGGCGATGCCGAAGCAGACCAGCGGAATGTGGACCGCGAAGGACATCGCCTGCATCTGGCGTGCCTGCAAGAGGTACTCCTGGTCGACCGGACCGCCGAGCACGCCGTCGATCACGGGAGCGAACCTACCGCACCACCCGTACCTCGACTACGCGCTCCCGCGGAAGCGACCCAAATTGGGGACAAGGGTCTGCGCTGGTCCGATGATGGTCGGTGACGACTCAATGGACTTGGCGCCGGCGTACCCGCCGCATCCGTCCCCGCGAGCGTCCCGCGACCGTCCCCGCGGAGGTAGGCTCGCTGCGTGCTCGAGATTCGCGTCTTGGGCGGCTTGGAGGTCGAGCTGGATGGCCGGCCGGTGCAGCTCCCGGCGGACGCGCGCGCCCGTGAGCTGCTCGGCTGGTTGGTGGTCGCGGAGGGACTCCACGCGCGGTCGACGCTGGCGGGCCGGCTGCGACCCGAGGTCGGGGAGGAGAGCGCGCGCAAGACGCTGCGCGACGCGGTCTACGAGCTCCGGCGCGCACTCGGCCCGGAGGGCCGCGAGGCGATCGTGGCGACGCGCGACCAGGTCGGCCTCGAGCCGGCGCTGGTGCGCGCCGACCTGTGGGAGTTCCGGCGGCACGCGGCGGCGGGCGAGCTGGCGGCGGCCGCCGAGGGGCGAATGGGCGAGCTGCTGGCGGGAATGGATGCCGACTGGGTGCTCCGCGCGCGCGACGAGCACGCCGCGGAGCTTGGGCACGCGCTCGCCTCGCTCGCCGAGCAGGCCGAGGCCGCCGGGGACCTCGACGGCGCGGTCCGGTGGACGCGCCGGCGCCTGGAGATTGAGCCGCTCGCCGAGGAGGCGCACCGCGACCTGATCCGTCGGCTGGCCCGCGCCGGCGACCGGCCGGCGGCGCTGACGGCGGCGACGGCGCTGGCCGAACGCCTGCGCCGCGAGCTGGGCGTGCCGCCCGCGCCCGAGACCCGCGCGCTGGTCGAGGAGGTGCGCCGGGGCCGGGGCGATGCTGCCCCGCCCCAGCCCGTCAAGCAGCCTTCGCTGCCGCCGGCACTGATGCGGACCACCGCGCCGGAGGGGCGCCGGCCTACGCTCGACCGGCTGGAGCGCGCCTGGAATGAGGCCTTGGCCGGCGAGACGCGGGTGGCGCTGCTCGCCGGCGAGCCCGGCATCGGCAAGACGACCGTGGCCGGCGAGCTGGCGCGGCGGGTCCACGCCGCCGGCGCCGCCGTCCTCTACGGCCGCTGCGTCGAGCAGGTGCTGATCCCCTTCCAGCCCTGGGTGGAGGCGCTCGAGGGGCTGCTCGGCGACCTGCCGCCCGGCGAGGCCGAGCATTGGCTGACCGTCCACGACGGCGCCCTGGCCAGGCTGCTGCCGGCCCGCGGCGGCGAGGGCGCGCCCGAGGACGCTGCCCGGGCGCGCTACCTCGCCTTCGAGTCCGTCCGCGGGCTGCTCGAGCACACCGCCGCCGCCCGGCCCGTGCTGCTCGTGCTCGACGACCTGCACTGGATCGACGCGGACTCGGCGGCGCTGCTGCGCCACATCACGGGCTCGCTGGTGCGGGCACGGCTGCTGGTGCTCGTGCTGGCCCGAGAGCAGGAGCTGAGCGGCGGCGCCGTCGAGACGCTCGCGGAGCTGCGGCGTGCCGGACTGCTGCACGAGGCGCTGAGCGGACTCGACCAAGAGGCGGTCGCCGTCGTGCTGGCTCGCCATGGGGCCGACGCCGCCGCGGCGGGGCGCTACCGCGAGCGCACCGGCGGCAACCCCTTCTTCCTCGAGGAGATGTTGCGCGACGAGCGGGAGCGCGGAGGCGCCGCCGAGGCTCCGCCGGCCGGGGTCCGCGACGTGGTCGACCGCCGTCTCGCCCGCCTCACGGAGACCGCGCGCGAGGTTCTCGCTCTCGCCGCCACCGTGGGGCTGCGCTTCGATCTCAAGCGGCTGGCCGCGGCCGGGGACTGGCCTTCGGACGCGCTCCTCGACGCGCTCGACGAGGCCGTCGCGGCGGGGCTCGTCGCAAGGGGCACGGGCGATCGCTTCGCCTTCGCCCACGCGCTGGTCGCGGAGGCGATCGTCGCCGCGCTGCCCGCCTCGCAGCGGGCGCGGCTCCATCTTCGGCTGGCCGATGCGCTCGAGGCCTCGGGCGACTCGTCCCCGGGCCTCGTCGCGTCCCATCTCGAGGCGGCTGGACCGCTCGCACGGGCCGATCGCGTCGCGCGCTGGGCCGTGGCGGCCGCACGCGAGGCGACGGAGGCCCTCGCGCACTCCGACGCCGCCGCGCACCTCGCGGCCGCCCTGGCCGCCGGCCCGCCTGCTGCCGACCGCCCCGAGCTGCTGGTCGCGCTCGGGAACGCGCACGATCGCGCGGGCGAGCGCGAGGCTGCCCGCGCCAGCTTCGCGGAGGCCGCCGCGCTGGCCCGCACCACCGGCGACGCGGCGCTGCTGGCGCGGGCGGGCCTGGGGTTTGCGGGCCTGGCCGTGGTGGTCGCCGCACCCGACTCGGAGCTGGTGCGGCTGCTGGAGGAGGCGCTCGAGGCGACGCCCGCCGGCGAGCTCGCCACGCGGGCGCGCCTGCGGGCGCGACTTGCGGTCGAGTGCTACTACGCCGACCCGGGCGCCGCCGAGTCGCTGAGTGAGCACGCGGTGACGGACGCGCGCCGAAGCCGCGACGCGGGCGCCTTGGCGGCCGCCCTCAACGCCCGCCGGGTCGCGCTGTGGCGGCCGGCCCATGCCGGCAGCCGGCTGGAGATCGTCGACGAGATGATCGCCGCGGCGGAGGCGGCCGGCGACCGTGAATCCGTCCTGCAGGCGCACAACTGGCGCGTGGTCGATCTCTGGGAGCTCGCGCGCATGGATGAGCTGCGGCGTGAGATCGATACCTACGAGCGGCTCGCGGACGACCTCGGGCTGCCGCACTACCGCTGGTACGTGCCGCTCTGGCGGGGAAGCCTGGCGATCCTCGCTGCCCGCTGGGACGAGGCCCGGACACTCACCGCCCAGGCAGAGGCCCTCGGCCGGCGCGCAGCCGATCCGAACGCGCCGCTGCACGTGGGAATACAGCGTGACTTCTGGCTCGGAACCCAGTTCCGGGTGCCCGAGGCCTACCCCCGGTCGCAGTTCGAGCGGGCGCGCCGTGCACCCGTATCGGAGCCCTGGCTTGCCGCCGCGGCGTACGTCGACGCGCGCGCCGGCCGCAAGGACAGCGCGCGCGAGTTGCTCGGACGGCTCACGGCGGCGGGGGTGGCCATGGACGTCAACTGGCTACAGGCCTGCCTGCTCGCCGACGTCGCCGGCGAGGTCGGAGACCCCGCCGCCGCCGCCTATCTGCACGAACGCCTCGAGCCGTACGCCGACCTCTTCGCGGTGATCGCGCGCGGCGCGGGCTGCTACTGCTCCACCGAGCTGTACCTGGGCCGCGCGGCGGCCGCCCTCGGCCGTTTCGACGAGGCGGAGGGCCGCCTGCGGCGTGCCGTGGCCGTCAACGAGGCGGCCGGCAGCCCAGCGTACGCCGCGACCGCCCTGCTGCGGCTAGGCGGTGTGCTCGCCGCGCGCGGCGACGCGGCCGGCGCGCGCGAAGTGCTGGCCGAGACGGTGGCCCGTGCGGAGACGCTGGCCATGCCGGCGCTGGCGGCCGCGGCCGCCGCCGGGCTGTAGCCGGGACGGTCGCGGGACGCTCGCCGGGACGGTGCGTCGACGGGCGCGCCGGAGGCTATGGCCACCCGACCAGAAGGACACACATGGCCGTCGAGCCCACCACCAACAGCTATCTCGCCGCCGCACTGGGCGAGCGCCTCATCGGCGACGTGATCGCCCCCCATCACCTCGAGTACGACGAGGCGCGCCGCGTCTGGAACGGCATGATCGACAAGCGACCGGCCGTGATCGCGCGCTGCTCCGGCGCCGCCGACGTTGCCGAAGCGATCCGCTTCGCGCGTGAGTACGACCTCCCGCTCTCCGTCCGCGGCGGCGGCCACAACGTGGCCGGCACCGCCCTGGTCGATGACGGCGTCGTGATCGACCTGTCGGCGATGCGCGGCGTCCACGCCGATCCTGCCGGCCGCACCGTCCACGCGCAGGGCGGCGCAACCTGGGCCGACGTCGACCGCGTGACCGCGCCGCTCGGGCTGGCGACTCCGGGCGGCGTCGTGTCGGAGACCGGCGTTGCCGGCCTTGCGCTCGGCGGGGGCGTCTCCCACCAGCGCCGCCGCGACGGCATGACGATCGACAACCTCGTCTCCGCCCAGCTTGTGCTCGCCGACGGCCGGCGCGTGCACGCGAGCGCCGACGAGCACGCCGACCTCTACTGGGCGCTGCGCGGCGGCGGCGGCAACTTTGGCGTCGTCACGTCGTTCGAGTTTCGGCTGCACGAGCTCGGCCCGGAGGTGTTCGGGCTGAACGTCGCCTACCCGCTCGAGGACGCGGCGCGCGTGCTCGCCGGGTGGCGCGACGCCGTCGCGGATGCCCCCGACGAGCTGTCGACCGCCGGCCTGATCTGGTCGCTGCCGGTCGTCGACGAGCTGCCCGAGGAGCTGCGCGGCGTCCCGTACGTCGGTGTGGCCGGCATGTGGGCGGGCGACCCGGACGAGGGCGAACGCGCCACGCGCAGGCTGCGTGAGCTGGCGACACCGCTCCTCGACATGAGCGCGCGGGCGAGCTACCTCGAGTTCCAGAGCTCGCTCGACCCGTTCTTCCCCGCGGGCGTGCGTCGCTACTGGAAGGCGCTGTACCTCGACGGTTTCTCAGACGCCGCGATCGAGACCACGGTCGACTGGTCGGAGCGCCGGCCGTCGGGCGACACGCTCGTCATCGTCCGCCACTGCGGCGGGGCGATGGCCCGCGTCGGCGCCGAGGAGACCGCCTTCGGCGACCGCAGCTCGGAGTGGATGCTGAGCATCGACTCGAGCTGGCAGGACCCCGCCGACGACGAGCGCAACGTCGCCTACACGCGTGCGTTCTGGGACGCCACGGTCCCCTTCTCGGACGGCAAGACGTACTTCAACTTCCCTGGCCTGTTCGAGGAGGGCGACGCCGCCGTCCGGAGCAGCTACGGCGCCAACCACGACCGCCTCGCACGGATCAAGGCGGCCTACGACCCGGAGAACGTCTTCCGGCTCAACCAGAACATACGGCCGGCGGCCTCCTCGGCGCCTCGGTCTGGTTAGGCGACCGAGTCGATCTCAGCGGCGATGCTCTGGGCGAAAGCCTCGGGCTTGGACAGGAACGGGTGGTGGCCGGAGGGGAAGTCGACTAGTCGAGCGCCGGCGCAGGCACGCTGTCGCTGCAGCTCGGCGGGGATGGCGAGGTCCTCGGTGCACACGAAGTACGTCGACGGCTTCTCCTGCCACGCGATGTGCAGCGGTGGCTGGGCGAACGGCATCGCGGACTGACGTGTCAGGCGGGCCAGCGCCTGCTGCACGGTGGCATCGTCGCAGTCCTGCAGGAACAACTCGGCGACTATCTCCCCGTGGACTCCAACGGTGCCGTCGTCGCCTGGATCCATCCACGGCGCGGGCTGGGAGCCGGCGAGATCGGCCAGGGACTGCCCGGCTTGGGGCATCACCGAGGTGACGTAGAGCAGCTGAGAGACGCGCCGATCGGCCCCGGCCTGCGTGATGACCATTCCGCCGTAGGAGTGCCCGCACAGCACGACGGGCGCCTCGGCCTCGGCGATCGCCTGCCGGGTTGCCTCGACGTCGGCGTAGAGATCGCCGAGGCCGTCCCCGGTTTCGCCGCAGCTGGGCAGCGGCACCGCGACGCTGGCGATTCCGTGGCCCGCCAGCGGTGTGGTCATCCGGCTCCACCACCAGGGCGCGTCGCGGACGCACGCGCCGTGCACGAAGATCAAAGTTGGCACCGGGTTCTCTCGCTTCCATGGGAGGGCGTGCGACTCTCGCGCCGGTCGCGCTTTTGGCGTGCCGCCGCCGCAGCTCACGATTCTCCTTCGTCCCCAAGCTCGGCCAGTGGCGTGGTGGCGATCCGCAACCAGGCGGACCGCTGGAATCGCAGCAGGGCGACCTCCGCTGCGAATGCGACGGCGGTGCCCGCGATCAGCGAGGCGGCCAGCGAGTGGTCGGAGATCAGGATCGCGGCCAGGCCCGCGGTGCCGCCGGCAAGCACCGCCGTGATCACGCCGACCATGCCGGCGACACTCCGCAGCGCCTGCCAGCGCCCGCCCCCGAGCCCCTGCACGCGTAGCCGCTCCGAAGGCGGGACGCTCAGCAGGTACGGGGCGAGCTCGGGTGCGTTGTCGAAGTAGTACCCGCGCAGCAGAGCGATCCGGCGCGCGTATCCGTAGTCCTCCATCCCGGACTGCAGCACCCGCTCGAATGTCACGAGCCCGACGAACGAAAGCGTCGGCAGGAGGACGAGGCCGAAGGCATAGAAGGCCGTTCCGACCTCGCTTGCGGTCGCCACCAGGCCTAGAGCAACCAGGCCGCCGGACACTGCGGCGAGGAACATGCTCGCCCGACCCGTCGACTCGGAGATCGTCGCCGCGCGGGCGCCCTGGAGCACGAAGTGCTCCGTGGTGACGAACGTGACCGCCAGGGGGCGCGGGTCGGTGTCTGGCTCGCCGATTCTCGACTCCGGCTCGCCGTTGCTCACGGGGAACCCACCTCGACTTGGACGAAGCGCTTCAGGATGAACAACACGACGGCAGTCTTCCCATTCGCGTTCGCCTGCTCGACCTGCTGCGTTTCCCGCTCCCTGATCGATGCCATCCGAGCTCCTTGTCCGCAGGACACCTGGTGGGTCGCCGTGTGACTGCGAGTTTGAGCTCTCGTCAGTATGTCGTCTCCTGGAAGTCCGCCTCACCCACCGCGGCCGGGGCCCACATCGGGGAGTCGAGCGAGCTGGCTGGGTGAGATCCTTCGCCGGTTCTCAACCCAAGGAGAGATGTCCGATGCCCAAGATCAGCACCAGCGACGGAATCGAGATCTTCTACAAGGACTGGGGGGAGGGGCAGCCGGTCGTCTTCAGCCATGGCTGGCCGCTTTCGGCCGACGACTGGGACACTCAAATGCTGTTCTTCCTACAGAACGGCTACCGCGTCATCGCCCATGACCGGCGCGGGCACGGACGCTCCACGCAGACCAGCGACGGTCACGACATGGACCACTACGCCGACAACTTGGCTGCGCTGACTGCCCATCTCGATCTCACTGACGCCGTCCACGTTGGCCACTCAACCGGTGGCGGCGAAGTCGTGCACTACATCGCCCGACACGGTGAAAGCCGCGTGGCAAAAGCGGTATTGATCAGTGCGGTGCCGCCGCTCATGGTGCAGACCGACGCCAACCCTGGCGGCCTGCCGAAGAGCGTGTTCGACGACCTCCAGGCACAACTCGCCGCCAACCGGTCCGAGTTCTACCGGGCCCTGCCTTCGGGCCCCTTCTATGGCTTTAACCGGCCCGGCGTGGAATCCTCGGAAGCGATCATCGCCAACTGGTGGCGGCAGGGAATGATGGGCGGGGCGAAGGCACACTACGACGGCATCGTCGCCTTCTCCCAGACCGATTTCACCGAGGACCTCAAGAAGATCACGGTGCCGGTCCTGGTGATGCATGGCGACGACGACCAGATCGTTCCCTACGCCGACTCCGCACCGCTGTCCGCGGAGCTCGTACAAAACGGGACGCTGAAGACATACAAAGGATTCCCGCACGGCATGCCGACCACCGAGGCCGAGACAATCAACGCTGACCTGCTGGCCTTCCTGCAGTCCTGACGATTGTCTGCGGGCGACGCGTTCGGGAAGATGCCTCGTGATGGCGGACGTCGACGACTTCCTGGCAGCGGTTGTGCCGCCTCTCACGGCGGCCGACACCGCGATTCACAATGGCGACGCCGGGCCGCGCATCGCTCTCTGGTCCCGCAAGGACCCGGTGACTCTGTTCGGCGCGCTCCAGACCAAGACGGGTTGGCGTGAGATCGCGCCGATCTTCGAGATGCTTGCCTCACGGTTCTCGAGCTGCGAGTCGTTCGAGTACGAGGTGATCGCGGCAGGCGTCAGCGGCGACCTCGCCTACATCGCCGGAGTCGAGCACACGACGGCAGCGGTGGGCGACGCCGCTCCCCAGCCGTACGCGCTGCGCGTCACGACCGTCTTCCGCCGCGAGAACGGCGAGTGGAGAGTGGTACATCGCCACGCCGATCCAGTCCCAAACAGCGAGTCGACGCACGCGCAGCTGGGCCGCCTGAGCGAGGCCCAACGCGATCGATAGTCGTCGGCGGCCCTAACTGCCGAGGCGGGCCCAGCGCGGCCTGCACCTGCCTCGCCGGTACGACGCCCCAGGCGGGCTTAGCGACTTCCGCTGGGGCCGTCGATCAGGAGCGGCTGGATCGACGGGCCAAACCCGGCTCTTGACCAACGCGAAGCGCCCCCTCGCTGAGGGGGCGCCTCGGGCAGCGGCGGCCGGGGGGGCGAGCCGGGCGCTGCCCCCCGGTGGTAGCTGCTTACTTGAGAAGCGAGGCCGGCCCGTTCGGGTCGGTCTTGCTGCCGCCCGTCACCGTCCCGTCACTCGACTGTCCGATGGCCGCGGCGCTGGCCGCCTCGTCCTTCGTCTCGGCTCGGCGTCTCGGCGCGAGCTCGAGTTCGGGCCATGAGCCGATGGCCGCGGCGCTGGCCGCCTCGTCCTTCGTCTCGGCTGCGGAGCTCGAGTTCGCCAGGCCGATGGCCGCGGCGCTGGCCGCCTCGTCCTTCGTCTCGGCTGCGGAGCTCGAGTTCGCCAGGCCGATGGCCGCGGCGCTGGCCGCCTCGTCCTTCGTCTCGGTCACCGAGCCCCGGTTCGCCAGGCCGATGGCCGCGGCGGTCGCCGCCTCGTCCTTGGCCACGGTCCCCGAGCCTGCCTGCGAAGCGGGCACCGCGACGGCGCTTGTGCTCGCGGCCTCGTCGTTGTCGTTAGCGAGGATCACGACCGCGACCGTCAGCCCGACGACGGCGACCATCGCGATCGCGAGCAGGGCGCGCAGATGGTTGAAGTGGGAACGCAGTACGACTGCGGGGTACTGCCTGGGGATTGCCTGGCCCATGACTGCCTCCTGTCCGGGGGCGGCAGCCTGGGCCGCTTGCCCGATCGTGTTTGCGGAAAACCTCATCGATGGCCATCATGCGCCCGACCGGTTTCCGCTCGCCTACAGATCGGTAACGGCGCGGCAACGGCGGCTTGGCGTGGGCGTAGCCCCGGTCGGAGGCCGAACACGCGCGGCGCTCAAACCCCATGGGAATGCGGAATATCGAACCGTCCTCGAAGGACCCGCGGATCCGCGTGGGAGCGAGCGCCGGCGCGGCTCCTGAAGAGACGCGCTTACGTCGTCGTGGTGTCGCCAGCCTCCGCAGACCTGTGCGACCGCTCTCAAACCGAACCGGAGGGATAGGGGACGGCCAAGAACGTGAGCTGAGATGAATGGAATACTGCAGAGCGGCGACGAGCAGCGAGGAGAGAGAGCAGAGAATGGCTATTGACTTCACCCTCTCGAAGGACCAAAAAGAGATCCAGGGGCTCGCGCGCGACTTTGCGGAAGACGTGCTCGCCCCGCTTGCGCCGAAGATCGACGCCGAGCCTGATCCGTATGCTGGCTGGCAGCTCGCCAAGCCCGCCTATGAGGAGGCGTGCCGGCGGGGCATCGCCTGGTCCATGCTGCCCGCGGCATACGGAGGCGGCGGGATGTCCAACGTCGACTTCCTCATCGCCGCCGAGGAGATCCAGGCCGTCGACCCCGGCTTCGGCACGTCGATCCTCGTAAACGGCCTCGGGCTCATGCCGGTCTGGTACTACGGCACCGAGGACCAGAAGCAGCGGTTCATCGGCGGCGCCACCGCCGACACCAGCAACGAGTTCATCGTCGGCTACGCAGCGAGCGAGCCGCCCGGCTCTCCCGGCGGCACGGCGAACTTCGACGCTCCCGCCATCGGCAACGCGGGAATGAGCGTCACGGCAACGCTCGACGGCGACGACTACGTTCTTAACGGGCGCAAGTACTGGCCGTGCAATGTCGGCGGCTGGGACAACAAGGGCGCGAACCTGAACCTCGTCATCGTGCGCACGGACTCTAGCCGGGGCGGGACCGAGGCCCTGTCCGCGATCATCGTCGAGCGGGGCACGCCCGGGGTCACATACCAGAACATCAGCACTCTTGGGCAGCGCACGGCGCCGAACTTCGAGATCACCTTCGACAACGCGCGCGTGCCGGCTGACAACATGATCGAGGGCGCGAAGGGCAACGGCGACCTCGTGATTAATCGCAATTTCGCATGGTCGGGCCCGGTCGCTGGTATCGGCGCAGTCGGGGTCGCGCGATCCGCCTACGAAGACGCGCTCGAATGGGCCAAGACCTACACGGCGGGCGGCCCGAAGCCGATCATCCACTATCAGTACCCGGGCTACGTCCTGGGCGACGTGGCGGCGAAGATAGAGGCGGCGCGCTACTTCTGCTGGAAGACCGGCCACTACCTCGATCAGCATGACTACCACGGCGAGATGCTCGGCGCGATGTGCAAGATCCACTGCACCGAGATGCTGTTCGACTGCGTCTACAAGTGCATGCAAGTCGTCGGCGTCAACGCGGTAGACCGGAAACACTCGTTCGACCGCTATCTGCGCGAGGCAGCGATCTTGCCGCTCTACGACGCCGGGAACTTCGGCATGCAGCGCCGGCGAGTGCATGGCGTCATGGCCGATGCGACGTTTGATCCGCGTGCGGTGATGAACGACGAGGCGATCGAGTTCACGAAGGCGATGGAGGGCATCGACACGATCCCGGGCCCGACCGCAGACGACCGCGAAGCCGTCAGCGCCTGACGGGACCGCTCATCCTTCGGCTGGCCGAGCGCCCTGAGCACCGGCCAGCGCGTCAAGCGTGTGCGTCGAAGATCCGTGAGAGGCCTCCTCGGTCCGGTCGAGCGCCAGATGAGAGTCGTCTCCGCGCCGTTCAGCGGCTCTCAAGGGGCCATTTCTCGACCGCCGCGAGTGGACCAGTTTTCAGCCCGCGCACCCGGCCCCCACTTCAGGGGGGTGCGTTTTCAACCGGCGCCGACAACCGGGAGCTTGCTCGGCTGCGCGCCAAGGCCGGCGAGCAAACGGTCGAGATCGCACGACTTCGCCAAGAGGCGGGGGAGGCGAGCGGTGAACTTGCTCAGCTGGGAGCTGTGGCGGGAGAGCTTCAGCGCCGCGAGCTGGACCTGAGCGATCTGGTCGAGCGGCTGCGACGCGAAGTTCACGAGGACGCGATTAGCCGCCTGCTCGAGCGGCTGGCGCTTCGCTAAGGGTGTCCGAGACCCGGACGAACGCGGCCGTCGCTGTCAAGTTCAGACCGTTGCGACGCCGCAACAGTTCCGACCGGCAGCGCGAGGCGCGGCCGCAGTCGCTCGACGACCTGCTCGCGGGTAAGGCCCCGCGCCGATGCGATCAGGTAAAGGTGAACAGTGGTGGGAGGATGACCACGACCGTGGAGGCCCACAGGGCGAAGACCGGAAGGTAGGTGGTCTGCCAGCGCTCGAGCCGGTGGAGCGAGCTGCGTCGTGTGAGGAATCGGGCGGCTAGCAAGGCGGCCCCGGCCAGGTTCACGAGTAGGACGAGGTTGAGGCCGAGCGCTGCCGTTCGGTTCGGGGTGAACCCGAGTTCGCCGATCCGAGCGATCATCGCGCCGAGCACCATCACGTCCAGCACGAGGGCGCTGACGACGGCGACCAACTGGATGCGGTCCATCCAGTCCGGCGACGTGGACGGGTCCCGCGCGGACAGCCCGTACAGAACCAGCGCGAGGACGACCAGCAGGAGGGCGTCGAAGACGCTGAGGAGTTCACGATCGAACGCGCCGCCAAACCCGGTGACGGCGTATACGACGGCGGCGCCGGTTTGCCTCGGTTGTCCGCCGCCGAGGTGACAGGCCGAAGGCGCCTGATGTCATCGGTTCCAGGGGATCATCGAACCCAAGTCGCATCGTTGGGTCCGGGATCTGCCACCACGTGAGGCCACCTGGGCGCAACGGCTCGCCCGATAAGCGCAGGCCGGGACCCCTTCGGCAAGCCTCCCGCAAGCTCTCACGCGAGGGAAGGATGGCTCCGCTGAGCGCGACGCGTTGCCGTGAGCGCTAGCTCCAGTCGCCGTGAGCCTCTTGAAGGTAGGGGGGAATCTCGATCCCGGCGCGCAGCGCGGGGTCGGGCGCCGGCTCGCCGCGCACGAGTCGGATCGGCACCACGCCGGCCCAGACGTCGAGCGCGTGGTCGGCGTCGAGGTCCACGGGCGGCCCGTTACGCACCTTCGCGGAGGCCTCGTCCAGCGGGAGCGCGAGGATCGACGTCGCCTTGAGCTCCGACCGGGTCGGGGGCCGGGCGTCGGCCCATCGACCGGGGGCCACGCGTTCGGCGAAGGCCGCGAGCGCGGCGCGCTTGTCCTCGGGATCCGTCACCGCCCGTGCCTCTCCAAGGACGATCACCGAGCGGTAATTCACGGAGTGGTTGAAGATCGAGCGCGCGAGGACCAGTCCGTCGACCAGCGTCACGGTCAGGCAGGCCCGGGCACCGCGCCCTAGTGTCCGCAACGTCCGGCTGGCCGAGGATCCGTGCACCCAGACCTCGTCTCCGACCCGTGCGTAAAGCGTCGGGATCGCGTATGGCTGGCCGTCGTCCCCAGTGAACGCGAGATGGCCGACGAGGCCCTCGTCGAGGATCGCATCGATCGAGGGCCGGTCGTATACGCCGCGCTTCGGCATCCGGCGGACTCGCGTCCGTTGGCTGGGTGCGGTCGAGCGCTCCACGGCCCTCAGCTAAGGCGCGCCGGGCGGTCCCCTCAGCTCGCCGCGGCGGGCGCGGTCTCCCAACGCCGGGCGGCACGGCGCTGAAGCATCGCCCTGTATTGCTCGGTGGTTCTCGGAAGCAGCTCACCGGTGCCCCAGTCGAGGATCACGCCGTGCCGGCGCAACACGTCGAGCAGCTCGAGGTCGCCGGCGCGGTAGCGCTCGGCCACGGCTGTGGGATCCTCCTCCAGCCAGTCCAGGCGATGCGAGCGGATCCGCTCGCGCTCCTCCTCGGTCGCCTTAGCATCGACCTCGTATTCGGCGAGCTCGGCGTCCACCTCGCGCACGACGACGCCGTAGTCCTTAGTGGCCCGCTCGACGCTCACGTACCCGTCGGCGACGTCCTCGCGCACCGCCTCGGGGTCGCGCGCGAGCGGGTCTCCGAAGCCACCGCCTCCGGCGCTCGGCCGGGTGAAGCTGTCCCCCGGCTTCAGCGGCAGGTTTGAGAAGACCGCGCCCAGGAACTGCTCGTCGTCGGTGCCGCGGTTGAGCCACACTCCGTGCGGGAACGAGGGCAGCCCGCCCTCGATGCCCCACGTGACGGAGCGCGCCCGATCGCAGCAGTACGACATCACGGTGCTGCGAACGTCCGTCAGTCGTCCTCCCTTCTCGACGCCGCAGCCACCACGCCACTTGCCGGGGCCCCCGGTGTCGGTGAGGATGTGGTGGCCGCTCGTCACGACCGGGGAGAGCCGCTCCTGGCCCTCCAGCGGCTGAACGGCGAGGCCGACGCCGAACACCGGCGAGGTGGCGTTCGATCCGTCCTTACCGTTTCGACCGCCCCAACCTCCGGCCATCCAGTCGTACCACATGAAGATCGACTCGCCGCCGTCCCGCGTATCGGTCCCGCCGACCAGCAGGTACTCGAGGTTGAATGCCGCCGCCATCGCGCGTTCGGGCATCACCTGGGACCACAGCTCGAAGCTGGCGTTCATGATCTTCTCGTAGGGCCCGGAGCAGAACCCCGTCACCGCGGTTGGCCACGCGGCGTTGACGCAGCTGCCCTCCGGACCGAGGTCGATGTCGAGGGCCCGATAGAAGCCCGAGTTGAGCGGCACGTCCGGGAAGAACGTCTTCGTGCCCGCGACCACGCCCGAGAAGCTCGCTCCAAACCCGGAGTTCAGGAACGTCCCGACGGCGGGGTGGGACCCTGAGAGGTCGTAGCGGACGACGTCGCCGTCGATGGTCATCTTGACCCTGATCGGAACCAGCCCCTCTTCCTCGGCAGGATCGAAGTCGATGTAGTCCTCGGTTTCCCACGTGCCGTCGGGGAGCTCGGAGATGCGCTTGCGGGTCAGGCGCTCGACGTAGTCCTGCACCTCGTCGAAGGCCGTCACGATCGTGTCGCGTCCGTACTTCTCGCACAGCCGCAGGATCTCGCGCTCCGCCACCCCGGTGGCCTCGACCTGCGCGAGGCAGTCGCCCTCCGCGTCGCTGGGCGCGCGTGTGTTCGACACGATCATCCCCACGATGTCCTGGCGGTAGACCCCCTCGTCGTAGATCCGCACGGGCGGGATCCGGACGCCCTCACCGAAGTGGTCCTTCGCGCTGACATCGAAGGAGCCCGGCACGCTCCCGCCCATGTCCGCCCAGTGGCCGTTCGACTCGGCGAGGCAGATCAGCTCGCCGTCATGGAAGATCGGGCGGACGATCCGCACGTCGTTGAAGTGCGTGCCCCCGACGTAGGGGTCGTTGATCGCGAACACGTCGCCGGGCCGCATCTCCTCCGCGAACGCGTCGACCACGGCCTTGGCGGTCAGATGGAGCGTGCCCACGTGGACCGCGATGTCCTGGCTCCCCTGCATGATCGTGTTTCCCTGCGGGTCGCACAGGGCGCTCGAGAAGTCGCGCGAGTAGATGACGAACGAGTGGCACGTCCGGAGGATCTGCTCCGCCATCTGGTCGACGATCGTCACGAAGGCGTTCTTCAGCACCTCGAATGTGACCGGGTCCAGCGTCTGCCGATCGCTGCTCATCGAGCCTCCTCAATGGTCATCCGGACGTTCAGCCACTCGTCGACCTCCACCCTGCACCCCGGTGGGACGAGCACCGTGGAGTCGAGCTGCTCGAGCACGGCGGGCCCCTCGAAGCTCGCGCCGGCGGGCACGTCGGCGCGGCGGTAGATCGGGGTCTCCACGGGATCTCCGCCGCCGAAGTGCACGCGCCGGCGAGCGATGGGCTCCGGCATCGAGCCCTGCCGCTCGTGGCGGGCCAGCTCGGCCTTCTGCGTCGCCCCGACCGCGCGCAGGTTCAGCCGGTAGACCTCGATGGGGCTGCCCTCCCGGCGGTAGCTGTGTTCGCGGTCGTGCTCGTCCTCGAACGTACGCGCGAGGTCTTCGAGCGACGTGACCTCTCCCTCGACGGGAACGGCGATCGAGCGCCACTGCCCCGCATAGCGCATGTCGATCGTGCGCTGGAGGTCCACCTTGTCGGGAGCCACGCCCTCCACCCGCATCCGCTCCATCGCCTGCTCCTCGAGCTTCGCGAACTCACTCTCCACTTGCGCCGCGTCGATGTCGTCGACGGTGCCGAGCAGGAGGGTGAAGAAGTCGTGGCGGATGTCGACGAGCAGGCAGCCGAGCGCGGAGGTGGTCCCAGGGTTCGGCGGAACCAGCACGGTTGGGATGGCAAGCTCGCGGGCGAGCGCGGCGCCGTGAAGCGGGCCGGCGCCTCCGAAGCAGACCAGAGCGAACTCGCGTGGGTCGTAGCCGCGGCGCACGGAGATCAGGCGAATCGCGTCGGCCATGTTCGCGTTCGCAACGGCGATCACGGACTCCGCCCCCTCGGTCACGCCCAGCCCGAGCGGCTCTGCAAGTCTCGTGCGCAGCGCCTCCGCGGCCATCGTCCGGGTCGAGGGTCATGGCGCCGTCGATGAGCTCGGCGCCGAGCCGGCCGAGGACGAGGTTCGCGTCTGTGTTGGTGGGCTCCGTTCCACCCTGGCCGTAACACGCGGGACCAGGGTCGGCGCCCGCCGACTGTGGCCCGTTGCGAAGCGATCCGGCGTCGTCGATCCAGGCCAGTGACCCCCCGCCGGCGCCGATCGTCAGCACCTCGATGCTCGGGAAGCGGATCGGATACCCGTACTGGACCGACCACTCGGTGGTGGTCCTGGCCTCGCCTTCGTATACCAGCGAGATGTCGGTGCTGGTCCCTCCCATGTCGAAGCCGATCGTGTTCTCGAACCCGCATAGCTGGCCGATGTGGCGGCTCGCGATCGCGCCCGCGGCGATCCCGGACGCTGCGAGCCGCACGGCCCAGCGGTCAGCCGTCTCCGGCGTCATCACCCCGCCTCCCGAGTGCAGGATCACCAAATCTCCCTCGTATCCGCCGGAGCGCAGCTCGCTCTCGAGGTCGCGGACGTAACGTCCAACCAGCGGCTGCAGGACGGCATTGGCGATCGTGGTCGAAAACCGCTCGTGCTCGAAGATCTCCGGAAGCACGTCGCTCGACGTCGTGACGAGCGTGCCGTCGAGCTCCTCCTCGAGGATGACGCGCATGCGCTGCTCGTTATCCGGATTGGCGTATGAGTTGATGAAGCACACCGCCACGGCCTCCACGCCATGGCGCTTGAGCAGCCGCGCGACCTCGCGGGCGCCTTCCTCGTCGAGCGGCTCCAAGACGTTGCCGGCGTAGTCGACCCGCTCCGCTACCTCGAAGCGGTGCCGGCGGCGGATCGGCGGCGGGGGGACATCCTTGTACGCGTCCCAGAGATCCTCCTTCGTGCCGCGCCGGATCTCGATCACGTCGCGGAACCCCTTCGTCGTGACCATTGCGGCCGCGGGGTACGTGCGCGTGATCAGCGCGTTCGTCGCCACCGTCGTGCCGTGCGAGAAGAGGGCGACCTGCGACAGGTCGATTCCCGCCGTCTCGACCCCCCTCATCACGCCGTCGATCGGATTGGCCGTGGACGGGACCTTCGCAACCCGGAGCTCGCCGGTGTCGCGGCGCAGGACGCAGATGTCCGTGAACGTGCCGCCGACGTCTACTGCGACGATGTCCTCCGCCACGCCCTCATCCTCCTTCGATGGACCTCTGGGTCGAATGCTGGCGCATCACCGCGCTCCTGCGCCACATGCGAAAGCACGAACGACCTCGGAGCGGCTTTGGAGTTCGCACAATCGGCCTGGGCCTAGACCTCTTCGAGGCTTGAATCGGTTATGAGCGCGTCGAGCTCACGCCCGCGATCGACCGCCTCGTCCACCGACAGCTCCTGGAAGCGAACGCTGTCGCCGACCGGGCGCAGCTGACCGAGCTTCCACAGGCCAGCGTGGGCGATAGTCCCGGCAACCACAAAGCCGCCTGCGGTGGGACCGTCATGGGCGAGGATCACCGGCAGGTCGCCATTGATGTTGATCGCGCCCAGGGGGTAGCTGTTGTCGAGGATGTTCGACGGGTGTCCGCCTGAGATACCCCCGCCCTTGCGCGCCCACTTGAACTTGTGGGAGGCGAGCCGGATCCCAGTGCGGTTCGAGTTCTTGTCCACCGGCCATGTCCGGCTGAAGAACTCGTCCATGTCCTCGTCGGTCAGATAGTCGGGGGAGGCCTGCGGCCCGCGCACCGTCTCGATCTCCCACTCCCGCGTGTACGCCGGACGCAGCGCTTCCTTGAACCGCTGGGGGGCGCCGGGCCCCGCGGCGTCGCCGATGGGGAGCCGGTCGTCCGCCTGAAGCGCCCGGCCCTCGTGGCCGCCCAACGCGCCCATCGTGTACGTCGAGCGCGAGCCGAAGAAGAGCGGCACGTCGACGCCTCCGGAGACGGCCACGTACTGCCGGAACCCAGGGCCGTGGGAGATCCCGATCCGGAGCTCCGTCCCCGGGCCGATCTGCCGACTTTCCCAGAGCGGCACGGACTCGCCGTCGACCGTAACCTCGGCCTCGGCGCCGCAGACGGCCACCATCGCGTCGCCCTCGAAGCGCAGTCCGAGCCCGCCGAGCGTCACCTCGAGCGCCGCGGTCCCCGCCTCATTGCCGACCAGCAGGTTCGCGACGCGGAAGGCGAAGTGGTCCATCGGCCCGGCGGGGAACAGCCCCTGACTCATCATCCCGACGCGTCCGGGGTAGTCCTGGACTGTCGTCGCGATGCCTCCCTCGAGGACCTCGACTGCTCTCGTCGACTCCTCCGTCATCTTCACCACACCCCTAGGGAACCGGCGTCGAAGCCCAAGCGGCCTCGGCCTTGCGGCGCCGTTCCGCCGCCTCGTCCGCGACCTCCGGCAGCCACTCGAGGTAGGCGCCGACGTCGAAGGGGCTGTCCTCGATCTCGTAGGTGTACGCGCCGGCCTCGATCTTCTCCCAGTCGGCCAAGAGCTCGTCCTCTTCGACCTGGTAGAAGCTCACCCGGTCGCCCGGCCTGAGCAGGAATGGGCTGTCGCCAAACCCCTCGTTCCTGCGCTCGAGATCGAAGATCCGGAGGGTCCGGCCGAGGAGCTGATACCCGCCCGGGGACTCCACGGGGTAGATCGCGAAGCATGGGCCGCCGAGGCCGAGCGTCCCCTCGGCCGTCCATGTGCGGGTCGGGTTGTACTTCGGCACCGACACGATGTAGCGCGGGTCCATGGGGAACATGAACGGAAGCCCGGGGAAGAAGCCGACAAACCCGTTCCACTGCTCGGTGCCGATAACCGAGGCCCATAGCTCGTCGCGGCTCGCGAGCCCGTTGTACCTGACCATGTAGTCGATGTTGTTTCCCCCCTCGCAGTTGGGGGCGTCGTCGCGGATTCCGTCGATGTAGCGCTTCACCGCCCTGCGCGTCGTCGAGTCGTCGAGGGCGACCGGCAGGCGGACCCGCCGGCTGGGGATCTGGATGTCCTGTTCCGCGGGGAGCTCCTCGTGCAGAGTCCGAAGAACGTCGAGAAGCTCATCGGCGGTCAGGTCGTCCGGCACGTATCTCACGAGCATCGAACGGAATCCGGGCGCTACGTCCACGACTCCGTCGAGGTTCCGGTCCCGGAGCGCCTTGTTGACGGCGAGGACGAAGAAATTGAGTGCCAGGTCGAGGTCCATCTCGCCGTACTCGATCAGCACTGCACGCTCGCCCGCGTGGCGATAGACGATGCTGGGCTTGCCATCCGCAGCCGGCGCCTTATCCGCGATCGGCGCGATCATCGATTCCTCCTCCCAGTCCTCAAGCCGGAGGCTCGGCGCGCCCATGCTATAGGTAGGCGAGCGCGACGGGGGCGACCCGTCGGACAGGGAGAAGAGAGGAGCGCAGATGGCCGACGCGACGACGATCAAGGCCCCCGTACCCGGGACCTTCTATCGCCGCCCAAGCCCAGACGAGGATCCGTTCGCGAACGAGGGCGACCGCATCTCGAACGGACAGGTGATCGGACTCGTCGAGGTCATGAAGAGCTTCAACGAGGTCAAGGCCGACCGCGATGGGGTGATCGCGAGCTTCCTCGTCGAGAACGAGGACCCCGTCGAGGCGGGACAGGACATCGCGGCGCTGACCGACGAGTGACGGCGATGGGTTCCGCTCCACGCCCGCCTCGTCGAAGATGAGCGCGTCGTTGCGGGCGACGTCCACACGGGCTACCTCGAGGAGCTCCTCGCAGGAGCCGAGCCCGCAACTGCGTCCACGACAGGGGAGAGCCGATGAACGAGCTGAATGCGATCGACGTGAACGTCGACATGGGTGAGAGCTTCGGTCGCTGGAGCCTCGGCGATGACGCGAGCCTGATGCCCCACATCTCTTCGGCGAACATCGCATGCGGATTCCACGCCGGCGACCCCGGCGTGATGCGCCGGACCGTCGCCGCCGCTCTCGAGCACGACCTGCAGATCGGAGCGCACGTCGCGCTGCCGGACCTACTCGGCTTCGGGCGCCGAACGATGAAGGTCTCGCCCACCGACCTGACCGACTACTGCACCTACCAGATCGGGGCGCTGTCGGCGTTCGTCGCCGCGGAGGGTGGCCGGCTCGCACACGTGAAGCCCCACGGTGCGCTCTATGCGATGTGCGCGCAGGACGCCGAGCTCGCGGAGGCCGTGGCCCGATCCATCGCCGAGGTCGACACCGAGCTAGTCCTTCTGGCGCTGCGCAACGACCACGCCGCAGCGGTCGAGCGGCACGGCATCCGGCTCGTCACCGAGTCCTTCGTCGACCTCGACTACGACGCTGATGGAAACCTGCTCATCGAGGCGGTGAAGCAGGCCCGCGAGCCCGAACAGGTCGCCGAGCGGGCGGTGCGCGTCGCGCGTGAGCGCAAGGTCCCCACGACGGCCGGGACGGACATCGAGGTCGATTCGCCCACGATCTGCCTGCACGGCGACGGACCCAACGCGCTCGACGTGGCGCGGGCGGTCAAGGAGCGCCTCGACCGCGAAGGGATCGCCGTGAAGCCGCTCGCCGAGCTGCTTCGGTAAGGGTTACTCGGGGTCGTCGATCAGGAACAGCCGAGTCTCGCCGGAGGCGAGGTTGCGCCCCCGGTGTCCGCGCCCGGTCGATAGGAAGAAGGCCTCGCCTGCGCTGGCCTCGAGCTGTTCGCCGCCGTCGTCGAACTCGTACTCCACGGCCCCCTCGAGCACCAGCCCCCAATGCCCGTCGCGGCAGAACTCCTCGCGCCGCGCTCCGCGCTCGTAGGCGACGATCGCCCACCGGCGGCCGTCGATGACCGTTTCGCGGGCGCGGATGCCCGGTACGTCGTCCTCCCAGTCGACCGCCAGGAACGGCACCACCTGATCCTCAGCCATGAGGCGTCATAGGTTGCCACACGCGAGGACCACCGCCGCCCAGTCGCGCCTGCCGTGGCCCAGCTCCATGGCGCGTGCGAACTGCGCGTGTGTGGCTGCGAACACCTGCAGGTCGGCGGCGTCGCCGGCCGCCTCCAGCGCGAGAGCCGCATCCTTGGTCGCGAGCTCCAGAGGGAAGTTGAGGGGGAACGCGCGCTCGGCCATCGCCGGGCCGTTCAGATCGGTGTAAAGCGCCCCGATCGCACCCCGGTTCGTCACCTCGAGAAACGATTCCGGATCGATGTCGAGTCGCTCGGCGAGAGCGATCGTCTCGGCGAGCGCGGCGGTGGTCGACATCAGCCACGCGTTCACGACCACCTTCAGCCGACTGCCCGTCCCCGCGGGCCCCAACCAGAATGTTCGGGCGCCGACGGCGTCGAACACCGGCGCACAGCGATCGCGCAACTCCTCCGGGCCCGAGGCGAGGATGGTCAGCTCGCCACGCTGCGCCGGTCCGGCCGATCCAAGGACTGGTGCGTCGACGAACTGGACGTCGTGGTCGGTGGCCAGTGCGGCAAGCCGGTCCGCCGCCGGCGCGCCCACGGTGCCCATCTGGATCCAGACCGCACCCACGGGCAGCGCGGCAAGGGCGCTGTCCGGTCCGCCCAGCACGGCTTCGGTCACGGGGCCGTCGGCGAGCATCGTGACGAGGACGTCGACGTCCGCCGCCGCCGCTTCCGGGGTGTCCGCGGCTTGCACCCCGTCCGCAGCCAGCGGCTCCGCCTTGGCGGGCGTGCGGTTCCACGCCACGACTGGGAGCCCGGCGCGGGCGAGGTTGCGCGCCATGGGTGCTCCCATCGTCCCCGTGCCGAGCAGCGCGATGGTCATCTCAATCGACGACCCCCAGCTCGATGGCCCCCGTCCAAGAGGCTCTCCGGGACGCCCAGGTCGCGTGCGCACTCGCGCAGCTGGTTGATGATCGTCGGCGGGAGCGGTACGCCCTCCTCAAGGGCGCGGGCGGTGCGCTCAGCCTCGAGCTGTCCGGGCCACAGGACCCTGCCTCCGGGGTCGCGGGGCGGCAGCGCATTCAGCGCCCGCTGCACCTCGTGGACCTGCTCGGCGAAGCTATGGCCGTTCTGGCCAGGCGCCGCCGCGGGGTCAACGGCCAGGAAGAACAGGCCTGCCCCCATCGGCTTCTCGGGCTCCATGTACAGGTGGGCGATCTGCGAGAGGCAGTTCGCGCCCACCAGCGCCCCGCTCAGCAGCTCGACTCCGACTGCGAGCGCGTAGCCCTTGTGTCGACCGAAGGGAAGCAGCCTTCCCGCCGCCACCGCCTCGACCGCGGAGGTCGTCGGCCTGCCGTCGGGACCGAGGGCCCACGTCTCGGGGATGCTCGCGCCGGTCGCTTCGGCTCGCAGGAGCGCCCCCCATGTCGTTTCGCTGCTGGCCATGTCGACGACGACCGGAGCGGCGCCCGACGAGGGGAATGCCATGGCCAGCGGATTCGAGCCGATCGCAGTCGTCGATCCGCCCCACGCCGCCATCACGGGCGTCGTGTTCGTCGTGGCAAGCCCCAGCATTCCCCGCTCCGCGATCAGCCGGGCCCAGTACCCGGCTGCCCCGAAGTGGGAGGCGCCCCGAACGCCAACTGCCCCGCAGCCGGTGACCTCGGCCTTCTGCGCGGCTAGCTCCACCGCTCGCGCGCTCGCGACTTGGGCCAGCAGGTCCTTCGCATCGAGCAGCGCCAGCGACGGCGCCTCACTCACGAGTTCGGGCTCGCCCGCGGCCCGGTTGCCGCCCATGCGCAGCCGCTCGATGTAGATGCCGAGGCGACTCACGCCGTGCGAGTGGATACCCCGCACGTCGGCATCCACAAGGCTCTCCGCCACGATCCGCGCATCGGCCTCGGGTACACCGGCCGAGACGAGGATGGCCGACGTTAGGGCCGTGAGCCGGTCCGGCTTGATGCCAGGCTGCTCACCGATCACCGCGCTCATCGACACCTAGCCCGAGTAGTCAACCGGGGTGATGTACCGCGGATCCTCGTGTGCCTGCCAGTAGAGCTCGCGAAGCCGTCTGGTGACCGGGCCGGCGCTGCCGTCCCCCACAGGCTGGCCATCGAGCGAGACGACGGGCATCACCCCGCCCGCGGTCGACGTCGCGAAGAGCTCCGTCGCGCTCCTGAATGTCTCCTCGGGGAGCGGCACGGTTTCCGCGGGGATGCCCTCACGGCGCGCGAGCTCGAGGACCGTTCGGCGCGTGATGCCCTCGAGCGCCCCCGACGAAGGCGTCAGCAGCCGGCCGCCGACGAGGGCGAACACGTTGTATCCGGCGCCCTCGGTGACGTTCCCCTCGTAGTCCAGGAGGATCGGGTAGTGCGCGCCGCGGTCGTAGGCCTCGTAGAGCCCGCGCGTCAGGTCTCCCCAATGGAAGTTCTTGACCGTGGGATCGACCGACACCGGCGGGATACGGCGGACGCTGCGCGTGATCACCGCGTCCATGCCGGTAGTGCCATCGTCCGGCCGAAACAACCAGACGTACGGGATCGCGTACGCCAGGAACTGGTTCTCGAAGGTGCGTGGGTCCCGCACACCGGTGCGGTCCACACCGCGGGTGCAGAGCGTCTCGACGTAGGCCTCGCGCAACCCGGTCAGCCGAACCAGATCCATAAGGATCGATGCGATCTCGTCGCGATCGGGCTTCAGTGTCAAGCGCAGCTCACGACAGCTGCGCTCGAAGCGCTCGAGGTGGTCCTCCAGACGGAAGAACGCCCCCTCCCACACGGCGACGACGTCGTACGTCACGTCCGAGCGCGCGAACCCGACGTCGAGGACAGAGACCTTGGCCTCGTCGATCGGCACGTACTGCGCACCGACGTAGGCCGCACCACGGTCGAATCCCGGCCCGGTGGGTACGGCGTCCGCCTGGGCCAGCTCGCTCACGCAGGCGCCGCCCCTCGGCGCTGCGGTACGACGTGCGTGCGGTACAGCTCCTCGCAGCGCTCGCTGCAGAAGCGCAGCTCGGTGCCCTCGACGTCCGCGACCCAGAGTCGCTTTGCGACGACCTGGCCGCAACAGTCGCACGGCGTGATCACGGTGTCCCACACCTCGGTCTCGATCGATTCCCAGTGACCCACGGCTATTTCCCGCTCCAGCCGTAGAGCTCCTTCGCCGCTTCCGGGCTCACGATCCCCTCTGCAACGTCACGCGCGACCGCATCGCGGTCGCGCGCGCCGGGATCGCCGAAGCCGCCACCGCCCGGTGCGTCGAGCATCACCTCGTCGCCCTCGGTGAGCACGATGTTGGTGAACTTCGAGGCGGACACCGTGCCGAAGACCTCCTGAAACGTCCGGAACTCGCTGTCGCCCCGGCGCTTCACGCGGATCGCTCCGTAGCCGCCGGGCATGCCGCCTTCGAGGCCCCAGGCCCGGAACTCTCCCTTCGTCCGGTCGAACAGCGCGCTCGCCGTGACCTCGGCGCCCTTGCCGATCCGCATGATGCGGCGGGTCCCGAGCCCGCCGCGGTGCCGGCCGGCACCACCCGAGTCCGTCAGCAGCGAGTACTCGACCGTCTCCAGGGGGTAGCGCGTCTCGAAGATCTCCACGGGGGTGTTGCGGCAGTTCCCGTTGACCACGATCGTCGCGTCATTGCCGTCGTCGTAGTCCTTCGCGCCCCAGCCGCACCCCTCGAGGTGGTAGTTCGCGTAGAAGTCACCCGTCTTCGGGTGCACGCCTCCGAACAGGAAGTTGCAGGCGCTCGCCCCCTCCGCGGCGGCGACACGGTCGCGCATCACCGGTGCGAGGGCGCCGGTCACCATGTCCACCAGCTTCGGATGGGTCTCGGTGTTCCCGCCCACGGACGGGCCTGGATACACCACGTTCGTGACCGTGCCCGGCGGAGCGATGATGTGGATCGGCCGGTATGCCCCGCTGTTCTTCGGGATTCGCGAGTCGGTGACGTGGAAGACCGCGTTGTAGACGGCGCCCGAGGTCACGCCGTACGTGGCGTTGATCGGGCCCCGCACCTGCGGGGAGCTTCCCGTCCAATCGACGATCATCCGGTCGCCGTCGATCGTGACGGTCACGTGGAACTTCACCGGCTCGTCGACGACGCCGTCGTCCTCCATGTAGTCGGTGAACTCGTACTTGCCGTCCGGAATGGCCTCGATCTCGGACCGCATCCAGCGCTCGGAGTAGTCCATCAGCTCGTCGGCGGCGTCGGTGATGAACTGCGATCCGTAGCGATCGAGGAGCTCGATCAGGCGTCGCTCAGCCACCCGCAGCGAGCCGATCTGGGCGTTGATGTCCCCCCACGTGTTCCGCGGCGTGCGGTGGTTCGCCATGATCAGCCGCCACAGCTCGAGGTTGTTCTCGTCGCGGCTGACGATCTTGATCGGCGGGATTCGCAGCCCCTCCTGGAAGACCTCGGTGGCGTCGGCGGCGAAGCTGCCCACGGCCTTGCCGCCGATCTCCGCGAGGTGCCCCACGTTGGCGACGAACCCCCAAAGCTCGTCGTCGTAGAACACGGGGCGCATGACGGAGTGCTCGGGGATGTGCGCTCCGCCGCGGTACGGATCATTGTGGAGCACGACATCGCCGGGCTCGAACGAGTCGATGCCGAGCTCCTCGACGGTCCAGCGAACGATGAAGAGGCTCGCCGCGAGCTGCGCCGGGCAAAACTCGGCCTGGCCGATCATGTTCCCGCGGCTGTCGAACAGGACGCACGAGAAGTCGAGGCCCTCGTTGAAGATCGGGGAGAAGGCCGTGCGAGTCATCGTGATGCCCATCTCGCGGCAGATGTTCACGAAGCTGTTGTTGATGATCGCGAGCTGAACCGGGTCGATCTCGCCGGCGCGCTGAGCGGGTGTCGTCGTCACCTTCATCCCTTCCTCGTCTGACTCCCTGCCACCGCTGCGCCGGCCGACGTTCCGGAGCGCTCGCCGGCGCCGTCGCGGCGCAGCTCCAAGATCCCGGTCGCATCGCTCTCCACGGTCCATCCGGGCGGAACGACGACCGTCGTATCCATCGACTCCACGATCAGGGGGCCCGACCGCCGGCCGCCGCCGACGAACTCCGCGCGAGAGACCACCGGCGTGCTGTGGAACTCGTCGCCGAAGTAGACGTCCGCCGTGCGGGCGCCGGGTGGCTCGCTGGTCGCCGTCTGCCCCCGCACTTCAAGGCTGAGCGGCGGCATCTCGGGCCCTGCGGCAGCCGTTGCCGTCACCGTCAGCCGAACGAGCTCGACCGGTAGCCCATCCAGCCGGTAGCCGTAGAACTCGTTGTGCAGCTCGTGGTAGCGCTCCAGTATCCCGGCCAAGACGTCGGCGGTGATATCGCCGCCCGGCACCCGGATCTCCTGCTCGTAGTTCTGACCCTCGTAGCGCATCGCGATCGTGCGTGTGAGCGCCGGCTCGGCGTCCGGGCTGCCCTGGGCGCGGAAGTTCGCGACCGCGGTCTCCTCGATGTCCCGGAAGAGATCCTGGAGGGCCTCCGGCGCGACTGTGGTGCTCTTCAGGGCGATGCTCTTCACCTCGTCGACCCGGACGTCGGCGGCGAGGGCACCGAAGGCCGAGGTGAGCCCGGGATGGAGCGGCACGATCACGCGGTCCATGCCGATCGCCTCGGCGATCTCCGCCGCGTGGGTCGGGCCGGCTCCGCCCATTGCGATGAGGGCGTGATCGCGCGGGTCCACGCCCTCCTCGACGGTCACGATCCGCACCGCGTTCGCCATGTTCTCGTTGGCGATCCGAATCATGGAGGACGCGACCGCGACCTCCTCCCCGCCAAGCCCCTCCACGAGACGGCCGAGCGCCGCCCGGCTCGCCTCGGGATCCAGTTTGAGCGCCCCACCGAGGAAGTAGTCCGGGTTCAGCCTTCCGAGGACCAGGTTCGCGTCGGTGAGGGTGGGGTCGCTCCCGCCCTTGCCGTAGCACGCCGGGCCGGGCTCGGCGCCCGCGCTCTGGGGGCCGACCTGGAGGAAGCCGCCGGGGTCGATCCACCCGATTGAGCCGCCCCCGGCGCCGATCGTGTTGGTACTGACGGTCGGAACGGCGACCGGGAGGCCGAACTCGATCTCGAACTCGGAGGAGAACAGCGGGGTGCCCTCGACGATCAGGCATACGTCGCAGCTCGTGCCTCCCATGTCGAGGACGATCCCGCGCTCGGCGTCGTGCGCCCGGGCGAAGTGTGCACCGCCTATCGCCCCGCCGGCGACCCCCGAGAGCAGGACGTGCGCGGGACGCTCGCGGGCCTCGGACGAGACGGCGTGGCCGCCGTTCGACTTCAGCAGGGACCAGCTGGACTCGAATCCCTGTTCGCGGAACGCCTCGCCCACGCCCGCCACGTAGCCGTCGAGCGTCGGCTTCAGATACGCGTCGAGGATGGCCGCCGTCCCGCGCTCGTACTCCCGCCAGATCGGAGCGATCTCGTGCGAGAGCGAGACGGGAAGGTCGGGATCGAGCGCGGCGATGGCATCGCGGGCGGCGAGCTCGGAGCTGGGATTGAGATAGGAGAAGAGGAAGCAGACCGCGACGGCGACGTCCTCGTCTCCACGCTCGGGCAGCAGCGCCTCAACCTGGTCGGGCCGGAGGGGACGCACCACCCGTCCCTCGGAGTCGAGCCGCTCGTCGACACCGAGGGAGTCCTGGCGCCGCACGAGCGGCGTGGGCTTCCGCCAGACGAAGTCGTAGTGGTTCTTGCGGTTGATCCGCTGGATGTGCGGCACGTCCTCGAACCCCTTCGTGGTGAGATAGAGGACGCGCGCGCCGGTGCGGGTCAGAACCGCGTTGATCCCGATCGTCGTACCGATCACGATGAACGTCACCTCGGCGGGATCGAACTGCGCCTGCTCGAGAATTGCCGCGAGCGCCTCCACCGGTCGCGCCGGAGTCGACGGAACCTTGGCGATGTACCACTCCCCGGTCGACTCGTCGACGGCGACGAGGTCCGTGAAGGTGCCGCCCGTATCGATGCCTACGCGAATGCCCACTCGGCGACGCTCCTCCGTCTCGTCGTGGCGATGCTACCTCCGTCCCGACGTCGATCGGCATCGGAGGAAATCCAAAAAACGCCGCCCCGGTCGTGGCCGTTCACAAAGACTCTCCGCTCGTCGGGGTGGCGGCGTCGGGGCGCGACGGCGTGGCGGCGTCCGGGGCCGAAGGGCCGGCCGCGATCGCCTCCTTCACCTCCTCCGGGACGGTGCCGGCAGCAGAGGCCGCAACGGGTCCTTTCCGTCGCCGCAGCGCCCCCGGCCAAGGCACCTCCCTGCCGCCGGTGATTCCGTTCGGTCGCAGGATCAGCGCCAGCAGCAGGGCGACCGCCACTAGGAGGTTCGCGGTGCCACTCGGCGTCTCGATCCCGAAGACGCCGTCGACCTCACCGCGCCGAGCTGTGAGGTAGACGATCGTGAGGAAGTAGGTGCCCACGACCGCGCCGGCAACGCTCTGCATCCCGCCCACGACGAGCATCGCGACCACGATGAAGGTCAGCTCGAAGTAGAAATCCGCCGCGGCGAAGCCGCTGAAGTAGTGGGCGTAGAGCGCCCCCGCCACCCCACAGATGAGGCCGGCGATGACGAACGCGATGTAGCGCTCGAGCCGCACGTTCACCGCAACCGATTGAGCGGCTTCCTGGTTCTCGCGGCTGGCTCGCAACCGCATGCCATGGCGCGACTGCTTGAACGCGTAGACCGCGAAGATGACGACCACCAGCGCGATGGCCACGTTGCCCGGCGTCGTCTCACGCGGCACACCGACGAGGACGTCGGATCCGCCAGTGACCGAGGGCGTCTGCACGATGAACGTGAACATGATCACGAGGATCGCGAGCGTGGCGATCGCCGCCGCGATCCCGGCGAGGCGTGCGACCGCGATGCCGAAGATCGCCGCCAGGACCGCCGCCAGGGCGCCCGCCGCGAGCACCG
>CAWEXB010000005.1:0-147767 GCA_963812915.1 uncultured Thermoleophilaceae bacterium | reverse complement strand
TCGGTCGCCGCCCCCGCGAGCTCGGCCGCGGAGGCGACCTCCAGCACCAGGCGCCCGTCCTGGCGCCGGGCGTCCACCGCGACGTCCCCGCCTGCCGTGCGTTTCAGCGATTCGGCAACGACGAAGTAGGCAGCGGAACTCGACCGGCGCCGCGAAGCGGCCCTCGGGCAGCGCTCGGGTGACGAGGCGCGGCGTTCGCTCGGCGAGCACCTCGAGGGCCGCCCCGAGTCCCTCCTTAGCCAGGACCACCGGGAACAGCCCGTGTGCCAGCTCGCGTGCCCGCCCAGGGCGACTCCGAGCTCCTCCCCGGCGATCCGCAGCTCGCCCTCGAGCGTGGGCTCCATGCGGCGAGTTGCCGGCGCGCCAGCCGGACCGCGATGCCCAGCGTCACCAGCCGCTGTTGGGCGCCGTCGTGCAGGTCGCGTTCTCGAGTTGCCGGCGCTCGGCGTCGGCCGTCGCGACGATGCCGCGTCCGCGAGGGCCGCAGCCGCGCGAGCTGCGCTCGCCGCGGGCGTTCAGGCGCTCGTTCTCGAGTCCGAGCGAGCAGCGCGAGGCGATCTCCTGCGCGCAACCCCGGGTCGTCGAGTAGCCCGCGGCGGTGCACGAGCCCCGAGACCTCACGGCCTCCGGCTACCATGCGGCGTGACTCACGGTCCGCCGTCGCCCGGCAGGGCCGCTCGCGCGACCCTCGGCGTCGATCCAGCCCGCGCCATCGTCGAGGCTGTGGAGGAGCTCAGCGAGGGGTCGCCGAGAGGTCCGCGAGCTGCCCTTGCAGACCGCCGGGCGGGGGTGAGGCGCCGAGGTCGACCACGAGCCGAGCCAGCGCGGAGCGTGTGCGCCGCGCGCGCACCCGCTCCCAGACGAGGCCCCGGCGACCACGACGAGCGCGGCCATCTCGCCCACCCACAGTGCCCGGTCCGTGGGATCGTTGGAGAGGAAGCCGCGCTCGACGCCGTACACGGCGCCGCCCCGAACAGTGCCAGCGCGACAGCGGCAGGGACGAGCGCTGGCGCGGCACCGGCCGGCGGCGACGGCGAAGAGCGGGCGACCTGCGCCGCAGACAAGCACTACGAATGCGGCGATCCAGACGACGCTGACCCGCGAGGCCGACCTGCCCGAGCTCGTGCCAGCCGTCGCGCAGTCCCCCGCCATGAGCAGGCGGTTGCGCCGGGCACTCCGAGACATCCCTGCGCGAGCGGGTCGTAGACCGCGGCCGAGGCGCCGCCCGAGCACTCCCAGGCTCGTCGCGTAGGCGACGACCAAGCAGCGCCCCCGCCGGTCGTCCGAGCGAACGCTCGTCCGGGTCCCCGCAACGCGGCCTGGGCGAGCAGCGCGGCCAGACCGCGTAAAGCGCGAGCCCCGCTGTGAACGCGGGGCCGGCACCGGGACTGTTCCACTCGAAGAGGGGCCAGCCGATGCCGGCGGCCGCCAGCGGCCGGTGAGAGCGGGGCCGGCCGCCGCGCCTCCGCGCGCGAGCGCGGCGCCGCGACCAGCAGCGCCCCGGCAGCCAGCTCGACCGGCGAGCGCCGCTGGCGGAGTCGCCGGCCCGTGCCTACACCGGGTCGCTCCGCACGATGGCCACGGTCACTGCCGCAACCGCGACGAATAGCCCCACCGCGAGCAGCGGCGCATCGGCGACGGGACGCCCCGCGGGCGATGGCACGCGACCGAGCGCGCCGGGTCATGGCCCCTCCTCCGACGATCGGGAGCTCCGCCTCCAGCCGCGTCCCGGCACCTGGCACGGCTCGCCACGCGCAAGGCGCCGCCGAGCGCCTCGACCCGGTCGGCCAGCCCTCGCAACCCCGAGCCGCAGCGAGTCGGCGCCCCCCGCGCCGTCGTCGGCCACCTGCACCGGAAGCCCCGACCGGGTCGCCCGCACCGCGATCTCCACGCTCGCGCCCGCCGCGTGCTTGGCCACGTTCGCCAGGCCCTCCGAGCAGACGAAGAACGCCGCCGCCTCTTGCGCGGGCGGAAAGCGGCGACGCGGACACCTCGAGCCTGACCGGCACGCGCGGCCTGTGCGATCAGCTCGGCGAGGGCCCTTGCTGAGGCCCCTTCGGTCAGCGCCCACGGATGGATGCCCTGGCGCGGAATCGGAGTCAGCTCAGTGCGGGCGGCGTCGAGATCGGCGGCAAGCTGGCGCAGCGGTCTCACCGGCCTCGCGGTCACGCTCCGTCGCGCGAGCGCGGGACGCGGTCGCGCAGACCGGCCGAGCCGATGCTCGGCACCCGCATGCAACTCCGTCGCCGAGCCGCCGGCTCTCGCGTCACCGCCTCGACCAGCGCCGCCGCGAGGCGGCGATGTTGCCGATGCGCGCAGCGACGTCGGCCTGCAGGCGCACGTTGACGATGGCGAGGCGGGCGGCGGCCGCCACCGAGGTCGAGCAGCTCGGGTCGCCGAGCGCGGCCGGATGGCACAAGGGCCGCCACCGCCTCACCCTCGTCGTGCAGAAGCGTGACCGGCCGCGGCGGCCTTCCCGCTCAGGCAGCCGAACGGCATCGCCCGGCCTCGTCGACCCAGCCGTCGCACCGCCACCCGATAGACGACCTCGAGATCGGGATCGCCGACTGTGTGCGCCAGCGCCGCCCTCAGCGCCTGCGGCTCGTAGCGGTCGCCGAGATCGACCACCAGTCCCGTGACCGCCGCCCGGGTCCGCGGCCCCACAGAGATCGGCGGCGAGGCCGGCGCTGTCAGGGCGACCGCGACCTCATAGACCCAGACGGCGGCCCCGTCCAGGTCGGCCCCGGCCAGGCGCGCGGCCGCGGCGAGGGCAAGCGTGCCGCCCACCGCCACTGCACCCGCCAGGGCCGCGGCGCGGGCACGACGCTCCACCCGCCGGCGGCACCATGGCGTCGCACCGCGACTATCACCACCGCCGCCATGAGCGCGATGGTCGGCCACTCCGAGCGCGCCAGCTCCGGGACGAGTCCGTCGACGTAGGCTGCGCCGATCACCACCGCGGAACGCGCGATTGCACACGCCCGCTCGGATAGGTGAGCAGCAGATGCACCAGCGGCCCGCGATGCGCGTAGACGAGTACCTCGGCCAGATCGCCTGCGAACCACGCCAAACCCGCGAGCACGGACAGTGAGCCGGACCTGCTGCTCGGCCGCTTGCCCACGCCGCAGCGCCCCCACCCACCAGCGCCATCCCGGCGACGAAGTCGCCGACCGCCTCGGGCATCGCGAGCCCGCTAGCCCACTCGGCCCCCACGCCCGCCGCGAGCACCGCGAACGCCAACAGCGCCCATGTCCACGGCGTCAGACGAGCAACGAGGCCAGACACTCGCCTGAAAACTCATCCTTGGGTAACCCGCGCGCCGGGCTCCCCGCGAGCCGGCGCCGATAGGTGTGCTCGCCGCGGCTCGAGATCAGGACCACCACTGGCGGCTCGGCGCCGGCCGCCAGACGCTCCGCCACCGCGAAGCCGTCGAGACCCGGCAGCTGGATGTCGAGCAGGACCACCTCCGGGCGCAGACGGCGCGCCGCCTCCACCGCTGATTCGCCGTCCGCCGCCTCGCCGAGCACCTGGAACCCATCGGCCTCGAGCAACGCGCGTGCGCTCGCGCGAAATCCATCGTGATCATCGACGATCAGGATGGTCCGCGGCATCAGTCCTATCGTCCCACGGCTTCTCCCCTACGGCACCGAGCGCGTTGTCAGCGAGCCGCGCGCACGACGTCGAGGACTGCATCGATCACCAGCTCTGGATCGTCCTCCTCGACCGCGTGCCCCGTGCGCACCACGAGCAGCTTCGCACGCGGGCTGAGGGCGAGCCACCCCCGCTGGCGGCGGACGTTGTGCCACATCCCTCGCCGCTCCGAAGGGAACGGCGACTCGGCGATCGCGGCCGCCGAGAACTTGACCGCGATGATCGTCACGGGGATGTCGCCGATCCGCCTCCGGGCCGCCCAGGCGTCCTTCTCAACCTGCAGGTAGTCACGCCGCTCGACGTTTTGGGGTTGTCGGGGTCAGTCGCCTCGACGATCTCTCGCGGTGGGTTCCTAAACGGCGCGCCCGTGTCGACGAAGACGAGGCCGGCGATCTGGCGCGGATGCGCGAAGGCGTATCCCGCCGTGATGTAGCCGCCTCCGGAGGTGCCCACCAACACGTAGGGGCCCGGGATCCGGGCGGCCTTCAGCAGCCTTTCGAGGTCGCCCACCAACTCCCGCAAACCGCGCGGACCCGGAGCGGGATCGCTCCGTCCAAGATTGGCGCGGTCGTAGACGCAAGTCCGTGTCGCCTTTGCGACGGCCGGTTCGGCGAAGGCGTACGAATCGCTGGTGTCCTCATCGCCTCCCTCCATGACGACCGTCGGCGAACCGGTCCCTGTGCAACGCACGTAGAGGCCGCGGCCGCGACCGATCTTGGTGACGCCGTCAGGGTTGCGGGAGGCCGAGGCCCCGACCGATGGGCTCGCCGCGTCCGCGTCGTCCTATCGCTGCCTCCGCAACCCATGATGAGAGCGCCGGCAACGACGACTCCAGCCAGCGCGGCGGTGCGGAATCTGCGTTGCGCCTCGCCTTGAAGGGTGGTCATTGGTTCCTCCTCGGTTGAGATTGGCTTCTTCGCGACGCTAGGTGTCCGCGGAGAGCGCGGCGAGGGGGCGCGCCCGGGAATCGACTCAGGGCTAGCCCTGATCCTGCGCGACGAGAATCGGGGTCTCGCCGGGTGCGCCGGCCGGTGTTTGGGCCTACGCTCGGGTGGAGTGACGGACCGCCTGAAGATCCGGACCTTGACGGTTTGCGCGGTGGCCGCGGCGACGCTCGCCGGCGGCTGCAGCCTTGGCGGCGATTCGGACAGGGCCGGCGGCGAGCGGCGCCCCGACCCTGTGGTGCTGACGCTCGCGAACCACGAGGACTCGACCCTCGACTTGCAAGAGTTCGCGCTCGCGGTGCAGCGCCTGTCGCAGGGATCGCTGCGCATCGAGTTCAAGAACCGCTGGCGGGAGAGCGAGGTCGACTACGAGCCGCGGACGATCGAGGATGTGCGCGACGGCAAGACCGACCTCGCGAAGGTCAGCGCCCGCGCTTTTGACGTGGTCGGCGTGAACAGCCTGCAGCCTCTGGTCGCGCCCTTCGCGGTCGACAGCTATGCGCTCCAGCGGGAGGTGCTGCTCGGCGGCATGACGCCGCGGATGCTGGCCGGTGTCGAGCGCTTGGACCTGGTTGGCATCGCGCTCCTGCCGGGCGAGCTACGCAGGCCACTCGGAGCCTCGCGCCCGCTCGTCGGAGCCTCGGACTACCGCGGCGCCACGATCGCCACCCGCGTGTCGGACCTGGGCCTGCGCACGTTCGGCGCGCTCGGCGCCACCGGCAAGGCCATCGTGCCGGGCGCCGACACGTCGTCCTTCGACGGCGCGGAACTTGGGCTCGACGGACTTCCGGGCGATAACTACGACGGTCCCGCGCGCACGCTCGCCGCCAACGTGAGCCTGTGGCCACGCGCGCTGGCGATCGTCATGAACCCCGACGCCTACGAGAGGCTGACCGACGACCGACGCGCTGCTCTACGGGCGGCGGGCCGCGCCGCGATCGACCCCGCGATGAAGCGCATCCGCGAGTTCGAGAGAGAGGCGCTGGGTGTCATCTGTCGCCGTCGTGAACCCGCCCTCCGCCTGGCGACCCAATCCCAGCTCGGTTCTCTGCGAACCGCTACCAGCTCGCTCACGCGCGGGCTCCAGCACGACCCCGTCACCCGGGACACGGCCAAATGGATTTCCGCGCTGCGGGCCGGGGTCGACCCCGAGCCGGCACCGACGTGCCCGGCCCCGACGAGCACGCGCGCCGCCCAAGGCGCAACGCCTGTCGACGGCCTCTGGCGCATGGACACCACGGCCGAGGAGCTCGCGCGGATCGCAGCCCCGGGCGACGTGGTGCCGGAGAACTGGGGCACCTCCACATTCGCCGTCGACTCCGGCCGGTTCGCCTTCACCACCGAGAGCCGCGACGCCTGCGTCTGGGCGTACGGCAGCTATGCGGTCGAGGGCAAGGTCATCGAGTGGACCGTCGAGGACGGCGGCGGCATCAGTCCGAACGAGGCCACCAACGAACCCGGTGAGCTCTACACGTTTGGCTGGAGCCGCTACCGCGACCGGCTTGCGCTGAGCCCCATACGGGGCGCCATCTCCCCCGAGCCGATGCGCGTCAAGCCGTGGCGGCGTCTCGACGACGAGCCGTCGCTCGAGGCGCTCGCCGAGCGCTGCCGCCCGCCCGAAGACGCGCTGCAGCCCTGATCCGGGCGCGCGCGCCGCTGACATCCCGGGCCAACGCGCGGCGAGGCATTCCCGCGGGCGCTCAGACCGAGTGCGCGCGCGAGAGAGTCGTCGTGGCCTGCGTCCGGGCATGAGCCAAGGGCGCATAGAAGCTGGCCACGCGGTGTAGCAGCTGTAGAACGGAGAGCCAGGCGACGAGCTCCACCACGCCCTCGGCGGGAAGCGCCCGCGATCCTTCGACCACGCGCGGCGAGACTCGCGCCGGGCTGTAGGAAGCCGCCTTTGCGAGCACCATCGCCGGACCATGTGAGGCCTCGGCGCGCTCGACGGCCTCGTCATCGTCGAAGTCGAGCGGCTCGGCGGCGAAGCGGGCGATCGCATCGAGGTCGCCGGCCCCGGCGCGGCGGGCAAGGATGCGTGCCTCCTGCGCCAGGCCGTCGTCCTCCACCACCGTCGCGTAGACCAGGCCGGCGCGGTGCTTGACGTCGAGGCCGATGTGCGACCGGGACGGAGCGGCGTTGTCGCGCAGCATCGTGGCGATTGCGCGGATGGCGCGTCGGTGTGTGAGATGCCGGAGGACGGGAAAGTCGTGACCGGTGTGCGCGCTCAGGTACTCGCCGACCGCAGGCCAGCGGCTCGGCACCCCCGCGGTCCAGCGGCGGTCCAGCGCGAGCGCCGAGGGGAGGAACCGCATGAGACTCAGCTTCAGCCCGAGGTCGTCGGCGCGCGCGGGTACGGCGCCGCCGGGCGTGGGCACGATGCGGTGCCTGCCGGCGCTCCAGCCCGAGCGCCCAATCAGCGGCCCCACCTCGTCGACCGTTGCGGCCTCCAGCTCGACGCCGAGCGCGTCCATCGTCTTGTTGAGGAAACCCATCATCGCCACCGCCAGCACCACCCACTCGGCATCGCCGCGCGATAGCGACCGCAGCAGCGCGTCGCGCTCGGCATCGGTGAGGCGTGCCGGGACGAGCGAGATCGCCTCCGCGACGGCGACCGCGGCGCGTTCCGACTCGGTCGCCGCGCCTCGTCCGCGCTCGGCCACCTTGCTCTCGGCCGCGCCTCGCCGAAGAGCGAACGAAGCGGTATGCGCCGAGCAGTACATGCACGAGGCCGCGCGGCTCGACGCGTACATCGCGAGCCCCACCGGCGTCTTGGGCGCGCCGACGCCCCAGAGGAAGAACGGCAGGTTCAGGAGATTCGGAACCATCACGTTGTAGCTGCGAAACGCGGTCGGCCAGATCTCCAGGTAGGGATCGCAGTTCGGCACGACGCCGATCAGCCTTCGCACCAGCTCGAGCAGAGCGCCGTAGCGATGATGCAGCGTCGGGAACTCGACGGCGGCCGGAGCGAGGACCTGCGCGAGAGTGGTTGCCTGTGCCGGGTGCGACATGCGATCAGGGTCTCCTAGACGAGGGGTGGCTCGACCTCGAGGACGAAACGGCTGGAGATCCGACCGCCTCGTCCGCCGCCTCGAAATGGCGCTCGCACAGCCGGAGCCGGCGGGCGTCCCACACCATGTAGGTCCCGAGCACGAGCTGGACGAGGCTGCGCCAGACGTCCTCCCAGCGGTCGCGCACCCGCACGAACGCGAGCAGCAGGCGCAGCCGCAGCCGCGGCTCGGGGCGCGTCGTGCGCGAGACGAGGACGCACGGCCCGCGGTTCGGGATCGAGCGCGTGTGGGAGGCGGATGAGGCGAGCGCGAACCGCCGCAGCACCTCGCGGGTCGCCGCCTGGATCGCGACCGGCGCGATCCCGCGCGCCGGGCACGGGCGGTTGCCCGCGACGCCGAACGGGATGAAGGCGGCATCCCGGTGCGACAGGTCCTCCCAGCGCTCGGGGCGGAACGCGTCCGGGTCGTCGTAGCCGGTGCGGTGGTAGGCGGGGTAGTTGAAGCAGAGCACGGAGCCGGCGCGGGATCGTGTGCCCGTCGACCGCGATGTCCGCCGACGTGATCCGATGGGCGATGCCGAACAGCGGATACAGCCGCAGCGTCTCGTCGAGCACGCGGTCGAGGTGGCCCGCGTCTTCGGGCTCGGCGGCCGCCCGCCCCTGCGCCTCGGGCTGCTGCGCGAGGACCATCAGCAGGTGCGCCGTCGCCTCGGACATCTGCACGACGGCGGTGTTGAAGAACGCGCCCTGCAGGTACAGCGCCCGCTCCCGCGTCGACATCCCGGCGGGCAGGGGCTGCAGCGGCTGGGTGCCGTGCTCGAGCTGGTCCACGAGGTACCGCGTGAGGCGGTGGCGGCGGCCCATGTGCCGCAGCCCGGTGCACTTGAGCGCCGTGACGACGTCGTTCGCGTTGCCGACGATCAGCTCGCGCGCGCGGCGCGGGCAGCGCTCGCCGAACACGAGCTCATAGGCGAACTCGGCCCAGATCGGCATCGCGAGGTCGCGCAGCCGGACCAGCCGCATGCCGGCGATCGGCCGCTCGTCGAGAACCCTGGCCGCGCAGTCCGCCGCCAGCGCCGCCACGGTCGCGCGCGGCCGTGCGAGGAGGCGGCGCGTGGTGAGCGCGACCTCGTCGTAGCGGCGGCCGGGCTCGAGGTGCTCCTGGTGGAGCTCGGCCCCCGGCGAGAGCCAGTACCAGAACAGGTCCGACAGCGCCGCACCGCGGCTGCGGCCGCTGGCGGCCGGGTGCGCGTACACCTCCTCGAAGTGCGCGGCGTCGACCGCCCGCCCGGGGATCGCGACCGCCTCGTCGCCGTTCACGAGCGTGAAGATGCGCATCCTCAGCGCGACGACGGCGCCCGGCAGCCAGTACGGGAGGCTCGCAAGCGCCAGCGTCCCCGCGGCGGCACGCGCGCGCGTCACCACGGCTCCTCCACCCTCGCTACGTGCAGCAGGTCGCGGTCGGCCTGCGCCGGGGAGTCGCAGCCGCACAGGACGAGCGCGCGCTCGAGCTCGGCGCGGAGCAGCTCGAGCACGTGCCGCACGCCGGGCTCGCCGGCGACGGCGAGCCCCCACAGCACCGGCCGCCCGATGCCGACCGCGGTCGCGCCCATCGCGCACGCCTTGACGACGTCGGTCCCACGGCGGACTCCGCCGTCTACGGCCAGCGGCACCTCGCCGCCGACCGCGTCGACGATCGCCGGGAGCAGGTCGACGGCCGCCGGCACGCCGTCGAGCTGGCGGCCGCCGTGGTTGGAGACCACGAGCGCGTCGACGCCGGCCGAGACGGCGATCCCGGCGTCCTCGGGGTGCACGACGCCCTTCAGCGCGATCGGGAGCGCGGTCGTGGCTCGGAGCCACTCGACGTGGTCCCACGAGAGCTCCGGCGTGAAGACGAACCGCCGCGGCGGGCCGTCGCCGTCGCGCATGTTCTCGCAGCACATCCCCTCCGGCAGGTGGTCGAAGCCGTGGCGCAGGTCGCGCTCGCGACGGCCGAACGCCGGCGAGTCGGCGCTGACGACCAGCGCGGCGCAGCCGGCCGCCTCCGCCCGCCGGACCACCGCCTCCGTGAAGCCCAGGTCGGGCTGGATGTAGAGCTGGAACCACGGCCCGGGAACCGCCGCCGCGATCTCCTCGATCGCGACGGTGGACGCCATGCTCGCGATCATCACCGTGCCGGCGGCCGCCGCCGCGCGCGCGGTGGCGCGCTCGCCGTCGGGATGCGCGAGCCGATGGAAGGCGGTCGGCGCGATCACGACCGGCATCGAGGCGCGGGAACCGAGCAGCTCGACCTCGAGTCGCGGCTGGCCGCCGCCGCGCAGCACGCGCGGGACCAGGCCGATGCGCGTGAAGGCCGCCTCGTTGGCCCGCAGCGTCAGCTCGTCGTCGGCGCCGCCCGCGAAGAAGTCGTACACGCCCGGGTCGAGGTGCTCGCGCGCCTGCTGCTCGAGCTCACGCAGTGACAGTGCCTGCATCCGATGCCTCGCTCTCCGGGGCCAGCTGACCGGCGAAGAACTCCTTCAGCGGCAGGCGGTGCCCGGGGCCGGTCCACTCGTTCTCGAGGTTCTCGGTCACGTGATGCTCCGCGACGAGCATCCCCCGCCGGTGGCGCCGGACTACCGGATGCAGGTACCGCCCCTCGCTCGCGCGCGCGGCGTCCGTCTGCGCGATGCGGGCGACCGAGATGTCGAACGGATCGACGCTGTCGTGATCCGGCCCGTACTCGAGCGTGATCGTGAAGTAGCGCTCCGCGGCGCCGAAGTCGCTCGCGTGGACGTAGTCGACCGGCAGCTCCTCGAAGTAGCGCGCCTGGCCGTCGGCCTCGACCACGATCAGGTCGCACATGACCTCGAACTGCTGCCACAGCGCCGACGTGCGGTTCACGCGTGCGATGCACCGCCTCCGCGAGCGCCTCCGGCTCGGCTGGCAGCACGGCGTGCGGCCACTCCACGCCGTGGTCGCGCCGCTCGAGCATCCGGTGCAGCGACCGCACGCAATAGCGGAAGCCGTGGATGAAGCCGCCGGTGGAGCGCTTGAAGTCGCGCACCTGCATCAAGTTGCCGGCGAAGTGGAGCCCGGGCACGTTGGTCGACTCCCACTCGGGCGTCAGCGCCGGGAACCGGTCGTCGATCACGAGCTCCGGGCGGCAGTCGTCGACGAAGATCGCGGGGTCGAACCGGAACCCGGTGCACACGATCACGCGGTCGTAGCGCAGGTCGCGCGTGACCTCGTTGACGCGCGCGAAGCTGATCGTGACGAGGTAGCCGCCGTCGCGGCGCTCGATCCGCTGGACGGTCCCGTCGAGCAGCGCGTTCTGGGACTTGAGCTGGTAGGTGTCGAGCAGGTTGTTGTTGATCGCCCGCAGGTGCCCGACGACGCTCATACCACTCACCGGACGCTGCGTCGACGGCCCGCAGCGCGCCCACCGCTCCCTCAAACCGCATGTCGTCGTCGCCCCTACCCCCGTCCTCCACCGGCACCGCCTCGAGCAGATCATGCAGCAGCTCGTCGGCCGCCCGACGCGTCCTGTCAGACGGCGTCGGCCGCTCCACAGCCGGCTCTATGAGCCGCAACCGCCAGGCCTCGACTTCACCGCTAGGAGCAGCCAACAGCCCGCGGGCCCCAGCAGCCCGCCCCGCTCGAGCTCCGCGTGCAGAAAGCTGACGGCGCGCTCACGTGCCGTTGCCACACCGAAAGCTTGGCACCGCCGAACCGCAGCGCCTGCGATCTCAAGGCCTTGACAAGTGAGCCGGCGCCGCGATCCAAGACTGCTCAGTTCTCAATGACAGCGGGAGCGCAGATCGCGGCGTCCCAGACGACCGCCACGGACGAAACTCAGAAGCAACACGCGCCCGAGAGGGTGCCCGCCCTCTGCATAGGCACGCGCCTGGGCGATGGGGTGGAAAGCACGAGGCGCCCGGGCTTGTGCAATGCGCGAGAAGCAGAAGCGGCGCATCCCCTCGCGCGCGTGCTTCTCGGGCGAGATCCGTTGCGCCGCCGCGGCCGTCGAGCCACTTGCGAACTCGAACGCGGGCGCTCCTAGATGAAGTTCTATTTCGTCCCGCGGCCTGAGCCGCTCATACGGGCGAAACGGCTTGAAATGCGGCTTCTCATGCGCCGGGGGCGCTGCGCTGCGTGGAGATCGGGCCAAAGACCGGGCCAATGATCCGGCGGCGGTCGGCTCTCGCAACCGCTTGCGAAACGCGAAAACCCGCGCCATTACAGGGGTTCTCCGAGTGGAGCTAGCCGGACTCGAACCGGCGGCCTCCTGGGTGCGATCCAGGCGTGCGCTGGTCCTGAGTTTGGCTTGTTTGCTGGGGTTTCGCGGCGGTGGAGGCCCGGCCTGACGCCCGCGTTTTCGGCCAGTTCCCGGCCATTTCGGCTGGGATCGGGCCAAAGAAGCACCGTTTTGGCCCGATCTCCGTCCAGCCGACCCTAGGTCTGCCCGACTTGGCCTCGGTCTCCACGAATCTGGCAGTGACAAGCTCGACCGGTCGCCTCCGGACCGCGTTGTCGGGAACCAGGGAGCGCTCTTGCAACACCGCTCCGAAGTAGCGGGCCTTGGGGTCGGCGACGACGGTCCGGTCGTCGCCCATCGCCGCGAGGCCATCGCGGATGAAGTCGTCGAACCGGAACTGCTCCGGACCCCCGATCTCGACGATGCCGTCAGCTGGCGCCCTCTGGGTGACCTCGCACACCGCGGCGGCGACGTCGTCCGCGGCCATTGGCTGGAACAGCACGTGGGGCAACCGGACAACCCCACCATCCGTCGCCGCGTCCGCGATCCGCTTCACGAACTCGAAGAACTGCGTGGCGCGGACGATCGTGTACGGGATCGACGCCCCATCGATCAGCTTCTCCTGGGCGACCTTCGCCCGGAGGTAGCCGCTGTCGGGAACCCGGTCGGCCCCGACCACGGAGAGCGCGACGTAGTGGCGAACGCCCGCCTCGGCCGCGGCCGCCAGCAGGTTGGTGGTGGAGGTCGTGAAGAAATCCATCACCGCCTCGTCCTCGAATGAGGGCGAGTTCGAGACGTCGATGAGCACCGGGGCGTCGTCGAGAACTTCGGCGAGCCCCTCGCCGGTCAGCGTGTTGACGCCCGTGTCGGGCGAGGCGTGCAGCGCTTCGTACTCCTCCTCATCGAGGCAGGCCACGACCTTCGAGCCGATCAGGCCGGTGCCGCCGATGACAACGATCTTCCTAGCGTTCCTTTCGCTCGTTGGCTGTCAGACACCGCGAGCACACGCTCGACCTCGCGAGGGCTTTGCCCTAGACCCAGATGTATTCCTCAGCGATGGCGCCGTCGCGCCACTTCGCAACGGTCACCATCCGGCTCCCGTCCTCGAACTCGCCGACGACGCAGGTCCACTCGCCGTCCCCGAACGCGATCGGGTGAGAAACGACCTTGGGCGGGGTGCCCCCGACTGACTCGACGAAGGCTTTCATCGCGCCGATGTGGTCCTCAAGCCCGCGGGTGGGCTCTTGACCCTTGAAGTCGACGAACACGTCGTCCGTGTGCTGGTGGGCGAATACGCCATGCCAGTCGGCGTTGTTCCACCCATCGAAGTCCAGATCATCCATGGCCTTCAGGTTTGCTTTGACCTGATCTTCAGTCATTGCGTGACCTCCCTTGGTTGTCGTGGTCCTGAGCAGGCTGGTGCCGCCGATGACAACGATCTTCATAGTGTTCCTTCGCTCGTTGGCTTTCAGCACACGGCGAGGGCCCGCTGGACCTCGGCGAGGGCCTCGGTCAGGATGTGCATGCCGACTACCGGGGTGCCGTCGTGGCGGGGCACGAACCGCAGCTTCAGGTCGCCGTCGTCGAGGAGGGTGTAGGCGATCTCGGCCGCCTGTCCAGAGTTCGGCAACGCCGTGCTCGGCCTCCTCGGCACTGCGATGGTGACGACCTCGATCTCATGCATCGCTGTCTCCTGACTTGCCGTGGAGCGCCCCGCGTAGCACCCAGATGGCCTGCGCGATCGCGGCGCGTGTCGCGTGCGTGGCGCTGAGCGGGTTGAGCATCATGAAATCGTGGGTGATCCCGTCGTAACGGACGGTCGTCACCTCGACTCCAGCCTTCCGCAGACGCGCCGCGTAGGCCTCGCCCTCGTCCCGAAGGACATCCGCCTCGTCGACGAGAAGGAACGCAGGCGGGAGCCCGGCGAGCTGCTCGTCGGACTGGCGCGGAGCGGCGACGCGAACGGCTCCGAGCGCCGCTCGAGGTCGGGCAGCGTAGGCGTCCCAGAACCACGCCATCCCCTTCGCGGTGAGGAAGTAGCCCTCCGCGAACTGCTCGTAGGAGCCGGTGTCCATGGCGGCGTCGGTGACCGGGTAGTACATCGACTGCTGGACGAAGCGGACGTCGCCGCGCTCCGTTCGCCATCAGCGCCAGCGCGGCGGTCATGCCGCCGCCGACCGAGTCGCCGGCGACCGCGATGCGCTCGGGGTCGAGCTGGTTGGCGGCGCCTTCGCGGCACGATCCACTGGGCGGTCGCGTAGCCCTGCTCGATCGCGACCGGGTAGTGCGCCTCCGGCGAGCGGTCGTACTCGACGAACACGACGGCGGCGCCGGTGCCGACGGCCAGTTCGCGGACCAGCCGGTCGTGCGTGTCGGCGTTGCCGAGCACCCAGCCGCCGCCGTGCATGTAGAGGATCACCGGCAGCGTCCCTGCGGCGTCGGGCGGCCGGACGATCCGCACGCGCACGTCGCCGACCTCGGCGGGGACGGTGATCCAGCGGTCCTCGACCGGCAGCTTGTCGATCGGCGCGGCCTGGACGTCGTCGAGCACCTTGCGGGCCTCGGCCGGGGTGAGCTCGTACAGGAACGGCGGCTTGGCCGTCGCCTCGACGAACTCCTGTGACTCCGGCTCGAGCACGACCGGCGGGTGTGTGTGGTGGGCACTGCAGGTTCTCCTTTCGGGTTGCGGTGGGGATCGGACGCGGGCTCAGGCGCCGACGGGCCCGCCGCCGCGGCCTCGAGGATCAGATCGGCCGTCGCCTCGGGCTGTGAGACGGAGATCGCATGCGAGGCGCCCGGGATCTCGATCGTGCGCCGTGCGCCGGCGCGTTCCGCCATGAAGCGATGGAGGGCGGCGGGGATGTTGTGGTCCTTCTCGCCGATCAGGAACCAGGACGGCACCTGCTTCCACAGCGGATGCTCGCCGGAGGGCTCCTGGAGCGCCTCGAGCGTGGCCGGCCGCTGGGTGGCGGCCATCCGGGCGGCCTGCGCCTCGGGCACGTCGGCGCAGAAGTTGTCGCGGAAGAGCTCCTGCGCGATCGCCAGGTCGGTCGTGCCGTCGCTGCGCGGAGTCGGTCGCACCGCGTCGCCGGTCGTGCTGCCCGGATACTTGCCTGCGAGTTCGAACGCGCTCTCGCCGGCGTCCGGCGCGAAGCCATTGACGTAGACGAGACCGGTGATCTCGCCGGCGTCCGCGGCGACGTTGGAGATCACCGCGCCGCCGTAGGAGTGGGCGACGAGGACGATCGGCCCGTCGATCGACCGGACCAGGTCGCTGACGGCCTCGGCGTCGGACGCGAGGCCTCGCAGCGGGTTTGCGGCGGCGACCACCGGGCGGCCGGCGCTTTGGAGAGGGTCGATGACCCCGTTCCAGCTCGACGAGTCGGCGAAGGCCCCGTGGACGAGAACGATCGTGGGGGTCATGGTGAGGTCCTTTCGGTGGGGTGGCCCGACGGCAGCGAGCGTCTCGCGGGGGCGCTGCCTTCGCATCCGCCAGTACGCCAGTCGGACTGGCTAGTGATCGGCGCCGTTCCGCCCGCCACTGGCTCGGGCGCCCGCGCCGGTGTAGGTTGCGCTTACGTCTGTGAGAGGGGGAATAACCCTGCGTGGCCGCGACGCGGAGAGCGCCGCTCTCGGCCGGCTGCTCGGCGCGGCGCGCTCGGGGGAGAGCGCCGCCCTCGTGGTGCGCGGAGAGCCGGGCATCGGCAAGACCGCGCTGTTGGACTACGCGATCGATTCGGCGCCGGACCTGCGGCTGTTGCGGGCGGTCGGAGTTCAGTCTGAGATCGAGCTCGCGTTTGCCGGCCTGCACCAGCTCTGCGCGCCGATGCTCGGTCGGCTCGACCGACTGCCCTCTCCCCAGTGCCAGGCTCTGAGCGTGGCGTTCGGGCTCAGCGGCGGCGAGCCGCCGGATCGCTTCGTCGTCAGCCTGGCGGCGCTCGGCCTGCTCTCGGATGCGGCCGAGGAGCAGCCGCTTCTGTGTGCGGTCGACGATGCGCAGTGGCTCGACGAGGAATCCGCCCTCGCGCTGGCGTTCGTCGCCCGCCGGCTGTTCGCGGAGTCGGTCGCGATCGTGTTCGTGACGCGCGAGCGCAGCGAGGTACTCAGCGGCTTGCCGGAGCTCGTGCTCGACGGGCTGGATGCCGACGACGCCCGTTCGCTGCTGGCCTCCGGGCTCCCTGGGCTGATCGATGAGCAGGTCCGCGACCGGATCGTCGCCGAGACTCGCGGCAACCCGCTCGCTCTGCTGGAGCTGCCTCGTGGCCTCTCCGCGGTGGAGCTCGCCGGAGGCTTCGGTGTCCCCGACCACGTGCCGCTGGCCGACGGGATCGAGCAGAGCTTCCTGCGGCGGCTCAAGTCACTGCGGGGCGAGACGCAACGACTCCTGCTCGCGGCGGCGGCCGAACCCGTCGGCGACGTGGCACTGTTGTGGCGAGCGGCCGAGCGGCTCGGGCTCGGAGCCGGACGCGGCCGAGCCGGCGCAGACGGCCGGTTTGGTCGAGCTCGGCGGCAAGGGTGCGGTTCCGTCATCCGCTGGTGCGCTCGGCCACCTACGGGGCGGCGGCCGTGCCGGACCGCCGGGAGGTGCACCGGGCGCTCGCCGAGGCAACCGATCCGGCGGCGGACCCCGACCGGCGCGCGTGGCACCTTGCGCAGGCGGCGGGCGGGCCCGACGAGCAGGTGGCCACTGAGCTCGAGCGCTCGGCCGATCGGGCACGAGCTCGCGGCGGTTTCGCCGCCATGGCGGCATTCCTGGAACGAGCGGCTGAGCTGACTCCCGATCCCGCAGGGCGCGGAACTCGAGCGCTGGCCGCGGCCCGTGCCAAGCTGGAAGCGGGCGCACCCGAAGCGGCACAGGCGCTGCTCGGCATTGCGGAGTTTTCCCCGCTCGATGATCTCGAGCGCGCCGATCGGGAGCGGCTTCGCGGCCAGATTGCCTTTGCCCGGACACGCGGCAGTGACGCGCCGCCCTTGTTGCTCGAGGCCGCGAAACGGTTCGAGCCGCTTGATGTCGCGTCGGCGCGCGAGACGTATGTGGAGGCGTTCGGAGCCGAGATCTTCGTTGGCCGCGAGAGCCGCACCGGTGGGGTTGTAGAGGCGGCCGAGCGGGGTCGGGCCGCGCCTCCCGGACCGCTGCCGCCGCGTCCGGTCGACCTGCTCCTCGACGGCCTGGCAATGCGCTTCACCGAGCCATACGCCGAAGCCTTGCCTGCGCTGACGCGAGCGCTGAACGCGTTCGCCGAAGGAGATCGCAGCGGCGACGATGGCTTGCGCTGGCTCTGGACTTCGTGCCCAGTAACACCGGAGCCACTCGCACCAGAGCTGTGGGATGACGGGAGGTGGTATGCGCTGGCCAATCGCGCAGTCGACCTGGCCCGCGGTAGCGGTGCGCTCGCAGTCCTTCCGATCGCGCTGTCGTACCGCGCCTGCGTACATGTGCACGCTGGTGAGTTCGCCACCGCGGCGGCTCTGATCGAGGAGGCGAACGCGATCAGCCGGGCCATAGGGAATGCCCCACTCAGATATACGTCGCTGGTGCTCGTCGCCTGGCGCGGCGACGAGGTCGCAGCCCTCCCCGTCATCGAGGCCAGCCTGGAGGACGCGAGAACGCGCGGCGAAGGAAGAGCGATCGGTCTGGCCCACTACGCGACTGCGGTCCTGTACAACGGCCTCGGCCACTATGAGAAAGCCCTGGCCGCAGCAGAGCGGGCATGCGCTCACGAGGATCTCGGTTTCTACGGGTGGGCGCTGATTGAGCTGGTTGAGGCAGGCGCCCGAAGCGGCGCCCGTGAGACCGCATCAAGCGCCATGCGGCGCCTTGCAGGACGGACACGCGCAAGCGGCACCGACTGGGCCCTGGGCGTTCAGGCCCGGTCGGAGGCTCTCTTAAGCGAAGGCGATGAAGCCGAGGGTCTCTACCGGGAGGCCGTCGAGCGGCTCGGCCGTAGTCGAATCGCCGTTCACGTCGCCCGCGCCCAACTCGTCTACGGCGAATGGCTTCGTCGGGAGAAGCGGCGCGTCGATGCCCGTGAACAGCTTCGCGCCGCACACGAAAGGTTCAGCAACATCGGGGCCGACGCCTTCGCCGAGCGCGCTCGTCGCGAGGTCGAAGCAACCGGAGAAACCGCGCATAAGCGCAGTGTGGAGACGCGCGACGACCTCACTCCCCACGAGGCTCAGATCGCCCGACTCGCCCGTGACGGGCTCTCCAACCCGGAGATCGGCGCGCAGCTGTTCATCAGCCCCCGAACGGTCCAGTACCACCTCCACAAGGTGCTACGCGAAGCTCGACATCACCTCGCGAAACCAGCTCGGGCAGGTCCTGACCAGCGAACAGGACGCGTTGCGGTCAGCCGACTGGCGACTCGCACTGGCCGGTTGGCAGATTCGATCGAGCGGCGGCGCCGGGATCCTCGCGTCCACGACAAACCGTGGCCAAACGGAAGGATGGATCCATGAGTTCTGACAGAAAGGGCATCGAGCGCCGACAAGCCGGCCGAAGGCCCGGGTCAGATCAGCGACCGCGAGCAGCGACAGATCGACCAGGCCAACGCCAGCGGGAAGGCGCCGGTCGTCTTCATCCACGGCCTCTGGCTGCTGCCCTCGAGCTGGGACAACTGGGTCGAGTTCTTCGAGGAGAACGGATACGCCGGGCTGACGCCCGACTGGCCCGGCGACCCCGAGACGGTCGAGGAGGCCCGGGCGAACCCCGACGTGCTCGCGAAGAAGACGCTCAAGCAGGTCGCCGACCACACGGCCGAGGTGATCGGCGCTCTCGACCAGAAGCCCGCGGTGATGGGGCACTCGACGGGCGGCCTGCTGGCCCAGCTCATCGCCGACCGCGGGCTCTCCGCCGCGACGGTAGCGATCGATCCGGGTCCGTTCCGCGGTGTGCTGCCGCTGCCGTTCTCAGCGCTCCGCGCGTCGCTGCCAGTGCTGAAGAACCCGCTCAACCGCGGGCGCGCGGTCACCCTGACGTTCAACCAGTTCAAGTACGGCTGGACCAACGCGTTCGGCGATGACGAGGAGGCGCGGCGGCTATATGAGACCTACCACGTCGCCGCACCGGGTGTAGCGCTGATGCAGATGGCCAACGCCAACCTGAACCCGTTCAGCGAGGCGAAGCTCGACGTCCGCAACTCGGACCGCGGCCCGCTTCTGATCATCGACGGCGCGAAGGACCACACGGTGCCGTGGGCGATCGCGAATGCCTCCTACAAGCGCCAGCGCCACAACAAGGCGGTAACTGAGATCGAGAAGATCCCGAACCGCGGCCATTCGCTGACAATCGACAGCGGCTGGCGCGAGGTCGCCCAGGTCGCCCTCGACTTCGTGAGGCGGTTCGTCTAACCGTCACGAGGAGGACTGGTCACGGGGTCACTCGGGCCGGGCAGACCAACTCGCGGCCGAATGCGATCGCTATGCCGTGCGCGTAGGTCGGTCTGTTGCGGTCGCGGCTGAGCCGTTCAGCCGGGCGTTGTCAGGCGCGGCCGGTGCGCCGCAGTGCCGCGCGGCCGCGGAACGGGGGTGCAGGGCGCAGCGGATGGCGTGGCAGCCAGGCGATCGTCCCGAGGAGGACCGCCTTTGGGATGAAGGCGGTGACCGGGAACTCGGTATCGGCCGCCTTGCGCAGCTCCCGGGGGACGCCGCCGCTCACCAGGCCCATGGTGAACTCGTTCCAGTCGGCGCGGCGAAACGGCTCCACGAGGTGGGCTGCCTCGCCGCGATAAGGCCGGATCCGGTGGTGAAAGGCGATCGTAAGCGCAACCTCGCGGTCCCACGCCTCGCGCCCGGTGTCGCGCAGGTAGCGGGCCGCCTCCTCGATCGAAGGTTCGAGGTAGTCGAGGCCGTCAAAGGTGCACAAGTCATGGAAGGCGGCAGCGATGGCAACCTTCTCCTGGTCGTCCGCGGACAGCGACGAGATCGCTCGCACGAAGCAATGGATGCGGTGCGCGTGGTTGCGGTAGCCCTCGAAAGCCGCGTCGTGACCGCGCGCGTAATCGCGGCGTGCGTCGAGAATCTCGTCGATTAGGGGGTGACGCACAAGGGCGTCCACGGCCCCAACATACAGTCGCGCAACGGCCCAGCCTCGCGTACCGCCCGCCCTCACAAACTCCTACCAGCGGCGGGCCAGCGTGTGCGTGACCATCACCGCCGCCTCTCGTACCGCGTTGCAGGGCCGCTGCTTCCGCCTGCCTCCGGCACTCCGTCGGGCCGACGGTCGAGTGGCGCTCGGCGCGACAAGCAGAAGCGGCGCATCCCCTCGCGCGCGTGCTCCTCGGGCGAGAACGGTTGCGCCGCCGCGGCCGTCGAGCCGCTCGAGAACTCGAACGCGGGCGCTCCTAAATGAAGTTCTATTTCGTCCCCCGGCCTGAGCCGCTCATACGGTCGAAACGGCTTGAAATGGGGCTTCTCACGCAGCGGGGGCGCTGCGCTGCGCGGAGATCGGGCCAAAGACCGGGCCAAAGATCCGGCGGCGATCGGCTCTCGCAACCGCTTGCGCAACGCGAAAACCCGCGCCATTACAGGGGTTCTCCGAGTGGAGCTAGCCGGACTCGAACCGGCGGCCTCCTGGGTGCGATCCAGGCGCTCTCCCAACTGAGCTATAGCCCCGGGGGCGCTCTCATGGTAGCGGCGCACTCGATGCTCGATCTCTCGATTCGCGACGTTCTCGCTGTTGTTACCGCCGATCCTGGGCCCCGATCGGCGAGACGCGGTCGGGTCGCCGCGATACAGCTCCGACGGGAAGCACTTACGGACCCATCCCGTTCGCCTCGATAATGTTTCGCGGGATGGGGGTACTCGACGATGCCATCAGGGAGCATCTCGAGCTCAAGCGCGAGCACGGGGCGCCGGAGGAAGAGCTTCGACGCCAGGAGGAGGAGGCGCTCGGGCCTGTGCGTCGCGAAGTGGTTCCGTCCGAGGAGGGCGAGGCGTCGGGCGACGGCGAGGCGCTTGCGGAGATGCCGGCGACGGCTACCGAGGACACGGCGGAGCCGGCGGCCGAGACCGCGCTCGCTCCCTTCGACGGGGAGGAGCCCTCACAGCAGCCCCGGCCTGGCGCGGAGGAGCCCGAACCGGGGCCTGGCGCGGAAGAGCCGGAACCCGAGCCATTCCCCGAGGAGGCGGCACCGGCCGTGCCGCACACCGCCGAGCCGATCGAGCCGCTCCCGGATCCGGAGCCGCCCGAGCGAACAGCCGAGCCCGAGGCCGACCGGTTCGAGCCTCCTCCGGAGCGCAGCTTGGACGCGCCGGAGGAGTCCCGCCGCTTCGAGCGGGAGTCCGATCCCGTCGAGGGCGGTCCCGGTGGCGACAGTCCCGCGGCAGACGAGGACGAGGCCGCTGTCGATGGGGAGCGCGAGGGTGAATCGAAGGAGGCCGGCGACGTGCTCGAGGACACTCCCGACTTCCTAGAGGAGACCCCCGAGCACGATCGGCTCTGGTTCGAGCAGAAGCCGCCGCGCGATTTCGACTTCGACTAGAGGCTTGGTGTGGGTTCAGCGGCCGGACGCGGCCACTGACCGCTGTTTCTATGTGCCGTCGGCCGAACTGGGTGCCGGGAGGAACTTCCTCTCGCTCCGTCTAAGCCCGAGTCCGAACGGCCAAGTGCGTGGGATCCGGCGCGCTGATCGATATACAGCCATCTAGTCCACGCGCACGGCCTACCATACGCACCAAGGGGCCATAGCTCAGCTGGAAGAGCGCCGCCTTTGCACGGCGGAGGCCGCCGGTTCGAATCCGGCTGGCTCCATCTCCCGCGCTAGAACAGCCCCACCTGACGCAGAATCGAGACCGAGTCCGAGTAGACGTCCTTGCGCTTGACCTTGCCGTGCTCGAAGGGGATCACGTCCATGCCCTTCCACTCGATGCGCTTGCCGGACGGCTCGGCGACGATGTCGCCGCGCGTGATCGGCTTGACGTGCGTGGCCGTGGCGGTCCACTCCTGCACCACGAGGTCCTCGCGTACGTAGAGCCTGCGCGTCTCGAACGCGATGTCGGGCCAGGACTCGAAGATCCGCGCGATGTGCTTCAGGGCCTCCACGCCGTCGGCTCGCTCCCCGGCTGTGTGGTTCTCGAAGACCATGTCCGGTGCGTGCATCGACGCGATCCGATCCACGTCGTGGGCGTTCCACGCGTCGTTGTAGGCGGCGATGGTTGCCTCGAGCTGATCGGTTGCGGAGCTCATCGCGTGGCGGAGCTGTTCTTACCTGCTGCTGGATGGGCCGTCAAGGGACGCGGCTCAGCCGGCCCGGACCCGCGCGAACGCCGCGTCGAGCAACTTCGGCGCGTGCCTCGAGGGGTCGCGCGAGCCAAGCAGAACCACGCCCAGGGTGCGGCCGCGACGGCGGGCCACGCCCACGAAGCAGCGCCCGGCGGCGGATGTGTAGCCAGTCTTGAGGCCGACGGCGCCGCGGTAGCCCAGGCGCATCAGCGGGTTGTGGCCCGTCAGGTACAGCTTCCCGCCCTTGATCGGGAAGCGGAAGGCAACCTGCCGGCGACGGACGATCCGCCGGATGCGGGGCTTCGACATCGCAAGTCGGGTCAGGACCGCGAGGTCGCGAGCGCAGGAGCGGTTGCCGTCCTCGAGCCCGTGCGCGGAGGCGAAGTGGGTGCAGTCGAGCCCCCACGCGCGGGCGCGGCTGTTCATCTCCCGCACGAAGCGCCGCTCGCTGCCGGACACGTGCACGGCCAGTGCGATCGCCGCGTCGTTGCCTGACACGAGCAGGAGTCCGTTGAGCAGCGTTTCGAGCCGGACCCGCTTGCCGCGGGGAAGCAGGCCAACCGCCTGGCCGCTGTAGTGGAGCGCGGCGCGGGTTATACGGACGGGAGCGTTTGGCCGGGTCCGGTTGACCACCATCAGCGCGGTCATGATCTTCGTGAGGCTCGCCATCGGAACCGCCGCCAGCGGGTGGCGCCGCCAGAGGACCTCGCCGGTCCCGACGTCGAAGACGAGTCCGGCTCGAGGAGGCCGACGGAGGTCGACGTGGAAGGCGTCGACGCCGTCGAGCGAAACGTTCCGGACGGGAGCGGTCCCCACGGACTGGGCGGGCTCGGGCGTCTCGACCGGCTCCGGGGGCACCGGCGGCGAGCCGGCTGCCAGCGGCGCCGCCGAGGTCGCGGAGGAGCCGTCCCCGACCCCGAACGACAGGTAGGCGGCCGCCGCCACCACGACGGGAGCGAGCAGCAGGGCGAGGACGACCGCGCCCGTTCGCGAGCGCCGGCGGCGCCGCCGGCGTCCACGCGAGAGCACGCCGCGACGGGATCCGGGCGCGGCGTCGCGGCCCGGCAGGGGAGGAGGTCCCGGTCTACTCATCGGGCGGCGCCGAGGCTAGCGCGCCCAGCACCCCGAAGCCGAGCAGCGCGATCACGATCAGCGACACGATCACGAGGATGTCCACACCTTCATCGACCGCCACCGAGATCGTCAAGGCGGCGAGCAGGCAGATGAACGCGAGGCTGCCGATCAGCGCCACCGTACGCGCCATCAGTAGACGGGGATCCGGCGCTGCGAGTCGTAGTCCTCGTGCACGCGGTTGGCGAACGCCTTGATCAGGAGCAGGCCGAAGACGAAGCCACCGATATGGGCGAAGTAGGCAACTCCGCCGCCACCGTCCATCACCGGTTGGCTGAAGGCCGGAAGCAGCTGCAGCAGGAACCACAGCCCCAGCACCACCAGGGCGGGCAGCTCGACGACCGTGAAGATGATGATGAAGAAGATGAGCGTGATCACCCGGGCGCGCGGATAGAGGATCGCGTAACCGCCAAGTACGGCCGCGATGGCACCGCTGGCGCCGACGGTGGGAATGGTCGAGTCTGTATCCATCAGAACCTGCGCCAGCAGGGCCACGATTCCGCCGAGCAGATAGAAGGCGGCGAAGCGCCAGCGGCTCATCGAGTCCTCGATGTTGTTGCCGAAGATCCAGAGGAAGAGCATGTTCCCGCCAAGGTGGAGCAGGCTGCCGTGCATGAACATGGAGCTGAAGACGGTCACCCACCAGGGCGCCTGATCGGGCGCCTGGGAGCCGCCGACCTCGGGCTGGCCCTCGCACCGCACTACGCCGTCGGAGGCCACAGCGCACTCGTCGCCCGGATGCGTGATCTCGTAGGGAATCGCTCCGTACTCGATGACCCGCTCGTTGCCGGTCTCGCCGAGGCTCCACAGCCCTTGCTCGAACACGAAGTAGACGACCACGCAGGCCGCGATGATCGCCACCGTGAGGACCGGGAAGCGGCGGCTTGGGATGTCGTCCTTCAGCGGGAACACGGGACCCGAGAGCCATGATGGCGGATGCCTTGACGGGTAGGCCGAGCCGCCGGAGTGACGAGCTCGACGCGATCACGGGACTCCGCGTCGGCTGCGAGATTCGGGGCAGATATGGCGTCGCGGTCGTGCCGACCATCGTCGCAGCGCGCGCCGACGGCACGGTTGCAGAACGTCTCGCGCCCCACCTGCCCCGCTAGCGGACGTCGAGCACCTCGATCGCGCTCGAGAACGAGAGCCCGGGATCAACCCCGCCCTCGATCGCGTACACGCGGTTGCCCAGCGCGACGCCGCCAAGACCGTGGCGCGGCGTGCGCATGTCCGGCAGGCGCTGCCAGCGGCGCCGGCGTGGGTCAAACAGCTCGACTTCGCGAATCGTGGTTCCGCCGGGGCCCAGGTTCTCGCCGCCGAAGACGACGATTCGGCCGTCGCGCAGCCTGGCCGAGGCGATCCCACCGCGAGGCGTGCGCAAGTCGGGAAGCCGCTCCCACGCGCGCCGGCGCGGGTCGTAGCGCTCGGCGAGCGTGAAGTTGGCCGAGTCGCGGCCCGCCAGGACATAGAACCGCCCGCCGGACGCCACGCCGGTGGTGTGGTTGCGCGCCGCGCCGGGGAAGCTCGGCCCGCTCAGCCAGCGCCGGCGGCGGAAGTCGTAGATCTCGAGCGACCTGAGCGAGCCCGAGTCGTTCGCGCCGCCGGCGGCGTACAGGCGCTGCCCGATGACGGCGACCGCGTGGGCCGCACGCGGGGTCGGGGCGGGCTGCAGCCGCCGCCAGCGATCCCGCTCGGGGTTGTACTCGAGCAAGGCGTTTGTTGGCCGCGAGAGGCCGGCGGTGTAGCCGCCGTGAACGTACAGTCGCCCGCGGTAGGCCGCGGCCGTCGCATGGTCGAGCGACACCGGAATCGACCGGACGCGCCGCCAGCGATCGCGCCGGATGTCGTAGCGCTCGACCGCCCCCGTGGACCGACCGCTCGCGCGCTCGAAGCCGCCGACGACGTAGATGAAGCGACCGATCCGCGCAGCGGCCACCTCGGTTCGCTCGAGTGGCGCCGGAGCGAGGGCGGTCCAGCGGTCGGTGCGGGCGTCTTCGGCGGCGGTGCTCGCCAGCACGACCGCCGTCCCTCCGGCAAGGAGCGCGACGCCGGCGGCGATGACCCCGCGGCGCACCGCCCTCACTGGGCGGCGGCCTGCGCGAGCGTCTCCTCGGCGTGGTAGCTCGAGCGCACCAGCGGCCCGGCCGCCACCGACTCGAAGCCCAGGGCGTAAGCCTCGCGCTCCAGCTCGGCGAACTCGTCCGGGTGCCAGTAGCGAACCACGGGCAGGTGGTCCCTTGTGGGGCGCAGATACTGGCCCACGGTGAGGACCTGCACGCCGTGCTCGCGCAGCAGCCCGAATGCCTCGAGCAGCTCCTCCTTGGTCTCTCCGAGCCCGGTCATGAGACCGGACTTCGTGACCACCGCGTCGCCGCCCATCTCCTTCGCGCCCGCGAGGACGCGGCAGGAGCGCAGGAACTTCGAGCCGCGCCGCGCCTTCGGGTAGAGCCGCGGGACGGTCTCGACGTTGTGGTTGAACACGTCCGGCCGCTCCGCGATAACGCGCGCGAGCGGCATTTCCTCGCCACGGAAGTCCGGGGTGAGAACCTCGACCTTGCAGGCCGGCGCCAGGCGCCGGATCGAGCGGATGACGCCCACGAAGGCCGTTGCGCCGAGGTCCGGCAGGTCGTCGCGGTCGACGCTCGTGATGACCGCGTGGCGCAGGCCCATCTGCTTCACGGACTGCGCCACGCGCAGCGGCTCGAGCGGATCGTTGTGGGTGGGCTTGCCCGTCTTGACGTTGCAGAACCCGCAGCGGCGGGTGCACGTGTCGCCCAGCATCATGAAGGTGGCGGTGCCGCGCTCCCAGCACTCGCCGATGTTCGGGCAGGCGGCCTCCTGGCAGACGGTGTGGAGTCCCTCGCCCTCGATCATGCCGCGCAGCTCGCGGTAGCGGGGACCGCCGGGCGCCGGCCGCTTGAACCAGGCCGGCTTGCGGTCGCGGAAGGGGCGTACCTCCCCCATATCGAGGACGCGCGCCCCGCCCGGGTTTGCTCGGGAACGAGTGCTCACGCCGCTACGACCTCCCGCGCCACGAGCCGACGCTCCGTGACCAAGCGCTGCCGCCGGCCGAACGCCTCGGCGAAGCGGTGCGCCATTCGCCGACGGAAGCACGGCAACGACCCCACCCGCCCGGTCTCCCGCGAGACCGAGGTCATGCGCACGTGGTCGATGCCGCAGGGCACGATCCACTCGAATGGCTGGAGGTCGTTGTCCACGTTCACGGCCAGCCCGTGCGTGGTCACGCCGCCGGAAACGCGCACGCCGATCGAGGCGATCTTGGAGTCGCCGGCCCAGACGCCCGTGAAGGGAGCGCCCCGCACCCGCGCCTCGATTCCCTCGTCGGCGAGCGCGGCCACGATCGCGCTCTCCATGGTGTGCACGAAGTCGGCCACGCGCTCGATCGCCATGATCGGGTAGGCCACCAGCTGGCCCGGCCCGTGGTAGGTCACGCGACCGCCCCGGTCGGTGTCGCAGACGTCGATCCCCTGGGCGCGGTACCACTCCTCGCCCATCGGCAGGTCGGCCGGAGTGGTCCGCTTCCCCTTCGTGTAGACGGGGGGGTGCTCCAGCACCAGCAAAGCGTCCGGAATCTCCTCGGCCTGCCGGCGCTCGCGCACGCGCTCCTGGAGGTCGACGCCCTCCTCGTACGCGATCGTCCCGAGCTGTGCCACCCACAGATCTGCCACCTGGACAAGGCTACCCGGCGCGGCCGGGCTACTCTCAAGCGGGTGAGGAGCCAGGAGCGCTTCTGGCCTGCACGGATCCGCTGGCGGTTGCGCGGAGCGTGGATGTGGCCGTCCTTCATCGCGGTCACCCTGCTGGATGGGCTGATCCTCCACTTGCTGCCGCCGGTGGGTACGGGTGTGGATCTGATCCCGGGCATTCTGCTCGCCACCTTCGGCAACCTCTTCCTGGTCGGGGTCGTGGCGCCCTGGCTCGCTCGGCGGATGTGGGCGCGCACGACGGCGGCCGAACCGGGCGCCCCGCCGAGAGCCCAGCTCGAGGTGCTCTCGGACCGCGTCGGCACGGGGCTGCTCGTGGCCGGCGTGGTAGGCGTGCTGGCCGCGGGTCTCGCCGCGCGCCCCACCGTGGTGTCGGAGACCGAGGACACCGAGCGAAATGCCGAGGCGTTTCGCGCCTTCGTGCTGGCGACCGGCGACGAGGAGCTCATGCGAAACCTCGAGACCGCCAACACAATCCGCCTGCGCGAGGATTACTTCCGCACCTGTATCGCGCGTGACGATCGTCGCCACCACTTCTGCGCCTTCGTCGACACGGGCCGCGAGCCGGCCCGGGTGCAGCGCGACCGAAGCGCCGAGCCAAACTCGGCCTTCAGGTACTAGCCAGCCGCACGAGCCGCCCGCCGGGCTCCACCTCCAGCACCTCCACCACGTTCCTCCCCGGGCGCAGCGAGTCCTCCGGCACGACGAACGAGAAGTACTCGTTGGGCCTGAATCGCAGGCGGAAGCTGCGCCCGACCGCGCGGATGCGCCCGTTCACCGCGACGGCCAGGTCTCGCAGAACGCCGGGCCGCCCGCGGCCGAGCGTTCCCGTCACGCGGGTCGGAATGAGCTCGTCGCCCGGCGTCACGTGACGCACGAGGCCGGCATTCGCCACCGTCGCCCGGACTTCGCCGCGGTCGCTCACCCGCAGCCCCTCGAGGCGGCGGCCGAGCAGCTCGCGGCCCGGCCCCACCCGGTAGACGCTCGCCCATGGGTCGCCGAAGGAGAGCCGGCTCTGAGCGCCGGTGCCGAAGGTGCGCGCGCGGGCCAGGCGGATCTTCCGCCGCCGCTCGGCGAGCTCCTCGCGCCCGATCCGTATGACGCGGTCGAAGCCACGAGTGGGGATGCGGACCTCGCTGCGCTCGCGCGTAGCCGGGGAGAAGGCGGAGCGGCCGTCGTGGCGCCAGGGCACGCGCACACCGATCAGATCGGCGACGGTCGGGACGATGTCGACGGTGCGCACGAGGCTCTCGTCGATCGCCCCCTCGTGTTGGCCGGGCGCCTTGACGAAGAAGGGAACGGGCGCGATCTCCTCGACGGTCGTCTCGCTCACCTTGCGGCGACTGAGCACTCCGACGTCGAACGAGTAGCCGTGGTCGGCGGTCACGACGAGCAGGGAGCGCTCGAGCAGTCCCGTGCGCCGCAGCCGGCGCAGCAGCCGCCCAAGCTCCCGGTCCGTGTAGCCCACCTGCAGCAGATGGCGCATGTGGTTGTGCTCGGTGAGCCGCGGATCGTGGAAGCCGACCCAGCGGTTCATGCCCGGGATCGGATCTTTCCCCGTCGGACGGCTGCGGCGGCCGGAGGGCAGGTAGATCCAGGGCTCGTGCGGCAGCAGCGCGTGGTGGAAGTAGAAGGTCGGCCGGGCGCGCCTGCGGATCGCTCCTATCCAACGATGGAGCCGGGCCGGCCGACCGCTCCCGGCCAGGCGGTCGAGCACGCTAGGCCGGCGCGCGCGTGCCCCGATGCAGATCCGCGGCGGGCAGACCGCGGTGGATGACTCGACCTTGATGACGTCGTAGCCGAGCCCGTCCATCAGGTGGAACACGCTCGGCTGGTGGCTGCGCACGTCCGCGGCCGTGCGCGGTCGGGGCAGGCGGGCGTCGAGGATCGCGGGCACCGATGCGAAGGTCGAGTCGTAGACGGTGTTGGCGTTCGGGAACCAGGTCGAGATCCGTGCCAGCGCGGCGAAGTTCGGGAACCGCTCCGCGTCGATGCGCCCGTCGGGCCGAAGCAGGTCGTCGGCCGGAAACTCATCGAAGACGAGGACTACGACGGGCGGGCGGGCGATCGCGCGCGGCGGCGATCCTTCGTCGTCTCCGCTGCAACCGCCGACCGCAAGTACCGCGACCAGCAGCGCTATCGCCCGTGTACGCACGGAGCTGAATGTAAACGGCGTGTTACGTGTGGGCCAAGAGGCGCAGGGCCCCGCCCGCGGTGACCTCGTACACCTCGACCAGGTTGGCGCCCTCGAGCAGCGATTCCTCGGGCACCATCACGGCGTAGTGCTCGGTGGCGTCCCCGGCGAGATAGAAGGACCGTCCCACGGCCTCGATCCTGCCGTTCACCGCCACCGCGAGGTCGCGCTTCTCACCGGGAGCGCCGCCGTGCAGGTCGCCCGCGATCTGACTCGGCACGATTCCCGCCGACCGCCGCACGTGTCCGAGCTCCCCAGCGAGGGTGATGCTTCCGCGGACGCCGGCGGCCGACGCCCGGGCGATGCCGTCCGGGCGGCGCCCCAGCAGCCCGCGGCTCGGGCCGATGCCGGTGTAGAGACTCGCCCAGTCGCCGGAGCCGAGCTGGCGCAGCCGGCGACGCACCACCCGCCGCCGGCGCGCCTCCCAGCGCCGCCCGGAGATCCGAACCGTCGCGCTGAAGTCGCGGGTTTTCAGGCTGATCGTTCGCCTCCGCCGCACCGCCCGTGAGAATGCCGAGCGGCCGTCGGCCGGATAGCCGAGGCGGTAGTCGAGCACGCTCGCGATGGTGGGCGCCATGTCGAGTGTGCGGGCGTACGCGCGGCTGACGCGCCCGTCGCGTTGCCCCGGCGCCTTGATGATGAAGGGCACCGGCGCGAGCTCCTCCACGTTCGACGGGCTCACGCTGCGCCGTGTGTGCACGCCGACCTGGAAGGCGATGCCGTGGTCGGCGGTCACGGCGATCAGCGTGTCGTCGTACATGCCGAGCCGATGGAGGCGGCGCAGCAGCCGGCCGAGGAGGCGGTCGACGAAGCCGAGCTGGAGCAGATAGCGCTGCTCGTTGTGCCGGGTGAGGAATGCATCGTGGAAGCCGGGCACGGTGAGCATGCCGGGGAGCGGGTCGGTCGAGCCCGCGCGGGTGCGCGCTCCGGAGGGGAGGTAGAGGTAGGGCCCGTGCGGCAGCAGCACGTGCTTCATCCAGAACGTGGGGCGGCGGCCCGGACGGATCCTGCGGATGAAGCGCTTGAAGCGTGCCGGCCTACCCCGGCCGAGGTTGGGAAGGATCGCCGGACGTCGATCGCGGCCGCCGTCGCAGAGCGGTCGGCGGGCACATCGCCGTGGCCTCCTCCGAGCTCACGAGGCGATAGCCGCGGCGGGCGAACATGTCGAAGATCGAGCGCGGGTGGTCGCGGCGATCGGGGGAGGTGCCGGGCCGCGGGCGGATGCCGTCGAGGATGAGCGGCACCGCCTTCGTCGTCGAGTCATAGACGGAGTACGCGTTCTTGAACCAGGTCCCGTCTCCAGCGAGCGCTGCGAAGTTCGGGTAGCGCACCGGGTCGATGCGGCCTTGGCGGTCGAGCAGCGAGTCGCTCGGAAACTCGTCGAGGATCAGGAGGATCGCGTGCGGGCGGCGCGGTGGCTTCGACCCGCGGGCCGGCGCTTCGACTCGCACCGACGCCTTGGCGGCGCGGTGAGCGTCGGGCGGGTCGGAGGTCGTCGAGCCGAACGCAAGGACGACGCCCGTGACGATCAGCGCCGGGAGCAGAAACCTCGTCAGCAAGATGCGCATTAGCGGCGATCTAACCGAGCCCGCGGACGGCGATCGGCGGTTTTCCAGGGAGATCGCAAGCTCGTAACAGCGCGTTGCCAGAGCCGTAACAACGGTTTCTCAGGCGCGTAACAGACGGGGCGACCATATACACGAGCTTCGGGATCGGCTGCCGCTTCACGCGTGAGGTGGCGGAACACGCGGGACCACGAGCTTTCCGACCATTTCAGTGGGGTAAGCTGCTCGACCGGTTGCGTGAGATAGGCAATCCGCGCCGGAGAGGGGGAGACTGAGACAGTTGTAAAAGCCGTTAGCAAACCCCCAGCGTCCGAAACGCGACCACCATGGATTCGACCCTGGCAAGTTACGATCAACACCCCGCCTTCGCCCGGGACCTGCCACTGACCAGAGCCGCGCTCGCCTTCGCGGCCGAGCGCCATGCGGGGCAGCGCCGCGAGGCCGACGACGCGCCGTTCGTCATGCACCCAATCGAGGTGGCTTCCCTCCTGCACGAGGCCGGCTACCCCGACCATGTGATCGCGGCCGGCACGCTCCACGACGTCATCGAGAACACCGACACGCAGTCCGGAGACCTCGCGAAGCGCTTCGGCCAGAAGGTCGCGCTGCTCGTGACCGCGGTCAGCGAGGACCCCTCGATCGAGGACGACGGGGAGCGCAAGGCCGCCCTTCGCTCCCAGGTGGCGCGCGCCGGCGACGAGGCCGTCGCGATCTTCGCGGCCGACAAGATCTCGAAGACGCACGAGTTGCGCCTGCGGGGCAGTCGCGAACGGCTCGACCCCGGAACCCGCTCGAAGCTCGGGCACTACGAGGCCAGCCTCGACATGCTCGTCGAGCTGATCCCGGACCACGACTTCGTAAGGCGGCTGCGGCTCGAGCTGGAGGCGGTGCACGCGCTGCCGCAGGGTGGGGTCTAGCGGTATCGGGCCAGGCGGCTATCCCTCGAGGTTGATCATGACGTGCTTGATCTCGGTGTAGTCCTCGAGCGCGTACATCGACATGTCCTTGCCGTAGCCGGACTGCTTGTAACCGCCGTGCGGCATCTCCGTGGCCATCGTGATGTGGTCGTTGATCCACACCGTGCCGAAGCGCAGGGCGTTCGCGACCCGGTGGGCGCGGGCGATGTCGCGCGTCCAGACCGACGCGGCGAGACCGTAGCGTGTGCCGTTGGCCCACTCGATCGCCTTGGCCTCGTCGTCGAACTGCTGGACGGTCATGACCGGCCCGAAGATCTCGCTCTGGATCATCTCGTCGCCCTGCTCGAGGCCGGCGACCACGGTCGGCTCGAGGAAAAACCCGGGCAGGTCGGGCTCCCTGCCGCCCGTCACGATCTCGGCGTTCGGCGGCTTCCGCGAGAGGAAGCCCTCGACCCGCTCCCGCTGGCGCCGCGAGTTGAGCGGTCCGAGCGTGGTCTCCGGATCCAGCGTGTCGCCCATCCTGTAACCCTTCGACTCCTCGGCGAGCCCGTTCACGACGTCGTCGTAGACCTTCCCTGCGGCGAGGATCCGCGTGGACGCGGTGCAGTCCTGGCCCGCGTTGTAGAGCGCGGTGGCGGCGATCGTCTCCATCGCCACATCGAGGTCCACGTCGTCGAAGACCACCACCGGGGCCTTGCCGCCCAGCTCGAGGTGAACCCGCTTGAGCGAGTCGGCCGCGGCTCGAGCGATCCACTTGCCGGTCTCGGGCGAGCCCGTCAGCGAGACCATCTCCACGTCCGGGTGGATGACGAGCGAGGAGCCCGCCGGCCGGCCGTGCCCCGTGATCACGTTGAGCACGCCCTTCGGCAGGCACTCACCGGCGTACTCGGCCAGCTTGACCGTGCTGACCGGCGTCGTCTCGGCCGGCTTCAGCACGATCGTGCAGCCGGCGGCGAGGGCCGGGCCGATCTTCCAGATCGCCATCATCAGCGGATAGTTCCAGGGCGCGATCTGGCCGACCACGCCGACCGGCTCGCGGCGAACGAACGAGGTCCGATTCTCCACGTACTCGCCCGCCGACTTGCCCTCGAGCACGCGACCGGCCCCGGCGAAGAAGCGCAGGTTGTCGCACAGGAACGGCATCTCGTCCTCGAGGAAGACGCCACGCGGCTTGCCGGCGTCGGCGGACTCGAGGTCCGCCAGCTCCTCGGCATGCTCCTCGAGCAGGTCGGCGAGCTTGAGGATCGCCGCCGCGCGCTCGCCCGGCGTCGTGGCCGCCCAGCCCGGGAACGCGCGCTTTGCCGCCGCGACAGCGCGGTCCACGTCCTTCTCGGTCGACAGCTGCATCTCGGCGATCACCTCGCCGGTCGCGGGGTTCGTCACCTCCTCCGTCGCCCCGTCGGCCGCGTCGGCGAACTCGCCGTCGATGAAGTTCTGCAGCTTGGTCTTGGTGGCTGTGGCCATGTCTCTCCTGTGTCTACGCGTTGACTATGCGGTGACGCCGAGGACGTCCTCGACGGGGGTGTAGTCCATGCCCGTGCCCTCCGCGACGGCCGGATGGGTGACCTTGCCCTCCGCGACGTTCACTCCGGACTTCAGGCCGGGCAGCTCCGCCATCGCTCCCTCCACGCCGTGGTCGGCGAGGGCGAGCACGTACGGGAGCGTGGCGTTCGTAAGCGCGAACGTCGAGGTGACCGGCACGGCGCCGGGCATGTTCGCAACGCAGTAGTGGGTCACGCCGTCGACCTCGTACACGGGGTCGGAGTGGGTGGTCGGATGGGAGGTCTCGAAGCAGCCGCCCTGGTCGATCGAGACGTCCACCAGCACGGCGCGCTCCTTCATCAGGGCGAGCTGGTCGCGCTTGATGACGTAGGGGGCGCGGGCGCCGTGAATCAGCACCGCGCCGATCACGAGGTCCACGCGCGGCAGCATGTCCTCGATCGCGAGCGTCGACGAGTAGACAGTGGAGGCGCGGCCCGCGAAGGCGACGTCGAGCTCGCGAAGGCGGTCGATGTTGCGGTCGTAGACGAACACGTCGGCCTCCATGCCAATCGCGATGAAGGCCGCGTTCTGGCCGACCACCCCGCCGCCTATGATCATCACCGTCGCCGACGCCACGCCGGGCACGCCGCCGAGCAGCACTCCGCGGCCGCCGAGGGGGCGCTCGAGAAAGAAGGCGCCCGCCTGGGTTGCGATCTTGCCCGCCACCTCGCTCATCGGCGCCAGCAGCGGAAGCCTCCCCTGCTCGTCTACCACCGTCTCGTAAGCGACGCAGGTGGCGCCCGTCTCGCACAGCTCCCTGGTCAGCAGGGGATCCGGCGCGAGATGCAGGTAGGTGAACAGCGTGTGGTGCGGGCCAAGCAGCTGCACCTCCTCCGGCTGCGGTTCCTTGACTCCCAGGATCAACTCGGCCTCGTCGAACACCGCCTTGGCGTCGGGCAGCAGGTGCGCCCGTTGCCGCGAGAACTCGTCGTCCGAGATGGTGCTGCCCACACCCGCCCCCACCTGGACGTACACCTCGTGACCCCGCTCCACGAGCTCACGCACTCCCGCGGGCGTCAGTGCGACGCGGTACTCGTCCATCTTTGTCTCCGTCGGAACCCCGACCTTCATTCCTCTCCCTCTCCTTAAGTCACCAATTCGCGTGCCCGAAGCGCGAGCCAGAACTCGATCCGGTCGCGGGCGCTCGACAGGTCCCTCCCCGTCAGCTGCTCAACCCGGCGGATGCGGTAGCGCAGCGTATGGCGGTGGCAGTAGAGCTCGCGCGCCGCCCTCTCCCACTGGCCGTTCTGCTCGATGAACGCCTCGAGGGAGCGGATCAGCTCGTCGCCGTATTCGCCGCTGGCGTCCTGGAGCGGGCCCAGCACGCTGTCGCAGTAGAGCCGTAGCGCCTCGTCGTCCTGAAGCGACAGCAGGAGCTGGAACGCGCCGAGGTCGCGGTACGACGCCACCGGCGGGGAGGCGCCGTTCACGAGCGCCGAAGCCTCGAGCGCGCAACGGGCCTCATGGAAGCTTCGGCGCAGCGACCCGACGGGCGCGGATCGAGACGCCGCGGCGCGCAGCTCGCCGTGCTCGGCGGCGAGCGAGTCGCGAGCGCGGCCGGCGAGACCGACCGGATCGACGCCCTGCGGGGAATCGACGACCGCGCAGAGCAGTCGCTCGCGAGACGCCACGAGCGCGCCGATCCCGGCGTCGGCGAGGAACCGGTCCAGGTCTCCCTCGGCGGCGGCCGGCGGGGCGCCGTCGCCGCCGCCGAAGACGATCACCGCCGCGTCGCTGCCCACGCCGAACGGCCGCAGGCGCATGCCCAGCTCGTCCTCCGAGAGCCGGCCCGTGAGAGCCTCCGCGAGGACGTCACCGGCGAGCCGGCGCTCCGTATCGCGCATGGCGCGCTGGCGCATCAGCTCGAGCGCCACCACCGTCACGGCCTGCTGGAGGATCAGCCGCTCGAAGTCGCCCAGGCCGCCCGCGTCGCGCGCGGCGACCAGCCACGCTTGGGGGGCGGCGCCACCGCGGATGGACACCGGCAGCACGAGGGAGCGGCCGGCGATCTCTGGATGGTTCGGCGCGAACTCGCCGCCCTCCGAGGCGCCACCGCGGCGGCGCACCTCGTCGCGAACCTCCTGCATCGCCGCGGCTGGCACCTGGCGGCGGAACGTCCTGGTGGCGATCGTCTCGCCGCGGGCCGACAACACGGACACCGCGCCGCCGGTCGCCGCCGCGAGCGCGCGGACCACGTCGTCGAGCCCGCGCTCCTCGAGCACCAGGCGCTCGAGCCGCTTGTGGATCGCGATGCCCCGCTGGAGCACCTCGTACTGCTCGTTCACCAGCCGCGCGAACGCCTTCTCCGTCAGCGCGATGAACGGCAGCTCGTAAGGCACCTCGAACACGGCGAAATCGAGCCGATGCGCCTCTTCTAGGACTCCCCGCGGCAGCTCTGGATGATCGAATCCCGTGCCGAAGCCGAGACCGGCGAGGTGGCTACCGGACAGGAGGCGGACGAACTCGCGCTGGCGTTCCTCGCTGTCGAGTTGGATGCCGGTCGTGAGGAGCAGCTCCCCACCCGAGAGCCAGGGCGTCGGATCGGGGAGCTCCGAGATGTGCACCCAGCGAATGGGGGCGTCGGCTCCGTTCTCGCCCACCGCGAGGTCGAGGCCCATCTCGGTGACGAGGCCGCGAACGGTGAGCATCGAAGCGCCTCTCAGCGCCTCACGATCCGGTCCCAGGCCTCCGCGAGCACCGAACGAAGGACCGAGTCGATCTCCTCGAACTGCTCGGTGTCGGCGATCAGCGGCGGCGACAGCTGGATCACGGGGTCGCCGCGATCGTCCGCCCGGCAGATCAGGCCCCGCTTGTAGAGCTCACCGGACATGAAGCCGCGGAGGAGCTCCTCCGACTCCTCGTCCGTGAAGCTCTCCTTCGTGTCCTTGTCCTTGACCAGCTCGAGCGCATGGAAGTAGCCGGCGCCGCGCACGTCGCCGACGATCGGCAGATCGTCCTGGATCGCCTCGAGCATCTGGCGGAACTCCCCCTCCTTCGCGCGCACGTGGCCGCAGAGGTCCTCGCGCTCGAAGATGTCGAGGTTCGCCATCGCCACCGCGGCGCACACCGGGTGACCGCCGAACGTGATGCCGTGGGTGAACATCCTCGTGTCCTGCAGGAACGGCTCGGCGATGCGGTCCGACACGATCACGCCTCCCATCGGCGCATAGGCCGAGGTCAGGGCCTTCGCCGTGGTGATCATGTCGGGGACGACACCGAAGCGCTCGACGCCGAAGTAGTGGCCGATCCGGCCCCAGGAGCAGATGACCTCGTCGGAGATCAACAGGACGCCGTGGCGGTCGCAGATCTCACGCACCCGCTGCCAGTAGCCGTCCTGGGGTACGAAGCAGCCGCCCGAGTTCTGTACCGGCTCGAGGATCACGGCCGCGACCGTCTCGGGACCCTGGAACTCGATGAGGTGCTCGATCTCGTCCGCGGCCCATAGTGGATCGCGGCCCTCGGGCCAGCGGTAGCTGTTCGTGTTCGGCGCGTGGAATGCGCCGGGCACGAGCGGCTCGAACGCCGTGCGCAAAGGTGTGATGCCGGTGATCGACATCGCGCCGAACGTGGTGCCGTGGTACGCGACCTCGCGGCCGATGATCTTCGTGCGCAGCGGCTCCCCGTTCACCTTGTGGAACTGGCGCGCCAGCTTCCAGGCCGACTCAACCGCCTCCGAGCCGCCGGAGGTGAAGAACACGCGGTTCAGATCGCCGGGCGCCAGGTTGGCGATCCGTTCCGCCAGCTCGATCGCAACCGGGTGCGCATAGCTCCAGTTCGTGAAGAACCCGAGCTCCTTCGCCTGGCGGGCGCCCGCCTCCCCCAGCTCCGCGCGGCCGTGGCCGGCGTTGACGCAGAAGAGCGCCGAGAGGCCGTCGAGGTATCGCTTACCGTGCTCGTCGTAGACGTAGCAGCCCTCCCCGCGCGTGATGACCGGGATCTCATGCGCCTCGTCGTACGCGCCCATGCGGGTGAAGTGCATCCACAGGTGGCGGCGGGCCTTGTCCTGCAGTGCGCTCGGGGCGGCGACGGTTTCAGGGGTGGCGGCCATACGGCGGTTCTCCTCCGAATCGAAGACAGCTAGACGCTGCGGCCAACGGTATCTGCGTTGTTGGAGAGACACAAGGGAGCATCCGGTAGAAACACCCTCCCTATCCGTTGTACAGGTCGTCCAATTAAGACGGGCGTGTTTTCGGCGTTTCGCCTCTTGCGAACGCTCCGCGTCGGACATAAGTTGCCGACGAGGATGAGCCATGAGGGCCAAGGGGGTGCGCCCAGTGTTCGCCTGGAGGGGGTGACGAAGCGCTTCGGCGAGCTCGCCGCGGTGCGGAACGTGAGCCTGGACATTCCGCGCGGCGAGTTCTTCACGATGCTCGGCCCGTCCGGCTGCGGCAAGACCACCACGCTCCGCATGGTCGCCGGCTTCGAGGAACCCAGCGAGGGCCGCGTCCTCCTCGACGGCGAGGACGTAACGGGCCGTCCCGCGTTCAAGCGCCCGACCAACACCGTGTTCCAGAGCTACGCGCTCTTCCCGCACCTGAACGTGGAGAAGAACGTCGCCTTCGGCCTCCAGCGCAAGAAGGTCGACAGGGCCGAGACGCGGCGGCGCGTGGCGGAGGAGCTCGAGCGAGTGGGCCTCGCGGCGGAGGCGAAGCGTCGCCCCGCCCAGCTCTCCGGTGGCCAGCAGCAGCGAGTGGCGCTCGCGCGCGCGCTCGTGAATCGGCCGGCCGTGCTGCTGCTCGACGAGCCGCTCGGCGCACTGGATCTGAAGCTGCGCAAGCAGCTGCAGGTGGAGTTGAAGCGAATCCAGCGCGACGTCGGCATCACGTTCGTCTACGTGACGCACGACCAGGAGGAGGCGCTCACGATGTCCGATCGAATCGCGGTCATGAATCGCGGCGTGATCGAGCAGATCGCCGACCCCGAGGCGGTCTACGAGCGCCCGGCTACGACGTTCGTGGCCGGCTTCATCGGCGTCTCCAATCTGATGCCGGGCCAGGTCGTATCCGCGAACGGGGCGGCCACCGAGCTGCGCCTCGACGCCGGGCCGACGGTGCGCACGGGCGAGTCCGGCGGAGCCGCGGTCGGCGAGCGCTGCTACGCCGTCGTGCGACCCGAGAAGCTCGGCTTGGAGCCGGCGGGTGCGCCGGGATCCGGCGGGCGTCCGGCGGTGGAGGGGCAGGTGGAGAGCTCGCTCTACCTGGGCACCGCCACGCAGATGGTCGTGCGCCTGGGCGATGGCACGCGCATGACCGTCCTGCTTCCGAACGCCGACGCGGAGGCCCGCCGCGACCTGCCCGGCGCCGGCGACGGCGCGCGACTGACGTGGTCTGACGAGAACATCCACATCGTCAGGGACCCGGCCGCCGGGGAGCCCGTGGCCGAAAGGGAGGAAGCCACGGCGTGACCCGCATGGACGAGGACCTCGACCGGCAGCTCGAGCGTCTGCTGCGCGACCCGTTGACGCGGCGGCGCCTGATGAAGCGCGGCGCGGGGGCCGCGCTCGGCGTGTCCGCGCTCGCGTACCTGGCGGCTTGCGGGCCGAGAACCGGCGGCAGCCTCGAGTCGGCCGGCGAAGAGTCCGACGTGATCGCCAGGGACCGGATCTCCGACTCGCTCTACTTCGCCAACTGGCCCCTCTACATCGAGGAGGATCGCGGCACCCTGAAGGAGTTCGAGAAGGAGTACGGCGCCAAGGTCGAGTACGTCGAGGAGGTCAACGACAACGTCGAGTTCTTCGGCAAGGTCCGCCAGCAGTACTCGACCGGCGACTCCGGCGGGCGCGACATCCACGTCGTGACCGACTGGATGGCGGGGCGCATGATCCGGCTCGGGTACGTGCAGAGGTTCGACCCGGCGCAGATCGTGACCGCGCAGCAGAACCTCATCGACCGGCTGCGCACGCCGCCCTTCGACCCGGGCCGCGACTACTCGATGCCGTGGCAGTCGGGCTTCGGGGGGATCATCTACCGCAAGGACCTGGTCAAGCGGGAGCCGAGGAGCGTCGACGACCTGTTCGACCCCGACTACAAGGGCAAGGTCACGATGCTCACCGAGATGCGCGACACCGTGGGCGTCGTGGCCGCCGGGCTGGGCTTCGACCCCGAGACGGCGACGCTCGACCAGTTCTTGGAGACCGTCGACAGGATCGGCGAGGGCGCGGAGTCGGGCCAGATCCGCGGCTTCACGGGCAACGAGTACACGAAGGACATCACGAAGGGGGACTCGGTCATCCTCATCGGCTGGTCGGGCGACGCCGTGCAGCTCGAAGCCGACAACCCGAACATCAGGTTCGTGGCGCCCGAGACCGGCGTGCACCTCTGGACCGACAACATGCAGATCCCGGTCGGCGCGCCGAACGCGTTCACGGCGCAGAAGATGATCGACTTCGTCTACCGGCCCGAGGTGCAGGCCGACATCGCCGAGTACGTCAACTACATCTGCCCGGTCGAGGGCGTGCAGGAGATCCTCGCGAAGCGCGACCCGGCGCTCGCGCAGAACCAGCTGATCTTCCCCGACGACCGGACGCTCTCGGACGCGTTCATCTTTCGTGAGCTGAAGCCGGACGAGGAGCGCCAGCTCGACGAGGCGTTCCAAAAGGTGATCGGCGCCTAGCCGGTGGGCGCGCGGCTCAGGAAGACCGGCCTTCCCTACCTGCTCCTGCTGCCGGGGCTCGGCTGGCTCGCGATCTTCTTCGCCGTGCCGCTCGGCTACATGGCGTTCGAGTCGCTGAAGGAGGGCACGCTCGAGACGGGCTACCTCTTCGACTGGAACTTCTCCAACTACACGAACGCGATCTCCGATTTCTCGGAGCAGCTCCTGCGCTCGTTCGAGTACGCCGGGCTCGCCACCTTGTTCGGGCTGCTCATCGGCTACCCGCTCGCCTACGTCATCGCCTTCCGCGGCGGCAGATGGCGAAACGCCCTGCTGCTGGCGGTGATCGTCCCCTTCTTCATCACCTACCTGATCCGGACGCTGTCCTGGGAGACGATCCTCTCCGACTCCGGCCTCGTGGTCGACACCCTGCGGACGGTGGGAATCGTCTCCGAGGGCGGACGGGTGCTCGACACCACCGCCTCGGTGGTCGCGGGGCTCACCTACAACTTCCTGCCCTTCATGATCCTCCCGCTGTACGCGAGCCTCGAGCGGATCGATCACCGCCTGCTGGAGGCGGCCTACGACCTCTACGGCCGCCGGCGCGACGTGTTCCTGCGGGTGACGCTGCCGCTGTCGATGCCCGGCCTGGTCGCGGGCACCCTGCTCATGTTCATCCCGGCCGCGGGCGACTTCATCAACGCCGAGCTGCTCGGGACCCCCCAGCAGTTCATGATCGGGAACGTCATCCAGAGCCGCTTCCTGGAGCTGAACGACTACCCGACGGCGGCCGCGCTGTCCTTCATCCTGATGGCGATCATGCTGGTCGTCGTCCTGGTGTGGGCGCGCATCGCCGGTACCGAGGCGCTGCTCGGCACCGAGGGGGAGGCCCGCTGATGGAAGCGGGCGCGGCGACCGCGCCGGCGCGGACGCGCGACGAGACCCGCGGGCCCATCCGAGTGGGCCGGCGCCTGCTCGACGTCGGGCTCAACCTCTACGCGGGCCTCGCCCTCGTCTTCCTGCTCGTCCCGATCGCGGTGATCCTCGTCTTCTCGTTCAACGACCCGCGCGGGCGCTTCAACTTCATATGGCAGGAGTTCAGCTTCGACGCCTGGACGGACCCGTTCGCGGTTCCGGGCATCGGCGACGCGCTCTGGAACAGCATCCAGATCGCGCTCCTGTCCACGTTGGCCGCGACGATCCTCGGCACGATCACGGCGCTGGCGCTCGTGCGCTACCAGTTCCGCGGACGCGCGCCGGTCAACTTCTTCATCTTCATCCCGCTCGCTACCCCGGAGATCGTGCTCGGCGCCGCCCTGCTCTCCCTGTTCCTCAACTTCGGCGTGGCCACCGGCTTCGGGACCATCCTGATCGCGCACATCATGTTCAACCTGTCGTTCGTGGTGATCACGGTGCGCTCGCGGCTGATCGGTTTCGACCGCTCGCTCGAGGAGGCGGCGCAGGACCTGGGCGCCACCCCGCTCCAGACCTTCCGCCTCGTGACGCTCCCGCTGATCCTGCCGGGCGTGATCGCCGCTGCGCTGCTGGCCTTCGCCCTCTCGATCGACGACTTCGTCATCACGTACCTGAACGCCGGCACTACGATCACCTTCCCGGTCTTCATCTGGGGCGCGGCCCGCGTCGCCGTGCCCCCTCAGATCTACGTGATCGCGTCGATGATCTTCCTGTTCACGCTGGCCATGATGCTGCTCACGGTCTGGCAGCAGCGCCGGGCCGAGAGGATGGCCGCGGTCAAGCCGGAGCCGGAGGAGGTCTGATCGGAATGAGCTCGTACGACCGCATCGCAGAGCTGCCGTTGGAAATCGAGTCGCACGAGCTCGAGGGGCTCGAGCTGCGCTTCTCGGAGGAGTTCACGCGCATGACCACGCTCGTGAAGCTGCGCGGTCCGGGGCGCTCCGCGCCCGCGACCGGCATCGGCGAGGACGTGGTCTACGACGGCCTCGACCAGGTCGCGCTTCAGACGGAGGGCGCCGCCCTCGACCTCGCGGGCTCGTACACCCTCGACTCCTTCTCGAGGCATCTCGAGGAGGTCGAGCTGTGGCCGTCCCCGCCGGTCCGCGACGAGTCGCCGCTCTATCGCCGCTGGGCGTTCGAGTCGGCGGCGCTCGACCTCGCGCTCCGGCAGGCCGGCCGGTCGCTGGCTGACGTCCTGGAGCGGGAGCCACGGCCGGTGAGCTTCGTGGTATCGATGCGACTCGAGGAGAGGCTGGTCGTCGAGGGGCCGACCAAGCCCGACCGCGCCCTCCGGCTGCTCGAGCGCTACCCGGGAACGAACCTCAAACTCGACCCGACGAACGGGTGGACCCCGGAGCTCGTCGAGACGCTGGCGGCCACCGGGGCGGTCGCATCGGTCGACCTCAAGGGCCTCTACAAGGGCACTCCGGTCGACGTGGAGACCGACCCGGAGCTCTACCGAATGGTGATCGAGGCCTTCCCGGACGCCTGGATCGAGGATCCGGACGTGACCGACGAGACGCGCCCGCTGCTCGAGCCGGTGAGGGAGCGCATCACCTGGGACGCCCCGATCCACTCCGTGGCCGACGTGCTGGAGCGCCCATGGAAGCCGCGCATGGTCAACATCAAGCCATCGCGCTTTGGCCCGCTGCGGTCGCTGTTCGAGATGTACGACTGGTGCGAGCGCGAAGGGGTGGGCGCCTACGGCGGCGGCCAGACCGAGCTCGGCCAGGGTCGGGGTCAGATCCAGTACCTCGCCTCGCTCTTCCATCCGGACACCCCCAACGACACGGCCCCGAGCGGCTACAACGAGCCGCAGCTCCCCGACGGCCTGCCGACGAGCCCGCTGGAGCCGCGGGTGGCGCCGACAGGCTTTCGGTGGGAGCTGTCCTAGGCGGCTAGGCGGCCTCGGAGTAGGCCGGCTCTGGGTCGCCGACTTCGGTCTGAGCCTCCAGCTCCGCCGCGGCGGCCTGCTCCGAGCGGAGCACGGTCAGGGCGATCACGACCGCCACGGCAACCAGGCCGGCCGCCACGATGAACGCGAGCTGGTAGCCGCCCGTCAGCGCGGAGGCCGTGGAGTCGCCGCCCGCGAGCAGGTCTTCGGTGCGCGAGCTCGCGAGCGTCGCGAGGATCGCCAGCCCCAGCGCGCCTCCCACCTGCAGCGACGTGTTGACCAGGCCGGAGGCGAGGCCGGCATCGTTGCGGGTGGCGCCCGACATCGCCAACGTCATGAGCGCTGGGAACGACAGGCCGGCGCCGATGCCGAACATGACCATCGAGGGCAGGAGGTCGACCAGGTAGTTCGCGTCGACCGGCACCCGGGCGAACAGCGCCAGGGCGCCAACGATCAGCACGAGGCCGGGGATGAGCGTCGCCCGGGCGCCGAAGCGAGTGTTGAGACGCGCCGAGAAGCCGAGCGACAGGACCCCGATCAGCACGCTGACGGGCAGGAACGCGAGCCCCGTCTCGATGGCGTCGTACCCGAGCACGCGCTGGAGGTACAGCACCGCCAGGAAGAACAACCCGAACAGCCCGGCGACCATGAGCATCTGGATCACGTTCGCGCCCGACACGTTGCGTGAGCGGAAGATCCGAAGCGGTACCAGCGGAGTGGACGCCCGAGCCTGCCGCACGAGGAAGCCGCCCAGCAGCGCGACCGCCACGGCGCCGAGCCCGAGGGTGTGCAGCGAGACCCAGCCGTAGTCGCCGGCCTCGAGGATCGTGTAGACGCCGAGCATCAGGGCGGCGGTCACGAGGAAGGCACCCAGCAGGTCGGCCCCTCGCCGCAGACCGATCCCCGCGTCCCGATCGACCAGCCTCACGGCCAGCACGGCGGTGGCCAGGCCGATGGGCAGGTTGACGAAGAAGATCCAGTGCCAGTTGATTCCCTGGGTGAGCAGACCGCCCGCGAGCAGCCCGATCGACGCGCCGGCCGAGGCGACGAAGCTGTAGACGCCGATCGCCTTCAACTGCTGGCGCGGGTCGGGGAACATCGTGACGATGATCCCGAGGATCACGCCGGAGGTCAGCGCGCCCCCGACGCCCTGGACGAAGCGCGCTCCGATCAGCACCTCCTGGCTTTGGGCCAGGCCGCAGACGAGCGAGGCCGCGGTGAAGACCGCCAGGCCGACCATGAAGACGCTCTTGCGCCCGATCAGGTCGCCCACCCGCCCGGCGAGCAGCAGCAGGCCGCCGAAGGCGATGAGGTAGGCGTTCACGACCCACGCGAGGTTCGACTGCGAGAAGCCGAGGTCGTCCTGAATCGACGGCAGCGCCACGTTCACGATCGTGGAGTCGAGGATGATCATCAACATCCCGACGCACAGCACGACGAGGGCCATCCACTTTCTCCGCTCGTCGGCCTGCACTGTGTCTGGTCGCTGGTCGATTACGGCCGTTTCCGTCATGTGGCGCTCCGGATCCTGGGGTGCGAACATCGAAACCGTAGCAGATGATCTCGTATGGGATCATCTTGATCCGTACGGCTTTGGACCTAGGACCCCGGGCCCAGTTCTTCTGGTTTGGGCCTAGATAGTCCCGTGGCAGATGATATTTCAGTAGACATACGTTGGTAACATCTGGCGCATGGCGGTACAGGCCGAGAGCACAGAGGAGACGACGGAGAGCCCGCAGTGCTTCTCGCGCGACCTGGGCTGGCTGCTGAAGCAGGCCAGCTATGCGCTCAGCACCGAGATGGTCGCCGCGCTTGCGCCGTTGAAGGTGTCGCCCCGTGGCTTCCACGTTCTCGCGGCGGCCCTGACCGGCGAGCACACACAGACTGAGCTCGCCCAACTGGTCGGGCTCGATAAGACGACCATGGTCGTTGCGCTCGACGAGCTGGAGATGGCCGGGCTCGCGAAGCGCCTTCCCTCGGCCACGGATCGGCGCGCCCGCATCGTAGCCGTGACACGGGCGGGCGAGCAGAAGGTCGTGGAGGGGAACGAGATAATGCGCCGGGTCCAAGGCGAGGTGTTGGCCGCGCTTCCCGCCGGCGAGCGGGCGGGCCTTCTGGACGCCCTCAACAGGCTGGTCTCGGATCGGCTGTCGGAACCCGTGGAGTGCAGTCCACCGGTACGGCGCCGAGACTCACGCTAGCGACCTTCGCCCAGCCGGGGATGGATCTCATCCGCTAGCGTCGCGCCGCCGTGGTCGAGGTCCACACACTCGCGCCCGGGGGCCAGACGGCGCTCGAGATGGCCCAGCGCGTCGCCGCCTTTCTGGGCGAGGCACGACGCTCGCTCGACCTCGCGCTGTACGACGTCCGCCTGCCCGACGAGCCGGGCGACATCGTGGCCGCGGCCCTCCGCGCGGCGGCCGCGCGCGGCGTCACCGTAAGGATCGCCTACAACGCCGACCACGACGAGCGCACCTTCCCGCCACCGCCTCGCACCAAGCCGGACCTGCTGGAAGCGCTGCCCCTCCGAACCATCGGCATTCCCGGCGTTCCCGACCTCATGCATCACAAGTACGCCGTGCGCGACCGCGAGGCCGTCTGGACCGGCTCGACCAACTGGACGATCGATTCGTGGACGCTCCAGGAGAACCTCGTGGTCACGGCAAGCTCGGCGGAGCTGGCCGGCGAGTTCGGGCGCAACTTCGATGAGCTCTGGCGACTTCGCGACGTGGACCGCAGCGGCCACGCCGTGCCGCGGCGACTGGAGCTCGATGGCCGCGAGGCGCGGGCCTGGTTCACGCCCGGCCACGGGGAGGAGCTCTCGCATCGAATCGCGAGGGCCCTCGCGGCCGCACGCCGCCGCATCCGCATCGCGTCCCCGGTGATCACCGCCGGGCCGATCCTGGGGACCCTGGCGGAGCTTGCCGCGGAGGCGCGCGTGGACCTGCGGGGAGTGGTCGACCGCACGCAGATGGAGCAGGTCGTGCACCAGTGGCGGACGAACGGCCGCTCGGCGTGGAAGATCCCGAACATGGCCTCGGTACTCGAGCACGCCGACTTCAGGGGAAAGCCGTCCACGCGCTGGACGCCCGAGTCGCTCCACGACTTCATGCACGCCAAGGTCACGGTGGCCGACGACCGGGTGTTCGCCGGCTCCTTCAACCTCTCGCGCTCGGGTGAGCAGAACGCCGAGAACGTGCTCGAGCTGCACGACGCGAAGCTGGCCGATCGCTTGGCGGCCTTCATCGACGACGTGCGCGAGCGCTACCCGCGCATGCCGGCGCCCCGCTAGCGCTAGCCGCTCGGTCGCCGCGCCTGGCGGTGCGCCGCCGACAGCAGAACCTCGCGCACCTCTTCGGGATCGTCGGTGAGCGTGTAGAGCTCGACGTCCTGGGCGTCGATCTTGTTCTCGCCCAGGGGTCGCTCGACGATCCAGTCGAGCAGGCCACGCCAGTACTCCCGCCCCATGAGGATCACCGGGAAGTTCCGCACCTTTCCGGTCTGGATCAGCGTGAGTGACTCGAACAGCTCGTCGAGCGTGCCGAAGCCCCCCGGGAAGACGACGAAGCCGCTCGCGTAGCGGACGAACATCACCTTGCGCGTAAAGAAGTAGTGGAACTCCAGCCCGAGCTCGACCCAGCTGTTCATGCCCTGCTCGAACGGCAGCTCGATGTTGAGCCCGATCGAGAGGGCGCCCGCGTCCTGGGCGCCGCGATTGGCGGCCTCCATCGTGCCGGGCCCGCCGCCCGTGATCACGGCCATGCCCCCCTCGCCAACCAGGCGCGCGGTCTCGCGGGCGAGCGAGTACTCGGGATCGTCTTGCGCAGTGCGCGCCGACCCGAAGAACGACGCGGCGGCGCCCACGTGCGCGAGCGCGTCGAAGCCCATCCGCAGCTCGCGCTCGACTCGGTCGATCCGATCGAGATCGGTGAGCGTGGAGACGACCGCCGCCTCCTGCGCGCCGATGATCTCCTCGTCGAGGGTCCGCGGCATGCGCGGCTCGGAGGCGTCCATGCGCTCCGAGACTAGCTTTCGGCCTGCAGGGCGTTCAGAGAGCCAGCGAGAGCGGCCGCTCGAGCAGCTCTTTCACGCGCGATAGGAACAGCGCGCCGTCCGCGCCGTACAGGATGCGGTGATCACAGATAAGGCTGAGGGTCATCTGGTCGCGCGCGACGATGCGGTCGTTCTCGTCGACGGCCGGGCGCTTCTCCAGCTTCCCGACCGTGAGGATCGAAGCCTGCGGCGGGTTGATGATCGCCGTGAAGAACTCGATGCCGAACATGCCGAGGTTCGAGACCGTGAACGTGCCGCCCGACAGCTCGGGCGGAGTGATCGTCTTGTCGCGCACCTTCGCCGCCGCCGCGCGCGCGTCGCTCGCGATCTGGCCGAGCGACTTCGTGTCCGCGTTGAAGATCGTCGGGACCACGAGCGCGTCCTCGGCGGCGACCGCCACCCCGATGTTCACGTTCTCGTAGAGCTCGAACCTGCCGTCTCGGTAGGCGCCGTTCACGCGCGGGTGCTCGCGCAGCGCCGTGGCGGCCGCCTTCACGACCATGTCGTTGAACGACGGCGCGGGATCGGCGACCTCCTTCAGCCGGGCTCGCAGCTCCACCGCCCTGGTCATGTCGACCGTGAGCGAGATCGAGAAGTCGGGAGCGGTGGCCTTCGACTCGGCCATCCGGCGGCTGATCGTCTGCTGCAGGCGGGTGAGCTCCTGAAGCTCCGCCAGACCCTTCGGCCCCGCCTCCTCGCGCGCCGGCGCGGGCGCACGCTCCTCGACGGCGGGCCGCTCCTCGACCCGCTCCTCCGCCGGCGCCTCGGCAGGCGCGGCCTTCGCGCCATCGCCGGCAGCGGCCTGCACGTCGGCCTTCACGATCCGGCCGCCCGGACCGCTCCCTTCGATCTGTGCCAACTCCACACCGAGCTCGCGCGCCATCCGGCGAGCGACGGGAGAGGCCTTGACGCGCCCATCCCCGTTCCCGCGCTCCGGCTGGCGCTCACGAGTGGCGGTGCCGGCCTCGGCCGTGGCACCCGCCTCTTCGCGCTCGGACTCGCCCTCCGCGGCGGCGCCTGCTTTCTCCTCCTCCGCGCCGGCCGTCTCCGCCTCGGCCGCTTCGGCCTCGGCCTTCTCCGCTTCGCCCTCGGCGGCCTCGGCCGTCTCCGCTCCGGCCCCTCGGCCGCGGCCTCGGCCGTCTCCGCCCGTTCCTCCGCCTTCTCGCCTTCCTCCGCCGACGGCCTGCCGTCGCCCTTGACCTCGCCCGGGTCGCCGATGCGCGCGATCACCTCGCCGATGGCCAGCGTGTCGCCCTCCTGCGCGACGACCTCCGTGAGCACTCCGTCGGTGTCGGCGTCGTACGTCATGTTGGCCTTGTCGGTCTCGATCTCCACGAGCGGCTCGCCGCGCTTCACCTCGCCGCCCTCCTCGACCAACCACTTCAGGACCGTTCCCTCCTCCATCGAGTCGGACAGGCGGGGCATCGTGACGTCGGTGGCCATCCGATCTCCTCCTACAGATCCCGGAAGGTGGCGAGCACGGCTTGGATGACGTGTTCCTCGTGGGGGAACGCCGCCTGCTCGAGCGGCTTGGAATACGGCATCGGCACGTCGGCGCCGGTGACACGCTGAACGGGGGCGTCGAGCCAGTCGAAGGCCTGCTCCTGGATCAGCGCCGCGAGATTCGCGCCGACGCCGCCGTGCGGCCAGCCCTCCTCGACGATCACGGCGCGATTCGTCTTCTTGACGGAGTCGAGGATGGTGTCGAGGTCGAGCGGCCGCAGCGTGCGCGGGTCGATCAGCTCAGTCTCGATCTCGTGTTCCTCCGCAAGCGTGTCGGCGGCCTTCTGGGCCGTGATCGCCATGCGCGAGACGCCGATCACCGTCACGTCGTCACCCTCGCGACGCACCGCGGCCTCGCCGAATCGCAGCGGCCCGCCGTTCTCTGGAACCTCGCCGCGCTGGCCGTAGAGGGTCTCGTGCTCGATGAAGATGACGGGGTTGTCGTCGCGTATCGCGGCCTTAAGCAGGCCCTTGGCGTCCGCCGGTGTGCTCGGCACCGCGACCAGCAGGCCGGGCACGTGGAGATAGAACGCCTCGAGGCAGTGCGAGTGTGTTGGCCCGAGCTGGTGCCCAGCGCCCTGCGGCATTCGGATCACCATCGGCACCCTCACCTGGCCCCCGAACATGTAATGGATCGCGGCGGCGTGGTTGACGATCTGGTCCATCGCCAGGAGCGAGAAGTTGACGGTCATCAACTCGACCACGGGGCGCAGTCCGAGCATCGCCGAGCCCACGCCCATGCCGACGATCGTGTTCTCGGAGATCGGCGTGTCGCGCACACGCTTCTCGCCGAACTCCTCCAGAAGCCCGGCCGTCACCTTGAAGGCGCCCTGGAACACGCCGATGTCCTCGCCCATGAGGAAGACCTTCTCGTCCTGCTGCATCTCCTCGCGCAGCGCCTGGTTCAGCGCCTCGCGGTAGCGCATGGTCTGCACTAGTTGGAGCCTCCCTCGTCCGCCGAGGTGTCTTCCTCACCGGGCCCCTGCTGCGCGCCCTCCTGGTCCTGGTCCCTCGGCACGCGGCGCTGGCGTGCCTGCTGGTCGCCCACGCCCGCGTACGCGGCGCCCCGCTCCGCGAGCTCGTGCGGCAGCTTGCCGGCCTCGCGTTCCCGCTCGCCGCGGTGCACCTCCGGCGTGCGTTCGTCGACCGTCCACCAGGCGGGAACGTCGTCGGTGAACACGTAGACGTTGTCGTAGAGCGAGTCGAGGTCGGGGAACGGCGACTTGTCGGCGAACCTCACCGACTCGTCCACCGTCGCGATCGCCTCTTCGTCGAGCTTCTCGACCTCCTCCTGCTCCAGGTCGCCCTCGTCCACCAACCGGTTTGCGAAGGCCTGGATCGGATCGCGTGTGCGCCACTCCTCGACCTCCTCCTTGGAGCGATACTCCTCGGGATCGGCCATCGAGTGGCCGCGGTACCGGTAGGTCACGGCCTCGACGAGCTGTGGCTTACGTTGCTCGCGCGCCTGCTCGAGCGCCTCCGATACGACCGCGTGGACGTCTAGCGCGTCCATGCCGTCGCAGCGCGTTCCCGGCACGCCAAAGCCCTCCGACTTGAGCGACAGCTCGGTGACGGCCGAGTGCCGGTGCAGCGCCGTACCCATGCCGAACTGGTTGTTGATGATCACGAAGACGACCGGCAGGCTCCAGAGCGCGGCGAGGTTCATCGTCTCGCCAAAGGTGCCCTGGTTGGTGGCGCCGTCGCCCATCATCGAGAGGATCACGTCCTCGTTCTCCAGGTAATCGCAGGCGAGGGCCACCCCGGCGGAGAGCGGCAGGCTCCCGCCGACGATGCCGTAGCCACCGAGGAAGCGCCTGTCCCAGTCGAACAGGTGCATCGAGCCGCCGCGGCCACGCGAGCAGCCGTCCTCGCGGCCGAACAGCTCGGCCATCACCGCGTTCGGATGGGTGCCGCGCGCGATCGCCTGGCCGTGCTCACGGTAGGTCGACATCAGGTAGTCGCTGCCCCGGAGCGCCTGCGTCGCGCCGACGATCGTGGCTTCCTCTCCGATACAGAGATGGAGGAAGCCGCCGATCTTCGCCTTGGCGTACATCTCCCCGGCCCGCTCCTCGAAGCGGCGAATGAGCATCATCTTCGAGAGAACGGTGCGGCAGGTCTCGGGATCGGGCAGGTCGTGCTTGACCTCGCCGAATCTGATCTCCTCAGCCTTGGCTACCTCGCCCGGGGCGAGGCCGTCGCCCTTACCGTCTTTTGTCGTCTCTCTTGTGGCCACTTCCGTCGGAGAGTACCCGGTGGGCTTCGCGCGCAATCCGCGCGCGCGGGGCCTGTGCCTACGGCGGACGCTAGGGGCGACCGCCGGATTGCAGGGCGGCCGCGGCGTCCTCAAGCCGATCGTCGCCCCAGAACAGCTTGTCGCCCACCGCGATGGTGGGCACGCCGCGCACGCCGCGATCGTAGGCCTGGCGAGTCGCCTCGCGCAGCCGGTCTTTGGTCGACCGCATCTCGATGCCTTTGAGTACCGCGTCCGGGTGTAGCTCGCAGGCCGCCGCGGCGATCAGAACGTTGTCGATCACGGATAGATCCCTGCCGGCGGCGAACGCCTGCCGGAACGCGGCCAGGGAGAACGCCACCGCCCTGCCCGTCCGCTGGGCGAAGATCGCAGCGCGCATCGCCTGAAGCGTGTTGTTCGGCCAGCCTTCAGGCCACCTCACGGGCATGAGGCCGTACTCGGCGGCCCGGCGCTCGATCTCGGCCATCCCCTCGTCGCGCTTCTCGGTCGTGGCCCACGACCGCCCGCCGGTCTCCTTCCAGATGCCCCCGAGGAGAATCGGTTGCCAGACGGGGACGGCCGGCAACACTCGCGCGATCCGCTCAGCTGCAAGGTAGGAGTATGGGGAGCCGAGGTCGTAGTAGAAGATCGGCTGCTCCGTCGGGCGGTCCTTTCAGCGCAGCCTGAGCGTCACGCCGACCATCAGGAGGTCGGGATCTCCGGTGCCAATCCGTTCCTCGTTGAGCTCCCAAAGGCGATCGACCTCGCGGGCGACCTGCGCCGGCGATGCGTCGGGGCCGAGCAGTCTCCGCGCGATCGACCAGAGCGACTCGCCGGCCTCGACGACATGCGAGCGGGCGCTCTTTGGAATCGGCGGCTGGGCCGCGCGCGTCGGACTGCTCGCCTGAGCGACGGAGACCGGTTCGGCCGAGGCGACAGAGAGCGTCGGCGAGCTGGGCGCCGGGCCCTGGGGCGGGGTGCCGATAGGCGGCTGCGGTTCTGGGCTCGGAATCGTGGTCTCGGGAGGCGCTGGCGTCGTTCCGCGGGGCTCTGGCGTTCGGTCCCGCTCTCGAGCTCGGTTCGATTCCGATTCCTTCGCGTTCCGCTCGGTCGGCGGAGGCGCGTCTGGGGCGCTCGGGTCGGTGGGCGCCTTGGTTTCCGCGGGTGGCGCTTCGGTGAGCGTCGGGGTCGAGGTGCTCGGGGCGGGCTGAACGGGCACCCCAAGCGGGGCGGGCTGAACCGGCGCTACCTCGGCCGGCGGGACGGGCGCGTCCGCTTCGGGTGGCGTCGCTGGCTCCGGTTCGGTCATCCCTAGGAGGCGAGCATCGGGGTCGTCGACGGGCTCGCTATCCACCGGAGCACCCTCGCCGGTGTCGTCGCTGCCTCCGCCGACGAGCGGCGCGTTCGGCGAGGGAGCGACCTCGAATGGCAGCGCGGTCCCGCCGCCGGGGTCGAAGTCGGGCGCATCGATCCCACCACCGGTCGGCTGATCGGACGAGCCACCGCCTGGCCGCTCGGGCGCCGCCACACCCTCTTGCTGCCGGTCGGGCGGAACGGCCGCCGCCGCTCCAGGCGCGGCCGCCGAGAACGCGAGGACGCCGCTGGCGAGCACAGCCTGCAGCCGCCGCGGAATCACGGGCTCCGAGATGAGCGAGCCGAAGAGTCGCTGCCTCCGACACACAGGGCAGCGGGGATGGAAGCCGAGCCGGTCGTGGTCACCGGTCTCGAGCAGGTGTGCTGTCAGCGATCCCACCGGGCAACCTCCGTTTCGTTGTTCATCTCTACCTCCTCTGCCTCCTAGTTCCGTGGGTCGGCGACACAGCGGAATGCCTTGGCGCCGGCGGCGGTGTTCGGTGTGATCCCGACGCTGCCCGCGTTGCTGCTGACGAACAGGACCTCGACCTCTCCGGCGACCGACCCGGACGGGTACACATTTCGGGTCAGCTCGCCGCCCGGGGCTAGGGCGATACCAGGCTCGCCGATTGAGGTCATGAGCTCGTCGTGGCTCGGAAGCCGCCGGCCCGGACCGGCGCTTCGGTCTGTGCCCTCGCAGATCACTGCGGCGGTTCCATACGGAGCCGGTCCGCGCGCCGCAGTCTCGACGCAAACGTTCGAGACGGGGAATGTGCCCTCAGGGCACCGGACCAGTAGTCGGTCCGCCGAAACGCCGTCGAGCCGGGCCGCGTTCCGGGCCCTACGAACCGTGCCGAGCCGAGACTCGTTGATCCGGCTCCCACCGAGAGTTTCTCGGCGGAGGTCCCGAAAGCTGAGAGAGCCATTCTTCACGTTGCGCCCGGTGACCGTCAGCGCCGCATAGGACGAGCCGCCCAGGGCGATGAAGACCGCGAGAGTGGCCATGACGTTCGCGTAGGTAAGACGCCGCCGTAGCGCTTCGATCACGGCACCTCCGTTTCCGCGATCGCTGTCTCGCGGTAAGCCCCGGGCCCGCGTCGGAGCCGCGCGTTCAATTCGCTCACCTCGACCGACTTGTGATGAGTCACCGGCATGGCCGTCCTCGCACGCGGACCTCGATGGGCCCAGTAAGGCCGGTCTCGAAGGGATAGCCGGCCTCGGCCGGCAGCCGGACCCGGAACCGGTAGCGAGTCAGACCACACGTGCGCCTGAAGCGGTACGGGACGCTCCAGCCGCCCGTCGGGTCCGTGACCACTGTGCGGAACGTCTGCCACTCGCCCGACAGGACCACCTGGAGCTCGATCAGCTTGCCCGTTGCCGGCTGCGGCAGCGAGCGCAGACGGCCAACGAAGTGGACAGCCTGGCCGTTCCGTACGTGTCGCGGACGCGCTCGGATCGTGGACGCTGCCGGGACGAACAGGCTGACCTCACTTGCAGTGGGCAGGGTCAGCGGGCTCCCGTGGTAAACGAACCGCAGGATGCGTGTCGAGCTTGCCTGGGTGACGTAGGTGTAGTTGCCCTGGGCGTCCGTTCGGACTACCCCGACCGGCTGCTCGGGGCTGGCTGCGCTGCGCGAGAGAACCTGCACCTCCGCATCCGGGAGGGGCTGGCCGTCGCGGTTCTCGAGCCGCCCGCCGATCGTCACCTGGCGACCGAGTGCGATGCGCGCCGAGGGCTCGAAGGTCGGCACCTCGCGACGCACCCGGCGGCGCTTCCCGCGGCGCTCGATCGTAGTCCGCTCGATTCGCCTTCCGATCACGCCTGCACGGATCGCAGTTGGCATCCGCAGCGGGAGGTTGATCGCCACCGGGCGGCCATCGACCCACTTGTCGGTGCTGTTCTGGTTCGCGGCCTGATCGCGGGCGGTCGCGCGCAGCAAGTAAGTCCCCGGGGGCAAGGAGGCGTCGTCGATTCGAGTTAGGAGTCGGCTCCCCTCCTGCCTCGTGGCGAGCTCCTGCCAGACCCCGGAACCGTCCCGGCTGAGCTCAATCTGTCCACCCGCTAGACCGGAGACCTGATCGGTAACCAGAACCGAGACGAGAGTGGGGTCTGAGGCGGGGGGCGGCTCGAAGCCGAGCTGCGGAGGTTCGGGGTCGTAGCGCAACTTGACCGGCACAGACGCGTTTGCCGGCTCATGGTTTCCGGCGGCATCCTCGCGCCAGGCTCGTATCTGCCACTCGCCGGGAGCCGGCATCCCGAGGTCGGCGAGCCGCTCGATCCCCACGGCCGACTGGCTGCCGTCGCTGCACCCGCTGCCGTCCGCGCGGCATAGGCGGTAGTGCGCAGCGGTAATCGGGGCACGGTCACCCTCATCCGGGTTGTCCCACGTCAGGTCGAAGTCGTTCTGGTTGCGCCAGGCCTCGCCGCCCTCGACCGCCACCGGCACGGCGCCGGGTGCCGTGTTGTCGACTCGAACGGTGATCCCTGCAGAGGCGCCGACGTTGTCGCCGGCATCGACTGCCTCGACCGCCAGGGTCTGAGATCCCTCCGCGAGCATCCGCGTGTTGACCGTGATTGCGCCGGGGCCGTTCGGGCACGGGGTCTGCTGCGCGTAGTAGCAGCCGCGGGAATGCTCTTCACGCGGCAGGCCGTTGAGGACGGCCCGTGCCATCTTGACCCCCACGTTGTCCGCCGCGTCATAGTTCACGATCTGCTCGCCCCGCACCCAGTGCCCGAGCGTGAACGGGTTGTCCTGCAGAATCCCGGCTGAGGGCAGGATCGGGTCCACCACTGCTATCTCTGCCTTGAGCGTGCGGATGAAGTTGCGGCCGCGGGCCGAGCAGTACGGCGTCCCGGGCGCGCCCACGCAGACGATCCGCTGGACGAACCTCGTCGTCCCCGGGATCAGTTCGAAGCGCCGACCGGGCCAACCGGCGGCCTGCGCCCGCTGCGGGCGCGGACAGTCCTGGTTCGCGCGCACGTTCTTGATTGGTTTCGTTTGCGCGCCGGGACCGTCGGCCCAGACCTGGAGTGCGTAGCGGCAGTCGCGTCGCTGGGCGTGCCCTGACCAATTGATCCAGGCGAAGGACGTACCGGCCGGTGCAGTGAGGGTGAAGTAAGAGCGGGCGCCACGGGCCACGCGGCCCGAGCGAATTACGTTGGCGGTCACAAGCCCTCTGAGCCCATGTCCCTCTGGGTCGCACGCGCGCTTCCACATCATGCCGCGGGTGGCGAAGTCCACGAACGCGTCGGTCGAGTAGTTCGGGGCGTCAGACGCGCAGGTGTTGATGGTGAATGCGCCCGCCTTGGCCTCACCTGCTTGCCCAAGCGAGACGAACGCTGATGCGGCGGCCACGATCACGACGCGAGCGAGGCGGTGCGTACGCACTTCCCCCTGTGCGGGACCGCGGTCCTTCATCCCTGTGGAGTGACTTTCATCGGCCGTTGTTCTAAGTCCCGAGTGGCGAGATCTCTCCCCCCCCACTCGGATCAGAGCCCAAGGTCGGCCGAGCCTAGTACCGGGGGGCCGGCGGGAGGTGAGCGGTCTCTCCTGCCCGCGGCCAACGACTCCGCTCTTTGCGGAAAACGGATGATTGCTCCCCGACCTCAGTCGTGTCGGCGACCGTCAGACGGGTGGGCAGGCCACCCTAGGAGGGCACGGACCGCGCACCTCCCGCCCGTCCGGCGCCGTCGCGTACACCCTCGACCGAGGCTCTCGGATCCGTACACGGATTTGCCCACCAGGCAAGGCCGTGCACGATTCCGGGAGCCGCTGCGCCCTCCCAGTAGTCGGGCTCGGCATCCTGCGGCAGGTAGAGCTCGAGTCCCTCGTCTGGACTTCCAGGGTCGCGGCCGAACGCGCCCACCTCGTCGGAGCCCGGGTAGATGCCGATCTCCGGGGCGTTCATCTGGCTCACCATCAGGATCCCGACGGTTCATCGGTTCGGTTCTGAACCTGATGGGCGCCGCGCTCACCCGTTGGGGCGGAGGCGCGGCCACGGCTCACTCAGCCGTGGATCAACCAGCCGTCCGTGGCACGAGCGGCCTCCATCACGGTCTCGGCGAACGCCGGGTGAGGGTGGATGGTGCGAGCGACCTCGTGGAAGCCGCCCTCGAGCTCGCGCGCGTTTACCAGCTCCTGGATCAGGTCGGCGGCCTTCACGGAGCAGATGTGGCCGCCGAGGATTTCGCCGTACTTCTTGTCCCCCACGATCTTGACCAGGCCGCCGCGGTCGCCGTAGACGGTCGGCGCGCCGACCGCGCCCATCGGCACCTTCCCGACCACCACGTCGTAGCCCGCCTCGCGGGCCGCCTTCTCGGTCAGGCCGAACGAGGCGACCTGGGGATGGCAGAAGGTGACCGCCGGAATGAACCGATAGTCGATCTCGTGGACCTCGTTGCCGGCCGCATCCTCGACCGCGATGATCCCCTCGTCGGATGCCTTGTGGGCGAGCGCGGGCCCCGGGACCATGTCGCCGATCGCCCACACGCCTTCGCGAGAGGTGCGGAGTCGGCCGTCGACCTTGATGAAGCCGCGCTCGTCGCGCTGGATGCCGGCCTCGTCGAGGCCGAGACCCTCGACGTCCGGCCCGCGCCCGGCGCAGATCACCAGGTAGTCGAACTCCTCAGAGCCGCCGCCGAAGCTGACAGAGACGCCCGAGTCCGAGGCCTCGGCACCCTCCACCTTGGCGCCGGTCTCGATGCGCACGTTCTGCTTGCGGATCTCCCGCGCACAGGCCTTCGAGATCTCCTCGTCCTCGAGGGGCAGGATCTGGTCGAGCGCCTCGAGCAGCAGCACCTCGGTCCCAAGCCTGCCGAACGCGGAGGCGATCTCCGTTCCGGATGCTCCCGCTCCGATCACGCACAGTCGCGAAGGCTGCTCGTTCAGCAGCCACATTCCGGCCGTATCGAGGATGCGGCGGCCGAACTCGAGGCCGAGGATCGGCTTTGCGACCGAGCCGCAGGCCAGCACCAAACGATCGGTCTCGATCTCGGTGCCGTCGAACTGGCCGCCGATCCGGACGTTCGCGTCGTCGGTGACCGCGGCGAAGCCCTCGATCAGGTCGATCTTGTTCTTCTTGAACAGCATCCCGACGCCGCCGGTGAGCGTCTTGACGACCTTGTCCCGATGCTTCGTCGCGCCCGTGTAGTCGAACGAGGTGCCGTTGACCGAGATGCCGAAGCTCCCGGCGTGCTCGACCTCCTGCCTCACCTCGGCCACGCGCAGAATCGCCTTGGCCGGGATGCAGGCCTCATTCAGGCAGCGCCCGCCGACGTTCTCCTTCTCCACCACGGCCGTCTTCATCCCCAGCTGGGCGGCGCGGATCGCGGCCACGTAGCCGCCAGGTCCCGAGCCGATCACGATGCAGTCGTACTTGCTCTCCGGCATGGCGATTGAGACTACCTACCGGAGCCAGTACTACCCGGCGCGCGGGCGCTCGGGCATCTGGATGCGCGCCATCGCCTTGACCATGAACCAGAAGAGCGCGCCGGCGGCGCAGACGATCGCCACCAGCAGGACCGCGGCCCAGGCGCTCGTTGCCGTGATCAGGCCGAGCGAGGCGAAGATGATGGTGATGGCCAGCAGGGTCTGCATGCCCAGCACGGCCCAGTAGCGCGCCTTCCACATGCCGTACGCCACCACGCACAGCACCGCGGTGACGAGGAGGCTGCCGGCGATGGCCTGCCCGTCGCCGTCACCGGATCCGGGTCCGGCGTCCCATCCCGCCACCAGCGCGACGACGTTGGCGAGCGCCAGCGCCCCGGCGGTGATTGCGCCCACGGTAACGGCCGTGGGACGCTCGCCAGGAGCGAGCGGCTTGAGCGCGGCCCGCGCGGCCTCGTCCCGGGCGCGGCCGCGAGCGTAGCCGCGCTCCATCGCGGAGGCAGACGGCTCCGCGGAACCGCCCGGGCCACGCGGCGTGCGGCGGCGCTCCTTGCGCCGCTTACGGCTGGCCTTCTGCGCCACCCTGGGCCTCGTCGAGCGCCACCCGCAGGGCCTCGGCCGCCGCGCGCGGGTCCGACGCGTCCCTGATAGCGCGCACCACCACGATCCGCAAGGCGCCGGCTTCGATCACGTCACGGACGTTACCGAGGTCGATTCCGCCGATCGCGAACCACGGTCTCTCGCCGGCGTGAGATGCGGCGTAGCGGACGTACTCGAGGCCGGCCGCCGGGCGGCCCCCCTTCGTCGGCGTCTCCCACACCGGGCCGACGCTCAGCTCGTCCGCGCTCGACGACGCCAGGGCGGCGTCGAGCTGGGCGGGGGAATGCGTTGAGAGCCCAACGAGCCGGTCGGGCGGGAGGACCCTCCGGATCTCCTCCGGCGGCACGTCGTCCTGGCCGACGTGCACCCCGTCCGCGTCGCAGCGCAGCGCAAGGTCCGCGCGGTCGTTCAGCCAGAAGAGCGCGCCGTATGCATCGCATGTCCGGCGGAAGACCTCCCCCGCCGCGAGGAGCTCAGCATCGGTTGCGGACTTGTCGCGGAGCTGCACCATGTCCACGCCGCCCGCGATGGCCGCCGCGAGCAGCTGCTCCAAACCTGGCCGAATGTCGGTGACGAAATACAGCCGGGCCCGGCGCAGCCGCTCACGGCGATCCAAGATCCAAGGTCTACGGGTTGAACGTGCTCGTGCGCAGCATCCGCCGCACCGTGTTGTACGCCGGCCGCGCCGAGCCGTTCGGGTTGACGAGCCCCGCGTCGAAGCGGTTGCTGCGCGTCTGCCCGAACCAGTTGTAGATGTAGAGCCGCTTGATCCGGCTGCGGTAGCGCTTGGCGAGCGAGAACATCCGCTTTACGGCCCGGTCCTGGCGACTAAGGCTGAAGGGGAACAGCGTCCCGCCCCCCGGCAGCACGAAACGCGCCAGGCCGCCGGTCTCGGTGAGCCAGATCTGGCCCCTCACGGCCTTTACGAGTCGCCTGGTACCGCCGAACTGCTGGCCCCTGCGCGGGTTCGTGTCCTTGTAGTTGTGGAGTCCCCAGAGCCTCGGCCTGATCGCCGTGCGCCTGAACACGCTGAGCCAGCGCTCCATGTTCCTCTCGTCGATCACGTCGGCGGCGACGATCTTGCAACCGCGGCAAAGCTTGCGCACGACGTTGTAGTACTGCGCCGCCCGCTTCGGGTTCTTGAACGTCGGCTGGCTGCGGTGGTTGGCCTCGTTCCACGGGCTAACAACCCTCACGGACGGCCAGCGCTTGCGAAACGCGCGGAAGGCACGAGTGAACTCGCGCACCGTGGGCAGCTTGCACGGCTTCCGCGGGCACCTCGACCCAACCGACTGGCTGAACGAGATCAGCGGTTCGATGCGGGACCGCCCGCGCTGTGTTCAGCCAGGCGTCGAGATCGCGCGCGTGGCCGCTCTGGAGGGCCACGTTCCAGGGTGGGAAGATGCGCGAGCGCTTCACCTGCAGCTGGGTAAACAGCGGCTGCGAGAACATCGCCGGACTCTGATCGGCGACACCGACGAGCACGGCGGCTTCGGCTCGCCCGGAACCTGCGGCGAGACCGCAAGCGGCCAACGCCGCGACGGACGCGAGGCATGCGAGCTTGCGAGACATGTTTCTCCTGAGCGTAATCGGGGTCACTTGACTAACGGTTAACGGGTAGCCGCCTTCGCGGCGCGGCTCTCCTGGCCGTCGTAGACGAAGCGGTAGCGGCGCTGTGCGGCCCTTGAAATCTCGAACCGGGCGCGGAAGTAACCACGCGCGTTCTCCACGGTCAGAGGGGCACCGAGGTTGCTGAACTCGCCGCCCGCGCGCCGCTCCTGAACCTGGACCACGGCGCCGGCGCCCCCCGGGCGTGCCGCGCCCCACACTTCGACCGCCCCCGGGCCGAGTAGGCGCACGAAGATCGGCAACCGGTAACCGTCGTACACGCCCCTCTTGAGACGACCGTCGTCGAAGCGCAGGCCGCCCTGCCAGGTCCCGAAGACGTCGCCCGAACGGCGGACGGGTGTGTCGGTCATCGTGTACTGAGAGAAGCTCGCCACGCGCTCGTTGCGCACCGAGAGCCAGAGCTCGGACTCGGCCATGAAGCCGGGGATGCGCGACAGCCGCGTCTGGAAGCGGTCCGGCGGGTTCGACTGGAAGCCGAACTCGGTATTCCAGATCGGCAGTCGAGGGCCGCTGATCCGGCCCCTGGCGCGCGCGAGGTCGAGCGCCCTCGTGATGCGCCCGTACGAGCGGATCGTGGCGTCGTCGTTCGACGGCTCCCTGCCGCGCGGCCCGTTCGGGCGCGTGTAGGGGTGATAGGCGAAGCCGGTTACGCCCCTGATCGGGCGGAAGCGCTGGCAACCGCGTAGGCGCGCGGCGCGGCCGCCGAAAGCGCGCCAGCTCGAGTCGAGGCAGAAGAACTCGCGGATGAAGCGCAGCGGCTTGATCGTGTTCTTTCGGAAGTAGCGCGACTTACCAATCGGCAGGAGCTCGCCGAAGAGGATCGTGTCGCCGGCGTGCCCGGAGCGGCCCAGGCCGGCGACCGACTCACGTACGAGAGCGCGGTAGCGGTGCGGGGCGAACGGCACCCGTCGACGGGTCGCCTGCGGGTAGAGGAAGCCCGGATGGTTCGGTTCGTTGCCGATCGTCCAGATGTCCACGGTCGGGAAGTGGCGGCCGGCGGCCTCGGCGAAGCTGCCGAAGGCCCGCGGGCTCGGCCGGTCGACCCCCACCCTGTCGCCGCGGCGGGCGGTCGCCCAGCCGGGATAAGGCGGGCTGAGCGCGAGCATCACGCTCATGCCGCGCGCCTGAGCGTCGCGCACGAGCGCGTCGTAGCGTGCCCAGCCGGGATACTGGGCCGGATCGGCAGGCACGAAGTCAGCGGGCCGCCTGCGGCCGCTGGGGGCGACCTCGGACCAGCTCAGCTGGGCCTTGACCACGTCCACCCCGAGCCCCCTCAGCTCGTCGAGCGTCCGCTCGCGGGCGGCATCACCCCGCTCGAGCAGGTTATTGTCATCCTGGAACACCGCGTGTTGGCTCCAGCTGGCTGCCGCGACGGTGGGCAGGGCCGTGAGGGCGAGCACCGCAAGAGGGATCGAGAAGCTAAGTCTGAAGCGCATCGTGGCGAGGAGAGGTCGGGTTCGCCGTTGCTTTGGGCGTCGTGCCGCCAGTAGCACGTCCATACCCCCGCCCGCTTCTAACACGGTCGAGGCGCCCGGTTGCGGTGGTGACCACATCGATTCACAAATCCGCGTGTCCATTCTTTCCGTGACCCGACTGTTCCTCCTGCTCGCGATCGGGGCCTTGCTGCTCGCCGCCGCGCCCCCGGCCAAGGGCGCCCAACGCAAGGTGCCGCACGATTTCTACGGCGTGATGTGGGACGGGGCGGCGACGAAAGCACCGGACGCCCAGCAGGTGGCGCTGTGGGACCTGATGGCGCGCTCCGGGGTGGAAGCGGTGCGCACCGAGTTCTCCTGGGCCGCGGCTCAGCCCGTGGGCGGCGAGCCACCCAGCTTCGCCGCCACGGACCGGGTGGTGGCCCTCGCCGCCGCTCGGGACATCACCGTGCTGCCGATCGTGGTTCGCACCCCGGCGTGGGCGGCGCGCGATCCGAGCCGCGGCTTCGCATCGCCGCCGGCCCGGACCGAGGACTACGTCGCCTACCTCCAGGCCCTCGTGCTCCGCTACGGACCGCAGGGAAGCTTCTGGCTCGAGCGGCGCGATCTGGCGTACCGGCCGCTGCGCCAGTGGCAGGTCTGGAACGAGCCTCACCTGAGGTACTACTGGGACGGAGACGGGGATTGGGCGTCCGAGTACGCAGAGCTGCTGCGAGCATCCAACACCGCCCTGAAGGGATCGGATCCCGGCTCGGCTACGGTGCTCGCCGGCCTGGCGGATTTCGTCTGGAATCACCTCGACCGCCTCTACGGTGCGGGGATCCGCGGGCAGTACGACGTGGCGGCGATCAACTTCTTCACCCGCAGTCCCGCGCTGGTGCTGCGGGGCCTGCGCTACACGAGGCGGGCCCTGCGCAGGGGCGGGGAGCCCCGCAAGCGCTTGTGGCTCACGGAGACGACCTGGCCGGCCTCCAAAGGTCGCGTCGACAAACCCCGCGCCGGGTGGCAGCGCCAGTGGGAGACGACGGATAGCGGAATGGCGCGCCGCCTGACGAGCTTCTACGCGCTCGCGGCGCGATTTCGCCGACGTCTGAGGCTCGACCGCGTCTACTGGTACACGTGGGCTTCGAGCTACCAAGACAGCGACCTCTTCGACTATTCGGGTCTCGTCCACTTCGTCGACGGCTCGTTTACCCGCCAGCGTGCGCTGTCGGCCTACGCCCGGAGCGCGCGAGGGGCTCGCTAGCCCGAGCCCGCCCGCGGGATGCTGATCGCCGCTCCGGGCCGCCTGACCCGCACGCGGTTGCGCTGGTACCAGCGTTGGAGCGCCCGGTACTGCGGGTACTTCGCCCCCGTGCGCCTCATCAGGCCGGTGTTGAAGAAAGAGCCGGGCGAGTTCTTCGGTGGGGACACGAGCAGGTAGTGGAGCTGGCTCTTGACGCGCCCATTTTTCAGCGCCATCTGAAACGCCTGCGCCAGATAGCGCGAGCGTTGCCTCGAGGGGAGCGACCTGTGGCCACTCACCAGATATCCGAACTCGGTGAGGTACAGCGGCATGCGCCCGCCGCCGTTGAAACGCAGCGCTCCCGTGCGCGCGACGCGGTCGAGCGCCCGGGTGAGATTCGAGAGTGTGCCCATCGTTGCGTTGTCGGCGCCCGGATACCGGTAGCCCGGCGCGTGTCGCAGGTCGTACGGGTGGTGCGCGTAGCCGTCCGCCTTCAGCACCGGGCAACGGCGCACGCGCTTCCAGCGCTTGTTCACGCATGCCAGTGAGCGGAGAAAGGCGATTGGGGCGGTGGAGAAACCCGGGCGCGCGGAGGGACTCGTCTCCCCGATCAGGACTTTTGCGGCCGGGTCGGCCTTCTTGATCGCTGCATAACCGCGCTGGTAAAGGCTCCGGTAGAGCGCCGGTCCGTTCTTCAGCGGGCCCAGCCACGTGCGCCAGTTCGGCTCGTTCCAGATGCTGTAGCGGTCCACACGGCCCTTGAAGTGCGCGGCCAGAGCCGCCGCGAACTCGCCGAAGTACCGCGTGTTCGGCCGCCAACCGCTGATCTTTCGATTGCCGGATGCCCACACCGGTGCCGGCCCCGTGACGGACAGGTGCACTCGGATGCCGTTGTCGGCCGCCGCGTCGACGAGGGAATCGAGGCCCAGGAAGTTCCAGGGCACCTGCGCCGGCTTGCGGCGCACCTTCGCCAGGGGCAACGGCATCGAGTAGGCCCAGTTCGCATTCACCCGCAGCCGCGTCACGCCCAGTGCGCGCGCAAGGCGGAAGGCACGCTGGCGGTCGATGTAGCGCTGGCCGAGGAAGACGGTGTCGTCCTGGAGCGCGATCTCGAGATTCCGGGCCGCCTCGGCGCCGCGGGGAAACGTGACGGAGGCGAACAGCACCGTACCGATCGCTGCGAGCAGCATGAGCGAGCGGGGGGAGAGCAGTGCGTTCACGTGGGTCCTCGGCGGGTCGTTAGCGGGTGACGGGCGACTTGTCTCGCCTCCGCCCTCCGATATCGATCCGGTACTTGGCCTCAGCCGCCCGCCGGACCTTGAAGACCCGGCGGAAATAGCCGGCCGGGTTCAGAGGCGCGAAGCCGACGGAACGGTAGCTACCTCCTCGGACGCGAGCCGAGATCCGGGCGCGCCCGCCATTCCCGGCGCGCAGGCCACCGAAGACCTCAACGCGGTTCCCGCCGAGCAGGCGGACGAAGGCCGGCATCGGAAAGGCGTCGTACACGCCGGGCTTCTTGCGACCGTCGTCGAACCGCAGTCCCATCTGGAAAGTCGAGTACCTGAGAAACCTGCCGGCGTTCTCGCGGGGGGCAGCGTCGCGCAGCGTGTACTGGGAGTAGCTACGTACGCGCCGGTTGTGGAACGCGATCCATTCACTCTCGTCCATTAGCCCGGGAACCCTGCGGATCGCGAACTGGAAGGGGTCCGGCGGGTTGGTCTGGTAGCCGAACTCGGTAATCCACACGGGGAGCCTGCGCGGCAGTCGCCCCCGGCGGGCGATGGCGTCGAGCGTCCGCGTGACGTCGCGTAGCGCGCCTATCGGCGCCTCGTCGCGCTTGCCGCTAGCGTGCACGCCGCCGCCGGGCGTGTACGGATGGTGGGCGAGGCCGGACGTCGGAATACGTCGCAGCCCGCCGCAGTCGCGGACTCGCGCCGCGCGCCCGCGGTAGGGCCGGAAGCTGCGGTCGAGACACGCCATCTCACGCAGGAACTCGAGCGGTGGCACCTTGCGCGGCGAGCCCGCGCCCAGCGGCATCAGTTCGCCGAGCAGGATCGTGTCGCCGCCGTGACCGCTCGCCCGGAGCCCGCTGTGGCCTGCCAGGTAGAGCTTCCGGTAGACGGTGGGGGAGACCGGAGTGCCGTTGCGCGCCCGCTGTGGCGCGATCCAGCTGAATAGGTTGGGCTCGTTCCAGATCGACCAGAGGTCGACGCGCGGCAGACCGTCGAACGAACCGGAGTAGCGCTCGCCGGCGGCTCGCGCGAACAGGGCGAACTCTCGCGCGCTTGGGCGGTACGTGCCGCGGTACCGCCCGCGTTTGGTCGTGGCCCAGTCCGGGGCACGGTTGCCGAGCGAGAGAAACGGGCGCATTCCGCGCGCGACGACCCCCTGGACGATCTCGTCGTAGACGTCCCACGCGTAGGCGCCGGGATCGGTCGCGTCGAACCGCTTGGGCTTGCGCCGGCCCTGCGGCGCGATCTCGTTCCAGTACACCTGGACCTTGACTACGTCGGCGCCCAGCTCCCGCATCTCGTCCAGCGCCTGCGCGCGGGTGGCGCCGTCGTAGCGGAGCAGCATGTCATCGTCCTGCATGACCGTCAGCTGGCGGCTGCTCGCCTGCGCGGACGGCACGGCAAGGCCGACGGCAATGGCCGCGGCGCAGAGCAGGGCAAACGTCGCGCGTCGTCTCATCGAAAAAGTCACGGAGCCAGGCCGGCTCGGAGATCCCCTGGATAAACAGGCCGGGCACGCGGAGTTGCGCTCCCGCGAGCCGGGATTCCTATCAGATCGATTGGCGGTCTCGGACGAATCCCGCCACACGTCGATACGATTGGGACCACACGGGAGCTCGGGAAAACCGGGCTGAGAGGGCGGCTGCGGCGCCGCCGACCGTCGAACCTGACCCGGGTAATGCCGGCGAAGGGAAGGTGATGGAGCTGCCGCGAAGCACACGCTACGACGCCGTCGTCATTGGCGCCGGCCTTATCGGGCTCGCCTCTGCCTGGCGGGCGCGCCGGCGCGGCCTGTCCGTGCTCGTCGTGGATCGCGCGACGGAGCCGGGCGCGGCGGCCTCCGGAGTGGCCGCCGGAATGCTGGCGCCGGTGACCGAGGCGGACTTCGGGGAGGAGGGGCCGCTGCGGGTCAACCTCGCCGGGCGCGAGCGCTGGCCTTCGTTTGCCGCCGAGCTCGAGGAGCAGAGCGGCCTGCCCACCGGCTACCGCGAGAGCGGCGCGCTCGTCGTGGCCGCCGATCGAGACGACGCCGAGGCGCTGCGCCGCCTCCACGACTTCCAGCGTACGCTCGGCCTCGAGGTCGACTGGCTGCCGGCGTCGCGCTGCCGCCGCCTCGAACCGGGGCTCTCCCCGCGCATCGCCGGAGGAATCCTGGCGCCGCAGGACGGCAGCGCCGACCCGCGCGCCACGGGCGCGGCGCTGGCCGCGGTGGTCGAGGAGCTGGCGCTGGGCACCGAGGTGGAGGCGATCGAGCATGACGGCGTCCGCGTGACGGGAGTGCGTACACCGGCGGGACCGATCGACTGCGAGCAGGTCGTAGTGGCCGCCGGCGCGTGGAGCGCGACACTCGCACCGGGCGACGCCCCGCCGGTGCGGCCGGTCAAGGGCCAGATCCTCGAGCTCCGCGCGCGCGACGCCATGCCCGATCCGATCGAGCGCATCGTCCGCACGCCGCGCTGCTACATGGTGGCGCGCGGCGACGGTCGGGTCGTCTTGGGCGCCACCGTCGAAGAGCAGGGCTTCGACGCCACCGTGACCGCCGACGGTGTCTATCGCCTGCTCGAGGCCGCCTGGGAGGTCCTTCCGGAGGTGGGCGAGCTCGAGCTGATGGCCGCGCGGGCGGGCCTGCGGCCGGGCACGCCCGACAACGCGCCGATCGTCGGTCCCGGCGAGCTCGAGGGCCTCGTCTGGGCCACCGGCCACTGGCGCAACGGCGTGCTGTTGGCGCCGCTCACCGGCGACGTCGTGGCGGGGCTTCTGGCCGGGGAGTCGCTCCCCGACGAGCTCGCGGCGCTCGCGCCGGGCCGATTCGTGGGGGCGCGCGCGTGACCTCCGTGACGCTCAACGGGGAGCCCCGCGAGCTTCCCGAAGGCGCGACGGTCGAGACGGCCGTGCGGGAGCTCGGCGAGCCCGATCGGGGCGTGGCGGTGGCGGTCGACGGCGAGGTCGTTCCTCGTGGCGACTGGGCGAGCACCCCCGTGCGCGACGGCCAGCAGGTCGAGGTGCTGCGCGCGGTGCAGGGGGGAGGGCGTTAGTGCTCGAGATCGCCGGACGGAGCTTCGAGTCGCGCCTGATCCTCGGCACGGGCGGCTTCCGCAACCTCGAGGTGATGGCCGAGGCCGCCCGTGAGTGCGGCGCCGAGCTGGCGACGGTGGCTATGCGGCGCGTCGATCCGAGCGCGCGCGGCTCGATCGTCGAGGTGCTGAAGGAGACGGGGCTCGATGTCCTCCCCAACACCGCCGGCTGCTTCACGGCACGCGACGCCGTTACGACGGCGAAGCTCGCCCGCGAGGCGCTCGGCACGGACTGGGTGAAGCTGGAGGTGATTGGCGACGACCGCACGCTGCTGCCGGACCCGGCCGAGCTGCTCGAGGCCGCCGAGCTCCTGGTGGGCGACGGCTTCACCGTGCTCCCGTACACGAGCGACGACCCCGTTCTCGCCCGGCGGCTCGAGGACGCCGGCTGCGCCGCGGTGATGCCCCTGGGGTCGCCGATCGGAAGCGGCATGGGTATCAACAACGCCTACAACCTGCGTCTGATCATCGAGGCGGCCCGGGTGCCCGTGATCCTCGACGCGGGGATCGGCACCGCCTCGGACGCCGCGCTCGCGATGGAGGCCGGATGCGACGCCGTTCTGCTGGCGAGCGCGATCTCGCGCGCAGCGGATCCGCCGGCCATGGCGCGCGCCATGCGCAAGGCGGTGGAGGCCGGCGTAGAAGCCCGCCGCGCCGGACGCATTCCCCGTCGCCACTACGCGCGGGCATCGTCGCCCGAGGAGGGTCTGGCCGACCTGGAGCGAGCGGAGCCGAGCGCTCCGGCCACGTGAGCGGCGAGATCGAGCGCGGCGCGCTCGACGCGCTGGCCGAGCGCTGGCGCCGCGGTTGGCAGGGCGCCGGCTTCGAAGGCTGCTGCACGCCGGACGTGAACTACGAGGACCCGGTGGCGGTGGACCCGCTGCGCGGCGTGGAGGCCCTCGACCGCCACGCCGCCGGCCTGCGGGGCGCTTTCCCGGATCTGCGGATCGAGTCCACCGCGCCGACGCTCGTCCGCGGCGTGCACGCCTGCATTCCGTGGCGGGCCACCGGAACCCATAGGGGCGACCTCGGAACGATGCTGCCCGCGACCGATCACTTCGTGGCCCTGCACGGCCTGCACTACATGGAGCTGAGCGACGGCGCCGTCCGCCGGGCGCGCGGTTTCTTCGACCTCTATGACGCGGGTACGCAGCTCGGCCTGCTGCCCGCCCGCGGCGGGCTGGGGGAGAGTGCGCTGCTCCTGCTGCGCGGCTTCGGCCTGAGGCGGCGCCCTACCTCACCGTGACGGTGCCCGCCATCCCGGGCGCGTGCACGCGGCACACGTAGTCGTAGGTGCCCGGCTCGTCGAAGGTAAACGCGAACTCGGCGCCCTCGTTCATCCCGCCCTCGGGCCCGGACGAGAAGTCGCCTCCGGGGCCGCTGCCGTCCACGTCGTGGGCCACCGCCTCGTCGTTCGTCCAGGTCACCGTCTCGCCTGCGTTGACAGTCACCTCGGTCGGGTCGAACTGGATGTTCTGCATGCCGACCTGGGCTCCGCCACCGCCGCCGCCGCCACCGCCGCCGGTTTCCTCCTGAGTCGTGGCGCCCCCGTTACCGCCCCCGCCTCCATCGTCGTCATCGTCGTCGCCACAGCCCGCGACCACGAGGCCGAGCGCGAGGCAGGCGATCACCAGTGCGAGCCACTTTCTCATGGGGGTCCTCCTCGGGAGTCGAGCCCGAAGACTAACCGGAGAGGCGGAGCGTCCTCACGCCAAGAGCAGCTCGAGCAGGGCCTTCTGCGCGTGCAGCCGGTTCTCGGCCTGGTCCCAGGCCGCCGACCGCTCGCCGTACAGCACGCCCTCCGAGATCTCCTCGCCCGGGTGGGCGGGGAGACAGTGCATGGCCACCGCGTCGGGGCGCGCCTGCGCAAGGAGCTCCTCGTCGAGCCGGTAGGGCGTGAGCAGCGCGCGCTTTCGATCGGCCCGGTCCTCGTCGCCGATGCTCACCCACACGTCGGTGTAGACGGCGTGGGCGCCGCGCACCGCCTCGGCGGCGCCGAGCGGAGGCACGCCGGGCAGCGACAGCTCCGGGGGCGACGCCACCGCCACCTCCACGCCGGAGCGCCCGCCCGCGATCAGCAGCGAGCGGGCGACGTTGTTGCCATCGCCCACGTAGGCCAGCTTGAGCCCGTCGAGGGCGCCGAAGCGTTCGCGCAGCGTGGTCAGGTCGGCGAGCGCCTGGCAGGGGTGGTGGTCGTGGGTGAGCATGTTGATCACCGGGACCGAGGCGTGCTCGGCCAGCTCCTCGACCGTCGCGTGTGGGCCCGTGCGAACACCGATCGCGTGGACCATGCGCGACAGCACGAGCGCCGTGTCGCGCGGCGATTCGCCGCGGACGAGCTGGAGCTCTCCCTCGCGCAGCACGAGCGAATGACCGCCCAGCTCGTAGACCCCGGTCTCAAACGAGACGCGGGTGCGGGTCGAGGGCTTGTCGAACACGAGCGCGACGCTCTTGCCCTCGAGCGCCCGGGAGGCGAGGCGATCGGCCTTCAACTCGAGGGCACGCTCCACCAGTTTCCGCAGCTGCGCGGTCGTAAGCTCCTCGCCGGTCAGGAAGTGGGTGGGCACTGATTCGAGTCCTCAGCTGGAACCTCTACCACGGTCGGGACTTCCCGCCCGATCCGGCGCTCCTCACGTGGCGCTCGCGGCTCCTTCGCGTCACCGAGCGGGGCGCAACGCACGCTCAGGTGAACCGGCCGCTGCTCGAGGAGTTCGCGGGCATCATGGCGGGCCTCGAGTGGGACGTTGCGCTGCTCCAGGAGGCGCCACCGCGCTGGTTTCGCCCGCTCACGCGTAGGCTCGGCGCGAGCGGAGCGATCGTCCTCACCTCGCGGAACCTGCTTCCATCTGTCCAAGGGCGACTCGCGGACTGGAACCCCGACCTGCTCGGCTCGTGCGAGGGTGGCTCGAACCAGCTGCTCGTGCGCAGCGGCCGCATCGGCGACGTGCGACGGATGACCCTGGCCCGCCGGCCGGAGCGACGCAAGATGGTGTGGGCACGGGTCGAGCTGCCGGAGGGGCGGGTCTGCGTGGGCAACCTGCACGCGAGCGTCGGGCCGCCCGCCAAGACCGCGGCCGAGGTCGAGGCGGCGGCCCACCGGGCCGTCGAGTGGGCGGACGGGCAGCCGCTGGTGTTCGGAGGCGACCTCAATCTCCGCCCGCGGCGCGACCCCGAGCCCTTCGCCCGGCTTCGAGAGCGGCTCGACCTGCGCGACCCCACCGACCCCGATGCGATCGATCACCTGCTCGTACGCGGCCTCGGCGTGGTCGAGCGGCCGCGCCGGCTGCCACCCGAGTCCCGTGAGGTGACCGAGCCGGACGGGCTGAGGCTGCGGCTGTCCGACCACGCGCCGGTGACGGCCGCGTTCACGGTGCGGGTGACGGCCGGGTCCGCGGCGTGAGATATTTCGAGTCTGGGGAACGCTTCAAGGGAACGGTTCGCGGCAGAGGAGGATGAGCGATGGCAACGCGGGGTACAAGCAGGAGCTCGAGCGGAGCGAGCACGCCCCGCGGTCGAGCGAGCTCCACCAAGCGCACCGCCGCCGCGAAGAAGGGCGGCCAGGCGCGTGGCCGGCAGCAGAGGGCGCGCAAGCCCGCCAGTGGCACCGCCAAGGCCGCCGCGAAGCCCGCCCGCCGCGCGGGCGTCGAGGCGAAGACCGTCGCCGAGTTCCGCGAGGCACTGCACAAGAACCTGATCCGCCCGAGGGACATGGTGATGATTACCCGCGAGCGCATCGAGGAGGTTCTCGGTGAAGCCGTGGAGCGGGGCGCCATCACGACGAAGGACGCGCAGGGCATCGGCTCGCACCTCCTGAAGCGAGGACGCAAGGAGACCAACGACGTTTTGAAGGACCTCGAGGGGCTGCTCAGCGCCGGCGTGGCCCGACCCGCCAAGGAGGCTGCGAAGGGCGTGCGCAAGCAGGCTTCCGGGGCGAGACGCCGCGCGGTGCGCGCCGCCGACCCGGCGCTCGCCACCGCCGATCGCGCGCGTCGCGCCGCGGGCGTCGGCCCCAACTTCCCGATCCTGAGCTACGACGATCTGACCGCGATGGAGGTCCGGCGGCGCCTGCCCGACCTGAAGCCCGCCGAGCTGCGCAAGGTGCGGGACTACGAGCGTCGCCACGGCAATCGCAAGACCATCCTGAACGGGATCGAAGCCAAGCTGAAGTAGCGCGCGTGCGAGCATAGGGCGCGGTGGAACGCGCCCAGGCCACACGCCCCCGCCGCGGCGACGAGCTCGAGCTGCGGATCGACCGCCTCGCCCACGGCGGGGCCGGCGTGGCGCGCGCGAACGGCTACGTCGTCTTCGTCCGCGACGCCATCCCGGGCGACCGCGTAAGGGCGCGAATCACGAAGTCGAAGCGCTCCTTCGCCGAGGCCGACCCCGTCGAGCTGCTCGATCCGAGCCCCGATCGCGTCGAACCGGTCGCGCCGCACCCCGGAGCGCCGTGGCAGGTGCTGCCCTACGAGCGCCAGCTCGAGGAGAAGGAGTCGCAGGTGCGCGACGCGCTCGAGCGGCTCGGCGGCTTCGAGCGGCCGCCGGTCGAGCCGATCGTGCCCGCCGTGCAGCGGCTGCGCTACCGGAACAAGGTCGAGTACTCCTTCGGCACAGCCGAGAACGGTGAGCTCGTCCTCGGCTTCCACCGCCGCGGCCGCTTCGACCTGATCGACGACGTGTCGCGAGACATCCTCGCCTCGGAGCGCGTCGACGAGCTGCGCGAGGCGGTCAAGGCCTGGTGCCGCCAGGAGGGGCTCTCGGCGTGGGATCGCCGCGCCCAGATCGGGCTGCTGCGCAATTTGGTCGTGCGCGAGGGGCGGCGTACGGGCCGGCTTCAGGCCCGGGTGGTCACAAGCCCGGGCGCCCAGTTCCGCGCCGCCGAGCTGGCCGCATCCGTCCCGGCCGACTCGGTTCTGTGGACCCGCGCCGCGAGCGTGGCGGAGACCACGCGCGAGGGGGTGACCGAGCGCATCAAGGGCGAGCCAGCGCTGGAGGAGGAGCTCTGCGGCCTCACCTTCCGCATCTCGCCCGACGCCTTCTTTCAGACCAACACCGAGATGGCCGAACGCCTCTACGCCTCCGCGGTCGAGCTCGCCGGGCTGACCGGCCGCGAGCGGGTGCTCGACCTCTTCTGCGGCATCGGCACGATCGCCCTTGTGCTGGCCCTCGACTCCGCCGAGGTCTGGGGCGTCGAGCTGGTCGAGCAGGCCGTGGCCGACGCGATCGAGAACGCCCGCCTGAACGGCGTGGACAACGTCAGCTTCTTCGCCGGCGACGTGCGCCTGGCGATGCGCCCGCTGCTCGAGCGATCCGGGCGGCCCGACGTCGTGGTGGTGGACCCGCCGCGCGCGGGCCTCTCGAACAAGGTTGCGAGGCGCGTGCTCGAGGCGGAGGCGGAGCGAATCGTCTATGTGTCCTGCAACCCCACGACGCTCGCCCCGAACGCGCGCCAGTTCGCCGACGCCGGCTACGCGCTCCGAACCGTGCGGCCCGTCGACATGTTCCCCCAGACGCCGCACATCGAGTGCGTGGCGCTCCTCGAGCGGAGCGGCTAACCCCCCGGCTCGACGTCCTCGTCGAGCGCCACCTCTTCGTTGGCGTGGACGGTGCACATGAACGGACCGCCGGTCTCGAGCGACGTCTGGATCTCCCGCTTTGTCAGCGGCGTACCGCACTCCGCACACCTGCGCTCGATCACCGGATCGACCGCCTCGTTCTCTTCTAGGTCCATCGCGTCCGAGCCTTCTCCTCGCTTCCGATCACGTGAGTCACCGGGAGGCCGGTGGCCGCCTTGACCTTACGCGGAAGGTCGACGCGGAGCCACTTCGAGAGCTTGAGCGGCAACGTGGAGACGATGATCTCGTCGTACTCGTTGAAGTTGCACTCGTCAGATACCGCGGCGAGCGGGTCGGGATCGCCGACCTTCGCCACGCCGATGTCGAGTCCCTCCGCTCGCAGCTCGTCGACGAAGGCCTTTCGGTGCTCCTCCGCCTCCTCGCTCCCCGCGTGCATGTCCGCGGCCCAGGCGATCCCCTGCGGGGTCGCGGGCACCAGCAGCGTGAACTCGCAGGGGCCCTGCACCGCGCGCGCCCGCAAACCGTCCAGCAACTCGGGCGACTCGGCGGTGCGGTTGGCCACTACCAGGACCCTCGCCTTGTGCGCCATGGGAACGCCTAAGCCTAGTACGGCGGAAAGTCTTCGTACCAGTCGCCCAGCGATCGGAACGCGCGCCAGAACTCGCGCTTGGCGCGCTCGTCGTCGATGGAGCGGTCGATGTCCGGCACGTAGAGCGCCTCGCACGAGGGAGTGAGCCGCTGTACCTCTCCGGCCCGGGGCTCCAGCTCGCGGCCGAGGGGCACCGCCAGCCCGTTCAGCTCCTCGAGCGCCTCCTCGCCCATGACGACGACGATCCGGGGCTGCACGATCGCCAGCTCGTCGAGTACCCGGGCGCGGCACTCGGGCGCCGCGAGGTCGGTGTCCGGCACGGGGCACTTCACGAAGACGGTGCCGTAGACGGCGAGCGGATCGACGCTCAACCGCTTGAAGCTCTTCATCAGGGCGCTGCCGGCGCGGCCGTAGAAGGCCACCCCCTCCTCGATCTCGGCGGGCATCGGCGCGAACTTGAGCAGGAGGATGTCCGCCTGCGGGTGGCCCGAGCCGAGTACCGGCATGAGGTTGCCGCGGGGGCACTGGTCGCACTCTTGGACGGCGCGGGTGAGCTGGTTCAGCTCGCGGATCGCGCGCTCCAGGTACTTCTCCTTGATCTCGTCATCGGTCGCCGGCACCTGGCCAGAACTATTGGACGGGACGGCGTGTGGTCCTTTCCGCTGCATCAGCTCTTGCTCGCGCGACGCTTCGCGGGGCCGCGCGTCTGGATGAACTTGAGAGCCTGCACGTAGAGCAGCGACTGTCGCTTGCGAACGATGTCCGCGTCGCGCAGGGATTCGAGGAACTCCTCCGGCCCGTCGAAGTCGCGCATGCGGATCTTGACCGAGCCGAGCCCCTGCGCCACGTGGCTGTCCGAGCCCGCTCCGGCCACGATCCGGTACTTCGCGGCGAAGCGCGCGGCCTCCTCGTTGAACGCCGAGAATGCGACGCGAGGGTTGAAGACCTCGATCGCGTCGATGTCCTCGACGACCTCGAGCAGGTGCTCGTAGTCGGGCACCGCGTGCATACGATCGAACGGGTGGGGCACGTACACGAGCCCGCCCTGGCGCCTGATCTCCGAGATCGTCTCCTGAAGCGTCAGGCCGCGCGGGATCTTCTCCTCGATGAAGAGCCCGATCACCTCGCCCTGGTCGGCGGTCTTCACCTCCTCCGCGACTATCACCTTGATCCCGTCCGCCCGCGAGCGTGCCTCGAGCGCGCCGGAGATCTCGTTGTGGTCGGTGACCGCGATCGCCCCGAGTCCCACGCGCTTGGCCGTGTCGAGCAGCGTGTCCACCGGAGTGGCGCAGTCGGGCGAGTGGTCGGTGTGCATGTGCAGGTCGACGTGTATGAAGTCGCGCTCGAGAAGACGCTTTCGCACGTGCTCGCGACCGTTCGGCGCGTGTCTGCGGGCCGCGATCCGGTCGTACAGCGCCTCGAACTCATCCGCCGCGCGCGACCACTGGATTGCCGGGTGCGCGAGCTCGATCCGGCGCTTGTACTCCTCCACCAGGGCGGGCTCGGCGAGCAGGCGTTCGAGCTGGGCCGCGAGCGTGAGCGCGTCGCGCGGCTCGAACAGCGGTCCGAGCTCTCCGTCGCGCACGGCCTCCTCGTACTGGGGCAGTCGGGACACCACGGGCACCGCCCCGCCGGCCAGCGCCCGCAGGACGAGCTGCGGCGCCGGCGCCGCTCCCGCCGAGGCCGCCACCGCGATTCGGGCGCGCGCGAGGTGCTGCGCCTCGGAGCCGTCGACCGGGCCGGCGAGGGTCACGCGGTCGCGCATCCGCCGCGGGAGGGTGCCCGTGGGCGCCAAGGCGGGGTCGCGAAGCCAGATGGTGGCGCGCCAGTCGAGACCGGTCGGCAGCCGGCGCAGCGCCCTCAGGAACAGCCGCATCGCTCCGCGCTCCTCCTCGGCCGAGAAGACGATCTCGGGGGAGCCGCCGCCACTCGCCGGGCGGTGGAGCAGATCGGCGCCCGGAAGGATCACCTCGTAGTCGCCGGGGAAGTAGCGCTCGACGAGATCGCGCGTCGCGGCGAAGCTGGCGGTGCGACCGTCGAGGCGGCCGAACAGAAGCTCGACCATCCTGCGCGCCACCTGCGTCGAGACGAAGCGCTCGATCGTGGAGTGGAAGGTGCCCACGTTCAGAGCGCGCGAGTGGCGGAGGGCGGCAGACGACGCCGACGGCGCAAACGGCTCGTGGACGTGGACGAAGTCGAGCTCGGTGCGCCCGAGCAGGTCCTCGAGCGTGCGCGACACGTCCAGCGGCAGCGAGACCGAACCGCCGCGGCGGAAAGGCAGGCTCTGCCCCACCGCTATCACCGACGCGCAGCCAGGCTCCGCGAACACGGCGTCGGGATCCGAGCGCAGCGCCTTGATCTTGGCACGGCCCTCGCGCACCAGCTCGCGCGAGTCCGACGGCGCAACCACGAGAACACGGTGGCCCCTGCGGCACAGCTCGTCAGAGAGGCGCTCGACGAAGAGGTTGACCTCGTGGGGGTGCTCCCACGGCCAGGGCGTCACCTGCGCGATCGAGAAGGACACCTCGGGCAGGATACGATCGCACCGGAATGACGGACTTCCCGACCGTGCGCGTGGCGGCCGTGCAGGCCACTCCTGTGGTCCTCGACGCCGAGGCGACCATCCGGAAGACGGTGCGTCTTCTCGGCGAGGCCGCCGCGAAGGGCATCCAGCTTGCCGTGTTACCAGAGACGTTCGTGTCGCTGTATCCGTCGAACGTTTGGGCCCGCCAGGCTTCGGGCTTCAACGGCTTCGACGAGCTCTGGGAACGCATGTGGGCAAGCTCGGTCGACGTGCCCGGTCCGCTCGTCGACCGGCTGTCGGACGCGTGCCGGCAGCATGAGCTGCATTGCGCCATCGGAGTGAACGAGCGTGAGTCCGATAGGCCGGGCACGCTCTACAACGCGCTGCTCCTGATCGGCCCCGAGGGCCTGATCTCGAAGCACCGCAAGCTGATGCCCACGCACCACGAGCGGCTCTTCCACGGCATCGGGGCGGGCGATGACCTGCGGGTGGCCGAGACGCCGGTCGGGCGCATCGGCGGCCTGATCTGCTGGGAGAACCGGATGCCGCTCGCGCGCTGGGCGGTGTACCAGGGCGGACCCCAGATCTGGGTCGCGCCGACGGCGGACGATTCCGACGCCTGGCTCGCGAGCATGCGGCACATAGCAATCGAGTCGGGCGCGTACGTCGTCTCCGCACCCCAGTACATCCCCCGCTCGGCGTTCCCGGATGACTTTCCCGTGCAGCTTCCGGACAGGGAGGTGTTCGGGAGCGGCGGAGCGGCGATCGTGGCGCCAAGCGGGGAGGTGGTTTCCGGGCCGCTCTACGGCGAGGAGGGCATGGTCGTGGCCGACTGTGACCTTCGCCACGGGCTGCACGCGAAGCGCGAGTTCGACGTGGTCGGTCACTACAGCCGCGAGGAGGTGCTGAGGGCGCCCGACGAGCTGTAGCGCCCCGGCCCAGCGGGGTCCGGCCTAGTCGTCGATCGTCGCCGCGCGCAGCTTCGGCTTGTCCGGCAGCTTCGGCGCGCCGCCGTATTCGGCGATGAACTCCTCGATCAGGTCGCGTGCGACGGGGTCTGGGTGCTGCTCCGGCGGCGACTTCATGAGGTAGGCGCTCGGTCCCACCAGCGGACCTCCGACGCCGCGGTTCAGCGCCAGCTTGCAGCAGCGCACGGCGTCGGTGACGATGCCGGCCGAGTTCGGCGAGTCCCACACCTCGAGCTTGGCCTCAAGCGCGAGCGGCACGTCGCCGAAGGCCTCGCCCTCGAGCCTGATGTGCGCCCACTTGCGGTCGGTGAGCCACGGCACGTAGTCGGAGGGACCGATGTAGACGTCGTCCTCGGGCAGGACGTGACCCATGATCGAGGTGACGGCGTTCGTCTTCGAGATCTTCTTCGACTCGAGCCGCTCCCGCTCGAGCATGTTGTAGAAGTCCATGTTGCCGCCGACGTTGAGCTGCGAGGTTCGCTTGAGCATTACGCCGCGCTCGTGGAAGAGGCGGGCCAGCATGCGGTGGGTGATCGTCGCGCCGACCTGGGACTTGATGTCGTCGCCGACGATCGGTAGGCCGGCCTTCCTGAAACGCCGTCCCCAGTAGCTCTCCTTGGCGATGAACACGGGGATGCAGTTGACGAAGCCGCAGCCGGCCTCGAGTACCTGCTCCACGTACCACTTGGTCGCCTGCTCTGAGCCGACCGGGAGGAAGGACACGACAACGTCGGTCCTGGTGTCCTTGAGGATCTGGACGATGTCGTCCGTCTCGCCGGGCGCCTTCGTGATCCTCTCCTTGAGGTACTTGCCGAGCCCGTCGTGCGTCATGCCACGCCAGACCGGAACGTCGAGCTTCGGCACGTCGGCGAACTTGATCGTGTTGTTCTGGCCGGACCAGATCGCCTCGGAGAGGTCCTTGCCCACCTTCTCGACGTCGATGTCGAAAGCGGCGGTGAACTCGATGTCGCCGACGTGATAGCCGCCGAGGTCTACGTGCATCAGTCCGGGAACGGACTCCGCCGGGTTGGCGTCCTTGTAGTACTCGACCCCCTGCACGAAGGCCGAGGCGCAGTTCCCCACGCCCACGAGGGCCACGCGCACCTTCTCGGACTGGTATCGCGAGCCGCCGTTGGTCGAGAGTGCAGATTCGGTCACAGAGCCTCCTGTCGGCATGAAAACGGCCCCTCGCGGGGCCCCGGCCGTATCAACTCCGCCGGGCGCCTTCGGTTACACCGCGGCGCGCTGGAGCTGCCGTCGTACGTGGAACACGCGCTGAAAGGTAGTGAAGATCGTGAGCGCCGCCATCGCGTAGATGGCGGGCTCGAGCAGGTCGAAGTCCGGTATCAGCTCGCCGTCGGCGAAGACCAGGCCCGCGGACAGGATCACCACGCGCACCGCCCGCGAGGCGATTCCGACCTTGCACTCCACTCCCAGCGCCTCAGCGCGGGCGCGCGTGTAGCTGACCATGTAGGACCCGACGACGGCCAACACGGTCGCGCCAACCGCCAGCTCGTCGCCGGACTCGGCGAACCAGGCCGCGATCGCAGCCAGCACCACGCCCTCCTCGATGCGGTCCAGCGTCGAGTCGAGAAAGGCGCCGAAGGGCGTGCCCTTGCCGGACATGCGCGAGTAGCGCCCGTCCATCATGTCGCACACCGACCCGAGGATGAAGGCGATGCCGGCGAGCACGAAATGGTGCTCGAGGATCAGCACGGCGGCGACCAGGTTGCCCAGCAGGCCCGCAAGCGAGATCGCGTTCGGGGTCAGACGCGACTCGATCAGGCGGTCGCGCGCGAGCTCCCCAATCTCGGCCGCGGTCATGCTGCCGCCGCGCCCGTCGCGCGGCGCTCGCGCCCTCCGCGGGCGCGGCCGCACCTCGTCGCTCATGCCTTGGCCGCTGCTCCGCGCCAGGCCCAGGCGTCCGGTCGGGCGCGGGCGAAGGCGGCACTGGCCGCCCAGGCGGAGACGGCGGCCACCGCCGCGCCGAGCGCGGCGTCGAGCCAGTAGTGGTTGGCGGTGACGACGACCACGAAGGTGATGACGACCGGGTAGAGCCCCCAGAGCGCCTTGATCACGCGGTTGCGGACCAGGAAGATCGCCGGAATCGCGATCATCAGGGCGAAGGCAACGTGCATGCTCGGTACGGCGGCGAACGGGTTGTAGAGCACGTTCGCGCTGTTCTCCGCCGACTCGCCGACGAAGTTCGCGACGGTGTCGGTGAAGCCCCACTCGGGCAGGAAGCGCGGCGGCGCCGTGGGGTACACCAGATAACCGACGAGTGCCAGGCACATGGCCACCAGGAACATGTTGCGCACGTAGTAGAAGGCGTGGTTGCGGGCGAGGTAGAGCCAGATCAGGAACGTCGTCGTGACGACGAAGTGCGAGTTCACGTACATCCAGTTCGCGAACATGAGCAGCCACTCCTCACCCTTCGCCCAGGCCTGGAGCCCCGGCTCGAAGAAGAGGCCCAGTGAGCGCTCGGCGTCCACCAGCGTGCGGGCGTTCTCGAACGCGAGTCCCGCCTGCCCGTCGACGAAGCCGCGGACGAGCCGGTAGACGTAGTACGCGCCGGCGAACAGCGCGAGCTGACGGAGGGCGTCGAGCCAGCCGTTGGGCAGCCAGCGCCCGCTCTGGCGCCAAACGCGGACCAGCTGTACGTACAGCGGATGAGAGCGGGCCACGGCCAACTAGCCTAGCTGGCTCGCGAAACCTCAGCCGTCGCAGCGACGGCCGCGGGAGAACAGTCGCTCCACAGAGAAGCGCGTGGAAAGGCGCACGAACCCCTCTTCGTCCGCGATCACCCTGGTCCAGTCGCCGTCCGGCTCGACGCAGGCGTTCGAGGCGAACCAGTAGGGGGTCCAGCGCACCTTCACGATCGCCTCGCCCGGCCGCTTGACGTCGAGCAGGAGCTCGTCCGATTGGAACTGCTCGAGCACGATGTTCGCGTCCTTCTGCGAGATGACGAGCGGCGCCGGGAGCAGCACCTCGTAGACGCGCCAGTCGTCGGACTTCCAGCGGAGCCGCAGGTACGGCAGCCCCTTCTCGATCAGGGCCCGCTCCCCGTAGGAGCTCCGATCAGGCTTCGCCGACGGCAGCGCCACGTAGCGCACGGCGTTGTCCGACAGCCAGCTGGCGTAGGTGACCCGGTTCAGGCCGTCGCGGTAGAAGATCGGGTGCAGACCGGTGTCGAGCTGGCGCAGCCAACCGCGCGCGAGCGGCGACTCGAGGGCCACCTCGGCGCCCTCCCAATGGCTGCGCGTGAACGGGACCTCGACGCGGCGCTGGTCCGGCAGGGTGTAGAGAAACTGGCGCAGCGGCTCGAAGTAGTCCGACTTCGCGGCCGGGTCCTCCAGGTACTTGATCACGTCGCGAACGGCGGGCGACCATTGCCAGAAGGCGAGCGAGGCGAAGCCCACCGCGAGCAGCGGCGGCACCCACAGGCGCCGCGTCCACGGCCGGCCCCAGACGGCGCACAGAAGCACGGGGCCGCCGAAGAGCGCGCCGAGACGCACCGCGTTGCCGCCCATCGGCGTCTCGATCACGAGCGCCAGCGTCGCCCCAAGGCCGTACAGGGCGGCGCCCCACCGCAGCGCGCTCTCCTCGCGTGGCAGCAGAATCAGGCACACGAGAGCGAACAACGGGATCGGCACGTAGGCGGACTCGGGAAACGGCGCCCAGCCGCCCTCCGGGAACGCCCAGGCGAGGAAGACCGGTGGGAGGAACGCGGCGGCGGCGATCGCGACTCCCTCGAGGCGCTTCGTGCGGTCGCGCCGCTCGGCGATCGCGTACGCGACGCCCGCCAACGCCAGGAAGAGACCGGCCACGGGGCTGCCGAGCGGACAGAGCACGGCCAGCACGATCGCCAGCGCGTGGCGGCGGCGCTGGAGCGCGAGCAGCGCCGCCAGGCCGAACGCCACGCCGATCGCGAACGGCAGCCGGCTCGTGAACAGGAGCGTCGCGGTGCCGATGCCGAACCAGATCGAGCCCCAGCGGGCGCGCTTGTCCCCGAAGGCGCCACGCATGAGGGGCGGGAAGAGGCTCGCCGATGCCACGGCGGCGATGGCGAGCGCGACCGGGGGGGTCAGCAGCCAGGCCAGCGGCGGCGAGAGAATGCTGTAGGCGGGTGTGTGGTGACCGCCGTACCAGTGCCCGTTCCAGATCGTGAAGCCCTCCTCGCCGAAGAGCTCGGCGCGGAAGGTGTGCGCCGCCAGGTCGACCGGTCGCGGCTGCCAGATCAGGTAGGCGATCGCGGCCGCGACCGCGAGCAGGACGGGCGCCGCCTTCCACCAGTCGATCCGGCGCCACCACGGGAGCGTCGGGGCGAGGCCCGGAGCGCCGCGGCGAGGCCGTCGCGTCGGCGCGCGCTCCGCCGGCGCCGGGCCGGGGGCGCGGGGCGGAGCCGTGACGGAGGAACGCACGGCTCGCAGCACGAAACAGGAGGCTAGCGCGGCCGCGGGGGGCCCGCCGTCAGCCGAGGAAGGTCGCCGCGCGCTCCACCAGCTCCGGCCGCTCGTGCCAGCTCCAATGACCCGTCCCCACCGGCTCGACCCGCGCCTCGCCCCCGAGCGCGGCGGCGTACCGTGGGCCGAACTCCTCGCCGATGTACGGGTCGCGGGCCGCCCACAGAAGGAGCGCCGGGCACCGCATCTCGCCGAGTCGACCGCCTGCCCGCTCCAGCGCCTCCGGGGGCGAGGCGCGGTAGAGCTTCAAGATCGCGCGCTGCGTACCGTGGTCGAAGCAGTCCCACGCGCGGTCGGCGATGGCGGGAGGCAACGAGCGCCGGAACGCGCGCCGGGTGGTGAAGCCCATCAGCAGCTCGCCTGCGAGGGGCGCACGCCAAACGCGCGCGACGCGGTGCCAGCGGAAGCCTGGGAGCAGCGGCACCGATACGAACATGAGGAGCCTCTCGATTCGATCGGGGAAGCGCTGGGCCAGGGCGAGCCCGACCGCACCCCAGTCGTGTACGACGAGCGAGAAGCGGTCGAGCCCGGCGTGGCCGGCGAACGCCTCGAGCCAACGGTCGTAACCCTGAATCGTGTAGTCGAACTGGGCCGGCTTGGCAGAGTGGCCGAATCCCGGCAGGTCGGGCGCCACTCCGCCGATGCGCTCGAGCAGCGGCAGCCAGTCGAAGGACGCCGTCGGAACGCCGTGCACGTAGAGAATCGGCGCCCCGCCCGCCTCGAGCCAGCGGGCGTCGATCCCGGCAACCTCGGCCTGCCGCTCGGCGATCTCCACGGGCGCGCTTCATAGCATGCGCGGCGATGGCCGACCGCCGCAGGCTGCGCACGATCCGCGACCGCCTCCGCAGGGAGTACGGCCGCCCGGTGCTACGAGCTCACCGCGCCCCGATCGACGAGTTGATCCTGACGGTCCTCTCCCAGAACACGAACGACCGCAACCGCGACGTCGCCTGGGCCCGGCTACGGGAGCGCCTCCCCAGCTGGGACGCGGTGCGGGAGGCGCCGGTCCGCGAGATCGAGGACGCCATCAGACCCGGCGGCCTGGCCCCGACGAAGGCCGTGCGAATCAAGCGGATCCTCGAGGCGATAGGCGAGGACGACCTTTGCTGGCTCGAGGACGCGCCGCTCGAGGAGGCGCGCGACTACCTCTGCGATCTCCCCGGGGTGGGACGCAAGACCGCGGCCTGTGTGCTGCTCTTCTCGTTCGGGCGACCCGAGGTCCCCGTCGACACCCACGTGTACCGCGTTGCGTCGCGGCTCGGCCTCATCCGTCCCGGCGCTTCGTTCGACGAGGCGCACGACGAGATGCTCCGCCTCGTCGATCCCGAGGACGCCTACGAGGTGCACGTGCTGCTGATCAGGCACGGCCGGCGCACCTGCGTCGCGCGAGCGCCTCGCTGCTCGGAGTGCCCGCTGCGGCGGATGTGCCCCGAGGGTCGCCGGCGGCTCAGCAAGCGATGAGCGAGCGGAGGCTCCGGCAGGCCGCGGAGCTCGCGCTCGTCGCCATCGCCTCGGTGTGGGGGTTGACCTTCGTGATGGTCCAGGACGCGATCGCGCTGCTGCCGACCATGGCCTTCCTGGCCTACCGGTTCATACCCGCGACGCTGATCGTCGCCGTTATCTTCCACCGGCAACTGCGCGCCCTCCCACGCGAGGGCTGGCGCGCAGGCCTCGTGATGGGGGTCTTCCTGACGGGCGGCTACATCTTCCAGACGCTCGGCCTCGAGGAGACGAGCGCCTCCAACACCGGCTTCATCACCGGTCTGTTCGTCGTGCTCACGCCTGTGCTCGGCGCCGTCTTCCTGCGGCAGCGGATCCCCGCTCTTGCGTGGATCGCGGCGGGAGTGGCGATGATCGGGCTCTGGTTGCTCTCCGGGGCCGGCGGCGAGTTCGACCTGCGCGGCGACGGACTGGTCCTGCTTTGTGCGTTCTCGCTCGCGGCTCACATCCTCGCGACGGCTTCCGCCGTCGAGCGCTTCGACGTCGGCGCGCTGCTCGCAGTGCAGTTGGGGGTCGTGGGCTTCACCTGCCTTGCCATCGCGGCGATCGCGGGACAGCTCGAGCCGCCCGAGGGCGCGACGGTCTGGTCCGCGCTCGTCGTCACGTCGCTCGTGGCCAGCGCGCTCGGCTTCTTCGTCCAGTCGTTTGCCCAGCAGCACGCGCCGCCCGCTCGCACCGCCCTCATCCTCGCGTCTGAGCCCGCCTTCGCGGGGCTGTTCGGCTGGCTCCTGAACGACGAGCGCCTGAGCGCCACTGGCTGGCTCGGCGCCGGGCTGATCATGTCGGCGATCCTTGCCGTCGAGATCGTGCCGCGCTTCCGTCCCCCCCGTCCGCTCCCCGAGGGATGACCGGCGCCTCGCGAGTCCCGGTCGCCGTGCGCTCGGGCGCGCTCCTCGCCCGGGCGCCGGGTTGGCTCGCCCCCACACTGCTCGCGCTGCCGTTCCTGATCGGGATCGCCGTGCTGCAGGGCCTGACGGTCGAGATCGACACCTTCCACGGCAGCGACGCCCGCGTCTACCAGCTGCCGACCATCCTCCAGCTCTCCGAGCGGCTCGACTTCTCCGCCTACCCCTCCGCGCAGACTCCGCTCTATCACCTGCTCACGGCCGGGTGGGGTGAGCTGGTGGGCTTCGAGCTCTGGAAGCTGCGTCTGCTGAACGTCGCCTTCTCCTATGGCGCGGCGCTCGCTCTCCTGCGGTTGCTCCGGCGGGCGACCCCGCTCGAGCCGTTGCAGGCGTTCGCGCTGACGCTGCTGTTCATCCTGTCGCCCTACTTCTTCGGCGCCTCCTTCACGCTGCTGACGGACAACCTGGCGCTTCTCTTCGCCCTCCTCGCTCTGGAGCGGATAAATCGCTTCCGTTCGGACGCGTCGCTCGCGACCTTCGGCGTGGCCTGCCTTTGCATCGCGGGCGCCGTCATGACGCGCCAGTCGTTTGTATGGCTCGCCCCGGTCGCGGCCTGGTTCCTGGTGCGCAGCACCGCGCCCGCCGGTCGCCGGGCGGCCGGGGCGGCGCTGCTCGCGCTCGCCCTGGCGCCGCTCGTGGCCCTCGTGATCGAGTGGGGCGGCCTCGTGCCGCCGACGGCCGACCCCGCCTCCTGCGGCCTCTGCACGGACCGCCCCGGTGTCGGCCGGGACTCGCTCACGCTCCGTACCGTGGGCTTCACGGTGGCGCTGCTCGGCGCCTACGCCGCGTTCATCTTCGGTCCGGGGCTGTGGCGCCGAATACGGCTGCTGCGCACGGTCCCGGGCCGGACGGTGGTGGCGCTCGCGCGGGCGGCCGGCGCGCTTCGCGCCCGCTCTCGGCCGTCGGTGCGCGTCCAGCTCGCGCTGGCCGCCGGGGCCGGGATCCTCCTGCTAGCGATCGCGCCGCTCGCGTACGAGCCGATCACGCCCGGTCAGGCCGGCGACGCCGGCTACCTGTGGAAGATCTCCGATCGGGTGCCGGTCGTTCTCGGCTCGTCGCTCGTCTTCTGGGCGCTCGTGCCCCTTGGCTGTGTCGCGGTCTTCCTTCTCGTCCGCCGCGCCGGGCTCGAATCGCTCCCCGCCGTCTACCTGGCGGCCTTCCTCATCGCGGCGCTGCCCGTGCGCCTCGTCTACCAGAAGTACTTCGACCCGTTCGCCCTCCTCGCCCTGGTCCTGCTGGCTCGTCCACCGGACTTGCGCACGCGCTGGGACTACGCCGGAATCGCGCTGCTGTACGTCGCGTTCGTCGCGTACGCGATCAGCTTCGCGGGCTGACGCTCGGCCGGCTCAGCCGCCCGGGCTGAAAACCCTCCACACAACCTCCGCGCGAAGTTGCGGGGAGGATTGTGCGTACTGGAGACACACAATCCTCCAAGGTTCGTGGCGAGCCGCTTGAGTGGAGGGTTTTCCGCGACCTACCGGACGTTCACCAGGTCGACCACGAACACGAGCGTCTCGTTCGGCGCTATCGGCCCGCTGCCCTCGGCGCCGTAGGCCAGCTCGGGCGGGATCGTCAGCGTCCGGCGGCCGCCCTTCCGCATCCCCACGATCCCGCGGTCCCAGCCGGGAATCACCTCGCCGGCGCCGAGGGTGAAGGTGAACGGCCGCCCCGTGTCCCAGGACGCATCGAACTCGTCACCGGTCGAGAACGACACGCCCACGTAGTGCACGGTGATGCGGTCGCCCGACTCCGCGCCCCTGCCCTTGCCCTTGACGATGTCCTCCTTCACGAGCTTGCGGGGCGGGGATCCGCTGGGCTTCTCGATCACGGGCTTCGAGCTCGTGTCCTCGAGGCTCTCGCGAGCTTCGGCCGCGGTCGTCTCGGTTGGTTGCTCCGCCCCTGCGCTGTTCGAGTCCGCGTCGTCGCCGCAGCCGGCGGTGAGCAGCGCCGCCCCCAGCGCGAGGAGGGTTACCTGGCGGAGGGACGGCGGCATGGCGGCGGAAGCCTAATCGACCGCGCTCGCTCGCGCACGATCACCGCCCCGGCCCGCGAGAGCAGCACCGGCCGTTGGCGCCGCGGACAAGATCTGCCATACTTCCGCTTAGATTTTGTTCGAATCGACCAGTAAGCGGTGAAAAGGAGCAGCAACGGATGGGCAAGACGATCGGTATCGATCTTGGCACGACCAACTCGTGCATGGCCGTCCTCGAGGGCGGCGAGCCCACCGTGATCGAGAACGCCGAGGGCGCGCGCACTACTCCCTCGGTGGTGGCTTTCACGGAGGGCGGCGAGCGCCTCGTGGGCGCGCCGGCCAAGCGCCAGGCGGTGACGAACCCGGAGAACACGGTCTTCTCGATCAAGCGCTTCATGGGGCGCAAGGAGGCCGAGGTCAAGGAAGAGGAGAAGATCGTTCCGTTCGAGGTCGTAGCGGGCCCGAACGGCGACGCGCGCGTGAACGCGGGCGGCAAGGAGTTCGCTCCGCCCGAGATCAGCGCGATGATCCTCCAGAAGCTGAGGGCCGACGCCGAGGCCTACCTTGGCGACACCGTCGACAGCGCGGTGATCACGGTTCCCGCGTACTTCAACGACGACCAGCGCCAGGCGACCAAGGACGCCGGCAAGGTCGCCGGCCTCGACGTCAAGCGGATCATCAACGAGCCGACGGCCGCCTCGCTGGCGTACGGCCTCGACAAGGAGTCCGACCAGACGATCCTCGTATTCGACCTCGGCGGCGGCACGTTCGACGTGTCCGTTCTCGAGATCGGCGACGGGGTGTTCGAGGTGAAGGCCACCTCCGGCGACAACCACCTCGGCGGCGACAACTTCGACAAGGCGGTCGTCGACTGGCTCGTGAGCGAGTTCAAGAAGGCCGAGGGCGTCGACCTCTCGCAGGACAAGATGGCGCTTCAGCGCCTCTACCAGGAGGCCGAGAAGGCCAAGACCGAGCTCAGCTCGGCGCAGGAGACGCAGATCAACCTGCCGTTCATCACGGCGGTCGACTCGGTGCCGAAGCACCTGAACCAGCGCCTCACGCGCTCGAAGCTGAACGAGCTCACCGCCGACCTCCTCGACCGTGTCGTCGCGCCCACCAAGCAGGCGCTCTCCGACGCCGGAGTCGAGGGCGGCCAGGGCATCGACCACGTCGTGCTGGTTGGCGGCATGACGCGCATGCCGGCCGTTCAGGAGAAGGTCAAGGAGCTGACCGGCAAGGATCCGCACCGGGGCGTGAACCCGGACGAGGTCGTGGCCGTGGGCGCCGCGATCCAGGCGGGCGTGCTGGCCGGCGACGTGAAGGACGTCCTCCTTCTCGACGTGACCCCGCTGACCCTCGGCATCGAGACCAAGGGCGGCGTGATGACCAAGCTCATCGAGCGCAACACCACGATCCCGACCCGCAAGTCGGAGATCTTCTCGACGGCCGAGGACAACCAGCCGAGCGTCGAGGTGCACGTGCTCCAGGGCGAGCGTGAGATGGCCGTCTACAACAAGTCGCTCGGCAAGTTCCAGCTCACCGGCATCCCGCCGGCGCCGCGGGGCATCCCGCAGATCGAGGTGACCTTCGACATCGACGCCAACGGCATCCTCAACGTGGGCGCGAAGGATCTCGGCACCGGCAAGGAGCAGAAGATCGAGATCAAGGCCGGCTCGGGCCTCGCCGATGAGGAGGTCGAGCGCATGGTCAAGGACGCCGAGGTGCACGCCGAGGAGGACCGGCGCCAGCGCGAGCTGGTCGAGACCCGGAACGCCGCCGAGAACGCCGCCTACCAGGCGGAGCGTCAGGTCGGCGAGATGGGCGACTCGCTCGACTCGTCCGCCAAGGAGGAGATCGAGGCCGCCATCAAGGACGTCCGCGACAACCTCGAGTCGGAGGATGTGAACCTGCTGCGGCAGAAGACCGAGGCGCTGCAGGCCGCCTTCCACAAGGTGTCCGAGCAGATGTACGCCGCGGCGGCGCAGCAGCAGGCGGCCGGCAACGGCTCGTCCGACGGCGCGTCGGCGGATTCCTCCGAGGAGGAGGAGGTCGTTGACGCCGAGGTCGTCGACGGCGACGAGAAGGCGTAGCGCGATGACGCACCAGGAGGATCAGCGGCGGCCGGCCGCCCAGGAGCGGCCGGCCGGATCGCTCGCCCCCGAGGACGAGCCGATCACCTCGCGTGACGAGGCTGGCGAGCCCGGGGGCGAGGAGGATCCGGCCAACGAGGCGCAGCGTCTCGCCGAGAGGGAGGCGACGGAGGCCGAGGACCCGCTCGCCCGCGCCCAGCGCGAGCGCGACGAGTACCTCGACCTCGCCCGCCGGGCGCAGGCCGACTTCGAGAACTACCGGAAGCGAGCGGCGAAGGAGGCTGCCGCGGCCGGCGAGCGCGCCAGGGGCGGGCTCGTTCGCGAGCTGCTGCCGGTCGTCGACAACCTCGAGCGTGCCCTCTCCTCGGCGCAGGCGGGCGAACAGCACCTGGCCGAGGGCGTCCGTCTCGTGCACTCGGAGCTGATCGCGGTGCTCGAGCGCAACGGCGTCGAGCAGTTCGATCCGAAGGGCGAGGCCTTCGACCCCACCGTGCACGAGGCGCTCTCGACCCGAAGCGAGGACGGCGCCGACCCGGGCATGGTGCTCGACGTCATAGAGAAGGGCTACAAGACGAACGGGGCGGTGCTCCGCCCGGCACGCGTCGTAGTCTCGGGGTAGGTTCAGATGCCCGCGGTGAAGGACCCCTACAACACGCTCGGCGTCGACAAGAAGGCCTCCGACGAGGAGATCAAGAAGGCCTACCGCAAGCTCGCGCGCCAGTACCACCCGGACCGCAATCCGGGCGACGAGGCCGCCGAGGAGCGCTTCAAGGACGTCCAGGAGGCCTACTCGGTGCTCTCAGACCCGGAGAAGCGGAAGGCGTACGACTCCGGCGGCGGCGTCTTCGGCGCCGGCGGCGGCTTCGACCCCGGCGCGTTTCGAACCGGCGGCGGCTTCGGCGGGTTCGGCGACATCCTGTCGGACCTCTTCGGCGGCGGGCCGGGGCGTGGCGGCACGGCCCGCGCTCCCGAGCGCGGCCGCGACCTGGAAACCGAGGTGCACATCTCCTTCGACCAGGCGATGGAGGGCGCACAGGTGCCGGTGGCCGTGCCGCTGTCGGCCCCCTGTCCCACCTGCCACGGCACCGGCGCGAGGCCCGGCACGCAACCTACCGTGTGCAGCCGCTGCCAGGGCCGTGGTGTCGAGGCAGAGTCGCAGGGGCTGTTCTCGATCTCGCAGCCCTGCCGTCAGTGTGGGGGCACCGGCACCGAGATCAAGGATCCCTGCCCGACCTGCCAGGGAACCGGGCGGACCCGTCAGGTCAAGCGCTACCGCGTGAACATCCCCGCCGGTGTGCGCGACGGCAGCCGCGTTCGGCTCGCGGGCAAGGGCGAGGCCGGGCTTCGCGGCGGTCCGACGGGCGATCTGTACGCGATCACGCGCGTGGGGGAGTCGCCGATCTTCATGCGCAAGGGCGACAACCTCGAGGTGGAGGTGCCGATCACGATCCCGGAGGCGATCCGCGGCGCCACGATCGAGGTGCCCACCCTCACCGGCACGAAGCGCATCCGGGTTCCCCCCGGCACCCAGCACGGCACGGTCCAGCGCCTGCGTGGCGAGGGGCCGCCGAAGCTGGGAGGCCGCGGCCGTGGCGACATCCACTACCGCCTCATGATCGACGTCCCGCGCTCGCTCTCGCGCGAGCAGCGCGAGATCGTGGACGAGCTGGCGTCGGCGATCGACGGCAACCCCCGTGAGCGGCTGCTGTCCCAGAGAAGGTGACGACGATGCCGGCCCGGAACGACGATCTGTCACCCAACTCCGCGCGCGGCGTGTACATGATCTCCGTGGCCGCGGAGCTGGCCGGCATGCATCCCCAGACGCTTCGCATCTACGAGGCGCGCGGGCTGATCACCCCCAAGCGCTCCCCGAAGAACACCCGCCTCTACTCGCAGGAGGACGTCGACCTGCTGCGGCGCATCCAGGAGCTGACCAGCGAGCTCGGCATGAACCTGGCGGGTGTCGAGAAGGTATTCGAGCTCGAGCACGAGATCGCGCGGATGCGGCGGCGAATGCGCAACCTGGAGCGCGCGGCCGCGCGCGTGCAGAGAGAGCTCGAGGAGGAGCTCGAGCGCGTGCGGCGCTCCTTCAAGCGTGAGCTCGTGCTCTACGAGCCCCCCTCGCAGGCGCTGATGCCCTCGGCCACGTCGAACCGAGCCATCCGAATTCCCATAGAGCGCCGCGAGCGCTGAGCATGGGCCCTCGCGGGACCTGGTCGGATCCGGCAATGATCTGCTATAAACACACTTAGATTTTCTATGCAGGCGGATCGATTTACGCTGAAATCCCAGGAGGCCCTCTCCGCAGCGCAGCGGCTCGCCGGCGCGCGCCGTAACCCCGAGGTGGCGCCGGCGCATCTGCTGGTGGTCCTGCTCGAGCAGGAGGGCGGCATCGTCGTGCCCGTACTCCGCCGTGCCGGGGCCGACCCCGAGCGGGTTCGCCGGCGCGCCAACGAGGCGCTCGACGCGCTGCCGACCGTCAGCGGCGACGCCACCTCGGCGCCCGCGCTCGGCAGCGCCCTGATCGAGCTTCTGAAGCACGCCGACGACGAGGCGCGGGGCATGGGCGACGAGTACGTCTCGAGCGAGCACCTGCTGCTGGCGGTCGCCTCTGACCCCAAGCTCGACGCCGGGGCCTCGCGCGACCAGCTCGCGGAGGCGGTGCAGCAGGTTCGCGGGCCCCACCGCGTGACCGACCAGAATCCGGAGGACAAGTACCAGGCGCTCGAGAAGTTCGGGCGTGACCTGACGGAAGCAGCCGAGCAGGGCAAGCTCGACCCGGTGATCGGCCGCGACGACGAGGTCCGGCGCGTGATCCAGGTCCTCTCCCGCCGGACCAAGAACAACCCGGTGCTCATCGGCGAGCCGGGCGTTGGCAAGACCGCCATCGTGGAGGGCCTGGCCCAGCGGATCGTCTCGGGCGATGTGCCCGACTCGCTCCGAGATCGGCGAGTGATCGCGCTCGACATCGGTGCGCTGGTTGCGGGCTCGAAGTATCGCGGCGAGTTCGAGGACCGCCTCAAGGCGGTGCTGAAGGAGATCGCCGAGGCCGAGGGCCAGGTGATCGTGTTCATGGACGAGCTGCACACGATCGTGGGCGCCGGCGCGGCCGAGGGCGCCGTCGACGCCGCCAACCTGCTGAAGCCGATGCTCGCGCGCGGCGAGCTGCGCGCGGTCGGCGCGACCACGCTCGACGAGTACCGCAAGCACATCGAGAAGGACGCGGCGCTCGAGCGCCGCTTCCAGCCGGTCTACGTCGACGAGCCGAGCGTGGAGGACACGATCGCGATCCTGCGCGGACTCAAGGAGCGCTACGAGGTGCACCACGGCGTGCGCATCCAGGACTCGGCGATCATCGCGGCTGCCACCCTCTCGAGCCGTTACATCGCCGACCGCTTCCTGCCCGACAAGGCCATCGACCTGATCGACGAGGCAGCCTCGCGGCTGCGCATCGAGATCGACTCGATGCCGACCGAGATCGACGCCGTGGAGCGGCGCATCCAGCAGCTCGAGATCGAGCAGCAGGCGCTGAAGAAGGAGAAGGACGACGCGAGCGTGGCCCGCCGCGAGGCGATCGAGCGAGAGCTCGCGGACCTGCGCGAGCGCTCGAGCGAGATGAAGGCGCACTGGCAGGGCGAGAAGGACGCGATCGAAGCGATCCGCGACGCCAAGGAGCGGCTCGAGCAGGCCCACCGCGAGGCTGAGCGGGCCGAGCGCGACGCCGACCTCCAGCGCGCGGCCGAGCTTCGCTACGGGGAGATTCCAAAGCTTCAGGAGGAGGTCGCGGACCACGAGGCGCGCCTCGCCGGCATCCAGTCGGACGTCACCTTCCTGAAGGAGGAGGTCGACGACGAGGACGTGGCCGAGGTCGTGGCCAAGTGGACGGGCATCCCGGTCTCCAAGCTGATGGAGGGCGAGGTCGCGAAGCTCGTGCACATGGAGGAGCGGCTGCACGAGCGGGTGATCGGCCAGGACGAGGCAGTCGAGGCCGTCTCGAACGCGCTGCGGCGCTCGCGCGCCGGGCTTCAGGACCCGAACCGCCCGATCGGCGCGTTCCTCTTCATCGGCCCGACCGGCGTCGGCAAGACCGAGTTGGCAAGGGCCCTCGCCGAGTTCATGTTCGACTCCGAGCAGGCGATGGTGCGGATCGACATGTCCGAGTACATGGAGAAGCACTCGGTTTCCCGGTTGGTCGGCGCCCCGCCCGGCTACGTCGGATACGAGGAGGGCGGGCAGCTCACCGAGGCGGTGCGCCGGCGCCCGTACTCCGTGGTGCTCCTAGACGAGATCGAGAAGGCCCACGCCGACGTGTTCAACGTGCTGCTGCAGCTGATGGACGACGGCCGCCTGACCGACGGGCAGGGCCGCACGGTCGACTTCAAGAACACCGTCGTGATCATGACCTCGAACGTGCCGGGCGGGTTCGACGGCGTGCGTGCGACGTTCAAGCCCGAGTTCGTGAACCGGCTCGACGAGATCGTGGAGTTCCACCAGCTCACGCGTGAGGAGATCGGACAGATCGTCGAGCTCCAGGTGGCCAAGCTGGTCGAGCGGGTGCGAGAGCGCGGTGTGGAGATCGAGCTCACGGACGACGCCCGGACGCTCCTTGGAAACCTCGGCTACGACCCGACCTACGGAGCCCGGCCCCTGAAGCGGGTGATTCAGAAGCAGCTCGTCGACAAGCTCGCGCTGAGGCTGCTCGAGGGTGAGTTCCAGCCGGGCGACCGCGTGGTGGTCGACGCGGCGGACGGCGAGCTGAGCGTCCAGAAGGCGGCGGTCACGGCCGCCGCGCCGGCCGCCGCCTGACCCAGCCTCTCAGCGTCGAGCGGCCGTGGACGCCGTTGCGGCGCCGGAGTTCGACGTCGGGAAGATCCGGAAGCTGAAGGAGACCCGCTGGAACGTGTCCGGGACTTTGCTCTTGAACTTGCGGCTCGTGTCGAAGTGGATGAGGTGACGGCCGAAGGGCGGGTCGGCTCCGAAGAGCCGCTTCCGTTTGCTGAGATTGCGGCACTCGCCGGTGAGGGCGCCGACCTTGACGGTCCGCACCCTGCGCTTGAACACGATGTGCGCCCACAGCGTCGTGCCTCGGGTGAAGCCGACGGCCGTGATCCTCCGCGCCTCGCTCGGCTCCCCGCTCCGCGGCAGCATGTCCACGTCGAGCTCGCTCACGGCGACCGGAGCGGCGGCGGTCAGCGCCGGATTGGTGCGGTCGGTGGCGGCGTAGCTGCGCTCCTCCACGCCGCGCTGGTTGAAGACGGTCAGGGCGGCGTTGACGGTGCCGTCGGGTAGCGCGGTGATCGGCGGCTCCGCGTCGACCGGCTGGCCGTCACGAGTGAAGTCGACGATGGCGCCCGGAGTGAAGCCAGTGCCCCGAAAGGTGACCCTGTCCCCCGAGCCGAAGCAGGGCTTTGCCGGGGAGGTCGTGAGCGTTGCCGCCGAGGCGGCGGCTGGACCTACGAGGGCGACCGCGGCGGTCGCCACGGCGGCGAGACACAGCTTCATTCGATGCTCCTGGTCGGGGTGGCGGGCGTCAGGGTACATTCCGCGGCGACGGACTTCGAACGAAAGGAGCCTACGTGCCCACGTACGTAATGTTGAGCACGCTGACCCCCGAGGGCGTTCAGACGGTCAAGGGCAATCCGCAGCGCATCCGGGAGGTCAACAAGGAGATCGAGCAGCTCGGGGCGACCGTCAAGGCGCAGTGGGCGGTGCTGGGTCGCTACGACTTCGTGAACATCATCGAAGCGCCGGACGAGAAGACGATCGCGCGCGTGTCGATGGAGCTCGGGTCGCGCGGGACCGCGCACTACGAGACGCTTTCGGCGATCCCGGTGGACGACTTCATCGCAGCACTTTGAGCGTGGCGCTCGCCGCACGTGCGGAGCGTCGCCCGTGACCCGGGTTCTCGTCGTGGGTGGCGGCGGTCGCGAGCACGCATTGGTCCGCACCCTGTTGCGCAGTCCGCGACGGCCCGAGGTGCTGTGCACGCCGGGCAACGCCGGAATCGCACGTGACGGCATCGACTGCCTTTCGGACGGCGATCCGGTCGCGATCGCCCGCAGCCACGAGGTGGACTTCGTCGTGGTCGGTCCCGAAGGGCCGCTCGTGGCGGGGATCGTCGACGAGCTGGGGGCCGCGGGAATCGCCGCGTTCGGGCCCACGCGCGAGGCGGCGCGGATCGAGGGCTCGAAGGCCTACGCGAAGCAGCTGATGCGCGACTGCGGCGTGCCCACCGCGTCGCACGTGCTGTTCGGTGACCGCGAGGAGGCGGCCGCCCACCTGGCCTGCGCGTCGTATCCGGCCGTCCTGAAGGCCGACGTGCTCGCCGCGGGCAAGGGGGTGATCATCGCCGGGGACGAGCGCGAGGCGCGCGACGCGCTCGACGTCTTCTTCGCCGAGAAGCGGTTCGGCGAGACCCAGGTGGTGCTGGAGGAGTTCCTCGACGGCGAGGAGCTCTCGCTGCTGGCGCTGTGTGATGGCGAGCGGGCGGTGCCGCTGGCCCCTGCCCAGGACTACAAGCGCATCTTCGACGGCGACCGGGGGCCGAACACCGGCGGCATGGGGAGCTACTCGCCGGTGGCCGGGATCGATGAGGAGCGGGCCACGGAGCTCGTCCGCCAAGTACACCAGCCGATAGTCGACGAGCTGCGCAGGCGTGGGACGCCCTACCACGGGATCCTCTACGCCGGGCTGATGTTGACCGCCGCCGGGCCGAAGGTGCTCGAGTTCAACTGCCGGTTCGGCGACCCGGAGACGCAGGCGGTCTTGCCGCGGCTCCGATCCGACCTGCTGACCCTGCTCGAGGCCGCAGGACGGCCGGGCGGGCTCGAGGGCATCGTGCCCGACTGGTCGCCCGACTGGGCCGTGACCGTGGTGCTCGCCTCGCGCGGGTACCCGGAGTCGGCCTCGAAGGGCGACGTGATCTCGGGACTCGACGATCCCGACGCGGCGGAGGTCTTCCACGCCGGGACCGTCCAACGCGACGGGGAGATCGTGACCGCCGGGGGCCGCGTGCTGGGCGTGACCGCGCTCGGAGCCAGTCCGCGCGAGGCGCGCGATCGCGCGTACTCGAGGGCCGACCGGATCCGCTTCGACGGCAGGCAGATGCGCACCGATATCGCGGCCCGCGCGGTGGAGCGGGCGGATAGGGTCGAGGCGTGAGTGACACGGGGGAGTTCACGCCCGTCACCGAGACGGAGGTCGAGCACGAGTTCGACGAGCTCGACGTGTCCGACGCTCCTCAGGTCGGCATCGTGATGGGCTCGAAGACGGACCTGCCGCTGATGGAGCGGGCCGGCGAGGAGCTCGAGGAGCGCGGGATCCGCTACGAGCTGCGAGTGATGAGCGCGCACCGCGATCCCGAGACGGTGGCCGAATATGCCCGGAACGCGCGACTCCGCGGCCTGCGGGTGATCATCGCGGGCGCCGGTCTTGCCGCGGCCCTGCCGGGCGTGGTGGCCGCGCACACCGACCTGCCGGTGATCGGCGTGCCGCTGACCTCCAAGACCTCGGTCGCGGGCGGTCTCGACGCGCTGCTGGCGATCTCCCAGATGCCGCCGGGCGTGCCGGTGGCGACGGTGGGCGTGGACAATGCAAAGAACGCGGCGGTGCTGGCCGCCCGGATCCTCCACGCGTGATAGAGCGCTACACGCGACCCGAGATGGGCGCGGTGTGGTCCGAGCAACGTAAGCTCGAGACCTGGCTTCAGGTGGAGCTGGCGGTGGTCGAGGCGCTCGCGGAGCAGGGGGTGGTTCCGGACGACGACGCCGCCACGGTGCGCGACCGGGCCGCGTTCACGGTCGAGACGGTGAGGGATCGGGAGCGCGTTACCGACCACGACGTGGCGGCGTTCGTGGACGTCGTGGCCGGTTCCGTGGGCGAGGCCGGTCGCTGGGTGCACCACGGTCTCACCTCGTCCGACGTGCTCGACACCGCTCTGGCGCTTCAGCTCTCCCAGGCGGGGCTTGTGCTCGTGGGCGGGGCATGTGACTACCGCGACGCGCTGATCCGGCGCGCGCGCGAGCACGTGCACACGCTGTGCGTGGGCCGCACACACGGCGTTCACGCCGAGCCGACGACGTTCGGGGTGAAGCTCGCCGGCTTCGCGTTCGAGGCTCACCGCAACGTGCGGCGCCTCGAACGCGCCGCCGAGGGGGTGTCGGTGGGGGCGCTGTCGGGGGCCGTGGGCACATATGCCGCGAACGGTCCCGAGATAGAGGCGGCGGTGCTGCGCCGGCTGGGCCTCGGCCGCGAGGATGTCTCGACCCAGGTGGTGCCGCGCGATCGCCACGCGGAGCTGCTGGACGCCGTCGCCCTCGCCGGCGCAGGGCTCGAGCGCTTCGCGACCGAGATCCGCCACCTCCAGCGAACCGAGGTGCGCGAGGTGGAGGAGCCCTTTCGCGCCGGCGCCCAGAAGGGCTCGTCGGCGATGCCCCACAAGCGGAATCCGATCGTGTCGGAACGGATCACCGGCATCGCCCGCCTCCTTCGAGGCTACGCCCAGGCGGGCATCGAGAACGTGGCGCTTTGGCACGAGCGCGACATCTCGCATTCGTCGGTTGAGCGCGTGGCGCTGCCGGACGCAACGATCCTGCTCGACTACGCGCAGCATCTGGCGGTCCGCGTCGTCGACGGCATGACCGTGCACTCGGACCGGATGCTCGAGAATCTCGAGGCCACCCACGGCGCGCTCTACTCGCAGCGCGCACTGCTGGCCCTCGTCGAGTCGGGCCGCTCCCGCGACGAGGCCTATCGCATCGTGCAGGAGGCCGCTGGGCGCGCCTGGGACGAGGGCATCGAGTTTCGCGAGCTGCTCGGCCAAGCGGCGCCGGAGCTCGACCTCGAGGCGGTGTTCGACACCGGCGCCTTCGTCCGCCACGTCGAGACGATCGTGAGGCGGCTGGACCGGATCGTCTAGGAGGAGGCCGAGGCCAGCAGCTCGTCGCGGGACGCAAGCTTGACCCTCGGTCGCAGCTCGCCCCGCCCGCGCTCGAGCTCGTGGCCGTCGATCGCGCGCCAGCCCTCGACCGTGACCACGTCCGAGTTGCGGTCGGCGAGCAGCGCGTCGATCTGGTCGCGACCGGGGTCTTGCGGCTCCGGCAGCGCTTCCGCGCCGAGGTCCGCCACCAGGCAGCTCACGGTCTCCTCGGCGTCGCGCTTGTTGGTGCCGAGGATCCCGGTGGGGCCGCGCTTGATCCAGCCCACCGCGTAGACGCCGGGGAGCGGCTCGCCATCCGGCGCGCGCACCCGGCCGCGCTCGTTTGGGAGCACGAAGTGGCGCTCGTCGAAGGGCACGTCCGGCAGCGGCACCGCCCGGTAGCCGACCGAGCGCAGGACGAGGCCGCACTCGATCGTCTGGACGGGCTCGTCCAGGGCACGTGCCATAAGGGCGCCGTCGTCGGTCCGCACGATCTGGTTGCGCCGGACGTCGACCGCCTCGACTCCGCCGCTCCCGCGGATCTCCACCGGGGAGCCGAGGAAGCGGAGCTCGATCCGCCGCCGGGCGTCGGCGCTCGCCGGCCTCGCCGCGAACTCGCGCAGCAGCTCGACGTTCTTGCGCGCGGTGAAGGTGCCCTCCTCCGCAAGCCAGCGGCGCGACACCGGATCGAGCTCGACGTCGTCGGGGTCCACCCGCACGTCCACGCCGTCGAGGCGCCCCAGCTCGCGCAGCTCGGCGCTCGTAAACGCAACCTGCGCGGGACCGCGCCGGCCGATCACGATCACCTCCTCGATGCGGCTGCGCCGCAGCGCCTCGAGGGCGTGGTCGGCCACATCGGTGCGCTCGAGCTCATCGGGGCTCAGCGTCAGCATGCGTGTCACGTCCGCCGCGACGTTGCCGTTGCCGATAACGACGGCCCGCTCCGCCGACAGGTCGAACTCGAGGTCGCGGAAGTCCGGGTGGGCGTTGTACCAGGCCACGAACTCCGTGGCCGCCCAGCTCCCCGGCAGATCCTCGCCGGGGATCCCCAGCGACTTGTCGGTCTGCGCGCCGGTGGCGTAGATCACGGCCGTGTAGTGGCGCCTGAGCTCGGAGTGCGAGACGTCCACGCCCACCTCCACATTGCCGAGGAAGCGGCAGCCGCGCCGGAGCGTCTGCCGGTCGAACGTGTCCTCCAGGCGCTTTATCTCCTGGTGGTCGGGGGCCACCCCGCCGCGCAGAAGCCCCCACGGGGTGGGCAGCCGCTCGAGCATGTCGATGTCCACGTCCCCGCGGGCCCGCAACAGGCTGGATGCCGCGAACGCCCCGGCGGGGCCGGCGCCGACGATCGCCACTCGCGGTCCCCTCCTTTCCATCACGCGGCGGTCCGCTCGGCGGTGCTCTGCTCGGCGAAGAACTCAGCGTTGAGGTCGAGCGCGTAGTCGAACTTCTCGGGGACCTCGAAGTCGGCGAAGATCGCGTCGACCGGGCAGGCCTCTACGCAGGCGTCGCAGTCGATACAGACCTCGGGATCGATGTAGAGCTGCTCCGCAGTCTCGAAGTCGGCCGCCCCGGGCTTCGGGTGTATGCAGTCGACGGGGCAGACCTCTATGCAGGAGTCGTCCTTGATGCAACTGCCGGCGATGACGTACGTCATGGCCCCAGAGAGGCTACATAGGCACCAAACCCGGGGGTATTTAGGGCAATAGGGCCATGCGTGAGACTGTGCACAGATGGAGGAGTCGCTTCCGCCCGCGACCGGCTCGCCGCGACGTTCGATCCGCCGGCTCCGGCTCGGCCTCTTCGTCGTCAACGCGCTGATCCTGATCGGGCTCGTGCTCACCGCCTACGGCCTCGACCTGCTCGACGGTCCCGAGCTCGACACGATCGATGCGCGGTTCGAGATCCGCGGTGACGTGGCGCGCTCCGGCTGACGTCGTCGTGGTCGAGGTCGACGACGTCAGCTTCAACGAGCTCAACCAGGCATGGCCCTTCCCGCGTTCACTTCACGCAGACGCGATCGACCGACTTCGCCGTGCGGGGGCGCGCGTGATCGCGTACGACATCCAGTTCACCGAGCCGACCCGGCCGTCAGAGGACAACGCCCTCATCAGCGCGGTCGACCGGGCGGACGGCGTGGTGCTCGCCACAACCGAGGTGGGGCAGGGCGGGCAGACGAACGTCTTCGGGGGCGACCAGGTCCTGCGCGAGACGGGCGCCCGGGCGGGCAGCAGCAACTACGTCAACGACTCGGACGGCGTGATCCGCCGACAGCCGTACGCCGTCGAGGGCCTCGAGAGCTTCGCCGTCGTGGCGGCCGAGGAGTTCCGCGGCCGCCGGCTGCCCGTGCGGGAGAGCCTCGAGTGGATCGACTTCCGGGGGCCGCCGGGGACGGTCGAGTCGGTGCCTTTCTCGCGCCTGCTCGAGGGGCGCACGCCGCCGGACTTCTTCCGCGACAAGATCGTGGTGATCGGGGCCACGGCGCCGTCGCTCCAGGACGTGCATCCGACGGCGGTGGGCGGTGACGCCCCGATGTCGGGTCCAGAGATCCAGGCGAATGCGATCGCCACCATCCTGGAGGACTTTCCGCTCCAGACCGCCCCGGGCGCGCTCAACGTGGCGCTGATCGTGCTGCTCGGGCTGATCGGTCCGGGGATCGCGCTAGCGCTCGGGCCGCTGCGCGCGGCCATCTGCGGCGTGCTGCTGGCGGCGCTCTACGCGGTGGCCGTCCAGCTGGCGTTCAACAGCGGACTGATCGTCTCGTTCCTGTATCCGCTGGCGTCGCTGGTGGTCGGCGTGGTGGGGGCGCTCGCAATAAGCCTCGTGCTCGACGCCTTCGAGCGGGAGCGGGTTCGCGACGTCTTCTCCCGCTTCGTGCCGGAGCCGGTGGTCGACGAGGTGCTAAAGAACGTGGACAAGGACCTGCGGCTCGGCGGCGAGCGTGAGCTCGTGACCGTCCTGTTCAGCGACGTCCGCGGCTTCACCGGCTTCTCGGAGACGCGCTCCCCGGAGATCGTGATCGACGTCCTGAACCGCTATCTGACCTCGATGACCGACGTGATCCTGAAGCACGGCGGCACGCTCGTGACGTTCATGGGCGACGGCATCATGGCCGTGTTCGGGGCACCCATCCCCGTGGACGACCACGCCGACCGCGCTCTTGCAGCGGCGCGCGAGATGGCCGGCCCGGCGCTCGATCGATTCAACGACTGGCTGCGCTCGGAGGAACTCGGCGACGGCTTCCGCATCGGTATCGGACTGAACAGCGGCGCCGTCATGGCGGGCAACGTCGGATCGGAGAGACGGCTCGAGTACACGGTGATCGGAGACACCACCAACACCGCGTCGCGGATAGAGGGGATGACCAAGGGCACCGCGCACACCATCTATCTGTCGGAATCGACGCGACTGATGCTGGTGGGCGCCCACCCGGACCTCGAGCACGTCGAGGAGCTCGAGATTCGCGGTCGACGCGCGAAGGTCGTTATCTGGACCATCCCGGCCGACGCTTCGGCGCCGGCTACGGAGGCCCAGCGAGATAGCGCTCGCCGCGTCTGAGGATGATCCGCCTGTCGCGGGCGAAGTCGACCACCGCCACCACTCCCTGTCGGACGCGGGTGAGCGTGCCGTCGCAGCTGTCCTCGACGAGCCAGCGGGTGCCGCGGACGGCGGCGGACGAGTAGCGCCCGCGGGAGCGGAAGCGGCCATTGCCGTCGCCCCAGAGCCGGCGCCTGGCCGTGCGCGAGGCGCTCGCGCCGCGGCCGGGCGGGCACCGCCGGAGGCGCTCGCTCAGAACGAGCTCGGTGACGAATCGGTCCCTGGCGCGCTGGCGAACCCTGAAGACGCCGGCGTGGAAGCGGCCGTCCTGGAGCTGGTTGCGACGGTCGCGCACGGTGGTCACCTCGACACGGCCGCGTCGGGCGTCGATCGTGGACCCCATCGGCAGCTCCTCGATCTCGGCGAGCGGCTGGAAGTTCTCCTCCCCGGGCAGGCGGACGCGGATCCGCCCGGAGACGGGCTCAGCGAGCAGGGTCTCGCCGAGGTCGGGCCGCAGGGGTTGGCCCTGTGCCAGCGGCGCGAGCGGTGAAGGCGGCAGCGCGGCGGCCGCGGGCCGCACCTGGATCCGCAGTCTCGCCAGGGCCACGGAGCGGCCGTTGCCCAGCACCGTGCCGCCCGTGAAGATCGTGCTGGTGGACGCGCCCTCGTTGTCGGTGACGACGAGCGAGGCCGTGTAGTCGCCGGGGCTCGTGTAAACGTGGCTCGGTGTGGGGCCGCCGTCCGGCAGGATCGTGCCGTCGCCGAAGTCCCAGTCGTAGCGGACGATCCGGCCGTCCGGGTCGACCGCCGAGGAGGCGTCGAACTGGGTGGGGGCGCCGGCCGTCCCGGGGATGGCGCTGAAGCCCGCGACGGGCGCCTGGTTCGGGCTCACCACGAGGCCGAAGGCGCCCCTTAGGTCGACGGAGGGCGTGGCCTTTGGAGTCAGCGAGGCGCCCGGGAGGAGGTCGAACAGGTGGCCGTCGCCGCCGGCCGCGAACAGGCTCTTGCCGTCCGGGCTGGCGGTGAGGAACCAGAGCCCCGACCTCGTGACCGCGGGCGCCGGCGTTCCGGCGGGCGCCAGGCTCCCATCGGAGCCGACCGCGAAGGCAAACACGCCCCCCCGGTCGTCGTCGTCGTCCTCGTCCTCGTCCTCGTCCTCCTCCTCCTCCTCGGAGCCTCGACTCGCCACATATACCGCGGAGCCGTCTGGAACCACGGCGATGCCGACCGGCCTCGTGCCGCGCCCCAGATCGAGCTCGCCGGGCGACTTCGGGACAGGGGTGCCGTCGCCGCCCACGTCGAACTGCAGCACGCGTCCGTCGAGCGAGGTCGCGTAGAGGTGAAGCCCGTCGGGGGTGAGGGCCAAGTCCATCGGGCTGGACCGGGGCACCCGGACGAGCCCGGGGCGCCGGAGGAGCACGCCGGCCGCGCCGACGTCGAAGACCGCGATTCCGCCCCTGACGAGCGCATAGGCCGTCTGACCGTTCGGTCTGATCGCGACGCCCGTCGGAAAGTCTCCCGCGGGTACGGCGGCGGGATCCTTGGGCTCGAGCTGACCGCCACCGCCGATGTCGTACTGAAGCACCCTGTCCTCGCGCAGATCGGTCACGTACGCGCTTGCGCCGTCCGGGTGGATCGCGATCGAGTACGGGAGGCCGGAGGCGGCACGGCGCGCCGGCGACTTCGGCGTCAGAGCGCCGTCGTCGGCGACGTGGTACTGGAGGATGCCGTCGTCCGCCGTCGCGTAGAGATCGTCGCCCTCCGGCGTCATCGCGAGGCGAAGGGGGCGGTCGGCTTCGACCGACCCCGATTCGAGCGGCGTCAGCGTGCCTTGATCGCCTACCGCGAACTGGGCGATCGCGTCGGCGGCCGGGTCGGCGAAGTACACGGTTCGCGCTGCGCCGGCTGCCTGCGCCAGCGCCAGCGAGGCGGCAAAGGTGAGCGCGATCGCGAGGAGTCCCCGTCGCGCGACGCTCATGGGCAAGGTCGAGTCTCCGATGGGCCAGGTGCGAGGCGGAATGAACAATCTTGTCACTTCCGACGGTGCCGACGCAAACTTGGCACGTTCTTCGTACTCGTTTGAGGGCGCGGCCACCGATCCGGTCGCGTTGTTAGCCTCAGGCTGTGAGCCTCGTGTCCCAGGGGAAGGTCCGCGATATCTATGCGGCGGGCGATGATCGCCTGCTGCTCGTCGCGTCCGACCGCATCTCGACCTACGACGTGGTGCACCCCACGCCGATCCCCGACAAGGGGAAGGTGCTGACCGGGCTGACGGCGTTCTGGCTCGAGCAGACCGCCGACATCTGCCCGAACCACATGGTGTCACTCACCGACGTGCCGGACGCCCACCGCGGGCGCGCGATGCTGGTCGAACGGCTCGAGATGGTGCCGGTGGAGTGCGTGGTCCGCGGCTACATCACCGGCTCGGGTTGGAAGGAGTACCAGTCGACGGGGGCCGTGTGCGGGGTGGAGCTGCCCGCGGGTCTGCGGGAATCCGAGAAGCTCGCGGAGCCGATCTTCACGCCCGCCACCAAGGCGGAGCTCGGCGACCACGACGAGAACATAGATTTCGAGCGGATGGCCGAGATCGTGGGCGACCGCGGACTGGCGGAGGCGCTGCGACGAATCTCGATCGACCTCTACGAGCGTGGGGCGCGGCACGCGCTCGAGCGCGGCATCATCCTCGCCGACACCAAGTTCGAGTTCGGCCACCGGCCGGACGGGACGCTCGTGCTCGGCGACGAGGTCATGACTCCCGACTCGTCTCGCTTCTGGCCGGCCGACGGTTACGAGCCCGGCCGCTCGCAGCCAAGCTTCGACAAGCAGTACGTGCGTGACTGGGCCACCGCCTCCGGCTGGGACAAGACGCCCCCGGCGCCGCCCATCCCGGACGAGGTGGTGGAGGGGACACGGGCCCGCTACCTGGAGGCCTACGAGCGCGTCGCCGGCGAGCCTCTCGAACGCTGGCTGGCGGCCTTGCCGTGAGAGCGCGTGTTCTGATTAGGCCGAAGGAGGGCATCCTTGACCCGCAGGGCCAGGCGGTAGAGCAGGCGCTGCCCGCGCTCGGCTTCAGCGGCGTGAGCAACGTGCACGTCGGTCGCCTGGTCGAACTCGATGTGGACGATCCGTCGGAGGTGCCTGAGATGTGCGAGCGGCTTCTAGCCAACCCGCTGATCGAGGACTACGAGGTAGTCGAGGCATGAAGTTCGGCGTGGTCCGGTTCCCAGGGTCCTGCGACGAGATCGACGCGTTGCTCGCCTGTCGCCGCTTCGGCGAGGCGGATCTCCTGTGGCACAAGGACCGCGATCTCGGGGGCGTGGACGCCGTGATCGTCCCGGGAGGCTTCTCCTACGGCGACTACCTGCGGGCGGGAGCGATCGCACGGTTCTCGCCGCTGATGGAGTCGGTCATCGACTTCGCCCGCTCCGGTGGCCCGGTGCTCGGCATCTGCAACGGGTTCCAGGTGCTCTGCGAGGCGGGACTGCTGCCCGGGGCCCTGCTGCCGAACCGATCGCTGCGGTTCGTGTGCCGCCAGGTGAACGTCGTGGTCGAGAACGCCGACACTCCTTTCACGCGCGGGTGTGAGAAGGGAGACTCGCTGTCGGTGCCGGTCAAGCACACCACCGGGCGCTACTACGCGCCGGGCATCCCGCAGGAGCAGGTGGTCCTGCGCTACGCCCCGGGGCAGAATCCGAACGGCGCCCAGAACGACATCGCCGGCGTGTGCAACACGGACGGCAACGTGCTCGGCCTGATGCCGCATCCCGAGCACGCGGTGGATCCGCTGACCGGCTCCGCGGACGGGGGCCGGCTGTTTGAGTCGGTTGCGATGGTTCCCGCCGCGTGAGCGGGAGCGCCACCGCGCCTCATCTCGAGCTCGGACTGACCGACGCGGAGTACGAGGGCATCTGCGACCGACTCGGCCGGGAGCCGAACGCGGTCGAGCTGGCGGTCTTCTCGCTCATGTGGTCGGAGCACTGCGCCTACAAGCACTCGAAGAAGCTGCTTCGCGAGCTTCCGACGGAGGGCCCATACCTGCTGATGGGCCCGGGTGAGAACGCCGGCGTTGTCGACGTGGGAGAAGGCCTGGCGGTGGCGTTCAAGGTCGAGTCACACAACCATCCGAGCGCGGTCGAGCCATTCCAGGGGGCGGCCACGGGGGTAGGGGGCATCCTGCGCGACGTCTTCGCGGTCGGTGCGCGGCCGATCGCCGTGCTCGACTCGCTGCGTTTCGGCGAGCTCGACTCGGCTCGCTCGCGCTACCTGTTCGACTGGGCGGTCAGGGGGATCGGTCAGTACGGGAACTCCGTCGGGGTGCCGACCGTCGGTGGCGAGGTGTATTTCGAGGCCGCCTACGAGCAGAACTGCCTGGTCAACGCCATGTGCGTCGGGATCGCCCGCCGCGACCGGCTGATCAGGAGTGCGGCGGCCGGGCCGGGGAACCACGTCGTGCTGCTCGGCGCGCGGACCGGCCGCGACGGAATCGGCGGCGCGTCGGTGCTGGCGAGCGCCGAGCTGTCCGACGAAGACGCCTCCAAGCGGCCGAGCGTGCAGATCGGCGATCCGTTCGAAGAGTCGAAGCTGATCGAGTGCTGCCTCGACCTGCTCGAGCGGAACACTCTGCGGGCGCTGCAGGACCTCGGCGCCGCGGGACTGTCGTCGTCCTCGTCGGAGATGGCCTCGAAGGGCGGGGTGGGGATCGACATCGACGTCTCCCGGGTGCCGCTGCGCGAGGCCGACATGGAGCCCTTCGAGATCATGATCTCGGAGTCGCAGGAGCGGATGCTGTGCGTGGTCGAGCCAGACCGGCTCGAGGAGCTGCAAGAGGTGTGTGCGCGCTGGGACGTGCGCGCGACGCCGATCGGCTCGGTCACCGACACCCGCCGCCTGCGCGTGTTCGACGGCGACGAGCCGGTGGCGGAAATGCCCGTGGAGGCGCTGGTTGACGACAGCCCGGTCTACGACCTCGAACCTGAGCACCCTGAGGAGCCGCTCTACCCCGACCCCCCGCGGCGGCTCGCCGCGGGCGCCGGGCCCGAGGAGACCCTGCTCGCTCTGCTCGGCTCGCCGAACGTGGCGTCGAAGCGCTTCGTCTTCGAGCAGTACGACTCGATCGTCGGCTCGCGCACCGCGCGGCGCCCGCTCGAGGCGGACGCCGCGGTGTTGATGCTCGTACCGGACGGGGGCGGCGGTGCCCTCGCCGTCTCGATCGACGGCAACGGCCGGCGCGTCGCGTGTGACCCCTACACCGGCGCCGCCGAGGCCGCGCTCGAATGCGCGCGCAACCTGGCATGCGTCGGCGCCGAGCCGCTCGGGCTCACCAACTGCCTGAACTTCGGCAATCCCGAGAAGCCGCACATCGCCTGGCAGCTCACGCGCGCCGTTCACGGCCTGCGCGACGCGTGCCTGGCGCTGGGCGTGCCGGTCGTGGGCGGCAACGTCTCCCTGTACAACGAGAGCGGCGAGGGTCCGATCTACCCGACGCCGATCGTCGGCATGGTGGGCAAGCTGCCCGATCCCGCGGCCGCGCCCAGGCTCGGCTTCGCGGAGGAGGGCCACGCCCTGGCCGTGGCCGGCCCGTTCGCGCCGGCGCTCGAGGGGTCGGAGCTCGAGAAGCTCCGCGGCGGGCTGGCGGCCGGGCTCCCGCGGGTCGATCTACAGGCGCAGGCGGACGCGCTGGCGCGGCTGCGTCTCGCGGTGCGCGAGGGGCGGCTGGCCACCGCGCACGACATCTCCGAGGGCGGGCTGGCGTGCGCGCTGGCCGAGTGCTGCATGGCCGGCGGCCTCGGGGCCCGGGTCTCGGAGGTGAAGGGCGAACGCGAGCTGTTCGGAGAGGGCCCCGGCGGCGTTCTGATCGCCGGTCCGCCCGGCGCGGTGGCGGCCGTGGAGGGCGCACGCGTGATCGGGACCGTCGGCGGCGACGCGCTCGAGATCGCCGGGGCGCTTTCGATCCCGGTGTCGCGTCTGCGCGAGGTCTACGAGGGCGCGATCCCCGCCGCGCTGGCGGCATAGCAGGGGAAGGTCGAACGCGTGGCTCCGGCGGGGGCGCCGCCCGGAAGCGACGGACGCCGTTGGTAGGCTCCATTGGGCGGGGCCTCGCTACAGGATTTCCATCGACGCCCCGTTCCCGGGATGAGTCAAGAGCCATTTCCTGATCGCGACGGTCCTCGCGACGAGTGCGGCGTCTTCGGCGTCTATGCGCCGGAGAACGACGTCGCCCGGCTCGCCTACTTCGCCCTCTACGCGCTCCAGCACCGCGGCCAGGAGTCCGCCGGCATCGCGGCCTGCGACGAGGGCCACATCATGACCGTGCGCGACCTCGGCCTCGTCTCCCAGGTCTTCGACGAGGAGAAGCTGCGTGCGCTTCAGGGTCAGATGGCGGTGGGACACGTGCGTTACTCGACCACGGGATCGTCGGCTTGGGAGAACGCTCAGCCGGTCTGGCGCTCGGACCGCCGCCAGGTAGCGCTCGCGCACAACGGGAACCTCATCAACGCGGTGGAGCTGCACTCGGAGCTCAGCGACCGGGGCGTCCAGCTCCGCGGCACCTCCGACTCCGAGCTGATCGCCGCGCTGCTCTCGACGCACGAGGCCGAACGCATCGAGGACGCGCTCGCCGATGTCATCCCGCAGCTCGAGGGCGCCTTCTCGACCGTCGCGATGACCAAGGACTCCGTCGTGGCCTTCCGCGACAGCGCCGGCCTGCGGCCGCTCGCGCTCGGCCGGCTGGGCTCCCGCTACTGCGTCGCCTCGGAGAGCTGCGCGTTCGACATCATCGGCGGCGAGCTCCTGCGCGAGGTGCAGCCCGGAGAGCTGGTGTCGCTCGGCGAGCGCGGGATCGAGACGCGGCAGCTCGTCGAGTCCCAGCGCAAGGCCTTCTGCGTCTTCGAGCACATCTACTTCGCCCGCCCGGACTCGATCCTCGAGGGCAACCGCATGCAGGTCTCGCGACGCAAGATGGGCGAGATCCTGTGGCGCGAGGCCCCCGTGGACGCCGACGTCGTCATCGCCGTCCCCGACTCTGGAAACCCGGCGGCCGCCGGCTACTCGAAGGCGTCGGGGATCCCGCGCGACGACGGGCTGATCAAGAACCGCTACGTGGCGCGCACCTTCATCCAGCCGGGCCAGGAGCTGCGCAAGCACGGTCTGCGCATGAAGTTCAACCCGCTGCGCGAGGTGGTGGCCGGCAAGCGGCTGGTGGTCGTGGACGACTCGATCGTGCGGGGCAACACCACGCGCCAGATCGTGCGGATGCTGCGCGACGCCGGCGCCGTCGAGATTCACATGCGGATCTCGGCGCCGCCGATCCGGCACCCCTGCCACTACGGGATCGACATGTCGACGACGCATGAGATGGTCGCGCACGGCCGCACCGTGGACGAGATCGCGCGCGAGCTGGACTGCGACTCGCTCGCCTACCTCTCGCTCGACGGCGTGTACGAAGCGATCCGCTCCACTCGCGAGACACACTGCGACGCCTGCTTCTCGGGCCACTACCCCCTCGAGCGAACCGAGTCGGCAAACGGGAAATTTGCGCTCGAGGAGCTGGCTGTAGTCAAGAGTTAGCGCGCTCCGCAACAGTCGTGCGACATTCGCTCGCCTCGCTGTGGGATTCGCCCGGCTCCCTCCGGGGACGGCGGTAGGGTGGCGTTCCGCCATGGACCTCGCCACCGCCCTGCGCGAGCACTTCGGCTTCGCCGGCTTCCGGCCCGGCCAGCTCGAGGCGTGCGAGGCGGCCGTGGCGGGACGAGACGTCATGGTCGTCATGCCCACAGGCTCGGGCAAGTCGCTCTGCTACCAGCTGCCGGCGCTCTTGCGGGACGACGTCACGGTCGTCGTCTCCCCGTTGGTCGCCTTGATGCAGGATCAGGTCGAGGCGCTGGCCGCGCGCGGCCTCGGCGGGCGGGTGGCGCTGGTGAACGCGCAGCAGGACGCCGGCGCCAACGCCGAGACGCTGCGCCGGGCGGCGGCCGGCGAGCTGCGCCTCCTGTACGTCGCTCCGGAGCGCTTCGCCGCCCCGGGCTTCCTCGAGCGGATGGGGGCCGCCCGGGTGGGGCTGTTCGTAGTCGACGAGGCGCATTGCGTCTCTCAGTGGGGGCACGATTTCCGCCCCGATTACTTCCGCCTCGCCGACGCGGCGCGCGCCCTGGGAGCGGCGGCGATCGTCGCGTCCACGGCCACCGCCACGCCGCGCGTGGCGGCAGACGTTGCCCGCCGGCTGGGACTCCGCGACCCGCTGCGCGTGGCCACCGGCTTCGACCGGCCGAACATCTCGTTCACCGTCGCGCGCCCCGCGCCGCACGAGAAGCGTGCCCTCGTAACCGAGGCCCTGCGCGCGGACGGCGCGCTGCCGGCGATCGTCTACGCGGGCACGCGCGCGGGCGCCGAGGAGCTGGCCTCCGATCTGAGCGGCGCCCTTGGCGAGGAGGCGGCCGCCTATCACGCCGGGCTCGGCCGTGAGCAGCGCGCCGGCGTGCAGCGGCGCTTCCTCTCCGACGACGTCCGTGTCATCTGCGCGACCAACGCCTTCGGGATGGGGGTCGACAAGGCGAACGTGCGCACGGTTCTGCACGCCAGCGTGCCGGCGTCGCTCGAGGCCTACTACCAGGAGGCGGGCCGGGCGGGGCGCGACGGACGGCCGGCTCGCGCGCTGCTCCTCGCCGAGAATCGCGACAAGGCGCTGCACGTGCACTTCATCAAACGCGACGAGATCGACGAGGGCCTGCCGGGCTGGCTCGCCGACCGGATCACCGCCGCCGCCGACGGGAACGGCCGTTACGTGCTCGACGCGTTCGAGCTCGTACGGGACCTTCGCGGCGACGGGGATCGCCTGCGGGCGCTGATCGGACACCTGACGCGCGCGCGAGTGGTGTCGCCCGCGCCGTCGGCGCCCGACCGCGTGGCGGGGAAGGTGCTCGGCCGCTTCGACGGCAGAGCGGCGGCGCTCTGCCGGGCGTCGGTCGAGGAGGCGGCACGGGCGCGGTGGCGTCAATACCGGGAGATCTGGGCCTACGTCGAAAAGGACGCCTGCCGCCGCGAGGCGATCCTGCGCCACTTCGGGGACCGCTTGCGGTCCGGTGCTGGCGCCGGAGGCTGCTGCGACGTGTGCGATCCGGGGTTCCGGCTCGAGGCGCCGCCTCCGGACCCGCTGGAGATCGAGAGCCTCGACGACGCCATCCTTTCGGTGGCCGGTGCAGCCCGCCCGGCCGTGGGCCGGGTCCTCTGCGCAGAGATCCTGCACGGATCGCGCAACAAGAAGATTCAGCGCAACTCCTACGACGGCCTCGCCGCCTACGGCCTCTCCTCCCGCCTGCGTCGTGCGGACATCCTCTCCCGCGTCGACGAGCTGATCGACGAGGGCCGGCTCGAGACCACCGGCGGGCCGTACCCCGTGTTGCGCGTCGCCGCGTGAGCCTGCGGGTCGCAGTCCTCATCTCGGGAGCGGGAACCAACCTCCAGGCGCTGCTGGACACGGTGCACGGGCGGCACGGGATCGACATCGTCGCCGTCGCGTCGAGTACGTCCACGGCCGGCGGGCTCGTTCGCGCCGAGCGAGCCGGCGTGGAGACGGCGGTCTTTCCGATCGCCGAACACCGCGACCGGGCCGCCCGCGACCGGGCCCTGGGGCGCTGGCTCGAGCAGCGCTCCGTCGACCTCGTGGTGCTCGCCGGCTTCATGGAGCTCCTGGATCCGGAGCTCGTCCGGCGCTTCAGGGACCGGATGATCAACGTCCACCCCGCCCTGTTGCCGTCGTTTGCGGGCGCGCACGCGATCGAGCAGGCGCTCGAATACGGCGTGAAGGTGATGGGCGTGACGGTGCACTTCGTCGACGAAGGGGTGGACACCGGCCCGATCATCTTGCAGGAGGCCTTCGAGCTTCCGTATTCTCGGGACATCGCTGAGATCGAGCAGCGCGCGCACGCTGTGGAGCACCGGTTGTTGCCGCGTGCAGTGCGCCTGATCGCGGAAGGGAGCGTTCGGATCGACGAGCACAATCCGCGGCTGGTCCACGTCGACGAACGAGGCGATGGCCCGGACTGAGCCGCGCGGCGTCGAGGCGGTCGCCCCGGGGGCGGTCCAGGTCCGCAGGGCCCTGCTCAGCGTCTCCGACAGGCGTGGGTTGGTGGACTTCGCTCGGGGGCTGGGCGAACTGGGGATCGCGATCGTCTCGACGGGCGGCACGGCACGCGAGTTGGCGGAGGAGGGCATCGAGACGCGGGCAGTGGAGGACTACACCGGCTTCCCCGAGATCCTGAACGGCCGAGTGAAGACCCTCAACCCGCGCATCTATGCCGGCCTGCTCGCGATCCGCTCCGACTCGGACCACGTCGCCACGCTCAACGAACACCGCATCGACCCGATCGACCTCGTGTGCGTGAACCTCTATCCGTTCGAGCGGGTCGCCTCTCGGCGAGGAGTCGACGAGGACGAGGTGATCGAGAACATCGACATCGGCGGGCCGACCCTGATCCGGGCGGCGGCGAAGAATCACCCGTACGCGGCTGTGGTGGTTTCGCCGGAGAGCTACGACGCGGTGCTGGACGAGCTGGGCCGGAGCGGGGGCAGGCTCTCGAGCCGGACGCGGGAGAGCCTCGCGATGGAGGCGTTCGCCTACACGGCCCGCTACGACAGCGCGATCGCGCGCTGGTTCGCGGAGCGCGAGGATGACTTTCCGGCGCAGTACACGCGCTCCTACGAGAAGGTGCTCGACCTCACCTACGGCGAGAACCCGCACCAGCGCGCCGCCTACTACGCCGAGGCCGGCGCGCGCACGGACCTGCTCTCGATGGTGTCGAAGCTCCACGGCAAGGAGCTCTCGTTCAACAACCTGCTGGACCTCGATTCGGGTCGGCGGCTGGTGGAGGAGTTCGAGCTCCCGGCCGTGGCGATCATCAAGCACAACAACCCGTGCGGCGCGGCGGTCGGGGTGAGCTCGGGAGAGGCCCTCGAGAAGGCGCTGGCCACGGACCCGCAGAGCGCCTTCGGGGGCGTCTTCTGTTTCAACCGGCCGGTCGACCGGGCGGTCGCGGACAGGCTCCACTCGATCTTCGTCGAGCTGGCCTTCGCGCCCGGCTTCGACGGGGACGCCCTCGCCGTGCTGGAGCAGAAGCCGAACATTCGCCTGCTGGAGAACAGCGAGCGGCGCAACGTGCCGGTCGGCGAGCACGACATGAAGCGCGTCCGCGGCGGGCTCCTGGTCCAGGATCGCGACACGAGCCTCGAGCTGCGCGAGGACATGCACGTACCTACGCGGCGGGCGCCGACCGAGGAGGAGTGGGGGGAGCTCCTGTTCGCGATGCGGCTGTGCAAGCACGTGCGCTCAAATGCGATCGTGCTCTCGCGTGGGCTCGGCACCGTGGGCATCGGCGCCGGCCAGATGAGCAGGGTCGACTCCGTCAGGATCGCCGTCGAGAAAGCGCGCGCCGCGGCACACGAGCTCGACGGTGCGGTGATGGCCTCGGATGCCTTCTTCCCCTTCGCCGACGGACCCCGGCTGGCCATCGATGCCGGAGTACGCGCGATCATCCAGCCCGGCGGCTCGCGGCACGACGCGGAGGTCGTCGAGGCGTGCGACGCGGCCGGGGTCGCGATGGTGTTCACGGCTCGCCGCCACTTCCGCCACTGAAATCCGATGACGCGGGCAGCTTCGACATCGATCGAACCGTCGCTAGAGTTGTGGCCCGAGGCTTCCGTGTGAGAGAGCCCCACCACCCATCATGTGACGAGCTGGAGCTCTCCGCCGTGCTCCACGCGCTCAGCGATCCGGCTCGGCTCGCCATCGTTCGCTGGCTGTCCGACGGCGACGAGTGCACTTGCGGCGTGTTCGACCTCGGCCTGTCCAAGCCCACCCTTTCGCACCACTTCAGAGTGCTGCGCGAGGCCGGCGTCGTCCGCACCCGCCCGGACGGGCGCAAGCGGATGCTGTCGCTCCGCGCCGAGGACCTGGACCAGCGCTTTCCGGGCCTGCTCGACGCGGTGCTCTCGGCACGTAGGGAGCCGGCAGGCGTCGCCTGAACGAGTGGGCCGCCGGGGACTCGAACCCCGATCTCAAGGATTAACTTCCCGCACCGGCTCTCACCGGCCGACGCCTGGGCGTCGTTGCGAGCTGGACCATCTCTTCACCCTCGGCTCGACGTTAGGGCGGGCAGCGTATGGCCTCTGAGGGCTCTCCCTCTCGGGGTTGCCTGCTGATAGCCCAATCCTGAGGATTGTCACGCTTCGGTACCCCAGGCTCTGAGGGCGTCCCAGCAAACAGCTGCCGACCAACCAGCGGTTTCCCGACTGGCGCTCCTTTTTTTTGTTGAAGTCCCGCGCTCTGCCAATTGAGCTAACGGCCCCACGACAATTATGAAGCCCCTTCCCTTCGGCCGCTCCCGGCGTCGCCAGAGCACCGACGGATTGGCCCCTAGAATCCGCCTGAGCAGCGGCCCCGTGGTGTAGTGGAAGCACGGCTCTCTTTCAAGGAGCGAGCGCGAGTTCGATTCTCGTCGGGGCTACTCTTCCGCCGCCGGGTCATAGCTGCTGCACGACGCGGCGAAGACGAGCAGCGCCGCGACCAGGCCGGCCCAGTGGCTCGCCACGAGCAGGACGATCTCACCGGCCACTCCGCCGGCCACCGCCGAGAAGAGGACGTATGCGAGCGGAAGCGAGAGCGCCCGGGCGGTCACGAGCGAGGACCCCAGCCAGGCGATCGGGCCGACCACGAACCCCCAGTCCTCGAAGAGGTCGTCGCCAAGCGGGAGGGCTACGAGGACGGCAAAGACGACGGCCACCACGGCCGCCTGGACGCCAAGTGCCTTCCAGAAGAGCCGGGCGTTCACCAAGAGGGATACTAGAGTCGCCCGCCGCGCTGAGCGCGTCATGGGCGCTGCAGGGCTCGAACCTGCGGCCTCGGCCTTGTAAGGGCCGCGCTCTCCCAACTGAGCTAAGCGCCCGGCGGAGCGAGTCTAGCGTCGCCCTTCCCTGGGCCTGACGGCGCGCGCCCGCCGCGGGATGCGCGCCCTCGGGTAGAGTCGCCGCGGGCGAGATCTAGGAGGACCATGGACCCGAATCGCTTGAGGTCGCTGCCGTTGTTCGCAGACGTGTCGGACGAGGAGCTCTCCCAGGTCGCGACGTTCGCGCAGGAGATCAGCGTGGAGGCGGGCCGCCAGCTCGTGCGCGAGGGCGACTTCTCGTATGAGTTCATGGCGATCGAGCAGGGCGAGGCGGAGGTGACGAGGCACGGCGAACACGTCGCCGATCTTGGTCCCGGCGACTTCTTCGGCGAGATGGGGCTGCTCGAGAAGACGCTTCGCAACGCGACCGTCACGGCCAAGACCCCGATGCAGCTGGTGACGCTCACGGGCTGGGACCTCCGGCGAATCGAGCGCAGCATCCCGCAGGCCGTCGCCCGCGTGCGCGCCGTCCTCGATGCGCGGCGTCCAGACCACTAGAGGGCAGCCGGCTGAGGCTGCGCCTCTCTCGTGATCCCGCCGCTCGGCGGCGCTTCTTCGCGCTCGTCCTGGGCGCCGCGGTGGCGCTGATCGCGGGATTGCTCATTGGTAGCGGCGCCGGCGACGAGGCCGCACCCGAGCCCGGCCGCGCCGCATCCGGCGAGGCCGCCCGCGAGCAGGCGTCGCACCGCGCCGTGGATCGGCTCAGCCTGCGCCAGCAGGTCGGGCAACTGCTGGTTTCGAGCTTCGACGAGGCCGCGTTGCCCGACTACATCCGCCGCAGGCTGCGAGCACGCGAGACGGCGGGGGTCATCCTCTTCGGCCGAAACGGCGGGCCGGAGGCGGGCTGGCGGCGCCTGACACGATCGCTCCAGCGCGCGGCGGGCGAAGACGCCTTGATCATGGTCGACCAGGAAGGCGGGCAGGTCCGGACCGTGAGCTTCGCCGGTCCCGCGGCGGGACAGCCGTTCCAGGGCGAGCCGGGAGCGGTCGGAAGTGAGGCTCGGGCCGCCGGGCAGCAGCTCCGCTCGGTCGGCGTGAACGTCAACCTTGCGCCCGTCGCCGACGTCCCCGTCGCCGGCGGGACGATGGCCCCGCGCGCGTTCGCCGGCGATGCCGCCGAGATCGCGGCGAGCACCCGGGCGTCCATCAGGGGTCTGCGCGACGGCGGCGTGGCCGCCACCGCCAAGCATTTCCCGGGTCTGGGCGCTGCCGCGGTCAACACGGACGATGCGTCCACCACCATCGACGTCCCGCGAAGCACGATGGAGGAGCGCGAGTTGGTGCCCTTCCAAGCGGCCGTGGCCGAGGGGGTGCCACTCGTGATGGTCTCCCACGCGCTCTATCCGGCGCTTGACCCAGAGCGCATCGCCTCGCAATCGAAGGAGATCGTGACCGGCCTGCTGCGCCGCGACATGGGCTTCGAGGGCGTAACCGTGACCGACAGCATCGAGGCCCAGGCGGTGCTCGACCGCTCCGGGGTCGCCGCGGCGGCCGAGCGATCGGTTGACGCCGGTGTCGACCTGATCCTCATGACCGGGTCCGCGAGCTGGAACGAGGCCTTTCCGCAGCTGCTCGAGCGCGCGCGCCGGTCGCCGGCCTTCCGTCAGCGGGTGCGCGAGAGCGCGGCACGAGTGCTCGAGCTGAGGCGACTACTCCGCTGACGGCCGCTCGAGCGCCCGCTGCATCAACTCGCTGTGAACCGACCGGCTGCCGCCGCGCCGACGCTCCCACGAGTCGTCGGGGCCAAGCTCCCAAGCGAACGTGTCGTCGGCGAAGCAGCGCTCGAGGGTGTCCTCGATCTCCTGCTTCAGCGGCTCGGACGCGACCGGCGCGATCAGCTCCACGCGCGTGTCGAGGTTGCGCGGCATGAGGTCGCCGGAGCCGATCCAGTAGCGGCGCTCGCCGCCGCGCTGGAAGCCGTAGATGCGGGAGTGCTCGAGGAAGCGGCCGACTACCGAGATCACGCGGATGTTCTCGCTGACACCCGGCACGCCCGGCCGCAGGCAGCAGATCCCGCGGATGTTCAGATCGATGCGGACGCCGGCCTGCGAGGCCTCGTACAGGGCCTGGATGCACCGCCGGTCGACCAGCGAGTTCATCTTCATGACGATGCGCGCCTCCTCGCCGGCGCGATGTGCCTCGACCGTGCGCTCGATCTCGCGAATAGCCCAGTCACGCATGTGGTCCGGGGCGATTACGGCCCTATCGTAGGTCGGCGTGCGGGCCGCGCCGGTGAGCGCGTTGAACAGCTCGGCGACGTCGGTGGCGAGTTCGCGGTCGCAGGTGAAGAGCCCGAAGTCCTCGTACAGCCGCGCGGTCTTGGCGTGGTAGTTACCGGTGCCGATGTGCACGTAGTGCCGGACGCCGCGGCCCTCGCGGCGGACGATCAGCAGCGCCTTGGCGTGCGTCTTCAGCCCGGGCAGGCCGTGGACGACGTGGGCGCCCGCCTCCTCGAGCGCTCGCGCCCAGCCGATGTTCCGCCGCTCGTCGAAGCGGGCCTTCAGCTCGACGAGGCACACCGCCTGCTTGCCGCGCTCGGCGGCCTCGATCAGGGACGGCACGAGGCCAGAGTCGTCCGAGGTGCGGTACACGGTCATCTTGATCGCGAGCACGTCCGGATCGGCGACCGCCTGTTGGACGAAGCGCTCGACGCTGTTGGCGAACGAGTCGTAGGGGTGGTGGACGAGGATGTCCCCGGCTCGCATGGCGGCGAAGACGTCCGCCTTGCCGTGGTCGGGGTCGACGAAGGCCGGATGCGTAACGGGGGACCAGGGGGCATCCCGGAGCTCGCGGAAGCCCTCGACCTCGTAGAGCTCCCAGAGGTCCTGAAGGTCGAGCTGACCGTCGATGTCGAACACCTCGCTCTCGTCCACCCCGAGCTGCTCCATCAGGTAGGAGCGCATGTCCGCGTCCATGGACGAGCCGACCTCGAGCCGCACGACCTCGCCGAAGCGCCTGCGCCGGAGCTCGTCCTCGACGGCGCGGACGAGGTCGTCGGCCTCGTCCGAGACCGTGAAGTCGGCGTCGCGCGTGACCCGGAAATAGTCGTGGCGGAGGATCTCCATGCCGGGGAAGAGCTTGTCGAGGTGCCGCGCGATCACCTCCTCGAGCGGAACGAACACGCGGTCCCCGATCGGCAGGAAGCGCGGCACAACCTCCTTCGGAACCTTTACGCGCGCGAAGATCTCCGCGCGGGTCTCGGGATCGCGCAGCCAGACGGCGAGCGAGAGGGACAGGTTGGAGATGTAGGGGAAGGGCCGACCGGGGCCGACGGCGAGCGGAGTGAGGACCGGGAAGATCTGCTCGCTGAACATCCGGTCGATCGTCTCGAGCTCGGTTGGGTTGCAGCCGGCGCAGTCGATCACGCGGATGTCGTGCTCGGCGAGCTCGGGCCGCACTCGCTGCTCCCACTCGCGGACGTGGCGGGCTCCCAGCTCGCGGGTCCGCTCGATGATCCGCTCGACCGTCTCCCCCGGCGACAGGCCGTCGGGACCGCGGGCATCGATGCCGGCGTCCACCTGGTCGTGCAGGCCGGCCACGCGCACCATCACGAACTCGTCCAGGTTCTGCGCATAGATGGCGAGGAACTTGACGCGCTCCAGGAGCGGGATTGCGTCGTCCTCGGCGAGCTCGAGCACGCGCTCGTTGAACTGGAGCCAGGAGAGCTCACGGTTCGTGAACAGCTCGGGCGAGTCGAGGGTTGGTACTTCGGGCGCTGTGGTTACGGCGTGCATCTCAGCCACTATGGTGCCGCATCGTGATCTAGGCGAGCTGCCTCCCCTCCACCAGCTCGAGCAGGACTCCTTCGCGCAGCCCCCCTCGGGCGATCCGAAGGGGCAGCCGCAGCACGTCCGAGAGCGCCTCGAGCACGAGGATGCCCGCCGGCAGCAGCCGCACCCGCTCGGTATCGAGCTCGAAGCGACGGGCCACCTCGGGGATCGGCGTCAGGGAGAGGACGCGGATCCCGCGCTCGAGCGTCTCGTGCGACAGCTCGGCGCCGACCAGCCTCCGCAGCGACGTGGCGGTGCCGCCGACGGCCACGGCGCTGTCCGCAGGGGGTGGCTCGAGGCCTTCGAAGGTGCCGACGACGTGGCGGCGGACCTTCTCGAGCTCGTCGATCGACGGAGGATCGGAGCGCAGGTAGCTGTCAGCGAGGAAGCCCGAGCCGATCCGGAACGAGGCCGACCAGGCCATGCTGCCGTCCGCCTCGCCCACGGCGAGCTCCGTCGAGCCGCCGCCGACGTCGATCACGGCGATGGTCCCCTCCGCCGGCCGGAGCAGGGTGCGGGTCGCGCCCACGAACGAGAGCCGCGCCTCCTCCTCGTCCGAGAGCACCGTCAGCGGCACGCCGCCGGCGTCCTCCACCGCGGCAACGAGCTCCTCGCGGTTCGCGGCCTGCCGGATCGCCGCGGTCGCCACGGCGATGATCTCCTCCGATCCCGACCTCGCGCGCCACCGTCGACTGCGTCCGAACCACGTCGGCCGTCTCGACGATCTTCTCCTCGGGAATCGTGCTCCCGCCCGCGAGGCTCTTTCCGATACGCGTGAACGCACGCTGGGTGACGAGCTCCTTCAGCCGCCCGTCCTCGGCGTCGGCAACCAGCAGCCGCGTGGTGTTGCTGCCGATGTCGATGCAGGCGCAGATCAAGCGTGCGGGGGCGCGAGCTCGGGGTGCGAGGCGTCCTCGAACTCGCGGAACAGGCCGGTGACGACGAACGCGGTCTGCTCGCCGATGTCCACGGCGTTGTCGCCGATCCGTTCGATGCAGCGACCCACGAGCATCATGTGCATCGCCCATTCGCGCCGATCCGCGTCATCCCCGATCTCGAGCGCCAGCTTGAAGAGGTCGCGGTTGAGCCGGTCGATCTCGTCGTCCTGACGGACGAGGTCCCGGGCGAGGGCGGCGTCGCGGCGCTCGAAGGCCTGCCCGCACTGGATTACCTGCTGGCGGGCCTGGGCCCCCATGCGCTGAATGGTGTCGAGCACGCGCTCGTCCAGGGGTGGCTCGTGCCCCGCGAGCGGCACCAGCTTCGCCATGTTCACGCACTGGTCGCCCATCCGCTCGATGTGCTTGATCAGGTGCAGGATGGCGGCGACGAGGCGCAGGTCGGTCGCCACGGGCGCCTGGAGCGCCAGCAGCGACAGCACGCCCTGGTGCACCTCCATGTAGCGGCCGTCGATGCGGTCGTCGTCGGCGATGACCATGCTTGCGAGCTCGATGTCCTGGTGCTGCACGGTCTCCAGCGCCCGGTCGAGCGCCGTGACGACCATGTCGAGCCCTCCGAGAGCCTGCTTTTCGAGCGCCTGGAGCTCCTCCTGGAAGTGGGTCCGTGTGGTGGCTGGCACGCTCTAGCCGACCTTGCCGGTGACGTAGGCCTCCGTGCGCGGATCGGACGGGTTGGTGAAGATCTTCTCCGTGTCGTCGAACTCGACGACGCGGCCGGTGCGGTGCTCGTCCTCGCCGAGCTCGACGGTGAAGAACGCCGTCTTGTCCGAGACGCGCGCCGCCTGCTGCATGTTGTGCGTGACGATCACGATCGAGTACTCCTTCTTCAGCTCCATCATGAGGTCCTCGATCTTGCCGGTGGAGATCGGGTCGAGCGCCGAGCAGGGCTCGTCCATCAGGATCACGTCGGGCTCGACCGCCAGGCAGCGGGCGATGCAGAGCCGCTGCTGCTGGCCGCCGGACATGCCGAAGGCGTTGGTCTTGAGGCGGTCCTTCACCTCGTCCCACAGCGCCGCGTGGTTGAGGGCGCGCTCGACGATCTCGTCCATGCTCGCCCTTCATGCCGAGCACGCGCGGGCCGAAGGCGATGTTGTCGTAGATCGACTTGGGGAACGGGTTCGGCTTCTGGAAGACCATGCCGATCCGCTTGCGCACCTCGACGGCGTCGACGTCGGAGCCGTAGAGATCCTGGCCGTGATAGAGAACCTTGCCCTCGACGGTGGCCGCCGGGATGAGGTCGTTCATCCGGTTGAAGCAGCGGATTACCGTCGACTTCCCGCAGCCGGAGGGGCCGATCAGGGCCGTGATCTCGTTCACGCCGATGTCGAAGGAGACGTTGCGGACCGCCGGCTTGGCGTTGTAGCTCACCATGACGTCCTCGAGGTGGAAGACGGCCTCGCGGGCCGCCTTCGGCTTCGGCTCCGCGCCCTCCACGGCCGGCGAGGCCGCTTCTCCGTGATGCACGTCGAGGGAGCGCCGCAGGCCCCGGGCCTCGTGCTGCTGCGGCTCCCGCGCCTGCGTCTCCTCTTCCCTCTGGTGCGAGTCGTCGGTCATCCGCTCCGCCACTCTAAATCACCTACCACTTCTGCTCGTATCGATTCCGTAGCCAGATAGCAATCGCGTTCATGCAGAGCAGCACGATCATCAGCAGGAGGATTCCCGCCGCGGCCAGCGGCCTGTAGTCGTTCACGTCGTTCGAGGGGCGCGAGATCCAGTCGAAGATCTGGATCGGCATCGCCGTGAAGTTGGAGTCGAGCCCCGTGGGATTGAAGGCGACGAATGTGGCCGCGCCGACGACGATCAGCGGAGCGGTCTCGCCGATGGCTCGCGAGAGCGCGAGGATCACACCGGTCGCGATGCCCGGGACGGCGGCGGGCAGGACCTGTCGCCAGATGGTCTGCCACTGGGTGGCCCCGAGGGCCAGCGAGCCTTCTCGGATAGAGGGCGGCACCGCCCGGATCGCCTCACGGCCGGCGATGATCACCACCGGCAGGACGAGCAGGCCGAGCGTGAGTCCGCCCGCCAGGATCACCGGCCCCAGGGAGAACGGACCACGCACCAGGAAGGCCAGGCCGAGGATGCCGTAGACGATCGAGGGAACCGCGGCGAGGTTCTGGATGTTCACCTCGATCAGGCGGTTGTACCACTTGGTGTTGTCCGCGTACTCCTCGAGGTAGATCGCCGTGGCCACCCCGACCGGGATGATGAAGGCGGCGCAGACCGCCATCAGCCAAAGCGTGCCCGTAAGCGCCGCCTCGATCCCGGCCTGATCCGCATTGATGGACGCGAAGCTGGTGATGAAGCTCCAGCTCAGGCGGGCGGCGCCGTCGACCGCCACGTCCCACAGCAGCACCCCCAGCAGAATGATGGCGAGGGCGAGGCACGTGAGCAGGCCGAGGCGGAAGCCCAGATCCTTGGCCCGGCGCGAGCTCGTGGGGCGGCCGATCGCCTCGCCGGGGGCGGCGACGGCTTCGCCGTGGGCGCTCATTCGTACACCTGCCGGTACTTCCGCACGAAGCGGATCGAGAACAGGTTCAGGATCAGCGTGATCACGAACAGCGTCATCCCGACCGCGAAGACGGTCTTGTACGCGATCGAGCCGGTCGCGATGTCGCCCTTGCCGGTAGCCGCGATGAAGGCCGTCATCGTCTCCATCGACTCACCGACGTTCAATCCCCATTGCGGCCGCAGCCCGCCGGCGATCAGCACCACCATCGTCTCGCCCACCGCACGGGACATGGCGAGCACGAGCGAGGCGACGATTCCGGACAGCGCGGCCGGAAACACCACGCGCGTCGTCACCTGGAGCTTTGAGCCACCGAGCCCGAATGCCCCCTCGCGAAGCGACGCCGGCACCGCCGACATCGCGTCCTCCGAGATCGAGGCGACCGTCGGGATGATCAGGAAGCCGATGATGATCCCGGCCGCAAGCGCGTTGAAGATCTGGATGCTGTTTCCGAACAGGGCCTGGAGGATCTCCGGCGTGAAGAAGGTGAGGGCGAAGTAGCCGAACACGATCGTGGGCACGCCGGCCAGCAGCTCGAGGATCGGCTTGATCGTCTTGCGGACGCGGGGCCTCGCGTACTCGCTCAAGTAGACGGCGGCGCCGAGCCCGAGCGGTGTGGCCACCAACATCGCTATGAGGCTCGTGACGAGCGTGCCGCTGACGAGCGGCAGAACGCCGAAGCTCGGCGGGTTGAAGAGCGGCGACCACTCGGTGCCGAAGAGGAAGTCGCCCACCGGGACGTCGCCGAAGAAGGTGATCGTCTCCTCGACCAGCGAGAGGACGATCCCGGTGGTCGTCAGGACCGAGATGAAGGCCGCCAGAACGAGGAGGCCCTTGATGATCTTCTCCCCGTAACGCGGGCGCGCCGCCCGGAGGGAGATCTCCGGGCGGCCGCGTGCTTCGGCTCTGGGGCTCGCCTGCACCTAGACCACTAGCTCGCGCCCAGCGCGCTGGTGGCCTTCTGGGCCTGCTGCTGGCTCATCGGGACGATCTGCGAGGCCGAGGCTATGGAGTCGTAGTTCTGGACGACGTAGTCCATGAAGGCCTTGACCGCGGGCTTCTGCAGCGCCTTGTCGCTCGGGTACATGAAGAGCGGGCGCGACAGCGGCTTGTACTCGCCGCTCGAGATCGACTCCTTGCTCGGCGCGACGCAGCCGGAGCCGTCGTTGACGCTGATCAGGTTCAGGTTTTCCTGGTTCTGCTCGTAGTAGGAGAAGCCGAAGTAGCCGAGTCCGCCATCGGAGCCCTCCACGCCCTGGACGAGAACGTTGTCGTCCTCGGAGGGCTGGTAGTCCTTGCGGGTGTTCCCCTCCTCGCCGTTGATCTCCTCGGTGAAGAACTCGAAGGTGCCCGAGTCCGTGCCGGGGCCGAAGAGCTCCAGCTGGGTGTCGGGGAACTGTGGGTCGATCTGACTGAGGCTATTGACCTTCGAGCCCTGCTCCCAGAGCTCCTTGAGCTGCTCGACGGTCATGCAGTCGACCGTGAGGTTCTTGTTCGTGGTGAGCGAGATACCGTCGTTCGCGACCTGGACCTCCTTGTAGGTCACGTTGTTCTTCTCGCAGATCGGCACCTCCTCTTCCTCGTCGATCGGGCGCGAGGCGTCCGAAATGTCCGTCTCACCGGCGCAGAACTTCTCGAAGCCACCGCCGGTGCCAGAGGTGCCGACCGTGACCTTCACGCCCGGGTTCTGGCCCTGGAACTCCTCCGCCGCGGCCTGGGCGAAGGGGCCCACCGTGCTCGAGCCGTCGATCCTGATGGTGCCGGAGAGGTCGCCGCCTCCGCCGCCACCGCCATCGTCATCGTCGTCGCCGCAGGCGGCTACGCCAAGTGCGAGCGCGCCGCAGGCGGCAAACGCGAGCAGCTTCCTCATCCGGTCCTCTCCTTAGGTTGATTCATCGCGGCGGCTCACACTCTCAGCGGCTCGCGAGCAGTCTGTTATCCAGCTGTCGCCGCTCTGTGAAAAAGATGTGAAGGGGTCTCGACTCAGTCCGGTCGCCCGCTCCGGCGAGAAGCGGTAGCCGAAGCCGAAATGGGTGTGGATGAAGCGCCGTCCGGGTACCGCCTCCTCCAGCTTCTGGCGCAGCTTTCCCACGTACACGTCGACGGAGCGGTCGGACTTGCGGTAGGGCTCCCCCCACACGACCCTGTAGAGCTCCTCGCGGCTGACGATGCGATCGCAGCGCTCGGCCAGCGCGGTGAGCAGCTCGAGCTCGCGGACGGTCAGGTGCAGGCGCTTTCCAGAGGCCAGGGCCATGAACTCGGCCGGCCTGATCTCGAGGTCACCGGCCCGTACGACCTCCTGATTCACCGCGGCCTCCATCGCGGGCGACCTTGTCAGGCAGGTGCCGAATGTCCGTTACGTGCGAGTTTCCCCACTGTGAAAATGCTGTAAATGGCCACCGAAACCGCCGGAGCAGCCCGACCCGTCACGTACACTGACGGCGGATGTCCGAACTCCGGCTCGCCATCTTGGATTCGGATTCGGGGTTCGTTCGTGTGCTGGTCAAGCGCGCGGGCGATCTCGGCTGGCAGTATCGCCGCCTCGAGGCGCCGCCCCGCACCGAAGAGTTCGTCGCCATGCGCGTGAACGCGCTGGTCGTCGATCTCGCCTTGCTGGGACAGGGCGCCTGGGACTTCCTCGAGCGCGTCTCGGGCTCGCTCCCGGGCCTTGGAATCGTGGTTTGCACGGGCCGCTCGACGGTCTCCCAACGCGTCCGCGGCCTTCGGCTCGGGGCGGACGACTGGGTGACGAAGCCGTGCCACCCGGAGGAGGTGCTCGCGCGCGTGGAGTCGGTCGTTCGCCGCCGCAAGCGAGCCTCCGCCCGGGTCGATTCGGGGCCGCTCGTCGCCGGCGAGCTCGAGATCCGGGCCGACCAGTTCCAGGCCTTCGCCCGCTCGACGAGCGTGGATCTCACACGGCGCGAGTTCGAAGTCCTGCAGCTCCTGGCGCAGGCAAAGGGCAAGGTGCTCCAGCGCGAGGAGATCTATCAGGCGGTCTGGGGCTACGCGATGGCCCACGGCGACCGCTCCGTGGACGTCTTCATCCGTAAGGTGCGCCAGAAGCTCGAGAAGGCCTCGCCCGACTGGTCCTACATCCACACGCATTTCGGAGTGGGCTATCGGTTCGACCCCGAGCCGCGCAAGGGACCCGCGCCCGAGGACCGGCTGGCCGTCGGCGCGCCGGAGGGGGAGCTCGCCGAGGGCTTGCCCGAGGCCATCCGCGACCAGCCGCCGGCCGCCGAAGGGCTCGACGTCGGGGGCAGTGGTCCGGTCGGGTTGGGGGAGCCGGGCGCCGCCGTCGACGGGAGCGACGCCACGCTCCTGACGGGCTAGCGCGCTCCGCGCGATCCATCTGGGCGCGAGCTGGGTCGATCGCTCAGGCGCCTGCCGGCTGCGGCGAGGCCCGGCGCGGCCCTCAGGCGGCGCGTCGGCCACCGGGAGCCGACGCGATCCGGGCGCGAGGCGGCGCCACCCCGCGCGCCAGCAGGCGGCGCGTGAAGCTTCCCGTCAGCGCCCCCGCGACCGGCGCCGGTACGCCCTCGATCGCGCATCGCGCGGCGGGCGATCGTGAGAGCCGGTGGTCGGGTCGGTCCGTGAGCGTCCGAGGCGACGACTGCAACCAGGCCCTCCGCCAGCAGGGCGTGCGCCGCGGCCTCGGCGTCGCCGCCGTGACCGCCGGCGAGCGACATCGCGTTCACCTGGGCGAGCGAGCCGGTTGCTAGCTCCCGGCGCAGGCCGGCGGCGCCGCAGAGGGCGGCGTCCGCGCCACGCTCCGGATGGGCGAGCACTACGCCGAAACCACGGTCGCGGAGCTCGTCGGTCGCCGCGTGGAAATCCTCGCCAATGGCGCCGAAGGGCGTCTCGACCAGGATCCAGCGCGCCCCCGGTGGGCCTTGCGCCACGGCCTCGAGCTCGTGCTGGCCCATTCCGTGCACCATCTCGTGCCCCACCTCGCCGCCGCTGAGCACCTCCAGCTCGACGCCGGCGGCGGCGATCGCCGCGCGCACCGCCGCCACGCGCTCGCGCAGCTCCATGACGGCGGTCACGTAGTCGCTTCGCACGTGTGGCGTGGCCACAACGGTGTCCGTGCCCTCGGACGCGGCGGCGCGCGCCAGCTCGACGCTCTCCTCCATTTCCGAGGGCCCGTCGTCCACGCCCGGAAGGAGGTGGAAGTGGAGGTCGGCCGCCGACATCTTGCCCAGCATCGGCAGGTCGGGCGGCCACAAGGTGACTCATCTGTGACCGGGGTGTTGTACGACCGTGAAGCCGGGGCGGCGATGCGTGAGAGCAGCGAGGAAGCCGTTGCCATACTTCCGCCGCGATGTCGAGGAATCAGCGAATCGGGTTGGTCGTCGTGGCGCTGGTCGTGGCCGTGGTGGCGTTTGCGGTCGCTCGCCCCGGCGATGATGACGACGACGGCGGCTCTGACCGTGCGGCGCAGACCGCCCCGGCGCAGACGGAGACGCGGACGGGCGGCGAGGCGACCGAAACCGCGACCGAGGAGGAGCCGCCACCGCCGCCGGAGCCCGAGATCAGCCGCATCCGGGTCCGCGGCGGGACGGTCGTAGGCGGCGTGCAGAGGGTCGAGGCGACCAAGGGCGACACCGTTCGGATCGTCGTCAATTCCGACACGCCGGACGAGATCCACCTCCACGGCTACGACATCTATGAGAACAGTGGACCCGGGCAGCCGGCCCGGTTCGTGTTCAGGGCGGACGTCGAGGGCATCTTCGATATCGAGAGTCACGTGGCCGAGGACGCCGGGAAGGATCCGCTCCTCGCGCGCCTCGTCGTAGAGCCTTCTTAGTGGTCTACGCCACGTCGTGATCTGGCTCGCGCACGGCCTCGTCGCCCGCACCGACCTGCCGATCCCCGAGTGGCTCTTCGGTTGGGCGGCGGCCATGGTGCTCGTGGTGTCGTTCGTGGCGCTTGCGATTCTGTGGCCCGATCCGAAGCTCCAAGAGGAGGGTTGGCGCCCCCTGCCGCGCGGCTTGGGTCACAGGCTGGCGAGCCGGCCGGTGGAGATCGTCTGCGGCGCGATCGGCGTCTTCCTGCTCGGCGTCGTGATCTACAGCGGGCTGCGCGGTACCCAGACCCCGACGGCAAACTTCGCGACCACCTTCGTCTATGTGATCTTCTGGCTCGGGCTCGTGCCGGTAAGCGTTCTGCTGGGCGACGTCTTCAGGGCCTTCAACCCCTGGCGGGCGACCGGGCGGGCGGTCGCCTGGGTGGCCCGAATCGCCGCTCGCGGGGAGCTGCCGGCGCCGCTGGCCTACCCCCGCTGGCTTGGGCGCTGGCCCGCCGTGGCCGGCATCTTCGCCTTCGCGGTGATGGAGCTCGTCGCCTCGGACGGGGACACGCCCGAGAACCTTGCGATAGCCACGCTCATCTACTCGGCCCTGACCTTCGTCGCGATGGCCCTCTACGGCGTCGAGGCCTGGACCCGGCACGGCGAAGCCTTCTCGGTCTACTTCAACCTCTTCTCCCGCCTCTCCCCGATCGAGACCCGCGGTCGGGTGGTCGGCTACCGCAGGCCGCTTTCCGGGTTGCCGGCGCTCGAGGTGCTCCCCGGCACGGTGCCGCTGCTCGCGGTGATGATCGGCTCGGTTACGTTCGACGGCGCCGCGGAGGCACCGCTCTGGACCGACATCGCTCCCGACATCTCGCAGTTCCTCCAGGACCTCGGCCTATCGCCGCAGAACGCGCTCGAGGTGACCTTCCTGATCGGCCTGGTCGCCGCGATCCTGCTCGTCTACGGCTTCTACCGACTAGGCGTGATCGGGGCGCGGAGCGTGGGCGGAGGCTTCTCGGCGAATCGGCTCGCCGGCGCCTTCGTCCACTCGCTCGTTCCGATCGCGCTCGCCTACGTGGCCGCCCACTACCTCACGCTGCTGCTCTTCCAGGGCCAGGCGATCAGCTTCCTCGCCTCCGACCCGCTGGGCGACGGCGCCGACCTCTTCGGCACCGCGGACACACAGATCGACTACGGCGTGATCGGCGCGAACGCCACCTGGTACTGGCAGGTCGGCTTCGTGGTCGCGGGCCACGTCACCGCACTGACTCTCGCGCACGATCGCGCGCTCGCCATCTACGACAAGGCGAGGCTGGCGGTGCGTTCCCAGTACTGGATGCTGGCGGTGATGGTCGGCTTCACCAGCCTGGCGCTCTGGCTGCTGTCGCAGTCGAACGCCTGATCCGGTGTCGCTCACGGCCTCGAGGCCGCGCGACTCGCGCGGCCTCGAGGTCGAGCAGCAGCCGCTTGCGCTCGAGGCCGCCGCCGTATCCGGTCAGGCTCCCGTCGGACCCGATCACACGGTGGCAGGGAACGATCACCGCGATCGGGTTGCGTCCGTTCGCAAGGCCCACCGCGCGCGAGGCCGAGGGTCGACCCAAGCGGCGGGCGATCTCGCCGTAGCTCGCCGTCTCGCCGTACGGGATATCCCGCAGCGCGCGCCAGACCCGGCGCTGGAAGGGCGTCCCGGCCATCGCGAGCGGCAGGTCGAAGTCGACGCGCTCGCCCGCGAAGTACTCGGAGAGCTGGGTCCGCGCGTCGGCGAACGGCTCTTCCGCCGGGCGCCAGCCGGGATCGATGCGGACCGCGGTGCCGCCGCCCTGCATGTGGAGGCCGTGCAGCGCATGGCCGTCGCCGACCAGCAGGAGCTCGCCGATCGGGCTCTCCACGCGGGTGTAAAGGAGTGTCGTGTTCATGGCAGGAGAACGGCCGCCGGCGGCGCCCCGTGAGGTTACGGCCGGGTCGCGCCGAGCGCACCCGCGGGCTCGTCGATGGCTCGCCGGGCGCGGCTCCATCCGGGAAGCGGCGTCGGCAGCAGGCGGGCGTTGGCGAGCAGGCTGGCGGTGAACACCCCGAGCTCGTAGCCGACGGCGGCGCCCACGAGCACGTCGAGGGGGAAATGGGCGCCGAAGAGCACGCGCGTGAAGGCGACCGCGGCCACGTAGGCGAGCAGCGGGACGCGCAGCGCGCGTACGGCGGCCGCGGCCGCGGCGGCCATTGCGGTGGTGACGATCAGGTGGCCGGACGGGAACGCCGCGATGTGCGACCAGCTGCGCCCGTGTGAGAGCTGCACCTGGGCGCCCAGGACCTCCTCGGGGCGGGCGCGCTCGATGAACAGCTTCACGACCTCGAGCGCAGCGCCGGCCAGATAGCCGGCGAGAACGACCGCGATCGCGGTGCCGACCACGTACCGAGGGCGGCGGAGTGCGACGGCGCTGGCGACGACGGCGGCGGCGACCAGGAGGGCGTAGTTGCGCGCGTGCGGGTCGAGCGCCTGGTAGAGCCACTCGGGCCCGTCGCCGAGTCGGTTGATCGCGAGGAACAGCTGGTTGTCGAGCGGTTGGAGGGCGGGGAGGGCGGCGCCGATCGCCAGCACCGCCGCCATCGTGGCCGCGAGCCGGGGCGTCCACTCGCGCAGCACCGGGACCCGGGGCGGATCGCCGGCGGTGGGTGACGGCGCGAGCAGAGCTCTCGCCACCGCGGCGGTGTCCGCGACGGGGCGGAAGTGGCTGGGCTCCCCGTCGTAGATGGTGGGGATCTCGACCGAGGCGACGGACCGGCGATCGGCGAGCAGGGCGCGGAGGTGGCGGCTCTCGGCCTCATAGCCCCCCTCCGGCAGTGGAACCGCGGCCAGGGCGTCGGTGCGGAACAGGCGCATGCCGTTCTGCGTGTCGGGCAGCCATCTGCGGGTGGCGGCGAGCAGCGCCAGGCTGGCGGCCCGGTTCGCCAGGCGGCGCTGGGCCGGCATGCGGCGGCGGTCGCGACGCCAGCCAATCACGACGTCGGCGCCGCGCGCGGCCTCGACGAGGGCGGGGATCCGGTCGGGATCGTGCTGGCCGTCCGAGTCGAGCACGACGATCGCGTCCGGCCGCGACGCGCTCCCCATCAGCAGCTCCACCCCGGCGGCCACGGCCGTGCCCTTGCCGCCGTTGCGGCCGAGCCGGAGCAGGCGCACCCGCTCGTCCGCCGCCAGCGGGTCCAGCGACCGCGCGACCTCGGGCGGCGCCCCGTCGTCGACCAGAACGACCTCGTCCACGTGGCGGAGCGTGGCTCTCGCGACCGCGGCCGCCCGGTCCGAGGCGAAGACCGGGATCACGGCGGCGACCGAGGCGGGCCGCGGGCGAACGATCGCCGCGCCCGCGCGCCGGCGCTCGGCGGCGACGAGCGGGGCGAGCGCGAGCAGGGCGCCGGCGCCCAGCCAGAGCACGCTGCGGTAGGTGCCGGTCAGCTCCACGCCGACGCCTGCCAGTGGGAGCGCCACCGCCGCGGCGACGCCGCGGCCGGCGAAGAAGACGCCGCTGTAGCCGCCGGCCTCGCCGTCGGGGACGAATCGGGCGAAGTACGGGAAGCCCAGCGCGGTGAGGAGTCCGGCGCCGAGGGCGGCGGCGGCCAGTGCGACCCCGACCAGCGCGAACCTGCCGGTCAGCCCGGCGAGCACCAGGCCCGCGCCGAGCAGCGCCGCGCCCGACAGCAGCGTGCCGTGCACGCGTTCGCTTCGGACGCGTCCCGCGAGCACCATTCCCACCGCGACGAAGGCGCCGAAGGCGAGCGGCAGGGCGCCGGCGATGCCGACGCCCAGCTCGAGCTCCTCGTGCGCGTAGAGCACGAAGAAGGCCGGCAGCGCGGCGTAGGCGAACACCCACAGGCCCTGGGCGACGAGCACCTCGCGCGCGCCGGGGCGGCGCAGCGCCCCTCGCAGCGAGGCTCGCCAGCCGTGTCGCGGCCCCGGGCCGGCGCCCGCGCCGAGGCGTAGCCGCCGGGTGAGGATCAGCGTCGGGACGGCCGACGCGGCGAGAACGACCGCGGCGAGCACGAACGCGAGTCCCGGCGCCGGCTCGATCAGCGCCGCGCCGACGCCGACGGCGATCCCGGCCCCGCCGGTGGCGGCGAGCTCTTGGGCGCTGGTGGCGGCCGGGCGGCGCTCGTCGGCGATGTTCTCCGCGACCAGTGCCCGGTGCAGCGTGGTCAGCGCGTTCAGCCCGGTGTAGACGACGGCCGCGGCGAGGCCGAGCGCGATGTACGAGCTGCCGTTGCCGAGCGCCACCGCCACCAGACCGCCGGCGGCGACCCCGGTCCCGCCGATCATGAACGGCAGCCGGCGCCCGAGCCCGCTCGCCTCGCGGCGGTCGGACCACGCGCCGACGGCCACCGGGACGACGAGACCCGTCAGGGCGTTGACCGTCATCACCGCGCCGATCAGCGATGGGGCGTCCTCGATGCGCTCGAGCAGAACGGGCAGATACGTGGTGGTGAGCGCGCGGGCGGTGCCCGCCCCGACCGCGGCGAGCGAGAAGCCGATCAGTAGGGCGGGACGGCCCAGGCGCGCGAAATCCGGCGCGGTGGCGCCGGGCGCTCCTGGGCAGGCCCGCCGGGCGGCGAGGCGTGAGCGTGACTGCGCCCGGGTACCGGCAACGGCATTCAAGCCGCACCTCCCGGGCGGGGGGCTGCCACACGCAGGCGTGTGGGCTCCACGGTCACGGTCGCCGTCGTGGTGCCGAGGGGAATGGCATCGGCAACCAAAGGAAGTGGTTCAGTCAGCTCGGCTCGGCGGCCGGACAGGCGCCGAACGCCGGGCCGGCCAAGGTGGCGGCCGCGATAGGTCGCGGCCAGCAGGCGCAGCAGCGCGCGCCGGCCGGGCGCGTCGATCAGGATGGCGTCCAGGCGACCGTCCGCCGGGTCGGCGCCGGGCGCGACCTCGAAGCCGAAGCCGAAGTACTTGAGGTTCGAGAGGAAGAGCTGCGCCGCAGAGCGTGAGTCCAGCTCGTCGGCGCCGACTCGTCCCCGCACCCGATAGGGCGAGTAGCGCCGCACGGCGCGCGCCAGGGCGCGGACGCCCTGGAGGAGATCGGCGGAGTTCTCGCCCTCGTACGCACCGCGGGCGTCCGCCTGGAAGCCCGCGCTCACCGCCTCCACGGCGTAGAGCGAGCGGTCCGGCGTACGCACGCGGAGAGCGTCGACGGGGCGGGCGGGCGCGAACGCCGCGACCCGCAGGGCGCCGAGGCGCTCCGAGGGGATCCCGAGCGCGCGCGCGATGTTGTTCGCCCGCCCCGCGGGGACGAGCGCGAGCTCGGGCAGCGCGGCCAGCGGGGCGTTCGCCGCGGAGTGCAGCGAGCCGTCCCCGCCGACCAGCGCCACCCGGCTCCCGGACGCGGCGCCCGCGCGGAGCCCCTCCCAGAGGCCCCGCTCGGTGTGCGTGACCCCCGCGCTCACCGAGGCGCCGAGCTCGCGCAGCACTGCCACGAGCTCGTCTCCCGTCCGCTCCGGATCTTCGATGCCGCTGGCGTGCGCGTTCACGAGCAGAAGCAGCGCGGGGGGCTTGCTACGGTGGGGCATCTCCCAGCGATGTCTCCGCTCGATCTCGACCGGACGCTGATCCAGGTTGCGCCGCTCTTCGAGCATCCGGCGCTGACCGCGGTCTTCGTCGTTCTGTCCGCCTGGTGGGTCAAGGGCCCCCTCCTGGTCGGCCTGGGTCTCAGCTCGGACCTCCGGGGCCGGCGTCTGCCCATTGCCGCCGCTGCCGCCACCGTGGCTCTCCTGTGCGCCTCCCTCGCCGCCAACGGGCTCAAGCAGCTCTTCGACCGCGCGCGGCCGCCGGAGGCCCACGCCGACCTCGGCTCCCTCGTCGCTCTCCCCGGCAACCCCTCGTTCCCCTCGGGCCACGCCGCCACCGCGTTCGCGGCCGCGACGGCGATCGCCGTCATCTGCCCCAGGATGCGCTTCTGGGCGTTGGGACTGGCCGCCGCGGTTGCGCTCTCGCGCGTGTATCTGCGCGTGCACTACCCGCTCGACGTGATCGCCGGCGGGCTGCTCGGGGCGGGGCTCGGCGCCGTCGCGGCCCTGGTCGCGATGCGGTTCCTGGCCCCGACCGGGGCGCGACCGGCGTGAGAGCGCGACCAGCAGGAGCGCCAGAGCCACCACCACCGCGGCCCCCAGGGCGATGCGTGTGGCCGACTCGCCCGCACCCTCGAACGAGCTGGCGAAGGCGTAGCCCACAATCGTGAAGGTGGCGGCCCAGCCGAGCGCACCCACCACGCTGTAGGGAAGGAAGCGCCTCAGCGGCAGGCGCGACGCGCCGGCGACGAAGGGCGTAAGCGCTCGCAGGATGCCGACGAAGCGCCCAATCAGCACCGCCCTGCCGCCGTAACGCGCGAAGAAGCCCTCCACGCGCTCCACGTGCTCGGGGCGGATCCCAAGGCGGGGCGCGTGGGCGTCGAGAAACGGACGGCCCAGCCGTCGGCCGAAGGTGAAGCTCACGAGATCCCCTCCAACCGCGCCGAGCCAGACGAGGGCGATCAGGACCGGGAGCGCGACGTCCCCGCGCTGCGCCACCACGCCGCCGACCACGACGGCCGTCTCGCCGGGGACGAGCAGGCCGACAAAGGCGCCCGTCTCGAGGAAGGCGAGACCGGGCACGGCCAGATAGGTCCACTCGCCCAGTGAGTCGGAAGCGCTCGAGAGCGCGGGGGACGGATCGGGGGTGTCGATCACCCCCAGCGCGAGCGCCGAGGCGATCAGGACGCCGGCGGTTGCGGCTGCGGCGACCGCCAAGCCGCCGGGCGTCCGGATCACGGGAGAGGGTTTCATGCGGCTGCCCCCCTCGGAACCGGAGCGGGCTCCCGCGGGGAGAGCCGGATCGGCAGTCGCCCGGCGGCGAAGCCGAGCGCGGTCACGGCGAGACCGGCGGCGATGTCGAAGAAGTAGTGGTTGCCGGTAGCGACTACCGACAGCGATACGAGTGGGCCCCAGAGCAGCGCGAGCGCCTTCGCCCAGCGCCAGCGGAGGACGACCGCCAAGGCAACGCCCACCGCGACTGCGAAGCCGACGTGCAGGCTTGGTACCGCCGCGAGCTGGTTGTAGAAGATCGTCGACCGGCCGGTCAGCTCCACGCCGGCCTGCTCGCTGACCGTGTCCACGATCCCCATATCGGCGAGCCGCGGGGGCGCGACGGGAAAGAGGGCAAAGATCGGAACGGCGATCAGCCAGGTCGCCAGCAGGGTGTTCCGCAGACTCCGGTACACGTCAGGCGAGCGGCGGTACAACCAGATCAGAGCGCCGGGCACGACCACGAACTGAGCGGCCAGGTAGACGTCGCTCAGAACCCAGCTGGCCGCCCCGGAGTCGAGGGCCTGCTGGACGGACCCTTCGACGGCCACGCCGGTGTCCCGCTCGAGCTCGACGATCCAGCGGGCGTGCTCCCGCGCTGGAGCGAGATCGCCGGCGAAGATCCAGCGCGCCAGGTTGTAGACGACGTAGGCCGCGCCGAAGAGCGCCAGCTGGCGACGCCAGCCGGAGCCTAGGCGGCGGCGCGCGGCGCCGCCGACGCGGGCGAACGGGTTCGGCGGCCGTGGTACGAGCGTTGAGAGGATTCGCATGGCGGTCCCATCGCGCTCATTTCGCCGTCCGCGCCCGCAGCCACTCGTAGGTGCCGGGCTCGTCGCTGTCGACTATCTCGCGCCAGCCGTCCAGCGCGCGTGCCAGGCCCTCCGGGCCGACGCGCGCGAGGACGGTTACCCGACTCGTCTCCGACGGACTGCCGTGGCGGACCGCGTAGAGCTCGCCGGTGCCGGCGATCCAGGCGGCGCGGTACGTGGACTCGTCGAGGCCTCGCCAGCGCAGGCCGAGGTCCAGCTCGCGCGAGTCCGCGCGCGTCGGATCCTCGGCGTAGAAGTCTCTCAGGGCTGGATCGACGCCGACGGTCCGCCGCGGGGCGTGGGCCTCCGGGCGCGACAGTCTAGTGGGCTTGCGACGGGCTCTTCGGGCACCAAACTCGGGGGTCGTCTGGGCCATCTGATGCTCCTTATCCAAGTAATCAAATGATTGATTGAGTTTTTCACAAGCTGGCAAACATGTCAAGCACGTGCTTGAATAGACTCTGCGATATGTGTGAGGTGATGAAGATGGACGGACGCCGGGAGGCGGGCGAACGGACGCGCCAGCGTCTTCTCGAGGCGACCCGTGCGCTTCTGGCCGAGCACGGGGAGGACGGGGTCACACTGCGCGCGATCACCGATGCGGCGAACGCCAACGTAGCTGCGGTCAGCTACCACTTCGGCTCGAAGGAGGCGCTCTGCCGCGCGACGTGCGAGCAGGCGATCGGCAGGCTGGTGGACGAACAGATCGACGGGCTGGGTCAGCTCGGCGAGGACGCCACGCTCGAGGAGATCGCCGCGGCGTGGGCGCGGCCGGTAATCGGCGCCATGTGCGGCCCGCCGTGCGAGACACAGGCCTTCCTGCGCATCCTTGCGCGCGTCATCGCCGACCCGCCGCCCGAGCTGCGGGAGTGGATGGCGTCCACGATGGCCCGCGGGGAGGCCGCTCTGATGGAGCCGCTGCGCCGCGCCCTTCCCGGGGTTCCCGACGACGAGCTGCGCTTCCGTGTGGAGTGCGCGGCGAGCGTCTTCCACCACATGTCGATGGGCAGCATGCGTGCGGTGGTAGGGACCAAGACCGAGCCCGAGCTCGAACGCCTGCTGGTCCCTGTGATCGCGGGAGCCCTCGCCGGCGGGGCACGGACGGCGCCCGTTCCAGCCTAGAGGGTTGATGTGGGTTCCCAGGTCATGACAGGGAACCCGGTCGCGGGACAGAGAAAGGGCCTCCAGCCCTGCAACCTCGTTATCCGTGTCCCGCTTCGGTTGACCTTGGCAGAGATGGGTCGGCGCGGTCTCGTCATCCGCGAGCGTGCGCGAACCGCCGGCTGCGTTGATGCGGTAGATGTGCGCCGGGTTGGTCGTCGAGCGATCAAGCCTGTCGAAATAGATGAGGCGCCCGTCCGCCGACCACGAGGGGCATTCGTTGTAGACCTGCCCGCTCGGGGCGGTCAGCCGTGTCGGAGTCGGGCCGCCTGGGGCCAGGCGGTAGACACGGTGTGGCTCACGGCGTCCACCCCCGAGAAGACAAGCGCGCCGTTCGGGCCGGGGAACGTCGCAGCGGCAGGGCTTGCCGCCGCGAGCGCGAGGACTGCCACGACCGACCACAGGTACCGATGCATCACTCCTCCTGTCGTCGGAAAATGAACAGCGGGGCGACGACGCCGAAGTCTTCCGTCCGAGGCGGACGCTCCACTCAGACGACGGAGATCCAGCCCACGCGGCCGGGCGGCCGGGCGCTATCACTCTGAGGCGTCGATGATCTTCCAGATCCTGCCCTCGAGCCCCGTTGGCGTGAAGTTTCCGGTGATGGCGTAGAGCTCGCCGTCGGCATCCTGGCCGATGCTCTTCATGAATCCCGACTTGACCGGGTTGGAGGGATCGAACACGAAGGCGCGACGGAGCCGCCACAAATGCCCCTTGGGCATCGGCTTCGCGACGAGTATCTGTCCATCGAGGAGATTGAGGGCGAAGTCGCCCTGCACGAGCCGGCCGCGCAGCCACTTGATTGCCTCGCCCCGATAGATGTGGCCGCCGACCGACGCTCGGCCGAATCCCCGGCCGGGGAACTGCGACCGGGGATCCTCGACCGCGAAGTTGAGGTACTCGATGATGGGGTCGTTGATCGGCTCGCCGAGAGGGCCGACGCTCGCACAGGTCTCAGGCGGGGCGAACGCGCTGGTTCGGTCGAAGCAGTGGGTCCCCTCCTTGGCTGCCCACCCGAAGTTTCCGGGCTGCGTCACTCTGTAGGTCGCTTCGAAGAGCGTGTCGGCTGGCGCGCTCACGTACATCGCCCGATCGCCTGCGCGATCGAACGAGATGCGGAACGGGTTCCGGAACCCCCAAGCGAAGATCTCGTCTGGAATGCCGTCGGCCCCCACGAAGGGGTTGTCCGGTGGGATCCCGTAGGGGTCGCCGCTGTCGACGTCGATCCGCAGGATCTTTCCGTAGAGCGAGCTGAGATCCTGCGCGAGCAGGTCCCCGAACAGCAGATCAGGGTCGACGTTGAACGGATCGTCCGCGCCACTCGGACCGTGAACGAAGCCGGCGTCACCGAGGCCGATGTAGAGCATTCGATCCGGACCGAAGGCAAGTCCGCCACCGTTGTGCTTTCGGCCGGGCCACTGGGTCTGGAACACCACGCGCTCGGTAGCGGGGTCGACCCAATTGGGATCCGTCGGTGACACTACGAACTCGGACACCCGGCGCGTGTATTGGAGCGGGCAACCTTCAGGGTCTTCGGGAACGAGGCCATCCTCGTTGACGCAGATGTTCGCTCCCGAGCGCGGCGCGCTGTATTGCACGTACAGCTTCCCGTTGCTCGCGAACCGGGGATGAAACACGAGGTCCAGCAAGCCTCGTTCGTCGAACGCAGACTGAATGACGACCCGGTCGGTGATGTCCAGGAAGGGTCTCGGAAGCACCCGTCCATCAGGCGTCAGGATGAGCACCAGCCCGGTCTGGTCGACGATGAAGCGGCGACCGCTGCCATCGGGCGCGAAAGTGAGGCCGAGAGGGGCAACCAGCCCGTCCGCCACGAGCTCGACGTCCAACTGCGGGCCGTCGCCCATCGCCGCGCCGCCATCCACGGCCGGGCCCTGGCCCACGGCCGGGGTATTGACCGCGAGCACGAGACCCATCAGCCAGACAACACCAAGGAACCGAAGCATGGTCCTAACGATTCCCGGTTCAGCCATGCGTCACTCGCCCGCCGCGGCTGATAACCCCTCCCCTCGTCGAGGCAGACTGCTCGCAGGCCATTGGCCGCGGTACGTTGGGGCCTTGCCGACGGGAGTGAGTTCGCGCGCGCATGTACGCGGCGGTCAACGCGCGCGATCGCGGGGCGATCAGGGCGCTGACCGCCCGATCGTCGTCAGACTCGAGGTCCTTCGCGGCCCCGAGTCCCTGCTCGCGTCGATGGTCCGCACGAGGCCTTCGACGATTTCACCGTCGACTGCTCGAAGTCGATGGCTCAACGGGCGTCGTGTCTCGATGCGCCACGCGGCGCGGAACGTGAGCGCGGAGGTCGACATCGAGGCCGCACGGCTGGCCAGGCCGCAGCGCCGCGTCGCCTGCAGTCCCTCGTGACCCGCGACGTGGCACGGCGCTCGGGTCGACCGCCCGCCGCACAAGTCCTGAGTAACTTCCGTTGATCCTCGTCCGAAGGGGTGAGAGGATCGTCATCCGATCCCGATCGTGAGGAGGAAGCGATGGCCGATGTTCCACGCTGGCGACTCACTGGCGACTGGTTCGACGTTTGCAGGTGTCGGGTTCCCTGTGCGTGTACCTTCGCCCAGGCACCGGACGAGGGGCAGTGCGACGGCATCCTCGCCTGGCACGTCCGCGAGGGAAGCTACGGCGACGTGGAGCTCGACGGACTGAATGTCGTCGCGGTGGGTTCGTTCGAGGGCAATATCTGGACCGGTGAGGCCAAGCCCTCCATGGGGTTCTTCATCGACGAGCGAGCCGACGAGCGCCAGCGCGAGGCGCTGCAGGCGATCTTCGGCGGGGAGGCGGGCGGTTGGCCGGGTGGCTTCGCCGAGCTGATCGACGAGGTGCTTGGGATCGAGTTCGCGCCGATCGACTTCGAGATCGCCGACGACCTCGCCCGCTGGCGCGTCGAGGTTCCGGGGAAGGCCAGGGGCAGCGCCGAGGCGCTGACCGGGCCGACGGCTCCGGAAGGAGCGCGCGTACAGGTCCACAACGCCCCGGGTGCGGAGGTCGGACCTGGCCAGGTCGCGACATGGGCCACCGCAAAGGAGGACGAGGTGAACGCGTTCGGCTTCCAGTGGAGCTGGCCCGGCCGATCCAGCAAGCACTTCCCCTTCGACTGGTCCGGACCGGACGAGGCCTGAGCATTGGCGGCGAGGCCGATGGGACAAGGCGAAGCTGCGGGCGTGGCGCACGCTTCGCTGCCGCTAGCTCGCGCACGTGCGTTGATCCTCGGCACGCTCCTTCTGCTCGCAGCCACGGCCTGGGGGGTACTCGCCTGGCAGTCGTCGGTGACCGGCATGGACGAGGTCGAGAACATGCTCACGATGGACGTGGGCGTGCCGGTGTTCCTCGCAATATGGGTGGCGATGATGGTGGCGATGATGTTCCCAACCGCGGCGCCCATGATCTTGACCTTCGCCCACGTTCAGCAGCGCAAGCAGCGAAGCGGCAAGCCCTACGTCCCGACCTGGGTCTTCGTCAGCTCCTACCTCGCGATCTGGACGGCGTTCGGGGCGCTCGCCTACGCGGCCGCGCTCGGAGCGACCGACCTGGCCGACAGCTCGATGTGGGTCATGGACAACGCCGCGCGGATCGGCGGCGGAGTCTTGATCCTTGCCGGTCTCTACCAGCTGTCGCCACTGAAGAACATCTGCCTCTCGAAATGCCGCGCCCCGTTGGCCTTCGTGCTCACCTCGTGGCGCGACGGCTACCGCGGCGCCCTTCGCATGGGTCTCGAGCACGGCCTCTACTGCCTCGGGTGCTGCTGGCTCTTCTTCGTGATCGTCTTCCCGCTAGGGATGCTGAACCTGGCGGTTCTCGCCGCCATCGTGCTCATCATCTTCGCCGAGAAGTCGCTTCCATTCGGACAGCGAGCGAGGCAGTTCGCAGCCGCTGCGCTGTTGGCCTACGGCACCCTGGTCTTGTTCGTACCGGACGCCCTGCCGACCGCGATGTAGCAGGCACCACGAAGCCAATGAGTGCACGGACGTCGACAGGCGCTCAACGTGCGCTGCCGCCGAGCTGCAGGTGTTCGAGCGGTAGCCCAGGGTACGCGCCGCGGCTCAGCGCCGCGCCGCGCCCCGGGCCCGAGCAAGTGAACCACGATCGCCCGTCGGGCGACGAGGCCGTAGCCGTTGAAGCCGTCGCGCGTGTGTTCGGCGAATGGCTATCACTAGTGGGCGGTGAGCCATCACACAGGCGCTCTCGCCTCGGTTGAGGAGCAGGTCACGGCCGTTCGCGACGATCCGGCGGCGCGCCTTGCATTGATGGCGCGCTTGTTCCACGGGCCGACGGGCCGCGCACCGCGACACCTTCCGTTCCGACGGGCGGCGTTGTCGTTCATGCGCTGGCAGGCGCGCCGCGGGCTGCTCAATCCGCTCGACGCGTCGCCGCCCGGCAGCGTGTGGTGGCGGGCGGTCAACGAGCGCCTGCTGCGGGACGGGTGCGAAACGGTCGCGCTCCTCGGTGGGTTGGCCGGCGATCCCTCGTCGCAGGCCGTGCGGCTCTGGCTGGAGTTCAGCGCGAGACCGACGGGGCGCAACTGGTACCGAGCGCACAACGCGAGCATCGTGGCCGGATACCTGGAGCACCGGAACCTCGCCGAAGCAGAGGGCGCACCGGAGCGCTTCTTCATGAACGTCGCGCTCGCACGTGTGCTGTATGCCCACGCACTCGCCGCGGCGCCGCGCCTGGCGCTCGGACGGTCCGCTCCGCTCGGCCACCTGTTCGGCGACCCCCGGCTCGGGATGGCCGGCGTCTTCCTCTCACTCCGCCGCGTGCTGCCAGACCGCTATCCGCTCGCGCTCGACGTTGAACGCTATATCGCCGACGAGCAGCGTCTTGGCCGGATGCTCGACTACACGGTGATAGTGCCGCGGCTGCAACGCCTGTATGAGTGGTCCGCCGAGGAGCTCAGCGAACCACGCCTGCTCGAGCTGGTTCGCGACGGCAACCCGATCTACGCCTGGCCCTTCGAGCAGCGACACGTATGGCGCACTCCGCACATGCCGTTCGCAGCCCGGGTACTTGAACGCGTCACACGCGACCGCTGAAGGTCGCCAGCCGGAACCAGTGATCATCCGCCGGGGAGGTCGAGGAACGCCCGCTCATTGACAACTCCGGGACGCTTGTCGTTCGGCTGGCTGCCGCCGACCGATTCTTCGACAGAACTACGATTGGCAGGGGCCTTGCGCGACGCCTAAGGCGCTTCCGCAACCGCGCGAGCGGCACGCGAACACCGACGGCTCCATCGCACGGAAAGCGGTACACATGGTCGCGAAACGCGGCCGAGGAGAAGGCATGGATATCAACGAGGATGCGCCCGTCATCACCCGGGACGAGATCGTGATCCGGGCACCGATTGAGACGATCTGGGAGATTCAGACAAATGTCGACGATTGGCCCTCCTGGCAGCCGGACGTCGACGGCGCGGAGTCCGAGGGCCATCTTGAGGTTGGGTCTGTCTTTCGCTGGCAGACCGCTGGCTTGGAGATCACCTCGACGGTCGAAGAGGTACATGCTCCCCGCCGGATCGTCTGGGGCGGCCCGGCTCAGGGCATAGTCGCCGTCCACGTCTGGACGCTCGAACCCCAAGGCGACGGCGTACTCGTCCGAACCGCAGAGTCGTGGGAGGGCGAACCGGTCGAGGCTCAAGTCGAGACCCTGCAGGGGGCGCTCGACGGGTCGCTTCGCGCATGGCTGGAGAACCTCAAGCGCACCGCCGAGCAGCGGTCGGGGGACGCGAGCGGCGGATAGTTGCTTAGGGCAATCAGCGCCAGCGGCGCTGCTCCCGCGGACGGGCCTCCTACGCGGCCATCGTCGCCCGCGGCGAGAAGACCGAGAACGACGAGAACGCAAGTACCCGCGCTGAACCCCCGCGCGCTCACGCGCGTATCACGGTCCGACAATCGCTCGACAGGAGGAGGTCGCACCATGAGGAAAACGCTCGGGCTGCTCGTGGCGACGAGTGCGGTAGTGGGAGCAGGGGCCGTAGCGGTGGCGGGCACCGATGGCGGCGACATCAAGGAGACGCTCAACGGCTACGAGGAGAACATGGCGGTCTCGACGCCGGGGGTGGGCGAGTTCCGCGCGCGCGTCGACTCCGGCGACGAGACGATTCGCTACACGCTGTCGTTCGAGGCGATCCCGACGGACGTCCGGCAGGCGCACATCCACTTCGAGAAGCGCACGAACAACGGGCCGATCGTCGCCTGGCTGTGCGACTCGGCGGCGAATCCCTCGCCGCGCGCGACCACCCCGGAATGCCCGGCCGCCGGCGGCACGGTGGAGGGCGTGATCGAACGGGATGACGTGGGGACCGGATCGGCCGGGCAGGGCATCGCCGCCGGCGAGTTCGAGGAGTTCGTCCAGGCGATCCGCGCCGGAGTGACCTACGTGAACGTCCATAGCGTGGCCTTCCCCGGTGGCGAGATCCGGCAGCAGATCGGTCGCCACGGCGGGCACCAAGACTGACCCTGCACCAGAACGAAACCGGCCGCCCGGGGCTCCACTCCCGGGCGGCCGCTGGTGTTGACCCAGCCGCGCGGGGCTCCCATCTCGGGCCGTCTGGGAGTTGACCGAGTGGGTGGATCGCTTGGCCTAGCATCTGGAAGCCCGCCGAGCGCGGGGCCCGACCGCACGGCGCGCTCCCGAGCCTCACCGCCATCCCCGCGCGCGCTGACACGCGCAGATGTCATGCAGGGCCACGACGACGCTGCAACCGGGCCCGAAACGAGTGAATAAGGGATCGGGCGAGGCGGGGAAGAGGTAGTGGGAGTGGCGGCGGAGGGGCGGCGGGGTCAGGGAGTCGGTGGCTCGAGAGGTTCTGGTGTTAGGCGGAACAGTGGTGATCGTGGGGCACAGCGCTTTGGTCGTGGGCGGCGCGTTGAGTCGGGGTGCCGCTTACGCGTCGGCGCCCGGGCATGCCCGCGCCGCCAGGCGGGGAACCCGCGCCCGCCCTCGGCCCGGCCATCATCGCGCAGGCCGCCCGCCGGACAGGTGCCAGCACCCCCTCACGAAGGGCCGCCCTTGCGACGGCGCGGCATGACTCGCGGGAGCTGCAATCGGCATCAGTGACACGCTCGCCTATCTGAGGAAATGCAGGAACGGGCCTGGATGAAGGGCGACGCCTCCGTCTCGTCGAGGCTGTCGCACAAACGGGGTCTGTCCGGCCGGGTCAGGAGTATTCCGGCGTGGCGCAGAGCTTCATCGAAGGTTGCCGTGAGCAGGGGTTTTTGTTGCCGCCGGATGTGCGGGAGTGGCTGCCGGTGGATCGTCTGGCGTGGTTTGTGATCGACGCCGTGGCGGAGCTGGATCTGTCGGCGTTGTATTCGGCCTATCGGGCCGACGGTCATGGCCGGGCGGCGTATGAGCCGTCGCTGATGGTGGGGCTTGTGTTGTACGCGTTCGCGACCAGGCAGCGCTCCTCGCGTGTGATCGAGCGTCACTGTCGCCAGGACGTGGCCTAGCGGGTGATCACCGGCAACCTGATTGCCAGATCACGCGACGATCGCGCGGTTCATCTGCCGGCACGAGCGGGCGTTGGGGGACCTGTTCGGCGAGGTGCTCAAGCTCTGTGAGCGGGCGGGGCTGGTCAAGCCTGGGGTGGTGTCGATCGACGGCACGCGGATCGCTGGCAACGCCAGCCCGGAGGTCAACCATGTGTTCGACCGGATCGCCAGCGAGGTCGTGGCCGAGGCGAGGGCGACCGACGTGGCCGAGGACGAGCTCTACGGCGAGCCCGCGCGGTGATGAGCTGCCCAAGCAGCTGCGCACGCCGGAGGGCCGACGGGAGTTCTTCGGCCAGGCCAGGAAGCGGCTGCGCGACGCTGACCCCGACGCTAAGGAACTGGGCGAGGATCCCGAGGCCGAGGCGGGCGAGGAGGTTGCCGCTCGAGCTCGACGCGGAGCGGATCGTGGCGCGCACACACAGGGGCGGGAGGGCTGGTTGCGGGAGGGCAAGCGCCAGCTCGAGCAGCACCGCTGGCCGGGAGAGGAAACCCTGTGACCCACACCAGCAAGCAGCCCATTCGTCCCGAGCGCTCGAGCGGCGGGGCCCTGGACGGAGCTCCTGAGGAGGTCGTCGATCGCCTCGCGGGCCTGTTGCCGCGAGAGGAGCTCGAGGACGCCCTGGAGGGCCTGGACCCGGAGCAGATCACCGGCCCGGGCGGCCTGTTGACGCAGTTGGCCGGGCGAGTGATCGAGACCGCCCTGGGGGCCGAGCTGTCTGAGCATCTGGGCTATCCGCCCGGGCAGGCGCCGCCCGGCGGCGCCGGCAATGTTCGCAACGGCGCTACGCCGAAGACGCTGCAGACCGAGCTCGGCCCGGTCGGGATCCGCACCCCGCGCGACCGCGCCGGCAGCTTCGAGCCCCGGCTGGTCCGCAAGCGCCAGACCCGCCTGGCCGGCCTCGACGAGCGCGTCTTGGACCTCTACGCGGGCGGCATGTCGGTGCGGGATATCGCCCAGCACCTGTCCGGCCTCTACGGCACAGAGATCGGCCGCGACACGATCAGCCGCGTCACCGACGCCGTGCTCGAGGACGTCCAGGCGTGGCGGACCAGGCCGTTGGAGGCGGTCTACCCGATCGTCTACTTCGACGCGATGATGGTCAAGGTCCGCGAGGACCGCTCGGTCCGCACCCGCGCCTGCTATCTCGCCGTCGGGGTCACCGTCGAGGGCGACCGCGAGGCGCTCGGCATCTGGTGGCAAGACAACGAAGGAGCCAAGTTCTGGCTCGCCGTCCTCAACGACCTCCACCGCCGCGGCGTCCGAGATGTCCTGATCGCCTGCGTCGACGGCCTGGCAGGCTTCCCCGAAGCGATCGAGGCCGTCTTCCCGCAGACATGGGTGCAGACCTGCATCGTCCACCAGATCAGGGGCTCGCTGCGCTACGTGCCTTACAAGGACAAGCGCAAGGTCGCGGCCGACCTCAAGCCGATCTACGGCGCCCCCAACGCCGACGCAGCGCTCGAGACGAGCTCGAGCGCTTCGACCAGACCTGGGGCCAGCGCTACCCGATGATCGCCCAAGCCTGGCGGCGCGACTGGGAGCACATCACACCGTTCCTCGCGCTGCCCGACGAGCTTCGTCGCGTCGTCTACACGACCAACACGATCGAGGCCATGCACCGCCAGATCCGCAAGGCGATCAAGACCCGCGGCCACTTCCCCGACGAACAGGCCGCCACCAAGCTCATCTACCTCGCCATCGAACGAGCCGAAACGAAATGGAGGTCCGCCCGTTCCTGGACACCCGCACTCACAGCCCTCAAGATCCACTTCGGAGACCGACTGCCCGACTGACACATAAACCCAGTCGCCTCGGCCTCACACACAGAAAGTCGGACACCCTCCGGCACGAGCGGCTGCTTCTGGCAGCGGAGCGGCTGGAGGCCGACACTTGACACCGAGCGCCGCGCCAACGAGGCCTACGAGCACTACCGAGCGCACCGCGCGCGACCGGCTGGGTCGCCGCGTGGCCGGCCGGCCGAATCGGCATCGGCCGCCCGAGCTGCCGGCCGGGAAGGTCAACGTGACCGATCCCGACTCGCGCTCGATTCCGGTCGGGTTCGGGTTCGTGCAGGGCTACAACGCGCAGGCGGCCGTCAACGAGCAGCAGATCGTGCTCGCCGCGGAGATCACCAACAACTCGACCGACTTCTCGCAGCTCGACCCGATGGTCACGGCCACCCTCGAGGAGCTGGAGCGGGCGGCCGTCGAGCAGCCGCCGGAGGCGGTCGCCGCCGACGCCGGCTACTGGAACGAACAGCACATGGACGAGGTGACCGCCAACAAGCGCATCCCGGTGCTCGATCCCCGCCCGACAAAGGCAGCCGCGGCACCCCCAGACCGGGCTGGACGGGCGGGCGCTACTCATGGATGCGGTCCGTGCTGGCCACAGAGCTGGGCCGGCGGCTCTCATCCGAAAAAGCAAACAGACGGTCGAGCCGCTGTTCGGCGACACCAAACACAACAGCGGCGTCCACCGCTTCCACAGGCGAGGCAGAGTCAAGGTGCGCACCGAGTGGCGATTACTGATGATGACCCACAACCACGCCAAGATTCACCGCCACCGCCCCGCCGCAGTCGGAGCCTGAACCGGGCCCGACCACAGTTCACACCGCCACCCACCGTGGGCACGCTCCTGACCACACACTGACCGCCCACCGCCCGAGCCATAGTCCAGGCGTTTGAGCGACAGCCTCCGTCCATCTCGGAAGTCTCCGGCCGCGCCACGGGGGCCGACTCAGACGCCCGCATTTCCCGGGAACCGGCACTCCGCTCCCCACGACGAGAGGCCAGAGGACCCTACTGCTCTCGCGGGAGTCCAGCGGGACACCCGGAGCCGCCGCATGGGCCGCGCAACGACCGGTTATTCCCGCGCCGCCCCGGCTTGGCGGGGCGGGCGTCCAGGGCTGTGCTGACCTGCGCTGACCCGCGAGGGCAGGGGTGGCGTGGGTTTCCGTTTCAGTTCGTGCCGCGGCGCATCGATCCGCGCGGGCCGGCGTGGACGAGACGGACCGGCTGGATACTTCGCTTGTTGTCACCCGGTTGTCACCGACCGCGCTTTTGGTCGCAGCATCGGTGGTAGGGCACAGGACAGGTAACGTCGCGGACCGTGGGGTTGTCTGATCGCGACGAGCTGGTGTTGGGCCTCCTGGCGGCTCCGGGGCGGCCTACGGAGGTCGCCGAAGCGCTGGCTGAAGACCTGCCCGGGCTGCTCGCGGACCGCGTGACCGACGCGGTCTCGTGGCGCGTCCCAGTCCGGACCGACCCCGCGGTGGCGGACATGGGTCACGGTGTCGAGGCCATCGACCTCGCGCGTGCGCGCTTGCTCCGCGACGGCTGGGATATGGCCGTCTGCATCACTGACGCTCCGTTGCGCATCGGAACACGTCCTGTCGTCGCGGACGCCAGTGCCACGCATGGGGTGGCACTGATCTCGCTGCCCGCGCTCGGGGCGGTACAGACTCGCCGTCGCGCGCGCGACGCGGTCATCCGGCTCGTCGACGGACTGGTCGGCGAGAGCCTCGAGCTCGGCGAGCGTGGCCCGAGGCGACGCGCGCGGGTCAGCCATCGGATCGCCTCTTTGGCGGCACCGATCCGCGCGGTCGAACCGCCGGACGACGACGTCGATCTCCGCTTCGTCGCTGCGGTGGTGCGCGGGAACGTGCGGCTCTTGGCCGGCATGGTCCGCGCCAACAGGCCCTGGCGCCTGATCGTTCGACTCTCGCGGGCGCTGGCGGCCGCCGCAGCGGCGGTCGTCTTCGCGCTCGTTACCGCGGACCTTTGGGTGCTGGCGGATGCCCTGAATTGGCTTCGCCTGCTTGTCCTCACCGTGCTGTCGGTCGGCGCGACCGTCCTCTGGCTGATCGTCTCGCACCGCCTGTGGGAGACGCGGCAGGGGCGAGGGAGCCGTCAGCAGACAGTCCTTTTCAACGCGGCTACGACGCTGACGCTGCTACTCGGAGCCGCGTCGCTGTATGCGGCGCTGTTTGCGCTCACCATCGGGGCGGCTGCAGTGGTAATAGACGCCGGGGTGCTGGGGGAGGCACTCGGTCACGACGCCGACGTCGGCGACTACGCGGCCCTGGCCTGGATGGCAAGCTCGCTCGCCACGATCGCGGGTGGGCTGGGCGCCGGCCTTGAGAGCGACGAAGCCGTGCGGGAGGCCGCTTACGGCTACCGCGTCGAGCGAGCCAGCGAGCGCGACAGCCGGAGCATCGAGTCCGCGGTCGGCGAGTCCAACAGACAAGGACTTCGTGGCGTAGGTTCCGGGTAGGGCACGGATAGGCCGATTCACGGCACCAAACGCGCGCGCCAGGAGGTCTGACATGGCGACGAACGATCCTTTCGGCGACTTTCGCCGCCGCCGGGGTAGCCTGTTCGACGAGTTCTTCTCGGAGTTCTTCGACCGGCCATTCGGCATCGAGGGGGCCACGAGCCCTACCGGCACGCGAACCTCCGCGCCACCCGCGCGCCGGCCAGTCGAGCAGGTCGACATCACGCAGTTCTTCTCGGATGCGACGCGCGAGCTTCTACAGCGCGCGGCGCAGCTGGCGCTCGACTGGGGCTCCCTCGATCTCGACACCGAGCACCTGCTGTGGGCGGCGATGCAGGACGACCTCGTCGCGCAGATAGTCCGCCACGCCGACGGTGATCCCGCCGCGATCGCGGCGCAGGTCGAAGATGAGGCGGAGCGCGGGGGACGGACGGACGTGGCGCCGTCGCTCTCGCCCGAGGCCAAGGCCGCGCTGCTCCGGGCGTACGACGAGATGCGCGAGCTGAACTCGTCGTATCTCGGACCCGAGCACGTGCTGCTGGCGCTGGCGCGGGACACGGAGTCGGACGCCGGGCGTCTGCTGGCGCGCTTTGGCCTGTCGCACACGGCGCTCCGCGGAGCCGTGATCCGCGGCGTCACGCAAACTGACGAGGGCGGGAGGCGCGCCAGCCAGACGAAGACGCTCGACGAGTACAGCCGCGACCTCACCGAAGCGGCCCGCCAGGGCAAGCTGGATCCGGTGATCGGGCGCGCCGACGAGATCGAAGAGACGATCGAGATCCTCTCCCGGCGCACGAAGAACAACCCTGTGCTGATCGGCGACCCCGGCGTGGGAAAGACGGCGATCGCGGAGGGCATCGCCCAGCGGATCGTCAACGATGAGGTGCCTGAGACGCTCGCGGGCAAGCGGCTGGTGGTCCTCGACCTGGCCGGCATGGTCGCGGGCACGAAGTACCGCGGCGAGTTCGAGGACCGCCTCAAGTCGGTGATCGATGAGGTGACCGACCACGGCGACGACCTCATCCTGTTCATCGACGAGCTCCACACGGTCGTGGGAGCGGGGGCGGCCGAAGGCTCGATGGACGCTTCCAACATGTTGAAGCCGGCGCTGGCACGCGGCGACCTTCGCGTGATCGGCGCCACGACAGTCGACGAGTACCGGCGCAACATCGAGAAGGACGCCGCGCTCGAGCGCCGCTTCCAGCCCGTGCTGATCGACGAGCCGTCGGTCGAGGAGACGATCGAGATCCTGAACGGACTGCGCGACCGCTACGAGGCGTACCACCGCGTCCGGATCAGCCCGGAGGCCCTGGTGGCGGCGGCGGAGCTGTCGGACCGCTACATCACGGACCGCTTCCTCCCGGACAAGGCGATCGACCTGATCGACCAGGCCGCGGCGCGGGTGCGTCTCCGCGCGAAGACCAAGCCGGCGGACCGCCGCGCGCTCGAGGAGGACATGGCGCGCCACGAGCGTGAGCGCGATCAGGCCGTCGCGGCGGAGGACTACGAGCGGGCGAACACGCTGAAGGGGCAGATCGAGGAGCTACGCGAGGAGCTGGACGAGAGCCGCTCCGGCGGACGCGAGCGTGCCGCCGAGGTGCTCGCCGACGACATCGCCGAGGTCGTGTCGCGCCGGACCGGAATCCCGGTCTCACAGCTGACCCAGGAGGAGCGCGAGCGGCTGCTCGGCCTCGAGGCGCAGATCCACGAGCGCGTGGTCGGGCAGGACGAGGCCGTCGAGGCGGTCGCCCGCGCGGTGCGGCGCGCGCGCGCCGGGCTCGGCGATCCGAACCGGCCGGTCGGCTCGTTCCTCTTCCTCGGGCCAACCGGCGTCGGCAAGACCGAGCTCGCACGGGCGCTCGCCGAAACGCTGTTCGGCGACGAGGACGCGATGGTCCGGTTCGACATGAGCGAGTTCCAGGAGCGCCACACCGTGTCGCGCCTGGTCGGCGCGCCGCCGGGCTACGTCGGCTACGAGGATGCCGGTCAGCTCACCGAGACCGTGCGCCGGCGTCCCTACTCGGTGCTGCTGCTCGACGAGATCGAGAAGGCGCATGCCGACGTCTTCAACATCCTCCTGCAGCTGCTCGATGACGGACGCCTCACGGACGGCCAGGGCCGCACCGTCGACTTCCGGCACACGGTCGTGATCATGACCTCGAACCTGGGGGCCGACCGCATCCAGGCGCACGCGCGGCGCAACGAGTCGTTCGAGGAGCTGAAGGACGAGCTGATGGACCTGCTGCGGCAGAGCTTCAGGCCCGAGCTGCTCAACCGGATCGACGAGATCATCGTGTTCCGCTCGCTTGACCGAGATCAGCTCATGCAGATCACGCGGCTGCTGCTCGACCGGGTCGCGCGGCGAATGCATGCCCAGGGCGTGGAGCTAGAGGTGTCGGACGAGGCGGTCCAGTACCTGGCGAACGCCGGCTTCGACCCACAGTACGGGGCGCGCCCGCTGCGGAGAGCCATCCAGCGGCTGTTGGAGGACGAGCTCTCGGAACGGCTGCTCGCGGGCGAGATCGAGCCCGGCCAGCGCGTGCGGGTCGACCTGCGTGACGGCCGGCTCAACGTGGAGACGGTGCCCGAGGCGGAGGCGGCGGGAGAGGCGTCGGAAACCGGCGCCCGCGCCTGACGAGCCGACCGCACCTGTGCCGTCGGGCCACGGAGCCTGAGTCATCGGCTTGCCAGTAACAGATCAGCCCAGGTCCGACCGGATCGCGCTGACTTCCGGGAGCCCGGCTGGGGTCAAGGCGTGTCAGCGCCGGTCAATGCGAGCCACACGGTGCTCGCGCGGGCAACGACCGGTTTTTCGTTCCCCCTGACGTTCCCCCGGCCTAGCGATTTGGCTCTACGACTGGCGTTTGGCCCGGAA
>CAWEXB010000004.1:0-43798 GCA_963812915.1 uncultured Thermoleophilaceae bacterium | reverse complement strand
GGCGCGCGACCGGGCTCAGCTCGTGGTGCTCGCCTACGAGTCCGGGCTCGTCCGCCCCGGCTGGGTGAGCGGCTAAGCCGCTCGCGAAGCCGCCGCCGGCCGCAGCCCCACCGGCACCGCCGCGCCGTTCACCTGCGCGGCCCGTTCCGAGCAGAGCCACAGCGCCGTCGCCGCGAAGTCCTCCGCCGTCCCGGGGCCGTACGCGATCGCGTTGACGCGAACGTCCCCGTCGGCGTGGTCGAGCGCGGCCGCCCTGGTCAGCCCGATGACGCAGTCCGCCTCCTCGGAACGCGATAGCGCGGAGTTCACCACCACGCCGCCGCCCGATCGGAGCATCGCCGGCAGCTCGGACCTCATCGCCACGTATGTGGCGCGACATCCGGACTCGGCGACATCGCCCGGGCGGCGGACGTTGCCGGGGCTGTTCACGGCGAGGTCGAGGCGCCCGAACGCGTTCGTCGTCGCCTCCATCGCGCGGCCGAGGGCGTGAGGCTCACCGAGGTCGGTGGGGATCGGGAGCGCCAGCCCGCCGGCCCTTTGGATCGCGCGCGCCGTCCGCATGATGGCCGGCTCGTCGGCGGCTGCGACGGTCACCGCGACGCCGGCGGAGGCGAGTGCGGCCGCGGTCGCCGTGCTCTCGCGGCCCGCCCCCACGATCACCGCCACCTTCCCGGCGAGGTCGGAGGCGCGTGCGGCTAGCGGCTTGAGTGCGGTTGCGGTCATTCCTGTCTCCTGGTCGTCGTTCGGGAGACTTCAATGCTCCGCGCTCAGTCGCCGAGCGTCATCGCCCGGGAGGCGGATCCTCCGCTACGCCTTCGGGGGTAGGCGGCGCGGGGGCCGTGGAGGCGCGCACGACCAGCTCGGTGGGGAACACCACGTTCGCCGGCTCGTCCTCCGGGGCAGCAGCAGCCTGGCGGCGGCGGCGCCCTTCTCGTGGTGGGGCTGGGCGATCGTGGTCAGCGGCGGGCGGGCGTCGGCGGCGTCGGGCGTGTCGTCGAAGCCGACGATGCTGAGCTCGCCAGGGACCGCGATCCCGCGGGCCTCGGCGGCCTGTAGCGCTCCTACGGCGATCTCGTCGCTCATCGCGATCAGCGCCGTGGGCCGCTCGGCGCGATCGAGCAGCACCCCGGCGGCCCGCCGACCGGCGTCGCGGCCGTGCGGTGTGCGCTCCTCGACGGGCACGCTCCCCCAGGGAATGCCCGCGGCCTCGACCGCGTCGCGGTACCCGTCGAGTCGCTGGCGACTGCTGTAGTAGCCCACGCCCGCCTGACGGCGGGCGTCGGCCGGCCCCTCGTATCCGTCCGGCGACAGCGGAAATGCCAGAACCGCGAGCCGCCGATGCCCGAGGCCGAGCAGGTGCTCGGCGACGAGGCGGGCGGCGGCGCGGTCGTCGATACCGACGCGTGAGGCGCCCGGACGCGGCGGCCCGTCGACGATCACGAGCGGCAACCCGCGGCCCTCCACCACGTCCAGGCGGCCGTCGTCGGCCACGTCGCAGTAGGCCACGAAGCCGTCCACCAGCGCCACCCGCGCGAGATCGGTCTCGGTCGGGGCGCCGAAACGTGTGGGGACGAGCACGAGCCCCACTTGCTCCGTCTCGCAGACGGAGGCGACGCCCTCGAAGAACAGCACCGCGGCCGGATCGCTGAACGCGTAGTGCAGCGGATCGTCGAACAGCAGGCCCAGGGCGCCCGCGCGACCCCGGCTGAGCGTCGCCGCCACCGGATCGGGACCCGGATAGCCGAGTCGGCGCGCGGTGGCGAGGACCTTGCGCCGCAAGGCCGGGCTGAGGCGGTCCGGATGGTTGTAGGCGTTGGAGACCGTCATTCGCGAGACGTCGAGCTCCTCCGCAATCGTCGCCAGCGTGACGCGGGCGCGGTCGTCTTGACGTCTACGCGGCACTGCGCTAGTGTACCGGTAAAGCGACTATACCGGTACAAACCCCGGAGGAAAGCGCAATGGAGACCGGAAACCTCATGATCGACGCCCAGACCGCCTTCGCCCGTCAGCGACGCCGGGGCCGCCGCGATCGGGCGGCGCGCTGGCTCTTGCGCCGGCCGCCGGTCTCGCGCTGCCTCGCCGCTCTCGAGCAGGCGCTCGGGGCCGCACCGCCGCCGAGCCGTCGCGTGGTAGGCGTGCGGACGATCCCGCTCGAATCGATCGTCGGCACGGCGGAGCCCGCCAAGGCCCGCGCCTTCGATCACAGCTTCCGGCCGGCGTCGTCGAGCCGCCGTCGCTGGGAGCGCCTCTGGGTCGCCGCCCGCCGCGGCGCGACACTTCCGCCGATCTCGGTCTTTCGGCTCGGCGAGGCGCACTTCGTCGATGACGGACACCATCGCGTGTCCGTGGCCCACGCGCTCGGCATGACGGCGATCGACGCCGAGGTCACCGACCTCGGCCGCGGCCCCCGCCTACGCGAGGCGTAGACTCGACAGGGCACGACCACGGCCCCGCGTCGCACGCGGAGGCCGCGCCGAGGAGAGTGCGGTGGGCGTCGAGAGCGTGGACAGGACCTTTCTGGACGTTGTCTGCTCGCGGGTGCGCGAGCAGCACTCCGACGCGGACGCTGCGCGCGCCGAGGCGTTCGTCCGCCAGTACTACCGATGGGTGGCGCCCGAGGACCTCGCCGACCGCAACCCGCTCGACCTGTACGGCCTCGCGCTCGCCCACTTCAACCTGGCACGCCGGCGGCCGCCCGGAACCACGAAGGTGCGCGTCTACAACCCGCACTTCGATGAGCACGGCTGGCAGTCGAGTCACACCGCGGTGGAAGTCGTCACGGACGACATGCCGTTCCTCACCGACTCGGTGACGATGGAGCTCAACCGCCGCGACTTCGGCGTGCACGTGGTGATCCATCCGGTCATAAACGTGAGCCGCGACCAGGACGGACGGCTCATCGAGGTGCTCGCGCCGCCGCCCGCCAGCGCGGACGGCTCGATCGCCGAGTCGGTGATCCACGCGGAGGTGGAGCGTCACACGGACCCGGCCGAGCTCGAGCAGCTCCGCGAGCACGTGCTGCGAGTGATCGGGGAGGTCCGAGCGGCGGTGGAGGACTGGCCGCAGATGCGCCGGCAGGCGCTCGCGATCGCCGACGAGCTCGACGAGCATCCTCCGCCGCTCGACCCGGAGGAGATCGCCGAGGCGAGGTCGTTCCTCACCTGGCTCGAGGAGCACAACTTCACCTTCCTCGGCTATAGGGAGTATCGGCTCGAAGGCGACGAGGCCGAGCTGCGGCTGGAGTCCGTCCCGGACAGCGGACTCGGGATCCTTCGCCAGACCGGCGGCGAGCCGGGTTCCCGCGGGTTCGACCGTCTGCCGCCCGGGGTGCGTGCGCTGGCGCTCGAGCCGTACCTCCTGAACCTCACGAAGGCCAACTCGCGCGCAACGGTTCACCGCGCGTCGTACCTCGACTACGTCGGCGTGAAGCGCATCGACGCCGACGGTCGGGTGGTCGGCGAGCGCCGGTTCCTGGGCCTCTACACCCACACCGCCTACCACGCGAGCCCGGAGGAGATCCCGATTCTCCGCCGCAAGGTCGACGCCGTCCTCGACCGCGCCGCCTTCCCGCCGGGCAGCCACAACGAGAAGGCGCTGATCGAGATCCTCGAGGAGTTCCCCCGCGACGAGCTGTTCCAGATCTCGGTCGACGAGCTGATCGACATCTCGATGGGGATCCTCCACCTCGGGGAGCGCCAGCGGCTGCGCCTCTTTGTCCGCCGCGACCCCTTCGGGCGCTTCATCACTTGCCTGGTGTTCGTTCCGCGCGACCGTTTCAACACCGAGAACAGGCAGCGCATCGAGGCCATCCTGCGCGAGGCCTACGACGCCACGAGCATCGACTACACGACGCGGGTCTCCGAGTCCGTGCTGGTGAGGCTTCACTACCTCGTCTACACGGACCCGACGCGGGTCCGCGAGGTCGACACCGGCGAGCTCGAGGCACGGATCGTCACCGCGACGCGCTCCTGGGCCGACGACCTCCAGGAGGCGCTCATCGACGAGTACGGGGAGGAACGCGGCGGGGCGCTTTTCCGCCGCTACCGCCACGCCTTCCCCACGGCCTACCGCGCCGACTGGGTGGCGCGCTCGGCGCTCGCGGACGTCAGCCGCATCGAGAGCCTCGGCGAGACGCTTGACCTTGGGATCGGCGTCTATCGGCCGCTCGAGGCCCCACCCGGGGTGTTGCGCGCCAAGCTCTTCAAGCTCGGGGCGCCGCTGGCGCTCTCCGACATGCTCCCGCTGTTCGAGAACATGGGGGTGCAGGTCGCCGACGAGCGCCCCTACAAGGTCACCCGCAGCGAGGGTGGCCCCGCCTGGATCTACGACTTCGGCCTCGTCTACGCCGGCGAGGGCGAGCTCGAGGCGGACGGCGTCAGGGAGACGTTCCAGGACGCCTTTCTCCGCGCCTGGCACGGCGACGTCGAGAACGACGCCTACAACCGCCTCGTCCTCGGCGCCGGGCTGACGTGGCGCGAGATCACCGTGGTCCGCGCGATCGGGAAGTACCTGCGTCAGGCCGGAACGAGGTTCAGCGACCGCTACGTCGAGCAGACCGTCTGCGCGCACCCGGAGATTGCCCGCCTCCTGATCGCCCTCTTCAGGGCCCGTTTCGACCCCCGCCGGGATGACCGCGAGGACGCCGTCGACGTGGCCGAGCGCATCGTCAGGCGATCGACGCCGTGGAGAGCCTGGACCAGGACCAGATCCTTCGGACCTTCCTCGACGTCCTCCGCGCGATGCTGCGTACGAACTTCTTCCAGTCGGACGAGGACGGGCGGCCGAAGCCGCACTTCTCGTTCAAGCTCGACCCGTCGCAGCTCTCATGGCTGCCGCCGCCGCGGCCGCGCTTCGAGATCTTCGTCTACTCGCCGCGCACGGAGGGTGTGCACCTCCGCGGCGGGAAGGTTGCGCGCGGCGGACTCCGCTGGTCCGACCGGCGTGAGGACTTCCGCACGGAGGTGCTCGGCCTGATGAAGGCACAGATGGTCAAGAACGCGGTGATCGTGCCCGTCGGGGCGAAGGGCGGCTTCGTGAGGAAACGGCCCTCGGACGAGGTGGTCGAGTGCTACCGCACGTTCATACGGGGGCTGCTCGACCTGACCGACAACATCGCGAACGGGGAGATCACGCCGCCGCCGGGCGTCGTCCGCTACGACGACGACGACCCCTACCTCGTCGTCGCCGCCGACAAGGGCACGGCCACCTTCTCGGACATCGCCAACGGGATATCCCGCGACTACGGCTTCTGGCTGGGCGACGCCTTCGCGTCCGGCGGCGCCACCGGTTACGACCACAAGAAGATGGGCATCACCGCGCGCGGCGGATGGGAGTCAGTGAAGCGGCACTTCCGCGAGCTCGGGCACGACGTTCAGGAGCGGGACTTCACGGTCGTGGGCATCGGCGACATGTCAGGCGACGTGTTCGGCAACGGCATGCTGCTCTCCCGACATATCCGCCTGCTCGGGGCCTTCAACCACCGTCACATCTTCATCGACCCCGACCCCGATACCGAGGCGAGCTTCGAGGAGCGCCGCCGGCTGTTCGAGCTGCCGGGCTCGTCCTGGTCCGACTACGAGGCGGAGCGGATCTCCGATGGAGGCGGCGTCTTCCCGCGGACGGCCAAGTCGATCCCGCTCTCGCCACAGGCTCGCGAGGCGCTCGGCGTCGAGGACGAGGCGCTGCCGCCGAACGACGTCATCCGCGCTCTGCTTCGGGCGCCAGTCGACCTGCTCTGGAACGGCGGCATCGGCACGTATGTGAAGGCGACCGACGAGTCCCACGCCGACGCCGGCGACAAGGCGAGCGACGCGGTGAGGGTGAGCGCCGGCGAGCTGCGCTGCCGAGTGCTGGGCGAGGGCGGCAACCTCGGGCTGACCCAGCGCGCGCGCATCGAGTTCGCGCTCGCCGGCGGACGGGTGAACACCGACGCCATCGACAACTCGGCCGGAGTCGACTGCTCGGACCGGGAGGTGAACATCAAGATCCTGCTCGACGCGGTCGCCTCACGCGGCGATCTCACCGAGAAGCAGCGGAACGACCTGCTGGCTCAGATGACCGAGGCGGTGGCGGAGCTCGTGCTGAAGGACAACTACGAGCAGACGGAGACCCTGAGCCTGGCCGAGGCGCACGCGGCGGGGATGATCGACGTGCACACACGCTTCCTGCGCCACCTCGAGCAGTCGCACAAGCTCGACCGCGAGCTCGAGGCGCTGCCGAACGACGAGGAGCTCGCCGAACGCAAGCGAGACCACCTCGGACTGACTCGGCCCGAGCTCGCCACCCTGCTCGCCTACAGCAAGATCCACCTCTACAGCGCGCTGCTCGAGTCGGACGTCCCCGAGGATCCCCACCTGTCCGCCGAGCTCGAACACTACTTCCCCGACCCCCTGCCGGATCGCTTCGGCGAGCAGATGCGGGATCATCGGCTTCGACGCGAGATCGCGGCCACCCAGATCGTGAACAACATGCTGCACGGCGGGGGGACGACGTTCGCCTTCCGCCTCCACGAGGAGATGGGGGCGTCCGCAGCCGACATCGCGCGCGTGTACGCCGTGGCGCGCGACATCTTCCAGATGCGACCCCAGTGGGCCGAGATCGAGGCGCTCGACAACCGCGTCGGCGCCGAGGTGCAGATCTCGATGCTGCTCGAGGGCCGGCGGCTCATCGAGCGCGGTTCGCGCTGGCTCCTTCGCAACCTGGAGCGGCCGATCGACATCGCACCGGAGGTGCACCACTTCCAGCCGGGTGCCGCCGCCCTCTACGAGTCGGTCCACCGGCTGCTCGACGGCCCCGACGCAGAGCCGATCGAGTGGCGGGCCGCGGAGCTCCGCGAAGCGGGCGTACCCGATCGGCTCGCCATGCGGGTGGCGAGCCTGGGCACGATGTTCGCGTCACTCGACATCGTCAAGGTCGCCGACGAGACCGGCCTGGACGTGGAGTCCGTCGCGGCGGTCCACTTCCAGCTCGGCAGCCGCCTCCAGCTGCACTGGCTCCGCGATCGCATCGTCGAGCTCCCCCGCGACGACCGCTGGCGGGCACTCGCCCGCGCCGCGCTGCGCGACGACCTCTACGGCCTCCACCGGGCACTCACCGCGAAGGTGCTGCGAAGCGACGGGCGCCCGGAGGACGCGGGGGCGCTGGTGAGCGAGTGGATCGAGCGCAACCCCGCCTCCGAGCGTTGCCTCGAGACGCTGGCGGACATCCGCGTCGGCCGCACCTACGACATGACCACCCTGCCGGTGGCGGTGCGCGAGGTGCGGAACCTGCTCTGAGCCGTCGGTAGCCTGCGGCTCCGCGTGCAGGACCTGCTCCAGAACCTGATGGACTCCGCCTCGCGACGGGCGGAGTACGCCGACGCCCGCTTCGTCCGCACGCGCGCCGAGCGGCTCTCCACCCGCAACGGCGGGCTCGACCGGCTCGACTCTCACGAAAGCGAGGGGATCGGGGTGCGGGTCCGCATCGGCGGCGCCTGGGGCTTCGCGGCGGCACGCGGCACCTCCCGCCGCGACGCCGAGGCCGCGCTCGATCGCGCGCTCGCCCTCGGCGCGGCCCAGCCGGCGGCGAACGGCGCCGCGCTCGCGCCCGAGCCGCCCGCGCGAGGCTCCTGGGAAAGCCCGGTGGGGCGCGACCCGTTCGCGGTGCCGCTCGAGGACAAGCTCGCGGTGCTCTGGGCCATCGACAAGGAGCTGCGCACAGAGCCGGGCGTGAACCTCACGCTCGCCCACTTCCAGGCCCTGGGCGTGGAAAAGCTGTTCGCCTCCACCGAGGGCGCCCTCTGCGAGCAGCGGACGACCGAGTGCGGCGGCGGCATGGCGGCGGTGGCGGTGGCCGGCGACGAGAGCCAGATCCGCTCCTACCCCGCCTCGCACGGGGGGAGCGTGGCGCAGGCGGGCTACGAGCACTTCCTCGCGCTCGACCTGCCCGGCGCGGCGTCGCGCCTGTCCAGCGAGGCGGTTGCGCTTCTCCGAGCGCCGGCGTGCCCACCCGGGCGCACGACGCTCATCCTCGCCGGCGAGCAGCTCGGGCTCCAGGTGCACGAGTCGGTGGGCCACGCGGTGGAGCTCGACCGGGTGCTCGGCCGCGAGGCGTCCTACGCGGGCACGAGCTTCGTGCCGCCGGACGGGATCGGCTCGCTGCGCTTCGGGTCGGAGCTCGTGAGCGTGACGGCCGACGCCACCACCGGAGGTGGGCTCGGCACCTATCGCTGGGACGACGAGGGCGTGGAGGGGCGTCCGGTGCCGATCGTGAGCCAAGGGGTCCTCACGGGCTTTCTGTCCTCGCGCGAGACCGCCGCCGAGATCGGGCTCGAGCGCTCCGGCGGATGCATGCGCGCCGAGGGCTTCGCCCGCCAGCCGATCGTCCGCATGACGAACGTGAACCTCGAGCCGGGCGAGGCCGGGACGCTCGACGACCTGATCGCCGACACGAAGGACGGCCTGCTGATCGCCACCAACCGCTCGTGGTCGATCGACAACCGGCGGCTTCACTTCCAGTTCGAGGGCGAGGCGGCCTGGGAGATCGAGAACGGCCGGCGTGGGCGGCTCCTTCGCAACCCGAGCTACGCCGGTCTCACGCCCGAGTTCTGGGCGAGCTGCGACGCGGTCTGCTCCAAGTCCGACTGGGAGCTGATTTCGCTGCTGGACTGCGGAAAGGGCGAGCCCGGCCAGGTGATGCGGGTGTCTCACGGATCGGCCCCGGCCCGATTCCGGGACGTACAGGTGGGGCTGGCATGAGGCGGCGCGCCCGACCGCGGTGACGGCCGCCGACCTAGCCCGACGCGCGGTCGCCCGTGCCGGAAACCACGCACTCGCGCTCGTCACCCGCGAACGGTCGTTGCTGATGCGCTTCGCCGCCAACCGCCCCACGCAGTCGACGGCGATCGACGACGTGACCGTCGAGCTGGCGGTGGTGCGCGATGGTCATGTGGGCCGCGCGACGACCAACGCCGTCGACGACGATGCTCTGGGCGGCTGTGCCCGCCGGGCGGCCGCGGCCGCCGAAGCGGCGGCCGCCGCGGGCGACGGCTACTTCCCCGGTTTCCCGGACCCGCCGCGCCCGGCGCCGCACGCGGGCCACGATTCCGAGACGGCCCGGCTCGAGCCCGAGCCGGGCGGCGCCGCACTGGAGGCGGCGTTCGAGGTCGCGTCCGACGCCGGCCTCGAGGCGCACGGGATATGGAGCGCGGGCGAGGAGGAGCGGGCCGTCGCCACGGGCGGAGGAGCGGCGGTCGATCGGACCACCGACGCGTTCATGAAGGTGCTCTGCATCGCGCCCACGAAGCCGGGCGGCTCGGGCCGCAGCGGCTACGCGGCGGGGACGGCCGTCGCGGCCCGTCGGATCGACGCCCGCGCGCTCGCCGAGCGCGCCGCGGCGAAGGCCGCGTTCTCGGCCCGGCCCAGCGAGCTCGAGCCGGGCGAGTATCCGGTGGTGCTGGAGGCCCACGCCGTGGGCTGGCTCTGCGACCTGCTCGCAGGCACGGCCTTCAACGGCCTCGCCCACGCCGAGGGCCGGGGAGCGCTGTCCGAGCGGCTCGGGCAGAAAGTGGCCGCACCAGGGATCAACCTGTCCGACTCCCCGCGCTTCCCCGGCACCCTTCCCCGAGTATTCGACGCCGAGGGAGTGCCGAAGGATCCCCTGACGCTGATCCAGGATGGCGTGGCTCACGCCGTAGCTCACGACCTGCGTAGCGCCACGCTGGCCGGTGCGCGGTCGACAGGCCACGCGCTCGCGCCGGGAGGCCACCCGTACGGCCCCCACCCCACCAACCTCGTGCTCGCGGGCGGCGGCGCCACGAACGAGGAGGAGCTGTGCGCGGGGGTGGAGCGCGGCATCTACATCACGCGCCTGTGGTACGCAAACGTCGTGCGGCCGAAGGAGACCTTGATCACGGCCGTAACCCGCGACGGGACGTTCCTGATCGAGGACGGCTGGGTCACCCGCCCGCTCCGCGACCTGCGGCTGACCGACAGCGTGCTCGGCATTCTCTCGCGGACCCAGGCGCTCGGCCGGACGCAGCAGCTCACGAGCGACGGCGAGTTCTACGGGCGCCGGTTCGCGTCCGGCGTGGTCTGCCCAGCGATACGAGCCGAGCGGGTCCGCTTCACCGGCCCGTCGGGGTAGGAGGCTGCGCGAGCAACGTCGGGCGGACCGGGCACTTCGACGCCGGCCCACCGTCGTCCGCGGACCGAGCGGCGTCCCGTCGGCCCGGGTCGGCCGAGACGCGACGGCGGGCCCTCGACCCAGACTCTTGGATTCCTACACGGATTTGCCGCCCAGGCAAATTCGTGCAGGACTTGGAGAGTCGCTGCCTGGAGGGGGACCCGCGAGCGCCTCGCGTTCGCCGGGCGGTCGTCTGGGCCCGAGCGGCCGGCCCGCCCGAGCGACTCAGCTCACGACGGAGTAGGCCGACCTAGATCTTCAGCAGAAGGAACACGTTCGCGACGAAGAGCAGAGAGAACGCGATGGTCCAGCGGTTCAGGTTGCGCTCCACGAGCGAGCCGCCGCCGAACGGGCCGGCGCCCGTCCCGACGCCGAAGGCGCCGGAGAGGCCCGAGTCCTTGCCCGAATGCATGAGTATCAGCACGATCAGGACGACCGCGAGGATGACTTGCACGCCGCTGAGAATGGCTTCCACGGACGATGAAGGTTAGACAACGCGCGCCGGCCCGCCGCACGTCGCCCGGCGCTAGCCGCCCTCGGGAGTCCGGCCCTCGAGCCGGTCGAGCTCGCGCAGGATCTCGATCGCCTCCCCGCGAAGCTCCCGGTCCACCGCACGCCAGTCTTCGCGTGAGAGCTTCCCCATGCGATGGTCGAGCTCCGCGTCGCGGATCTCGCGGTACTTGGCCTCCTTGGCGGCGCGCAGCTCCTCGATCCGCGCGTCCTCACGACGCTCTCCCTGACCGCGCCGGCGCAGCGGCACGCTGACCGCCCACGCAACGAGGGCGGCGAGCACGATCAGGGCGAGTGCGTACTCCACGCGCACCGAGGCTATTTGCCGGGAGGGCCCGGGCCGCGGCCGGCGCGGCACGGAGCCGCCTACGCCCGCGACAGCTCGCGGCCCACGCGCGCGGCGTAGAGGCTGCGGACCCGCCGCAGCCGCGCCTCCGGCGACGGCCACGCCGCCACGAGCGCGCCCAGCACGGCGATCGCGCCGCCGATCCAGATCCAAGCCACCAGCGGCGAGACGATCGCGCGGAAGGCGGCCGGCGGCGGGCTGTTCCGGTAGCGCTCGGCGAGCGCGGCGATCACGAGCGCCTGCACGTCGCCCGGTGAGTCGGAGAACCTCCGGTCGGCCTCGCGAATCGGGCCGTCGAGCGAGGCCAGGTCGGGTCGCACGGCCAGCCACAGGTCGCGCCGCAGCCCCCAGCGCACGTCGACCTCGCTGGTCGCCTCGCCCTCGAAGAAGCGGGAGATGGCGCCGAGCGAGGGGTCGCCGCTCGAGTAGTAGTTGCGCGACGGTCGCAGGGTGAAGGACTCGCCGCCCTTGCGCACATCCAGGACGGCGCCAAGCGAGATCGGTGCGCCGGTGCCCGCGTCGTCACCGCCGAGCTTGGCGGTGGCCTCACGGTAGGTGACCCGGTAGTCGCCCACCCGGATCGTGTCGCCGGGCGAGAGGCGCACGTCGCGCTGGTCGAGGAACGCCGAGGAGCCCGCCACGCCGAGGAACAGGACGGCGATCCCCGCATGCACGAGGTAGCCGCCGTAGCGGTGCCGGTTGCGCCCCATGAGGCGCGCCAAAGCGCGCGGCCAGGACTCGCCGGTCATCACCCGGCGCGCCGAGGCGCCGCGCCAGAACTCCTGCGTCACAACCGACAGGACGAAGGCGACGAACGAGAACATCAGCAGCGATGGCACGCTCTCGGCCGCTTCCGTGAACGCGAGCAGCGCCGCGAGCGCGAGCGCCGTGGCGAGCACGGGTAGCAGAAGCACTCGCCGCAGCGAGCTCCACGTGACTCGCCGCCAGGTCAGCACCGGGCCGATCCCGGCGAGCAGCACGAGCACGAGCGCGAGCGGCGTGGTCAGCCGGTTGAACCATGGCGGTCCCACGCTCGCCTCCCTGCCGGTGAGCGCCTCCGAGATGAGCGGGAAGAAGGTGCCCCAAAGGATGACCAGCGCGAGCGCTACCAGCACGAGGTTGTTGAGCAGGAAGAAGGCCTCCCGCGAGAGGAGCGAGTCGAGCCGCGCCCGCGAGCTCAGATCGGGCAGACGCAGCAGGATCAGTCCCGCGGACAGCGCCACCACCAGGCCGATGAAGACGAGGAACTGCACCCCGATGGTGGAGGCGCCGAAGGCGTGGATCGACTCGAGGATCCCGCTTCGCACCAGGAAGGTGCCGAGCAGGGCGAGCACGAACGTCGCGCAGATCAATGAGACGTTCCACACCTTGAGCATCCCCCGCTTCTCCTGAACCATGATCGAGTGGAGGAAGGCGGTGCCCACGAGCCAGGGCATCAGCGAGGCATTCTCGACCGGATCCCAGCCCCAGTAGCCGCCCCAGCCGAGCTCGGTGTACGACCAGAGCGCGCCGAGCATGACCCCGGTGCTCAGGAAGGTCCACGCCACGAGCGCGAAGCGGCGGGTGGCTCGTATCCAGTCGGCTCCCGTGTGTCGCGTGATCAGGGCGCCGATCGCGAACGCGAACGGGATCGAGAAGCCGACGTAGCCCGTGTAGAGCATCGGCGGGTGAATCATCATCGCCGGGTGGCGCAGCAACGGGTTGAGCCCGGCGCCCTCCGGCGGAGCAGTCGCCAGCGTGTCGAACGGGTTCTCCCACCCCACCATCAGCAGGAGGAAGAACGCGGCCACCGCGCCGAGGACGGCCGTCGCGTAGGGCGCGATGTCGCGCAGCGAGCGGCGGGTCAGGAAGAGCACGGCGCTCGAGAACAGCGCGAGCAGGGTGGCCCACAGCAGCAGCGAGCCGTCCTGGGTCGCCCACACCGCGGTGACCTTGTAGAAGCCCGGCGTGTCGGTGGACGAGCCCTCGGCGACGAGGGCGTAGGAGAAGTCCGAGCGCAGGAACGCGGCCTCCAGGATCGCGAAGGCCGTGACCGTGAGGGCGGCCAGGCAGTAGATCGCCCGCCGGCCCGAGGTCACCCACTCCCGCCGGCCTGAGCGCGCTCCGTACAGTGATGCGGCGGCGGCGTAGAGGGCGGTCAGGAGACCTATGGCGAGGCAGGCGGAGCCGACGCCGGCCACGTCAGGAGCTCTGCGCGTCCTTGGTGAACTTCGAGGGGCACTTGGTTACGAGCGAGTCGCGCTCGGCCACGAACGTTCCCCGCTTCAGCTCGCCCGAGACGATCACCTCGCGCCCCTCCCGGAACGGGTCGGGCACTACGCCGGTGTAGGAGACCGGCACCGATTCCGTTCCGTCGCGGTCGCGGATCCGGAAGCGGAGCTCGTCCCCGTCCCCACCGATCGAGCCCTTCACCACCTTGCCGGTGAGCTCGTATGAGCGCCCCGGCTCGATCTGGCTCGGCTTGCTCGCCTCGGTTGACGCGCTGAAGCTCGTGTAGATGAGCGCGGCTGCGAGGAAGACGGCGGCGCCGAGCGCCACCGCGAGCCGGATCTTGCGCTTGCGGGCCGGATCCATCAGTCAGGATTCTGGCACGCGGAGCCTACCCGCCTCGCCGGCTCGGATGACCTTGGCCGGGCCAGGGCGAGAGCATCAGGATCAGGCGGGCGTCCTTTGTCGCGCGCACCTCGCGACGCTCGTTCGGCTCGAAGTGAAGGAGCAGGCCGGGGCCGCCGGTGACCGTCCGCTCGCCCTCCTCGACCTCGACCTCACCGTCGGCCACGACGAGCCAAGCGCGCTCGTGCACCTGGTGCTGCTTGAGCGCCTCGCCGCCCGGCAGGTTGATCGCGATGACGCGGGTTTCGTCGTCCGAGCGAAGTACCTCCGGCTTGTGCGGCTGGACCGGCAGCGTGGCGATGTCCCAGGTGTCCATGTGCGAACTATGCCGCAGTCGCCGGCTCGGGTTCTCGCTCGGCGCGCCGTGCGATCAGCTCGGAGCCGGGGTGGTCGCTGAGCCCGTGGACGATGATCGATACGAAGACCACGAGGGCCGCCAGGTTCGCGATTCGCTCTCCCTCGGCGACCCCGGACCCGAGCACGAACAACGCGAAGGTCATCGTCGCCACGCCCTTCGGCCCGAACCATGCGATGAACGCCTTGTCGAGCGTGTCAGCCTGGCGGCTGCCCATCAGCGCCGTGAAGACCGCCACCGGCCGCGCGACCAGCAGCGTGAAGGCGGCGACGGCGACCGCGGCCCAACCGTCCTGGAACAGCCCGTCGAGGGTGAGGATCGCACCGAAGACGAGGAACACGCCGAGCTTCACGACCTCGATGATGTCCTCCGAGCGGGTCTGGAAGCACTCGCGAATGTCGGGCCGCCAGATGCCGAGCGCGATCGCCCCGACGAACACCGCGATGAGGCCGTTGCCCTCGGGCGGGAGCACGGCCAGGCCATAGGCCGCAAAGGCGACGCCCAACCCGTAAAGGGACTTCTGATGCGCGCTGATCTCGGCGCCCAGCCCGGTGCTCCTCGGCATCAGGCGAGCAGCGAGGAAGGCGACGGCGACGCCGGTCGCGAACCCGAAGGCCACGTCCTGCAGCACGAACTCCCACCAGACGAAGCCGGCGTCCTGCTCGGCGGCGGCCACGAGAGCGAGGACGGCCGGCAGCGCAAGGCCGTCGTTCAACCCGGACTCGAGGTTGAGCGAATGCCGGATGAGTCGCGGGACGCGGGGATTGGTGACGACGGTCGAGGACAGCACCGGGTCCGTCGGCGAAAGGAGCGCCCCCACGAGGAACGACTCCGTCCATCCCAGGTCGGTCACGGTGTGGGTGAGGAGGGCGACGAGTCCCGCGGTGAGCGGCATCGCCAGCACCAGGTTGCGAAGCGGCAGATGCCAGGCCTGCTGGAGCATCTCCTCCTCCACCTCGAGCCCGTCGCGGAACAGGATCAGGATCAAGGCGATCACGGCGAGCCCCTGGACGAACTCGGAGCGCGGATCGAGGTCGAGGATCTCGAGGCCGCCATCGCCGAGCAGGAACCCGGCGACGACGAAGGCGGCCGTCAGGGACAGGAAGCTGCGACGGGCGAGGCCCGAGACCAGCGCGCCGCCCACGAGCAGCAGTCCGAAGACCGCAAGGGGCTCCTCCAGGAAGTCGACACCGGCTGCGAGCGGCGGCACGGGCGAACTGTCGCAGACCTCCACGTCGAGTCCAGCCCGTACCCTGATGGGCTCATGCCCGCCGCAACTTCGGCCCGGCGGGGGCGTTCACGGGCTTGGATGGGTCTGCGCCGCACCCTGCTCGCCGCCGTCTTCGGCTGTTTGGCCGTGCCGTGCTCGGCCCTCGCCGCCGAGGAGCTGCCGAGCGCGGACACCCTGTCGAGCGGCTGGGAAGTTCGCGTCGAGCCCGCGGCGCCGGCCCCGCCCCAGATCGCCCCTCCGGAAGAGACCGCGGCCGAGGGCGCTCCGCCCCCGGCGCCCACCACACCCCCCGGCCAGGGGGGACAGGCGCCGGGTGAGTGGCGCGCGGCGTCGGTTCCGAGCGTGGTCGACGCCCGGGCGCTGCCGAGCCTCTATCCCGGCGTCGTCCGACAGTATCGGCTGCAGTTCCAGGGGCCCGAGACTCCTCGCGGCTTTCGCTGGCTGATCGAGTTCGAGAGCGTGCGGCGCAACGCCGCGGTTTACCTGAACGGGCGCCGCATCGGCCGCAACGTGGATCCGTACACGCCCTTCACCGTGGAGGCCCGCGGCCTGCGGCCGGGGCGCCAGAACGAGCTCGTCGTCGAGGTCGACGGGCGCAAGAACCCACAGCTGCCCGAGGGCTGGTGGAACTGGAACGGCATCGTTCGGCCGGTCCACCTCGTCCCCGCCGGCCGCGCGCACCTGCAGGACCTCGGCACCATGTCGCGCGTGCGCTGCCGCGGCCCCGCGAGCGGCTGCCGCGCCGAGCTCCTGCTCGACGGCGTGCTCGAGCGGCGCGGGGTGAAGGAGCTGGCCGCGACCCTCGAGGTCAGCCTTCGCTCACCCAGCGGGCGCGTCATCGAGAAGACGTTCAAGCTCCCACGCCAACGCTCCGAGCGGCGGCGAGTGCAGTTGACGCTCCCGGTCCGCGCGCCCGAGCTCTGGTCGCCCGACACCCCGAACCTCTACTCCGCCCGCATCCGCCTCCGTGACGGCGACGACGTCATGCAGGTGGACCGACGCGCCATCGGCCTCCGCTCGGTGGAGGTCAAGAACGGCCTGCTCTACCTCAACAACCGCCGCATCCAGCTGCGCGGAGCGTCGATCCACGAGGACATGCCGGGGCACGGCGCCGCGCTGACGCCCGGCGACATGCGCCAGATCGTGAGCGACCTGAAGGAGCTGGGGGCCAACGTCACGCGCGCCCACTACCTGATGAGCGAGCGCCTACTCGAGCGCTTCGATCGTGCCGGGATCCTGGTGTGGAACCAGGCTCCGATCTGGCAGCGCGACCACGGCGCCGCGCTGCTCTATCGGCCGAACGAGCGGCGCCGCGCGCTCTTGACCGTCGAGCGAACCGTCACGGCGGCTCGCAACCACCCGTCCGTGATCACCCACTCGGTCGCGAACGAGCTGAGCTTCACGCCCGACACGAGGCCGGGCACGGGGCGCTTCCTGGTCGCCGCCCAGCAGATCGCCCGGGACCTCGACCCGACGCTGCCGATCTCGGTGGACATCAAGGGCCGGCCGGGGTTCGCGGAGCAGTTCACCTACCACCGTTTCGACATGCTCGGCGTCAACCAGTACTTCGGCTGGTACCGCTGGGTCGAGGACTTCAGCCTGCTCGAGCCCTACTTCTCGGAGATGCACGACCTCTATCCGGAGCACGCGCTCGTGATGACGGAGTGGGGCGCGGAGGCCAGACCCGAGCTGACGGAGGCGCCGCTCGACCTCAAGGGCGGCTATCCCTACCAGGCCTTCCAAGCCCAGCGCACGCTCGACGCCATCGACCACATGTCGTGGTTCCTGTCCGGCTCCATCTACTGGACCCTGCGCGAGTTCGAGATCTACCCCGGCTGGACCGGCGGCGCCGGCCGCCGCCCGCCGGAATACGAGCCGAACACCCGCCACCACAAGGGCCTGATCGCCTACGGGGGTGAGCGCAAGCCCGCCTTTGGGATCGTGCGCGACCGCTACCTGGCCACGCCGCTGTATCCGTAGGCGGGCGCCTCGGCAGCAGCACTGCCCGCCCTTCAGCCGCGATACTCCCTCAGGATGGCCCCCGGCAATGTCGATCTCATCCGCGGCGTGTACGGCTTCAACTGGGCGGCCGTCGACGATCGCGGGCGGGGGCTGGCGGCGGCGGGCGAGGTCATGGCCCCGGACGTCCAGGCGCGCATCTCGCCCGAGGTCGGTGACCGCACGCTCCACGGCCTCGAGGGCTTTGCCGTTTTCGTGGAGGGCCTGGAGGAGGACTTCTCGGAGTTTCGCTATCAGCCTGAGGAGTTCAAGGAGCTGTCCGCCGAGCAGCTCGTCGTCACCGGCCACATCCGCGCGCGAGGCAGGAGAAGCAAGATGCCGCTGAGCGCTCCGTTCGGCCACCTCTGGACGCTGCGCGACGGGAAGGCCGTGAGGGTCGAGGCCCGCCTGCAGTAAGGGTCTACCCGGGAGGTAATTGTTCGCCCGCGGACGTCCCGGCGCCGAGGTACGACCGCCCGCGCGGCGACAGCCGGTAGCCCTTTTCGAGGCTCTCGGTCAGGCCGAGCTCCTTCAGCTTTCGCACGTCGGCCTTGAACGGCGCCTTCTCGCGTCCCAGCTCCGCTGCGAGGTCGGCGGCACGCGTGGCCGGGCGCTCCGCGATCAGGCGCAGGATCTCGGAGGTCCAGGGCCCGTGGCGACTGGCCGCGTCAAGGCGTCCGAGCCGCCGGTCGAGCTCGGCGCGCTCCGCCGCCGAGAGGTCGGTTCGCTTCCGCAGCGCGATCCGCGGGTCCGGTCCCGCCAGGTGAAATCCGATCCTGTACAGCCGGCCCTCGGCGCGAAGGCTCGCCAGCACCGCAGCGCGGTCCGGCCGGCCGGCGCGGCGGGCGTCGGCATCAGTGATCTGCTCGGGCCCGACCTCGTCCACCGACTCGATCGCCAGCACGCCGAGGCGGGTGCGCAGAACCCCACCGGCCTTGACGGTGGGCCTCCGCCAGCGCCGGAAGGCGACCGTGACCTCGCCGGCGGCGATCCGCCGCAGGTCGTCCTGCCTGAAGAGCATGGCGCATAAGCCTTGCATCCGGTTCGAACCGCGCGAGCTACCGGCGCGTATATCGTGCACAGGTGGAACGCAGCGACGCGAGCCTTGTCGAGGCGCTCCCCCGTGACGAGAGCGGCGACGATCTACGAGAGCTCTATCGTCGCTACGCGGGCGAGCTCTATGGCTTCGCGTGCAACGCGCTCGGCGACCGCGACCTGGCCGAGGAGATCGTGCAGGACGTGTTCGCCCGCGCGTGGCAACACGCCGACGGCTACGACGAGCAGCGTGCCACCGTCAGAACCTGGCTCTATGCGATCGCACGCCATCGAATCGTCGACATGCAGCGCCGCGCCGGCGCTCGCCCCGCCCTCACCGAGCGGGACGAGCTGCCCGCGGAAGCGCCCGCCGTGGATCCGCTCGAGCAGGCGGTGCTGCGCTGGCAGGTCGCCTCGGCGCTCTCGCGCCTGCGACCCGAGCATCGGGAGCTCATCAGGCTGGCTCATTGGAACGGATTGACGATGCGCGAGATCGCCGAACTCAAGGGAATTCCACTCGGCACGGTGAAGAGCCGCACCTCGTACGCCCTTCGCAGCCTGCGACTGGTGCTCGACGAGATGGGAGTCGAGGCGTGAGCGGCTGCGAAACCTACGGCGAACTCGTCGGCGGCTACGTGCTCCACGCGCTCGATCCCCCCGAGCAGGAGGCGATGGAGCGGCATCTCGAGGAATGCGAGCTGTGCCGGCGCGAGTACGCCGCGTTGTCGAGCATCCCCGACCTGCTGGACAGGATCGTGCCCGCGGACGTCCCGCCGCCGGCGCCCTCACCGGCGCTCGAGGAAGCCGTTCTCGACCGCGTGGCACGCGAGCGTGGCCGCAAGAAGCGGGTTCGCTTCCGCTGGCCTCCGAAGCCGCTGCTCGTTGGCGCGGCGGCCGCCGTGGCGGTCGCGCTCGTGGTCGCGCTGCTCGTGCGGGAACCCGCCCCCGATCCCGCCTACGCGACCGGCAAGCTCGTGGGCCCCCGCGGCGTCGATGGTGGGTTCAGCGTGAAGGCGGTGCCCGCCGGGGCGGAGGTGAACCTGTGGGCGCAGGGGCTCCCCGTGCGGAGTGGCACGACCTACGAGCTCTGGTGCGTGCGCACCAACGGGCGCTGGGTAAGCGGCGGCAGCTTCAGGGCGCGCCGCGATGGCCAGGCCAACGCCAGACTCACCGCCGCGGTGATGCCGGGCGACTACCACCTCGTCGTCGTAAGCCGCCGCGGGGCCGGGAAGCGCGCCGGCGAGGTGCTGCGCGGCACGCTCCGGTATTGAGAACCGCCGCGGTACGCTGCCGATCAGAGCGTTCCCGAGGAAAGGTGCGGGTGGAGGTCGTAGTACGTCTCGGCTCCGGGCTTGCCACCGCCGCCGGCGTGCGGCGGCTGCGCATGGAGCTGCCTCCGGAGGCCACGGTCGAGACGCTGCTCGTGCGCCTGGGGCAGTCCGAACCGGCGATCGCCCCCGCCCTCGAGTCGGCCCTTCCCGTCCTCCGCGGAACGCAGGCGAGCGGCGGCGAGCCGCTCGCCGATGGCGACGAGGTCGCTCTTCTGACCCCCGTGGCCGGCGGCGCCGGCCGCACTTCACCCGATAGGAGGAAGCCATGGCCGTAGAGCCTGCGGAGGCACCCACACCCGTCGGCGAGGCTCACCCAACGGTCTTCGTCGACACCTTCACCAACGGTCTTCTGGGCCCGGACCTCGAGTTCCTGGGGCCGGTCGAGGACGGCGGCCACATTGTCGTGAACACGACGCCGGGCTGCTGGGGGCCGATGATCACGCCCTCCCTCCAGGGTGGCCACGAGGTGTGTCAACCGGTCGCGGTGGCCGGGGCGGCGCCGGGCGACGGGATCGCGATCCGCATCAAGGACATCGAGGTCACCTCGATCGCCACGGCGTCGGGCAACGACCGGTCGCCGGAGGGCAGCTTCAACGGCGATCCGTACTGCGCCGCGGTCTGCCCGAGCTGCGGGATCGAGTACCCCGAGACCCGCCTCGACGGCATCGGCCAGGAGTCCGTCCGCTGCGCGAGCTGTGGCGCGGATGCATCTCCGTTCAAGTTCACGAACGGCTACGCGATCGCCTTCGATCACGCTCGGAGCGTGGGCGTGACGCTGGCGCGCGAGTCCGCCGAGCGGATCGCGCACGGCGCGCGACGGTATGCGGCGCTGCCGGAGAACTCGGTCCAGAACCCGATCCTCGCTTTCGCCCCACACGACCTCGTGGGGCTCGCCACCCGGCTGCGGCCGTTCATGGGTCAGCTCGGCACCACGCCGTCCACCACGATCCCCGACTCCCACAACGCGGGCGACTTCGGCTCGTTCCTGATCGGCGCGCCGCACCGTCACGCGCTCACCGCCGACGAGCTCGAGACGCACCGCACGGACGGCCACATGGACATCGACGCCGTGCGGGCGGGCGCGATCCTCGTCTGCCCGGTGAAGGTCCCCGGCGGCGGCGTCTACATGGGCGACATGCACGCGCTCCAGGGCGACGGCGAGATCGCGGGACACACCTGCGACGTCTCGGGCACAGTGACGCTTCAGGTCGAGCTGCTCAAGGGCCTCGGGATCGACGGGCCCGTGCTGCTGCCGCTGCCGGAGGACCTGCCGTTCCTCGCGCGGCCCTTGTCGGCCGAGGAGCGGACCCGCGCAGAGGCGCTCGCCCGCGACTGGGGCGTCGACGCCCTCGAGGAGTCCGCCCCGATCTCGGTGATAGGCACCGGCCCGGACCTGAACAGCGCGACCGACAACGGGCTCGAGCGGGCGGCGCGGCTCCTGGAGATGGAGGTGCCGGAGGTGAAGAACCGCGCCACGATCACAGGCGCAATCGAGATCGGCCGCCACCCCGGCGTCGTCCAGGTGAGCTTGCGCGCGCCGCTCGGGCGCCTGGAGACCCGGGGGCTGATGCCCTACGTGCGCGACCAATACGGGATCGGCTGACCGCGGGCTCACACCTCTGCGATCTGTCGGCGCGCGAGCTGCTCGCCGCGTATCGCGGCGGCGCGCTGTCGCCCGTCGAGGTGCTGGACGCGCTGCTTGCCCGGACCGGCGAGGTCGACCCCCAGCTCGGCGCCTTCACGACCCTGTGCGTGGAGCGCGCCCGCGAGGAGGCGATCGTGTGCGAGCGCGCGTATGTGCGCGGAGACGCCGACGGCCCCCTCTGCGGCGTCCCGTTCGCCGTCAAGGACGTCTTCGACTCGGCGCAGGTCCGCACGACCCACGGATCCTCGATGTTCGCGGCCAGCACTCCCACCGCCGACGCGTCCGCCGTCCGCCGGGTTCGCGACGCCGGCGCCATCATGGTCGGGAAGACGCAGACCCACGAGTTCGCGTGGGGGGTCACCTCCGTGAACGAGCGGATGGGCACCAGCCGCAACCCCTGGCGCCCGGAACGCGTCTCCGGGGGCTCGAGCGGCGGCTCGGCCGTCGCCCTCGCCGCGCGGCTCGTCCCCCTGGCGATCGGCAGTGACACCGGGGGGTCGATCCGTATCCCATCCGCGTTATGCGGCACCGTCGGGTTCAAGCCCACCTACGGGCGAATCAGCACCGAGGGGCTATGGCCGCTGGCGCCGTCGCTCGACCATGCGGGGCCGATGGCAAGAACGCCGGCAGACGCGGCGCTGCTACTCGGCGCGATGGACGATCGGGGGACGCCGCCCGCGACCGACCGGACGCTCGCCGGGCTCAGAATCGGCGTCCGCCCCGACCCGCACCTCCTGCCGCCGGCGCCGGCCGTGCAGTCGGCCTTCGACGCCGCGGTGCGCATGGTCGGCGAGCTCGGAGCGGAGGCAGTGGAAGTCGCCGTTCCAGGCGCGGAGACGGCGTTTCCGACATTCGTCACGATCCAGCGCGCCGAGGTGCTCAGGACGCACCGAATCGCCGGCCTCTACCCGAACCGGAGCACGGAGTACGGCGACGACGTGCGGGGCCGCCTCGAGTCGGCGGAGAGCGTCACGCTCGACGACTACGTCGCCGCGACCCTCAGCCGCGAGCGCCTGCGCGCCGCCATCGGCTCGCTCTTCGAGCGCGTAGACCTGTTGCTCACCCCCGTGTCGGCGGGCTCGCCGCCGCCGATCGGCGAGGAGCGGGTCTTCCACGGCGGCCGGGAGATGGAGTTCCGCGAGCTCGTCATGACGAACACGGTGCTTCAGAACCTCCTGGGGCTTCCGGCCTGCACCGTGCGGGCCGGGTTCGACGACCTGGGGATCCCGATCGGCGTCCAGTTCACCGGGCCGCGGCGGGCGGATCTCAATGTCCTCGCGGCAGCCGAGGCGTTCTTCGCCGCGACGCCGGCGATTCAGGACTCGTGGCCCGCCCCTCCCGCGCACGTCGGGACGACGGCCTGACGAGCGCTCACGAGAGGGTAAGCGGAGGACGGGACTCGAACCCGCTGCCTGGAGCTTGGGAAGCTCCCGCTCTGCCTGGTGAGCTACCTCCGCGAAGCGATGGCAGAGCCTAGCGCAGCCCGGACTACCCTTCGGATGGCCCCATGAGGAGGGTTCTCGCCCCGGTTCCAATCGCCGTCGTCTGCGCCGTTCTGGCGATCGTCGCACTGCTCGCCTACGGGCTTGCGGCCAACGAGCCGGACCGCCGGGTCGAGGAGGCGCTCGAACGCGGAACGCGCGAGCCGGCGCCGGAACTCGAGCTGCCGCGGCTGTCCGGCGAGGGCACCGAATCGCTCGAGGACTATCGCGGCAAGGTCGTGGTGCTCAACTTCTGGGCGTCGTGGTGCGAGCCATGCCGTGAGGAGTCGCCGCTGCTCGATCGCTGGCACGGGCGGATCAAACGCGCGGGCGGCACGGTGCTCGGTGTTGACGCGCTCGACGTCGACCAGGACGCGCGCGACTTCATCCGCCAGTACGGGCTGAGCTATCCGATGCTGCGCGACGGCGACGGCGACTCGCGCGAGAGCTTTGGCATCGTCGGCTTTCCGGAGACCTTCGTGATCGATCGCCGGGGCCGCATCGCGGCCGTGAGGCGGGGCCCGGTGGACGACGCGTTCATGCGCACGCAGGTGTATCCGCTGCTGAGGGAGGACGCTTGAGGCGCGCGATCGCGCTCGCCGCGGCGCTCGCCGTGCTGCTGGCGGCGCCCGGGACGGTCGCCGCGCAGTGCCCGCGAACCAGCCTCGGCGACATCGAGGACGAGGTGATGTGCCCGGTTTGCGGCACCCCGCTCGGCCTCGCGACCGACGCGCCGCAGGCGATCCGGGAGCGCGCGTACATAGAGAGGCTGATCGCGGACTGCCGCTCGAAGGACGAGATCAAGGCGGCGCTCGCGGCCCAATTCGGCGACTCGGTGCTGGCGCTCCCGGGCGACGCCGGGGACGACGATCTCGGCGACGTCCTCGTCTACCTGGTCCCCGCGCTCGGCATCGCGCTCGCCGTGGCGGGGATCGCCTTCGCCGTCGTCCGCTGGCGCGGCACGGGTGGACCGCGGCCGCCCGGCTCCGGCGGCGCGCGAGAGGCCGAGCGGCGCCTCGAGGCGGACATGGAGCGCTACGAGCTGTGATCGCGCAGGACACGGTCGACACCACCGTCATCGCCGCCTTCGCCGTGGGCTTCATCTCGTTCGTGTCGCCGTGCGTGCTGCCGCTGGTGCCCGGATACCTGTCGACCGTGAGCGGCGTCTCCTTCGCCGAGATCCAGGAGGGCCGCGGTCGGATGAGGGTGCTCGGTCCCGCGCTGCTCTTCTGCCTCGCCTTCACGGCGATGTTCGTGGCGCTCGGCATGAGCGCAACCGGGCTCGGTCAGACGTTGAACGACCACCGCCAGCTCCTGCGCGAGATCTCCGGAATCGTGATCGTGCTGCTGGGGGTCCTGTTCATCGCCACGCTCTTTGTGCCGCTGCTCAACAAGGAGTGGCGGCCCGAGCGGCTGATGCGTCGCGCCCACACCGGTGGCCCGATCGTCGCGGGGCTGGCGTTCGCGGTCGCCTGGCTGCCCTGCACGGGTCCCACGCTGGGCGCCATCCTCACCGCGGCGTCGACCGAGTCCACGGTCGGCGAGGGCGGCGTGCTCCTGGCCTTCTACGCGCTCGGCCTGGCGGTGCCGTTCATCCTCAGCGCACTCGCGTTCTCCACCTTCTCCGGCGTCTTCAGGTTCTTCCGCAATCACTACGTTGCGATCACGCTCGTCTCCGGCGTGGTGCTGATCGCGATGGGAGTGCTGCTCTACACGAACGAGCTCACGCGCCTGAACTCCGAGGCCCTGGCGCTGATGGACGACCTTGGGATCAACTTCTTCAGTGAGATTTGACGGCGACGGACGCGCGGACCACGGGGGCCAGCGCCGCGGCCGTCGCACACAGGATCGCCACTAGCAGGAGCGCAGTGCGCAGTCCGGCCGCCTCCGAGAGCCCGCCCACGGAGGTGGGGCCGGCCAGGAAGCCGCAGTAACCGACGGCGGAGACCGCGGCCACGGCGGGTCCCGGGGTCCCGCCGCGCGTGGCGGCGGCCCGCAGCGCGAGCGGGAACAGCGGCGCCAGCCCGAGCCCCATCGCGGCGAAGCCGGCGATCGCCATCGCGGGCTCCGTCCCGGCCAGAGCGCCCAACATGCCCAGCGCCGCGAGGGCCGCGCCGCCACGAGCGAGTCGCACCGGCCCGAGGAGCTCGGTCAGCCGATCGCCCGCCAGGCGGCCCACGCCCATGGTCAGGGAGAAGGCGGCGAGCCCGGTGGCGGCAATGCCCTCGCCGGTTTCCAGATCGTCCTCCAGATAGACGGCCGCCCAGTCGTTCACCGCTCCCTCCGACAGGAGCGCACAGAAGGCGAACAGCCCGATCCCGGCGAGCGACCGGCTGGGCCGCGCGAGCAGCGGCCCCTCGGGGGCGGCATCGGCGGACGGCGGCAGCAGGAAGCGCACGGCGACCAGCCCCACCCCCGCGCCGACCGCGGCGGCCGACCAGAGGTGCGGCACGACCCCCACGCCGGCGCCGGCCACGATCCCGCCGACGGCGGCGCCGGCCAGGGCGCCGAAGGAGAACGCCGCGTGGAGGCCCGAGAGGATGGGACGCCGCAGCCGGCGCTCGACCGTGAGCCCGTGGATGTTCATCGACACGTCGAGCACGCCGTTGCACAGGCCGACGAGCGCGAACGAGGCCGCGAGGGCGCCGAACGAGCGCGACAGCGAGACCGGCACGAGCCCGGCGGCATAGCCGAGCACGCCCACGAGCACCAGGTGCCTGCTTCCCACCCGCGCGACCAGCGCGCCGGCGCCGAGCTGGGAGACGAGCAGGCCGAGCATCGAGCAGAGCAACGCGAGACCGAGCGCACCGTCGCCGATCCCGGCCCGCTCCTGAATCGTCGGCAGGCGCGAGAAGATCGACGCGAACAGCGCGCCGTTCAGCGCAAAGACGACCGTAACGGCCACGCGCGCCCTGGAGTCGGAGGAGCTCACACCGTCGGGCGTACCCGCCCAGGGCTACATCGACTCCGGCGCCTCGACCCCGAGCAGGTCGAGCGAGCGAGCGATCACCCGCTTCGCAAGCACGCACATGACGAGTCGAACGTCCTCGTCGCCCCCCTCCTCGGCGGCGCCGACTACGCGGCAGTCGCGGTAGAAGGCGGAGAAGTCCTGTGCCGTCTCGTGCACGTACGCGGTCAAGCGGTGCGGCGCACGCCGCTCGGCCGCCTCCTCCACGACGGCGGGGAGCTCGAGCATGCGCTTGACGAGCGCTCGCGCCGAGGGATGGAAGCGCTCGGAGCTGGCGCGGAGGTCCGCCTCGAGCGCCGCGGCCGCGCGGGCGTCCCCCGCCCTGCGCAGGATGCTGGCGATGCGCGCGTGCGCGTACTGGACGTAGTAGACCGGGTTGTCCTGCGACTGCTGGCGCGCCAGCTCTAGGTCGAGGTCGAAGGTCGTGTCGTGGCTGCGCGAGACCAGGAACCAGCGGGCGGCGTCGACGCCGATGTCGTCCAGCAGGTCGTCGATCGTGACGATCTGACCGGCGCGCTTCGAGACCTGCACCCGCCGGCCGCGCTCGGTCAGGTTGACGAGCTGCATGATGATGATCTCGAGCCGATCGAGATCGACACCGAGCGCCTGCCAGATTGCCTTCATGCGGGTCATGTGGCCGTGGTGGTCCGCACCCCAGACGTCGATCACGCGGTCGTAGCCGCGTTCCAGCTTGTGCAGGTGGTAGGCGATATCGGAGGCGAAGTAGGTGTACTCGCCTGTCGAGCGCCGCAGCACGCGGTCCTTGTCGTCGCCGTAGGCCGTCGTTCGCAGCCAGAGCGCACCCTCGTGCTCGTAGAGCCCATCGAGGCGCTCGAGGGCGGCCTCCACCTGGCTCGACTCGTGGAGCGAGCGTTCCGAGAAGAAGCGGTCCATGCGGACGCGGAAACGGTCGAAGGTCTCGCGCACGCCGGCCAGCACCAGCTCGATCCCGCGACGGGCGAGGTCGTCCGGATCCGCGTCCGCAGCGCCGTCGATCCGCTCGGCCAGCTCGGTGACGTACTCGCCCTTGTACTGGTCCGGCTCTTCGCCCCGGGCGCGCGCTCGGATCGCCTCGCCGAACCTGCGCACCTGGCTGCCGTAGTCGTTGATATAGAACTCCCGCTCCACCTCGTTGCCGGCGAACTCGAGGATGCGACAGAGCGCGTCGCCGTACGCCGCGTGTCGCCCGGAGGCGACCGTGATCGGCCCGGTGGGATTCGCGCTCACGAACTCGACGTTGAGTCGCGAGCCGCCGTCGCCGGCGCCGTAGCGCCTCCCCGCCTCCAGCAATGCGGCCAGTGCCTGGAGGTACCACGCGTCCGCCATGAACAGGTTGAGGAAGCCGGGACCCGCGATCTCGACGCGCTCGACGGCGGCTCCCAGCCGCGCCCCGAGCTGGTCGCCCAGCCGCTCGGCGATCGCGCGCGGGGCCTCGCCGAGCGTCGGGGCCAGCAGCATCGCGGCGTTTGTGGAGTAGTCGCCGAAGTCGGGGCGCGGCGGGCGGTCGAGCTTCGGCTGCTGAACTCGTCCGTCGCCCGCCAGGGCAGCCGCCGCGGCGCTGACGGTCGACGAAAGCTCTGCGACGGGGTCGTTCACGGCGCCACTAATAGTGATAGGGCTCTCGGGCCAGGATCTTGTGCGCGCGATAGAGCTGCTCCAGCAGCACGACGCGCGCGAGCTGGTGGGGAAGCGTCATCGAGCCGAGCGAGAGGCGCATGTCCACGTTTAGGTCGAGTCCCTTCGGCCCGCCAATCACGAAGCACACGTCGCGCCCGTTGTGGCGTCGCTGCTCGAGCCAATCACTGAACTCCACCGAGTCGAGCGTCCTGCCGTCGCTCGCGAGCAGCACCGTGAACGCGCGGTCGGGGATGCGCGGCGCCACCTTCTCGTCCCCGCGTACCTCGATTAGCTCCACGCGCGCATGCCCGGCCAGAAGCTTGCGGTAGTGCTCCACGTCGTCCTGGTAGGGCGGCCGCAGCCTCCCGACGGCGATGACCGAGATCCTCACGGGCTCGCTGCGATACTACGCACGTGCCAGAAGAAGAAGACGCCGAGCGCCACTTCAACATCCACACCGATCCCGAGACGATGGCGGGCCACTACGCCAACTTCGCCAACGTCTCGCACTCCGACTACGAGTTCACCATCACCTTCGCCCGAGTGGACCACGAGGTCGAGGAGGGTGAGGTGCCGGGCGTCGTCGTCTCACGGGTCAACCTCTCCCCGCGCTTCATGCGCGAGCTGATCGACGCGATGGAGGACAACTTCTCCAAGTGGCAGACCCGAGAGGGGATCCGCGACCTACCCGAGTTCGGCGACGGCCCACGCAGCGAGTCCTGAGTGGTCTACGCACTAGTCGCCTAACCGACGGCGCGGCGCCGCACGTACGCCTCGCACACCCTCACGGCGCGGTCGATCGAGGACCAGTTGAGGTTGTCGGGCACGTCGCTGGGCCAGTGATAGTTGGACGGGAACTTGGTCTCGTCGACACCCCCGAGCAGGGAGACCCGATAGCCGGCCCGTAGCGGGATGAGGCCATCCGTGGCCGCGACCGTGCGGAGGCCGCGCACGAGCTCGACGCCCGCGTCCTCCGCGGCCGCGGCCAGCGCCTCGCGCCCCTCCTCCGGATAGAGGCGCATACGCAGCATCCCCTCCCCCTCCACCAGGCACAGGAGCGGCGAGCCGAGGCACTCGAGGCAGACCAGCTCCGTCGTGTCGCGCCGCCAGATCGGGGAAGTGTCGGCGGCCGAACGCCTGCATCCCCTCCATGAACGACTCCTCGGAACCGGTCGAGAGCAGCAGCACGCGCACACCCCGCGGTGGACGCTCCCGCAGCGAGTGCGCGAGCGCGACCAGGGCGCCCACCGAGCTCAGGTTGTCGTTCGCCCCGGGGACGACCCCGCGAGTGCCGATGTCCGCCATCGCGGCGGTGGCACAGACCGAGAAGAAAGCGCCGGCACGTCGCAGGAAGCGAACGCCGAGCAGCCCCCAGAGGGACAGGAGCAGTGGCCCCAGGAAGACGCCGAACATGATCGGCACGCTCTGGTTCGCCTTGGCGTGAAGGGCCGGCAGGCGCTTCATGGCGATCCGCGGCAGCGCGGGATGGAAGACGAGCCCGCTGTGCGCGGCGTCGTGGTGAGCGACGAAGACGACGGTGCGGGCGCCGTCCGGGTCGCCGGCCTCGGCCACCACGTTCCAGGTGGGGCGATGGGGCAGCAGGCGGCGGCGGAACCACAACCGCCCGCCGCTGACGTCGTCGTAGATCGCCGCCGCCGCCAAGCCCGCCCGCCGGCGCCGCCGCGCGGCGGCCGAGCAGTGCCCCCAGGGCAGCGCCCGCGTTGAGCAGTCCGAGCGGCCACCAGTACCCGCCGTGCGCCCGCTCCTCCTCCACGCGCGCCTCGCGACAGCCCGCGTCACGCAGCTCGGCGGCGATCCACTCGGCGGCGCGGCGCTCTCCGTCCGACGCGGAGGGACGCTCGACGGCCGCCAGCTCGCGGACGACGCGCTCGATCAGCGGTCGCGTGCCCACGCCTCGCCGATTCCGATGCGATCGATCGTGGTGGGGTGGGTGCCGAACAGGGCGTGCAGCAGCGCCGGCGGCTCCGGGTCCGTGATGTTGCGCTCCGAGAGCTCGCGCTCGAGCGCGATGTGCGCCGCGGGGTTGCGGGTGAGCTCGAGCGAGAACGCGTCCGCCCTCGCCTCGACCTGGCGCGAGAGCGCGTTCGAGGCAGACCCGAGCACGAGCGAGACGAGCGAAACCGCCAGCGCGATCGCGGGCAGCGCCGCTGGCCCCGGCTTGCGGGCCGGATCGCCGAGTCCCTGGCGACGGCCGAAGGTCTCGGCCAGGCGCTGGGCGAGATAGACGCCGGCGGGCGCCACCAGGGCCAGCCAGAGCAGTCCGCGATAGATGTCGCGGTGCTTCTGATGGCCCAGCTCGTGCGCAACCACCTGCCGCACCTGCTCGGGAGGCAGCTCGTCGATCAGGTTGTCGTAGAGCACGACGCGTTTCGTCGGCCCGATCCCGCCCACGTAGGCATTCACGGCCGTCGTCCGCCGGCTGGCGTCCACTCGATAGACCTCGCCCACCTTGACGTCCGCCCTGCGCGCCAGCTGGAGCACGTCCGAGCGCAGCCGGCCCTCCCTGAGGGGCTGGAAGTCGTTGAACAATGGATCGATCACCACCGGCCACAGCCAGAGCGTGATCACGCCGAAGGCCACCACGATCCCGCTGCCCGGAATCCACCAGCGACGCGGGAAACGGCGCACCAGGGCGAGGGCGGCCGCCCCGCCGGCTGCGGCCAGGACGGCCTCGATGCCGGCCGACTTGGCGACGTCGCCCAGCCACGGGCCCCACGTCTGGGTGGAGAGTCCGACGTCGAAGGCGCGGTCGTGCCGCCACGCCGCGAGCGGGAGCCCCACGATCACCAGAAGGACAGAGATGCCGGCACCCGCCGCGGCGCCCCCGGCAAGCGGTCGCCGCGCCAGCGGATCGAGCAGCCGCCGCGGTGGACGCCACGCGAGGAGGCCGAGGGCGGCGCCGCTGACCGCGATCCCCGCCAGGCCGAGCAGGCGCTGAGTGTCGCGGAAGTCCTCAGCCCGCTCGATCTGAGCCGCGCTGAAGTACGCTTCGACGTCCACCGAGGCCGGGTCGATGATGCCGCTGCGCGGGCGGAGCAGGAATGTGGCCGCCCCGGCGGCGGCGACCGCCGCCAGGATCGCCAGCGGCAGCCGCGAACGCCCAGCCTTCATCCCGGCAGACTGTAGAAGGAACGTAGTGGACTAGATGCGCATCGCCATGCTCTCCGACGTGCACGGCAACAGGCCGGCCTTCGAGGCCGTCCTGGCGGCCATCGAGGACGCGGATGTCGAGGAGATTTGGTGTCTCGGCGACCTCGTGGGCTATGGCGCGGAGCCGGACGACTGCGTCGCACTGGCCCGCGCGCGCTGCGACGTCTGCCTGGCGGGCAACCACGACCTGGTCGTGACCGGCGACATCCCGCTGAGCGACTTCTCCTCGAGCGCCGCCGCGGCGGCGCGCTGGACGCAGGAGACCATCTCCGAGCCCGCGCTCGCCTTCCTACGAAGCCTCGAGCCCGCCGATCCCGGCCGCGAGGTCGCCCTTTACCACGGCAGCCCCCGCGATCCCGTCTGGGAGTACGTGCTCTCGAGCTGGCAGGCGGACGAGTGTCTCGATCTGACCGAGGCCAGAGTCTGCGCCGTCGGCCACTCGCACGTGGCGCTCTGGTTCAATCGCGGCCCCGACGGCAAGGTCCACGGCGAGCCGGCCCGGGCGGGCACGGAGCGCGATCTGTCGGTGGGCGAGTGGCTCGTCAACCCCGGCGGAGTGGGACAACCTCGCGACGGTGACCCACGCGCGGCGTGGCTCCTGCTAGACACAGGGACTTGGGCCGCTACCTGGAAGCGCGTGGAATACCAGATCGACGAAGCCGCCAAGGCGATCGAGGAGGCCGGGCTTCCCCGCGTCTTGGCGGAGCGGCTCTACAAAGGAGAGTGACGACCCTCAAGCGCACAACCGGATTTCTGGTGCTCGCCGCCTGCCTCCTGGCGGCAGGGTGCGGCTCCGATGAGGAGGGCGCCGGCATTCCGCCGGACGCGGCCGCCGCGCTCCAGCGCCAGCTCGAATCGATCCAGGGCCGCTTCGAGTTCGGCGGCGCGGCGTGCGCCGACATCACCGATGGCGAAGACCCGAATACGACGGCGGTTCAGCGGACGCTGGACGGGATTCCCGGCGACGTCGACCAGGACGTTCGCGACGCGCTGGGGCAGGGCTTCGAGCGCCTCTTCCAGCTCGTCGAGGAGCAGTGCGAGGAGCCGCAGACCGACACGGAGACGCAGACCACGCCGGCGCCCGAGCCGGTCCCGACCGACACCACCGACACGACAGAGACCGAGCCGCCGCCGACCGAAACCGAGCCGCCGCCCACGGAGACCGAGGAGCCACCCACCACGGACACCGAGACGGCGCCGGCGCCCGGCGAGGGCGGCGACGGGCCGGGCGGTGAGGGTGGAAGCGGCGAGAACGGTCAGGGTGGCGACGCCGGCGCAGTCGAGGGTGGGACCGGCGGCGGCGCGCTCGTCCCGGGAGGCGAGGGATGACGGTCCCAACCGACGTCGCCCGCCGCTACCACATCGAGCGCAGGCTCGGAGCCGGGGGCATGTCGACGGTCTTCATGGCCACCGACACCGTGCTCGAGCGGTCGGTGGCGGTGAAGCTGCTCGCCGAGCATCTGGCCGACGACGACGCGTTCGTGGCGCGCTTCCGCCGCGAGGCGCTCGCCGCCGCGCGGCTCCAGCACCCGAACATCGTCCAGGTGTTCGACTCGGGGCAGGACGCGGAGAGCCGGCGCCACTACATCGTGATGGAGTACGTGGACGGGCCCTCGTGCGCCGATCTCCTCCGCGAGCAGAAGCGCCTCGAGGTGGAGGAGACGGTGCTGATCGTTCGCGACGCCTGCCACGGACTCGACTACGCCCACCGCGCCGGCGTCGTGCACCGGGACGTGAAGCCGGGCAACCTGCTCATCGCCGAGGAGATGCGAACGACGAAGCTGGCGGACTTCGGGATCGCCAAGGCAGCGGAGCAGACTCGAATCACGCAGGTCGGCTCGGTGCTCGGGACGGCCGCCTACCTGTCGCCGGAACAGGCTCACGGCGACGAGGCCGGCCCGGCCTCGGACATCTACTCGCTGGGGGTCTGCGCCTACCAGTTCCTGACCGGCCGTCTGCCGCACGAGTACGGATCGCTCACCGAACTCGCGCTGAGGCAGCAGCAGGACCCGATCGTGCCGATCACCGAGTACCGCCCCGAGGTGCCGCGGGAAGTGGACGAGGCCGTTCGTCTCAGCCTCGAGCGGGAGCCGGCGGCCCGCTACTCGTCCGCGCTCGAGCTCGGCCACGCGATCGACGCGGGCCTCCACGGGGAGAGGACCGCGGCGACTCAGCGCCTGTCTCCGGGCGACACCGGCGTGACGCGCGCTATGGACGCCACATCGGCCACCCGGGCCATGCCGCAGACGGGCTATGCGCCGCCGGTCGAGCCGGCGCAGGCGCGCGCGACGGCGGCCGCGCCGCCGCTTCGCGACGACCGCGCCGCGCGCCGGACGGCCGCTCGCCGGCGCTGGGGCACTTTCCTGGCTCTGCTCGCGGTCCTCGCTGCGATCGCCGCGGTGGGCGTCGCGCTCCTGTCCTCGGGGGACGACGGCGTGACGGCCCCGAACCGCGATCGGGTGGAGGACCAGATCCAGGAGCTGCGCGACTTCATCGAGCAGCAGGTGCGCTGAGCCGTCAGGGCGCCTCGCCGTCGAGCACTCGCCGCGAAAGGACCGCGTAGTCCCCCGCCGCGATCGCCTCCTGCATCGCGAGCATCAGCCGCCGCATGAACGTCAGGTTGTGAATCGTGAGCAGTCGCTTGCCGGTCAGCTCGCCCGTCCGCACCAGGTAGTGCAGGTATGCGCGGGTGTGCTCGCGACAGGCGGGGCACGGACAGCGCTCGTCGATCGGCCCGCGCTCGGCTCGGTGGCCGCCCCTGTTCAGGTCGAGGCGCCAGCGCCGCCGCGGTTCCGGGACGAGGGCGGTGCCGTGGCGGGCGAGGCGCGTGGGCGTGGCGCAGTCGAAGGTGTCGACCCCCGCCCCGACGGCGTCTACGAGGTCGTCCACGTCGCCGATTCCGAGCAGGTGACGGGGCGGCTCGTCCGGGAGGTCGCGCAGCACCCAGCCCACCACCTCGCGCATCTGGACCTTCTCCTGGCCGAGTGAGCCGCCTATCGCGACGCCGTCGACGCCGGCGGCAGCGACGTAGGCGGTCGCCTCGGCCCGCAGGTCCTCGTGGATCCCGCCCTGGACGATCCCGTAGAGCAGCTGGCCGGCGGGTGCATGCTCGCCGTGCCACGACACGCAGCGGTCGAGCCAGCGATGGGTCCGCTCCATCGAGCGCGCCGTGTAGTCGCGCTCGACGTGGAACGGCGTGCACTCGTCGAATGCCAGGGCGATGTCCGACCCGAGCGCGGCCTGCACCTCCATCGAGGTCTCCGGCCCCATGAAGCGCTCGGAGCCGTCGTGATAGGAGCGGAAGCGCACCCCCTCCTCCTCGATCGCGAGCACCATCGACTCGCGCGGGTCGCGCTTTCGCTTGATCTCGTCCGCCACCGATCCATGGCCCATCGAGAAGACCTGGAAGCCGCCGGAATCGGTGATGATCGGCCTCGTCCAGCCCATGAACTCGTGCAGCCCGCCGAGCTCGCGGATCAGCTCCGCGCCGGGCTGGATGAAGAGATGGAAGGTGTTCCCGAGCACCATCTCGAACCCGAGCTCCGCCACCTCCGCGGCATGCAGCGTCTTGACCGTGGCGGTCGAGGCGAGCGGTACGAACGCCGGCGTCCGAACGTCGCCGTGGATGGTGTGGAGGACTCCCGCGCGGGCGGGTCCGTCGCGGGCCGTGATGGTGAACGAGGGCACGGCCGGAGCGTACGGAAACAAAAGGCGACGTCAGATTTTCTTCAGGAGGGAGGTTCCGGTCATCTCCTTCGGCTGCGCCTGACCTAGCAGCGCGAACACGGTGGGTGCGACGTCGGCAAGAATGCCGCCGCTTCGGAGCTCGCCCACGTCGGCGGTCACGATCAGCGGCACGGGATTCATCGAGTGCGCGGTGTTGGGACTCCCGTCGGGCTCGAGCATGTTGTCGGCGTTGCCGTGGTCGGCGGTGATGACGCACGCTCCGCCCGAGTCGTGCACCGCGCCCACGACCTCGGCGAGGCAGGCGTCCACGGTCTCGACGGCCTTCACGGCGGCCGGGATCACACCGGTGTGGCCGACCATGTCCGGATTGGCGTAGTTGATGATCCCGAAGCCGTAGTCGCGGCCTTCCCAGCGCTCGAGGAACGCGTCCGTCGCGGGCCGCGCGCTCATCTCCGGTTTCTGGTCGTAGGTCGGCACGTCGCGCGGCGAGTCCACCAGGCAGCGCTCCTCGCCCTTGTACGGCTCCTCCTCGCCGCCGTTGAAGAAGTAGGTGACGTGCGCGTACTTCTCGGTTTCGGCCACGTGCAGCTGCGCGACCCCACGCTCGGCGAGCACCGAGGCGAGCGTGACGTCGGGGCGGGCGGGCCGGAACGCGACCGGGTAGTCCCACTCCTCCTGATACTGGGTGAGCGTGGTCAGCTCCACCCGCGGCGCCTCGCCGCGGTCGAACTCCGAGAAGTCGGGTTCGCCCAGCGCGCGGGTGAGCTGACGGGCGCGGTCGGGCCGGAAGTTGAAGAACACGACGCTGTCGCCAGAACGGATGCGACCCTCCTCGCCCACGAGCGTCGGCTTGATGAACTCGTCCGTCTCTCCCCGCTCGTACGCCGCGCGCACGGCCGCCTCGCCCGAGTCGGCGCTGAACTCGGCCCGGCCGTGCACGATGGCGTCCCAGGCGAGCTTGGTGCGGTCCCAGCGGCGGTCTCGGTCCATTGCGTAGTAGCGGCCGGTAACCGATGCGATGCGCGCCCCGCCCCAGCCTTCGACCTCCGCCACGTACCCGGCGCCCGAGTGCGGGTTCGTGTCGCGGCCGTCGGTGAACGCGTGGATCACGACGTCGGGGACGCCCTGGTGTCCGGCCAGATCGATGAGAGCGCGGAGGTGCCCCATGCTGGCGTGCACGCCGCCGGCGGAGACGAGCCCAAGCAGGTGGAGGCGGTCGGTTCGACACGCCGTCCGCAGCGCCTCGTTGTCCGCGAAGGAGCCGTCCTCGATCGCCTCGTCGATGCGGCGCAGGTCCTGCTTCACGATCGCGCCGGCGCCGAGGTTCAGGTGGCCGACCTCCGAATTCCCCATCTGTCCCTCGGGGAGGCCCACCGCAGGCCCCCACGCGGTAAGCGTGGTGTGCGGGTAGCTGCGCCACAGCTCGTCGAAGACCGGCGTCTCCGCCAGCTCGACCGCGTTGCCCGGTCCCGGCTCCGCGATCGCCCATCCGTCTAGCACGACGAGCGCGACGCGCGCAACCGTCACTGCGCCGCCGCGGCCACGATTCGCGCGAAGCCGTCGGGGTCCAGGCTCGCGCCGCCCACGAGAGCGCCATCCACGTCGGGCTCAACGAGAATCTCGGGGGCGCTGTCCGGCTTGACGCTGCCGCCGTAGAGCACCCGGACCCTCCGGGCGGCCTCCTCCGAGCGATCTCCGACCAGCGCGCGCACGAACGCGATCGCCTCCTGCGCCTGGTCGGGCGTGGCCACCCGGCCGGTGCCGATCGCCCAGATCGGCTCATAGGCGATCACGACGTCCGCGAGCCGTGCCTCGTCGACCTTCTCGAGTCCCTCCTGCACCTGGTGTCGGAGCTTGCGCTGCGTCTCATCGCGCTCGCGCTCCTCCTCCGACTCGCCTACGCAGAGGATCGGCCGCAACCCGGCCGCGAGAGCGGCCACCACCTTGTCCTGAAGAGCGCGGTCGGTCTCGCAGTTGTACTGGCGCCGCTCGGAATGGCCGAGCACGACACCGTCGACGCCGATCTCGGCGAGCATCGCCGCCGAGACCTCGCCGGTGAAGGCGCCTTTCTCCTCCTGGTGCATGTTCTGCGCGTAGACGGCCACCCCGCTCCCGCGGAGCCGCTCGACGCACAGCTCGAGCGACGTGAACGGCACGCACACTCCAGCGTCCGCCGGCCGGCGGCGCTCGTCGGGGAGGAGCTCGAGCAGGCGCGCGCAGTAGTCGGCCGCCTGCGCGCGGGTGCCCCACATCTTCCAGTTGCCGACGATGGCGGGTCGCCGGCCGTCGACCTCAGGCATCGTCGAGCACCTCCACCCCCGGCAGCTCTTTTCCCTCGAGCAGTTCCAGCGCGGCGCCGCCCCCCGTAGACAGATGGTCCACGTCGTCGGCGAGGTCGAACTCGGCCAGCGCGGCGGCGGAATCGCCGCCACCCACGACGGTCGTGCCCGGCGCGGTGGCCACCGCCTCCGCCAGGGCCCGCGTGCCGGCGGCAAACGGCTCGAGCTCGAAGGCGCCCATCGGCCCGTTCCAGAAGACCGTCCCGGCGCCGGCGATCTCCTGGCCGAAGGCCTCCGCTGTCCGCGGGCCGATGTCGAGGCCCATCCAGCCGTCGGGCACATCGGTGCCGTCCCGGGCCCGGCGCTCGGCCTGGGCGTCGAAGGCGTCGCCCAGCACGAGATCGAGTGGCAGCAGCAGCCGGCCGCGTGAGGAGCGCGCCTTGTCGAGAGCCCTCCGGGCCAGCTCGACGCCCTCCTCCTCGACGAGCGAGTCGCCCGTGGGCTTCCCCTGCGCCCGGAAGAAGCTGAAGCACATGGCCCCGCCGATCAGAAGCGTGTCGGCCCTGTCGAGGAAGCGGTCGATCAAGGCGATCTTGTCGCTCACCTTTGCCCCGCCGAGAACTACGACCAGCGGCCGCTCGGGCGACTCGACGATCGCGCGCAGCGTCGTGACCTCGCGTTCCAGAAGGAGGCCTGCCACGGCCGGGCGCAGCAACTCCGCCACGCCGACGGTGGACGCGTGGGCACGGTGGACGGAGCCGAAGGCGTCGTCCACGTAGGCGTCCGCCAGAGAGGCGAGCTCCCTCGACAGATCGGGGTCGTTCTCGGTCTCTCCGCGCTCCCAGCGGGTGTTCTCGAGCACGAGTACGGCACCCGGTCGCAGCCGCTCCACGCCGCGCCTGACCTCGGGGCCGATCACCTCGGGCGCCTGATGCACGGGCGCCTCGATCAGCTCCCGCAGCCGATCCGACACCGGCCGGAGCGAAGTCGTCGGGTCGCGCCCGGTCGGGCGCCCCAGGTGCGAGCAGAGAATCAGCCGCGCCGCTCGCTCGAGCAGCAGCTCGATCGTCGGCAGCGCGGCACGGATGCGCGCGTCGTCCGTCACGCGCCCCGCTTCGAGCGGCACGTTGAAGTCCATGCGCGCGAGCACGCGCTCGCCCTCACCGACCGCCAGATCCCGGACCGTACGCTTTCCGAGCCCGGTCCGCGCCTCAGGCAACCGGCGCCCCTACGAGCACCCGCTCCGCGAGGTCCACCACCCGGTTCGAGTAGCCCCATTCGTTGTCGTACCAGGCCACGACCTTCACGAGCCGCTCGTCGATCACCATCGTGAGCTCCGAGTCGAACACCGACGAGTAGGGCGAGGTGATGATGTCGGTCGAGACGATCGGGTCCTCGTTGTACTTGAGGATGCCCTCGAACGGCCCGGTATCCGCCTTCTCGGCGAAGACCCCGTTGACCTCGTCCTTGGTCGTGGGGCGCGCGAGCTCGCAGACGAGGTCGACGACGGAGCCCGTGATCACGGGCGCCCGCACGGACATGCCGTTCAGCTTGCCGTCGAGCTCGGGGATCACGAGGCCGATCGCCTTGGCGGCCCCGGTCGTGGTCGGCACCAGGTTGGTGGCCGCGGCACGAGCCCGGCGGAGATCCTTGTGGGGAGCGTCCTGGAGGCGCTGGTCCGCCGTGTAGGCGTGGATCGTGGTCATGATGCCGCGCTCGATGCCGATGCCGTCGTGCAGCACCTTCGCCACCGGCGCCAGGCAGTTCGTGGTGCATGAGGCGTTCGATATGACGTGGTGGCTCTGCGGGTCGTAGGCGTCGTCGTTGACGCCTGGCACCAGCGTCACGTCCGGTTCCTTGGCGGGCGCCGAGATGATCACCTTCTTGGCGCCGGCCGCAAGGTGCTTCGCGGCGTCGTCGCGCTTGGTGAAGAGGCCGGTCGACTCGATCACGACCTCCGCGCCCGCATCGCCCCATGGCAACGCGGCGGGATCGCGCTCGGCGAACACACGCAGCTCGTCCCCGTCGACAACGATGCTGCTCTCGGTGAAGTCGATCTCGCCCGGGAACGGGCCCAGGATCGAGTCGTACTTGAGAAGGTGGGCGAGGGTCCTCGTGTCGGTTATGTCGTTGACGCCGACCCAGTCGATGTCCGCGCCGCGGTCGTGCGCGGCCCTGAACACGTTACGTCCGATCCGGCCGAAGCCGTTGATGCCGGCTTTCAAGGCCATCCGAGTTCCTTTCCTTCGTCGTCGCTACGCGATCGAATCTACCGGAGTCCCTGCTACCCCCGCCGCGGGGGGAGAAACGGCGTCAGGGCCGAAACGGCGGCTTCTCGATGTCACGGTGCACCACGTCGACCAGGAAGTCGCCGCGCCCGTTGTAGAGGCTCGCCAGGCGCTCGGCGATCACGACGGAGCGATGGCGACCGCCGGTGCATCCGATTCCCACCGTGAGGTGCGACTTGCCCTCCAGCTCGTAAGCGGGCAGCAGGTAGTCGAGCAGCGGGGTGAGCCGTTCGTAGAACGCCCCGATCCCGTCGGAGCGCTCGACATAGTCGATGACCGCCGGGTCGAGGCCGGTTAGGTTGCGCAACTCGGACTCGTAGTGCGGGTTCGGCAGGAAGCGCACGTCGAAGGTCAGGTCCGCGTCGCGCGGCGTGCCGTGCTTGAAGCCGAACGTCATGAAGGTAACGGCAAGCCTCCCGACCTTGCCGTGCGGCAGCATCTTGTCGGCCACCACCTTGCGCAGACGGGAGGCCGACAGGTCGCTGGTGTCGATCGACACGTCGGCCCGCTCCCTCAGCGGCGCGAGGAGCGTGCGCTCCTCACGGATGGCGGTCTCGACCAGGCCGCCGTCGGCCAGCGGATGCCGGCGGCGGGTCTCCTTGAACCGGTTGATCAGTACCGGCTCGGCGGCCTCGAGATAGAGCAGGCGGTAGGGCACACCTCGGCGATCGAGGTCGTCGAGGACCTTGACCAGCCCGTCGAAGTACTCGCCGCCGCGCACGTCTGAGGCCACGGCCGCCCGCTCGACCTTGCTGCCCTCGTGCCCGAACAGCTCCGCCAGCGAGCCGATCATCCCAGGCGGCAGGTTGTCGACGCAGAAGTAGCCGGCGTCCTCGAAGGTGGCCATCGCCTGCGACTTGCCCGCGCCCGAGAAGCCGGTGATGACCACGAAGTCTTCGATCGGCCCCTTGTAGCTCATGTTCAGCGCACCTTGTTGACGTAGGCGTGAATATCGCGGGCGACCTTCCCCGGGAGTCCCGGCACCGCCTCGAGCTCCTCTCGGCTAGCGCCGAGAAAGCGCTCGGGTGAGCCGAAGTGCTGGAGGATGCTGCGCTTGCGGGCCGGACCCACGCCGGGCAGGTCGTCCAGGATCGAGCGCGTCATCGCCCGGTCGCGGCGCTCGCGGTGAAACTCGATCGCGAAGCGGTGCGCCTCGTCGCGGACGCGCTGGAGCAGCTGGAGCTCGGGCGTGTCGTGCGCGAGCACGAGCGGCGTCCGACGGCCCGGCAGGAACACCTCCTCGATCCGCTTGGCCAGGCTCACCACCGTCACTCCGAGGTCGCGGAACGGTCCCAGCTCCCTGAGACCGGCGGAGAGCTGACCCCTCCCTCCGTCGATCACGATCAGCGCGGGGACGGAGGCAAAGCTCTCGTCGTAGTCGCTTTCGTGCGGACTGCGCTCGCGCTGCGCGACGTACTGCGCCATCCGACGGGAGAGCACCTCGGCCATTGCCCCCACGTCATCCTGAACCGCCTCCCGGATGCCAAAGCGACGGTAGTCGGCCTTCTTCGGCGCCCCGCCCTCGAACACCACCATCGAGGCGACGGTGTGGGCGTGCATGAGATTCGAGATGTCGAAGCACTCGATTCGCATCGGGATCGTCTCCATCCCGAGCGCCCGCTGCAGTCCGTCGAGCGCCTCGATGCGCTGGGAGCGGCGGCGCTCGGAGCGCAGCCGGTCCTGGTCGAGCGCCAGCCGCGCGTTGCGCTCCGCGAGCTCGAGGATGCGCCGCTTGTCGCCGCGCTCGGCGTGCCGGACCTCCACCGGCGCGCCGCGCCGCTCGGCGAGTACCTCAGCCAGCGTCTCCGTGCGTTCGACGGCCCGTTGCACTATCACCTGCGGAGGGACCGCGATCGCGCTCGCGTAGTACTGGAGCACGAACTCCTCGGCCACCTCGGCCTCGTCGCGCTTCGCCGCGTTCTCGAGGTAGAAGCTCTGGCGGTCGGCGAGGACCCCGTCGCGCACCTGGAACACCTGGGCGTTCGCGTCGGTCTCCTCCGACGCCACCGCGATCGCGTCGAGCGTGCCCACCGCCTCGTTCGAGATCCGCTGGCGCTCGAGCAGGCTGCGCACCGCCTTGAGGCGGTTGCGGTAAATCGCGGCCTGCTCGAACTCCTGCCGCTCGGCCGCGTCGCGCATTCCGCTGTCGAGCGCCCGCTCGATCTGGCGGTAGCGGCCCGAGAGGAAGTCGATGATCGTCTCGACGTTCCGCCGGTACTCCTCCTTCGAGATGTAGCCGACACAGGGCGCCTGGCAGCGCTTTATGAAGTAGTCGAGGCAGGGGCTTCCACTGGCGCGACCCGGCTCGGGCCCATCGCAGGTGCGGTACTGGAAGACCTTGCCGAGCAGGTCGAGCGTCTCGCGCACCCGCTTGGCGTTGCTGAACGGGCCGAAGTAGGCCCGCCCCCGACGGTGGCGCTCGCGCGTGAAGTAGATGCGCGGGTAGTCCTCGTCGAGGCTGATCCCGATGTAGGGGTAGGACTTGTCATCGCGCAGGCGGACGTTGAACAGCGGCCGGTGACGCTTGATGAACTCCTGCTCGGCCAGCAGCGCCTCGGCATCGGTCTCGGTGGCGATGAAGTCGATCTCGGCCACCTGGTCCACCATTTCGACAACTCCGCGGGTCGCCGGTTTCGAGAAGTGGCTCGCAACCCGCTTGCGGATCGAGCGGGCCTTGCCGACATACAGCGCCTTGCCCTGCTCGTCCTTGAACAGGTAGACGCCCGGGCCGTCGGGAAGGGCCCGGCGTTGCTGCTTGAGTCGGTCCTCGGCGGCTGAGGTTGCCATCCTCGATCGAGGATAGGCGCAGGGGCGGCCGCGCCTCGCCGGCGCGCCTGCTCTCTGCCGGCGCGCGCCCGCGGCCGCCGGGACCCAGCCTCAGCCGCCGAGGCGATACCAGGGTCGCGCCGCGAGAGCCGCCCGCAGCTCGGCGCGCCCGTCGGAGAGCACCGGCCGGCCATGCGTCACGAGAACGCGTTCGAGGTCGAGTTCGAGCAGCGGCTCGAGGGTCGGGTTGAAGCGCTCTCGGTGCCAGCGGGCGCGGCGATCGTCCACCTTGCCGGTGGACCACACGCGGAGCTTGCCTCCCACCTCCGCGACTGCGTCTCCGAACACGAGCGCACGCTGGCCCGGGATGTAGAGCGGCGTCTCCTGTCGGCGGGGCCGGCCAATCGCGTGGGCGGAGACGCCGGCGGGCAGCGGCACCCCGAGCTCGATTTCGCGGAAGCCGGCACGGTCGCCCAGTCGCTTGGCGCAGGCGGCGTGCCCCCAGATGGTGCAGTCGGTCCGGTCGCGGTAGCGGCGCCAGAGCTCCTCGCTGCTGCGCACGTGGTAGGGGACCGAGATCAGGATTGCGACGCGCCCTCGAATCAGGCCGTCGATCAGGTCGAGGACGGGCCGCGGCTCCGCGGGCAGGAGCGGATCGATGAGAAGGAGATCGTCCCCGGCGGTGGCGGCGAAACTGGCGACCTCCCTGCCGAACTCACCCGGATGCCACTCCGGGTGTCGGGCGGTCCAGCGCCAGAGGCCGTCCGCGAGCTGCTCCGGCTTGGCGCTCATGGTCGCGCAGTCTAACCGGCGACTTGCATTTGAGGGTTACTAGGAGAGCAGCCGACCGACGTACTCGGCTACGCAGGCCGGTTTGTCCATGCCCTCGACCTCGACCGTCCACTTCTGGACGATCTGGTGCCAGCCGCCGCCGACCTCGTCGACGGAAAGGACCTCGGTGCTCGCGCGGATACGGCTACCGCTTGGAACCGGCGCGGGGAAGCGGACCCTGTTCCAGCCGTAGTTGACCCCCATCTTGAACCCCGACGACTCCATCAGCGACGGCCGGAAGCCGTCGATCATCGACAGGGTCAGGTTCCCGTGCGCGACCGTGGTGCCGTACGGACTCTCGGTCTTCGCGCGCTCGACGTCCACGTGAATCCACTGGTGGTCACCCGCGATGTCGGCGAACTGGTCGATCTCCTGCTGGGTGACCTCGCGCCACTCGCTCGGGCCGATGGTCTGGCCGACCAGCCCCTTGAGCTCCTCGATTCCGTTCACGGTGATGGTCATGCCCTGGAGGCTACCCCTGCCTAGGCCGCCGCTTCGCGGGGTCCCCACCGTGACTCGCGGCCCGCCGCAGCGCGACAGTGACATGCTGGGGCGCGATCGTGAGCGCGACCGGAAAGAACGACCGCTCGTCCGTGACCGTCACCTCGGCTGACGGGACGCGGATCGCGTGCGAGCGCGGCGGGCGCGGTCCGACGCTCGTGCTCGTGCACGGAGCGCTGACCGACGCCTGCCACGCCTGGGACGAGGTCCGGGCGCGGCTCGAGGAGGCCTTCACGGTCGTCTCGATGGACCGCCGCGGGCACGGCGCGAGCGGTGACTCGCAGGCGTATGCGCTGGACCGCGAAGTCGAGGACGTGCTCGCCGTCGTAGCGGTCGCCGAGTCAGCGGCGATCCTCGTCGGGCACTCGTTCGGCGCCGTCTGCGCCCTCGAGGCGGCGCGGCGTGCGCCCGGTCTGCGGGCGCTCGTGCTCTACGAGGGCGGGCCGTGTGACGGCCGGGTCATGGTGCCGGCCGGCGCGGCCGGTCTGATCGCCGGCGACCTGGCCCGCGGGGACCGCGACGCCGCGCTATCGGACATGCTGCTGCGAGTCGTCCAGCTCAGCCCGCGCCAGGTCGCGCACGCGCACCGCGACCCCACCTGGGCCGAGCACCTCGCGAACGTCGACGCCGTCGCGCGGGAGCTCGGCGCCAGGCGCGAGCTGACGATCGACGCGCGCGAGCTGCACGACATCCACACGCCCGTTCTGTTGCTCGTCGGCTCGCGCAGCCCGCCGGCCATGCAGGAGGCCACGGCGGCGCTCGCGCGCGGACTGCCGCACGCCCACGTGGTCACGCTCGAGGGGCAGGGACACAGCGCGATGCACTCAAACCCGGCCCTGTTCGTCGCGACGCTGTTGGAGTTCACGGGGGCGATCGAGCCACCGCCAACCGGCTGAGCGCCCCGTCCGGGGCCCGCGGCGGTCCAGGGGTCGGCTCTCGGTCGCTGATTCGCGCTTGGGGGCGCTCGGGCGCCGGCCTCACTCA
>CAWEXB010000003.1:0-535415 GCA_963812915.1 uncultured Thermoleophilaceae bacterium | reverse complement strand
CCCGCTCCAGCTGGCGATGAACGCGTCCGTCGCGGCCCGGGCGCTCATCTCCGGCTTCTGGTCGTAGGTCGGCCACCTCGCGCGGGGAGTCGACGAGGCAGCGCGCCTCGCCCCGGTACGGGTCCTCCTCGCCTCCGTTGAAGAAGTAGGTGACGTGCGCATACTTTTCCGTCTCGGCCACGTGCAGCTGGTCGACCCCGCGCTCGGCGAGCAACGACGCAAGCGTGAGCTGCGGGCCGCGCGGGCGGGAAGGCCGTGGGGTAATCCCAGTCCTCCTGGTACTCGGTGAGCGTGGTCAGCCTCACCCGCGGCGCCTCCCCCGCGATCGAACTCGGAGAAGTCCGGTTCACCGAGCGCACGCGTGAGCTGGCGGGCTCGGTCCGGGCGGAATTGAAGAACACGACGCTGTCGCCCGAGCGGATCCGACCCTCGTGGTCCACGAGGGTGGGTTGATGAACTCGTCGTTTCGCCACGCGCGTAGGCGGCGCGCGCGGCCGCTTCGCCCGAGTTCGCCCTGAACTCAGCCGGCCGTGCCGAGCGCGTCCCGGCTAGCTTGGTGCGATCCCAGCGCCGGTCGCGGTCCATGGCGTAGTAGCGCCCGCGTCACCGATGCAATACGTGCGCCGCCCCCAGCTCTCGACCTCCGCGAGGTAGCCGGCGCCCGAGCTGGGGTGGTGTCGCGGCCGTCGGTGAACGCGTGGAGGTCACGACGTCCGGCACACCCTGAGTGCGCGGCAAGCTCGATCATCGCGCGCAGGTGGCGCATGCTGGCGTGCACCCCGCCGAGCAGACAGGGCCCGAGCAGATGGGGTCGCCTCTGCCCGGCACGCCCCCGTCGCGCCGGGCCTCGTTGCTCGCGAAGGAGCCGTCCTCGATCGCCTCGTCGATGCGCAGCGAGATCCTGCTTGACGACCGCGCCGGCGCCGAGGTTCAGGTGCCCGACCTCAGAGTTCCCCATCTGCCCCTCGGGCAGCCCGACGGCCTCGCCCCAGGCGGTGAGCGTGGTGTGCGGGTAGGAGCCCCCAGAGCTCGTCGAAGACCGGCGTCTCCGCCTGCTCGACGGCGTTGCCCGGACCGGGCTCCGCGAGCCCCCAGCCGTCGAGCACGATGAGGCAGACGTTCGGGACGGGCGGCTGCGCCGGGGCCGGGCGCGGCTGGCCCACGCTCACCGTGCCGCCGCGGCCACGATCTGTGCGAAACCCTCGGGGTCCAGGCTCGCGCCGCCTACCAGCGCGCCGTCCACGTCGGGCTGCGCCAGGATCTCGGCCGCGTTGTCCGGTTTCACGCTGCCGCCGTACAGCACCCGGACGCGCTGCGCGGCCTCTCGCGAGCGATCGCCGACGAGCGCGCGGACGAAGGCGATCGCCTCCTGGGCCTCGCTCAGGAGTCGCCATCCGCCCCGTGCCGATCGCCCAGATCGGCTCGTAGGCGACCACCACCTCCGCGAGGCGCGCGGCGGGGACCTTCTCGAGCCCCTCCTGCACCTGATGGCGCAGGCTTGCGCTCGGTCTCTCCGCGCTCGCGCTCCTCCTCCGTCTCGCCCACGCAGAGGATCGGCCGCAGCCCGGCCTCCAGCGCCGCGGGCACCTTCTCCTGAAGCGCCCGGTCGGTCTCGCAGATGAGCTGGCGGCGCTCCGAGTGGCCCGAGCACGACGCCGTCGACGCCGAGCTCTGTGAGCATTGCCGCCGAGACCTCCCCGGTGTACGCGCCTGCTGGCTCTGGTGCATGTTCTGCGCGTGGACGGCGACGCCGCTGCCGCGCAGCTTCTCGACGCGACGCCTCGAGCGAGGTGAAGGGCACGCACATCACCGACGTCGACCGGGTCGGCCGCCCGCGTCGCACGAGCCCCGCCAGCTTGCCCAGTAGCCCGCAGACTCCTCGGCCGTCCTTGCATCTTCCAGTTGCCGGCGATGTATGGGCGGCGTTGGTCGGCTCAGGGGTGACCACTCTCGTCCAGCACCTCGACGCCGGGCAGCGGCCTGCCCTCCAGCAGCTCGAGGGAGGCCCCCCCGCCCGTCGACAGATGGTCACGCGTCGGCGAGCCCGAAGCGCGCCAGCGCCGCGCCCGAGTCGCCGCCGCCGACGACCGTCGTGCCGGGCGCGGCCGCCACGGCCTCGGCCATCGCGCGCGTGCCCTCGGCGAAGGGCTCGAGCTCGAAGGCCCCCATCGGGCCGTTCCAGAACACCGTGCCCGCCTGCCCGATCTCCTGCGCGTATGCTGCGCGGTCCTCGGGCCGATGTCGAGGCCCATCCAGCCGTCGGGCACGCCCGTCCCGTCCAGGGCACGGCGCTCCGCGTCCGCGTCGAAGCAGTCGCCCAGCACGAGGTCGAGCGGCAGCCGCAGCTGGCAGTCGGACGTCCTTGCCTTGCGAGCGCCCGCTCGGCCAGCGCCACCCCCTCCTCCTCCACCAGCGACTCGCCGGTGGGCCGCCCCTGGGCGCGGAAGAACGTGAAGCACATCGCGCCGCCGATCAGCAGCGTGTCAGCCATCTCGAGGAACCGGTCGATCAGCGCGATCTTGTCCGTGACCTTGGCCCCGCCGAGCACCACCACGAACGGCCGCTCGGGCTCCTCGACGATCGCCCGCAGCGTCGTCACCTCGCGCTCCAGCAGGAGCCCCGCCCGCCGGGGGCAGCAGCTCCGCAACGCCCGACCGTGGACGCGTGGGCTCGGTGCGCGGCGCCGAAGGCGTCGTCGACGTACAGGTCGACGGGCGCCGCGAGCTCCCGCGCGAGCTCCGGGTCGTTCTCCGTCTCGCCCGGCTCCCAGCGCGTGTTCTCGAGCACCAGCACCTCGCCCGGCTCGAGCCGCGCGACCCCGCGGCGCGCCTCCGGCCCGATCACCTCGGGCGCCTGGTGCACGGGCTGCCCGATCAGCTCGCGCAGCCGCTCGATACGGGTTGCAGCGAGGTCCCGGGGTCGCGGCCCTTCGGGCGCCCGAGGTGAGAGCACAGCACGAGCCTCGCCCCCCTTCCCGAGAGCTGCTCGATCGTCGGCAGCGCGGCGCGGATGCGGCGTCGTCCGCCACCCGGCCGCCGTCCAGCGGCACGTTGAAGTCGACCCGCACTAGCACCCGGTCGCCCTCGGCGGTTCCAGCTCGCGGACCGTCCGCTTGCCCGAGCGCGTGTCCGCGGCTCCGCCAACCGGCGCCCCGGCGCAGCACTCGCTCGGCCAGGTCCACCAGCCGGTTCGAGTAGCCCCACTCGTTGTCGTACCAGGCCACGACCTTCACCAGGCGCTCGTCGATCACCATCGTCAGCGGCGCAGTCGAACACCGACGAGTAGGGCGACGTGACGATGTCGGTCGACACGATCGGCTCCTCGGTGTACTTGAGGATGCCCTCGAGCGGCCCGGTGTCCGCCTGCTCGCGAACGCCCCGTTGATCTCCTCCTTGCCGTCGGCCGGGTCAGCCTCGCAGACGAGGTCGACCACGGAGCCCGTGATGACGGGCGCGCGCACGGCGATGCCGTTCAGCTGCCCGTCGAGCTCGGGGATCACCAGGCCGATCGCCTTGGCCGCGCCAGTCGAGGTCGGCACGAGGTTGATAGCCGCGGCGCGCGCGCGGCGCAGGTCCTTGTGGGGGGCGTCGTGGAGGCGCTGGTCCCCCGTGTACGCGTGGATCGTGGTCATGATCCCGCGCTCGATGCCCGACGGCGTCGTGGAGCACCTTCGCCACCGGCGCCAGGCAGTTCGTGGTGCACGACGCGTTCGAGATGACGTCGTGCGCTCGCGGGTCGTAGGCGTCGTCGTTCACGCCCGGCACGAGCGTCACGTCGGCCCCCTTGCCGGCGCCGAGATGATCACCTTCTTGGCACCGGCCGCCAGGTGCTTGGCGGCATTGTCGCGCTCGGTGAAGAGCCCCGTCGACTCGATCACGACCTCCGCGCCCGAGTCGCCCCATGGCAGATTCGCCGGGTCGCGCTCGGCGAACACCGGGATCTCGTCGCCGTCGACGACTATGCTGTTCTCCGTGAGCTCGATCTCACCCGGGAACGGCCCCAGGATCGAGTCGTACTTGAGGAGGTGGGCGAGCGTCTTCGTGTCCGTGATGTCGTTGACGCCGACCCAGTCGATGTCGGCGCCCTGGGCGTACGCCGCCCGGAACACGTTCCGGCCGATTCGGCCGAAGCCGTTGATGCCCACCTTCAGGGCCATCCATTCCTTTCTCCGCCCGGCAGATCACTTCCTGCGGCGTTTGCCTCGTCGTCACTATCCGAGCGACGCGGAGTGCAGTGCCACTCGCCGCGGCCGGAACCGCTCAGGGACGCAGCGGCGGTTTGTCGATGTCGCGGTGCACGACGTCGACCGGAAGTCGGCGCGCCTTGGTAGAGGCCCGCCAGGCGCTCGGCGATGACCACCGAGCGGTGGCGGCCGCCCGTGCAGCCGATGCCGACCGTCAGGTGCGACTTGCCCTCCCGCACGTAGGCCGGGAGCAGGTAGTCGAGCAGGGGTATGAGCCGCTCGTAGAACTCGCCCTATCCCGTCGGAGCTAACCACATAGTCGATCACCGCCCGGTCCAGGCCGGTCAGCTCGCGCAGCTCGGACTCCTAGTACGGGTTCGGCAGGAAGCGCACGTCGAAGGTCAGATCGGTGTCGCGCGGCGTGCCGTGCTTGAAGCCGAACGTCACGAGGGTCACGGCGAGCCTCCCGACCTTGCCGTGCGGGAGCATCTTGTCCGCCACGACCCTGCGCAGGTCGGAGGCCGACAGGTCCGTGGTGTCGATCGACACGTCGGCGCGCTCCCTCAGCGGCTCGAGCCGCCCGCGCTCATCACGATGCCGCCTCCACCGACCGCTGGCGGCCACCGGGTGGCGGCGGCGGGTCTCCTTGTAGCGGTTGATCAGCACCGGCAGGGTCGCCTCGAGGTAGAGCAGCCGGCAGGGCGCGCCGCGCCGTCGAGGTCGTCGAGCACCCTGACAGCTCCGTCGAAGTACTCGCCGCCCGCACGTCCGAGGCCACGGCCGCGTGCTCGACCTTGCTCCCCTCGTGCCCGAACAGGTCGGCCAGCGAGCAGATCATCTCGGGCGGCAGGTTGTCGACGCAGAAGTAGCCGGCGTCCTCGAAGCAGGCCATGGCCTGAGACTTGCCCGCGCCCGAGAGGCCCGTGATCACCACGAAGTCGTCGATGGCCCCTTGTAGCTCATGCTCAGCGCACCTTGTTGAGGTAGGCGTTGATCTCGCGGGCGACCTTCCCGGGCAGCCCCGGCACCGCCTCGAGCTCCTCCCGGCTCGCGCCCAGGAAGCGCTCGGGCGAGCCGAAGTGGTTCAGGATCTGCCGCTTGCGCGCCGGTCCCACGCCGGGCAGGTCGTCGATCATCGAGCGCGTCATCGCCCGGTCGCGGCGACCGCGGTGGAACTCCACCGCGAAGCGGTGGGCCTCGTCGCGGACGCGCTGCAGGAGCTGGAGCGCGGGCTCGTCGTGGCCGAGGCGCAGGGCGTCGGACCGTCCGGGCAGGAACACCTCCTCGATCCGCTTGGCCAGGCTGACCACGCGTCACCCCGAGGTCGCGGAACGGCCCCAGCTCCTTCAGGCCGGCGAGAGCTGCCCCTTGCCGCCGTCGATGACGATCAGCGCGGGCACGGCCGCGAAACTCTCGTCGAAGTCGCTCTCGTGCGGGCGTGCGCTCGCGCTGAGCCACGTACTGGGCCATGCGCCGGGACAGCACCTCGTGCATCGCCGCGAAGTCGTCCTGGGCCACGTCCCGGATGCCGAAGCGGCGGTAGTCGGACTTCTTCGGCGCTCCGCCCTCGAACACCACCATCGACGCGACGGTGTGCGTCGTCCCTCAGGTTCGAGATGTCGAAGCACTCGATCCGCATCGGGATCACCGCCATCCCGAGCGCGCGCTGGAGGCCGTCGAGCGCCTCGATGCGCTGCGAGCGGCGACGCTCGGAGCGCAGCCGGTCCTGGTCGAGCGCCAGCTGCGCGTTGCGCTGCGCGAGCTCGAGGATGCGCCGCTTGTCGCCGCGCTCGGCATGGCGCACCTCCACGGAGGCGCCGCGCCGCTCGGCCAGCGCCTCGGCCAGCGCCTCGGCGCGCGCGACCGCCCGCGACACGATGACCTGCGGCGGGATCGCGGAGCGCTCGCGTAGTACTGGAGCACGAACTCCTCGGCGACCTCCGCCTCGTCGCGCCCCGCCTCGTTTGCGAGGTAGAAGCTCTGGCGGTCGGCGAGCACCCCGTCGCGCACCTGGAAGACCTGCGCGTTCGCGTCGGTCTCCTCGACGGCCACCGCTATCGCGTCGAGCGTCCCGACCCCCTCGTTGGCGATCCGCTGGCGCTCGAGCAGCGAGCGCACCGCCTTGAGGCGGTTGCGGAGATCGCGGCCTGCTCGAACTCCTGCCGCTCGGCCGCCTGCTGCATGCCCCGCTCGAGGTCCGCTCGATCTGGCGGTAGCGGCCGGAGAGGAAGACGACGATGCTCGTCGATGTTCGCGCGGTACTCCTCCTTGGACATGTAGCCGACGCACGGCGCCTGGCAGCGGTCGATGAAGTAGTCGAGGCAGGGGCTGCCCGAGGCGCGCCCGGGCTCGGCGCCCTCGCACGTCCGGTACTGGAACACCTTGCCGAGCAGCTCGAGCGTCTCGCGCGTCCGCTTGGCGCTGGAGAAGGGACCGAAGTAGGCGCGGCCCCGCCGGTGGCGCTCGCGCGTGAAGTAGACGCGCGGGTAGTCCTCGTCGAGGCGAGACGGCGATGTAGGGGTAGGACTTGTCGTCCCGCAGCCGGACGTTGAACGCGGGCGGTACTGCTTGATGAAGTTCTGCTCGGCGAGGAGCGCCTCGGCCTCGGTCTGCGTGGCGATGAACTCCATGCTCGGCGAGGTCGACCATCTCGGGACCCACGGGTGCCGGGTTCGAGAAGTGGCAGGCCACGCGCTTCTTGATCGACTTGGCCTTGCCGACGTAGATGCCCCTTCGGCGGCCGTCGCGGAAGAGGTACACGCCCGGGGCGTCGGGAAGGGCCCGGCGTTGCTGCTTGAGTCGGTCCTCGGTGGCAGCGGTGGCCATCCTCAATCGAGGATAGGCGGGGATGGCTTGGCCCCGAGCTCCGGCCCGGGCGGCGCAGGCCTCGGCCGGGCTCCGCGTGGCCTTTCCGCCGGCCGCCTGGCCCTCAGCCGGGGCGGTACCAGGGGCGCGCCGCCAGCGCCGCCCGCAGCTGGGCGTGCCCGTCGGCGAGCACCGGCCGGCCGTGCGTGACGAGGACGCGGTCGAAGTCGAGCTCGAGCAGCGGCTCGAGCGTCGGGTTGAAGCGGTCGCGGTACCAGCGGGCGCGTCGGTCGTCGACCTTGCCGTTGGACCAGACTCGAAGCTCGCCCCCCACCTCGGCCACGGCGTCGCCAAAAGCGAGCGCCCGCTGGCTCGGGATGTAGAGCGGCGTCTCATGACGTCGCGGACGGCCGATCGCGTGCGCGGACACGCCCGTCGGCAGGGCACGCCCAGCTCGATCTCGCGGAAGCCTGCCCGGTCGCCGAGGCGCTTCGCGCAGGCCGCATGTCCCCAGATCTTGCAGTCTGGCGTGGTCGCGGTAGCGGCGCCAGAGCTCCTCGCTGCTGCGAACGTGGTACGGGACCGAAATTAGGATCGCCAGGCGCCTGTGCAGCAGCTCGTCGATCAGTTCGAGCACGGCGAGTGGCTCGGAGGGCAATAGGGGATCGATGAGGACGAGGTCGCCGTTCGCGCTTGCGGCGAAGCTGGCCACCTCGCGCCCGAACTCGCCGGGGTGCCACTCCGGGTGTCTGGCGGTCCAGCGCCAGAGGCCGTCGGCGATCTGCTCGGGCGCGGAGCTCACACCTGACAGTTTAACCGGCGAATTGTATTTGAGGGTTACTACGCGAGCAGTCGGCCGACGGATTCGGCCACGCAGGGCGGGCTTCTCGGAGCCCTCCACCTCGACGGTCCACCTCTGGACGAGCTGGTGCCAGCCACCACCGATTTCGTCGACGGACAGCACCTCGGTACTGGCGCGGATACGGCTGCCGCTCGGAACCGGCGCGGGGAACCGGATCTTGTTCCAGCCATAGTTGACGGCCATCGTGAAGCCGGACGACTCCATCAGCGATCGACGGAAGCCGTCGATCATCGACAGCGTCAGGTTCCCGTGCGCCACCGTGGTGCCGAAGGGACTCTCGGTCTTCGCCCGCTCCACGTCCACGTGAATCCACTGGTGATCCCGTGAGATGTCGGCGAACTGGTCGATCACCTCCTGGGTCACCTCGCGCCTCGCTCGGGCCGATGGTCTGGCCGACCAGCCCTTCAGCTCCTCGATTCCGTTCGCCGTGACGGTCATGCCGGGAGCGTACTCGGGCGGCGCGGCGCGGGTCCCGCGCTCGTGCGCCTCACTCCACCAACCGGACCTTGAACAGCAGCGCGACCGGCAGGTCGCCCGCACCGCGCAGGAGACCGAGAATCCTGGCCACGTACGCCTGCGTCTCCGGGTAGGCGGGGATGCAGCCGCAGCCGGCCACCGCGCCCGAGCCGGCGTTGTAGGCCGCCAGCGCCAGCGGGACCGAGCCGAAGCGGCCGAGCAAGTCGCGCATCAGGTGGGCCTGCGCGTCAATCGCCTGGTCGGCGTCGAACGGGTTTCGCAGCCCGTAGGCGTCGGCCGTGCCGGGCATGAACTGCGCGATGCCCTCGGCCCCGGCAGGCGAACGGGCGAACGGATTGAAGTTCGACTCCGCGTAGATCTGGGCCGACAGCAGCGCCGCGCCCACGTTCCAGCGTTGCGCAGCGCGCGCGATCGCCTCCCGGAAGCCCTCGGGCACGAACGACGGGATCGAGCTGCGCCCGTCACCGCCGGGCCCGGCGCCACTGGGGCGGCCGAATCCGACCGACGCGGAGCCGGTATTCCGCGTATAGCCGAAGTGCCACGGTTCCCAGGAATACCTCTTGATGAACCCGAAGCGGTCGGCGTTGGCGGCGAGCCACGCGTAAGCGGCCGGTGGCCCCAGGTCGAGTTCGGTGCCGAAGCGATGGAGGCTCTGGCCGGGCGGCGCAACCCATTTGGGGTCGGGATGGGCGGCGAACAGGCGGGCCTGCTCGGCGTCGGAGCGGTAGCCGCTGGTGACGATCAGGTGGAGACCCGCTTCACGGCGAGCCGCGGCGGCCATTCGGTCAAACGCGAGCGCCACGTCACGGCGCATCGGCTTGCCCTGCCTGTATGCCAGCGGGCCGTCGTAGCCGCCGCCGCTTGCGTGGTCGGGCATGCCGAGCCCGCCGATGTCCGGGGCCAGCTCGGCTGTCGCCCGCGCCCCAACCTCGACCGGTCGCGGCGGGTCGTCCCCCGGCGCGCGCACCAGCGCCTCGCCCCGCACCTGGACGGTTACGCGGGTCGGCGCGAAGCCCACCCCCGGGAAACGCACCGCCACGCCCCCGGCGCGCAAGCCGTTGCGGACGGCGCCGCGCCTCGCCGCCGCGCGGGCGAGCGCGAGATAGCCGGCGTTGGATAGGTGACGCGGATTGGGCAGCCCGTTCGGGAGCAGCGGCGGCTCGAACAGCCGAGCGAAGTTGTCGCGCATCACCTGCGCCGCCGAGATCGCCGCCAGATCGGCCGCCCGCTGGTGTCGGCCCTTCGCGCCCAACGCCTGGCCGAACGCAAACAGCACCACCAACCCGGTGAGCAGCGCGGCCACCACCCCGAGCAACAGCAGCGAAGCCTGCCCCGCCTCGCCGTTCGACTCGGTCATCAGCTGCCCGTCCGCTGCCACGACCCGGGACTGTCGCGCCGCGCGAGTTACCGCTCAACGCGGCCGTGAAACAAGTCCGCCACGGCAACGTAAACGGACCCACCCGGCCCGGGCGGGACGGATGAAATGACCGAGTTACGGGCCAACATCCACGACCCCCCTGCCTCCGTCATGCGCGCATGCGAGCACCCGAGGACGCTTCCGCCCGCCGCGACAGGGAGCAGGGCCACCTCACCGTTCCCGCTCCGCTCCGTCCCCGACGAGTTCGGTGGCGACCCATCGGTGCTGCTCCTCCACAGGAGCAGCACCGAGGGCGGGACCCGGTCGCCCAGCGCGGACACTCGCTTTGCAGTCGGCGCAGAAGCGCCAGGTCGTCAGCGGTGACCGGCACGCCGTCATCACCGAGCACGTGCTCTAGCCGAGCGATGATCGGTGGCTGATTGAGGAACCCCTTAAGAGCTCCTCGACGCGCTGCGCGTGGTCGCCGCCGAGACCCTCGACCGCGCGGCCGACGATCGCGCTGATCTCGCTCCGCGTGAAGCGCCGAGGCGGATTTCGGTCGCCGACGTAAAACTCGATCGCCTCCCAGAGGGCCGCGACGCGCTGGACCGGATCGCTCGCGGTCGCCGCCCGCTGCAACGCGAACAGAGATTGACGATGCCGGGCGCGACCTCGGCCGGCAGCACGGGTTCCATCCATCGGACGCCCGGGGCGAGTGTGACCTTGCCGGAGCCGCGGCCCACTGTCGCGCCCTTCCGCCACCACCGCCTCTGTCCCTCGCCGGCGAGCGCGGCGGCGCTCGGGCCGCCGCGCTCGTGCGATGTCGTCACTCCGGTGCGACTAGGGTCAGCGCGCCGCGCAGACGACGTACGCAATGGCGGGCTGGGCAGGGCCGGCGGGGGGGCCGGTATCCGCTGCCGACACCGTCCACGCGGTCGGCGGCCCTCCGCCCGCCGGGAGAACCGGGTGAGAGGAGTAGAGGTACCACGTCGTGTCGGGCGGGGGGTCCCCCGGACCACCCCCGACCACCCCCCCGCCGCCGATCGCCACCCGGCGGGATGGACAGGTGGCGACGGGGTCCAGCACACCGAAACCGTCCGGCGGTCCGCTCGTTACGACCGTCACGTCCGTTGCGCCCGGCAGTTGGCCGGCCTTGAAGTCGGCGCGCAACAGCGAGCCGTTCTTGACCTTGTTTGAGTTGACCGCCCCGTTCTGGATCTTTTTCGACGCGACCGCGTTGTTCTTGAGCTGCTGGGTGCCCACGCTGTTCTGGGGCAGAGCCTGGATCGCGTACGAGGTACCGCCGAGCGCGACGAGCAGCGCGATGCAGGCGACCACCATCGCTGGCGACGGCCGATGTGCGAAGAAGAGACGCACGTCACTACCTCCTTGGGTGAATGGTTTTGCGAGGTCCCGCCGGCGAGGGGGCCTCGCGGGCCGCTTGTACCCTCTCACGCCGGGACACCGGGGCAAGGCGCTTCCCCCTGTACCCCGCGCTGGCGGCGGCGGTCAGGCTCTCGTCGCGGTCTGCCGCGCCCACGGTCTCGATGACGTGGTCGGAGTCCTCGACGGCCCTTGGCTGGAGGCACGCGACTGAAGCCCGAGGCCTCAAGACACGGCCGCCGCGTTGCATGGAAGGCGATAGCGAATCGGCCGCCACCGGCTTGACACGCATGCAGAAGCGAGACCGGAGCCGACCGCTGGGCCGCGGACGCCTGTAGCTCGTCCGGATGGCGAGCGAGGGCGGCCCGGGCGAAAGCCTCTAGTTTGGGTTGGCCGGCGTCCCGCGACGCATCCCGTCGGCGGGTTGACCCGGCCGCCGACCGTGCGCGAGTATGGGCCTGTGACTCGCGGCAGTAGGGCGCTCGGTCTGCTGGCGGTGATGGCGGTCGTTGTGGCCGTGAGCGGAGTGCCGACCGCGAGTGCGGCGCCCCCGAGCGGCAAGAAGATCACGCGGACGGTGCGCGCTCTGATGGAGAGGTACCCGCTGCGGTCGACCCTGTTCGGGGTCTGGATCGACGGGCGGAGGCTGGCGAGCGGCGCGCTCGGCGAGGCGCAGCCCGGCGTCCCGGCGACGAAGGCCGATCACTTTCGGATCGGCAACGTCACGGAGTCGTTCACGGCGACGCTGTTGTTGCGGTTGGTCGACCAGGGGCGGGTGCGCCTCGATGACCCGCTGTCGAGGTGGTTCCCGAATCTCCCAAATGCAGGGCAGGTCACCGTCGGAATGCTGGCCCGCAGCGTTTCGGGCTATTCCGACTACGTCACGACGCCGCGGTTCGAGCGGGCGTTCGACGCGAACCCGTTCCGGAGCTGGCGGCCGTCCGAGCTGATCAGGATCGCCTTCAGCCGCCCGCCGCTGTTCGCGCCGGGAACGAGCTGGGCTTTTTCCGATACCAACTTCGTGCTGTTGGGGGAGGTCCTGCGACGCGTCGGCGGAATGCCGGTCGAGCGGCTGCTGCGCCGGCAGATCCTGAGCAGGCTCGGACTGCGCCAGACGGAGATGCGGCTCGACTCGGACATCCCGGCGCCGGTCATGCACGCGTACAGCAAGAACCGCGGCCGCTACGAGGACTCCACAAACTGGAGCTCGAACTGGGACCCGTACACGGGCAACATGATCTCCACCCTGGGCGACATGGGCCGGTGGGCGAGGGCGCTCGGCACCGGATCGCTGCTCTCGCCTCAATTGCACGCGCTGCAGATCGGGCCGCAGAATGTCGGCCTCGGACCGCTCACCGCGAGCTTGTACTACGCGATGGGTTTCGGCGTGGGCAACGGCTGGATCGTCGCCAACCCGCAACTGACGGGATACAACGGCGTCGTCAGCTACCTGCCCGCCAAGCGAACCGCCGTGGTCGTGTTCGTCACCCAGGGGCCCAAGGGCAAGCCGTCGGTGGCCTACGCCTCGGCGATCTACAACCGCCTCGGAGCCCTCCTGGCGCCCGAGCAGCCGCCCGACCTCCCTGTCTGCCCGCGCCCGCCCTGCTAGCGCGCCCGGTTCCGTACCCGGTCGTTCTCACCGCCCCGCGCCGCGGCTAAGCGTGCAATCGCGCTAGCGAGATAAGGGCCTCATCGTGGCGTGCCGTGCATGAGCCGTGCGCTTTCGCTCCGGACGAGTTCCAGTAGCGCGCGTCAGGGGTGCTGCTTCTCGACGAAGGCGAGCGTCGCGCGGGAGCCGATGCGTGCCAGCGTGCGCCGACTGCTCGTCGATTCCGGGCGGGCCGCGCGCGCGTGATCCGAAGGTTGGGGGCCGCCGGTTCAGAGCCTGACGGCGTCTGCCTCCTCTACCAGCGTCGGTCCGGTGGCCTCGAGCTGGCGATCGAGCACCCCCGACTCGAGCAGCCGCCGACGTGCCTCGAGGGCGGCCTCGTTCGAGGGGAATTCGACCTGGACGAAGACCTCGTTCGGGTCCTCGACACCGCGCAGGATCCGATAGCCGGTCGCTTTCTCCCGAGCACCGACCGGGTCGGTGTCGAACCTCGTCTTCCAGTCATCGAAGTTGGCGACCCTGACCCGCGTCATCATGAGAGCCATCCGAAATTCCCTTCGCTAGTTCATCAGATTCGGTAGTCTCCGGCTGAAATGAGTATATCACCACTATAGTGAAGATGGCAAGCCGATCATCTACCCGCACCTACCACTCCCGCCGGCGCCGCGAGCAGGCCGAGGCGACGCGCGTCGCTATCCTCGCGGCCGCCCAGCGCTTGTTCGAGCGCGACGGCTATGTGGGGACGTCGGTGACCGCGATCGCCCGGGAGGCGGAGGTGACGCCGCGGACGGTCTACCTCGGCTTCGAAACGAAGGCGGGTCTACTGCGGGCGGTCTGGAACCGCGCCCTTCGCGGCGAGCGCGGCGAGGCGCCGGTGGCGGCCCAGCGATGGTTCCAGGAGGTCCTCGAAGAGTCCGATCCCGAGCGAACGCTGCGGCTCAACGCCCGCAACTCGAGGCGATTCAAGGAGCGCTCAACCGAGCTGCTCCAGGTCGTCCGCGACGCCGCTCCGCTCGAGGCCGAGATCGCCGGTCTTTGGGATCGGATCCAGACCGACTACCACGCAAATCAGCGAGCCGTCGTCGAGAGCCTCGCCCCCGGGGCGCTCAGGCGCGGACTCAGCGTCACCCGCGCCGCCGACATCATCTGGACGCTCAATCACCCCAACACTTGGATCCAGCTGGCCGTCCTGCGCGGCTGGACACCCACACGGTACGAGCGGTGGGTGGGCGACACGTCCTGCCACCAGCTCCTGGCGCCACGGCCGCCGAGCCGATACCGGTGAACGATCGGCCACCCCGTCGACCGAGATTCGAGCGCATCCCTCGCCGGCGGGAGATGCTCGCTCCCGACGAGATGCAGAGCCCACCCCGCAGTGCTGGTTCTCGACGAAGGCGGGTGCGGCATGGGAGCCGATCACGTGCCGCGTGGCGCCTCCCTCGTCCTGAGCGAGCGCCCTCGGCGCCCCCCGCGTAGACGCCTCCCGTCCATAGGGCACCGACATGCTCCTGCTCAGGTTGCGCTGCTGGCCGACGCCTTGCTTGATGGCCGGGAGCCCCGACCGGGATCTAGTCCCGCTCGTCTCCAGGAGCACAGGGCGACAGTGCTGCTAGTACTGCCGTCCGCAAGTTCGGTCTGACGGGTTGGGAAGGAGTTATGTCCCCTGGGCCGAATCTGGTGGGGGATGCCGAAGAGCGCCGCGTACGAGATCGAGCTCGGCGGTGACGAGCGTGCGGAGCTTGAGCACCGCGCGGCCTGCTACACGCTGTCGTTCAGGCAGGTTCGGCGGGCCCGGTTGGTGCTCTACGCCGCCGAGGGTCACACCAACCGGGAGATCGCGCAGCGCCTCGATATGAACGAGGAGGTGGTGGGTCGCTGGAGGCGGCGCTTCCACGCCGAGCGCCTCGAGGGGCTTGAGGATCGAGCGCGGTCTGGTCGCCCGCGCCGTTTTCCCCCCGAGCAGGTCGCCGAGGTCAAGGCGATCGCCTGCGAGCTGCCGGCCACGCACGGCCTGCCGCTCGGCCGCTTTACGCGTACTGAGCTGCACAGACTCGGCACGCTGGCCTACCTCGCCGCCTGGACGTCCACCACGCCAGCCTGTTCGACCGCGTCGCGCCCAAGACCGGATCGAGCCGTTCGGGCGGCCCGTCGCGCAGGTCATGACCAGCGAGCCCTACGCCTCGGCGCGCACCGTCTACTGGATCGTGGACAACGGCTCAAGCCTCGCCGGGCGCGCCTCGATCGAGCGGCTCGAGGCCACCTGGCAGAACCTGCGGGTCATCCACCTCCCGATCCACGCCTCCTGGCTCAACCAGATCGAGCTCTACTTCTCGATCGTCCAGCGCAAGGCGCTCAGCCCCAACAGCTTCGACTCGCTCGACGAGCTCACCGATCGGTTGCTGCGCTTCGGCGAGCACTACCGCCAGATCGCCCGACCGTTCGACTGGACCTTCAGCCGCGCCGACCTGGAGCGCGTGCTCGCCAAGCTCACCGAGCGCGACCCACGGCTTGCGCTTGCGGCGTAACGGACCGAGATCGCGCGGCCCTCTCGCAGCTCAAGGGCGCTGCCAGAGGGCGTTGACGATCTTCCATCCCTCGCGCGTACGCACCAGCTGCAGGTATTCGACGTAGACGGCGGAGCGGACGGTGACGTTCGCGATCTCGCGATGCAGGTGCTCGACTTCGACTTCGAGTCCGCGATCAGGGAGGTCTCGCGTCTTCCCGATCCCCTCCGCCGTCGCCTCGATCATCTCCCGCGCCGTGAGCTTCTCCAGTTCCCCGGGGGCAGGAGCGTCGTCCGGGGATCGCTTGGCCAAATCGGGATGGAGCGTCCGCTCCATGCGGGCGGCGTCGCCATCGAACCATCCCTCGAAGTAGTCGAGCGCCACGCGCACAATCGCGTCGCGGTCAGCCACCATAGATTCCCCCTCAGCCACCCCAGCACGATCGCCGCGCTCCATCACGCCGCGAACTCTACGGCGACCCAGGAACCGGCGGAACCCGAACCCGACCAAACTTGCGGACGGGTCTACTAGCGGCTCACTCGGCCAGCCTTAGTCCGAGGCCTCAAGTCGAGAGCAACACGACGTAGGACCCTCACCGCCGCGCGGATCCGCGCTTCCGCACCGTAAAGGACTGGGAACGGGCACACCCGACTCGAGATTGTTTCGATCCTCCGAGCGAGCGCAAATATCACGCGACGTCTACCGCGCCCGGCACGATCAGCAACTTGGGCTTCAGTCTCGCCGCGCCGGCAGACGCAGCGCAGGTTAGAGAAACGGGACGGCCCATACTGGCGGTCGAGGCGCGGATCGAGCCGCTATCTCCGGCGCGCCGTCAGCGGCGGCCTGGAGACCCGGCGCCGACCTACCTCCAGTTGCCGCGCCCATACCAGACATTGACCAGGTCGCCCATCAGGTTCACGCCGCTTCGATCCTCGAATCCGTAGACCATGACCCCTGCGTAACCCTGGTCGCGGAGCCATTGGACGTCCTCAATCGGCGTACGGGACCGGTCCCCAGACCAGAAACCGAGCGAGAGCTGCTTCTTGTTCAGCCACTGCGTATAGGGCGCCACTCGGGGCCGCGGGGGGCCGCCGTAGGACATCTCCCATCCGTAGTCAACGTTCTCGGCGAGCGTGTGCCGCTTCCACCTCGCACGGAAGTACCTCTTGTCCTCGAACAGGGCCTTGGTGATGATCTTGTTCGGCATGAGCTGCCGCATCAGCGTCGTGACCATGATCAGCGAAGTCCTAGTGGGCACCCCGCTGCTGTATTCGTCGTCGATGTCGATCCCGTCGAGCCCATACCTGGCGACCACGCTCTTCTTCAGATAGCGCGCGAAATCCAGCGCTTCGCGTCTGGACGTGAACTGCGACCAGCCGACCGGCTGGTGACCGTTCGTGATGCTCAACAGCACCTTGATGCCCCTGCGCTGCAGGTACTTCACTGAGCCGTCATTCAGGACCTGCTGAATGTCGTCGTTGAAGGGCTTCGTCGTGGGTGGGGTGTTGTTATTGGCGCGTAGGTAGGGCCTCTCGTCGGCAGCGTAATTGGCCGCGAAGATGACCGCCACCGAGATGGCCGGGCAGCCGTTTGCGAGCCTGTACCGGGCCAGGCTCCTGAACTGCCGGGAGCTCTTCGGGCTGATGTAGGTGGTCACCCGGGCTCTGTCGCCCGTGGCGGGGTGGCACGCTCCCCCCTTTGGCTGCGCAGCACTCCCCACTTCTGTGGATCCTTGGATTGTTAACCCGGCTGCGGCTAGGCCGAACGCAATGACGAGCGAGGCTGCGATTGGAAGACGAACCTTCTTCATGTTCGGACCTCGTGAGTCGGCGTCAGCCCAGTACCGCAGATAGCGGCGGACCGAGCGCGTGAGTTGATTCATGTTCCGCGCCGAAAGCAGATCGCGGCCCGCTGACATGTCACAGACGTCTCACTGACGCGCGTGCCCGCGAGCGGGCGCGTCAGCGGAACGGCAGCGGCTGGCGTTGTGCCAGGCATGATACGGCAGCCCCGCGCGGGAGGAAGAGGACCGTCCAAACAGCATCACCCCCTTCTGTTGGCGGACGAATACAGGCGTCCCAGGCGGCTCCCCGGGAGGCAGCCAACGCGCTGCTGGGGGCGTTGCGCACGAGGCGCGATCGGGCGATCGTGCTGGCGATGCTGCTCGGCGGGTTGCGCCGTTGCGAGGTGCTGGGGCTGCGGCCGGGCAACGTCAACGCCGGCGAGTGGCGGCTTCACATCGTGTCCGGCAAGGGCGGTCGCGAGCGGATCGTGCCGGTCTGCTCCCGATTCTTTGTGGCGCTCGGCGAGTACCTCGAGGTGAAGCGTCCGAGCGAGGCGGTGACCGAGGCCTGCTTCGTCGTCCTGAAGGGGAGGCGGCGCGGTCCTGCCGCTGTCGGCGGCCGGGCTGGATGAGGCCCTCCGCGGCGCGCGGGCCCGTGCCGGGCTGGCGAGGCTGACCTGCCATCAGCTGCCACACCTGCCCGACGCGCCTGCGCGAGCAGGGGATGGCGCTGAGGCGGTGCAGGCGCAGGCGGGGCACGCGTCGATCGAGTCGACGCGGATCTACTGCAGCTCGCGAACGATTGGCTTCAGGGCGAGTATCTAGCCGCGGCGGAGGCGATCGAGGCGCAGATCGACTCGCTCGCGCGAGGGCTCGCGTCGTGAGCCGCCTGAGGCGCGACCCGCAGGTGGAGGAGCTGGTCGCCGCCTATCGCGCCGATCTGGAGGACGCCGGGCAATACGCCGAGAAGGAGGTCACCTCGCCGGCGCGCTCGTTCCTATTGCGCGTGGGTGTCGAGGGCTGGGCGCGTCGGTCGCTTGATGAGCAGTTGGCGACCGAGCCCAAGGAGCCGCCACGCGCGGACGAGCCAGACGCCGCCGAAGCGCCGCAGCCAGCGCGGGAGCCCGTCTGATCCCGTGCGCCGGCTACGGTTCATCGGCGCGTTCGGCGAAGTGCTTCCGACACCCCTCCTCGCGACCCCGCCCGCGCTCGGGATCGGCGGGGCCGGCGCTTCGCCCCTGTTCGGGCTGCCGGGGGTGCTGGCTAGGCCTCACCGGTGTGCCTCTCGAGACACACCCGCGTGCTTCCGTTGCGGTTCAGTATCTCGAAGCGGTCGACGACGGCGGTGATGATCAGGATGCCCCGCCCGGACGTCGCGTCGAGTGGCGCGGGCTCGAGCGCGCCATCGAAGCTCCCGCAGTCGCAGACCTCGACACGTAGACCCTGCGCGCAAGGCTCGGTCTTCACCAGGATGCAGCCGTTTGGCCAGGGTTCGCCGTGCTGGACGGCGTTGGCGACCGCCTCGCTCGTCGCAAGCATCAGATCCCAAGTGCCGCGGGGGCCGAGACCCGCCTCTGCGGCGGCCTCGCTGACGATCGACCGCGCCGCCCCAGCGCTGGCAGCCGCGGCCGGAAGCCACGTCTCCCGCTGCATGATTCTCCCGCGTGGTCTCGTTGATTGATTGCGCACGGGCCGATTGGCTCGCCCACTGGTCACCAAAAGACCCGCCGTGACCACAGGCTCGGTGCCCGCTGACCCTGCGCCGGGCGAGGATGGCGACCAGTGGCGTCCGTGCGACCGGCCGAGCCACTCGCAGCGAGCCAGGCGGTCAGCGTCGCCATTCCGGTGAGATATCCGCTCATCGGGGCACTCTTGGGGTTGGTGGTTGCATCACCCGCATCGTCGCGTCGAATGAGCCGTCGCGCGATGTCGCAGTTCACGTCCGTTCCGTGCAATCGTGCATAGTCGGTTGCCGACGGTCCGGCCCGCGTTAGGCGCGCTGCGCCGGGCGTCAGCCGGCGTACTCGCGCAGGGCCGCGAGGTCGCGCACGAGGATGCGGCGCCGGTGGGTCTCGACCCATCCGAGCCGCCGCAGCAGCTGCAGCGCCTTGGCGACCGCCTCGCGGGAGGAGGCAGTCCAGGCGGCCAGCTCGTCCTGCGAGAGCGGCAACGTGATCAGCAGACCGCCATCGACTGATTCCCCGTGGTGCTCACACAGCTCCACGAGCCGTCGCGCCACCCTGCCCAGCACGTCAAAGGCGGCGAACTCGAGGCGCTGCGCATCCGCCAGCCGCAGGCGGCGGGCGAGACTTCGCAACAGGCTGACCGTCGCGGCGGGGTGTGTCTCGAGAAACCGTTCGAAGGCGCTCCGCGGCACGACGAGCGCGCGCACCGTATCGACCGCCTCCACCGAAGCCGAGCGGGGCGCGCCGTCGATCGCCGCGACCTCGCCCACCAACTCCCCGGGACCGGCGAAGCCGAAGATGAGCTCCTTGCCGTGCGGCCCCGGGAGCCAATACTTGACCCGCCCCTCGAGGAGCGCGAGCAGGGACCCGGGCTCGTCGCCATAGTGGAACAGCACGACGCCCGCGCGGTAGCGCCGCTCGGCGCCAAGCGCCCGAAGCGCCTCGGCGTCGTGCGCGGGCAAACCCTCCAGCCACGACGTGCCGTCGCCCATCGGTTGTCCTATCTGTCGAGCACCCGCTCCGTCAAGCGCGGGTCCTCCGGCGAGGGTTGGATTGTGGGGCGCATGCGACGGGACAAGTGTCGCGCCATTCGGCGCCGGCGTCACCGCTTTGCGCTAGCGGCGCAGTCGCTGACGTCGGCGGTGACCGCCAACCGAGCGCACGCTCGTCGCCCGCGGTCGCTGTCGGGGTGGACGAATCGCAGAAGCTCAGGCTCGGAGTGCTGGTTTTCGACGGAACCAGTTGCGGCGAGACGCTTGCTCCAGTAGAGAAGCACGAGCGACGAGCCGGTCGATCCAGCGCCGGCAGGCACCTCCGTTTCGTCCGGAGCGGCCGCGTCGGCGACGCTGTCGGCGCTCTCGCTCGTGGGGCGGAGCGGCAGCGCCGGTCCCTGAGTGGGATCGCGGTCCTCGGATCGAGGTCTGAGCTCGTGCACGAGCGCCGCACTTCCGTTCGCGCGTGCCCTCTCCGTGCGTGTCGTCCGAATCCTTGAGCGCGGCATATCGACGCGTGGCGCGCGGGGGTCCGTACTATGGTGCGCCCACGCGAGCCGACGAGCCCAATGGAGCGATCGAGGACGGGCGTGGGGCCCTCGCGCGCGGCGCATGGGCCGAGGCGCGGGTACGGTTCGCCGACGCGCTCGCGCAGGAGGAGACGCCGGAGGCGTTCGAGGGGGCGGGTCTGGCGGCCCGCTACGAGCTCGATGCGGAGGCCGCGATCGAGGCGCATGAGCGCGGCTACCGCCTGGCCCGGTCGCGCGGGGACGACGCGAGTGCTGCACGTCTCGCGATCCAGCTCTGCTTCGACGCGTATGCATTTCGGGGGCCGGCCGAGGCCTCGGGCTGGGTTGAGCGCGCCGCGCTGCTCGTTGAGGGGAAGCCGCCGAACGTTGCGACCGCGTGGGTGTCTAGTGATCCGCGCGCAGTTCGCGCTCGCCGACCACCGCCCCGATTCGGCGCAGGCCGAGTCGGCGCTCGCGCTCACGCTCGCACGCGAGGTGGGAGCGGTCGACGTCGAGATGGTCGCGCTCTCGGTCAACGGCCTCGCACTGGTAAGTACCGGCGAGATCGAAGGTGGGATGCGGCGGCTGGACGCCGCGGCTGCCGCCGCGGTCGGTGGCGAGATGACCGATGCGGACTCGATCGAGACGGTCTGCTGCCACATGATCGATGCCTGCAAGCTCGTTCGGGACCTCGAGCGGGCGACCGAGTGGTGCCTGCGCGTGCGCGACATCGCGACACGGTTTGCGGACCGTCAGATGTTCTCGATCTGCCGCACGGCCTACGCCGACGTGCTGCTCTGGCATGGCGACTGGGAGCGCGCGGACGAGGAGCTCACGATGGCGGTGAAGGAGCTCGGCGCGTTGCGGCCGGGGCGTGACGTGGACCCGCTCGCGCGCCTCGCCGAGCTGCGACGTCGGCAGGGACGGATCGGCGAGGCGGAGGAGCTTCTGGCCCGGGTGGAGTCGCACCGCTTCCACGCGCTCCTCGTCGGGCAGCTGGCACTCGACCGTGGAGACCCGGCGACGGCGCTCGATGCGGCAGCGCGCTTCCTGCGCCGTGTCGGCGAAGTCGACCGCTTCGAGCGGGTGGCGGGGCTCGATTTGATGGTGCGCGCGGCGGTGGTCGGCGGCGACGAGGCGTCCGCCCGCGCAGCCGCGGAGGAGATCGCCGGGATCGCTGCGGGATGCCCGACCGCACCGCTTCGCGCGGCGGCTCTGCTCGCCGACGGCCGCGTCGCGGCTGCGGCGGCCGAGGCCGTCGCCGCGTGTCCGTTGCTCGAGGACGCTGCCGACCTCTTCGATTCCGCCGGCGCCCGTTACGACGCGGCGCTCGCGCGGCTCGAGCTCGCCTCCGTGCTGCGCGTCCTCGGCCGGGACGGGCCGGCGGCGAACGCGGAGGCCCGAGCCCGCAAGGCGCTGGGGGAGCTCGGTGCGCGGGCACCGGACGCGCGTGTCGGCGGGCTCTCGGCGCGCGAGGCCGAGGTGCTCCGGCTGGTCGCACGCGGACTGGGGAACGCCGACATCGCCCGCGAGCTCGTGCTCAGCGTGCGCACGGTCGAGCGGCATGTGGCCAATGTCTACCTCAAGATCGGCGCTTCCGGCCGCACGGCGCGGGCGGTTGCGACCGCCTGGGCCCACGCGCACGGGATTACGTAGCGGGTGACCTCACCTTGGGTACCGGCACCGATGCGGTGGCGGCCGTGCGCGCCTAGGCTCGGTCTCGAGCCCGGTGCGGGCAAGCCACGAGCCGCAGGAGCCGCGAGATGCCGAAGGTGTCGAGAAAAACCGCATCAGAGACGATTTCGCTGGAGGGGCTCGAGGTGCAGCTCGAGCACCTCGACGGCGGCTACTCCGTCTGCTTCGAGTCACACACAGCGGATGCCGACCTCGCCGACCTCTTCCGCGGGCTGCCGGACGACCGCTGCCAGCTCCCGCGCTGGGGCTACGTGATCAGGGGAAGGGTGGCCTTCCGGCTCGCCGGCCGCGAGGAAACCTTCGAGGCCGGCGACGCCTACTACGTCCCGCCCGGCCACACGCCCATCCACTACGCGGGGGCCGAGATCATCGAATTCAGCCCGACGGACATCCTCGAGCAGACGATTCCCGTGGTGATGGACAACCTGCGCGCGGCCGGAGTCGCAGAGGTGAACCTGGGATGAACTACACGCTCGCCTACGCGATCGGCTTCCACCCGTGGGAGGATCTGGCGGCGCATCCGCCCTTCGCCGGCAAGCTCTTGGAGCTGGTGGCACGCGAAGAGGCCGGGCGTGAGCCGCCCTACGGTCCGGCGCTCGACGTCGGCACCGGCAGCGCGGTCTGGGGCGTACAGCTCGCCAGGCGCGGCTGGCAGGTCACCGGCGTCGACATCGTCGAGAAGGCTCTACGCCGCGCCCGCGAGCGGGTCGACGAGGCCGGCGTCGAGCTGCGCCTGGTGCGCGGCGACGTGACGGCACTGCGGCAGGCGCACGTCGGCTCCGGGTTCCGGCTGGTGCTGGACACCGGGACCTTCCACGGGCTCAGCGACGTCCAGCGCCAGGCGATGGGCCGCGAGGTGAGCGCGCTCGCCGCCCCCGACGCGACCGTTCTACTCGACTGCTTCGCGCCCCTGCGCAGGGGGCCGCTGCCGCGCGGCGCCGGCCGCGCCGCCGTCGAGGCGGCCTTCCCAGGATGGGAAGTGACCGACGTCGAGAACGCTGACACCGAGCCCGACGCGCTCGCACGCCTCTTCAAGTTCGACGAGCGCTTCTACCGCCTACGCCGCGACGAGACCACGCTGTGAGCACGAGATGCGCCTGGAGCTGACGCACCAGTTCGCGATCCCGCTGCACAATGGCTTCGACTACATCGTCGAGCCGCGCAACTGGCCCGAGTACTGGCCCGGGCTGATCCGCGTGCAGCCGGGATCGCGCTGGCGAGCGCCGGGGGACCGTGCCCGCGTCACGATGCGGCTGCTCGGCCGCACCGTCGAGCTCGAGATGACGCTGCGAACGTTTGATCCTTACCGTCTCATCGAGTACACCAGCGTCCAGCAGGGGCTGCCCGATGTGCGCCATGAACGTGCCTTCTCGGCGGTCGGCGATGGCTTCCAGTACCGCCTCGCGGTCGAGTTCGCGCCGCGGGCGGGCCTACGCGGAGCGTTCGACCGCGCGCTACTCCGCCGTGCGGCCGAGCGGGCCATGCAGCGCACGGTCGCGAACCTCGAGGGCCGCTTGCAGGGGGTCCGGAGCGGCGGCGCTGCGACGCGCGGCATGGCAGGAGCTCAATGAGACTCGCCTGCGCGGTCTCGTCGTTTCGCAACCAGTTCCAAGCGAGCGTCCGGGAACACAACCGCCGACGCTCGCAGCGGACGTGAGCGCCCGCTCGGCGTTCAGCACGTCGTCCGGCGCCTCGGTGGACCCGTGGGCGGGTAGGTCCGGCGCGATCACGCGATGTAGCTCGGCGAGCTCGGGATCACCCATCTCCAGTTCGCCGCTGACTCGCCGGGGGCCGTGCAGCAGGGACGACCGGCGGCCCTTCGCCGCCCTCCAGGACCGCGGTCGGTATCCCGTCCTGCTCAAGTCGCCGCTCGGCGACCGGCATCCCCGCCAGGAGACGGCGGCGGGCGTCGACGTCGCTCCCATCCCGGTCCCGGTCGTTACGGTCAGCCTGCGCAAGCGCCGCTGCGCGCTGTTCTCCACTCTGCCGGCTGTGTCGCCATGTTGCCTCCTCTGTGACGGTGGTTCGAACGGACGCTCGACTCCCCGCTGCACCGCGAGAGCGCGAGGTCTTAGCCCTCTCGCCGACCTCGCAGCCCTACGCCATGTAGTTCTGGACAGGCCAGAGCGCCGGGGGCGGCGGCGCGGAGGCGCCAGCCGCCTCGAAGGCCGGCAGCAGGCGCTCCTTGACGAACCGCTTCGCGTCCTCCTCCGACTCCCAGACCTCGATCACCCGCCAGCCGCCGTTCGGGCTCGGCCCGGCGACGTGCAGGATGCCGCCGGCAGGATTCTCCAGGCCGAGTTGCTCGCGGACCCGCTCGTAGATCTCCCGGGACCCTTCGGGATTGTCGACCATCATCGCGATCGCCATCTTTGCCTCCTCGCGGTTACCGTCCGACCCGGCGGGCTTGCCGGGCCCAAGGAGGACACTAGGAGCGAACGGCCGATCGCTCAATTGGGAGTTCTCCCCATGCGATCAGCCCGTGTTCCATCGCGAACAGGGTCGCCCCGGCACGCGTGGAGACCCCGATTTTGCGGTAGGCGTTCTGGATGTGCCGGTCCGCGGTCTTGGCCGAGATCCCGAGCGCGCGGGCGACCTGCTTGGTCTGGAGCCCGCGCGCCAGCATCCCGACGACCTCGGCCTCGCGCTCGGTGAGCCCCGCCGGTCGCTCGAGCCGCGGAGCCCGCTGGCCCGATGCCTCGACCACAGCCGTGACCGCATCGGCGTCGAGCCGCCCGGCGCTTGCTTCGCGAGCGAGCTCCTCGGCGGCGCGCTCCGCCGGCGCCGGGCCGCGGTGCGGTCGCGGCTCGGTCATCGCGTGGTAGGCGTCGGCCGCGGCGAGCACGCGCGCCGGCACGGCGAGGTCCGCGCCGGCCGCTCCTCGATGGTAGCCCGAGCCGTCCAGACGCTCGTGGTGGGCACCGGCTACCGGCGCGAGCGCGGACAGGAACGGCGAGCGCGAGAGGACGCGCTCGGTGTGGTAGGGGTGGAGGCGCACCCGTTCCCACTCATCCGCGGTCAGCGGCCCCGGCTTCTGCCAGGCGCCGGCGCCGATCGCGACCCGCCCGAGGTCGTGGACGAGTGCCGCGCGCCGAAGCGCGATCGCTTCGACAGGCGGCAGGCCGCAACGCTCGCCCGCCACCGTCGCCAGCTCCGCGACGCCAGCCGAGTGACCGGCGAGGTAGGGCGAGATCAGGTCCGCGAAGCCGCCCATCGCCTCGAGCGCCCGATCGATCGCCTCCCCCTCCAGCGTCAGCCGCGGTTGCGGCTCGCACGAGAGCACCTCGTCCCACGCCGACGCCTCCGCATCTAGCGCGAGGATCTCACCGGCATCGTCGGCGAGGCAGGCAGCGACCTCCGGGTCGAGCCCGCCTCCCGCCCGCTCGCGGGCCAGGCGCCGGGCGTGCTCCTCACCCCCGAGCAGGCGCTGGAAGGTGGCGTCGACCGCGACGTGCACGATCCGCATCGGCAACGGGATCTCCTCGCCCTTCGCGCGGCGAAGCGGGCCCTTGCCGTCCCAGCGCTCGGTCAGGTGGGCGAGGAGGCCCTGCACCGTCGGGGGAAGGCCAACCCCCTCGGCGAGCATCTGCGCCACCTCACACATCGCGGTGAAGTGCGGACGCTGCAGCCGGGCCAACCTCGGCAGCCGGCGGGCGACCTGAAGGGCGCGAACAGGGCCTGCCCTATCCGGCTCGGGCAGCGCGTGGAGGAGCCCGGCGAAGACCTCGCGTCCGGACCCGTAGAGGACCGGGTTGAGATGAGTGGTCAGCGAGTCGCCGAACAGCTCCGCCGTGACGTGGGCGTCCGTGGTGCAGCCCGCGTGTGAGAGCAGGCACGCGTAGTACGTCTGCGACGCCGTCGCGGGATCCACCTCGAGCCTGTCGGCGATCCGTGTCGCGACCAGCGTGCTGTGCAGCCCATGCTCGAACGGGAAGCCCATCCCGAGATCGGTCGCCAGGCACAGCGCCGCGATCACCTCCGCGCCGCGAACCTGCTCGGCCCCCGGGGACGGTACGCCTGCCATCCCAGTGACAGTACTCCGCTCAAGCCCGAGCGCGGTCATGGCGAACTGTCGCTTCCGCATGGGCCTCGCCGCACGCCACCGGCGTAGCCGCCGTGATCGTCACCGAAATCGGCAAGCGCGACCGTAAGAAGCGCGGGATCGAGCTACGGCCTCGAACGACCGAAAGGATCTTGAGACAGACGGCGCGGGAGCGCGCCTGCCCCGAGCCGATGCTCACCGAGTTCGACGCCTTATGCGAGGGCGGGCCCGGGTACAACGGCTTCTATGGCTACGGGATCGTGGACGCGTTGAGCGCCGCGACCGCCGAGTCCGAGGACGACGACGACTAGCGCGAGGCGCCAGAAGCGAGCGAGGGGCCGCAGGGCCCCTCGCAGTTCGGTTCGGTAGCGGCGTCCGGGTAGGCCGCTGCCAATTCCCCGGCGTGCCCGCCTAGGGAGCGATGTTCTGGTTCACGCTGAACAGGTTGTCGGGGTCGTAGCGGCGCTTGACCTCCACGAGGCGGTCGTAGTTGTCGCCGTAGCTTGCGCGCACGCGCTCCTCGCCCTCGTCGTGCATCATCATGTTCACGTACCCGCCCCCGGCCGAGTGCGGCTGCAGCGCGTCGTGGTACGCCTTCGCCCAGGCGCTGATCGACTCGGCGTTCGCGGGGTCGGGGTCGACGCCCACGGTCACCTGTCCGTAACGCGAGCGGCGGTACGCCAGCGCTGTGGCCTGCGCGTCGACTCGGTGAGCCGCGCCGTCGATGGGGTAGAGATGCATCGTCGAGAGCCCGGCCGGCATCCGCTCCGCATGCTCTACGTGGACCGCGATCGCCTCGTCGGTCAGCTCGTCGACGAAGTTCGTCCGCCAGTACCACTGCATGCCGGACGGCAGTAGCGGGTCGAACGCGCTCTGCAGTGCGGGGAACGGCATCTCGGCGAGGCCGTCGACCACGGGCTCGAGCTCGCGCACCGGGGCGAACGCCTCGTCGGCCTGGTCGCTGGGGCCGGTGTAGCACCACACGACGCCGCATACCTTCTGCATGTGCAGTTCGGACGGGAAGGCGTCGATCGGCGGCACGGTCAGGAACGCGAACCAGCCGGAGAGCTCCTCGGGGGCGTCGGCGATGAAGCGGTCGAAGAAGCTCAGGATCTCGGCGCCCCGGTCGAGCGGGAAGAGGGTCGGCCCGCCGACAACGTCGCGCACCTCGCAGCCGCGGAACTCGAACGAGGTCACGACGCCGAAGTTGCCGCCGCCGCCCCGGATCGCCCAGTAGAGATCGGGATGCTCATCGGCATCGGTGGTCACCACCGAGCCGTCCGCAAGCACCACGTCGGCCGACAGAAGGTTGTCGATCGTGAAGCCGAATCTCCGGGTCAGGTAGCCGAGCCCGCCGCCGAGCGTGAGGCCGCCGACGCCGGTGGTCGAGACGAAGCCGCTCGGCACCGTCAGGCCGAACGGATGGGCGGCGTGGTCGACGTCGCCCCAGGTCGCGCCGCCCTCGACCCGCACGCTGCGGGCGGCCGGATCGACCCGAACGCCGCGCCGGCCGGAGAGGTCGATCACGATCGCGTCGTCCCAGACCGCCAGCCCGCCGGCGTTGTGACCGCCGCCGCGCACGGCGAGCGGCGAGCCGTTCTCGCGGGCGAGGCCGACGGCCGCGATCACGTCGGCGACGTCCGCGCAGCGAGCTATCAGTCGCGGCCGGCGGTCGATCATCCCGTTGTAGACCGCACGCGCCTCGTCGTAGCCGGGGTCCCCCGGCTCGATCAGCTCGCCGCGGAAGGCGGAACGGAACGTGTCGGAGACGGGAGCGGCGGTGTTTGTCGCCATTTCGATGCTCCTTCGTGGAGGGGCCAGTCTGTCTACTCTCGCGCGACTTTGGTGCGGCCGCAAGGGCCGCTGTGTGACACCGCGCACGGATAGAGACCGAGGCCAGCCCGGTCGGCGGCGCAACTGTGCGGCCAATCCGGGTCGAACTTCCCGCGGCGCTCGCAGGCGAGCGGAGAAGCCGATCAGGCGCGCACGGGCGGAGGTGCGGGACGCGCGCAGTGGCCAGCTGATGTTCGGAGAATGCTCGGCGCCGGCGGGTGAGGCGGGCCCGAGGAGCCCCCGCCGAGGCGATCGACGACGTCGAGGTCCACACCTACCGAGACACCCGCCCCACCTCGCCCACCCAGGCGACTATCTCACGCGGCCAGTGACTATCTCACGACAGTCTGGCTTCCTCTCGCGCGCGCCCGAGCGCGCGATTGAGGCCGGGTGGCGGCGGGTTAGCGTAGCCACAGCGAAGGAAAGGAGTTTCGGTGAAGCATCGCCACCACCTACCCCAGCTCGACGGCGGCCTGTTCCTGACCGACGGCGGGATCGAGACCACCCTGATCTTCCACGAAGCCTCGACCTGCCGCTGTTCGCCGCCATCGACCTGCTGAAAGACGACGAGGGCACGAAAGCGCTCCGCGGCTATTTCGAGCCCTACGCCGAGCTCGCGCGCGAGCACGGCCTGGGCTTCGTGCTCGAGAGCCCCACCTGGCGCGCCAGTCCCCGCTGGGCCGCGGAGCTCGGCTATTCGAACGAGCAGCTGGCCGACCTCAACCGCAAGGCGATCGCCCTGATGGAGGAGCTGCGCGAGCGCTACGAGTCGCCCGACGCGCCGGTCGTGATCAGCGGCTGCGTGGGACCCAGGACGACGGCTACACCCCGGCGGAGCTCCTTGGCGCCCCCGCGGCACAGGAGTACCACTCGACCCAGATCGGCACCTTCGCCCAGACCGCGGCCGACTTGGTCACGGCGATCACGATGACCCACGTCGACGAGACGGTGGGCGTGACGCGGGCCGCGATGGAGTCGGGCATGCCGGCCGTGATCTCGTTCACGGTGGAGACCGACGGCCGCCTACCGAGCGGCCAGCCGCTGGCGAGGCGATCGAGCAGGTCGACGACGAGACCGGCCGCGGACCGGCCTACTACAAGCAGGAGCGCGACCCGGCGGCCCGCGACGCCACGCTTCGACCGATGTGAGCGCCGTTGGAAAGCCACGGTGCTCTCGCTCTTGGCTGACAGCGAACGTCTCGATCGCCGCGGCGGAGACGCTCGCAAGGGACGATCGCAGAAGCGCAGGCTCAAGAGTGCTCTCACTGTCAGCGTCGCCCTGGTCTGGGCGGTGACGTCCGGCCGCCGCGGTTGGTTCTCGGGCTGGCGGCGGGCTGGCTCTGAGAGTGCTCGTCGACCGGCTGGTCTGACTGGCCAAGGTTGTGTCGCCCGCCGCCGCCCGAGGATCACCGGCGTGACTTGATAGGAGCGTGGCAACCGCCCCGAGTGAGAGCTGTCCGCCGGAGATCCGCCTCGTCCTCAAACGAACGAAGGGACGGTATGAATGATCGTGATCGGCGCGGACACGCACAAGCGCAGGCACGCGCTGGCGGCCATCGACGAGGGGACCGGCAGGGCCCGTGGCGCCCGCCAGATCAAGGCCGATGACGCCGGGCATCTGGCCGCGGTCCGCTGGGCGCGCGGGCTGGACGAAGATCGCGTCTGGGCGATCGAGGACTGCCGGCACGTCTCGAGACGGCTCGAGCAGACGCTTCTCGCGGCCGGCGAGCGGGTCGTCGGGGTCCCGCCTCACCGGATGGGCGCATCCAGGCGCGGGGAGCGCGAGCCGGGCAGGTCGGACCAGATCGACGCGCTCGCGGTCGCCCACGCGGTCGTCAGGGACGGTGTGGAGCGCTTCCCGGCCGCGTATCTGGACGAGGGGGCGATGGAGATCCGCCTGCTCGGCGATCACCGGGAGGATCTGGTTCGGGAGCGCACCCGGGTCCAGAACCGGCTGCGCTGGCACCTGCTCGAGCTCTGCCCCGAGCTCGAGCGATCGCTGAAGCGTGGCGCGCTTACGGATCCTCGCCAGCTAGATCGGATCGGCCGGCGCCTGCGACGCCTTCCCGCCTGCGCCCGCGTGCGGGTCGCGCGCCAGCAGATCGCCCACATCCGCGTGCTCACCCGCCAAGCCGACGCCATCGAGCGAGAGCTGCTCGCCCTGGTCAAGTCGCACCGCCCGCAGCTGCTTCGAGAGACCGGCTGCGGCGTGCTGACCGCGGCGATCCTGATCGGCCGCACCGCCGGCGCCGAGCGGTTCGCGTCCGACGCCAGCTTCGCCCGCCAAGCAGGCGTTGCGCCGATCCCGTGCTCGTCAGGGCAGCGCGACCGGCACCGACTCGACCGCGGCGGAGACCGCCAGCTCAACCACGCGCTGCACATCATCGCGATCACCCGCGCCCGCTACGACCCGAACACCAGGGCCTACCTCGAGCGCAAGGAAGCCGAGGGCAAGACGAGCAAGGGAGCGCTGCGCTGCCTCAAGCGACACATCGCCCGCCGCTTCCACTACCTCCTCGCCCTCCCTGCCCAGAGCCCACAGCACGACCGTGGCCGCGTCGATGGCGTTCCGGCCCGACCACAACACCAGCCGACCACCACCGGCACGGCACCGACTCCGATGCCCTGCTTGACCTAGAGGAATCCCCCTCCTAGCGAGGATCCCTTGACATAGGAGAGACCTTCTCGACGCGACCAGTACTGATGGGACCTCGGCCACGCCTGGGTGGACCGGCCTAGAGGCGCAGCCCAGTGCTGGCGGGGATCATCGGCGCCTTGCGGGCGTGGACGGTCGCGATGATCTCGGCGTTGTCGATGCCTTGCAGATAAATCGAGGTGACGCCGAGGTTGGTATGCCCCAACTGGCGCTGGATGACATTGAGCGCGCACCCCTTCGTGGGCGAGCTCGACGGCGTGGGCGTGGCGCAGCTGGTGGGGCGCGAACCGCCGCCGCACCCCGGCCTTGGCGGCGACGCGCCGGAGCCGGGCGCGGGCGGCGTCGCTCGCCCAGGGCCGGCCACGGGTCCGTCCGTCGATCACGCACAGCAGCGGCCCGACGGGCATGCGCATGCGCAGTTCGAGCCAGGGGCGGAGGTACTCCCAGCCCCATCGGTCCATGCCGACCTCGCGCCGGCGGCCGCCCTTGCCGTGCCGGACCCGGATCGCTCCGAGACGCGCGTCGAGGTCGTGCTCGGTCAAGGTCAGCGCTTCGTTGATGCGCAGCCCCGCGCGCCAGAGCAGCACGATCAGGGCCCGCATGCGCGCGCCGTGGATGTCGTCGCCGGCCGCGCGCATGACCGCGACGATCTCCTCGACCGTGGGCGGATCGGGCGGGTAGCGCAGCCCCTTGTTGCGCGGCGGGCGCCCGGCGAGATAGCCCGGCTTGGTGACCGGCGATCGGCGGCGGCCAGCGGCGTTCAGCAGCTGCGGTGCGGACATGGACTCTCCTCTCCGTTGACGACGAGGTCGCCGCGAACTACACGGACCGGGCAGTCAGTCCGCAAGCCGTGAAGGCCCGCCGTGGGCGCAGGTCGCCCGGCGCTTCTCCAACTCCACAAACGAGGACTGACGCGGGAGCCGATCGGGGGCCTCCCGCCGACTGGTTCTGTGTCATCTCGAGGCTGTCAATGGCACCGAGCGGCCCTCTGAGGCGCCCGCGTTCCTGCCAAACCGGGGCTCCGCTCGCCGCCGGCGTGACGTGGCCGCTGACCGCGACCACTCGGGAGTGGGCGCTGCTCCTGCTGCTGCCGCAAGCTGCCTTCGAGTGGCTCTTCAACGGCGAGGAGTCCGAGTCCCACGTATTTCTCGGCGTGATTCATTTTGACCCCATGGCGGCCCTGCGGCAGGTGCTGCGCCCGCACGCCCGTCTGGCGGCCAGCGTCTAGCAGGCCAGCCTGGGCGGGAGGTCCGCCGGCACGTCGGTGAGGTCGCGGAATTCCGTCGCGAAGGTCATGAACCGGTGGACGTCGGCGAAGTTGGTCGCGAGTCCGAGCGACACGCGGACTGCGCCGCCGGTGGGCATTCCGACGCGCCCGATGTAGTCGTCGAGGGTCATTCCGTCCTCGAACTGCTCCTCCGTCAGCCTCTGCTTCGAGAGCGAGAACGCGGCCTCCCCGGCGCCGGGGTTGCAGAAGCAACCGGTCCGGATGGAGATGTTGTGCGCCGCCGCGACCATGTCGACGAAGCGTTCGTCGACCGCGCGGCCGTCAGGGTGCAGGAAGTTGAAGGCGATCGTTGCCGCGCGGCGGTCCCACCCCGTGGGCCCATAGAGGCGGATCGCGGGGCTGCCGTCCGAGTGCTCCAGCCGCTGCAGCGCCTCGAGCAGCCACGTCCCGAGGCCCGCGACCCGGCGCGAGATCGTGTCGATGCCGATTCGCTCGATGTGGCGCAGGCCGATCTCGACCGCCGGGATCCCGAGGTAGTCGACCGTGCCGTCCTCGAACAGCGCATGGCCGGAGTGCGGAAAGGCCATGTCGCCCTCCACGGTCACGGCCACGACGGTGCCGCCGCTGAACCAGGGGCGCTGTAGTCGCTCCACCGCCCGTCGCCGGGCGAGCAATGCGCCCACGCCTGTGGGGTAGCCGAACATCTTGTAGAACGAGACCGCGACGAAATCCGGCTCCCACGCCGAGAGGTCGAGCCCGCTCGTCGGCACGAATGCGGCGCAGTCCAGGAGGACGTCCCAGCCCCGCTCATGGGCCAGCTCGATCCACTCGAGCGGGTGCTTGACGCCGGAGAAGTTGGACTGCGCCGGGTAGGCGAAGAGGTTGTGGCCGTCTGCAGCGGCGTCGTCGAAGTGGTTCTCGAGCACCCCGGCGACCACCCGAAGGTCGGGCGCCTCGAGCGGCACGTACGCCGTCTTCGCTCCCTTCGCCCGGGCGAACTGGCGGATGCCGTTGACCGAGTTGTGGTTGTCGACCGTCGCGAGGAACCGACCCCGTGGCCCGAACGGATAGGCCTCGCCGACGAGGCGCAGTGCGCCCGTGGCGTTGGGCGTGAAGATGCAGGCGTAGTCGCTTACGGGCGCGTTGAAGTAGCGCAGCACCGCCGCCCGCGCCCGCTCCACCAGGCCGGTGGCGGCCGACGAGGTCGGGTTGACCGAGTGCGGGTTGCCGTACACCGTGTCGCGCAGCAGGCGCAGGTGCTCCTCGATCTGCGAGGCCGCGTAGAGGCTGCCGCCGGTGTAGTCGAGGTAGACGTTGCCCCGGGCGTCCAGGCTCTCGTACTCGGTGGCGCGAAGCTCATCGAGGATCGCCGTATCGCGGAAGGACGGATTCGAGTCGAGGAAGGCGGCCTCCGCCTGAGCCCGTCCGGGCGGATGGAACCGCTCCTGCCCGGCTGCGACCGACTTCTCGATCAGCGTCGCCATCACGCCCCCGCCCGCTTCGGGCAGTACGCACTCACGGTGAGCACACACCTCGAACGCGGGGTCCTCGGTCGCCCAGCCGCGTCGCACCAGCGGGCCGTGGATCTTGCACCCCAGACACACACCGAGACCCGACTCCATCCACATCAAGGTCAGGCAGATGGCGCAGATCGTCCGCGGGAGGGTGCCGCGCACGCCGCTGTTGGTGATGACCATCATCGAGAACGCCATGCCGAGGCCGAGCGTCCAGGCGAACCGCTTGGGCTTGGCGGAGACCCACTCCGGCAAATAGCCGAAGGCCACCGCGCCGAGCACCATCGTCAGGCCGGCGGCGGCGCGGACCTCGTTCTCGTCGAACACGGCGGCATGCACTTCGGTGCCGTCCGCTGCCAGGCCCGAAATGCGCTGACCGAAGCTGAGCTCCATGATGTCCCGCCAGCGAGGAGCGGTCGGGCTCCTCATCGGTTGAACCCGGGTGGCCGAGCAGTCCGTCGAGCGCCACGATCAATCCCAGCTAGCATCCGCGCGTAGTCGGCGGCCAGTCCCTCCAGCAGCGGTCGATCGGCCGGATCGTCGGGACGGGCGACGCGAAGCTGGATCACAACCTTCTGGACGCCAGCCAGCCTCAGTTATTCCCCGCAAGGGACGGTCCACGCGTGACTAGTCACGTCCATCGGCGCAAGAAGAGCCCTCCCGCACCGCTCGCGACCATGCGCGCTGGCGCGGGGGACAACAGTGGGTGCGCAGGCTGACAGTGCTGGTCTTCGACGATAGGAGCGCCGTCGGCGCGGGAGCTGCTCCTCCACAACAGCAGCAGCGAGCAGCTCTGCTCGCGACGTCGGTGGTCGCCCGCTCGCTCGCACGCTAACGGGGAGCGCCTAGGGATGCTGCCTGATGCCTGCCTGAGAAGACCGAGGAGTTGGCCGATGAGGCCGTACGCGCTGGGGCGCGAAGAGGGTGAAGCCATTGGATGTTCGGCTCGCTGGACACGGTCAAGGCTGATGCCGATCAGACCGCGGGCGGCTTACGGTTGTGGAGTCCCTCGACTTCGAGGGCTCCTCGGTCCCGCTGCACGTCAACGCCCGCTGGGACACGGGCTTCTACATCCTTGACAGCGAGTACGCCGTCGTGATCGCGGACGACACGGTGGCTGCGTTACCCGGGAGATGGGTCTAGGGGCCGCGGGAGACCCGGCACGCATGGCGATGCGATTCAGCCGACGCACGCCTCCTCAACGTGACTGTGCCCGGAGGCTTCGACAGCGAGGAGGGCCGCTCACCAATTCGCGACGAAACCGTCTCATTCGATTTGACAGGTACGCTGCTGCTCTGGCGGTCCGGCACGATCTCGAGGGAGCGCAGAATGAAGGCACTCGTCTACCAGGGTCCGGGGAACAAGGTGTGGGAGTCGGCTGACGATCCCGGGATCCAGGACCCGACCGATGTGATCGTGAAGGTCGACACCACGACGATCTGCGGGACGGACCTACACATCCTCAAGGGCGACGTCCCGACCGTGACCGACGGACGGACGCTCGGACACGAGGCGGTCGGGACGGTTGTCGAAACCGGCGCGGCGGTCAACCGCCTGAAGCAGGGCGACCGGGTCCTCGTCCCCGCGATCACCTCGTGCGGGCGCTGTGGCACCTGCAAGCGCGGCATCCCCGCCCACTGCGAGACGGTGGGTGGGATCGGCTGGATCTTCGGCCACCTGATCGACGGCGTACAGGCCGAGTTCGCCCGCGTACCCTATGCCGAGACCTCGGTCCACCTTGTCCCGGATGGCGTGACCGACGAGCAGGTGTTGTTTCTCGCCGACATCCTGCCCACGGGCTTCGAGATCGGCGTGCAGAACGGGCGCGTGAAGCCGGGCGACTCCGTCGCGGTCGTCGGTGCCGGTCCCGTCGGGCTGGCCGCGATTATGACCGCGGCAATCACGGGCGCCAGCCGGATCATCGCGATCGAGGCGACGAGCTCCCGTCTCGAACATGCCAAGGAGTTCGGCGCGACGCATGCGCTCGCTGCGAGAGACGAGGCAGAGCAGCAGATCCTGGACCTCACCGACGGGCGTGGCGTGGACGTCTCGATCGAGGCCGTCGGGATCCCCGCCACCTTCGACCTATGCACCCGGATCGTCCGACCGGGCGGCGTGGTCGCAAACATCGGCGTGCACGGCGCGCCGACGACCCTGCACCTCGAGGACCTGTGGATCAAAAACGTCACGATCACCATGGGACTCGTCAACGGCACGACGATCCCCACGCTGCTCCAGCTCGTACGCGACGGGCGCATCGAGTCGGAGAAGCTTGGGACCCACAAGTTCGCGCTCGACGACATCATGGAGGCCTACGACGTCTTCGGCGCCGCCGGTGAGCACAACGCGCTCAAGGTCGTGCTCAGCGCCGCTTGAGCACGATCACGGCTCGCCACGCGGCCGAGCGCCGCGCCAGGAAAGCGCGCTCAGCCTGATTGCCGGCTCGCTCCAGCGCGTCGGGTAGGCGCCGGCCGCCTCGGCGCCGCGGCCCTCGCGGCTCGGCAGGTCGGCGCGCGCGGGGTGCATCAGGTCTCGCCTCTTCCGGCGGCTCCCCGTCCTCCGGCAGGGGCCATGGATAGCGGAGCTGAGTCGAGGTCTCTGCGAGGCCGCGCAGGCCCGCGACCTGCCGACCCTGCTCGCCGCGTACCACGATGAGCGCCTCCGCGACCAGTCTCACTGGCAGGGCTGGGTCGAGCGGCCCATCTTCGAAGGGCGGGACGGGGTCAGGCGCTTCTTCGACGACTGGCTATCGACCTGGCGCGACGCCGAGCTCGAGCTCTTAACGCTCCCCAAGTGGCGCCAGTCAAGTACCTATCCGAATCCGAGTTTCGGGCGCGCATGGCAGGACCAGCGGCGTGGAGGTTCGCCAGCGCTTCTATCTGATCACCGAAGTGCGCGACGGCTTCACCGCGCGCGCTCGACTCAGTACACGGACCCGGCCGAGGCCTTCACGGCTACCGGCTAAAGCAGTGAGATTCGCGGCAGCGAGGTGGAGAGCTCCCCCCAGCCCCGGTCAAGGCGGGAGGCGAGAGTCTTCCCGTGAATCTGCCCTGTTCCCGCCACGCTGCGGGTTTTCGACCGAATCCGGGAGCGGCCGGTGCGCTTCTCGGTTCCACAATCCAGCAGCGGCGAGGGCGCCCAATCGCGCGGCCGCCGCGCCTGGTTGCTGTCCGGTGCGGTCGTCGTCGCTCGGCGCATGAACAGCTCGCTTCTGGCGGGAATCGCGGAAGCGAGAGGGCGTCATCCAAGCCGCCTGCTCGCCCCTTCCGAGGGTGAGCCAAGCGGCCTGGCGAGACTGCGCAATCCGCGGGACCGCGGAGTGCCTAGCCCTGCTAGTCGACGCGGTGCGGGACATCCCCTCGATGCATCGACGAGCAGCGATGAGTCGTGTTCCGCGGTCCGGTCTACATGGTTACGCGGAGCGATGACAAGGAGTGTCCCGTGAGAAAGATGTTCTCGTTCATGGTGGTGACCGTCGACGGCTACTACGAGGGCCCAAACCAGCAGTTCATCGACTGGCCGACCGTCGATGAGGAGTTCGACGAGTTCTCGGTCGAGCAGCTCGACGAGGTCGACACGCTCGTGTTCGGGCGGATCACCTACGAGATGATGGCGGCGTACTGGCCGACCCCCGCGGCCGACGAGGACGACCCCAGGGTCGCGGCGAGGATGAACAGCCTCGCGAAGGTCGTCGTCTCACGAACGCTCGACAAGCCCGACTGGGCCAATACGCGGCTCATCAGCGACATCGAAGGGGTGAGGGCACTCAAGCACCAGCCCGGCAAGGACATAGCGATCCTCGCCAGCTCCGATCTGACGGTGAACCTCCTCCAGATGGGCCTTGTCGACGAACTGCGGATCATGGTCAGCCCGCTCGTCGTCGGCGCCGGCAAGTCGGTGTTCAAGAACGCGGGTAACAGGGTCAGCCTGAAGCTGTTGAGGAGCCGGCCCTTCGACTCCGGCAACGTCCTCCTCTACTACCAGCCCGTACCCGCAGAAGGAACTTGATCCACAGATCTCGACCCCGCTCGCTCGGCGAGGATGCGAGCGGCAGCGCCGATACCCGACGTGACGGTCGCCAGGGACGACGAACAGGAGCGGAGGCTGGGAGTGCTGCTCTCGACGGAACCAGTTGCGCCCAGATGCTTGCTCCTCCACACAAGCGGCCGCGGCGAGCGGCAGTCGCAGCGTCTGGCACGCAGCTGCGTTTCGTCCGATGCGCAAGCACCGCATCATGCCGCGTGGGTCGGCGTGAGGTCCCGCGGGTGGTGGACATCATCGGTCGGCGGCCCACGATCCCCCGTCGCCACTAGATGGTTGATGCCCCGGGTTAGGTGGTGAGGTCGGCGAAGGTGCGGGTGGGGCGGCCGAGTGAGCCAGTTGAGCCAGATGCCGCGCTGTAGGCGAGAAGTTTGGCGGCGGTGCGGGCTCTGAGGCGGTGGAGGGGGCGGGCTCGGTGGGTTTCGAGTCCGAGGTTGTCTTGGGTAGCGGCGTGGTCGGCGAATCCGGCGCCGGCGTAGCCCTTGTCGCGGATGATGGTCTCGCCGCCGCGCAGCGCGAGCGCGAATGCCGAGTGCGGGCCGACGCGCTCCTCACTGGCCGCCTGCTGGCGATGCTCGCTGGGGCGGGCGGCGCGCGACGTGGTGCTGTCCGTCCAACGCCCTCGGACAATGGACGTGCGATCCGCGCTCGACGGCTCATGGGCTCCGGGATCCCGGGCGCGTCGAGCGTCCGGAACCGGTGCGTTCCACGAGATCTCCGCGTGCCTATGCTCGGCCTGAAGCCCAGGAGGCCGACGCCCAATTGAGCACATCCGTTCCCTTCGTCCTGGTCGACGTGTTCGCCGACACTCCGCTGACTGGCAACCCGCTGGCCGTCGTCGCCGATGCCGAACGGCTGGAGGAGCCGGTGATGCGGGCAGTGGCGCGTGAGTTCAACCAGTCCGAGACGACGTTCGTGCTGCCCGCGACTCGGCCGGGAGCGACCTGGCGGCTGCGCTCGTTCACGCCGGCCGGCGCCGAGGTCGTCGGCGCCGGACACAATGCGCTCGGCGCTTGGTGGTGGCTCGCCAGCGCCGGGCGGATTGAGCTCGACGCCGAGGGCGGGGCGGTGCTTGCGCAGGAGATCGGAGACCGTGTCCTGCCCGTAGAGGTGACGGGTCGGAACGGACGGCCCGATGCGATCGTGATGGAGCAGGCGCCACCGGAGCTCGGGCGCACCGTGACCGATCGCGACGAGCTGGCGGGGGCGCTCGGATTGGATCCGGGCCGACCCGACCTGCTCGACGACGTGCCGGCGCAGGTCGTCTCGACCGGCGCGGCGCACCTCCTGGTGCCCGCGCGCGATCGCGCGGTCGTCGGTCGCGCGCGGCCCGACGTGCCGCGGCTGGCGGCGGCCCTCGCGCAAGTTGGCGGGCAGGGCTGTTACCTGTACTGCCTCGATCCCGTCGATCCGGCCGCCGTCGCGCATGCCCGGTTCTTCAACCCGACCGTGGGCATCTGGGAGGATCCCGCGACCGGCAGCGCCGCCGGTCCGCTCGTCAGCCGCCTGGTCGCACAAGGCGTGGTGCGCGACGGTGCGACCGTGTTCGTCGAGCAGGGCCATGCCATGGGACGTCCGAGCCGGATCCGGGTTCAGGTCAGCGGCCAGCGGGTCCGAATCGGCGGGGCGAGCGTCGTCGTAGCGGAAGGCACGCTTACCATCTGAGCGCGTTCCACACGGCTCCGAGCATGCACCACGATCGACCGAGGAGACTGATGAGCGAGGCTGACGAACGCCACCTGCGCAGGGCCATCGAGCTGGCGGCCGCGGCGCGCGCCGCGGGCGACATGCCGTACGGATCGCTGCTCGTCGGGCCCGCGGGCGATGTGCTGGCCGAGGACCGCAACACCGTCGTGACCGAGCGGGACATCACGGCCCACCCCGAGCTCAAGCTGGCCCGATGGGCGGCTCGGCAGCTCGACCCAGACGTCGCGCGGCACACCACGATGTACACGAGCTGCCAGCCCTGCCCGATGTGCACGGGTGCGGTCGCGCGCTCTGGCCTCGGGCGCGTCGTCTTCGCGCTCTCCGGCGAACAGTTGCAGGAGCTCAAGCCGCCCGCGGCCGTCAGCCCCGACGCGGCGGAGGTCGCCTACGAGGGCCCGGCGCTGTTCGCCGAGGCTCGCGTTCCGATCGACGGCTACTACGCCTGAACCTCGAGGCGACCGCTCCGAAAAGCTGCGGAAGTCTCGACTCCCCGTCACGACGCGCCCCCTCGCCAAGGCGAAGCCCGAGTCCGCGTGGTGCCGCCCCAACGCCCGCGAAAGGACGACGACCAGTAGCGCAGGTCGGCAGTGCTGCTCCTCGACGAACGCGAGTGCGGCGCCTCCACCGACCGGGTGCTTGCGCACAGCTTCCTCTCGTCCGACGCAAGAGTGCGCCTCGCGCCAGCGGACACGCCTGCAACCGTCGAGAAGGAGAAGCTCGTAGAACTCATTCGCCGGCCGCTGGTATCAGCGCCCGGCTGTTTCTCGACTGCCCCTTTCGCTCAGTGCTGAGGCCCGCGCCGCGTGGGTGGCCATGCCGAGCTGGTCGTAGGTGGCGCGGGCGCTGTGCAACAGGCCGCGGGCCTGTTCGCGGTCGTGCGGTGTTCCGCGTGCCAGGAGCATGCGGCCGTAGTCGGCCTTTGAGTGCGCCAGCCAGGGCCATCCTCCCGTGCGCTGGTCCATCTCGATCGCGGCCTGAAAGTGATACTCGGCGTCTTGCCAGCGCGACATCGTGCTTGCCAGGAGCCCTAGGTAGCGGGAGGTCGAGCCGCAGCAGACCTCGACGTAGTTGAGTTGGTTGTAGCCGGCGTAGGGCAGCAGCAGTTCGTAAAGGGTGGCGGCGCGGCGGCGATCACCGAGGACGGCACAGACTTCCGAAAGGAGACCGGCTCCGAAGAACCATTCTTGGCGTGACGGCAGCTCCGCGAAGTCATCGGTTGCCAGTGCTTCAAAGATGTGGCGGGCGTTGGCCTGGCGCCCGGCCTCCGTGTGCAGGGTCGCCAGCGCGCAGCGGTGCACGACCAATCCGGGGTACTCGTCGACGAAGCGCTCGAGGGCGGCTTCCACCTCCTCCAGGCGGCCCTGCTCCCTCCGCAAGACGAACTGCTGCAGGACCTGCGAACCGAAGAACGTGACGTCTGGTGTCTGGGCGCGGCGTCCTAGCTCGCGGGTTCGGTCGATGCCCGCCTCGGCGTCCGGGAATTGACCGGCGAACAGGGCGCGTGCCGTCTGCGTGAGCGTGAGCGCCCATGTCTGAGCGGGCTGTCTGAGCTCGTCGCCGAGCCGCTCCATCGCCTGCAGCTGGGCGTCGACACCTTCGAGATCGCCCTCGAGCATCAGCACTCCCAGGCCGTGCTGGTGCCCGGCGAACGCCCGCTCCTTGTCGTCGGCCGCCTCGGCAGCCTGCACCAGCTCGTCAGCGGTGGCGCGCCACTCCGCGACCTGCTGCGGATAGGTGATCCCTGCGTAGACGCTGTCCAGGGCGTACGCGAGCGTGGCTGGATCGTGCAGCCTCCTGGCCATCTCGACCGCTTCCCGGCTGATCGAGGAGACGGGCCTTGGCCAAGGCTGGTCGCGGAGCGCCCCGGCGAGCCGGGCGAGCAGCTTGACCCGCAGCACGCTGTCCTCTTCGGGCAGCGCGGCGAGCGCGTCTTGGAGCAGCGGAACGAGCCGCCGGTCCTTTCCGGAGCGCAGCCAGACGAACCGCCCGCCGTAGCCGATCGCTGCACGGGCTATCACCTCCGGCAGGCCGAGCTCCCTTGCCGCGACCGCGGCCTGCGCGAACGTTTCCTTCGCAGGCCCCATCTCGCCGCTGCGGGCCTGGGCCTCTCCCAGCGCTAGCAGCACTTCGCCCCGAGTCGGCTCGTCGGCCGACTGCTTCGAGTCGAGTGCCGCGAGCGCCATCCGGTACAGGCGGGCCGCCTCCTCGTAAGCCAGCAGCCGCCCGGCACGCTCGCCGGCGCGCCTGGCGTAGTCGACCGCCTTCTGGCCGTCTCCACCCACGGCAGACTCCAAGAAGTGGTGCGCGAGCTCGGCGAGGTGGGGGTCGAGGTCCTGGGAGTAGAGGGTCTCGAGGGCCTCGCCGGCCTGGCGATGGAGCTGTACCTGGTTGCTCCTCGTCAGGCGGTGGTAGGCGGCGTCACGGATCAACGCGTGGGCGAAGCGAACGCGGCCGATGGTGCCGGGAGCCTCCGAGACGACGCGCGCCTCCGTCGCCTCGTCGAGCAACTCGAGGATGGCGTCACGCTCACGTCCGCTGACAGCGGCCAGCGCATCGAGATCGAACTCGCGCCCGAGCACCGAGGCGAGGGTGAGCAGGCGGTCACAGTCGGCCGAGAGGTGGCGCAGGCGGCGGCCGATCACGTCCCTCACGCTCTGCGGTATCGCAAGCCTCGCCGACGCGGGCTCGTCCAGGCGTCTCTCCGCGGCGAGCAGTCGCACGATCTCGCCGACGAAGAGAGGGTTGCCCTCGGTCTCGGCGTGCACCACCGGGGCCAGCTCCGCTGCTGAGGCGCTTGGCGCGACGAGTTCGATGAAGCGGGCGACGTCGGCCTCGCCAAGACCGGCGAGCGCAAGCGTTCGCGTGACCGGCTCGCGAGCCAGCTCGGTGAGCGTCGTCGTGAGCGGATCCGCGAGCGTCGGATCGACGTCGCGGTACGTGCCGACGATCAGCAAGCGGCTCCCGCCGAGCTCGCGGGCGACGAACCGAAGCAACAGGAGCGACGGCTCGTCGGCCGCGTGGAGGTCGTCGAGCACCAGCACCAGCGGGCGCTCCGCCGCCACGCTCCTCAGGAAGGCGGTCAGGGAATCGAAGAGCCTGAAGCGCGCACCCTCGGACTCGAACGGGGGGGCCGGCGACAGATCGTCGAGCAGTCCTCGCAGCTCAGGTAGGAGCCGGGCCACGTCGGCGGCTCCCTCGCGAAGATGAGATCGAAGGCTCTCCACGTCGGTATCGCGGAGGTACGGCCGCAGACCCTGGACCCAAGGCCAGTAGGCCGGGGCGCCGCCCGCCTCCCAGCAGCGGCCTACGAGCACACGCGCCTCGCGCGCCCTGGCGTGCGCGATCAGTTCTTCGGCAAGACGGCTCTTGCCGATGCCTGGCTCGCCGACGAGTAGGAAGAGGCGCCCGTGGCCGGCCAAGGCGTCATCGAGACCGCCGACGAGCGCGGCCAGCTCGCGCTCGCGGCCTATAAGGGCCCCGCGCGGGGTCTCCACGCCCGACCCGGCCGCCTGCTCCTCCGCCGCCAGGTGGAGGCCCGGGTCCTGCGCGAGTACCGCCCGCTCGAGCTCGCGGAGCCGCTCGCCCGGCTCGATCCCCAGTTCGTCGACCAGTGTCCTGCGCGCGTCCTGGTAGGCCTGCAGCGCGTCCGCCTGGCGCTCCGAGCGGTACAGCGCCAGCATCAGCTGCGCGCGCAGCCGCTCCCGGTAGGGGTGTTCGGCGATCAGCGCCTCGAGCTGTCCCACCACCTCGGCATGGCCACCGAGCGCCAGCTTCGCCTCGATCAGCTGCTCGAGGGCGGCGACGCGCAGGTCGTCGAGGCGGCCGATCTCCTGCTGTGCAAAGGGCTGGTAGGCGAGCTCCGCCAGCGGTTGGCCGCGCCACAGCGACAGCGCCTCCTCGAGCGCCGAAACGGCACGCCCCGGGTGGCCGCCGGCCAGCTCACTGCGCCCTTCGGCCACGAGCCGCTCGAATCGGTGCGCGTCGAGGCAGTCGGGATCGAGCCTCAGCTCGTAGCCGCGCTCGCGCGTCACGATCACGCCGGACGAGCCGTTTCCGACCTCGCCCACCAGCGCCTTTCGCAGGCGGGAGATCTGCACCTGCACCGTCTTGGCGGCATTGGCGGATGGCCGCTCGCCCCAGAGCTCGTCGATCAGCCGCTCCGTGGTGAGCGTCTCGTTGGCGTGCAGCAACAGCAACGCCAACAGCGCCCGCTGCTTGCTCCCCCCGAGCGTGATCGCTCGGCCCTCATCGAGGACCTCGAGCGGGCCAAGAATGCGGAAGTCCATGCCAGTGGGGACGCGAGCCGGTTGAACCCAACGTATAGCAGCCCCGGAGCCTCGCCAACCGGCCGTCGCCGCAGCCGTTACCGCGCCGTGGCCGAGATGCGACCGCTGCCCAGCGTGATCGCCACCGATGCCGGTCCCCACCAACACCAGCGGGCAGGCCGCCGCGGCGGCCGCCCCCAGACAGGAGGCAACCATGGGCAAGGCAACCCCGACACAAGTCCCGCGCGCAGTCATGGGCAAGCAGGAGCGATTGCCTCGGAGCCCTCAGTGGTGAGTCGGGCGATTGGGCGCCGGCCTGCTCGCGCTCGCTGACGATCGCGAGTGGTGAAATATGGGCGGTCGCCGGTAAGCGTCCAGGCCGGCCCGCGGCGGGAGCCGCTACGCTCGTGCTACGGGTCGGGCGTCCGTTCGACCAGAGTAGTGCTCCGCGTTTCCGCAGTCGTTGCCTTCCAGCACCCTCCGCGTCTCGCAGTGCACAGATCCCGGAGGGGGACAAAGATGGCAATGGGAACCGTGAAGTGGTTCAGCGACGACAAGGGCTACGGATTCATCACACCGGATGAACCCGGCAAGGACCTGTTCGTGCACCACAACGCGATTCAGGGCAGCGGCTTCAAGTCACTGGCCGAGGGCGCGAAGGTCAGCTACGACGCCGAGCAGGGCACCAAGGGCCCGGCAGCCGCGAACGTCCAGGTGCTCTAGGCCCACGGAATGCGATGAGCGACGGAGGGCTCGTGCGCGGGCCTTCCGTCTTTTCGCCCCTGCGCGGCATCGGCGCGCTCGAAACTCAACAACTCGGGAGGACACGCGTGGCCTCAACTGGCAAGAGAAAGACCACGATGGCAAAGCTCAACCGTGAACGCACGCTCCGCGAGCGTCGGCTGGAGAAGAAGGCCAAGAAGGACGCGAGGAAGCGGGCGTCGGCACCCGATCCAGCCCACCCCGGCGACATACGGACCGGAGACGACCTCTGACATCTGTGGGCGTCTGACCAACTCGATGGCGTATACCACCTCGAAGGCAAGGCGGGAGCTGCTCGACACCGTCGCGCAGGCGGCAAACGAGCTCGGGTTTGCCAGCGCGTGCCTCGCCGAGGCCTACGAGCGGCTGGACGATTACAACGGCGACCGGCTCGAAGCGGAGTGCTTCCGGCCCGTAGTCCCCTTCAGGAACTAAGAGTCGCCCCGCCGCTCCGCAGAGATGCTGGAGTGTTGCGCTTCGGCTCGGCGAAGGCGCGCCCAGGCGCCTTCGGAGGCCCGCTCATACTCCCTCAGTCGGTATTCGCTGCGGGCACGCCCGCCGTACATCCTCGCCCTGTACAGCTCGAGGCGCTCGCGGCGATAACGGGCCTCTTCGCGCAACTCGTCGAGGCGCCACGCCTGCTCGTCCATCATCGCCCGCCGCGTCGCCGGCGTCGTGGCGTTCCAGCCACGCGCTCGTCGAAACGTCTGCGGACCTGCTCTAAGAGCCGCGCGCGCTTTCTGGCCGCCTTCTCGGAGCTCGCGGCGCTGGTCTTCTTGCGTCTCACCGGGGACTAGCCGCGTCTCTCGGGCCGTGTGAGCCAAGCTTCGCGGGCGGCGACTCGCTGCACGGCCAGCTGGAGCGCAGCGTAGCCAGCCCGCTCAGCGAGTGCCGCGTCGGCCTGGAGCAAGTAGAGGTGACGCGACTGTCGCGCCGATTGGAGCCGCTGGGCGGCGGCCTCGCGGTCCTCGACCGGATCTGTCACTGCTACCTCGTCCTCTCGGCTCTCTGTTGTGTTGCGCACGAGGGGAAGAGGCCGTAGAACCAGTCGAGCGCTTGCCCCTCTGAGTCTAGAAGGAGATCGGCGAGCTGTACGAGCGCGACCTGGCAGACCCAGGCCCCGGGATGGCCCGAGAAGGGCGACGATCGGGAGGGCCACGAATGACAGTCCGCGCGAGGTGATCGATGACACGCGCGGCAGTCATCGTTGCCCGGGCACGCAAACCGTGTAGCGGTGCCCCGTAGTGCCACGGCTCCCATGCGAGGCCCGGCACTGCGCTCCTGCCTCACATGGGAACCGGAACTACGCGAAGTCGCGAGATACTGGTCGCGAGCGCATTACGGCTCGCGATGTAGTTGAAGTCGAGCCGTAATGAAGCGCGAGCGGTCAGCCGCCGGCCATCAGCGTCAACCCAAATGGGCTTCCCTCGGAGTCTTTGCAGACGGCCGATGCGCTGCCCGGATGGACCACGCTGCCGCCGAGCGCCTCGACCTGCTCCAGTGCCACGGCCAGATCTGCTACGGCGAAGTAGGGCAAGGAGAAGGAGTCGCCGGGCCCGCGACCCCGCGGATGGAGCCCAACTGGCGGGGTCGTTGAGTGTGTTTGCCAGCCCTCCCCCTCGTGCCTTGGCTCGAGGGGGTTTCCCAGCAGCGCGGCCCAGAAGCGTCGAGCCCGCTCGGGGTCATCCGCGGGAAACTCGATCAACGACAGCCGCGCGCCGGGCACCGCCAAGACAATAGCCACCCGGCCACCGTCGCTGGCTGAAGCGGGACTTCGACGTCGCCGCGAGCAGACACCTTCATCGAGTCGGGCGCGGGAGCGGCGTCAAGCTCGCACCCCGAAGCCGGCCAAGGCCTCATCCAAGCGGCCGAACGAACGGAAGCTGCGACTGAGGCCGGTGAGCACGAACACTCTCCATACAGTCGCATTGGGGCGAATCAGGGCGAGCTGGCCGCCGCGGGCGGCCGTGTCACCCACACCCTGAATGAGCACCCCGAGCATCGTTGAGTCCAGAAAGCTCACACCTCTGAGGTCGATGACCAGCTGTGGTTTATCGGCATCGATCGCATCACCGAGCGCCAACTCGACCTGTGCGGCGTTCGATCCGTCGAAGGCTCCGTCCAGCATGAGGACCTCTGTGAGGTCGCCGGCTGGCTGGGAGCTACAGCAGGCCTGATGGGACATGGGAGTCCCCTTCGCTGGCGCTTTGCTTTGGATTCCGGGGAGGCTATGAAGCGCCTGACGTAACCGGCTCGGTTCCACTCAGCCTACTCCCTCGCAGCGCACCGCACACAACGGACTCCGGCCGCGCCAGCAACCACTGCCCGACATAGACTCGCCGGCATGAGCATCGGACCCGCGATCGCCGTCGGCGCGGTGACCGGACTGGCGCTCGGCATCGTCATCGGCTTGATCACCGACCTCCCCCTGGCCCCCGAGATTGGGTTGGTGCTCGGTGCGCTGGGCGGCGGGCTTTCGCGGCGGGACCGCGCGGAGAAGGGTGCCGCTTCCCCATGCGAGCTGCACTCTCGGCGATCGGCGGCAAGAGTGTCGCTCCTGGTAGACGCAGGCTTCGCCGCCGAGCCGGGGCTCGCTCCTGCGTCGGACGAGCACCAGGGGCGCAGCTCGGCAGAGCTGCTCCTCGACGAAGGCGAGACCGGCGGCACACTGGGTTTCGACACCGGATCAGCGCGAACTCCGGTCGGAGAGGCGGCGCCCGCCACGCCAAGGCGACGATCTCATCGGCGGGCGACGCCGGTCCCACAAGTGTTGCTCCCGTCCATCGGGCGGCGCAGACGATGGCGGCCTACTCGCGCATCGCCGCCGCTTCGAGTGCGTCTTCCCTGCGTGTGAACCCTTGCCCGCGCACGATCTTGCCGTCCCGCACCGTCCAGAGTTGCCAGAGGCTCCATGTTGTCTCCACGCGGCTCTGCTTGCCACCGCCCCGGAACGTCACGGACGCCAGCACCTGTTCGCCAGCATCGGCCAGCTCGTTCACGTCGACTGTGGGCTCGTCGAACTCGCTCCACCACTGCTCGAGGAACCGCAGGTATTCCTCCCGCCCGCGATACACGCCTCCGGCGCCGGGGATTACGCCCGTGGCGACGTACTCGAATTCCGGTGCGGCAGCGGCGGCCATGTCCTCGAGATCGCCTCGATTGAACGCCTCGTAGGCGTTGCGCACCACTTCGATGGTCTCCCGCGACATCGCCTACTCCAGTATCCCGCGCGTGGGCGCCCCCGAGAGTGCCGAGCCCCTGGCTGGACGATCTCCAATCTCGCTGGCCCGATTGCTCAGGCCGCCGGCCGGCCGCCACTTGTCGCTGTCCCCAGGCGGCGACCGGAGCAGTCGCGTCGGCGCCGGCTGATGCTGCTCCTCGACGGATCCAAGTGCGGGCGGGCCGATCGCAGCCGCTGATGATTCCGTCCTCTGCGGGCGCGTTTCGCTCGTCCTCACAGCTCCCGCCGAGTGGCCAACGAGAAGCAAGCGCGGCGGGCTCAGCGCACTCGGCGCGCCCTTCGCGAGCCACGACGGGTCCCGGCTACTCAGGTGTCAGGTCGAGCGCAACCTCGGCCAAGTCGACCGATTCCCGGGTGCCCATCGCCTGGTCCGGGCTCATCTCGTTCAACACCGCGTCCGCGGCCCGCATGTCCTCCTCGGTCTCGTGGAAGCTGATCGCAACCACGGTGCCGTTCGCCTTGTCGGTCAGGAACAGGAACCGAGTGGCCCTGACCCCCTCGGGCGGCTCCGGGTTGGCGCTGATAGCAGCGACGTTCGCCTCGATCGCCTCGGAGCCCGCCCCAGTGAACCGCACTACTCGTGCGTACATGATTCACTCCTGACGCCGGGTGCGCCGACCCTACCCGGTCGGGAGCGGCCTGGTGGCGTGCTTGTCGACTCGGCGCTCGTCGCCTTCAGCGGGTCGCCGCTCCGGACGACGGCGGGGCGTGCAGACGGGCAGTGCTGCTCGTCGACGGTTCCAGGAGCGGCACGGCCTCCCATCGCCCACCGCCGGGTGCCTGCCCATGTCCGGCGGGGGTGCGTCCGAACCCGGGACACGAGAGGCTCGCTTCGGTGGGCGAGAAGTACTCCGCGCCGGTCGTCCCCGACCGGTTAGGACGATCCAGGAAAGTCAAGAGCCCAGGATGCGAATTGGGTCCTGAGTTGGTGCGCGGGAAGGAATCTGACGCCGGACCGCGGATCTGCTTCAAGTCCGCGCAAGAAGTAGCTAGCGCTACGCGCCGAGGCGGCAGAAGTTAGGTCTGGTGACTAGCCAATGCGCGCCCCGGGAACGCTGTAGGGGTCGGCGACGGGGCGTTCGGCTCCGGGCGCGCCGTTCGCGCGATCGAGCAGCACATATCCGATCAAAGGCGGCGTTCGAGACGTCAACGGGTTCGACGTGCCGCCGAAGGGATCAAGGGAGGAGCACGGGGTGGTCATCAGTCAACCGAAGCCAAGCTGGCCTGCAATCGTCGTCGGGCTTGCTGTCGCTCTGTCGATGCTGTTCGCGCTCGTCGGTCCGACTGCGGCCGGTGCGCAGCAAGCAGCGCCGGCGAAGGCCGAGCCGGCGAACTGCAGCACCGGGCGGAGCGTCCCCGCGAGCAAGATTTCGATCCAGCTGTGGACTTTCAACCGGTACATCGACCGCGGCGAGCGTGCCGCGGAGGCGCCGGCCGGCGCGCCCGGGCCGGAAGCGACTCGCGCCGAGCGGCTCGAGTTCGTGTTCGCGTTCCTCAGCGAGGTCGGCTACCGCAACATCGAGCCGTTCAGCTTCCACGGACTGACTGTCCAGGAATTCGACGCCCTGGCCGAGAAGTACGCGCTGAAGGTGCCCTCGCGGCACATGTCCACGAACGAGGCCAGCTGGGACGCGAATCTCGCCGACGCGAAGCTGCTCGGCCAGCGCTGGACCGGCTCCGGCGGATTCGCGGCGCCGGGCACCGGCAGCTACGAGAACACACTCGCCACCGCCGCGACGATGAACCGGCTGGGCGAGCGCTCGAAGAAGAACGGCACCGGCAAGATCTTCGGCCACAACCACGCGCCCGAGTTCACGACGCGGTACGTCGACACCCAGGGCGACGGCCAGCTGAAGAGCGCCTGGCAGATCCTCGTGGAGAACACCGATCCGCGCTGGGTCACATTCCAGCTCGACGTCGGGTGGGCCACGATCGGCGGTGAGGACCCCGTGCAGCTGGTCCAGGACTTCGGGGACCGGATCGAACTCCTGCACGTGAAGGACGTGATCGGCGCCGGCACGCCGCAACAGCGGCAGACGACGATCGGCCAGGGCGACGTCGACTGGGCGGGCGTCTTCGCCGCCGCCCAGGGCAAGGTCCAGCAGTACGTCATCGAGCAGGATCCGCCCGTGGAGCCGTTCTCGTTCGCCGCGGAGAGCTTCGACTACGTCGACTGCCTGGCGTTCTGACAGCTCGCGGCTCGCAGTACTGCCGGAACGGTCCGCCCGGCCGCTCGACCTCAACGCCATGGGCGGCGTAGAAACGCAACGCCCGCTTGAGGAAGCCGATGCAGGTCGTGGCCCTCTCGTCGGCGAGCACCTCAACATAGGCGAGCCTGGTGTAGGGGTCGGCGGCGAGGCGCCGTTTCAGCCTTTCGGCTGTCGATCTCCTCGCCGCCGCCCTCCGAACCGGACGTGCGCGTTGTCGCGCATCCGGCTCTCCACGGGCATGCCGGTGTTCATGAGGCGATCAGGCGCTCCCGCCGGATCCCCGCCACGATGCCGCCGCCTGAGCGCGAGCTCCAGCGCCTTGGTCGTCGCCAACACGGTGACGAGTACCGCCAAGGTGAGCAGCACAGGTACGTGTGGCAGGACGGGGGGCAGGACGCGCTTGCCAGAGAGCTCGGCAGTGAGCGCACTGACGGCCGCAAAAGCGAACTCCAAGGCCATGATCATCGCCACGGCGAGTCCGACGTGCCGACCCACGCCCAGCCAAGCTTGGCGGGAGCTGCGTCCACGTACGGTGCGGACAAGCTCGATCGGGACAGCGAGGATCGCAGAGAGAATGAAGAACAGGCCGGCGAGGCCGGCCCCTGGAAGCCCGGCGGACACCCTAGTGCCCCTTCTCGTAGACGAGCAGCGGCCGCCGTAGCACCAGCTCGAGGACCACCGCCCTCAGCATCATCGCCGCGTTGGCCACTCGCAGCGGGAAGTACGCGGGAAAGCTCGCGAGCGCCCTGCGGGTCTCGCCGCGCCGTACCGCGTCGACCAGCACCGGGACAAGCAGGACCGGCGCATCCACCACGTAGGCCAGCCAGAAGCTGGGGCCGACGAGGAGCGCCAAGAGGGGGATGGCAAAGAGATACGCGACCGACGCGATTGCCGAATCCCAGAAGGCAAGCGCCACCATGGAGCGCAGATACCCGAGCCCCAGAACGCCGCGCCAGTGGAGCTTTACGTTCTGGACGAACCCGTGCGACCAACGGCGGAGCTGCTTGCGGAGCAGGTCGAGGTTGTATGGCTCGATCGGATAGCACACAGCCTCCGGCACGAACCTGACCTTCCAGCCGCGCCTGTAGAGAGTCCATGTCAGGTCCATGTCCTCGGCCGTTGTGCGATCGGACCAGCCGCCGCCCTCTCGGACCACGTTGGTGCGGTAAAGGGAGAAGCAGCCGGAGGAGATCAGCGGCTTGCCGTAGTGGTCCTGAACCCGCTTGAAGAAGCTGAACGCAAACATGTACTCGACGTAGCGACCGCGCTCCCAGACGGTGCGCACCCGGCGCGGAAGGACGGATCCCGAGGCGGCTCCTACCTCGGGATCGGCGAAAACGCGGGAGAGCCGCTCGACGGCGTCGGGCGCGAGCGTCGTGTCGGCGTCCAGCGCCATGACGAACTCAGTGGTGACGAACTGCAGGGCAAACGTCTGCGCCCCCGCCTTCGAGCCGGTGTTCGTGGGTGGCCGTACCACCCGTGCCCCCGCCGCTATGGCGATTGCGCCGGTCTCGTCGGTCGAGCAGTCGTCCACAACCAAGATGTCGAGGGGAGGAAGCGTCTGGTCCTGAAGCGACCTGATCGTGTCCGCCACGGTCGCGGCCTCGTTGAACGCCGGGACGATCGCCGTCAGCGCAAAGGCATCCCGGCCCCGTGCCCTGGCGCATTGATGATGCGAGAGGCGGCGAGCGGCGTGCGTCGATTGTCTGGATTGCGACGTCATGAAGTGCGGCAACGTACGACACCCTCCCCTGCTCGGGTATCGAAGCTGTGAAATGGCCCCCGCCCCTGCCGCATGCAGAGCTATGCGCGCCCGGCGCGGACTCGTACCAGCGTCCATTTCCACCAAGCGGCCCGAACAAACATGGCTACCAAACGTGACAACTGTCACAGCTGCTCAATCCGACCTACGTGCCTTCACCAGTGCTTGCCGCGGCCGCGCCTGGTGGGCGGCCCCCGAAGGCAGGCCGGTGTGGGCAGCCGCGCTTACGCCATGTGGCCCCTGTCTGCGGGCGGGTGACGGAGGTGAGGCTCGCTCTTTGGCCGGATCTTCACCGAGAGCGGTGCGCGAGCGACACCCGTCATCGCACCAGCCGAAAGAACGAGCGAACCTCTTCCACGAACAGCTCGGGCTGTTCGTAGGCAGCGAAGTGGCCGCCCCGGTCGGGCTCGTTCCAGTAGCGGATGTCCGGGAAGCGCTTCTGCGCCCAGCGCCGGGACGGACGCTGAAGCTCCTTGGGGAAGATCGAGCACCCTGTGGGGACATCGACTGTGTCGTCCGTGGACCCGGAGATCCACTCGTTCACCTGCCTGATGCTCTCCCAGTAGAGGCGCGCCGAGGAGGCGCCGTTGCGGGGGAGCCAGTAGAGCATGAGATTGTCCAGGAGCTCGTCGCGGGTGAGCACGTTCTCGGGGTGGCCATCACAGTCGGTCCAGGCCCAGAACTTCTCGATGATCCAGGCGCAGAGTGCGGTCGGCGAGTCCACGAGCGCGTAGCCGATCGTCTGGGGTCGGGTGGCGTGCTCCTGGGAGTAGCCGGAGTCCCACTCGCGGGAGTGCTCGAGCGAGGCGAGCGCAGCGCGCTCTCGCTCCGTGAGCTCGTCGAAGGTGGCCGGGTCTGGTGGCGCGAGCGGCGGGGTGAGGTGGATGCCGGCGACGTGGCTGCGATCCAGCTGGCCGATGCTCGCGCTGATGCTCGTCCCCCAGTCGCTGCCCTGGGCGCCGTAGCGCGCGTAGCCAAGCCGGCCCATCAGGACGGACCAGGCGGCGGCGATCCGCTCGACGCCCCAGCCGGGGCGGCCCGGCTTGTCGCTGAAGCCGTAGCCGGGTAGCGACGGGCACACGACGTGGAAGGCATCGGCGGCGTCCCCGCCGTGGGGGATCGGGTCGGTGAGCGGTCCGAGGGCCTTGAGGAACTCGACGATCGAGCCGGGCCAGCCGTGCGTGATCACGAGGGGCAGCGCCTCGGGGTGCGGCGAGCGGACGTGGAGGTAATGGATGCCGAGCCCCTCGATCTCCATGCGGAACTGCGGCAGCGCGTTGAGCCGCGCCTCGGTGGCGCGCCAGTCGTAGCCGTCGGCCCAGTACCTGCAGAGATCCTGCAGATAGGCGAGCGGGACGCCCTGCGACCAGTCCTCGACAGTCTCGCGCTCGGGCCAGCGTGCGCGTCGTAACCGCGCGCGGAGGTCCTCGAGCTCGGGCTCGGGGACCTCGATTCTGAACTCCCTCGGGTCGTCGGACATCGCATTCGCCCCGTCCACTCGTTGGTGCTGGGTGGAGATGTTCCCAACCGCCACGTGAGCGGAGCTCTCGTTGTCGGAGTGCGGCTCATCGCGTGCTCGCCCAGCGTCCGGGTCGTCCGCTCGCGTGCGACCTCCGCCCGCGTCGGATCAGCTCGGTGGTCGTGTGGCGCTTTGCGGCTCAGGGAGAGACGCTCTGCGATCTCGGGATTCGAGAGGCCTTCGCCGAGCAGTTCCAGCATCTCGAGCTCACGCTTGGTGCCGGCGTTCGGCGTCCCCGGCGGGCTCTTCGGCACGTGGCACGCGCTCGGCACGGTTCCGTACGCGTTCTGACTCACCGGCCACGGCCCTTGGACGCGCGCCGCCCTCCGGCGCGATCTACGATGGAGCGACCATGACGCTCGACGCCGATGGAGACGAGCTCACCGCGACCCGGCGCAACCCAGAGCCCGAGGAGACCGTGGAGGCTCTCGCCTGATGGCGGCCCTCGCGGTCCGCTATGGGATCGCGGCGGCTCTCGTGCTCGCCGGGCTGGTGTGCCTGTTCGTGGTGCCGTCGGGCACCAGGTTCGAGGGGTGGGCCCTCTTCACCGGCGCCGGGCTGTCGGTGCTCCTGCTGAACCTCCTGTTTCGGATCGGGGTCCAGGGCGACCTCGACCGTGACCGTGAGGACGCGGCGCGCGCCTACTTCGAGGAGCACGGAAGGTGGCCGGACGAGGAGGAGCGGGCGTCGAGGCGGAAATGGCGACTACCGGAGGGCATCGCGACGCCGGAGTCCGAGGCCGCGGAGGCTCGAGCACGCAGACAGGCCGAGTCGACCTCGCCCGACCGGCACGACGCGCGGCCGCGATGATCGGCGTCGAGGTCACCGCCGCTCGGACGATCCGGCGAGACGAGGCGCAGGCCGCCGCGGAGCGGTTGTACGGTCTCGTCGAGCCGGAGTGAGCTCCGCTCGGGTTGCCGGCGGCGTGGCCGAGCTCGTCAATCTCGCCGACACGACGGTGGTCAAGTCGGGCAACGCGTTCTGCGTTGCGTTGCGCGATGGTGGCCTCCCGATAACGCAGGACCATCCGCTCGGTGTCTACCTCAACGACTGCCGCCACCTGCGGGGCCACGAGCTTCGGATAGGAGGACAGCCGCCGCGGCTGCTCATCTCGTCCGACGCCGCGGGCACCGCCGCCGCGTTCGAGCTGACGAACCCGGACCTGGTCCTCGCCACCGGGCAGGCGCTGCCGCTCCAGTCGCTGCGAGTGCGGGTCGAGAGACGCATGCTGCCCGGCGGCATGGTCGACCGGATCACGCTGCACTCCCACGCACGGGACCCGATCGATCTCACGCTGGAGCTGCGGCTGGACGCGGACTTCCGGCCCATGCTCGAGGTTCGCGGCCTGGTCGAGCCCACCGAGCGCGAGGTGCGCCGACAGGCGCGCGGTCACACCGTCAGATTCGCGGCAGTGGGTCTGGACGGCCGCGAGCGATCGACGCTGGTCACGTGCCCGGGCGCCGCGGTGACGGGGGACGGGCGTCTCTGCGTCCTCCTGCCCTTCGAGCCGGGTGAGGAGCACAGGCTCGAGGTGCGTTTCGAGTTGTCGCAGCCCGGCGGGCCGGCCCTCGGCCCGGCCGCGGGCAGCGAGCGTTCGGACGACCGCGCGGCGATGCCCCGCGCGGGCGCCGAGGCCGACGCGTGGCTCGCCGAGCGGCCGCACTTCGAGCTCGACGCCGAGCTCGTGGATCGGGTGCTGCGCCGCTCCCTGCTCGACCTGCGGCTGTTGGCCTCGGAGCTCGATGGCCGGCGCTACTACGCGGCCGGCGTACCGTGGTACGCGACGCTGTTCGGGCGCGACAGCATCATCGCGGCGCTGCAGATGCTCGCCTTCGACCCCTCGATGGCCGCGGATACCCTGCGACTGCTCGCGGCGCGCCTGGGCACGAAGGTCGATGACGTGCACGACGAGGAGCCCGGCAAGGTGCTGCACGAGCTCCGCCTTGGCGAGTTGGCCGAGCGGCAGCGGACGCCCCTTGTGGAGTACTACGGCACGGTCGACGCCACCCCGTTGTTCCTCTGTCTGCTGTGCGAGCACGCCGACTGGACCGGCTCGCTCGAGCTGTTTCGGGAGCTGCGGCCACAGGTGGACGAGGCGCTTCGCTGGATCGACGACTACGGCGACCTCGACGGCGACGGGCTCCTCGAGTACCGCTGCCGATCCCCCGGTGGGCTCGAGAATCAGGGCTGGAAGGACTCCCGGGACGGCGTCGTCGACGAGCGAGGGCGCCCACTGCGTGCTCCGATCGCGCTCGTGGAGGTGCAGGGGTACGCCCTAGCCGCGAAGCGCCGCGTGGCCCGCCTGCTCGAGCTCGCCGGCGAGCCTGCGCGCGCGGAGGAGCTGCGGGCCGGCGCAGCCCGCATCGCGAGCGGTCTCGACCGCTTCTGGCTCGAGGACCGAGGCTTCTACTCGATGGGGCTCGACGGCGACAAGCACCCCAGCCGCGCCCTCGCCTCCAACCAGGGGCACCTGCTGTGGGCCGACGCGGTTCCCCACCACCGGGCCGCCGCAATCCGTGACGCGCTCACCGGCGCCGCGGCGCACTCCGGCTGGGGAGTGCGGACGCTCGGCGCGCAGGAGCGCGCCTTCAACCCCGTCGGCTACCACACGGGAAGCGTCTGGCCACACGACAACGCCTTCTTTGCCCTGGGCCTTCGCAGATACGGCTTCGACGGAGAGTTCCTGCGGATCTTCGAGGACCTGCTGGACGCGGCCTCGAGCTTCGCCGACTATCGCCTGCCGGAGCTCTTCGCGGGATTCTCGCGCACCGACTACGAGAACCCGGTGCCCTACCCCGTCGCGTGCAGCCCTCAAGCGTGGGCGGCCGGGGCCCTCCCCTCCATGCTCATCGCGGGCCTGGGGCTCGTGCCGGACGGTCTCGAACGTACGCTGCACATCCGCCGCCCCTCACTTCCACGCCACATCCACCGGCTCGCATTGCAGGGCCTGCGTGTGGCGGACGCGCGCGTGGACCTGCTCTTCGAGCGCGTCGCCGAGCACTCCGACCGGCTCGCGCTCACGGATGTTCAGGTCGACGGCGACCTCGACGTCGTGCTCGATCCCGCCAGATCCTGACTCGGGAGCGGCCCCTGGTTCGCCCAAGATCAGGCGAGGCTGTGCGAAAATCGCCTGGCAGCACGAGTTCGACAGGGGAGGTGCGATGGCGGAGTTGCTGAGTGCAGAAAAGGTCATGGAGCGCGAGAAGCAGCGCTTCCAGGAGCGCTACGAACGCGCGCAGAAGGAAGCCGACGAGGCGAAGGCGCAGGTCGAGAAGCTGGAGCAGGCGCTGAAGGTCCTACGCGATGGCTCCGGACCGAGTGAGCAGTAAGTAGCTGCCCTCAGGCGCCCACCCTGAGCGCCTCGACTCGGTCGGCGTGTAGGTCGAAGATCTCAGCGATCTCGCGCTAATGGGTGTGCGACTGCAGCTCCTGAGCGGGAACCCCTTGCCGCATGGCGTCTTGGAGCACCGCCCGTTTCGGAACGTGCGGCTCCTGGGCATCGAGTCCGACACGCTTGGACCTCCTTGCGGACTTCGTGCAGCTTCGGGAAACCGAAGTTACCGGAGAAGGCGCAGGCTTTCGCGGCACCCGTCGGCGTAAGGGCAGCGCACGCCGACTGTGAGCCATCGCTCACAAAACCGGCGCATCCACTGCCACCCTGCGCGTGTGTCTGAGTGGACCGCGACAGCGCGAGCCAACGCAGCACCCGAGCAGGTGCTCGAGGTGCTGACGCATCCCGAGGAGATCCGCCGCTGGTCGCCGGTCGCCTTCGATCTAGATGACCTCGAGGGACGGCGCCTCGCAGCCGGCACGCGCGGACGGGTCTCCGGACGATTGGCGGGAGTGCGCGTCGGCTTCGACGTCGAGGTACACGCCGCCGACGAGGCGAGGCTCGAGCTATCGGCTGAAGGTCCCGTCAGCCTCGACGTGCGCTACGAAATGACGGGCGACGAATCGGGCGCCGAGCTGAGTGCCTCGGTGTCCCTGCGCCGAAGCGACGGACTTGCCGGTCGCCTCGTTGCGAACGCCACGGCGGCGCTTCTCTCGGCGGGCGCGCTCGAGGGTGCGGCCGGACGGATAGTCCGAGTCGCCGAGTCGCAGCCCGACGTCGCGGCCGCGTAGCCCAGGGGAGCCACTTTCGGGTGCTCGGCGCGCCGCGCCGGGTACCTCCGAGACACATTCCGTCAAGGACGCCCGGCTGGGCCGGCGTCTCCTTCGGCGACCAGTAGCCCGACATTTCAGTCGTTGAACTCGTCCTCGTACCCCTGGCCGGTCCTTGGCTTGGAGCCGAAGCCCCGCTGGAGGCCGCCGGTCTGCATGCCGGGCGGTGGGCCGCCGGGCTGTGGGTCGCCGGCGCGACCGCGCTGGGTGGGACGGTCTCGATCACGGCTTGGCTGGACGCGCTTCGGCTCGCCCCTCCGCTTCGGGAAATGTGGCGGCCACGGTGCGTCCCCGAGGCCCTCCTCCTCGTCGCGGCGGGCCAGCTCGAGCAGCCCGTCCAGGGAGCCGGGCCGCTCGTCGATGTCGGCGGCCGGATCGCCGAGCGTGCGCAGGCGATCCGGCACGGTGTCGAGGCGCAGATCGCCCGGCTCTACGTCGGGCACCTCGTCCCAGTTCAGGGCGCAGGAGACGCGGGCGTCCGGCGTCGGGCGCACGGAATAGCCGGACGCGACCGTCCGGTCTCGGGCGTTTTGGTTGTAGTCGACGAACACGCCGTGGCGCTCCTCCTTCCACCACTTGCTCGTCGCCAGGTCGGGGCGCGGCGCTCGACCTCACGCGCCAGCGCCAGCGCCGAGCGGCGCACTTCGAGGAAGTCCCAGCGCGGCTCGATGCGAACGTTCACGTGGATGCCCTTGGACCCCGACGTCTTCGGGTAGCCGCGCAGCCGGTGCTCGGAGAGCACGTCGCGCACGACCATCGCCGTGCGGCGCACCGCATCCCACACGATCCCGGGCGTGGGATCGAGATCGACGCGCAACTCGTCGGGGTGGTCGAGGTCGCCGCGCCGTGCGGGCCACGGGTTGAAGTCGATCACGCCGAGGTTGACCGCCCAGACCATGTGCGCGGCGTCGCCTACCACGAGCTCCTCTGCGGTGCGACCGGACGGGAAGGCCACCGTCGCAGTCTGCAGCCACTCGGGGATCTTTTGCGGCACGCGCTTCTGCCAGATCGGCTCCTCGAGAATTCCTTTCACGAAGCGCTTCATCACCGTCGGGCGCTCGCGGACGTGCACCAATGCGGCATCGGCAACCGTCACGTAGTACTCGACGAGATCGAGCTTCGTCCACCCCGGCTTGGGAAAGTAGACCTTCGCCGGACTGGAGAGCCGGACCTCGCGGCCGGCCACGTCGAGCATCGTGTGGTCGCTCTTGGCCATTGGCTCCGTCAGCGTAGCTCCGGCCACCCGTGCCGCAGCGACTCACTCCCGGGTGTGCTCGATGATCGCGGGAATCACCGTGTCCCAGACGGCGGGCGGCAGCTCGTGGCCGGTTTGCTCCAGCTCGAGCAGCTGCGCGCCGGGGATATCGCGGGCGAGGGCGGCGCCGTGGGCGATGGGGAAAACCGGGTCCTCGGTGCCGTGTATGACCAGGGTCGGGGCGGTGATCCCCGCGAGCCGGCGCCGGCCAAGGTCGTCGCCGGTTGCGAGCAGGAAATGGTTGTTCATCGAGGCGATGCTGACGGCGCGGTCGACGGTCCGTCTTGCAAGCTCGCGGATGAACTCCTCCGCCACCGGCCGGCTCTTCGACGTGCACAACCGTTCTTGGGTGACGAGGTACTCCATCACCGCGCTCCGGTCGGACCAGTCGGGCTCGGACACTGCCCCGAACTCGGCCGTCACCTCTTCCGAGGCGGGGGGCAGGTCCGGATCGTCTGCCCCGGCGCCGACCGGGCTGGCGGAACTCAGCGTGAGGGATGCGACCCGCTCCGGATGGTGGATAGCCAGGGACTGGCCGATACCGCCGCCCATCGAGATGCCGACGACGTGCGCCCTGGCCACGCCGAACGCGTCGAGCACGCCGATCGCGTCCTCGGCGAGGTCGCGGCCGGTGTACTGCGGGGCCCCCGGTGGGTAGCTGACCGATCGACCGGTGTCCCGGTGGTCGTAGCGGATCACGAACCGGCGGCCGGCCGCGAGCCGCTCGCAGAACTCCTCGGCCCAGTGCAGCATGGAGCTCGCCCCGCCCGCGATGAGCAGGATCGCCGGGTCATCGGGGTCGCCGAAGCTCTGCACGCAGAGCTCGACCGCGCCTGTGTGGACCATATGCTCGGCTGAGGCATTCATCTGTTCTCCAATTGGACGGCCGGGCGCGCTAAAACTCATCGCCGACGCCGTCGCGGCGGTCACGCCCGGAGCCGCCTATCGCCGGGTATGACGTCATCCAATCACCGTCCACCGGCTCTGAGGCGGCCACCCGCGGGCCAGGCGGGTAGCGTTCCCGGTTCACGTGAGCTTCGAGATAGAACACTTCGAGTGGACCGCCGGTGACCGGCTGGAGCTCGCCGGGCGCTGGTTCGACGTGCGCGGCCGGCGCTTCCTGCGGCCTACGCTCGACCTCGAGGTGGACGGGCGAACCCGCCGCGTGCTGGCGTCGCTCGAGCACAAGCCGTGGATCGCGGACGAAGGGGAGGTGTGGCATGCGGCGTTCGCCTGGGACGGCGAGATGGCCGACGTCGACGCCGCCCAACTGACCGTGGGGCCCGACCTCGTGGTCGAGCTCGAGCCCCCTGCGACCGCGGCGGACCTCCGGTCGCGCGGCCGGAAGGCGGTTGGCCGGGAGCTGGCGGCCGCACGCGCCGAGGCGAAACGCTTGCGGGCGGAGCTCGAGCGCGAGCGCGAGACGCTCCAGGCGGCGGTGGACGATCTGCGCTCGCGGCTGGCCGACGCCGAGGAGAACGCCCGGGCGCAGACGGCGAAGCTGCGCGAGGGCGACGAGCGGGCATCGGCCGCGCAGGCCGCCGCCGTACAGCGTCACCAGCAGCTCGAGCGCGAGCGGGATGCGGCGGTCGCCGAGCGCAGTACCGTCGCCGCCGAGCTCGAGAACTCGAGGCGCGCGGCCGAGGAGGCTGGCGCCCGGATCCGGTCCGTGCAGACCGAGCTCGCTGCCGCCGCGCGCGCTCGGGACAGAGCGCGCGAGGAGCGGAACAGCTGGCTGTCCCGCGCGCGCGACGCGGCGGCCGAGCGCGACGCGGCTCTGGCCTCCCGCCAAACCGCCGTCACCGAGCGCGGCTCGGCCCTGGCCCAGCGCGACGCGGCGTTCGCCGACCGGGACGCCGCGCTCGCCGAGCGAGACGCCGCGGCTGCCGAACGCAAGGCCGCACGGGCCGACCGCGAGGCTTCCGGACGCGAACTCGAGGCCGCTCGGCGAGAGCGCGAGGCCGCCCTGGACGCGATGAAGGCCGACCGGGAGACGGCGCGCACGGCCCCGATCCGCTCCGCGCCTCCCGCGGCCGCCTCCCCGGAGCGGGCGGCTCCCGCGCCCGCCTCCCCGCAGCGGGCGGCTCCCGCGCCCGCCTCCCCGGAGCGGGCGGCTCCCGCGACCTTCCCGCCCGGGGTATCCGAACCGGGCGCGCGCCATATCCCGGGCACACCCATCCAGCCCGGTCTTACGACGCCTGATTCGACGCGACGTTGGGTCCCGATAGTGGCGGCACTCGCTGCGCTGCTACTGGTCGCCGCGGTGATCATCCTGCTCGTGACCTGACGGGTCGGCGTGGGATCGCCCCCATCGCTCGCAATGCTCGCCGGTCAGGAGTAGGTTGGGCTTTCCGGGAGAAGGAGCAGCTTGGGCTCGCAACCAAGCCTCGAACAGCACGCGGCGCTCGGCCGCGACCAACTGATCTACGCCGCGAAGGTCGCCGGCGTCGCCGCCGCGTACTACGGGTCCGCAAAGCTCGGGCTCAGCCTTGCGTTCGAGACGGGGAGCGTTACGGCGGTCTGGCCGCCGACGGGTATCGCGCTGGCGGCGGTGGTCCTGTGGGGCTACCGGATTTGGCCGGGAGTCGCGCTCGGCGCCTTCCTGGCGAACGCGTGGACCGGCATTCCCCTCTACGCCGTACTCGGCATCACCGCCGGCAACACGCTCGAGGCGCTGGTGGGCGCATACCTGCTGCGCCGGTTCGGCGACTTCCGGCCCTCGCTCGAGCGCGTACGAGACGTGTTCGCGCTGGTCGGGCTGGCCGGCGTGCTCAGCACGACGATCAGCGCCACCGTCGGGGTGACGAGCCTGCTCGTCGCCGACGAGGTCTCCGGCGGCGACTTCGGCTCGGTCTGGCGCACGTGGTGGCTCGGAGACCTCGGCGGCGACCTGATCGTCGCACCGGCGCTGCTCGTGGCCGCGACCCACTGGCCCTTCAACCGCGCGCCCGGTCGACGGCTCGAAGCCGCCGTGCTCGGGGTCTCGCTGATCGCGATCAGCCTGCTCGTGTTCTCGAGCGATACGCCACTGAACTACCTGATCTTCCCGCCCCTCACCTGGGCCGCGCTGCGATTCTGGCAGCCGGGGGCCGTCGCCACGAGCCTCATCGTCGCGGGCGTCGCGATCCCATTCGCCGAGGGGGACGCGGGCCCCTTCGCGGGACTCGCGCCGGACGAGCGTCTTCTGCTCGCGCAGACCTTCGTCGGCGTCGCGGGCATTACCGCGCTCGTGCTCGCCGCCGTCACCACTGAGCGAAGGCGGGTCGAGGACACGGTCGAGTACATCGCGGACACGCTGCAGGAGAGCCTGCTTCCGACGCATCTGCCGGAGGTCCCCGGCCTCCAAGCCGCGGCCGAGTTCCGCCCCGCCGGTGAGCCACACGTGGTCGGGGGCGACTTCTACGACCTCTTCCAGGGCGACGACGGATCCTGGGCGGTCGTGGTCGGCGACGTCTGCGGGAAGGGAGCTTCAGCGGCAGCGGTCACCGGGTTGGCGCGCTACACGCTTCGGGCTGCGGCCATGCGCGAAACCCGGCCGAGCCGCGTTCTCGGGCTCCTGAACGATGCAATGCTGCGGCAACGCTCCCCGACCGAGTTCTGCACGGTCGCCTTCGCGCGCCTGGAGCCGAACGGGGCCCAGGGCGTGCGTGCCACGGTGTCGAGCGGCGGCCACCCCCTTCCGCTCGTGCTCCGCTCGGACGGGACGGTCGAGGCGGTCGGCTCGTACGGAACGCTCCTCGGTGTCGTCAGGGATCCCGAGCTCAGCGACGCGACCGTGGAGCTTCGGCCCGGCGACGCGCTCGTCCTCTATACGGATGGCCTGACCGACGCGTACGCTCCCGAGCGGACCGTCGGCCAGGCGGAGCTGGCCTCGGCGCTCGCAGGCGTGTGCGGGCCGGTCGGCGCCGGAAATCGCACGCGAGGTCACGCGGACCCTTTTGGGCGGGAGCGAGCGTGAGCCACGCGACGACGTCGCTCTGCTCGTGCTCCGCATCCCGACGGCGGCCCGGACGCCGGAGAAGCAGATCGTCGTTCGCCTGCCCGGCGGACCCGGCGCGGTTCCACTGGCGAGACAGGCCGTAGGGGAGCTCGAGCCGGGGCTCGAGCACGCCATGTTCGCGAACATGCGTCTACTCGTCAGCGAGCTCGTCACCAACAGCGTCCGCCACGCTCAGCCGTCCGCGTCGGGGTCGGTCGAGCTCCGCGCCAAGGTCTTCACGGACCGCGTGCGAATCGAGGTGGGCGACCACGGATACGGCTTCGATCCCGGTGAGAACGTGGTGAGTCGGGACAGCCCGTCGCGCTGGGGCCTCTACCTCGTCGATCAACTCGCCGACCGCTGGGGTGTCTCCAACTCGGACGGTACGAGCGTCTGGTTCGAGATCGATCGCCGCCTGCACCTGATCGGCTAGGTCGCCCGCTAGCGCGGGCGGGCTCGGTGCCCGGGCGCGCGCCTTCGACCGGGCCATGCCCGGCCGCCCGCCCGCGTTCCCCGAGGTACTCGGCGTGTGAGCGATGTCACATGGCCAGAGCGGAATACCGCGAAGTTTGGATACGTCACCCAAGCGATGACCATTCGCACCCAAGGCAGCACCCAGGAGTCCCTCTCATGACCATCGCGTGCTTTTGCGGAAACGTCTTCGAGTCCACCCGATCGACGGCCTGCCCGGACTGTGGGGAGCCGATCTTCATGCGGGAGTCGTACGAGTCACCCGCGGAGTTCGAGGAGCGCATCGTGTCGCACGCTCGGACGGAAGACGAGATACGCGCGCTTCCGGAGACGCCGCACCCGGGCGAGGTCAAGCCGCTCAGGGCGAGAGGTCGGACCTGAACCCTTGGCGCCGCGGCGGGTCCGTGTGACATCGTCGCGCCCGACGTGCAGACGCTCGTGGTGTCGGACCTCCACCTGGGAACTCGCCTGCAGCGCGACGTGCTGCGGCGAGCGGTGGCGCTCGACGCGCTGCTCGAAGCGCTCGACCGCGTCGATCGGCTGGTGCTGCTCGGCGACGTGCTGGAGCTGCTGGAGGGACGCCCGAGGCGGGCGATGGACGTCGCCGAGCCGGTGCTGAGGGCGGTGGGCGGCCGGTTGGGCAGCGGACGGGAGGTGATCGTGGTCCCGGGCAACCACGACGCGGCGCTCGTGCGCCCGTGGCTGGACGCGCACGGGGGACCGGCGGCCGTTGATGAGCACGTCCCGGTCGACGCCGGCCCCATGCTGGAGCTGGTCGCGTCCTGGCTCGAGCCCGCGCGCATTCGCGTCCACTACCCGGGTGTGTGGCTGGCAGACGGCGTGTGGGCCACCCACGGCCACTACCTCGATCGTCACCTGCTGCCGGAGGCCGCCTTCGGCATCGCCCGGGGACTGCTGGGGCGGCTGCCCCGGGACGGCGCCGCGCCCGTCGACTACGAGCGGGCGGGGGGCCTGTCGCTGACGCGCCTCGAATCGTTCCTCACACGCTGGCTGCCGCTCCCGCTCGCGGCCGCCGTCGACGACCTGGCGGAGGTCCTGCGCGCGGCCACGATGCCGGGGTTCCCACAGCGCGTGCTAAGTCACCGCATCGCGCCGATTACCGCGAGGCTGCTCGGAGCGCAGATGCTGCGCGCCAGCATCCCCGCGCTCGCTCGGGTCGTCCACCGGCTCGGGGTCGACGCCGATTGGGTGATCTTCGGGCACGTCCACCGCTGCGGCCCCCTCGCCGACGACGGTCTCGAGACCTGGTGTGGCCCCGGTGGCCGGCCCCAAGTTGCGAACACCGGCTCCTGGGTCTACGAGCCGTTGCTCGTGCATCGGGCGACCCCGCCTCACCCCTACTGGCCCGGCGGCGCGATCATCCTCAACGATCAGGGCGGGCCACGGCCGGCCGGGCTGCTCGACCATCTCGACGCCGCGGCGCTGCACTAGTAATCGAGCGAGGTGGTGCGGCCGGTGGGGTGGGGCGTGCGCCTCGCCGCGTCCTCCCATCACGCGACCCCCTCACAGCGATCGGCCAGCGTCGCGATCGCGCGCCCGAGCTCGCCCCGTGCTTCGCGCCCTCCGAGCGCGAGCTGGGCCCCCAGCCGCGAGTCGGGCAGCGGAAGGAAATCGGACCTCGGCGGCGTGAGGTCGTCGCCGCTCTCCGCGTGGCCATCCGTCCGGGCGCGGTTCAGGACCACGATCGATTCGGCGCCCACCCGAGCCAGACATTCCGCGGCGACCCGTGCCAGCGCCGGCTCCACCGCTTGGGTGGCGACGAGGACCGTCCGGTCGGCCAACGAGGCGGGCGCGCCGCCGAGCGCCGCCGACCCGGCATCCATCACGAGTGGCGCGACCTGACGGGAGCTCTCCGCAAGCGTGAGCTGATCGGCGCCCTCGATCAGGCAGACGCGGCCGACGGCCCGGGTGGCGGCGCCGGGCAGGTCCTCGAGAGCTCGCGCCAGCCGCGACGCCGCCTGGGTCGCGAGCGGGATGCCGGACGTGCGCGCTTCGCAGGCCACGGCCGCGGTGCCGCTCGCGTCGCGCGCCGCGAGCTCCGCGGCCAGCGCCCGCGCCACGACCGTGGTGCCGCAACCGGGCGCAAGGCCGAATACGGCCACCACCGCCCGCGGCAGGGCGGTCGCGCGAGGCGACGCGTCGGGTGCGGGTTCGGCGGGCTCGACGAACCACGCTCCCGCCGTCGCGAGGGCGCCGGCCACCAGTCCCCGCCTCAATGCGGGCTGCGTCACAGCGGCTCCACCGCCGCATCCGCCCTGACCTCGAGCCGCTCCGCGAGAGCATCGAGCAGCGACGGTGGCCGGAGCTGCACGGTCACGCGCCCGCCATCGACGCTGACACGCGTGCGCGCGCGTGACCAGCCGGGCAGCGCCCCACGGACACCGGCACGGGCGTCCGCAGCGCCGGAGCCGCCGGCGAGCGCGAGGGCGCCGGCCTCGGCGGCGTTACCGGCCAGGACGCTGGCGTAACCGACCGCCAGCAGCTGGAGCGCCGCAAGGCCGAGCGCGACCAGAAGCGGCAACACCCCGAGCAGCTCGACGCTCGCTTGGCCTCGCTCCGCCGATACGGGCGCTGCCGGCGCGCCCTGCTTCATGGTCACTCCGAGCTCCCCAGCGAGGCACGGGCCGACACACGCACCGGGGTGCTCCAGACCTGCAGCACCGCCGGCACCCGCACCGACACGCGAACCCCCCCTTCGCGCAGCCGCTCGACCGACAGATCGCGCTCGAGCGGCTCCGGTAGCGCGCTGCGTGCGGCGCTCTCCGCGCTCCGGCCCACGGTGTCGGCGCGCGCTGCGGCTCGGGCCGCGGCCGCGCAGAGCCAGAGGCTGTGTCCCGCCAGCAGGAGCTGCCAAGCGACCAGCCCGGCCAGCAGGAGCAGCGGAAGCACCGCCACCAGCTCGACCGAGGCCTGGCCCGTCTCCCCCTCGAGCGGTGAGGATCTCTTGGATCCGGCGCGTAGCGGGCCGGCGGGACGGCGGGCCGCTCTACTGGATCTCCATCTGAGGCCGCGAATTTGCACACCGGGACGGTGGCGCGCAGCGTGTGACAGGACAACGCTGCCGCGTTACGGGCGCGTCATGGAGTCGTGAAAGCTTGGTGCTACCCGTATCGGCGGTAGCGGGTCCAGACGCTCAACGACCGCGCGATGGTGCTGCAGGCGTGGGGCGCCTACGGGACGGCGTGGCCGGTGGTCCGCCAGCAGCTCGCGTCCGCCCGGACATGGGGCGGCGCCCGCGCGTGCTACGCCGCTCTGTGCCTATGCGGTTGTGGCCACCTCGGACGGCACGACCTCGAGTAACTTCACCGTGTCGGCGAACTGCCGGAAACGGACGACCTTGCCGTCGCGCACATCCCAGACGTGTACGACTTCGAGATCCAGCTCCTTGCCGGTGCTCTTCCCGGTACCTGTGCAGCGCGCGACCACCGCCACCGTATCGCCAGAGGGGATCAGCTCAATCGGCGTGACCGCGAAGTCGGGGATGTCCGTTGTGAGCGGGCCGAAGACGTTTTGCGCCACGGCGTCGCCGCCCCGGTGAATGCCGCCGTAGGGACTGCCCTCTGCCTCGTGCCACTCGATGTCGTCTGCCATGGCGGCGAGTACGCCGGGGACATCAGCGCGCGCAAATGCCGCATAGGTGCCCTCAACTATCTGGACGGTCTGCTCCGCCACGAGTCTCTCCTTCATCCGACTGCGAGCCCGCCGGAAGGTACCACCTGGGTGGGCTGAGAGAGGTACCCGCGACCAGAACGGCGCTCTCCCCTCAGTACGTGTTTTTTCGGTACCGCGTCCAGACGAAGAAGAGCCCGTAGGACGCGAGCGCAAGCAGCGCGAACCAGACGACGACCCCTGCGCCGCCGGCGTCGAAGAGGCGATCGGTCGCGGTGAAGGTGAGCAGCGCCAGGCCGATTGAGCCGTAGCCAGCGAGCCGGAGCGTGTCGCTCAGCGTCTCGAGGTCGATCCGGTATTGGCGGTACAACCGGTAGACGAGCACGACGATCACCGCGAAGAACACGATCGTCAGCAGGGTCAGGACGACATCGAGCGCGCTGCCGCCGCCGGGCAGCACCACGATGGCCAGCGCGATCAGCGCGATGACGCCGAACTTCCAGGCGAACTGCACCCCTCGAACCTTAGACCGTATGGAGGGTGACATCCGACTCTCCGGGTGGGCATGGCCGGACCCCCCGGTGGGTGGGCTTCTCTCGGCGGGCTTCTTGGCGCTGCCGGCCCGGCATGGGCTGGGTGAGGGCTAGGGTCCAGCGGTACTGGGTCACTTAGAGGGTCACATACGCCCCCTATGTGACCCGGTGCCCGACCGGCCGAGGGTCACAGGCATCGTCTCTACTCGATCGTCCCCGCGCTCACCAGCGTCAGTACGACGATGCCGAGAACCACGCGGTATGCCACGAAGATGTTCGTCGAGTGGCTCGTCAGGTAGCGCAGGAGCAACGCGATCGAGGCGTAGCCGGTGAGGAAAGCCAGAAACGTGGCGACTACCAGCCCGAACGCCGAGGCGCTCTCCCCCTCCTCCCCGCTCAGGATCGAGCCCAGCTCCAGCAGCCCGCTCAGCACGACGGCGGGGATCGAGAGGAGGAAGGAGAAGCGGGCGGCCGCCGTGCGGTCGAGACCCATGAAGAGGCCGGCGGTGATCGTCGCGCCGGAGCGGGACACCCCGGGAATCAGCGCGAGTGCCTGCGCGAGGCCGATCACGAAGCCATCCGTCGTGCGGATCTGCTCGATTGTGCGGTCGCGCTTGCCTACCTTCTCGGCCACGAACAGCACCAGTCCGAGCACGATCAGCGTCGTGCCGATCAGGTAGAGGTCGCGGGCGCCGGTCTCGATCTGATCCTTGAACAGCACGCCGAAGATCCCGATCGGCACCGTGCCCAGAACGATGTACCAGCCGATGCGAGCGTCGATCTGCCGCCGGAGCGCCGGATCGCGCAGCGAGCGGAGCCAGGCCCGGGAGATTCGCAGCAGGTCCTCGCGGAAATACAGGAGGACCGCGGCCATGGTCCCGAGCTGCGTAACGGCGGTGAACGCGGCGCCGGGGTCCGGCCAGCCGGCGAACGCGGGGACGATGCGCAGGTGGGCCGTGCTCGAGATCGGCAGGAACTCGGTCAGCCCCTGCACGATCCCGAGGACTATGGCCTCGAGCAGCGACACGGCGGCAGAACCCTAGATGACTGATTCCAACGAGCCTGATGACGTGGCGCTCGTGGTCGCGAACGATTCGGGCGCGTCCGGCGAGCGGGTATCGTTCGCTCCCCATGCCGCTGCTGACCGAGATCGTGCTGTTCGCGGGCGACAACGGCGAGGGCATCGTCGGCAAGACCGACGACAGGATCGTCACCTTCTTCTCCCTCGGCGTGGTCGTGTTCTTCGCGGCTGCGGTGATCCTGCTATCCGTGCTCCAGGGCAGGCTCGAGCGGCGCAAGGAGGAGCGCAAGGCCGCGGAGCTGCGCCGGCGCGTCGGCTGGTAGACGCGGCGGCCCCAAAAGGCACGTGGCCCCGGGGAACCCGAGGCCACGTGCGCGAGGAGGGATCTGCACCGGGAATGCTGGCGATCCGCTCCCAGGTCGATGTGAAGAGGCTGAGAAGTGGAAGAGTTCTCCAGATGGAGCCGGTCACCTACGAACGCCGGGGCGCCGCAGCGGTGATGACGATCGACCGCCAGGAGCGCCGCAACGCCATCGACGGCCCCACCGCCACTCTGCTCGCCGAGTCGTACGAGCGCTTCGAGTCTGATGAGGATGCACGCGTGCTGGTCCTGACCGGCGCCGGTGGCGTGGCCTTCTGCGCCGGCGCCGATCTCAAGGCGATCGAGAGCCTCGGGGGACGCTTGGACGACCCCCGCGGGCCGCTCGGGATGACACGCGTGGTCTCGGCCAAGCCGGCGATCGCCGCGATCTCCGGCTGGTGCCTCGCCGGCGGACTGGAGCTGGCGCTCTGGTGCGACCTGCGAATCGCCACCGAGCGATCCGCGCTCGGCTTCCCCGAGCGGCGCTGGGGCGTGCCGCTGATCGACGGCGGCACCCAGCGGCTGCCGCGCATCGTGGGGCTCGGAAGGGCGCTCGACCTGATCCTCAGCGGGCGCATCGTCGACGCCCGCGAGGCTCTAGGCATGGGGCTTGTGACCGAAGTCGTGCCCGATGGGCGCCACCTCGAGCGGGCGCTCGAGATCGCCGAAGGGCTCGCGCGCTTCCCCCAGGACACGATGCTCGCCGACCGGCGCGCCGCGCTCGGAGGGATCGGACTCACGCTCGAGGAGGGGCTGGCGCTCGAGGCGAAGAACGGCGCGGCCACGCTCGAGACTGCCTGGCGCGGCGCGGCGCGGTTCGCCGGCGGCGAGGGACGCGGCGGCGCGGGCGCCGGCGTTTAGCCTGAGGGCCGTGACTTCGGCGATCGAGGTCTCCGACCTGCGTAAGTCCTACGGCGCACTGGAAGCCGTGCGCGGCCTGTCCTTCGAGGTGCAACGCGGCGAGGTGTTCGGCCTGCTGGGGCCGAACGGGGCCGGCAAGACCACCACCGTCGAGATCCTCGAGGGCTACCGCCAGCGGTCCGCGGGGCAGGTATGGGTTCTCGGGCACGATCCGGCGGTGCGAGACAGGCAGCAGCAGGAGCGGGTCGGCATCGTCCTCCAGAGCTGCGGCTTCTACCCGCGGGTGACCGTGCGCGAGGCGGTGGAGCACTTCGCCAAGGCGTATCCGACGCCGCGCGATCCCGCGGAGACGATCGCGCTCGTCGGGTTGGAGGAGAAGGCCGACACACGCACCAAGGAGCTGTCGGGCGGGCAGCGGCGGCGGCTCGACCTCGCGCTGGCCCTAATCGGCGACCCGGAGCTCGTGTTCCTGGACGAGCCCACCACCGGTTTCGACCCCGCCGCGCGCCGCACGGCGTGGGGGGTCGTCCGGCGGCTGAAGGAGCTCGGCAAGACCGTGCTGCTCACGACCCACTACCTCGACGAGGCGCAGGCTCTGGCCGATCGAGTAGCCATCGTCAAGGACGGCCGGATCGTGGCCGAAGGCCCACCCGACCGGCTCGGCCGAGGATCCGCCCGCTACCGGGTCTCATACCTCTCCGACGGCCATCGCGTCGAGCACCAGACGGACGACCCGACCGAGCTGCTCCACCGCCTCACCCGCGACGCGCTGGCGCGCGGCGAGCGGCTCGAGGGCCTCGAGGTCACCAGGCCGACGCTCGAGGAGATCTACCTCGAGCTCACCGCAGAGGCGCGATGACCGGCGTGGCCCTGGCCTGGGAGCAGTTCCGCTTCGAGCGCAAGCTCTTCTGGCGCAACCCGAGCGCTGCGTTTTTCAACTTCCTCCTCCCGCTGCTGCTCCTGGTTCTGATCGCGACGGCCTTCGCAAGCGAGGACGACGAGCTAGAGATCCTGATCCCGGGCGTGGCGGGCATGGGCGTGCTGGCCACGACGTTCACGGCCCTGGCCTTCAATCTCACGCTGCTGCGCGACGAGGGCGTGCTGAAGCGCGTGCGGGGCACGCCGATGCCGGCCGGTGCGTACCTCGCGGGATTCATCGGCTCGGCCGCGCTCAACGCCGTCGTGCAGGTGGCCCTGGTGGTGGCGATCGGCAACCTCGCTTACGGCGTGGAGTGGCCGCGCGAACCGCTGCTGCTCGTTCTATTCACAGCCCTCGGGGTCGTCTGCTTCGCCGCCCTCGGGGTGGCCTTCTCGCACGCGATCCCGAGCGAGGACGCGGCGCCCGCCTACACCAACGCGGTGTTCCTCCCGCTGATCTTCATCTCGGGTGTCTTCTACTCGGCGGACGATCTGCCGCGGGCTCTGGAGGTCATCGCCGAGGCGTTGCCGCTCAAGCACCTGATCGACGGCCTGTCCGAGGCGATCGTGGGCGGTGCGGGCGACGCCGCCACGGCGGCAGCCGTCGTGGGGGCCTGGGCGCTCGCGGGCCTCTTCCTCGCGGTGCGCTTCTTTCGCTGGGAGTAGCCGACTAGAGCCGCAGCGCGTGCCCGTGGCGGCGCAGCCACGCCTCCCGCTCGCGACATCCGGGGTACCGGGAGGCGAGCAGCGTCCAGAAGCGGCGCGAGTGGTCGGCCACCTCCAGGTGTGCCACCTCGTGCTCGACGACGTAGTCGAGGATCTCGGCGGGGGCAAGCAGGAGGCAGTAGTTGAAGCTCATCGCGCCGCTGGACGAGCAGGACGCCCAGCGGGTCCGCTGGCCGCGGATCGAGAGCCTCGTGTAGCTGGTGCCGGCACGCGCCACCGCGGCGTCGAGCCGCGCGCCCACCTCCACGCGCGCGCGGCGTCGATACCAGGATTCGAGGGCATCGCGCAGCGACCCCTCGCCCAGCGCCACGCGCAGGGTGCCGCCGTGACGCGTCACGCGAGAACGGGTCCGACCGTGTTCCTCGACTACGCCCAGCCCGAGCCGCTCGCCGAGGTAGGGAACGTCGCCGCCGTGCTCGACCCGGGGTGGCGGGAAGTCCTGGCGGGCGGCCTCCATCCGGTCGAGCGTTCGCTCGATCCAGGCGTGCTTCTCGCGCACCAGCGGCTCGACGTCGCGCAGCGGGAAGCGCCTTGGCACGACCACCTCCACGCCCTCGCCGTCGACGAGGATGCGGGCGCTTCGGGCGCGTGGAGAGCGCCGGATGCGGTAGGGGATCGACGTCACTAGGTCTCCAGCAGGGTATGCGCCCCCGCGGACGCAGGCCGGCCTTCCACCACCTCGTCGTACACCCGGCCCAGCCCGCTCGCCAGCGCCGGCCACGCGTAGCGGGCGCGCGCCACCTCATACGCGAGCTCGCCCCGGCGCCGGCGCTCGGCGTTCCCGTTCACGGCGTCAACGAGAGCGTCGGCGAGCGCCCCCTCGTCGTCCGGCGGCACGAGCCAGCCCGTCTCGCCCGCGTCCACGATCTCGGCCGGACCGAACGCGTTCACCGCGATCGTCGGCAGCCCGCAGGCCATCGCCTCGACGAGCACCGCACCGAACTGCTCGCGCACCGACGGCAGTACGAGCAGGTCGGCGGCGTTCAAGCCGTCGGGCAGATCCTCGTGCCCGCGCCAGCCGGCGAGGAACACGTCGCGATCGCCGGTCTCCCGCACCACCCGGAGCGGATGCTCGCCCTCCCACTCCCCCGGAAACCCGCCCAGCAGCACGAGCGGCGCGGGACGCTCGAAGCGCTCCCGCGCGCGTGCGTGGGCCCGGATCAGGAGCGGAATGCGCTTCACCTCGGTGTACCGGCCCACATAGAGCAGCACGGTGCCACCCGCCCGGAACGGCTCGAGATCGGCGTCGGAGTACGCGACGCTGCCGGGCTCGCCGGACTCGTCCCACCCGAGCGGCTCCTCGACCAGCCAACGCCGCCAGTGGTCGAGACGCCCCGCCGCGGGCGCGGGGTGCCGGTCGAACCCCGCCGGATCGAAGCCGTTCGGCGCCCACACCACTCGCTCCGGGTCGACCCCGAGCCGATCGGGCACGCGGCGCACCGCGTCCGGCGACAGCACCAGCACCCGCTCGCAGGCCCGCGCCCAGCGCCGCATGCGCTCCGCCCAGGCGCCGGCGTACTCCCAGCCCGCCGGCGGCCCGTCGTCGATCTCCCGCAACATCAGCACCTCGGTGCCGTGCACGTGACCCACGCGCGGGACCTGCGGGAACGCTCGCTCGGCAGCCTCGTTCAGCGGCGTCAGGTGGTGGAGGTGCAGGACGTCCGCCTCGTCCGCACCCGCCGCTCGCAGGTGCTCGATCCAGGCCGCCACGAGCCGCTCGTAGGCGTCGTCGTCGACGCGCCCGAAGACCCGATCCGGCGCGCCCGCACGATCCTCGTAGGAGGGGTGGAAGGGCGGGTCGGCGGCCAACGGGTCGGGCGCCGCAGCGGCAGCGGTGTAGTCGACCGGCCGCACGTCCAGCCCGCCGAAGAAGGTCGCCGCGTTCGACTGCACGCCGGGAGGCCCGAGCGATCCGCAGGCGATCGTCGAGTCCCACCCGGCATCCGGAAGCGACCGCGCCAGGTAGCGGACGACCTGGGCGGACCCTCCGCGCGGGAAGAAGATCAGGCCCATCACGACGCGCCTGCGCTGCACGGCGGACATCAGATGATCGACGGCGTCGAGCCGCCGTCGACCGACCAGGCGGCCCCCGCCACGTCAGAGGAGCGCTCCGAGCAGAGGAACACGATGACCGCGGCTATTTCGTCCTCGCGGCCCATCCGGCCGATGGGGATCCCCGCCCCGGTGTCGGCGAGCACCTCGTCGCGAGCGCCGCCGCGGCGGCGGGCGATCTGGTCGGCGAGGCCACCGTCGCCGGTCCATGCGGGGGTCGCGACCGGTCCGGGCGCCACCGCGTTGACCAGCACTCCCTCGGCCGCGTACGCGTCGGCAAACACGCGCGAGAGCGACAGCTGGGCTGCCTTCGTGACCGAGTAGGAGGCATCCAGCCTCCGCGAGGGCCGCTTGCCCGAGGACGAGGCGACGTTGACGATCCTCCCGCCGCCGGCCTCGGCCATCGCGGGGGCGATCGCCCTCATCAGGCGCATCGATGCCATCACGTGAACCTCCCACTGTTCTTGCCAGTCGGCGTCGGTGAGCTCGTCGAGGGGGCGAGCAGCGCTCGCCCCCGCATTGTTTACGAGCGCCCACGGGGTCGCGGCGGACGCCGCGAGCACCCGCTCACCGGCGTCGGGGTCGGTGACGTCGAGCTCGAGCTCGGCGCCGTGCCGCGCCACGGAAAGCACGCGCGCTCCCTCCTGCGCGAGCATGCGCGCAGTCGCGGCGCCGATCCCGCGCGTGGCGCCCGTAACAACGCAGATCCTGCCGTCGATACAAAGATCCATGAGGAGGATCATCGCCAATGAAGTCGCATACGGTCTACCGGACGTTCAACACCGAGCAGCGCCGCGAGTTCATCCGCATCACCGAGGACGTGCAGGCCGCCGTCGACGACGCGGGCGTCTCGGAGGGCCTCGCCCTCGTCGCCGCCATGCACATCACCGCGGCGGTTTGGATCAACGACGACGAGCCCGGCCTGCACGAGGACACCCTCGAGTGGCTCGACAAGGTGGCCCCACCGAGCTGGAAGCCACCCGCGAACGCCGTGGCCGCCGAGCTCCTACCCGATCCCGGCGACTACCGCCACCACCGGGGCGGCGAGGACAACGGCGACGCCCACCTGAAGAACCTGCTCGTGCACCACCAGGTGATCGTGCCGGTGACCGACGGGCTCCTCGACCTTGGCCCCTGGCAGCAGGTGTTCTACACCGAGTTCGATGGGCGGCGGTCGAAGCGATTGATCATCAAGGTGATCGGGGAGTGAGCCCGCCGCGGCCCGGCCACGTAGGCGCCTAGCGTTCGTACACCTCCGGGTTCGCGCAGTGCGGCATCCGCTCCCCCGCTAGTCCGGCGAGCAGGTTGTCGACCGCCATCTCCGCCATCCGCTCGCGCGTCGCGTGCGTCGCCGAGGCGATGTGCGGCACCACCAGGAGGCCGGGCGCGTCGAGCAGCGGATGGTCGCCCGGCGGCGGCTCGGGGTCGGTCACGTCGAGCGCGGCTCCGGCGATCTCGCCCGCGTGCAGGGCGGAAGCCAGCGCATCGGTGTCCACCAGCGGTCCCCGGGCGGTGTTGATCAGGTACGCGGTCGGCTTCATGCGGCGCAGCGCCGCGGTGTCGATCAGGCCACGGGTCTCGGGCGTCAGCGGCGCGTGGAGAGTCACGAAGTCCGAGCGCTCGAGCAGGTCGCCGATCTCCACGCCGCCTCCGCGACTCGTGTACAGCACCTCGCAGTCGAAGCCCTGGCAGCGCCTCGCGACCGCCTGGCCGATGCGTCCGAGTCCGACGATGCCCACCGTCGCGCGGTGGAGGTCGCGGCCGAGCAGCAGACCCGGCTCCCACGTTCGCCACTCGCCGCGCCGCACATAGGCGTCGCCCTCCGCGATCCGCCTTGCGATGCCGAGCATGAGCGCGAGCGCCAGGTCGGCCGTCGACTCGGTGAGCACGCCGGGCGTGTGCCCCACCGGCATGCCCCGTTCGGTCGCCGCCGCGAGGTCCACGTTGTCCACGCCCACGGCGTAGTTCGAGATCGCCCGCAGCCGCTGCGCGGCAGCGAGGAAATCGGCGTCGACGGGGTCCGTCAGCAGCGCGAGCAGGCCATCCAGGTCGGCCCCCCGGGACAGGAGGACGTCCCTTCCAGGGGGCAGGCGTTCGGGCCAGACCTCGACCTCGTGCTCGGCGCCGAGCCGCTCGACGGCGTCGCCGGGCAGGCGGCGCGTGACGAAGACCCTCACCGGAGGTCCTCGATGACCGCCCGGGCGGCGAGGTAGCCGGGCGCGCCCGTCACGGCGCCGCCGGGATGCGCCCCCGAGCCCCCGAGGTAGAGCCGTTCGACGCCTCCGAACGCGCGGCGGTCGATGCGCCGCTCCAGCAGCTGCTCCGGGAGCATCTCGCCGTGGAAGATGTGTCCGCCGGTGATGCCGAAGCGCGACTCGAGCTCGCGGGGGCCGAGTGCAAGCCGCTCGACGATTCGGTCGGGGAGCCCCGGGCACGCGAGCGCGAAGCGGTCGACGGCGGCGTCCGCCGCGGCCTCGGCGTCCGCGTCGGGGGGAAAGCACTGGCAGAAGAGCGAGAGCACGTGCCGCCCCTCGGGCGCGAGGGTCGGGTCGACCGACGTCTGGCTGGCGGCCTCGATCCAGGGGGCGGCCGCGGGGCGGCCGTCGCGAGCGTCCCGGGCGGCGCGGTCGAGCTCGTCGAGCGTGTAGCCGATGTCGATCGCACCGCGCCAGGCGTCCTCGCCCGGCCACGCGCGGAAGTCGGGCAGGCCGTCCAGCAACAGCATGACCTTCACCACCGGGCCCGCCTGCCTCCAGCCCGTGGGGGGCTCGACTCCGGCGAGGGCGGCCGTGCGCAGCGGGTCGGCGTTCGAGATCACGGCGCGGGCGTGCAGCTCCTCGCCGCCCTCGAGCACGATCCCGGTCGCCCCGCCGTCCTCCACCAGCACTCGCTCGACCGGCGCCTCGACCCGCACGCTCGCTCCCGCCGCCTCGGCGGCAGAGCGCAGCGCCCGCGTGACGGCGCCCATCCCGCCGCGGGCGAAGCCCCAGGCCCCGGGCGGTCCGGCGGCCTCGCCGAGGTCGTGGTAGAAGCCCACGAACGAGGTGCCCGGATCGCCCGGGCCGGCGAGCGTGCCGATGAGGCCCTGGAGGGCGAACGGGACCCGCACCTGCTCGGACGGAATGTCCGCGAGCTCGTCGGCGACGGCGCCGTCGAGCAGCTGCTCGCCGATCGCCGCGAGCCAGCGTTCGCGGTCGGGCGGCTCCAGCATCAGCGGCCGCGCGCGGGCGGCCGCGGCGCCCCGGGCTCGCGCCCATGAGAGGTAGGCATCGGCGTCCGCCCGCGACCAGTCGTCGGCGAGCTGGCGGTGGGTACGCCCCGGATCGGACCACGTGATCACCCGTCGGCCGTCGGGGAAGGGGGCGAACAGGTACGGGTCGTGCACCTCCACCTGCAGGCCGTAACGCGGCAGATCCAGCTCGCGGACGATCTCGGAGCGCAGGAGGGACAGCGTGTAGGCCGCGGGTGAGGCGCGCACGCCGGGCCACAGTTCCTCGGTCACGCAGGCGCCGCCCACGATTTCCCGCCGCTCGAAGGCCTCCACGGTGAGGCCGGCACGGGCGAGATAGGCCGCAGCGACCAGCCCATTGTGGCCGGCGCCCACGATCGCCACGTCGACTCTTCGGGCGTCCATGGGGCGAGCAGCTTGCCAGGCCGGCGTCGGGCTGTACTCTCGGACCCATGGCCAGGGACACGGGTCTCCCCTCCGCGGACGCGCAGTTCGACTTCGGTCGTACCCGCCGCCGGCGCATTCTCTCGAGCCTCGCCAATCGCCTGCGAGGCCACGGCGACGTCAACGTGATCCTTCCCTTCGACGAGGTGGTGGCCGCACTCGGCCGCCGCGGTGAGCGTCGGCTCGGGCTGCAGACCATCGACCTGGACTCGATCGTCGGGACGGTGGACCGGCAGCGGGAGTTCGATCGGCGCTTCCGGCCAACCTCCGGTCGGGTGCGCCCGCGCTGGGAGCGCATCAACGTCGCGCAGCGGCGGGGCGACCCGATGCCGCCGATCGACGTCTACCGGATCGGCGACCTGCACTTCGTGAAGGACGGCCACCACCGCGTGTCCGTCGCCCGGGCGCTTGGCTACAAGGACATCGACGCCTACGTGACCGAGGTGCTCACCGAGGTCGGCGCGGACCGCACGATCACGCTGCGCGAACTGCCGCTGAAGAGCCACCAACGCCTCTTCCACGAGCGGGTCCCGCTGCCCAAGGAGGCGCGCGACCGCATCCAGCTCTCCGCCGAGTGGCGCTACGCCGCCCTGGCCGAAGCCGTGGAGGCGTGGGGCTTCCGCGCGATCCAACAACTCGGCGAGCCGATGACCCGGGAGGAGGTGGCCGACGCCTGGTTCCGCGACGAGTACGAGCCGGTCGTTGCGATGCTTCGCGAGGCCGATCTCGGGCGGCGCGGCACCGAGACCGAGGCCTATATGCGCGTGTCGGCGCTTCGCTACCTCCTGTTGCGCACCCACGAGTGGGACGATCAGGTCATCGAGGCCGTCCGGCGCGACATCGAGGAGCCCGGCCTCGAGGACGACACGATGGTGCGGGCGCTACGGAAGGAGCTGCGCTAAGTCGAAACCGGGCTCAGGCGTCCGGCTGCGCCTGGCCCTCCTGCGGCGCCGCCTCCGGCTCCTGGCCCGCCGTGGGCTGGCCGTCGCCGGTGGCGGGAGGCGCCTCCCTCCCCGCCGTCAGGTTGCGCCCCTCCTCGGGATCGAACAGATGGAGCCGGCTGGCGTCCACCCAGAGCTCCGCGTCCTCCCCCGGGCGCACCTTGCTCTGCGGGTCGAGCCGGGCAACGATGCGGCCCTCCTCGGCCTCCATCGGGACCTCCCCGCCCCCGACGTCCTCGGCGAGCTCGCGCAGCTCCTGTGAATCGATGCTCTGGTCGGAGGCGACCGAGAAGTGCGCGTAGAGCTCGGAGCCGAGCGATTCCAGCACCTCGATCTTGGCCTGGAAGGTCGTGCCACGGTCGAGCGCCTCGCCGACGAGCGCCGAGTCCTCGAAGTCCTCCGGTCGGATGCCGGCAATCAGAGGCTTACCCGCCACGCGCTGAACCCGCTCGTGAAGCTCCCGGGGCAGCCGCACGTCGCCGATCGGGAGCTTGACCACGTCGTTTTCAACCGTCGCCGGCATGAAGTTCATTGCCGGAGAGCCGATGAAGCCGGCAACGAACAGGTTGACCGGTTCGTTGTAGAGCTCCATCGGGCTGCCGACCTGCTGCAGCGTGCCGGTTCGCATCACGGCCACGCGGTCGCCGAGGGTCATGGCCTCGGTCTGGTCGTGGGTCACGTAGACGGTGGTGGTGCCCAGCCGCTGCTGGATGCGCGAGACCTCGGTGCGCATCTGCACGCGCAGCTTGGCGTCGAGGTTCGAGAGCGGCTCGTCCATCAGGAACGCCTTCGGGTCGCGCACGATCGCGCGCCCCATCGCCACCCGCTGGCGCTGGCCGCCCGAGAGCTGCGAAGGCTTGCGGTCGAGGTGCGGCTCGAGGTCGAGGATGCGCGCCGCCTCCATGACCTTGCTGTCGATCTCCGCCTTGTCGAGGCCGCGCAGCTTGAGCGCGAACCCCATGTTGTCGCGCACGCTCATGTGCGGGTAGAGCGCGTAATTCTGGAACACCATCGCGACGTCGCGGTCCTTGGGCGCGCGGTCGTTTACGACCTCGCCGCCGATCCGCAGCTCGCCCTCGGTGATGTCCTCGAGCCCTGCGATCATCCGAAGCGCGGTCGACTTGCCGCAACCCGAGGGCCCGACGAGGATTACGAACTCCCCGTCCTGGATGTCGAGGTCCATGTCGCGCACGGCCTCAAAGCCGTCCGGGTAGCGCTTCGTGAGGCCGTCCATCGTGATCTCGGCCATTGGGTACCTCCTCCTATCCCTTCACCGCGCCGGCGGTGAGGCCCGCCACGATACGGCGCTGGAAGATCAAGACCATGATGATGATTGGGATTGTGACGACTACCGAGGCCGCGGAGATCGCGCCGATCGGCTGCTCGAACTGCGAGGCCCCGGTGAAGAAGGCCAGGGCGGCCGGCACGGTGCGGGCGTTGTCGGTCGAGGTGAGTGTGTTGGCGAAGATGAAGTCGTTCCAGGCGAAGATGAAGACCAGGATCGCGGCGGTGAAGACGCCGGGCGCGGCCAGCGGCACGATGATCTTGCGGAAGGCCTGGAACGGTGTGGCGCCGTCCACCTGGGCCGCCTGTTCGAGCTCCCAGGGGATCTCGCGGAAGAAGGCCGACAGCGTGTAGATCGCGAGCGGCAGCGTGAACGTCATGTAGGGGATGATCAGTCCGGGCCAGGTGTCGTAGATGCCGATCGATCGCCAAATGTTGAACAGCGAGCCGACGATCGAGATCGGCGGGAACATGGCCACGGCGAGCGCCCCCGAGAGGATGAGCGCCTTGCCGGTGAAGTCGAGCCGCGAGGTCGCATAGGCGGCCATTGCGGCGAGCACGATCGAGATCAGCGTGGCGATCCCGGCGATGCCGATCGAGTTGATGAGCGCGGCGATGAAGGTGTCGTCCGAGAAGACGACGTCGTAGTTGTCGAACGAGAAGCCCGAGAAGAACTTCCTGTCGCCGACCTCCTCGGGCGTCTTGAACGACAGTGAGGCGATCCACGCCACCGGGATCAGCGCGTAGAGCAGCACCACGAGTATCCCGATCGACCACAGCAGCCGTTCGCGACGCCGTGTGCTGCATGTCAGGTCTCCCCTCGCTGTTGCGCCGTGCTTGTGCCGAGCCCCTTCACGAACGCAACGGCAATCAGGATCACGCAGATGAAGATGAGGATGGAGACGGCCGAACCCAGCCCGAGGTTCACCCGGTTGATCAGGATGTTGTAGCCCAGGATCGAGACGCTCTCCGTGCCGAGCGCCCCACCCGGTTGGATGATGAAGATGTTGTCGAAGATGCGGAACGCGTCGAGCGTGCGGAACAGCAGCGCAACGAGGATCGCGGGCCTCATCAGCGGCAGCGTGATCCGGAAGAAGCGCTGGACGGTGCTTGCGCCGTCGACCTTGGCCGCCTCGTGCAGCTCGTCCGGGACAAGCGCCAGCCCGGCAAGGAGCAGCAGGGCCATGAAGGGCGTCGTCTTCCAGACCTCGGCCGCGATGATGACGAAGAGCGACCCTTCCTTCGTGTTGAGCGGCTGCCACGTGTCCGGGACCAGCGGAAGCCCGAACACGAAGCCGCTGGTCGGGTCGAAGGCGTATCTCCAGGCGAACGCCGCAACGACGGTGACGATGCCGTACGGGATCAGGATCGCCGCGCGCACCGGGCCGCGGCCGAAGATCGCCCGATGCATGACCAGGGCGATCAGCATCCCAGGACCAGCTCGATGGACGACCGAGATCGACCGTGATGATCACCGTGGTGAGCACGTCCGACCACCACGTGCTCGACGTCAGCACGTCCCCGTAGTTGGCGAGCCCGACGAACTCCTTGTCGTCCGGAAAGCGGAGGTCGTACTTCTGCAGCGAGAGGTATGAACGCGTACACGATCGGATAGCCGGTCACGAGCAGCATCACGATCACCGCCGGCGCGCAGAGCAACCAGGCGAGCCTGCGCTCTGCGCGGGCGCGCTCCGGTGACGCGCTTCTTCTTGCGGCGGCGCGGCGGTGGGTGCACGAGTGGTGGTCGGCCTCCATCAGAAGATCTTCCCGTCGACGGCCTTCTCGATCCGGTCGCGCAGCCTGCTCCACGATCCGTTCCGGATCCACCGCGTCGGGTGGGTGGAAGGTCTTCTGGATCGCCAGCGCGATGTCGCTGTATGCCGGCGTCACGGGCCGCGGCCCGGCGTCGTCGATCGACTGCGCAGCTCGTCGGCGAACGGGAACAGCCTTCTCGACCTTCGGGTCGTCGTACACGGACTCGGTAGTGGGCGGCAGACCTGCCCAGCTCGGCGCTGAGGGCCTGATTCTCCGGGCTGGCGATGCACTCTGCCGCCTCGAAGGCGAGGTCCGGGTTCTTCGAGTAGGCCGACACGGCGATGTTGAAGCCGCCCAGCGGCGGCCGGCTCGGCTTGTCCTTGTCGGTGCGCGGATAGCGCGCCCAGCCGATGTTCTTCTGGAGCTCCTCGCTCACCTCCGCGGCACCCGGATAGATGTACGGGTAGTTGACCATGTAGTCGGAGCGGCCGTCATAGAAGCCGAAGCGAGCCTGTCCTCGCGGTTGGTCGACATGCCCGGCGGCGCCGCCGGCGAGTTCGCGAGCTTGCTCTCGATCTCCGCCGCCCGCTTGGCGGTGTCGTTCACCAACACGTCGCCCTGCTCGTCGACGATCTGGCCGCCGGCGCCCGCGATCAGCGCGTTGATCCACACCACCAGCCCCTCGTACTGGGCGGCCTGCACCTCGACCGCCTTCCCGTTCTCGACCGACTGTCGATCATCTCGTCCCAGGTGAAGTCGTCGGGCGGAGCGTCCACCTGGTCCTTGCGATACCAGAGCAGCTGGGTGTTGCTCGTGTGGGGGATGGCCCAGATCTTGCCCTGGAAGTCGACGGTTGCGAGCGGCCCCTCGAGCTTTCCCTCCGTGGCGGCCCGGCGGCGCTCGCCCTCCCAGGGCAGGATCCACTCGGCCTCGGCGAACTCGGCGGTCCAGATCACGTCGAGCGACGCCAGGTCGATGGAGTCGTCCTCGGCGGCCAGACGGCGGACGAGCAGCTCGCGCTGCTGGTCGGCGATGTTCGGCAGCTTCACGTAGTTGATCGTGTAGCGGCCGTTCGCCTGCTTGTTGCAGTTCGCCACGGCCATGTCGTAGGAGCCGCCGGGCTCGTTGAAGGCGTACCAGTTGATCGCCCGGGCGCCGCCGCCGCCCTCGTCGCCGCCGACGCCGCAGGCCCCGAGCGCGAGCGGCCGTGAGCGTCACCAGTGCGGCGAGCAGGTGTCGACCGTGCAAGTCCCCTCCTCCTGTCCCGGGAGTACCCCCCGGGGCCCGGCTCTAATCCTTACCAATTGCGCCTGAGTGGGCAATCAGCATGCCGTCGTGCAACGCGTCTTTGCACGGTCTCGAGGCGCGGCCTTCCGCGCAGGGGCGCGGGCAGCGGTTCGGACGTGGTATTGACCGCCACCACGTGGTCGCCGCGGCGGTAGGCGACGACTCCCTCGGCCGCATCCACCAGCTCGAAGCCGTCGCCGAGCGTCCGGCGGAGCTCGATGAGCGCACGAACGAACGACAACATCGAGCCCGGATCGTCGCGCTGGGCCTCGACGTTGCGCTCGGCGGGGTCGACCGCGGGCAGCCACGGCTCGCCTGTCGTGAAGCCGCCGCTCGGGGAGGCGTCCCACTGCATCGGGTGGCGGAAGCGGTCGCGCCCGGCGCGGTCGTAGCGCGACTCGCCCGGCGGGCCGTCGCCCTGGCCGATCTCGTCGCCCTGGTAGAGGAAGGCGGTGCCCGGCAGGGTCAGGAGCAGCATCGCCGCGGCGCGGGCGTTCTCCGCGCCGACGCGCGTGGCGAGGCGTCCGAAGTCGTGGTTCGACATCACCCACGCCGCTCCCGGTCGCCGCGTGGTCGCCTCGATCGCCCGGCGCAGCGGCTCGGCGTCCCAGGGCGAGAACAGCAGCTCGAACGCGAACACCGCGTCGAAGTGCTCGAGGTACGGCTGCCATCTTGGCGCTCGGGAGGTAGACCTCGCCGACGAGGAAGGCGTCGCCGCTTGCCTCGCGGATGCTTTGCGAGCGCCTCCCCCATGTCGGGCTGCGTTGCGGGAGTTCGTGAGGGCGAGCTTGGCCTGGTCGGCGCGCAGCGGGCAGCCCGTAGGGCTCGCTCGCCGGCGGGTCGTCGCGCAGCTCGGGATCCTTCAGCAGCCGGTCGATCGCGTCCACCCGGTAGCCGTCGACGCCGCGGTCGAGCCAGAAACGCAGTACGTCCTGCATGGCGGCGACGACCTCGGGGTTGCGCCAGTCGAGGTCGGGCTGCTCGGGATAGAAGGAGTGCAGGTAGAAGCGCCCGTCGCGCGCGCTCCACGCCGAGCCGCCGAAGGCCGCGACCCAGTTGTTGGGCCTGCATCGGCCCAGATGTACCAGTTCGGGTGCTCGCGGAACCATGGGTGCTCGATCGAGGTGTGGCAGGGCACGATGTCCATGAGCACCCCCAGGCCCGCGCTCGCCAGCCTCGGCCACGAGCTCGTCGAAGTCCTCCAGCGTGCCGAACACCGGGTCGACGTCCGTGTAGTCGGACACGTCGTAGCCGAAGTCCGCCAGCGGCGACGGGTAGATCGGCGACATCCAGAGTGCGTCGACGCCGAGCCAGGCGAGGTGATCCAGCCGCGAGCGGATGCCCGCGAGGTCCCCGATCCCGTCGCCGTCGGAGTCCTGGAACGAGCGCGGGTAGATCTGGTAGACGACGCCGCCCTCGAGCAGCAGGCGGCTATCCCTTTACCGCCCCGGCCGTCATGCCGGCCACGATCCGCTTCTGGAAGATGACCACGAGCATCACCAGCGGGATCGTGATGACCACGGATGCCGCGCTGATCGTGCCGAGCGGGACCTCGAACAGCTGGCTGCCCTGGAAGTTGACGACCGCGACCGGCACCGTGAAGGCGCTGGGCGAGCTGGTGAGGGTGACCGCCAGCAGGAACTCGTTCCAGACGAAGAAGGCGGTGAGCAGCCCCGCCGTGACGAGGCCCGGAGCCGCGAGCGGCAGCACGACCTTGCGGAACGCCTGGAAGTGCGTGGCGCCGTCGACGAGGGCCGCCTCCTCCAGCTCCTTGGGGATCTCCCTGAAGAAGGAGACGAGGATGTAGATGCAGAGCGGCAGGGCGAAGGTCAGGTAGGGAATGATCAGGCCGGCGTAGGTGTTGTAGAGCCCGATGTCGTTCCAGATCTCGAAGATCGGCGCGGCGATCGCGATCGGCGGGAAGGTCGAGATCGAGAGGATCACCGCCAGGATCAGGAACTTCATCGGAAAGCGCAGCCGCGCCAGAGCGTAGGCAGCGAACGAGCCCACCACGCAGCGCGAGGAATGTCGTGATCCCCGGTGACGATGACGCTGTTGCGCAGGGCGGACGTGAAGTCCGAGTTCTCGAAGATCGAGGAGTAGTTGTCGAGCGTCGGGCTCGGCGGGACGAGATCGCGCCTGCGACAGGTCGGCCCCCGTCTTCAGCGAGACGTTGATGAGCCAGTAGAAGGGGAAGAGACAGAACACGCAGATCAAGACGACGGCCAGCCAGAGCAGCACCGGCTTTACCCAGCGCCGCCGCGGCCCCCGCCGTCGGCGACTCGCGCCCGCTCGGCGGTCGCCGCTCCGGGCTGTGTCGCTACGCGCGTGGTCGCCATCTCACTTCTCCTCCGCGAGCGACCGGATGTTGCCGCCAACCGCGCGGATGTAGATGAACGAGACCGCCATCACGATCACGAAGGTCAGCACCGACAGCGCCGCGCCCAACTCCAATGTTCCGGTTAAGCGTCGAATTCCTGGTGGGCCATCGAGCGACAGCGTCGCGTCCCGTTCGAGCCGCGCGTGAGCACGAAGGGCAGGTCGAAGATCCGCAGCGCGTCGAGCGTGCGGAAGATGAGCGCGACGAGAATCGCCGGCCTGAGCAGCGGCAGCGTTATGCGCCTGAAGCGCTGCCAGGTGGTGGCACCGTCGACCTTCGCGGCGTCGTAGAGATCCTTCGGAGATCACCTGGAGTCCGGCCAGTAGCAGCAGCGCCATGAAGGGCGCCGTCTTCCAGACATCCGCGAGCACCATCACGGCTAAGGCGTAGCCCCTCTCGCCGAGCCAGACTACGTCCGCACCCGGGAGTCCCAGCGTGTCCAGCAGCCTGCGGCGCAAGCCCGAGATTGGGCTCGAAGATCGTGCGCCAAGTGATCGCCGTCACCACGGTCAACACCGCCCACGGCACGAGCACCACGGCCCGGAGCAGACCACGGCCCTTGAAGGCCTCGTGCATCGCGAGCGCCATCCCGATGCCGATCAGAGCTCGAGAGTCACCGAGATCCCCGTGAAGATGAACGTTGTGCTGAAACGCCTCCCAGAACTCGGACGAGCCGAGCGCCTCGGAGTAGTTCCCGAAGCCGGCCCAGCGCGACAGGCCGGGCACCCGGACGCTGTACTCGTTCAGCGACAGCCAGATCGCGTACCCGATCGGATAGGCGCCGACCAGCCGCGATGACCACCAGCGCCGGCGCCAGCATCGCCGCCGCGAGGCGCCGCTCCCCGACTTCCGTAGCGGCGCCTCCCCCGGTCGCCGGCCGAGCCTGGCGGTGGCAGCCTCCATGCCCTAGAAGGTCTCGAGCGCCTGCTGGATCTCGTCGTTCATCGTCGTCGCCGCCTCGTCGGGCGACATGTCGCCCTGCAGGACGCGCGAAGACGTTGTTATAGATCGCCTCGCTGACCTGCGGATACACGGGCGTCACCGGGCCGGGGCTTCGCCTGCTCACGACCGCCTGCAGCAGCTCGTCGGCGAACGGCAGCGCCTTCGTCACCTCGCGGATCGTCGTAGACCTCGGTCAACACCGCCGGCAGCGACGCCTTCGACGCCTGGATCACCTGGGCCTCGGGGCTCGTCGCGAAGTTCGCGAATGCGAGCGTCCCCTCCGGGTTCTTCGAGTAGGCCGAGATGGCCAGGTTGTAGCCGCCCAGCACGCCCGCTCCGGGGTCGCCCCCGTAGCTCGGGAAGGTGGTTACCGTCGAAGTCGTCGGCGATCTTCGACTCCTTGCCAAGCGCGTACGCGTACGGCCAGTTGCGCATGTAGGTCGCCGTTGCCGGCCTCGAAGGCCCGTCGCGACTCCTCCTCCATGTAGGTCGTCACGGCCTTGGGGGCCGCGCCGTCGTCGATCCCCTTCTGCATGAACTCGAGCACGTTGCGCGTCTCCTGCGAGTCGGCCGTCGCCTCCGTGGCGTCGTCGTTCGACCACGGTGCCGCCGGCGCTGTAGAGCAGCTCGCAGGAAGTTCACGGTCAGGCCCTCGTACTGGGCGCCCTGGTAGACGATGCCGTTGTCCTGCTGGGCTGTGCTGTACATGTCCTCCCAGGACTGAGGCGGCTGGTCGCCGGCCTCGTCGGTGCGCCAGTAGATGAAGCCGGCGTTCGTGTTGAACGGGATCGCCCAGTTCTTGCCCTCGTACTCGGTCGTCTCGACCGTCGCCGGGATGAACTCGTCCTTGCGCTCGTTCAGCGCCTCGGTTACGTCGAGCAGCCAGCCCTGGGCGGCGTATTCGGCGGTCCAGATCACGTCCATGCCGAGCACGTCGCACTCCGCCGACTCCGCTCGCAGGCGCTGGATCTGCAGGCGGCGCTGCTCGTCGGCCGCCGTCGGCAGCTGGAGCAGCTCGCGCGTTCGCGTTCGGGTTCGCCTTGTTGAAGTTCTCGACGACGGTGCTGAAGGCGCCCGTCGTGTCCTTGCCGATGCACCACGTGACGTCCCCCTCGGCCCTCGCCTGAGTGACGCTCTCGGCGTCGGGAGCTCCGCCTCCGCCTCCACCGCCTCCGTCGTCGTCGTCGTCGCCGCAGCCGGCAATCGCCAGCGAGGCGATCGCGGCAGCGATCGCCATCAGCCGCAGGCCCTTCATCGCGCTATCCCCCTCCACCTTTGACACCTCAGTCGTAGGTCAGTTACCCCTTTTGGCTCGGGCTAGACCATTAAGGTCGGGTTCAGAACGACGCCGGGGCGCCCTAGGGGCGCCCCGGCGCGGGTCGGGGGGAATGCGGGCGCAGCGCCTGGGGGAATGCGGGCGCAGCGCCTATTGCTGTTCGAGTCCCTGCTGTGGCAGGTACCGGGAGCAATTGGGCCTAAACGACTGTCGATCGAACGCGGCTAGAGACGCTCGAGCGCCTCGCGCGCGGCGTGCCTGCCCGCGCGTACTGCGCCCTCCATGTAGCCGTTCCAAACCGTCGCGTACTCGGCGCCGGCCCAGTGCAGCGGGCCAAGCGGCTCGCGCAGCGCGGGTCCGTAGCTTGTCCAGGCGCCCGTGGGCATGTGGCAGCCGTAGCAGCCGCGCGACCATTCCTCCTCCGCCCAAAGACGCTCGACGTAGGCCTCCGGCCGTGCCCCGCGAGGGCCGAAGAGCCGGGCGAAGCAGTCGACCACGGCGGCGCGGCGCTCGTCCGCGGGCCGGCGTCCCAGCTCGCGCGCGTGCCGGCCCTCGAGGAACCCGAGCAGGACCCCCGGCGAGCCGCCGGGCGGAGAGTTGTCGTAGGTCAGCTTGACGGGGCCGATGTCGCTCGTGCCCTGGCCCGAGAGCCCCTCCGCCCGCCAGAACGGCTCGTCGTAGATCGCCATGCACTTGGCCACCGTGCCGAGCGGCATGCGTTGGGTGAGCTGGTCGCGGTATCCCGGCAGCGGCGGGTCGTACGCGACCCGTCCCGCGAGTGTGGGGGCGAGCGCGACGATCGCGCGTCTGCCGCGGGCGACGGCGCCGTCGGCGTGGACCGTTACACCGTCGGCGCGGTGCTCGATCCGCCGGACCGGGGAGCCGAGCACCAGCCGCTCGCGCCCGAGCTGCTCCGCCATCCGCAGCGGCACGAGCTGGGAGCCGCCTACGAACCGGTCCTGCTGCGCGCCGCCCTCGGTATCGAACAGGATCTCGACGCTGCCGGCCGAGTGGATGTAGAAGAGCACGTGGAGCAGCGACATGTCCTCCGGCTGCGCCGCCCACACCGCCTCGATGCCAAGCTCGAGCAGCGCGCGTCCGGGGCGGGTCGCGAGGTTCCGTCGCATCCACGTGGCTGCGGTCTGGCCGTCGAGCCTGGCCGCGTCGCGCGTCCGCCACGGCGCCTCCAGGGGCACCCGGCGAGCGAGCCTGTTCAGCTTCCGCTGTGCACGCTGGACGTCGAGCAGCACGAGCGGGTTGATGCGCGGGATCGTGCCCTTGTACCGCCGTACGCTGCCCGAATACTCGATCACGTTTTCGCCCTCGGCGTAAGTGGCGAACCTCTCCACCCCGAGCTCCTCCGCGAGCGCCCCCAGGCGGTCCTGAGTGGGACCGATCCACTGGCCCCCGACCTCGACCACCTCCCCGCCCCCGACGTCGTGGTTCAGCACACGGCCGCCCACGCGATCGCGCGCCTCGACTACCACCACGGACGTCCCCGAGGCGACGGCCTCCCGGGCCGCGGCCAGGCCGGCGAGCCCCGCGCCGACCACGACCAGGTCCGCTTCGTGCGTCGGCGAGTCGGCCATCCGCGGGGCACCCTAGCGCGGGTCCGCGGGCGGGCTGACGTCTCGCTATGGTGCGAGCGATGGCTTCGTCCCCGCGCACTAGTGAGCGCGAGGAGGAGCGCCGCCTCAACCTGCGCACGCTCGTCATAGCAAGCGTCGCGTCCGCAACGGCGGCCGCCGTGACCTCGCAGCTGTGGATCGCGGGCACCTGGATTGCCGCGGCGGTCACCCCCGTCTTCGTGACGCTGCTGAGCGAGCTGCTCAACCGCCCGACCGAGCGGATCGCGCAGAAATTGACGACCGACGGCTCCGCCGTTCCAGACCCTGGTGCGCCTCACGCCGGGCGAGACCTCCGCGCCCCAGCCCCGTCCGACCCGGCCGCCCGCGGTAGAGCGCCACGCCCGGGTCCGGACATCCCTCCCGATCCCGACGCCCCGCAGGTGGGCGCCCCCGGCCCCGTGCGCGTCTATCGCCAGACCTCGCGGCCGCCAGCCCGCCGGATCGCCGTGGGCGTCGTCGCGACGACGGCGGCGATCGCGTTCGTCGCCGGAGTCGTCCTCTTCACCACGACCGAGCTGATCGCGGGCGATTCGATCGGAAAGAGCGGCAACCGCACGACGCTGGGCATCGGCGGCAAGAAGAGCTCCGACGCCGACCGGCAGCAGCCGACGGACACCAGCGAGGAGACGGACACGAGCGAGGAGCAGGAACGCCAGCAGACGCAGCCATCCACCGAGGAGGAGCAGCCGCCCCCGGACACCGAGACCACCCCTCCGCCGACGGAAACGGAGGCGCCCACCCCCCGGACGGCCCCAAGCGAGACGACGCCCGCCCAGCCGCCGGCGGAAACGGCGCCGGCGCCTTGATGCGGAACTCGTAGCGATCGCGTCGAGACGTAACGCGCGTCCCGCCTGCGAGGCGGGACGAAAACGACGGCGTGCGACCATCAGGATCGATGGCGCACGATCACCACGACTCCCCACGGGCGACGGACTCTCGTCGGCTGATCGCCGCGCTCGTTCTGATCCTCGTCTTCATGGCCGTGGAGGTCGTGGTCGGCCTGCTGGCGTCCTCCCTGGCGCTGCTCTCCGACGCCGCCCACATGCTCACCGACGCCGGCGCAATCGCGCTGGCCCTGCTCGCCGCGCGGCTGGCTCGCCGTCCCGCCGGCGGTGGCTTCACCTTCGGCCTACGCCGCGCCGAGATCCTCTCCGCGCAGGTGAACGGAGCCACGCTCGTGGCCCTTGCCACCGTGGTGGTCTACGAGGGCATACGTCGGCTCATCGACCCGCCCGACGTCGAGGGCGTCCCGGTGCTCGCGGTCGCGGTGGCCGGCATCGCGGTCAACCTGGCCGCCACCGCGATCCTCGCCGGCGCCGACCGCCGCAGCCTCAACGTGGAGGGCGCCTTCCAGCACGTGCTCACGGACTTGTTCGCGTTCGTTGCGACGGCGATCGCGGGCCTCGTCGTCATCTCCACGGGCTTCTCGCGCGCGGACGGCATCGCGGCCCTGATGGTCGCGGCCCTGATGCTGCGCTCGGGATACGGCCTCCTGCGCGACTCGGGCCGCGTGCTTCTGGAGGCGGCCCCCCGGAACCTGGACCCCGACGAGATCGGGAACGCTCTCGCCGCCGCGCCGCACGTCGTGGAGGTGCACGACCTTCACGTGTGGGAGGTCACCTCGGGCTTCCCGGCGCTGTCCGCCCACATAACCGTGCGCTCGGGCTGCGACACGCAGTCACACCGCCGCCAGCTGGCCGAGCTGCTGCACGACCGCTTCGGGATCGAGCACTCCACGCTCCAGGTGGAGGAGCGCCATGAGGGGCCGATCACGATCGAGCCGCTGCGCCGGGGGTAGGTGGTCGGCGGATGTTCAGGTATACCCACGAGCCCGTGGAGCCCATGAAGGCCGTCCTCGCCGACCAGCCGTTCTCGGACCCGAACTGGATCTTCGAGCGCAAGCTCGACGGAGTTCGCTGCCTCGCCTTTCGCGAGGGGAAGACGGTGCGGTTGCTCTCACGCACCGGGCGTGAGATGAACGGCTCCTACCCGGAGCTGGTCGAGGCGCTCGAGCGCGAGCGCTGTGACGACTTCGTGGTCGACGGAGAGGTGGTGGCCTTCGACGGCGCCGTCACGAGCTTCTCCCGCCTGCAGCGGCGCATGCAGCTGAGCGATCCGGCCGCGGCTCGCCGCACGGGCGTCTCGGTGTTCCTGTACGTCTTCGACCTCCTCCGCCACGAGGGCGAGGACCTGCGCGGGCTCCCGCTGCGCGAGCGCAAGTCGCGCCTGCGCCGCGCGCTGTCCTTTCACGGCCCGGTCCGCTTCACGCCGCATCGCAACGAGCGCGGCGAGGAGCTCTTCCGCGAAGCTTGCGAGAAGGGCCTCGAGGGTGTGATCGCGAAGCGCGCCGACAGCCCCTACCGCAGCAGCCGTTCGCGCGACTGGCTGAAGCTGAAGTGCCACGCCGAGCAGGAGCTCGTCATCGGCGGCTTCACCGCGCCGAAGGGATCGCGCACCGACTTCGGCGCGCTGCTCGTCGGCTACTACGAGGACGGCGACCTGCGCTACGCGGGCAAGGTCGGCACGGGCTTCGACCGCAAGACGCTCAAGGATCTGGGTGAACGCATGCGCCGGCTCGAGCAGGACGACCCGCCGTTCGTGGACGTCCACCCGCTCCCTCGCCACACCCGCTGGGTTCGCCCCGAGCTCGTAGCTCAGATCGCCTTCAGCGAGTGGACCCGCGACGGGCGGCTGCGCCACCCCCGCTATCTCGGCCTGCGCGACGACAAGCCCGCCCGCGAGGTGGTGCGGGAGCGTCCGCGATGAAGGTGGAGATCACCCATCCGGACAAGGTCCTCTTCCCAGGCGACGGGGTGACCAAGGCGGACCTCGCCTCGTACTACCAGCGCGTCTCTGAGTGGATGCTCCCCCACGTGAAGGGGCGCCCGTTGAGCCTCCAGCGATTCCCCGATGGAATTGAGAAGAAGGGCTTCTTCCACAAGGACATCCCCGACTACTTCCCCGACTGGGTGCGGCGTGTGGAGGTCCCAAAGGCGGGCGGCACCGTCACGCACGCGTTCGTCAAGGACGCCGACACGCTCGTGTACCTGGTGGGCCAGAACACGATCACGCCGCACGTGTGGCTCTCGCGCGCGGACCGCGTGTGGCAGCCGGACCGGATCGTGTTCGACCTCGACCCGCCCGCCGGCGACTTTGCGGCCGTGCGCCGCGCCGCCGGCTGGACCGGAGAGCTGCTCCGGGAGCTGGGCCTCGCGCCCTTCGCTCAGGTCACCGGCTCCAAGGGAGTCCATGTGTGGACCCCGGTGCGCCGGCGGCTGGGATTCGACGAGGTGCGCGAGTTCGCCCGCGCCGCCGCCGGCGTGCTGGCGGAGCGCCACCCGGACGAGCTGACCGTCGAGATGCGCAAGGCGAAGCGCGAGGGTCGCATCCTCATTGACGTGGCGCGCAACGCCTACGCCCAGACGGCCGTGCCCCCATACGCGGTGCGCCCCCGGCCCGGCGCCCCGGTCGCGACGCCGATCGCCTGGGATGAGCTCTCCGACTCGAAGCTGCGGCCGGACCGCTGGACGGTGAAAACCGTGCTCCGCCGGCTGGCCGCGAAGGGCGATCCGTGGGAGGACATCCAGTCCTACGCCAGCGGCCTCGGCGGCCCTCGGCGGAAGCTCCAGCGATGCGCTGACCGGCGCGCCCGGAGGGGAGGGCGCCGTATCGTGCTCATGCCCGGAGAGCCCTCGATGTCGTTTCGCTGGATCGAACACACCGGAGAGTTGGAGCTCGAGCTCGACGCTGAGAGCGAGCGGGGTATCTTCGAGGCGGCCTTCCACGCCATGCGCGAGCTTCTGTCGGGCAACCAGTCGCAAGAGCGGATCGAGATACCGGTCGCGCTGACCGGCAGCGACCGCGCCGCTCTGCTCACGGACTGGCTGGGAGAGCTGGCGTTCCTTGGCGAGACGCGTGGGCTCGTGCCCGATCGCCTGGCCTCGCTCGAGCTGACGGACGGCGGCTTGAGCGCGCTGGTGCACGGCCGCGCCGGCGATCCACCGCACCTCGTGAAGGGCGTGACCTACCACCGCCTCCGGTTCGAGCGGAGCGAGGGCGGCTGGCGCGCGCGGGTGGTGCTGGATGTCTGAGCTGCGCCGGGTCGGCGAGGTCATCTGGGAGCTGCCGGCGAGCGGCGCCATGCGCGTACCGGGGCGAGTGTTCGCCGACGCGGAGCTGCTCGATGCGATCGGCGCGGACGGCTCGCTTGAGCAGCTGCGCAACGTGGCGACGCTGCCCGGCGTCGTCGACGCGGTGCTCGCGATGCCCGATGTGCACCAGGGCTACGGGTTCCCGGTGGGCGGTGTCGCGGCCACCGCGCTGCCCGACGGCGTCGTGTCGCCCGGCGGCGTCGGCTTCGACGTGAACTGCGGCGTGCGGTTGCTGGCGGCGCCGTTCGCGGTCGACGAGCTGGGCGACCGCCGCGAGGCGCTGGTGCACGAGATCTCGCGTGCCGTGCCGGCCGGGACCGGACGCGGTTCCGGGCTCTCGCTGACCGCGGCTCAGCTCGACCGGGTGCTCGCGGACGGACCGCGTGCGCTCGAGGGGGTCGGGACGGAAGACGTCGAACTGACCGAGTCGCAGGGGCGCCTGGAGGGCGCCGATCCGTCGGCCGTCTCGGCGCGGGCGCGGGAGCGGGGAGCCGATCAGCTCGGCACGCTCGGCTCGGGAAACCACTTCGTCGAGCTTCAGCGGGTGGACGAGGTGCACGACCGAGCGGCAGCTCGTGATCTCGGGCTGACGGAGGGCCAGGTCACCGTGCTGATCCATTCCGGCTCGCGCGGGCTTGGCCACCAGGTCTGCACCGACTTCGTGAAGCGCTTCGACGCCGCGAGCGGCCGCTACGGCATCCGCCTGCCCGACCGCCAGCTCTCGTGCGCGCCAGCTTCCTCCGAGGAGGGACGCTCCTATCTGGCGGCGATGGCGGCCGCCGCCAATTTCGCCTGGGCCAATCGTCAGCTGATCGCGCTGCGCGTCCGCGCGGCGATCGCGGAGGCGCTGGGTGAGGAGGCCGCCGCAGGCACGAGACAGGTCTACGACGTCGCCCACAACGTGGCAAAGCTCGAACGCCACGGCGACCGCGAGCTGTGCGTTCACCGCAAGGGCGCGACGCGGGCCTTCCCGCCCGGCTCGGGCGAGATCCCCGAGCGCTACCGGGAGGCGGGCCAGCCCGTGTTCATTCCGGGCAGCATGGGCACGGCCAGCTATGTCCTGGTCGGCCGCCCGGGAGCCATGGAGCACTCGTTCGGCACCGTGTGCCACGGCGCCGGGCGCCGCCTCAGCCGCACTGCGGCGCGCAAGCAGATCAAGGGAGCGGAGCTCCGGCGGCGCCTCGAGGAGGACGGCATCACAGTGCGCTCTCCCTCGAACCGAGGTCTCGCCGAGGAGGCTCCCTTCGCCTACAAGGAGGTGGACAAGGTGGTCGAGATCGTGGAGCGGGCGGGTCTGGCCGGACGCGTGGTGCGGCTTCGACCGATCGGCGTGGTCAAGGGGTAGCCGGGTGAACCTCCTTCCCGCCCCGCGAGCGTCAACGCATGGCGGAGTGGAACCGGGTAGGAAACGCGTGGTGAGCGCGAGCGATCAACTGTCCGGGGAGACGCTCGACGCTCTCTCACGCGGGATGGTGCGGCTCAAGGCCGAGCTCTACGGACGAGGGCCGGAGGAGGCCCGCGCCTTCCAGAACGGCGAGTTCGTCTTCTGCGTAATGAAGGGCGGCCTCACCACGGTCGAGCGGACGCTGCTCGAGGCCAACGACGAGCCCCTCGTCCGCCATGTGCGCCTGCGCTTCCAGGAGCAGATGAGGCCTCGATTCGTCGAGGTGGCCGAGCGGGTCACGGGGAGGCGGGTGCTGGGCCACGAGAGCCAGATCCTGTTCGATCCCGACTACATCGTCGAGATCTTCGTCCTGGCGCCGCCATCGCGATAGTCTCGGTGCACGCTGAGGCCGCGCCCGCTCGAGGGGTGCGGTGGCGGCGCAAGCAAAGCGAGGCCCTGGCGCAGGGCGCCTTGGGGCGCCGGGCGCAGGGAAACGTCTAGGAGACCGCGTGAACGAGACCGAGCTGGGCCGCCCAGAGGACCGGCTGCCAGAACGTGAGGGGCCACTGCTCGAGGAGATCTCGCGGCGCATCGTCCAGCTCTACAAGGAGTCCTACGGCAAGGGGCCGACCAGGGCCCGCACCTACTGGCACGACGACGTGATCACGGTCGTCGTGCGCGGCGGCTTCACCCCGGACGAGCGAACGCTGCGCGAGGCCGGACGAGCCGAGGCGGTGCTCGAGCACCGGGTGCAATTCCACCAGGCGATGCGGACTCGGTTCAGGCAGGAGGTCGAGCAGCTGACCGGGCGTACGGTCATCGGCGTCATGAGCGGCGTGCAGGTCGAGGAGCCGGAGATGGCGGCCCAGGTCTTCGTGCTGGAATCGTCCCCCGACGACGAGTAAGTCTGGCGTCCGAGCTGCTCAGAGCCTCGCCCGTTCTCGTCCATCGCCTCGGCGCTCCTCGACGCGCTCCTCTTCGATGCGGGCCTCGGTCACCGGATCGGGCTTGTCGCCGGTCTGCTCGGCGTGGCGAAGCGTGTAACCGACCACCGCGACCGTGGCGACCGCGTGCAGGAGGAGCGCGACCGCCAGCACCCACCAGCTCTGCAGCGCCAGGGCGACGACAGCCGCGACCACTACGCCGGTTGCAACGAACAAGACGACCATGAGGCGTGGAGTGGGCATGCTGCGCTGTTGCCCGGTGAGATTCACGGTAACCCGGCGCGGTGGGCGCGCCGAATTTCCTCCGGCTGACCGTCGGCGCTGAAACAGGCCTACGGCGACGGGATCTGCGGCTCGGGCTTCGGCGGCTCTTCGGGAGTCTCCGGTCCCTTCGGATCGGTCTCGGGCACGTCCGGCGAGCCGGGCTCGGGCTGGTCCGGTGGGGAGGGCTCGGGCACGCTCGGGCCCGGCTCCGGCGCCGGCGGTGGCGAGGGTGGCGGCGTGGTGGGAGCATCGGGCGGTGTCGCGGGTCCCGGCGGCTGCTCTGGAGCCGGCGGCTGCGGGACCTCCGTGAGGATGGCCATACCGTGGTGCTCCCCGGCGCCGGGCGGGGGAAACCTCACCCGGGCTCCCTCGTCAGCCGGCGAGGCGCCGGCGCAGCATGGCCTTGCCCTCTAGATCGGCGCGCTGGGCCTGGCTCGTCGACACACCTGAAGCGTCCCTGACTCGGCCCGCGGCAAGTCGCGCGCGTCCGGCTCCTCCCCCCACGACAGCCTGCCGCCGCTATCCGCATCGGCATCGGGTACGAGGCTTCCATGAGGGCGATCACCTGGCACCGAAAGTGGGACTGCGCGTGGACTCGGACGGAGGAGACCTGAACCTCGACCTGGGCCCGCTGGGTCGACCGCTCTGACCCTTCCGCCGTGCCGCTGCGCTGGGTTCTCTTCGATCTGAACGGCACACTTCTCGACCCCTCGGGTGTAGGCGAGCCCGTGGGTCTGGGAGCCGCCGACTCGCTCGCAGCCCTCGACGAGGCTGTGATGCTGGCGATGGCCGAGACACTCTCGGGTCACTGGCGGCCTCTTCCGGATTTCCTCCGCGCGGCACTGATCCGCCGGGCCCAGATAGGCGGCCGGCCCGAGGGCATAGACGACGCGATGCAGCGGGCGAGCCGGATGCCCCCCTACCCGGAGGCGGCGGCCGCACTCGACCGCGTGCGGGAGGGAGGGCTCCAAGCCGGCGTGCTCACCAACAGCGCCACGGATGCGGCAGAGCTCGCCCTCGAGGCCGCCGGGCTCCGCGAGCGTCTCTCCCTCGTCGCGGGCGTGGACGACGTAAAGGCGTTCAAGCCCGACCCTCGCGTCTACCGGATGGGCGCCGCGCGCGCGGGTGTGCCACCCGCGGAGATCTGTATGGTCGCGGCCCACGGCTGGGACCTGCTCGGTGCGAGCCGCGCGGGGCTGCGAACCGGCTGGGTGTCCCGCAAGGAGCGCTATTTCCTCGAGACACATCCCCAACCAGATGCCAGCGGCACCGACCTGCTGGCGCTTGCGGGGCTCCTCACCAGGTAGCGGCCACACATGGAAGTCCCGACGCCGCGCGTGACCTCCCCCTGGCAGTTGCGAGGGAGCTCCCTGACCGGTGTGCTCAGGAACACCGCGACGGAGTTCAGGGACGACAACCTGACTGACTGGGCGGCGGCGCTCACCTACTACAGCGTCCTCGGGATCTTCCCTGCGCTGCTGATCCTCGTGTCGATTCTCGGCCTCGTGGGCGAGTCCGCCACCCAGCCCCTGATCGACAACCTTCAGACGGTCGCGCCCGGCCCGGCCCAGCAGATCATCACGAATGCACTCGAGAACATCCAGGACGCGCAAACGACGGCCGGAATGCTCTTCGTGGCCGCGTTGGCAGCCGCGCTGTGGGCGGCCTCGGGCTACGTCGGCGCGTTCATGCGCGCGTCGAACTCGATCTACGAGATGGAGGAGGGCCGCCCGCTCTACAAGACCCTGCCCGTGCGGTTCGGGCTGACGCTGGTGCTCGTCGTCTTGCTCGCGGCCACCGTGATCGGAGTCACGATCACGGGCGGACTCGCGCAGGAGATCGGGGACCTCGTGGGCGTCGGCAGCACCGCCGTGGAGGTCTGGCAGATCGCCAAGTGGCCGGTGCTGCTCTTCATCGTGAGCCTGATGGTCGCGCTCCTCTACTGGGCCGCGCCGAACGTGAAGCAGCCCGGCTTTCGCTGGATCAGCCCCGGCAGCCTTCTGGCGGTGTTCGGCTGGGTGGTCGGCTCGGCCGCTTTCACCTTCTACGTCTCGAACTTCGGCGCCTACAACAAGACGTACGGGGCGCTGGGCGGCGTGATCGTCTTTCTGATCTGGCTCTGGCTCTCGAACCTGATGGTCCTATTGGGCGCCGAGCTCAACGCGGTGCTCGAGCGCGGGCGCAAGCTCGAGCCACGAGACGCTCCCGGCTAGGCATGCCCGACAGGTAGGAGGAATGTTCGCCCGCTGCGGGTCGCAATGCGGGCGGACGCCGGGCTCCTCCATGCGGTCGTCAGCACGGGCGTCCCGAACCTGGCCAGGCGCTCACCGTCGAGCTGGCAGAGCTTCTCACGCCACCCTCTGGATAGCCGGCGAAAGCTCGCGTCCGATCAGATCGAGCACCGCCTCCTCGATCGCACCTTGGACGTCGGGCCAGCTCGACGCGTCCCCGGCCAGCTCCGGCAGGACGCCGCCGATCGTGAGGCCACCCTCGAAGCGGTCGAACACGCGCGGGTCGATGTAAGAGGCGCGGCAGACGGCGGGAGTGTTGCCGAGGTAGCGAGCGGTCTCGCGGATAGCGCGGGTCATGGCGCGCTTACGGGCGCTTCTCGACCGCCGGGGAGCTTCCCCCGAGACCGCGAGCGCCACGGCCGCGAGCACAGTGGCGTTCCACGTCCGAAACTCCTTGGCGGTGAAGTCCCCGCCGGTGGCGTCCCGGAGGTAGGAGTTGATGTCGGCGGACTTGACGTCCACCCAGCGCCGGCCGCGCTTGAAGGCGAGCAGCTCCTCGCCACCGCGACGGCGCCGCTTCAGCGTCAGCACCACCTCGGCGACACCCGGGTCCGCGATCGCCTGCACCCGCCGGCTTCCACCCTTCGACTCGTAGTCGAACACCACCAGCTCGCCCTCGACCGTCACGTGCCGCTTGAGCATCGTCGCCAGGCCATACGTGTCGTTCTCCTCGGCGTAGTCCTCCGATCCAATTCGGAAGAAGCCTCGGTCGAGCAGGCGGGCCGCGCAGGCGAGGACCCGTTCCCGACCGATCCCGTCGGCCGACAGGTCGCGCCGCACGCCCCGCCGCAGCTCGGGCAGGGTCCGAGCGAAGTCGACCATCGAATCGAACTTCTCGCGGTCGCGCCGCTCGCGCCATCGGTCGTGGTAGCGGTACTGCTTGCGCCCCGCGGCGTCGGTGCCGGTCGCCTGGATGTGGCCCATCGGGTGAGAGCAGATCCAGACGTCACGCCAAGCCGGAGGGATCGCCAGCGCCTTGATCCGGGCCAGGACCTCCGGCTCGCTTATCCGTCGCCCGCTCTCGTCGAGGTACTCGAAGCCGCGGCCGCGACGGCGGCGCCTTATTCCGGGACCCGAGCAGTCGATTCGCCTGAGCCGTGGCATCGCCGATCCAGTTACCCCGGGTGGCCGGGTTTAGCCGCCGGCCGCGCGGCTCGCCGATCAGGTGCCGGCCGTCCCCGGCCCGCCGCTCAACGCGGCGCTGGGGCGCGGTCGTCACCAGGGGCCGCGTCCGGGCGATCCCGGCGCGTCGCCTCGAGCAGGCGCGGAGGCAAGGCCGAGCGAAACAGGCGACTGACCTTGCCGAGCTTGGCCCGGCACCGCGGGCACTCCTCCGTCCTCAGTGATGGCGCCGGGCTGTACACGGTCAGCCTGCACGTAGGGCAATTCAGATAGGCCAATCTCTCCTCCTCGCGCGCCGCGGGGGCCCCGGGCGTGAGCTTGGCGCGCCAGGTTAGCCCGTTCAGGTAAGAGCGTCAACCACTTGGGGGAAGTTCGGTCGTCCCTTGGCCGGCCGTTTTCGGCCACGGAAGACGGGTACGCCGACTCCGACATGCCCGACCGCGCCACTGTCGCGACGAAGGCGCGCGTTTACCTTCGCTCGGCCTCCGTCGACCTCGTGAAGGGAAGCGTGACGTTTCTCGGCGAGGGTCCGGCGGGCTGGAAGATAACGGCGGCCGGCTGCACTCCCGGCGCGCCCGGCCACCCCTACGACTGCGAGCTGGAGGGCTGAGCGATGCGATTCATGTTCGCCACCTACATCGTCCTGATCACCCTGGGGATCGTGTACTTCTCCGTGATCGGGCTGTTGCACAATTGACGGTGCGGCGTTTCCTGAAGCACAACAGCCTCTCGCTCGTCTTCCTGGGGCTCTTCCTCACCGCGATCGTCTTCCAGGCGATCGCGGGACATGCCGTCTTCAACGAGGAGCAGGACCGGCACGGCGACCCACACGTCTCGCTCGGGCGGTACATCACCTCGTCGGCCTTCGGCGTGGCGGTGATGGAGAACTGGCAGTCCGAGTACCTGCAGTTCACGCTCTTCGTGCTCCTCACCGTATGGTTTGTCCAGCGCGGCTCGCCGGAATCCAAGGAGCTCGACAGAGCGGGCCGCGAGTCCGACAGGGATCAGCTGGTGGGCGAACACGTCCGCGACGACTCCCCGCGCTGGGCCAGCGCGGCCGGCCTGCGCCGGCGGATCTACGAGAACTCGCTGTTGATGGTCGATGGGCACCATCTGGATCGGCACCTGGTTCGCCCAATCGGTCACGGGGGTGACCGAGTACAACTCCGAGCAGCTCGACCACCACGAGGAGACCGTGTCCTGGCTCCAGTACCTCGGCAGCCCAGACTTCTGGGAGAAGACGCTCCAGAACTGGCAGTCCGAGTTCCTCGCCGTGGGGTCGATGGCGATCCTCGCGGTGTACCTGCGCCAGCGCGGCTCGCCCGAATCCAAGCCCGTCGGCGCGCCCCACCACGCGACCGGTGTGGAGGGGTGAGTGCCGGGTAGCAGTTCGGCGTCGCTACTCGTCCAGCTTGTCGCGTTCCGGCGGCTCCCACGGCTCGGCCTCTGGATCGTCCGAGGGATGTGGCTCGCTGGTGCTCGTGCTTCCGGTCTGCGGATGGTCCTCGTCGCGCGGGTCTTCGCGCCTTTCGTAGGGGTCGGGCCACTCGGTCTCGTCCGGCTCGCCGACGGGATTGTTCAGCGCGTGATGAGGGTCGCGTTCCATGCCCTTTTGGTACCCGATCGAGGCGCTGCGAAGACCGAGTCGAGGGGTTTAGGAAGGGCCCTCGGCGGACAGAATTAAGTCACGCATTGACGCATTCGGGTCGTTGTTCCGGCCCGAGGCGGCATAGGGTCAATAGAGGGGGGACGAAGCACGGTCGTTTGGGTCGGCCGCGCTGCGGACCTCACGTCAAGAACGACGGAGGTCCACAACATGTCCGCTGCAACCCTCGCGGCGCTGCCCGCGCCTGGCTATCGCCGGCGCCCGCACCGTGATCGAGTCAAAACCCAGGCGGCCGAGCGCGACTTGCTCGTCCGCTACCACGCCGACGGCGACCTGCGCGCGCGTGAGGAGCTCGTGGAGCGCTTCCTTCCGCTCGCCAGGGAGCTAGCGCTGCGCTACGCGTACACGGAGGAGCCGCTCGACGATCTCGTGCAGGTCGCGAGCCTGGGTCTGATCAAGGCGATCGATCGCTTCGAGCCGGGCCGTGGCACGAAATTCACGAGCTACGCCGCGCCGACGATCCTGGGCGAGCTGAAGCGCCATTTCCGCGACAAGGGCTGGGCGCTGCACGTGCCCCGGGGGCTTCAGGAAAGGGCGATCGCGGTGGGTCGCGCGAGAGAGGAGTTGTCGAAGAGGCTCGGTCGTTCGCCCACCGTCCGGGAGGTGGCGAAGGCGCTCCGCTGCTCGACCGAGGAGGTGCTCGAGGCCAGCGAGGCCGCTACGTGCTACGAGGCCGCCTCGCTCGACGCGCCGGTCGCCCCGGATGACGGCGAGTCGGCGGCGCTCGTGGACCTGTTGGGAGACGAGGACACGGCCTACCAGCTCGTGGAGAGCCGCGACGCCATCGCCAACACCTGGAACGCGCTGCCCGGGGTTGAGCGGCAGGTGCTCGAGCTGCGTTTCGTGCAAGACCTGACTCAGCGCGAGATCGGCGAGCGCGTCGGCTATTCGCAGATGCACGTGTCGCGCCTGGTGCGACGCGCGCTAGACCGACTCGAGACGGCCGCGGCCGCCGCCTGAGCGGCCTCGGCCGGCCGTCCGCCGCGCGCTCATCGCTGGATCGGCGACCTCGACGACTGACGGCTACCCCGCCAAGCGCCGCCTCAGCGAGCGCGCATTGTCGACGGCGAACCCCTCCCAGTCGTTGTTGAAGTAGACGAACAGCTCGGCGCGCCGGCGCCACTGTGCGATGCGGCGCGCCCACTCGTCGAGCTCGCGCTCTGAGTAGTTCCCACGCCGGCCACGGCGGCCGTGGTGGAGGCGGATGAGCGTCCAGTCCGCTGTCAGCTCTCGCGCCTGGAATGGCCACTTCGGATGGTCGGCGACAACGAGCGCTGCGCGGTGTCGGCGCAACAGCTCGTAGACCGGCGGCTTGAACCAGCTCTCGTGGCGGAACTCGAAGCAGTGGCGGCCCGCGGGCAACGCGGCGAGCGCCCCGGACAGCAGCTCGTCGTCGCGGTGAAAGTTCGCCGGCAGCTGCCAGACGATCGGCCCGAGCTTGTCAGATCGGACGAGCGGCTCGATTCGCTCGTAGTAGCGCTCGATTCCCTGCTCAAGGTCGCGCAGCCGGCGGATGTGGGTCAGGTAGCGGCTGGCCTTGAGGGCGAAGATGAAGCCGGATGGGGTCTGCTCCACCCAGCGCGCCACGGCGTCTCGTGAGGCGAGGCGGTAGAAGGTCGAGTTGACCTCGACCGTTTCGTACTCCTCGGCGTAGCGACTGAGCCAGCGCGCCTTGCCGAGCCCCTCGGGGTAGAGGCGGCCGCGCCAGTCGTCGTAGTTCCAGCCCGAGCAGCCGATCCGGACCGGCCGCACCGACTACGCAGAGGGGCCGAGGCGGCTCGTCTCGCCCTCGGCGAGCCTGCCGTCGCGGCCCACGTAGCCCCCCTCGCCGCCGACCACGAGGTAGACGGCCGGCTCGTCGCCCACGTTCTTGATCTTTCGGACGGTGGCCGCATCGACGCGCGCCGCCCCGCCCGGGCCGAGCCGATGCGTGGCGTCGTCGCCGAGCGTCACCTCGATCTGCCCGCGGTGGACGAAGTAGAGCTCCTCCTGGCGGTCGTGATAGTGCCCGCCGGTCTCGTAGCCCGGCGGGAGCTCGATCGCGTTGACGCCGAAGGCGGTGACCCCGAGCGCGCGCCGGACCTTGCGGAAGCCCGGACCCTCGCCCAGCGCGTCGATGTTGCCGACCGCGTAGCCGTCGCCCTCGACGACTTCCCGTACCTCCTCCATGGCCGGAGCGTACAGCTCCGACTCAGCACTCAGGCCGCGCGCTCGGCGCTTCGCAGCCCGCCGCGCGCCCACAGGACGCTGACCGCGGCCAGCCCGAGCGCCACCGCGAACGCGGGCAGCACCTTGGTCGGGTCGCCGGCGATGAAGCCCCGACCCGCCTCGAGCACGAGCGTGATCGGGTTCACCGTGGCGGCCGTATGCACCCAGCCGACGAGCAGGTCGTAGGGCACCCAGACCGGGGCGAGGAAGAGGAGGAGGAACGCGGGCACCTGCATCGCCGGGCCGGCCTGCATCGTGCGCAGCCGCATGGCCACGCCACTGCCGAAGAGCATCGCGCCGACGTTGACCAGCAGCGCGAGGGTGTAGAGACCGACCAGATCGAGTGGGCCGCCCGCGATCTCAAGACCCGCGATCAGCGCGACCACCGTGATCAGCAGGACGTTGAACATCGCGCGGGTGACCGCCGCGATCCAGTAGCCGCCGATGATCCCGCTCCGCCGGGGCGCGGCGAGCATCAGCCGGCGGGAGAAGCCCGACTCGAAGTCGCGCGCGATCGAGAAGCCGGTGAAGATTCCGCCGAAGGCCGAGGCTTGGAGGAGCACGAAGCCGTACACGAATGCCGTGTAGCCGGCGTCGTAGTCGAATCCCGGCACCGAGTCCACGCGCGACAGTCCGCCGGCAAAGGCGGTGAAGAAGAACAATGGGAAGAGAAGCCCGGGAACGATCATCGCCGGGTTCGTGAAGTAATTGTGGACGTTGCGCCGGCCCACAGCCAGCGCCACCGAGATGAAGCTGCCGCGGCTCACGTTCGCACCATCCTCGTGCGGAGCGCGGAGGTAGTGGCCGCCAGCGTGAGTATCGCCAGACCGCCGGCGCAGGCGAAGCCGAGCGCCAGGGCTTCGCCGTCCCAGCCGCTGATCACGAGCGACCGGATGCCCTCGAGCATGTAGGAGACCGGGTTCCAGTCCGCGACGGTCCGGAACCAGTCGGTCTCGATCAGGTTGCGCGGGAGCGCCATCGAGGAGAGGAAGAGGGCGGCGAAGAGCAGCGGGAAGATGCCCTGCACGGCCTCGCCGGACCCCGTGCGCAGGGCCACGAAGGCGCCGATGCAGCCGAAGCCCAGCGAGATCAGGAGCGACAGAGCGACTATCACGAGCGCGCCCGCCACGCCGGCCTCGATGCCCGCACCGAACACGACGCCGACGCCGAGGAAGGTGAGCGCCTGAAGCAGCCCGAGCGCAAGGATGCCGGCGAGCTGGCCGAGCAGCAGCGCAACCCGGCGGAGGGGGTGAGCGAGAGCCGGTTCAGGAACCCGGTCTCGACGTCGGCCGAGACGTTGGTGCCGGCGCTGTTGGCCGAGAACAGCGCACCCTGCACGAACGCGATCGCGAGCGCGAACTGGAAGTAGGAGTCGGTGGGGAAGCCGGGCAGCTCGGTCGCGGGATCGAGCCCGCTGCTGTTGATCGCGAGCAGCAGCAGCGGAAAGAGCAGCGCCGGAACGATCATGGCCGGCTGCCGGAAGGTGCGCACCACCGAGCGACGCGCCAGCATGCCCACCTGGACGAGGAGGGTCGAGCGGCTCATGCCTCCTGCCTGGCCAGACGACCTCGGCTAGCGGCCGCGTCCGCGCTGGCGGCCCCGTCCTCCTCGCCGCCGTCCCCGGCACCCTCGAGCGAGCGGCCCGTCTTGGCGAGGAACACATCGTCGAGCGTCGGCGCGTGCAGCTGCAGGTGCTCCACTGGGATGTCCTGGGCGTCGAGGGCGCGCACGACCTCGGCGAGCTGGGCGTCGCCGCCGGAGAGGCGAACCGCGGCGCCCTTGGGCGACGAGGCCACCGTCTCGCCGAAGCGCGCCAGCACCTCTCTGGTGTGGGCGAGATCGGCCGGCTCGGCGGGGACCGCCTCGACGCTCGGGCGCCCGATCTCGGCCTTGAGCGCTTCGGGCGTCCCCTCGGCGACGATCCGTCCGTGGTCGATGATGCCCACGCGGTCCGCGAGGACGTCGGCCTCCTCTAGGTACTGAGTCGTGAGGAACACGGTCACGCCGCGATCGGACGCGAGCCGCTGCACCTCCGCCCAGAGCGCGCTGCGGCTCTGCACGTCGAGGCCGGTGGTCGGCTCATCGAGGAAGAGAATTCGCGGCCGATGCACGAGCGCGAGCGCCAGGTCGAGCCGCCGCTTCATGCCGCCGGAGTAGCCGCGGACCTTGCGATCGGCGGCCTCGGTGAGGCCCACCCGCGCGAGCAGCGCGTCGGCCCGTCCACGCGCGTCCTCGCCCCGCATGCCGTGGAGCGCGGTCTGCAGCTTCATGTGCTCGCGCCCGGTGAGGAACGGGTCGAGGGCGGCCTCCTGTAGGGCCGCCCCGATCGCGGCGCGGACCGCCGCACCCTCGCTCACGACGTCGTGACCCGCTACCCGCGCCGTGCCCGCGGTGGGCGGCAGCAGCGTGGTGAGCACGTGGACCGTGGTGGACTTGCCGGCGCCGTTGGGGCCGAGGAAGCCGTAGACCTCGCCCGCCTCCACCCGCAGGTCGATCCCGTCGACGGCGCGCGGGCCCTTCTTGAACTCGCGTACGAGACCTCGTGTCTCGATTGCGGCAGCGCTCATGTCCAGGCACCCTAGCAGCGAATATTTGAAGTTTTCGACTATCTAGCCGTTCGACTATTATGCGACGTGACTATGGAGTCCACGAACGATCCCGCGCCGCGAAGCCTGGGAGCTCCTCTGGCGGGTGATGCAGGCCCACAAGGGGCGCATGATGGCGCTGGCCGGCGAGCTCGGCCTGGCTCCGATGCAGTTGCACGCACTGCGGCTGATCGAGCCAGGAGCGGAGCTGCCGATGAGCTCGCTGGCCGGGAAGCTCTTCTGTGACGCCTCGAACGTCACCGGCATCGTGGATCGGCTCGAGGCGCGAGGGTTGATCGAGCGCCGTCCCGCCTCGTACGACCGGCGCGTGAAGCTGCTCGCGCTCACGGACGAGGGTCGGCGGGTCCGCGAGGCGGCGTGGCAACAGCTGAGCCAGCCGCCGCCGGAGATCGCCGCGCTTCCGCTCGGGCAGCAGCGGGCGTTACGGGACGCTCTGCGTGCGGCGCTCGACCAGCGGGCGAGCGTCGAAGCTAGAACCTGAGAACGGCGGCGATGCCCTCGTGCTGGCGCAGCGCCTCGGGGTTGTGGCGCATCGCCAGGAGGCCGGCGGACTGCTGGAGCGCCAGCTCGATGGCCGCGTCGCTCAGGTTGTCGAGCGGGACGAGCTCCGAGCCGTCGACCGGGCAGCGCTTCTCGTCCGCCGGACCGAGCCAGCCGCACTCCGGACACTGCGCGCCGGGCGCCGAGAACTGCTCTTCGAGCAGCAGCAGCTCGACGCGGCGCTCGTTCAGCGCCGGCAGCACCTCCCCCAACCCCCGCGCGCCGCGCTCGCCGAGCCGCTCGAGGGCCTCGGATTCGCGCTCGCGCTCGAGCTCCTCGAAGCGCGGCTGTGCCGCCTGCAGCACCTGGTCCGGCGTCGCGGTGTCCACGTCGACCTCGATGCGACCGGCCAGGCGCTCGCGGAGGTAGCCGTGGAGCTTCTGCTCGAAGTCCGCCACCACCTCGCGCGGACCACCCGTGATCAGCCGCTGGAACGGGCGGCGCTTGAAGTGGCGCATCAGCGCCTCGGCGGTGTTCTTCAGGTGGTCGTCCTTCTCCTTCTCGATGCCGCGCTGGTAGCGCGCCTGCGACCAGCCGCCCTGATCGTGCTGACCGAAGACCGTGTCGTGGATCTGCTCGATCTCGTGGATGCCGTCGGGCGAGCCCCGGAAGATGCGCGCGTCGCGGCGACTCACGAGCGCTACGCACCACCGCTCGACCCGCTCGAGCCGGGCCAGCGGCCCGACCAGCGGCGACCGCCCGATCGCCACGCGGCTGCGCACCGAGCGCGGGAGCCTCAGCGTCTCGAAGAGGTCTACGGGCTGGCTGGCGAAGACGGCCACCGCGTGCGCTCCGTCGGTTGGAAGCTCTCGCTCGAGAAAGGCCCGGGTGCGTTCGAGCGCGCTTTCCAGCGCCATCCGATCCTCGTGGGGCAGCGTGTGTCGCTCCTTGACTCTACGTTCGGCCTCGTCGAGCAGCGAGCGCACCGCCGTCGCTCGCGCCGGCGGGGTGGCGAACTCGGTCGGGTCGAGGTCGACGTAGAGGCTGAGGACCACCGGCCGATCGAGCCGCAGCTCCGCAAGCCTGCGCAACCGGTCGCGGTCGGGAGCGGACACCTGCATGGCCTGGCCTCCTTCGCCGAGAGCATCACGTGCGGGGTTCCCTACCCCAAGGTTACGCCTGCCACACGGTGATCGACACCGCGCCCGGGCTCGGGCCGAGGCCGGCACGCCACGTTGATCTGCGCTTCATCTTTGGCCCTATCCTTACGGTTAGTAAGTAGAGATCGCCGCGGTCGGTGCGCGTAACCGGCAAAACGCGATGATGTATACTTTCGATACACGTCGAACTATCTAACGAAGGAGACATTACGTCTCAGGACACCCTGATTCGTCCGGCCGCAACGCCGGAGAGTCGCGCCGCGACCTCGCCGGAGCTCGAGGATTCCCTCCAGCTCTTCTTCAACGAGGCGCGACGCCACCCACTCCTTACCGCCGAGGAGGAGGTCGAGCTCGCGAAGCGAATCGAGCGCGGCGACCTCGCGGCCAAGGAGCGAATGATCAATGCCAACCTGCGCCTCGTGATCTCGGTCGCACGCAAGTACCAGGGGCAGGGCCTGCCGCTCGGGGATCTGATCCAGGAGGGCATGCTCGGCCTGATCCGCGCGGTTGAGAAGTTCGATTGGCGCAAGGGATTCAAGTTCTCCACCTACGGCACGCTCTGGATCCGCCAGGCCATTGGCCGCGGTCTCGCGAACTCGGGTCGTACGGTGCGCCTGCCGGTGCACATCGTCGCCCGCGCGCGCAAGATCCAGGATGCGGAGCGCAAGCTCGCGGTGGAGCTCGGCCGCCAGCCGACCGAGGAGGAGATCGCCGAGAAGGTCGAGCTGCCGCTCGACGAGGTGGCCGACATCCGCCGCGCCGACCGTGGCCCGACGAGCCTCAACCAGGGCGTCGGCGAGGACGGCGAGACCGAGCTCGGCGATCTGATCTCCGCGGACGGCCCGTCGATCGAGGAGGAGGTCGCCTCCGACATCGATGGCGCGCGGCTGCGCGACGCCGTCGGCACGCTGCCCGAGGTGGAGCGCAATGTCATCACGCTGCGCTTCGGCCTCGACCGCGAGGAGCCTCAGGCGCTGCGCGAGACCGGCCGCCGCCTTGGCCTCTCGAGCGAGCGCGTCCGCCAGCTCGAGGACCGGGCGCTACGGCGCCTCGCCCGGGAAGACTCGGTCTCCGCCCTCCGCAACGCCGCCTAGCGCGGCAGGGGGCGAGCCGTCTCGTCCACCAAGAACGCGAGCAGGGCCGGCATGCCGCCGCGCGCGTGCGCGGCGCGCTGCCGGTCTGCGCCCCCGCCATCGGCGAGGATTCGCTCGACGCCGTCGAGCGCGGGGTCCTCGCCGTGCAACTCCGCCAGCAGCTCCCGCGCCGCCTCCCGCAGCGGTCGCAGGCGGCCGCCGTAGAGGATCTCGGAGTCCAACCCGTCGCGCGCGGCTCGGAAGCTCGACCAGTGCAGCGCCTGGTCCGGCGCCGGGCGCCGAATCGGGGACTCGGCCGCCCGGAGGGCCAGGGCGCGAGCGAGGGCGGCGATCCCGGCGGCGGCGTCGAGGTTCGACTGGACGTCGATCTCCCGCAGCTCGACCGTGCCCAGCCGCGGCTGCGGCCGCGCGTCCCACCAGACCATTGTCTTGTCACGGGGGCCGCCTCCCACACGGATCGCGTGGAGCGTCTCGACGTAATGGTCCCAGTCGCGCAGGGCGGGCGGTACGCCGCGACCCGGGTATGCGCGGATGACGGCGGCACGCGAGCTCGCCATTCCCGAGTCGAGTCCGAACCAGAAGGGCGAACTCGCCCCGAGCCCGTGCAGCAGGGGCAGCGCCTCGCGCCACCCGTTCAGCACCGCGACGGCCGTTGCGGGGTCCGGCACGCCAACGTGCACGTGGAGCGCACACTCGGGCGTGCGGCGGATGAGCCCACGCATCTGGTCCTCGACCCGCCGGTAGCGCTCGGAACGCACCAGGCGCGTGTCGCCGTATGCGGCGTCGGGATGCACGCCGGCGGCGAGCAGCGTCGCTCCGGCCTCGCGGGCCACGGCCCTTCCCTCCTCCAGCTGCCTCACCGCCTCGAAGACCAATTCGGACGGCGCCGAGCGCAGCTCGAGCTGAGCGAGGAAGGCCTCGTGGTCGGCCCGTCCCTCGGGCAGGTCGATGCGCGGCAGGATCCGGTCGGCGGTGTGGGCCAGGCGGAAGCTGCCGGCGTCCACCAGCAGCACCTCCTCTTCGAGCCCGATCGTGAACGGCTCGCCGTTCCCGAACGCGTGCCCCTCGCCGTCGATCACGGCGCCACTCCCAGCGCGGCCCTGGCCGCAATCCTCCCGAACACCAGCGCGGCCGCGAGGCCGCTCGCGTACCCGCCGGTAGCGATCCCTCCGACATCCGCCCCGCAGGCGAACAGGTTCGGCCCGGCACGGGCGTGCTCGTCCACGAGGAGGCCGCCGAGGGTCGTGGTGATGCCCGCCACGGTCTCCACGGTCACATGCTCGGCCCCCTGCCGGACGGGGGCGCCCGCTCCCGCCGCGGCCTCGACCATGTCGCCGACGGTGCGGTCCCGCACGCGCTCGCCGAGCCGTGCCCGGGGCACACGGAGCCACGCGCGTGCGCGCGGCTGGCGCGCCGTCCACTGCGCCACGTCTATCTCCGACCAGGTCGCCGCCTCGAAGCGCTCGCCGCGTTCGTTCACCACCTCCGCATGGCGCGCGTAGAGCTGCGCGAATCGCACGAAGTCCTCGGGGGCGACCCGCGCCGGCGGCGCCGGCATCGCGCGTGCGTACACCTCGTCGAGCCCCCGACCGGTGAGCGCGCCGGCGTCAAGGCCCACTCGCAGGCCGTCGCCGGTGCTCCCCGGGGCCGTGCGCAGCAGCACGTGCTCCGCCTCCCGCGTCACGTGCTCACGCAGGAGGCGGCGGCTCGCCGCGAACCCGCCGGTCGCGAGGATCAGCGGCGTACCGTCGGGCGGTTCCAGCAGGGCGCGCCCGACGACGACACCGGAGCCGTCCGCAGACCCGAGCCCACCGGCGGCCGCCACGAGCGCGTCCGTCAAACGGGCGGGGTCGAAGCGCAGGCCGGTCGTCAGCGGATTGCCCGTCCCGCCCTCGGTCACCGGCGCGCCGAGCGCCTCCAGCCACGTCAGGTCGGCGTCGAGGCGGTCGAAAAGCATGCGCTGGAGGCGCTCGTCGCCGGCGGGGCACTCGGCTCGGAAGCGGGCGAAGTCGCGGTGACGCCAGACCACCCCGCTGGACAGGCGCATCGAGCCGCCCGGGCGGCCGAGCTTCTCGAGCACGAGCCCCGAGGCGCCCAGCCGGCGCGCCTCGGCCGCCGCCACAAGGCCGGCCATCCCGGCCCCGGCGACGACCAGGTCGGAGACCACCTAGACGAGGGCGAAGCCCGGCTTGTGCTCCACGTACTCGATCCGGACGCCGGCCGGCCCGCGCAGGAAGACCGCGAAGGTGTTCGGTGCGTCCTTCACGTCGTCGATCTCGAAGCCGCGCGCCGTCGCCTGATCCTGCACCTCGCGGGCGGAATCAACGAGCACGGCGAGGTGGTTGAGCAGTGGCCGGCCGCCATCGTCGGGCCGGCCCTCGACCAGCCGAACGCGCCGGTCGGCCACCGCCACGTGCCCGTCATGTCGCTCGAACCCCATGGCCGCGAGCTCGCGCGCGGCGCCCGTCGGATCGGGCAGGCGGAGCACCACGTGGTCGAGATCGAAGTCGACGCCTTCGGCCTCGACCAGGCCCAGCCGCAGCCCCTCGGGCGCCTCGAAGACGGCCCCGTGCGCGTCACGTTCCACCTCCACCGGAAGCCGCCCGACGACGTAGTCGAGGTCGCGCACTCGCAGGACCACGCGCTCGAGCGCTCCCGGCGACCGCGGCGGCTCCGCCTCGAACAAAGTGAGCTTCCCGAGCTTCGCGTGGACGCCCACGAGCGTGAACGACTCGGTCTCCTCGATCACGTGCATGCCGAGGTGGTCGCAGAGGAGTGTGGCGAGCGGCTCTCGCTCGGCCACCCAGAGGGCCACGTGGTCGAGACTTCGCGGACGGACCCGTTCCCCACCAATGGTGAAGGTGTCGCTCATTGCACCCAGGCTACGCATGGGATATCCGAGTAGCGGGGTCGGATTTGTGCTTAACGGTGGGCTTTCTCCCGGGGGCGGATGTCGTTTCCGTTGGCCGACAACGGGGCAGAAACAGGGGGAATGAGCGGTCCCAGGGGCCCAGGGGGCGAAATAGAAGCCGCTCGGGGGGAGGGCGAGGTGGCCACCCTCGCCGCTCCGCTCGTGGAGCTGCGGCAGGTTCGCAAGAGCTTCGGGGACAACCTGGTGCTCGCCGGTATCGACCTGGAGATCGAACGGGGCGCGGCGATAGTGATCGCGGGGCCGTCCGGCTCCGGGAAGTCCACGCTCCTGCGGTGCATCAACGGGCTCGAGCCGATCGACTCCGGAGAGGTCCGGTTCGAGGGGCAGCCAATCGACTACTCGGGTAAGGCGGTCACCCGGCTACGTGCAGAGATCGGAATGGTCTTCCAGCAGTTCAACCTGTTCCCGCACATGACCGCACGCCAGAACATCGTGCTCGGTCCGGTGAAGGGCAAGGGAATGCGTCGCGGGGATGCCGACAACCGCGCGCGCGACCTGCTCGAGCTCGTCGGGATCCCCGAGAAGGAGAACGAGTTCCCGGCCGACCTCTCCGGCGGACAGCAACAGCGTGTGGCGATCGCCCGAGCGCTTGCGATGGACCCGAAGCTCATGCTGTTCGACGAGCCGACCTCGGCGCTCGACCCCGAGATGATCCGCGAGGTGCTTGACGTCATGCGCGATCTCGCGCGCGGCGGCATGACCATGGTGGTCGTCACGCACGAGATGGGATTCGCGAACGAGGTCTGCGACCGCATCGTCTTCATCGACGCCGGGGAGATCGTCGAGCAGGGCCCGCCGGACGAGTTCTTCCGCGCCGCGAAGAGTCCCCGCGCGAGGGAGTTCGTGGACAAGATCATCCGTCACTGAGAGTTGAGGAGGGGTTACATGAAATGGACACGGCTGTTGACGCTGCTGGCCGCGCTGGCCCTGGTGCTCGGCACGCTGGTCGCCGCGGGATGCGGCGACGACGACGATGACGACGGCGGCGGTGGTGGTGAACCCGCCGGCGAGGCGAGGCAGTACCCCGCGAACACCACGATGGGCAAGATCCAGGAGCGCGGGGAGATCACGATCGGCGTGAAGTTCGACGTTCCGCCGTTCGGCTTCAAGAACCCCCAAACGAATGAGGTCGAGGGCTTCGACGTCGACATCGGCAGGTTCATCGCGGAGGAGCTGGGCGTGGAGCCCAAGTTCATCGAGGCCATCTCCGACAACCGCATCCCGTTCCTGGAGAAGGGCACGGTCGATCTGATCCTCTCGACGATGACCATCAACGCCGAGCGCGATACGGAGATCGACTTCTCGCAGCCCTACTACATCGCCCAGGGCCGAATCCTGGTGCCAAAGGGCTCCGACATCAAGGGGCTGGAGGACCTCGGCGGCAATAAGGTCTGCACGGCGCTCGGATCGACCTACGAGGAGACGATCCGCGAGCGCGCCCCCGACGCCGACCTGCAGCTGGTGGACCTCTACTCCGAGTGTCTCGAGCTGCTTCAGACCGACGCCATCGACGCCATTTCAACCGATGACGTGATCCTGACCGGCATGATCATCCAGGACGACAGCCTCCAGATGGTCGGCAACCGGCTCACGATCGAGCCGTATGGCGTGGGCATCAAGGAAGGCGACAAGGGCATGCAGCGCTTCGTCGACAGCGTGTTGAGGAAGATCGAGGAGGACGGACGCTGGGAGGAGACCTACCAGAAGTGGGTCGGCCGACACCTCGACAGGCAAGCGCAGCCTCCGGCGATGACGCTTCAGGAGGCGCTTCAGCTCGGCACGTAGACAGACTGGGAGGCTGACCGGTGGCTGAGCTCTGGGACGTTCTCAGCGAGCACTTCTCGGAGTTCAGCTCCGGCTTCTGGGTGACCGTCCGGCTGGTCGCGATCTCCTTCGTGATCGCGATGGTCGTGGGCACCCTTGTCGCCGCCCTCAGGGTCGCTCCGCTGAAGCCGCTCAACTGGATCGGCGGTGTGTTCGTGGAGACGTTCCGCAACACACCCCTGCTCGTACTCCTGTTCATCTCGTTCGCCGGGCTGCGGCGAGCGGGGGTCCCCATCGACGCCTGGACGGCAGGGACGGCAAGCCTCGGGCTCTACACCGCGGCCTACGTCGCGGAGGCACTGCGCTCGGGGGTCTTTGCGGTCGGCAAGGGCCAGATCGAGGCCTCGCTCTCGCTGGGACTCGACTACCCACGCACCCTGCGCTACGTGGTTCTCCCCCAGGCCTTCCGGACGGTCATCCCGCACCTCGGCAGCCTCATTATCGCGATGATCAAGAACTCCGCGATCATCGGAGTCTCCCTGCTGGCTCTCGGCGACCTGCTCCACCAGGCCAGGCTCGTCAACTCGCGCACGTTCGCGACCGACGAGGTCTTCTTCTGGGCGGCGGTCGGTTACCTGATCCTCACCGGGCTTACGACCCTCGCGGTACGCCGGCTCGAGGTCCGCTACGCGATTCGCAGGTAGGGCACGATGGGCTACCTCTTCGATCCGAGCAACTGGGAGTGGCTGACGAGCGGCAACAACCTGCGCTTCCTCCTGGAGGGCTTCCTCGTCAACCTCGAGATTGCGGCGATCGCGATCGTCTTCTCGCTTGCCTTTGGGCTGCTCTTGGCGCTCGCCCGACTGGCGCGACTGAAGCCGCTCAGCATCGCGGCCGGAGTCTGGGTCGACGTGTGGCGCAACCTGCCGCTCATTTTCATCATCCTCTACCTGGCGCTGGCCCTGCCGGAGCCGTGGAAGGACGCCTACGAGAGCGTCGTGCCGGGCTTCTTCCCCGAGGCGCTTCAGTCCGGGCGGGTGTTCGCCGCGATCCTCGGCCTCGTGCTCTACAACTCGGCGGTGATCGCCGAGATCATGCGCGCGGGGATCCTTTCGCTGGACAGGGGCCAGGGCGAGGCGGCGGCATCCGTGGGCCTCACCTACCCTCAGCAGCTGCGTTACGTGATCCTGCCGCAGGGGCTCCGACGGATGGTGCCGGCCACGGTGTCCCAGCTCATCACCCTGAACAAGGACACGACGCTGGTGAGCATCGTCGCGATCGAGGAGGTGATGCGCCACGGCCGCACCCTTTCCAGCGGCTTCACCGCCTTTGTCGGCGGCGTGCCCGCGCCGCTCCTCCAGGTCTTCATCTTCATCGGCCTGCTGTTCGTGATTACGAACCTGGCGCTGTCGAGGCTGTCCCGCCGGCTCGAGATTCGAGAGCGGAAGCGCACGGGCGGCACGGCGGGCCCCGTCGCCGGCCTGGAGGATCAGGTGGCCCTGGCGGCAGAGGCGAAATAGCTAGCTCGTAGCCGCTTGCGCATCGCCTCGGCACGTTTGCGGTAGAGAGCGACGTTGCGGAGCTTGATGTCCTCGTAGCCGCGGATCAGGTCCGGGAGCTCGAGGAGCTCGACGGCGGTGTCGTGCGTCTCCGGCGTGAGCGGCGTCAGCGCCTCGCCCACAAGCTCCTCGTAGTCGCCGATCAGCTCGCGCTCCACCCGGCGGACCTCGGCACGTCCGAAGGGATCGAACCGCGTGCCGCGTACTCGACGCATCCGGCGGAGCGAACGGAACGCGGGGAAAAACCAAGCGCCCAGCTTCAGCTTGCGCTCCAGACCCATCGCGCGCAGCAGCGGCGGGTGGAGGTTGAAGGCCACCTTCACGTCCTCGCCGAACTCGGCGCGCAGCTTGGCCTGCTCGACCGCGTCGAGGTGCAGGCGCGCCACCTCGTACTCGTCCTTGTACGCCATCAGCTTGAAGAACTGGCGCGCCACGGCCTCCGCCAGCTCGCTGTGGCCCGGGGTGCGCTCCTGCTCGGCGACGTGCGCCCGCCGCACGAGCTCGGCCCAGCGGCGGGCGTAGGCCTCGTCCTGGTAGGCGACCAGCTCGGGCACGCGCACCTCCGCGAGGCGGCGCAACTCACCTTGATCCCCGTCCACGGCCAGGTCCACCAGCTCCCGCTCGGCCGGGCTCAGCTCGCGCACGGGCACGACCTCCTCGGGCGCGCGCGTGGCCCGCTCGACGGCGTCCGGCGCGGCCACCACCGCCCGGCCCCAGGCGAAGGCCGCGAGGTTCTTGTCGACCGCGGCGCCGTTGAGCCGGATCGCCCGCTCGAGCGCCTCGGCCGACACCGGCAGCATCCCGCGCTGGTACGCGGCGCCAAGCGCCAACGTGTTGGACATCATGTGGTCGCCGAATAGGCGCTCGGACAGCATCTGAGCGTCGAGGTAGAGGTTGTGCTCGCGACGCGTGGTCGCGTCGATGCGGTCGAGCTGGGCGGCGAGCTCCGGGAAGCGCTCGCTCACGTCGACCACCATGCGCCCGGTCGGGATCGCATGGGTCGACACGACGGCCACCGTGCGCTCGCTGTCGGTGGTCACGAGGTTCTTGTCGGTGGCGGCGCCAAGCAGGTCAAAGCCGAGGTAGAGGTCGATGCTCCCCGCCGGCGTCTTGCTCGCCGCGGCCAGCGGCTCGCGCGAGATGCGCAGGTCGGAGACGACGGGGCCGCCCTTCTGCGAGAGCCCCGTCTGGTCGAGCCCGGAGACCTGCAGGCCGTCCATCAGCGCCGCCATGCCCAGCACCTGGTTCACGGTCACGACGCCGGTCCCGCCGATGCCCATCATCCGCACCGCGAAGTCCTCGTCCGTCACGAGCCGCTCGGGCTCGGGCAGCTCGACGTCGAGCGCGGGCGTTCCCCGCTTGGCCCGCTCGCCCGGCACCACGGTGAGGAAGGACGGGCAGTCGCCCTCGAGGCAGGAGTAGTCCTTGTTGCAGGAGGCCTGGTGGATCTGCGTCTTGCGCCCGAACTCGGTCTCCACCGGGATCACCGACAGGCAGCTCGACTTCTGGCCGCAGTCCCCGCAGCCCTCGCATACGCGCTCGTTGATCCAGATCCGCTCGCTCGGCTCCGGCGCCTTTCCGCGCTTTCGCTTGCGGCGCAGCTCGGCGGCGCACTCCTGATCGTGGATGAGGACGGTCACGCCCTCCACCTCGGCAAGCTCCTGCTGGGAGGCGAGAAGTTCCTTCCGGTCGCGCAGCTCGGCGATGTCCGCGAGCTTCACGCCCCTGTAGCGGCTCGTGTCCTCCGCGGTGACGATGACCCGTCGCACGCCCTCGAGCTCGAGCCAGCGTGTCAGGTCGGGAACGCTCAGCTGGCCCTCGATGGCCTGGCCGCCGGTCATGGCGACGTGCTCGTTGTAGAGAAGCTTGTAGGTGATGTTCACGCCGGCGGCGATCGCGGCGCGAATGGCTAGCGAGCCCGAGTGGTGGAAGGTGCCGTCGCCGAGGTTCTGGACCAGGTGGCTGTCCTGGGTGAAGGGCGCCATTCCGATCCACTGCGCGCCCTCGCCGCCCATCTGCGTGATGCCGGTGATCTCGCCCTTCCCCTCCGGGTTCAACAGCACCATCGTGTGGCAGCCGATGCCGCCGCCCACGAGCGTGCCGTCGGGGGCCTTGATCGAGCTGTTGTGCGGGCAGCCGGAGCAGAAGAACGGGGTGCGCTGCGCCATCGGCAGTGCGGCGGGCCGGCCCTCGATCTCGTCCAGCTTGCGCAGCCGTGCGTCCACCGAGTCGAGCCGTACGCGGCCCCGCAGGCGGGCGGCCACGGCCCGGGCGATGACGTCGGCGTCGAGATCGAGCTCCGCCGGCAGCAGTCGCTCGCCGCGCTCGTCCCGCTTGCCGACGATGCGCGGGGCGCCCTCGGTGCCGTAGAGCGCCTCCTTGAGCTGCGTCTCGACGAACGGGCCCTTCTCCTCCGCCACCAGGATCTCGTCGAGGCCGCGGGCGAACTCGCGCGCGATCGCCGGCTCGAGCGGCCAGATCATGCCGAGCTTGAGGATCCGCACCCCCGCTCGGTCGAGGGCGCGGTCGTCGAGGCCGAGGCTGCGCAGGGCGTGTCGCAGGTCGAAGTACGCCTTGCCGGGCGCGACGATGCCGAGCCACGCGTCGCTGGCGCCCTCTATGCGGTTGACGCCGTTCTCGCGCGCGTAGGCCAGCGCGAGGTCGGTGCGGACGCCGAGCAACGTGCGCTCCATCTCGAGCGAGGCGGGGGCGAGCAGGTTCCCGTGCGGCTGGTGTTCATAGCCGAGATCCGGCAGCACCGGCGTGACGCGACCGGGCGCCACCTCCGCCGTGCCGACGGCGTCGGCGACGTTGGTCACGATCTTGACCCCCGCCCAGAGCCCGGACGCCCGCGAGCAGGCGAACGCGTGCAGGCCGAGATCGAGCACCTCCTGAACGTTGCCGGGGAAGAAGACCGGCATGTGGAAGCTCGCCAGCAGCGACTCGGAGGCGCTCGGGATCGTCGAGGACTTGCAGCTCGGATCGTCACCGACCACGGCAAGGGCGCCGCCCGTACGCGATACGCCGACGAAGTTGCCGTGGCGGAGCGAGTCGGCCGCGCGGTCGAGCCCCGGCGCCTTTCCGTACCACATCGCCAGCACGCCGTCGTAGCTGGCGCCCGGCAGGTTGGCCGCGAGCTGGCTGCCCCAGGCGGAGGTCGCGCCGAGCTCCTCGTTCAGCCCGGGCACGTGGTGGACGTGATGCTCGTCGATGAGCTTTCGGTTGCGCTGGATCTCCAGGTCCAGTCCACCGAGCGGCGAGCCCTGATAGCCAGAGATCATCGTGCCGGTGTGGAGACCGCGGCGCCGGTCGGCTCTGTGCTGGTCGAGTGGGAGCCGCACGAGACCCTGCACGCCGGTGAGGAGGATGCGACCCTCCTCGAGGAGATACTTGTCCTGAAGGCTGACCTCCCGCCGCTCGCGCATGGAGGGCCCGCCCTGCCCCTCGCCGCGCGGACGTCCGCCCGCGGGGCGACGGGGGACGGCGCGATGGCGTACGGCTGCAGACGTCATGCGGCTTTTCCTCCCGGCAGGCTCGGCTATGGGCAACGCACTTTACCAATCGTGGTACACGAAACGCAATCGCCGGGTCGACATTTTCGCTCGCCCGTTAGCGCTTCCCCGTGGGCATCCTCGGCTTGAATCCCGCTGGGACGGGGTATATGGTCAGGTACCGTGACCATTGCTACCCAACCCGCCGTCCTCTCAACCGCGACCCGCTCCGACGACGACCACGAGCAGATCGTCATACGCCAGGACCCGGAGACGGGACTGCGATTCATCGTCGCCGTGCACTCGACCGTTCTCGGTCCCGCGCTCGGAGGCATGCGGCTCAAGGGCTACCCGGGCGGGCTACGGGAGGCGCTCGAGGACGTCATGGGACTTGCGCGCACGATGACGCTGAAGGCGTCGGCCGCCGGCCTCGACCTAGGCGGCGGCAAATCGGTGATGATCGACGACGGGCGACCCGATGAGCGTAAGGCGCGGCTCGAGGTCGCCGCCGAGGTCATCGACGGCCTCGACGGCGCCTACATCACGGCCGAGGACATCGGCACCACCACGGCGGACATGGATCACCTCGCCCGCTTCACCCGGTTCGTCACCGGCCGCTCGGTCGGACGTGGGGGGCGCGGCGATCCGTCCCCGGTCACCGCGGAGTCGGTCTTCCAAGCGCTGCGGCGCGGGCTGTACGCGGCGACCGGGTCGGCCGAGCTGGACGGGCGCCGGGTTGGACTGGTGGGGCTCGGCAAGGTCGGCTACGTGCTGGCGGCCAGGCTCACTAAGGCCGGCGCGCGGATCGTGGCGTGCGATCTCGACCCCGAGCGCACCGAGCGGTTCGCCTCGGAGCACGGCGGCCGGATCGCTCCGTCTGCGGAGGCGGTCATGGCGAGCGAGCTCGACGTGCTCGCCCCGTGCGCGGGCGGCGGCCTGATCGACGAGGCCTGGGCGCGCTCGATCGACTGCCGGGTCGTCGCCGGCGCGGCGAACAACCCGCTCACCGATCGCGCCGTCGCGGGCGTGCTGGCGGAGCGGGGGATCCTCTACGTGCCCGACTTCCTCGCGAACTGCGGCGGACTGATCCACGTCTCGCTCGAGTGGTACGGCCAGGGAGGAGAGGCTGAGCTGATCACGCGCGCGATGGATCGGCTCGACCTGGCGCTCGCCACCGCCGAGGCCGAGGACTCGACGCCGCTCGACGTCGCCGAGCAACACGCCCTCGAGCGGGTCGAGGCCGCGAGGCGATGAACCGAGCGTTGCTGCTCGACGACCGGTCGCCTGGCCGCGCCGGTCAGGTGCGTTCGTTCGAGCCGGTCGCGACGCGGCGGACCTTCGAGGAGGCGGTCGAGCAGATCGCCGAGAAGGTCAAGACCGGCGATCTTCACGTTGGCGATCGCCTGCCGTCCGAGCGGGACCTCGCCGCGCAGATGCGGATCAGCCGCCCGACCCTGCGAGAGGCGGTCAAGGTGCTCGTCGAGGCCGGGGTGCTCGAGGTGCGCCGCGGTCAGTCCGGCGGCATCTTCGTTGCCGCGGAGGTCGTGCCGCGCGAGCTCCTGCACAGCAGGCAAGAGATCCGCTTCAGCGAGGTGGCCGGCGTGCTCGAGGCGCGCAGGCTGCTCGAACCGCGCGTCGCCCAACTGGCCGCGGTCCACGCGAGCGAGGAGGACTTCGCCGCGATGGCTCGCACGATCGAGCGCCAGCGCGAGCTGGCCGCGAGCGACGACTTCCTCCGCAACGAGGATCTCTTCCTCCAGCTCGACCTGAAGTTCCACCTGACGCTGGCGCGCGCCACCCGCAACGCCACGATCGTCGCGCTGATGCGCTCGATGCTGCGCCAGCTCGAGATCGCCCGCGACATGGCGATGCACGCCCCCCTCGTCCCGGACTGGACGATCCAGATCCACGAGCGCACGCTCGCGGCGGTGCGCTCGGCCGACTTCGCCCTGATCGACGAGGTCATGGACGAGCACCTCGCCGAGCTCGAGCAGATCTGGGAGCGCGAGACGGGTCGCGGACTGGTGCGACCGTTGCCGGACTTCCTCCAGCCGGTGGCGGAGCGCTCGCGGACGCCGCGAAGCGGCTGAGCGGCCTCGGGGCCTCGCCGACGCGGCCCGCGCGCCTCCGACGCCTGGGCGCCGCGCCTCGACGCCGGGCCTGCCGAGCCCTCCGCGACGCGTTCGACCTTTCGTGGCTTTATGCCGCAGAAGGTCGAACGCCTGGCTTCGGGCGGTCCCTTCCGCGACGCGTTCGACCTTTCGTGGCTTTATGCCGCAGAAGGTCGAACGCGTGGACTTCGCCTCAGCTCCGCCGGGGTCGCGGCCGCGCACCAGCTCCCGGCGCGTGTGGAGCGCCCCCGCTGTCAGCTATGCGCGCGCCTGGCCCGCCGGCTCGCGCGCGGCGAGCACTCGCAGGTTGCGCGCCGCGCGGGCGATCAGCGTGGTCATCATCAGCCCTGCGATTCCGAGGCCGATCAGGTCCAGGATCGTGAGCCCGAGGTCGCCCACGTGGAAGCCCAGACCGACGCCGAGCGCGATCAGGGTGTTCAGGCCGATCAGCAGGACGCGCACCTCGGTCGGCCCGAGGCGGCCGTAGCCGAGCGTGAAGACCCCGAACGCGTAGGTCTCCAGGTAGGTGTTGATCGAGAGCACCAGGTAGGCGATCACGATCACGAGGCCGACCGAGAGAAGCATGTAGGGCGAGAGGCCGAGGCCGAGCCCGATCAACGCGGTCGCCAAGGCGTCCACGAGGTGGTCGAGGTAGTAGCCGTAGGTCGGCCGCTCGATCCCCCGGACCCGGGCCAGCGTCCCGTCGAGCGAGTCCCCGAGCCAGTGCACGACGAGGAGGGCGCTGGCGGCCCAGAGCCAGACCTCGCCGCCGTTTGAGAGCAGATACGCGGCGGCGATCCCGACGGCCGCGACTACACCCAGGGCGGTGAGGTGGTCCGGCATGACCCAGCTGGGCAGCCGGCGGGCGATCCACTCGAGAACGCGAGCCTCGTGGCGGGCGAGCAGGAACTGCTTGTTGCGGGGTGCATCCCCCTGGCGTTCGGACACGCGGTTATCCCCTGGACTTGTTGACCAACGGTCGATAAGAGCAGATACCCCACCCGGGGGAGGTGGTTACTTGCGCGATTCGCCCCCCAAACCGGTGCCGCTCGCCCGCGGCCGCGCGCCGTTCCGCAGCGGTGCGTCCGCCTTCAGGCCAGCGCTCGGGCGACCACGCGCAGATCTTCGGCGAACGACTCCCGCTGCGCCGCACGGGCCTCGTCGTCCGGCGCGCGCAAGATCGCCGAGGGATGGATCGTGGCGGTGACGATCGGCGCCAGCTCGGAATCGAGCAGCTCGCCACGGTGCTGGGTGAGACGGAACGAGCTGCCGAGCAGGGCCTTGGCCGCGGTCGCACCCAGTAGCACGAGCGCCTGCGGCTCGACCACGCGCATCTCCTCGTCGAGCCAGGGCCTGCACGCGTCGATTTCGAAGCGCTTCGGAGTCTGATGGATGCGGCGGCGGCCGCGCTCCTCGAACTTGAAGTGCTTGACAACGTTCGTGACGTAGGCCTCGTCACGCGCGATCTCAGCCGCGACGAGCCCGCGATCGAGCTCCTTCCCGGCCGGGCCGACGAACGGCTTGCCCTGGCGGTCCTCCTGGTCGCCCGGCTGCTCGCCCACGAGCATGACCCGCGAGCGCTTCAGCCCCTCGCCGAAGACGGTCTGTGTCGCGCCACGCCACAGGTGGCACCCACGGCAGCCCGACGCCGCCTTTCGCAGCGCCTCGAGGGTCCGCCGCTCCGGCAGGAACGGAGTCGCATCGTTCGGCTCGGACTGGGAGTCGATCAGCGACATCTGCCCCACGGAATGCTTCTACCCCGGAGCCGTTAGTCGAAGCCGCAGAACTATCCGAGGGAAGGAGCCGTGCAGGGCCGCGGGCACACGTTGCAGGAAGGGCCGCGCAGAAGCTCGAGGGCGGGGAGCGCGCGCTCTCGGAGCTCGCCCGAGCGGTGAAGCATCAGTACGACGGCTCGAGCACGACGCGTGGGTAGCGCTACGATCGGCGCGCGTGAAGCTGCTCGCCTTCAGCGACCTGCATCGCGACGTCGAGCAGGCGCGGCAGCTCGCGGACATGGCCCGCGACGCCGACGTCGTGATCGCCGCGGGCGACTTCGCCTCGATTCACCGTGGGCTCGAGGAGACGCTCGCACCGCTGCGCCAGATCGACACGCCCACCCTGCTCGTGCCCGGGAACAACGAGACGGAATCCGCGCTCCGCGAGGCGTGCTCGGGCTGGGCGGCCGCGACCGTCCTGCACGGCGAGGGCACGGAGATCGACGGGACCGCGTTCTGGGGCCTCGGCGCCGGCGTGCCGATCACGCCGTGGGACTGGAGCTTCGACCTCGACGAGGAACAGGCCGCGGACAAGCTCGCGGGTTGTCCCGAGGCAGCCGTGCTCGCGCTGCACTCGCCGCCCAAGGGCCACGTCGACGCCGGCCTGGGCAGCGAGGCGATTCTCCACGCGATCGAGGAGAAGCGGCCGCCACTCGCGGTCTGCGGACACATCCACCAGTGTTGGGGGCGGGAGTCGCGCGTAGGGCCGAGCCGGATCGTCAATCTGGGGCCCGATGGGACCGTGCTCGAAATCTGAGCGGGTCCGCCCGGCGACTACGATGCGGCGACGATGACTACCGGAAACGGTCCGCTGCTCGTTGTCGACGCCCCGTCGATGCTCTTCCGGGCGTTCTACGCGTTGCCGGACTCGATCCAGGGCAAGGATGGACGGCCGGTCAACGCGTTGCTCGGTGCGGCCAACCTGGTCCTGCGCGAGGTGGAGGACCACGGTCCACGGGCTGTCGTGCTCTGCTTCGGTCCTGACGCCGCCGACTACCGGCTCGAGCTGTTCGACGGCTATCACGTCGACCGCCCCGAGGTGCCGGACGGTCTCGAGCCACAGTTCGCGGATGCTCGCGCCTTCTTCGAGGCCTTCGGCTGGACCGTGGCAGTGAGCGAAACTCTCGAGGCCGACGACCTGCTCGGCTCCTACGCGCGCCGCGAGGCCTCCGGCGGCGGTCGCGTGCTCGTGATGACGGGCGACCGTGACATGTTCCAGTGCGCGGGCGAACGGGTGAGCGTTCTGTACGTGAGGACCGGCCCCAGGGGCTCCGAGCTCGTCGGGCCCGAAGAGGTTCGGCGTCGATACGGCGTGCCCCCCGAGCTCGTGCCGGACTTCATCGCCCTGCGCGGCGACCCTTCCGACGGTATCCCCGGCGCGAAGGGGATCGGCGAGAAGACGGCGGCGGAGTTGCTGCACCGCCACGGCTCGCTCGAGGCGGCGCTGGAAGGCGCCCTGCGCGAATCCAAGCCCAGCGTGCGAGCGGCCCTCCTCGAGCAGCGGGAGGAACTGCTGCGCTTCAAGGAGATAGCGACGCTCCGCGACGTGGAGCTCGAGCCGCCCGCGGATGGCCCGACCGACTTCGCGGGCGCCGCCAGAGCCGCGCGCGAGCGAGGCATGGAACGGCTCGCCCGACGCCTCGAGGGACTCGCCGAGCAGGGGCAGTAGGCAGGGCGCGCCTCGCGCTACGACACCTCGCGCAGCGAACCGTCGCTCACGTCGTAAACAAAGCCGCGGACGCTCTCCTTTCGGGGAATGAACGGCGAGGCATTGATGCGCGCAATCGACTGCCTCACGTCCTCGTCCAGATCCGGGAATGCCTCCGCCGCCCACGGTGGCTTGACACCGACGTCGTCCTGAACCTGGCGTCGGAAGTCGTCGTCGGAGAATGTGAGCATCCCGCAGTCGGTGTGATGGATCAGGACGATCTCCTCCGTTCCGAGCAGGCGCTGAGAGAGCGCGAGCGAGCGGATGGCGTCATCGGTGACGACCCCTCCGGCGTTGCGGATGACATGGCCGTCGCCCTCGTCGAGTCCCAGTAGCGCCTGCGGATTGAGCCGGGCGTCCATGCAAGCGACGACGGCGACCTTCATCGCGGGGGGCAGCGACAGGTCCCCCTTGTCGAAGGCCTCCCCGTATTTCTTTGCGTTCTCCAGGAGTCGATCCGTCGTGCTCACGCCGCCAAACCTCCTATCGTCGATTTAACTTTGTTCCCGCGAATCCTCGCATCGCCGCTGGGAGCGGGACCCTGTGGCTGCGCAGGCGGTGGTCGACCGAGTAAGGGATCGAGCGCTCGAACTCGCTGCGAATGCCCGATGTAAGGCGGGTGTCTTAGCTGCACACTCGAGGCTATGGAAACAGGCAATCTCATGGTCGACGCCCAGACCGCCTTCACGCGCCAGCGCCGCCGACGCCGCCGCGAGGGCGCCGTGCGCTGGCTCCTGCGCCGGCCGCGGTGCTCGGGCGACCTGGCCCGCCTCGAACACGAGCTCGGAGGCACGCCACCCTCGCGACGCCGCACGGTCGGCCTGCGGGCGATCCCGCTCGAGTCGATCGTCGGGACGGCGGAACCCGCCAAGGCCCGTGCGTTCGACCGCCGCTTCCGTCCGCCGTCGACGAGCCGCCGTCGCTGGGAGCGGCTCTGGATCTCCGCTCGCCGCGGCGCGCCGCTGCCGCCGATCTCGGTGTTCCGGCTCGGCGAGGAGCACTTCGTCGGCGACGGACACCACCGCGTGTCGGTCGCTCAGGCCCTCGGGATGGCCGCGATCGACGCCGAGGTCACCGACCTCGGACCGGGCTCGGCCTGAAGCAAAGTGCCTGCCCGGAGTGGCAGGCACAACCTTGCGAGGTGGAGGCGGCGGGAATTGCACCCGCGTCCGCGGAACACCTTCCCGATGCTTGCTACGAGCGTTCCCGCCGGAGTCTCATCTCGGCGTCCGGTTCGGTCGATCCGAGGGGCACGTCACCGGAGCCACACCCTCCTAGTGGTGTCCCCCGACGACCGAGGGTCCTGTCGCCGGGGTGGAGCCCGCTATCTGAAGCCGCAGAGCCGGGCCGCGGGCCGCCCGGTGCGACTCCTCGCTATCTAGGCGAGGGCGTACTCGTGAGAGTCCGCACGTATTGGTTTCCGGGGTGTTTAACGAGGCCAACCCGGAGTCCTCGACTCGCCACATCGGGACTGATCTGCTCCACGTCGAAGCTGGTCGCCCCCATGTCATATGTCTTTCACAATGCTAGCGGCGGAGGGCGGGTTTGACCGCTCTCGTGGAAGACGCAAGGGCCGTCCCTTAGGGACTATTCCGGATTGGCAGGGTCCTTTGTGGACGGCAATCTCGATGGCGCACATCGCGAAGCCATCGGAGGATTCCATGACCATGGACGACAAGCGGCAGGACGGGCCGGAGGAGGAGCGCGAGGCGAGCGCGGAGGAGCCCGTGGGCGAGGAGCCGACCGGCGAGGAGCCGACCGGCAGAGGGGGCCGCCGCGGCAGCCCCGTCCGAGCCCACGGCCGAGGACCCGCGTGGGTCGCAGGACCCACCGCCGCCCCCGCCCCCTGGAGCAGGGGAGGCGCCGACCCAGCCGCTCGGGCCCGAGCCGCGGCGGCTGCTGCGCTCCCGCTCGAACCGGGTCATCGGCGGTGTCTGCGGGGGCCTCGGGCGCTACTTCAACGTCGATCCGATCCTGTTCCGCATCGGGGCCATCGCGCTCGCGCTGGTCGGCGGCGCCGGCGTGCTGCTCTACCTCGCCGCCCTCGTGCTGATCCCGAACGAGGATGCCGCGGCGGCCGCCCAGCCCCCGGCCGAGGGTCGCAGCCGGGCCCTGACGATCGCGGTCGTCGTGGTGGTGCTGCTGGTGGCCTGGCCCTTTCTGCTAGGCGGCGGCCTCATCGCTGCGGGAATCCTCTTCCCGCTTGCCTTCCTGGTCGGTGCCGGCGTACTCGTCTGGTGGATCGTCTCCGGAGAGGGACCCAGCGGCGACGCCGGAGACATCGCGCGGAGAGCCGCGCTCGGCGTCGGAGTGCTCATCCTCTGCGGGGCCATCGCCCTGGGCGCCGCCTGGGCCGCAGCCGCCGGCGGCGGAACGGTGGTCGCGGTGCTCGTCATCGCCTCCGGCCTCGCCATCCTGGCCGGCGCCTTCATGAAGCCGGTCCGCTGGCTGATCCTGCCCGCCGTCACGATCGCGCTGTCGGCCGGAGCGGTCTCCGCGGCTGGTATCGACCTGGACGGCGGAGTTGGCGACGAGGTCTACCGGCCGGGCTCGGCGAGCGAGCTTCGCGACCGTTACGAGCTCGGAATCGGCGAACTCGAGGTCGACCTCAGGAACACCGATCTTCCCGCCGGCGACACGCCACTCGGAATCGATCTGGGCGTAGGCGAGGCACGCCTGATCGTGCCCGAGGACGTCTGCGTGGCGACCGACGCGGACGTCGGAGTGGGCGAAGTCCGCGTATTCGACCGCGACAGCGGGGGCGTCGATGTGGACGTAGTCGACGAGCCCGACGCCGACCCGGACACCACGCGCTTGATGGTCAACGCCGACGTGGGCCTGGGTGCCCTCAACGTCGTCCACGATCCCGATGAGTTCGACGGCCACGGCTTCCGCAGTGACTTCGACGACTTCGAGGGCTCGGTCGCTGAAGAGAACAACGCCGCCTGCCTCGACACGGGTGCCAGTGCGGGCGGATAGGCCCGACTTGCCGTCAATCGTCGCGGGCATTGCGGTGCTCGCGCTCGGAGCCGTCCTGCTGCTCGATGAGACCGGCGTGATCGAGCTCAGCTTCGGCCTCCTCGCCCCCGTCGCGTGCGCCGCGGCGGGGGCGATCCTGTTGGCGAGCGGGCTCGCGCGTCGAGGATGACCCGCTGCCGCCGGCAGCACACGGCGCTGAGATCATGGTGAGCAGGATGAGCACGCCCGGCGGCGCACAACTCGGAGATGCCGCTCCGCACGCAAGGGCACCTTCCGCGCCCGGCTCGGAGCCGCAGCGGTTGCGCCGCGACCTCTCCGGGCGCTGGCTCGCCGGGATCTGCGCGGGAATCTCCCGCCGGTACGGCGTGGACGTGTGGCTCGTGCGCCTCGCGTTCGTGGTCGCCACCGCGGCCGGCGGGGTTGGGGTCGTGCTCTACGCGCTCGGCTGGCTCGTCATCCCCGCCGGCGACGTGCCCTCCGGCGTCCGGCGCCGACTTCCGACGGGGCGCGCGGCCGTGGAGGTGGCGCTCGGCACCGGCCTGCTCCTGCTCAGCGTGCTGCTCACCTTCCGGGCGCTCGGGCTCTGGTTCTCCGACGCCATCGTGTGGCCGCTCGTGCTCGTGGCGAGCGGGGGCGCGCTGATCTGGCGGGGATCCCTGGGCGACTCGCGCGCCCGGAGCTCTCCCGCAACGCCGCCCACGCCGGCCGGCGGCGGCCCGGCCGTTCCCCCGGTCCCGGCCGCCGAGCGGCCCGGGGCGGCCGTGCCCGACCGCCTCGGATCGGCGGCGGAGCAGCTTCGCGGCGCCCTCGGCAGCCTCGTCCCCGAGACGGCCGACGGCCGACCAACCGCCGCGTCCATCTCGCGCGTGGGGGTGGGCGTCGCCCTCGTAATCGCCGCGGCCTTCGCGTTCCTGCAGGCCACCGGTGCGCTCAGCGCCGCCCGCGACGTGATCTTCTCCGTGCTCGCGGTCGTGGTCGTGCTCGGGGTGATCTTCGCTCCCTGGATAGTGCGGCTGGTCCGGTCTCTCACCACGGAGCGGGCGCAGCGGATCCGCTCCCAGGAGCGCGCCGAGATGGCGGCCCATCTCCACGATTCCGTGCTTCAGACGCTCGCCATGGTCCAGCGCCGCGCGGGCGAGCCGCACGAGGTGGCCGCCATTGCCCGCCGCCAGGAACGGGAGCTGCGGGCGTGGCTGGCGGGCCGGCCGGCGCCGGGGCAGGTCGCGCGGCTCGCGCCGGCCCTCGAGGCGGCGGCCGCCGAGGTCGAAGAGCGCCACGGAGTGCCGGTCGAGGTCGTGGCGGTCGGCGACCGAGACCTCGACCCCGCCGCGGAGGCGGTCCTGGGCGCGGCTCGCGAGGCGATGACCAATGCCGCCAAGTTCGGAGGCGGGTCGACGGTGGACGTCTACGCCGAGTGTGCGGATGACCGGCTTCAGGTGTTCGTGCGCGACCGCGGGCCGGGCTTCGATCCGGGCGCGATCCCCTCCGATCGCCGCGGGGTGCGCGAGTCGATCGTCGGACGGATGGAGCGCCACGGAGGGCGCGCCACGATCACGAGCGCGCCCGGGGCGGGCACGGAGGTCGAGCTGCTGTTGGAGACCGGCGGATGAGCTCGCCGCGCGTCCTGATCGTCGACGACCACTCGCTGTTCCGTGCCGGCGTGCGCGCGGAGCTCGAGCCGCTCGTCGACCTCGCGGGCGAGGCGGCCACGGTCGAGGAGGCCGTCGAGGCCATCGCTAGGGAGCGTCCGGACGTGGTGGTGCTCGACGTGCACATGCCCGACGGCGGGGGCGTCGAGGTCATCCGGCGCACCGCCGCGCGGGAGGCGCCCGCGCCCCGTTTCCTCGCTCTCTCGGTATCGGACGCCGCGGAGGACGTGATCGCGGTGATCCGAGCCGGCGCCCGCGGCTACGTGACCAAGAGCATCTCGGGCGAGGAACTGGCCGACGCCGTGCGCCGCGTGGACGGCGGGGACGCGGTGTTCTCTCCCCGGCTTGCCGGCTTCGTACTCGACGCGTTCGCCGGCCCCCTCCCCCAGCCGGAGTCCGAGCTCGACGCCCTCACCCCGCGCGAGCGGGAGGTGCTCCAGCACATCGCCCGCGGCTATATGTACAAGGAGATCGCGTTGCGCCTCGACATCTCGCCGAAGACCGTGGAGGCGCACGTGTCGTCGGTGCTCCGCAAGCTCCAGCTGTCGAGTCGGCACGAGCTGACACGTTGGGCGGCCGAACGACGACTAGTGGACTGAATGCCCCCTCCCCTTCACAACGGATCCGTCGTTCGTCTGCTCGAGATCGATCCGGAGCTTGGGCGAGGGCTGGCCGGCGAGCGGCTCGAGGCGGCGCGGCGCGACACCATCGGGCGGGTGCGCACGCTGGCGCCCGGAGCTTTCCCTTCCCCGCGCCGCTCGAAGAGGTCGGCGTGGACGAGGACGATCCCGAGCGGAAGCTGATGGAACGCGAGACGCGCGCCACGCTCGTGGCGGCGATCGGCGAGCTCCCGCGCCGGCAGCGGCTCGTGATCACGCTGCGCGACGTCTGCGGGTTGAGCAGCCCCGAGGTGTGCGACCTGTTGCAGGTCTCTCCCGGGAACCAGCGGCTGCTCCTCCACCGCGCGCGCCGGGGCGTACGAGAGAGGCTCAGCGCTCCGACAGCGCCCGGTCGATCTCGCGCCGCGTCTCGCGCTCCTTGATCGCACGGCGCTTGTCGTGCATCTCCTTGCCCCGCGCCAGGGCGAGCTCGACCTTCGCACGCGGGCCGCTGAAGTACACGCGCGTGGGGACGAGCGTCAGGCCGCGCTCGGCGGTCTTGCCGACCAGTCGCTCGATCTCGCGGCGGTGGAGGAGGAGCTTGCGGGGCCGGTCGGGGTCGTGGTTCTCGCCTGCGGCCGGCTTGTAGGGCGCGATGTGCATGTTGCGCAGCCAGACCTCCCCGCCGCGTACCTCGGCGTAGGCGTCCTTCAGCTGCACGGCGCCCTCCCGCAGCGACTTGACCTCCGAGCCCTGGAGCACGATGCCGGCCTCGAGCCTCTCCAGCAGGTGGTAGCGAAAGCCCGCCTGCCGGTTGGTCGCGACGTCGCCGGGCGCCGCCTTGCGCTTCTTCCTCTTAGCCATGGGGATCTACGAGTATGACCCCGCGGGCGCGAGATCCACTCGACCGCGCGGGGCCTCGACGCGGTCCACCACCACGTCGATCGCGTCGCCGAGGCGCAGCTCGCGGCCCGAGGCCTCCGCCACCAGCGCCGTGCCGAGCTCGTTGAGGCTCCACCAGTCCTGCAGCCGGCGCGCCGGGAGCAGTCCCTCGAAGCCCTCCTGGCCAAAGCGCACGAAGGCTCCCTTCTCGACCAAGCCGATCACCTCGCCCTCGAAGGCGGGCGGCTCCGCCGGATCGGCGTCGGCCAGCCGCCGCTCGAGCAGGAACGCGAGGCAGACGTCGTCGGCGGCCCGCTCGACCTGCATCGCCGCGCGCTCCGCCGCAGAGGTGAGCAGGCCCAGCTCATCCAGCTCATGGGCCGGCGTCGCCGCGTTGTCGATCCCGAGCCCCTGGAGCAGCGCGCGGTGCGCCACGACGTCCGGGTAGCGGCGGATGGGTGACGTGAAGTGGCAGTACCTCGCGCTCGCGAGTCCCGCGTGGCCGAGGTTCCTCGGCGAGTAGTAGGCCTGTTTGAGCGAACGGAGAACGAGCGTGCCGAAGGCCTGACGCCCGCGTGACTCGCGCGCCACGATCCTCGAAGCCTCCCTCGCCACATCGGCCGCCTGCTGGGGCGTCATGTGGTCCGGCACCGGCGGTGTTGGGATGTCGAGGCTCGCGAGCTGCTCGACGAGGAGGGCAACCCTTTCGGGCTCGGGACGTTCGTGCACCCGATAGAGCGTCGGCAGCTTGCGGTCGGCCAGATAGCCGGCCACCTGCTCGTTCGCGAGGACCATCAGCTGCTCGATCAGCGAATGAGACTCGCTTTGCTCCTCGCCGAGCGCCCCGACCACGTGGCCGTCGGCGTCGAACTCGAAGACGGGCTCGGGCGCCCCGAGCTCGAGCGCGTCGCGGCGGTCGCGGAGCGCCGCTGCGACCTCCCGCGCGGCACCGAGCGGTCCGCCCCACGGCTCCTCGGCATGCGCGCGGCCTTCGAATATCGCATCCACCTCGTCGTATGTGAGGCGGCGATCGCTCCGCACCCTGGAGCGATGAAAGGAAACGCGCCGCGCCTCCGCCCCGTGCATCTCCATCTCCACCGTCACGGCCAGCCGGTCCTCGCCCGGTCGCAGCGAGCAGGCGTCGTTGGCCAGCGCCTCGGGGAGCATCGGCTCGACCGCGCCGGGTACGTACACGCTGGTGCCGCGACGGAGCGCCTCCCGCTCGAGGGGGCCGCCGGGGCGCAGGTATGCGGTCACGTCCGCGATGTGCACCCAGACCCGTACGTGACCGTCCTCTCGGCGGGCCGAGATCGCGTCGTCGAAGTCCTGCGCGTCGCGTGGGTCGATCGTGAACGTCGGCAGGCCGGTCAGGTCCACGCGAGCGTCGGCCGCGTACGGCTCCCCGACGGCGTGCTCGGCCTCCGCGGAGGCCGTGCGCGGGTAGGCGCGGTGGAGGCCGCGGTCGAGCATCAAGCCCTCGAGCACGTCGCGCGCCCGGGTGGGACTGCCGAGTCTCCGGACCACCCGCGCCCCGCGCTTGCCGGCGCCGACCAGCACCAGCTCGCCGACCCCGGCCCCCCGGGGCTCGACCGCGGTGCGTGGCCCGCGTCCGAAGAGCGGCTCGGCCACCAGGAAGCGGCCGCGCTTTTCGAGCACCGCGACGAACGGTGCGTCGAGGCGGCGGGCGGGCCGCCCGCGGACCGCGGCGCTCACCGGCGCTCGTCGAGCACGGCGTCTAGCGCGACGGGCAGCGCCTCGTCGCGCTCGGTGCTCCTGTCGTCGCGCGCCCTGACCTGCGGCTTGATCCCGTCGCTGCCGATCGTCTCGCCTCCCGGCAGGTAGTAGTTCGCAACCGTCAGGTCGAGCACCCCGCCGTTCGAGAGTCGCTCGACCTCCTGCACGAGTCCCTTTCCGAAGGTGCGCGTGCCGACCACCGTCGCACGGTCACGGTCGCGGAGGGCGCCGGTCACGATCTCGGACGCGCTCGCGCTGCCGCCGTCAACGAGCACGGCCACCGGCACGCCCTCGTCGATGGCGTCGCCCTCGGCATCCTCGACGCGCTCGGGGCGCGCGCGGCCTCGCACGGACACGATCTCGCCGTCCTCGACGAAGATGCTCGAGACGAGCACGGCCTCCGACAGGAGTCCTCCCCCGTTGCCGCGCAGATCGAGCACGATCGCCTCGGCCCCCTCGTCGAGCAAATCCTGGATCTGCCGGCGCAGCAGGCCGTGGGCGCCGGAGCTGAAGCTGATCAGCTCGACGACGCCGACCTCGTGCCCGTCGCGCCGGACGATCCGGCCGGTTGCCACCGGCACCTCGATGCGCTCACGCTCGACTCTCACCGTGCGCGGGCGATCGTCGCCCGGGGTGAACACCTCGAGGCGGACGCGAGTCCCGGAGGGACCCTTTATGCGCCCGGTGGCCACCTCGCTGTTGACGCCGGCGATCGAGCGCCCATTGACCGCGAGGATGAGGTCGCCCTCGCCGATGCCCGCCCTGCGGGCCGGCGACCCTTCGAACACGCGCAGCACCTTGAGCCCGCGGCGGTCCTCCTCCACGTTCATCCCCACGCCCTCGAACTCGCCGCTCACCGACTCCTGGAACTGCTCCGCCTCCTCGGGTGTGAGGTAATGGGAGTACTGGTCGTCGAGCGAGTCGACGATGCCCTTTAGCGAGGCGTCCTCGAGTTTGTCCTCGTCGATCGGCTTGTAGAAGTTGTCCTTGATCGTGTCGACGACCTCCGCGCGGAGCGCCCGATCCTCCTCGACGAACGCGTCGCGGATCGGGCCGGGCAGCGACTCGGGGTGCCCCCCGAGCCAGATGCCGACGAACAGCGCCACCACCGCACACAGAAAGGCCACGACTGCCGAGCGGGCGGAGTTCATCAGACCGCCCAGGGTAGTGGCGCGGCTTAAACGCGCAGGAAACGACGCAGCGTGATGCCGCTACCGAGCGCGGAGACCACCACGCAGGCGAGCATCAACAAGACCACCAGCAGGGGGAAGTCGATGATGTCCGGCGCCGCCAGCAGCGCGAAGTCCTCCGACAGCGGATCGATGAAGGTCTCCTTGGCGACTGTCAGCAGGAGCACCGCGAGCAGGCCGCCGAAGAAGCCGACGATCATGCCCTCGATCACGAAGGGCCAGCGGATGAACCAGTTGGTGGCGCCCACGAGCTTCATCACCTCGACCTCGCGGCGGCGGGCGAAGACCGAAAGCCGGATGGTGTTCGCGACCAGGGCGACGGACGCCAGCACGAGCAGCCCGGCGACTCCCGCCGTAAGCCCCTTCACGAGCCCTGTGGCGGAGAGGATCTTGTCGGTCTCCTCCTCGCGGTTGCGGACCTCGTCGATGGCCGCGAGCCGGGGCCGACCATTCGGGACCAGCGCGTCGACGATCTCCTGAATCCGGTCCGGATCGTCGGGCGTGACGCGGAAGGAGGCCGGGAGCGGGTTGGACCCGAGCAGCTCGGCGCCCTCCTTGAACGCATTCGGGTTCTTGTTCTCGGCGCGTGAAAGCGCCTCGGCCTTGGAGATGAACTCGACCGACTGGACGTTCGGGGTGCTAACGATCGCGCGGCGCAGCTCGCCGGTCTGTGTATCCGTCGCCGAGTCGCTCACGTACACGTCGACGACGACGCGGCTGCGCACCTCGTTCGCCGTCCCCGTCGTGGCCTGCACGATCGGGATGAACACGCCGAGCACGACCGCGGTCAGGAGGACCGTCAGGAGCGCCGCGAGCGCCGGCGCCGAGCTTCGCCTGAGGCCCCGCAGCGCCTCGCGGAGGAAGAAGATGGGGCGCACTAGTTGGGGTGGCCCTCGGCCCCCACGCCCAGCTCGCCGCGCAGCCGCACAGCGAACTCGGTCGTGGACTCATCCGGGCGATACAGGCCCGACGGCTCGTCCCGCACGATGCGGCCCTCGCGCAGCTCGATCACGCGCCGGCGCATCTTGTCGACCATCTCCTTGTCGTGGGTCGCGACGATCACGGTCGTGCCGGTGCGGTTGATGCGGTAGATCAGCTGCATGATCCCGATCGAGGTCTCGGGATCGAGGTTGCCCGTGGGTTCGTCCGCCAGGAGCAGCGGTGGATGGTTCACGAACGCGCGGGCGATCGACACCCGTTGCTGCTCGCCTCCCGAGAGCTCGTCCGGGTAGCTGTGCAGCTTCGTGGACAGCCCGACGAGCCGGAGGATGTCGGGCACCTTGCGGCGAATCTGCTGGCGCGACTCGCCGATCACCTGGAGCGAGTAGGCGACGTTGTCGTAGACCGTGCGGTTCGGCAGCAGCTTGTAGTCCTGGAAGACCACGCCGATGTTCCGGCGCAGGTGAGGCACGCGGCCGCGCGGGATCTCGCCGAGTGTGCGGCCGGCGATCCGGATCTCGCCCCTACTCGGCTCGAGCTCCTTCTGAAGCAGCCGGATGCAGGTGGACTTGCCGCAGCCGGTCGGGCCGACGAGGAAGACGAACTCGCCGCGACCGATCTTCATCGACGCCCGCTCGAGCCCGACGGAGCCGCCGTCGTACACCATCGTGACGTCCTCGATCTCGACTACCGGGACGTCGGGCTGCGGCGCGCCGGAGCCCGCGCGGGCCCCTGTCCTTTCCGTGCGGGTTTCGGGCATCCGGGGGGGCATTGATACCCGAAACCGCGGGAGCTGCACTACGGTTGCAACGGTTTCTGCACGGAAATCGCTCCTTTGCGGGCGGCTCCAGGCTCAGCCGGGGCGGGTATGCAGGGAGGGTGGGCCGAAGCCCGGACCGGGGCCGCCGCGGAGGCCCCGCTCCGGAGGCGGCGGGAAAGTGTCGTCGAGGGCCTCCTCGACCCGGTCGACCGAGAGGTTGAAGCGCCCCGCCAGGAACTCGGCGAGCTCGTCCGACACGTCCGCGCGATTGGTCTTCCGCTCGTCCCACATCTCGCGGAGCGCCTCGCGCAGCTCCGCCTGGGTCACGTCGAGGGCCGCGGCAAGTCCGCGAAGGTGGGGTTCGACGAGGCCGGGGCCTGGGCCGTCACCGTCTCGGCGAAGCGGCAGCGCCTCGCGAAGCGCGTCCTCGAGCCTGTCGGGGCTGACGCCCAGCTCGCCGGCCAAATCGTCGACGAAGCCGCGGGGTCCGTCCCTGCGGTCCCGCGTCGCGCCGTCCACCACCTTCTCGAGTGCGGCCTGGACGTCGGCCGGCTCGAGGTCGAGCGCCGCCGCCAGCCTCCTAGCGAACGCGGACCGCGCCGCTTCGTAGCGCTCCTCGAGGGCGCGCTCGACCTCTTCGGTCGACTTGCCGAGCGCGTCGGCGAGGGCGGCCGCGAACGTGTCCTTCCGCTCGGTCCTCTGCCGGCTGCCGAAATCGGCCAGCGCATCGCGTAGCTCGCCCGCGTCGACGCCGAGGGCGCCGGCCAGGTCGTCGAACGTTTCGCCGGGGCCGAAGCGGCGTGCGTCGTCGCTCGAATCTCCGGCGGCCGCCGATCCGCCGCCCGCCTGCGTCCCGATCGCGTAGCCGGCGGAGGCGATCGCCACGCCGCCGGCCAGGAGGATTGCCGTCGTCTTGCGAGGAATTCTCATGCCCGCAGCATTCCTGGCGAAGGTGAGAAGACCGTAAGAACTTGGCTCTCAGCTTCCTCTCAGGTTCCTCTCAGCTTGGTGTCCATCATTCAGAGGATGCGTGTGTTGGTCGTGGAAGACGACGTCAAGATGGCGGCCGCCATCCGCCGTGGCCTGCGCTTCGAGGGCATCATCGTGGACCTGGCCGAGGGCGGCGAGCAGGCGATCCGGCAGGTCGGCGCGACCGAATACGACGCGGTCCTGCTCGACGTGATGCTCCCCGACCTCGACGGCTTCGAGACCTGCCGCCGCCTGCGCTCGCAGGGCATCTGGGTGCCGATCCTGATGCTCACCGCGCGTGACGCGATCGAGGACCGCGTCCGCGGGCTCGACACCGGCGCCGACGACTACCTCACGAAGCCGTTCTCCCTGGCGGAGCTGACGGCGCGTCTGCGGGCGCTCGCGCGACGGGGCCCGGTCGAGCGGCCGACGGTTCTCGAGGTGGGCGACCTGCAACTGGACCCGGCCACGCACGAGGTCTTCCGGGGGGAGGACGAGATCAAGCTTTCGGCCCGGGAGTTCGCGCTGCTCGAGACCTTCATCCGCCGGCCGGGCCAGGTCCTCACCCAGCTGCAGCTGCTCGAGGCGGCCTGGGACCTCGGTTACGAGCACCGCTCGAATGTGGTCGAGGTCTACGTGCGCTACCTGCGCGAGAAGATCGACCGGCCGTTCGGCGTGAAGTCGCTCGAGACGGTGCGCGGGGCCGGTTATCGCCTGCGCAAGGACGGCGGCCGGTGAGCCGGCTGCCGATCCGCCTCCGGCTCACCACCGCCTTTGCCCTTGCCATGGTGCTGGTGCTGGCCGGGGCGGGCCTGTTCGTCTACCTGCGCCTCAAGGACGATCTCGACGACAACATCCGCGCGGGCCTCGAGACTCGGGCCCAAGCCGTCGCCGCCGCGGGCTCGGCAGAGGCAGGAGCGCCGGAGGAGGGCGAGGAGGGCTTCGCCCAGCTCCTGTCCCGAGACGGCCAAATCCTCAGTTCTTCCGGCGGCGCGCGCGGCGCGGCTCTGAGCTCGGCGGAGCTCGAGCGCGCCAGTGGCGACGTCATAATGTTCGACCGCCCCGTGCCCGGAGTCGAGGGGACGGCGCGGGTGCTCGCCCGACCCGCAGACCGGCCGTCCGGGCCCGCGGTGGTCGCGGTGGGGCAAACGCTAGAGGACCGCGACGAGACGTTGTCGGGCCTGGCGGCGTCGTTCGCCGTGGGCGGTCCGATAGCGGTGCTGCTCGCGTCCATCGCCGGCTACCTCCTCGCGGCGACGGGGCTGAGACCGGTGGAGGCGATGCGCCGGCGCGCGCGCGAGGTCTCGCTGACCCGCGCCGGGGAGCGGCTCCCGCTGCCCGCCGCGCGCGACGAGATTCGCCGCCTCGGCGAGACGCTCAACGAGATGCTCGGCCGCCTTCAGCGGTCCTTCGAGCGCGAGCGGCGCTTCGTGGCCGACGCGGGCCACGAGCTGCGCACACCCGTGGCCGTCGTCAAGACCGAGCTCGAGGGCGCGATGCGCACGGGCGACTACGGCCCCGACGTGCGTGAGGCGCTGGTGGCCGCCATCGAGGAGTGCGACCGCTTGGCCCAGCTCGCCGAGGACCTGCTCGTGGTCGCGCGGTCCGCCGAGGGCGAGCTCCCGGTGCGGCCAGAGGAGCTGGAAGTGCGCCCGCTGCTGGACAATGTCCGCCAGCGCTTCGCGGACCGGGCCGCACAGCGAAACCGCAGCATTCGGGTGGAGGCCGAGGACGGCCTGAGGTTGACCGGCGATCCGCTGCGCGTGCGCCAGGCCGTCGGCAATCTGGTCGACAACGCGCTGCGCCATGGAGATGGAGAGATCGTGCTCCGATCCCGTCGCGCGACCACGGGCGTGGAGCTCGAGGTATCCGACAGTGGCCCCGGGTTCGAGCCCGCGATCGCACGACCGGGCATTCGAGCGCTTCGCCCGCGGCGACCGCGCCCGCATGCGCGGCGGCACCGGCCTGGGCATGGCCATCGTGCGGGCGGTCGCCGAGGCTCACGGCGGCCGCGCGGAGATCGTGGCGGCGGGCGACGGGGCCACCGTGCGGATCTGGCTGCCCGACGAATCCACGCCTCAGGCGAGTCTCAGCTAGCCCTCCTACGGTGGGATCCAAGCAGTCGACCAAACCAAGGAGGGACGGAAATGAACAACAACAACAACAGGATCAAGCGCACCGTGCTGGCAGTCGTCGCCGTTGCAGCTCTCGGCGCAGGCGGCGCCGCGATCGCGACCGCGGCGAGCGGGGGCGGGGACGACGAAGGGTCCGAGAAGGCCATCTCCGGCGCCGCGCTCGACCGCGCGTCGAGCGCCGCGCTTTCGCAGACCGGCGGCGGGAAGGTCACCGCGACCGAGGTGGGCGACGAGGAGAGCTATTACGAGGTCGAGGTCACCCGCAGCGACGGCAGCCAGGTCGACGTTCAGCTCGACCGCGACTTCCAGGTGGTCGGTTCCGAGGGCGACAACGACAAGTCCGAGGACGAGAAGTAAGCCCCATGCCCGAGCCGCGCTGGATCTCCCCGTCGCCTGGCGAAGCGGCGGGGAGGACGGCGCCACCGTAGCGCGAAGGCCGCCGCCTTCGGCGGGTACCCTCTCTTGGTCTTCGACGAGACGATCAAGGCGTCGCAGTAGGAGTCGCGACTCGCCAGCGGGTGAAGAGGTCGCCGGCGCCCTCGGCCACCCACACGAGCCCGAGCTCGGCCGGCTCGACGAGGTCTCTTCCCGCGACGATCGTGAGGGCGTCCGCGCCGCCGCTGAGCTTGGCGCCCAGCGTGAGGAAGAGCTCGTCGACGAGCCCGGCGGCCAAGAGGTGGAAGTTGAGCGTGGGCCCGCCCTCGCAGAGGATCGAGCGCACTCCGCGCTCGTCGCGGAGCTTCCCCATCAGGAGGGGCAGGTCGTCCCCGGTTCGGACGTACTCGATCCTGGCCGCAGTCCCCCGTAGCTCGGCATCCGAGCGGGTGACGATCACCACCTCCTGCTCCGGCTCCTGGAGCAGCGGCAGGTCCGCCGGCAGGTTCAGACGGCCCGAGACGATGATCGCGAGAGGCTCCCGCGCGAGCCCCTCGCTCACGCGCCTCTCCCGCAGCTCCTCGCTCTTCGCGATACGGCCGTAGCGCTCGGCGCGTAACGTGCCCGCACCCACCATGACGGCGTCGACCTGCGTCCGCAGCTGGTGGAAGAGCCGCCGGTCGAGCTCGCTCGAGAGGCCCTTCGTGCGCCACTCGATCGTCGCCTTTCCATCGAGGGTTGAGACCATGTTGAGCGCCAGGTAGGGGCGCTCGGCCCGGGCGCGATCTCCCAGGCGCAGCCCAGACGCCAGGAGCTCCGGTGAGGTGTCGCGGCGCTCGGGGTAGAGCAGGAGCACGGGCGGGAGGCTATTCGGGCCCGAATCCGGAGAGCCGGGGTAAGCGCCCGAACGGGGTTAGTTCGGGCCCAGCACGCAGTAGCCGGGGAACTCGAAGCTCGCCGACTTCAGCCCTCGGCCCGCGCGATAGATGCCGCCGTCGCTCGGCTGCTCCATGACGAATGCGTTCTCGGCGCCGCAGCACTCGTCCGACTGGTCCACGCGGATGCGGCGGGAGACCGCCTGGAGCAGCCCGGCGGCGGCGCGGCGCCCGTAGGCGTCGGTCCTGAAGCGGGACGGACCGCGGTTGCGCACGACCCACCGCGGGTGGAGGACGGTCCGCCTGTCGCCCTTGCAGGACGAGTCCCAGCCGCCCGGGTGGTACGGGCCGCAGGCTCGCGACTTGTTGAATACGAGCAGCTCCGGGTTAGCCGGGTCGAACTGGGTGATCGCGTTGTCGATACCGAAGCCCGGTCGGCCGCTGAGCACTCCGCCGACGTCGAAGGCGGTGTCCCACTCCTCGTAGGCCGACCCGCAGGCGGGCGTCGGAAGGAGCCTCATGCTCGGGGTCGGACCTGCGCGGTCTGGGCAGTTCGGAACGGCCTCCCCGAAGTCGGCCATGTGGCGGGTGTGCGCTACGAGGTGCTGCCCGCGACGGCGGAACAGCCAGGTCTCGAGCGAGTGGAAGCGGACGGTGCCGCGCCGTGGCGAGCCGGAGCCCTGGTGGAGCACGATCATCCACGCGAGACCCTTGCGGTCGCGATTCGCGACGAACACCTTGAAGCCGGCATGGGGCTCGTCGCTGCCGGCGAACGCACCGATGTGACCGAACGCGGGCATGCCCGTGCGGTCGAAGTGGTGGAAAGCGCGCGGACTCGATCCGTGCTCGTGCCCGAACGCGCAGCCGTAACGGGGGTCGCGGGGCGGGTGCCACGTCGGCCAGGACCCGCCGTCGCGCCGCACGACGACGTAGCGGTCGTGCACCCACTGCGCGCACATCGGCGTGCCGTCCGGGGCCGGCGGCCTGGTGTGATCGATCGGATCGGGCGCGGCGAGCGCCTCCGGGGCGGCGAGGATCAGGAGCGCCGCGAGTGCGAGCAGCGGCGGAAGCACGAGCCGCGAAGGTTGCGCAGGACCGGCGGCCGGCAGCGGCGCCACGGAAACGCCTGAAGGATTCGGGGGTCTATAGACCCCCAAATCGTTCGAGCGGCGCCGGGCGGGGAGTGCTCTACGGCGTGATTGCGACCATCCGCTCGATCGGCACCCGCGCGCGCTCGGCGAGCGCGGGATCCACCTTCACGACCGGCCTCAGGTCGCGCAGCGCGTCGCGCAGCTTGGGCAGCGTGATCATCTTCATGTACTTGCAGACCGCCGCGCGGTTAGCGGGGATGAAGCTCTTCCCGGGGTTCTCGACCGAGAGCGGATGGAGCATGCCCGTCTCGGTCGCAACGATGAACTCCTCGGCCTCCGAGTCGCGCGCGAAGCCCAGCATGCCGCCGGTGGACAGCATGTGGGTGTGGTCGGAGTCGACGTCTCCCGAGGCGACGTATTCCATGACCTGCGTCGTGCAGCCGCACTCGGGATGGATCAGGAACTCGGCGTCGGGATGCTCGGCGCGAACGTCGGAGATGTCGCTGGGACGGATGCCGGCGTGCACATGGCACTCGCCGTCCCAGACGTGCATGCGCCGGCCGGTCACCCGCTCCACATAGGCGCCCAGCCACATGTCCGGCCCGAAGAGGATCTCCGTGTCATGACCGTGCTCGCGGTAGATGTGCTCCACCACGTGCACTGCGTTCGAGGACGTGCAGCAGTAGTCGGTCTCGGCCTTTACCTCGGCGGTCGTATTCACGTACATGACGACCACCGCGCCGGGGTGCTTCGCCTTCCAGGCGCGCAGCTGGTCGGCGGTGATCGAGTCCGCCAGCGAGCAGCCGGCGTCGAGGTCGGGCAGAAGGACCGTCTTGTGGGGCGAGAGGATCGAGGCGGTCTCGGCCATGAAGTGGACGCCGCAGAAGGCGATCACCTCGGCGTCGGTGTCCGCCGCCTTGCGGGAGAGGCCGAGCGAGTCGCCCACGAAGTGGGCCACCTCCTGCACCTCCGGGACCTGGTAGTTGTGGGCAAGAATCACCGCGTTACGTTCCTCGGCGAGGGCGCGGACCTCTTCCGTCAGCGGCGCGGCTTCCTCCGGGCTGAGCGCACCTGTTGCGGCGGGAGACAGGGTTGGAAGCTCGATGGGATTCATCCGGTTTTTGCCTTATGATCGGAAACCGTGGCCATCGAGGATACCAGAGTCTCCGACTCCCAGACTAAAACTCCCCAGCGGGGCGGGCGCGGGCCGGGCGATCCCGCGCCGGGCACCGCCGCGCCGCGTGGGCGCGGGCCGGGCGACCCCGCGCCGGGCCCGCCGCGCCGAGCGGCGCCGAGCCGGGCGGCAACCGAGGCGCCGGCGCGGGCGGGGAGCCGGCCGGCGCGTCGCGCGCGCGGGTCCGCCCCTCCCCCACCCACGTCACGCTCGCCGTGGTCCTCCAGGTGCGCGAGACGTGCCTCTCCGTGCTGCTCTGGGAACGGGCGCGCGAGCCGTTCTCGGGGGCCTGGTCGCTGCCGGGCGGCTACCTGGAGCGCGATCACACGCTCGAGCAGTCGATCCGCACACAGCTCGCCGGGAAGGTCGACGTCGCCGAGCTGTCGTGGCTCGAGCAGCTCGAGACCCGGAGCGATCCTCACCGGCACCCCGACGAGTGGCAGCTCGCCACCGCGTACCTGGGGCTCGTGCCCCGCGATCTCGACCCGGCGCTGCCCGCGGACACGGCCTGGCACCCCGTCGACCGCCTGCCGCACCGGATGGCCTTCGACCACCAGCCGATCGTGATGGCCGGCCGTGAGCGGCTGCGCGCGAAGCTCTCCTACACCAACATCGGCTTCGCCCTGGCGCCGCGAGACCTTCTCGATCTCCGAGCTGTGCTCGATCTACACGGCCGCCCTCGGCTACCCGGTGGACGCCACGAACCTGCGCCGCGTCCTCGAGCGGCGCGGCCTGCTCGAGGCGACCGGCGAGCGTCGTACGCCGGGGCCCGGCGGTGGCCGGCCGGCGTCGGTCTACCGGTTCCGATCGAGGGCGCTCGAGGTGACCGACCCGTTCGCCGTGCTCCGCCCCCCGTCGGCGGGCAGGGCGCGTAGCTGACGAGCGCCGCCCGGATCAGAGCGGCTCGAGGAGCAGACTCACGTCGAGCGCCGGCGCGGAGTGGGTGAGGGCGCCGATGCTGATGAAGCCGACGCCGGTCTCGGCGACCGCGCGCACGTTGTCGAGCGTGATGCCGCCGGAGGCCTCGAGCTCGGCGCGTCCGTCCACCAGCTCCGCGGCCCGCCGCAGCTCGTCGGGCGACATGTTGTCGAGCAGCAGCCGCAGGACGCCGGCGTCGATCGCCTGCGCCACGTCGGCGATCGTCGCGCACTCGACCTCGACCGGGACGCCGGGCGGAGCGTCGGCGAGCGCCCGCCGGGCCGCCTCCCCCACGCCGCCGGCGAGCGCGGCGTGATTCTCCTTTACGAGAATCGCGTCATGGAGCCCGGCCCGGTGGTTCACGCCGCCACCGGCGCGCACGGCCTCCTTCTCGAGCGTCCGCATGCCGGGCGTCGTCTTGCGGGTGTCGAGTATGCGCACCCCCGTCCCGTCCACCGCTCGTACGTAGCGGGCCGTGAGGGTCGCGATTCCGGACAGCCGGCCGAGGAAGTTGAGCGCGACCCGCTCCCCTCGCAGGATCGCCGCGGCGTCACCGACGATCTCGGCCAGAAGGCCCGGCTCGCGCCACTCGCCGTCCACCGCATACGCCCGCCAGCGCAGGCCCGGATCGACGCGCTGGAAGACCGTCTCCGCCACGCGCAGGCCCGCCGGCACGCCCGCCGCGCGCTGCTCGATGCGGGCTCGCGCCCGCGCTCCCGGCGGAACCACTGCCCCCGTGGTGACGTCGCCGTCGCCAACGTCCTCGACCAGCGCGCGGTCGATCAGGTCAGGCACGGATGGACGAAGCGTTCGACCTGGGGGGCATTGGTTTGGGGGAGGCTGCGACAGACATTGACTCGCCCATGGAGGGCGCGGCGTGGAGCTCGGCTAGCGCCGGAACCTCAGGGCCGTCTCGGTTGTACCACGAGAGACGCCAGCGAAGAGGAGGAGCGACATGGCCCGGCGGATCGTGGTGGCGGTGACGATGGCGATGGCCGGAGCGGCCCTCGCGGCCGGACCGGCCTCGGCCGGCGGGTGGGCGACCGTGGGCCTCAACTCGGTCCCCGACGGCGTTCGCGCCGGAGAGCCGTGGGTGGTCCACCTGACGATCCTCCAGCACGGCCAAACCCCACTCGAGGGTGTGCGACCAGAGCTCACGATTTCGAAGGCGGGCGCGACGCGTACCTTCGCCGCGACCCCGACCGGGGGTCCCGGCGTCTACCGCACGAGCGTGATCTTCCCGTCGGCCGGGAGCTGGCGTTATGTGGTCGACGACGGATTCTCGGCGCGGCACAGCTTCGGGCCGGTCCGCGTCGCCGAACGCGGCGCGAACGCCAAGGTTCAGCTCGCCGCGGCCATTCCCGCGACGGGCGACCGCGACGACGGCGGCGGGTCGTGGGGCCTCGCCCTCGCGGCGGCGCTCGCCGCAGGGCTGAGCGCAGCGGGCCTCGTCGCCCTGCTCCAGCGCCGGCCGCGTGACGGGACGACTCGGGCCGAAGGATGAGCCGCCTTCCGCGGTGGATCGCCCCGGTCGCCGCCGGCCTCCTGGCGGCGGCGGCGAGGGCTAAGCCCGGATCCACCGCCCTGACGGCGTTTCCTCGCCGGATTGCCTTCGCCACGCGCCATCGGCTCGCTCGCGAGGGCTTTACCCTCGCTCCGCTCGCCGTCGGCGCCTGGCTCGGCCTCCGGCGCGGAAACGCTCGCCAGTCCGGTGGATCCGGGCTAAGGCGCGGCCGGAACGGCCTCGCGTGTGATCTCGGCGACCGCATAGGCGTCGACCTCGTCGAGCGTCTCACGTTCGAGCAGCGCCTCGGCCAGCGCGTCGAGGCGGTGACGGTTGTCGGCGAGCAACGCGGTAACGGCTCGGTGCTCCTCCTCGACGATCCGGCGCACCTCGGCGTCGACAAGCTCCTGCGTCGCGTCGGAGGCCGGCTCGGACCCCGGCAACAACAGGCTCTGACCGTCTTGGCGCGCCACCGTGACGAACCCGACCTCCTCGCTCATCCCCCACCGCTGCACCATGCCTCGCGCGATCAGCGTGACCTGCTGGATGTCCGATTCGGCGCCCGTGGTGGGCTCCCCGTAGACGATTTCCTCCGCCACTCGTCCCCCGAGCGCGACGCGGATCTTTGCCCGCAGTTCCTCTTCGGAGTAGTTGAAGCGGTCGTCTTCGGGGGTGGAGAGCGTCACGCCGAGCGCCTGCCCGCGCGGGATGATCGACACCTTGCGCACCGGGTCGGCCCCGGGCGTGAGCATGCCGACGATCGCGTGGCCGCCCTCGTGGTATGCGATCCGGCGGCGATCCTCCTCGGTCAGAATGATCTTTCGCTCGGCGCCGAGCAGGATTCGCTCGAGAGCGTCGGTGAAGTCGGAACGCTGCACAACCTTGTGGCCGCGGCGGGCGGCGAGGAGGGCGGCCTCGTTCACCAGGTTGGCGAGGTCGGCGCCCACCATGCCCGGGGTGGACTGGGCGATCCGTGCGAGGTCCACGTCGTCGGCCAGGGGCACGGAGCGCGTGTGCACCCGCAGGATCATCTCCCGTCCCTGGCCGTCCGGTGCCTGCACCGCCACCCTGCGGTCGAAGCGGCCCGGCCGCAGCAGAGCGGGATCTAGCACGTCCGCCCGGTTGGTTGCCCCGAGCACGATCACTCCCACGCTGGAGTCGAAGCCGTCCATCTCGGTGAGGATCTGGTTGAGCGTCTGCTCACGCTCGTCGTGGCCTCCGAGTCCAGCGCCCCCGCCGCGGGCGCGGCCGATGGCGTCGAGCTCGTCGATGAATACGATCGCCGGCGCCGACTCCTTAGCCTGCTGGAAGAGGTCGCGCACCCGCGACGCGCCGATGCCGACGATCGCCTCGATGAACTCGGACGCGGACGACGAGAAGAACGGCACGCTGGCCTCGCCGGCAACGGCCCGCGCCAGCAGCGTCTTGCCGGTGCCGGGTGGGCCGGCGAGCAGCACACCACGAGGAATGCGCGCGCCGAGCTGGCGGTACTTGTCCGGGTTGCGGAGGAAGTCGACCACCTCGACCAGCTCGTCCTCGGCCTCATCGATGCCGGCCACGTCCTCGAACGTGACCGTCTGCGTCGAGGGCTCGACCCGCCGGGCCCGGCTGCGCCCGAACTGCCCGAGCACGCCGCCGCCACCGGCGCCGCCGGCCGCGCGGCGGAAGAACCAGATGAACAGCGCGACCAGCAGGATCGTCGGACCGAAGCTGAAGAGAAGCGTCTCGAGGAGGGAGCGCTCGCCCGGCTGGCTGGCGTTGACCTGGACGTCCTGATCCTCGAGCAGGTTCGAGAGCTGGCGCTCGTTGGCGAAGGTGGGGACCTGGGTCTCGAACTTCTCCGCCGTCTCGCCTTCGAACCTGACCTCCCGCCTGAACTCGCCCTTGACCTCCTCCCCGGTCGAGGAGATCTCCTTCACGTTCCCGTCCCGCACCTCTTCCAGGAAGGTCGGGTTGTAGGGGACGCTGATCCGTGGCTCGGCCGGCGCGAAGATCGCAACGATCGCCCAGTTGAGGAGGAAGAGGACGGCGAGGATGACCAGGAACCGGCGCGGGCTCCAGGGCAGCATCGGCGGCTTCTCGCGCGCGCCGCTGACGCGCAGGTTGCCGCGCTTGGGATCGGGCGGCACCGGCGGTGTGCGGGGATCGGGGGGGCGGGCCTCTTCAGCCATTTGGCCAATCGTAGCCACGACGGCCAGTGCTCCCCCTATCGTTTCAGTGGAGATGAAGCAGCAGCTGAAGCCGCTCTTCGATCAGGTGGTCATCAAGGAGCTCGAGCCGGACCGCGTGCGCCGCTCGGGACTCGTGTTGCCTCCGGGTGAGCACGAAGCGCCGCCACAGCACGGAATCGTGCTCGCGGTCGGTCCCGGGCTCGACTGGTGGAGCCACGTGGGGGTAAAGATGCCGGTGAGGCCGGGCGATCACGTGGTCTTCCCCGCCTCGGCCGGGGTCTGGGTGGAGGTCGAGGAGGAGCGGCTGCTCGTGTGCCGGGTAGGCCAGCTCCTGGGTGTCCTCGAGGAGGTCGAGGAGCCCAAGCAGGGCGCGCTGCCGGCGTTCGAGGAAGAGGGCGACTAGAACTAGCTGCGGGCGCCGTCGCCCGCCCGCCGCAGCAGCTCCGCACGCACGAACTCGTCAAGGTCACCGTCAAGCACGCCCTGGGCGTTGCCCGCCTCCACGTTCGTGCGGTGGTCCTTGACCATCGTGTAGGGGTGCAGCACGTAGGAGCGGATCTGGGAGCCCCAGCCCACGTCCTGGGCCTCTCCCTTCTCCTTGGCAAGCGTCTCCTGGCGTCTGCGCTCTTCTCGTTCGATCAGCTTCCCGCGCAGCATCTTCATCGCGGTCTCGCGGTTGGATGACTGCGAGCGCTCGTTCTGGCACTGGACGACGATGCCGGTCGGCTTGTGCGTGATGCGCACGGCCGAATCGGTCTTGTTGACGTGCTGGCCGCCGGCCCCGCTCGCCCGATACGTGTCGATCTGGATGTCGTCGGGTTCGATCTCGACCTCCACGGCGTCCTCCACCAGCGGGGCGACCTCCACACCGGCGAAGGCGGTGTGGCGGCGCGACTGCGCGTCGAACGGCGAGATCCGCACCAGGCGGTGCACCCCCTTCTCGGCGGAGAAGAGCCCGTAGGCGTTCTCGCCGCGCGCGATGAAAGAGGCGGACTTGATGCCCGCCTCCTCTCCGGGCGAGGCCTCTTTCAGCTCCACCTTCATCCCGCGTCGCTCGGCCCAGCGCATCTCCATTCGCAACAGCATCTCTCCCCAGTCCTGCGAGTCCGTGCCGCCGGCGCCGGCGTTGACGGTCACGACAGCGTCACCGCGGTCGTATTCGCCCGAGAAGAGTCGCGCCTCCTCGAGCTCGGCCAGGCGGGAGTCGATCGAGGCGCGCTGCTCCTCGAGCTCCGATGCGATCGAGTCGTCCTCGGCCGCCATCTCCTCGAGCGCCTCCAGGTCCTCGATGTCACGCTCGAGCGATCGGAACGTCTCCAGTCTTCGGCTGACCGCGGAATGCTCAGCCGATACAGACGCCGCCCGCTCCTGGTCGTCCCAGAAGCCGGGCGACTGCATCTCGCCCTCGAGCTCGGCGAGGCGCGTCTCTAGCCCAGCAGGGTCAAAGGTAATCCGCGAGCAGCTTCAGCTGGTCGCGGATGGCGTTGGCGCTAGGTGGAGGCGCCATGGCACTTCTTGAATTTCTTCCCGGACCCGCACCAGCAGGGGTCGTTGCGGCCGATCCGCTCGTGCTCGTCGAGCCTGCGGGTCTCGACCGGAGCCGGCAGCTCCTCGACCTCCGCCGCGGCAAGCTCGCCGGCCTCCGCCACGCCGGTCGGGACGGAGGCGCCGGCGGCGGCGGCGGCGATCGCGTCGCTGCCGGCGGCCGAACGTCCACCCGCGTAGCTGTAGGCGCCGGTGGTGGAGGAGTTCGGTCCCGCGCCCCATTGCGCTCCGGCCGGCTGCTGCTCCGGCCGCTGCTGCACCTCGACCTCGACATTGAAGATGTAGCGCGCGAACTCGTCCCAGATGTTGTTCATGAGCTCGGTGAACATCTCGAAGCCCTCGTTCTTGTAGGCCACGAGCGGGTCGATCTGGGCGAACCCGCGCAGGTGGATGCCCTCGCGCAGGTAGTCCATGTCGTGCAGGTGCTCGCGCCAGCGCTCGTCGATGATCTGGAGCAGCATGAAGCGCTCGAGCGCGCGCATCAGCTCGGAGCCGAGCTCCTCCTCGCGCTCGTTGTAGGCGTTGACGACGTCCGCGCGCAGCTTCTCGATCAGCGACTCGCGGCCCTCGCCCTCCCCGATGTCCTCGATCTCGTAGGACGAAGCGTAGATCTGCTCGAGCCGTTCGAGCAGGGCACCGATCTCCCAGTCCTCCTGGTAGTCGCCCTCCATGTACTCGTTGCAGATGCGCTCGACTGCCTCGGCGATCTGGGTGCGGGCGATCTCCGACATGTCCTGGCCCTCGAGGATGCGGTCGCGGTACTCGTAGACGATCTCGCGCTGCTGGTTCATCACGTCGTCGTACTCGAGGACGCGCTTCCGGATCAGGAAGTTCTGCTCCTCGACCTTCTTCTGGGCGTTCTCGATCTGCTTCGAGAGCATCTTGTGCTCGATCGGCATCTCGTTGCCGTCCTCGTCCACCTGCGCGAGGAACTTGCTGTCGAGGATCTTGTAGATGCGGTCGCCCGCGAAGAGACGCACGAGGTCGTCCTCGGCGGAGAGGAAGAAGCGCGAGGCGCCGCGGTCGCCCTGACGGCCCGAGCGGCCGCGCAGCTGATTGTCGATCCGCCGCGACTCGTGGCGCTCCGTGCCGCAGATGAAGAGCCCGCCGGCCTCCTTCACCTTCTCGCGGCCCTCCGCCACCTGGGCCTCCATCTGCGGGAAGACCTCGTCCCACGCCTCGTTCCACTCGTCCGAACCCGGCTCGACTCCGCGCCGGCGCAGCTCGACCTGCGTCAGGTGCTCCTCGTTGCCGCCCAGCTTGATGTCCACCCCGCGGCCGGCCATATTGGTGGCGATCGTGACCGCGAACGGACGCCCGGCCTCGGCGATGATCTCTCCCTCTCGCTCGGCGTGCTCGGGCTTCGCGTTAAGCACGGTGTGCTTGATGCCCCGCTTCGACAGCTCGCCCGAGACCAGCTCCGACACCTCGACGGAGATCGTGCCCACCAGCACCGGCTGGCCGGTCTGATTGCGCTCCTGGATCTCGTTGACCACGGCCGCCCACTTGCCGCCCTTGGTCTTGTAGATCTGGTCGTTGTTGTCGGTCCGGATCATCGGCTCGTTGGTGGGGATGTCGACGACCTGGAGGTTGTAGATCTTCATGAACTCGGTGGCCTCGGTGAGGGCCGTCCCGGTCATGCCCGCGAGCTTGTCGTAGCGGCGGAAGTAGTTCTGGTAGGTGATCGTGGCGACGGTCTGGGACTCCTCCTGGATCGCCACCTTCTCCTTGGCCTCGACCGCCTGGTGAAGGCCCTCCGACCAACGGCGGCCCTCCAGGATGCGTCCGGTGAATTCGTCGATGATCTTCACCTCGCCGTCGATCACCGCGTAGTCGACGTCCTTCTTGTAGAGCGACTCGGCCTTCAGCGCCTGCTGGAGGTGGTTGACGAGGTTCCCGTACTCGGCCTTGTAGAGGTTGTCGATGCCGAGGAACTTCTCGGCCTTCGCCACCCCCTTCTCGCTGACCGAGACCGTCTTGTGCTTCTCCTCGGGCTCGTAGTCGTAGTCGGCCTCCCAGTCCTTCGACTTGGCCTCGAGACCCTCCGGCTTCTTGCCGGGCTCCATGATCCGCCCCAGGTCGGCGAACTTGTAGTAGACGTCCGCGGCCTGCTCGGGCTGGCCGCTGATGATCAGCGGCGTGCGGGCCTCGTCGATGAGGATGTTGTCCACCTCGTCGACGATCGAGTAACCGTGCCCGCGCTGCACCTTCTGCTCGATCTCGACCGCGAGGTTGTCGCGCAGGTAGTCGAAGCCGAACTCGGAGTTGGTGCCGTACACCACGTCGCGCGAGTAGGCCTCCCGCTTGGTCGCGTCCTCGCGCTGGCCCGACTGGATGATCCCCACCGTGATGCCGAGGAGGTCGTAGATCGGTTTCATCCAGTTGGCGTCGCGGCGGGCGAGATAGTCGTTCACCGTGACCAGGTGGATCCCATTGCCCTCCACGGGATTGCCGTCCTCGTCGCGCGCGGCGAGCGCGTTCAGGGCGATCGGCAGGGTCGCCGTGAGGGTCTTGCCCTCGCCGGTCTTCATCTCCGCGATCGAGCCGTCGTGCAGCACCATGCCGCCGATCAGCTGCACGTCGAAATGCCGCTGCCCGAGCGTGCGCTTCCCGGCCTCGCGCGCTAGAGCGAAGCACTCGAAGAGGAGGTCGTCGAGCGGCTCGCCGTTCAGATGCCGCTCGCGCAGCGACTCGTACCGCTGGCGCAGCTCCTCGTCGGATTCCAGCTCTATCTCGGGCTCGTAGTCGTTGATGCGGGCGACGTTCTTCTCGAAGGCCTTGAACTTCTTCGACTCGCCGACCCGCAGCGCGCGGTCGATAAGGGACATCGAGGCTACGGTAGCAAGGGACCGGGAACCGGCCGGCGCGTCGTCGTCAGGCTAGGACCCGCGGCTCCTGCGACTTAGCGGATTCCCGGCGCTTGCGGCGCTTGTCGCGGTGCTTCTTGACCTGCCGCGCCAGGTCCTCGGCTACCAGGTTGATCGAGTGGCCCATGTCGGTGGAGCGTTCGCTCGCTCGCAGGCTCACGCCCTTCAGATGCAGCGTGGCCTCGGCGACCTGCGACTCCTTGATGGCAGGGTTGCGCTCCTCCCTCAGCACGATCTCCACCTCGGCCAGCGGAGAGACCTGCCGCCCGACCTTGGCAAGCTTCTTCTCAACCCGCGCTCTCAGCTCCTCGTCGACAGTGGCGCCGCTGCGGCCCTTCACCTGGATGCGCATCCGCCCTCCTGAGTTCGCCGGTTGTGTAGCGATGGTAATGGCCCCGGCCTCTTCGAGTGAGCCGTTTGCCCGCTTCGCGCGAAGTAGTGAGCATGACCAGGCGACTCGCAGCCGTCCCACTTGCCGCAGCAATCCTCTTGGCCGTGTCGGTAGGCGCCCAGCGCGCCGACGCCGCCAGCTACCTCGGGTCACCCGACACGTCGGCCACACCCGATGCCTTCGTCTGCGCGGCGTGCCCAGCCGGCACCGCCATCGGCTTCCAGCAGTTCGCGCTGCGCGGGGCCACGGTGGAGGCGCCCGAGCCCGGGGTACTCGTGTCGGCCAGCGCGTACGCCAAGCGGATCGCGGGCACGGAGGAGCCGCGGATCGCGGTACTGCGGCCGGCCGACGACGGCGGCGTGGGCGTAACGGTCGTCGAGTCGGCGCCGCTTCCCGTGACGTCGCCGAGCGGCGGGCTGCACGAGGTCGATGACCTTCAGCTGGGGGTGCGGACAGGCGACTCGGTCGGCTTCCTCTTCCGGACCGGAGAGGTCGATCTCGGCACGAGGACGCGCCCGCGACCCGACGGCGCCGTCCAGTCCTTCACCACACCCTGCGGGCCGTGCGGAACGGACGGGGGGACGGGCGTCGAGCTGTTGTACGACGCCGTCGTCGAGCCCGACGTCGACGAGGACGGTCTCGGCGACGAGACGCAGGATCCCGACGGCGGTGGCCTCGGCGAGGACTGGGAGGACGACTGGTTCGACGACTTCGACGAGGGCGACGAGCTCGACGAGGACTTCGACGAGGACGGCCGCCGGGCGGCTCGACGCCGGCTTCGGCTGCTGGACGTGGAACGCCTGCGGGGCGGCGGCGCCGCCCTGCTGCTCAGGGTGCCGACGCCGGGCCGCCTAGGGGCCGCCGTCACGCTTCCCGAGGATCGCCGCACGGGCGCCGGCCCATTCCTCACGATCCTCACGGGCGACATGCGCGTGAAGCGTCCCGGGCGCGTCCGGTTGCGGCTGGCCACGACGCCTCCCGGTGCGCGCCTCCTGGAGCGACGCGAGCGGGTGCGGACGAAGGTCGTGGCATCGCTTCTACCGCGAGACGGGCCGCTGAAGGTCCGGATGCGCTCCGCGCGACTGTAGTTATCCCGGTCACCGCCCGAGGGTGCGGGCGAAGGCGACCGCCCACACCTCCCGCGCACCCGCCGCACGGAGTTCGCGCGCGCACGCGGCGAGGGTCGCGCCGGTGGTGGCCACATCGTCGACGAGCACCGCACGCGCGGGCACGGGGCCGTGGGCCTGGACTCGCCCGGGCGCCGCGGCGAGGCGCTCCGCACGCGGGAGGCCGACCTGCGTGCCGGCTGAGCCGGAGCGAGTCAGGCGGTCGGCCACCGCGAGCCCGGTGCGGCGCGAGAGCGCCTCGGCCAGAACCGCGGCCTGGTTGAAGCCCCGCCGCCGCCGGCGGGAAGGGTGGAGAGGGACGGGAACAAGCGCCTCCGTCCGATCCTCTGCGCCCGCCGCGGCCGCGCGCGGCAGCAGCTCCTCCGGGGCGTTTGCGGCAATCAGCGCCGCCATCGCGTTCGCCAGCGCCATCGCCCCGCGGAACTTCAGTCCGCGCACGAGCTCCCGGGCCGCGTCCTCGTAGGCCACCGGGGCCCAGGTCGGGACGCCCGCGAGGTCGACGGGATTCCGACCCAGGTGCCGGAGCGTCCGGCGGCAGCCCAGGCAGAGCGGTTCGTCGCGACGAGCAGGACCGCCGCAGCCCCAGCAGAGGGGTGGTGCGAGGAGACGGGAGAGCACGAACTGAGGATCGCGTGGGTGGTGTTACCGGTGGGCGCGCCGCTGCGACAATCGTGCGCGTGTCCGGTGAAAACGCGGCCGGCCACCCGCACATCCAGTGGCTCTCGGATCCAGCCGTGCTCGCGCCGCTCGCGCTGCTCGCCGGGATCTACATCTGGCGCTTCAGGCAGGCACGCCGCGAGGGCGGCGGCCGCGGCGCCGGGGCGCTTCAGGCGGCCGCGTTCGCGGGCGCGATGGTGGCGTTGCTCGCCGCGCTCGTATCCCCGATCGACGGTCTCGGCGACGACTACCTGTTCTCGGCGCACATGGTCCAGCACGTGCTCCTGGGCGACATCGCGCCGCTGCTCCTGCTGCTGGCGCTGTCGCGCGTGATCATGCGGCCGGCGACCCGCCGTCTGGCCCGAGTGGAGCGCGCGCTCGGGCCGTTCGCGAGCCCGATCACCGGTCTTGCCCTATGGCTCGGTCTCATGTACCTCTGGCACGTGCCGGCGCTCTACGACGCCGCGACCGAGCACGCCGGTGTGCATCTGCTCGAGCATGCCTCGTTCTTCGCGGCCGGGATCGCCCTCTGGTGGCCGCTGATCCAACCGGTACCGATGCGCCGCAGGCTCACCGGCCTCCAGCCGCTCGGGTACATCGGCGCGGCCAAGGCCGGACTCGCCGCCCTCGGCATCTACCTCGCGTGGAGCTCCACCGCCCTCTACCCCTACTACGAGCAGACGCCGCGCATCTGGAACCTTTCGCCGGTCGAGGACCAGAACGTGGGCGGGGTGATCATGCTGGTCGAGCAGTCGCTCACGCTCGTGCTCGTGATGGTCGCGCTGTTCGTGGCGATGCTCGCGCGGTCCGAGGAGGAGCAGCGCCGGCGCGAGCGGCTAGAGGACGCGCAGGCGGCGTCCGCGAACGCGCCGTGACCGGCGGCGGCCCGGCTGGAGTCCGGGTGGCATCGGCGAACGCGCCGTGACGGCCCGGCGGTCGCCCAGCTGGAGTCCGGCGCGGCGTCGGCGAACGCGCGCCTGACCGGCGGCGGTGACACTCCGCTGGCGGCCGATCGATGGGGCGTGGCCGGGGGTGGGTAGGGGTGGCGCGGGGTCGGAAGGGGTCGAAGGTCCGCCTGGCGCCCAGTTCCGCGAGCGCTGCGCGGCGGCCGGCGTGTCCCCAATTTGGGTTGCTTCCGCGGAAGCGCGTACCCGGAGGCGTCGGGCTTTGAGGCGCCCCACCCGCGCATTCGACCCTTCGTTGGAATTCGCAACAGCAGGTCGAACGCATCGCGGGGGCTGCCGGCTCGCCGGGGTCCACCTGGTGGCCGGGGGTGTGTACCCAATTTGGGTTGCTTCCGCGGAAGCGGCGGGAGCGGCCCGTGCATGCGCGTAACCACCCTGCCCAGCTCCAGCGTGCCGGCGGCCGCGAGCGCTGCCGCCACGGCGGAGAGGGCGAGGTCGACCGTGCCGAGGCCGTGGAGCGCTCCGACTAGGAGCCGGTCGATCGCGGCGCCCGACTCGAAGACATCGCTCGCCAGGATCACGCCCGCGGCGAGGGCGGCTACGAGCCCCGGGAAGGTGGCGGAGCCCACCGCGTGCCATCGCGCGTCGCTCGAAGCATTTGGGGGTCTATAGACCCCCGGATCCTTCGAGCGAGCCCGCGGGGTGGGGCCGGCAGGCCGTGGCGGCGCCGGTTGATGCGCTGAGCCGCCGCCCCGCCGCCCCCGGGAGCGAGGATCTGCCCGGGCGGCCCGGGGCGCCGTCCGCCGGCCGCGCCGCGACTCCAGCGGTACGGAGCTACCCCTCCAGGACCGCCCCGTCGTCGATCCGCCGCGGCCCCTCGACGGTGACCGAGCCCCGAACCACCACATCGCGGCCGAACGAGACATCCCCCTGCACGCTGAGCCGATCGCAGCGGGCCAGGGACGGCGGCCCGGCCGCGAACCGCGCCTCGAAGTCACGCAGCAGCTTGAAGTACTTGGAGTCGAGCTCGACGAGCGGGGGGCGGCCCTCGCGCGCGGGCACCGGGCGGACCGCCCAGTCGTCTGCCAACTCGTAGGCGTCCGAGCGCAGCGCGAGCAACTCGTTCGTGGTCTTCACCGGGACAAAGCGGCTGCGAGGCACGTGCAGGGCCGCCGCGCCCTCGAAGACGTCGATCGCCGCGCCCATGGCCGTCTCGAGCTGGATCACCTCCGGGGAGGACGGGTCCGTCGGGTCGACCGTCTTGCGGTTGACGATCATCGGCAGCCCCAGTACGCCGTCGCGCTCGTCGAGCGTACGACGGAGCGCGTGCAGGTCGAGCCAGATCGTGTTGCAGTTGAAGAAGCGGTGCCGCGTCGTGTCCTGGAATGCCTCCATGTCCTCGTCCGGCGTCTGGGCCGTCTCGCGCAGCACCAGGCCGCCGCCGTCGCGGCGGCGGGCCAGATGCCCGCCCTTCTTGTCGCCCTCGGTGCGGTCGGTCACCTCGGACAGGAAGGGAAGTCCCTGGCCTGCGAACCAGCCGAGGATGCGGGGCTCGAGCACCGCGCCGAGGTTGTCCGCATTGGACAGGAAGAGGTACTCGTACCCGCGGTCGAGCAGCTCGCCCAGCACGCCGGACGTGGCGAGTGACGTGTACACGTCGCCGTGCCCGGGCGGCGCCCACTCGAGCGCCGGGTTGTCGGGCCACTCCACCGGCTCGAATCCGTCGGCGAGCAACTTCGGCACCTTCCCCTGGACGAAGTCGAGCGGCACCTCGACATCGAGCTCCGGGTAGCGGGCCAGGGCCGCCAGGGAGTCCTCCCGCGTGGCGAAGCTGTTCATCAGGAGCAGTGGGATCCTCGCGCCGGTCCGTTCGCGCAGGTGGAGAACCTGGCGCACGATGATGTCGAGGAAGGACCGGCCGTCCTTCACCTCGAGCAGGGACTTGGCCCTCGTCATGCCCATGCCCGTTCCGAGGCCGCCGTTCAGCTTGAGGACGACGACCCGGTCGAGCGCCTCCTCGCCCCCCGGGGGCAGCTCGGTGGCGTCGGGCAGCTCGCCCAGCGGCTCGATCTCGGATTCGGGCAGGGTGCCCGTCTCCCCCTCTCGCAGCCGCCGCTCGTAGTCCGCAAAGGTCTCGATCGCGATATCGGGCAGGCCCTCCCGGCGCATCTTCTCCGCCGCGGCGCTCACCCGCACGATCCTATGCGTGTAGCGTGAGCGGCTTGATCGCCACGGTCGCCGAGGCGGACCTTCTCGAGCTCCTGCCGCTCATGCGCGGCTACTGCGACTTCTACGAGGTCGACCCCTCGGACGACGACCTGCTCGCGATGTCCCGGGCTCTGATCGCGGACCCGGACCGCGAGGGCACGCAGCTCATCGCCCGCGACGACGGAAGGCCGGGCCTCAGGCTTCGCGACGATCTTCTGGACCTGGACCACCCTGAGCGCCGCGCGCATCGGCGTGATGAACGACCTCTTCGTGACCGAGCGTGCGCGCGGCACCGGGGTCGCCGAAGCGCTCATCGCCGCCTGCGCCGAGAGGTGCCGGGAGTACGGCGCCGTCTCGCTCGACTGGACGACGGCCCGTGACAACCATCGCGCTCAGCGCCTCTACGAGCGGGTGGGCGCAAAACGCGACGAGCGCTGGGTCGACTACTCGCTCGACGTCTGAGCGGCCGCGCCCCGGCCGCGCCGTCCGCCGCCGAGCGCGGCCACGGCCGCGAGCAGGAGCACCGCCGCGCCCGCGCCCGCGCCGACGAGCAGCCACGGGACCGCCGCGCTCTCGCCCTCGGTCTCGGGGGACCGACGCGCCGCGCCCCGGCGTTCGGTCACCCGAAAGGTCCGCGTGTCCACGCTTGCCAGCACCCGGTTGCCGGCCTCCACCGTGAGCGGCGATCCTCCGCCCGGGCCAACTTCGAGCCGCAGGCCCCACAGCCCGCGCCTCCGGCCCGCAAGCGAGTGCAGGTCGATGCAGACGGCCTGCCGGCGCTCGGTGTCGAGCGCGTGGATGAATGGATGATCCGCGCCGTCGTAGAGCGTGTAGGCCCAGCGCCCGTCGGGGCTGCCCGCGCGCGTGACCGGGAACCCGTTCATCGGCTCGGATCCCTCGCGCGGGTCGACCACCGGCTCGGACAAGAGGCGGCGGGCACGGAGGTCGTAGGCACGTACCGCGTAGCGATTCGGGTTGCGGCGCGACACGTACTGGATCAGATAGATCAACCCGCCGTCCGGAGAGATCGCGTCGAAGCTGAAGTCGCCGTCCAGCCTCAGCACACGGCGCGGGCGTAGGCGCTTCGCGTCGAGCACGGCAAAGGTCGTTACCCCCCGCGGGAAGGTGCGGCGAGGGTTGATCAGCACGAGCGTGCGCCCGTCCGCCGAGAGACCGCTGGCCGAGCCGTCGTAGGCCACGGCCGGCACGGTGAGGGTCCCCGGCAGCCGAAGGCGCCTCAGAACCCGCTCGCCGCCGCGCTCGCGGGCGACTACGAGCGTGGCGCGCGGCGCTCCTTGGCCCCGCGCCGCCCGGCGAGTCAGGTACTCGATGCTCCCGCCCGGCGCCGACACGGGGGAGGCGTCGACGCCGCTCGCCGGCAGCCCGTCGGCCGCGGCCGCGAACGGCGCCGCCGCGGCGACGGCGTGTGTGAAGGCAAGGGCGAGCAGGATCCGGGCGGGAGCATTCATGCCCCCAGTACGGCGGCACGGCGCCGAGAGGTCCGCCGGCGGTCAGGCCGCGAGCGCGCCGCCCGCGGGCAGCTCGAAGCGTCCGGCCACCTCGTCGAGGATGCCGAGCATCGCCTCGGTGGCGGGCGAGCGAAAGCGGCCGGCGAGGGTGGCGGCGGCCACGCGGCGCGACGGCGCCTGGCGTCCGAGCGTGCGGATGACGATGTCGTCACGGACGTTGGTCAGGGCGAGCGCCGGCAGCAGCGCGACGCCTACCCCCGCCGCGATCATGCCCTGAACGACGTTGTAGTCGTCGGACTTGAATCCGAGGCTGCGTGGCTCGAATCCGGCCGAGTCGCACGCCGCGGCGTGCAGTCGCCCGCACTCATCGCTCGTGTCGGCCTGGATCCAGGTCTCCTCGGCCAGGTCCTCCAGGCGCACCCGCCGCTTGCGCGCGCAGGGGTGGTGGCGCGAAAGCGCGAGGTACATCGGGTCGTCGAGCAGGCCGTGCAGCTCGATTCCCTCGTACAGGCGATCGAAATCTGGCTGGTCGAGGTGTCGGTACTCGTACACGACCGCCACCTCGAGCTCCGCAGCGCGGAGCATGGTAACCGCCTCCGCCGGCTCCGAAGCTCTGAAGGAGAGCTCGACCTCGGGGTAGCGCTCGCTGAACATCGCAACGGCGGACGGCAGGATCGACGCCGCCGCGGTGGGGAACGCCGAAAGGCGCATCCGGCCGCCGCGCACACCCGCTATCGCCTCCAGCTCCGCTTCCGCGGCGGCGAGCCGGGCGAGCACGACATCGGCATGGTCGACGAGCGCGCGCCCGGCATCGGTGAGCCGCACGCCGCGGCTGCCTCTGTCCACCAGCGTGGTGCCGGCGTGCCGCTCGAGCGCGGCGATCTGCTGCGAGACCGCCGGCTGCGTGTAGGAAAGGGCCTCCGCCGCCGCGGAGAACGAGCCATGCTCCGCAACCGCCCGGAGCACCCTCAGCTGCTTCACGTCGAACATAACGTCAGCTTATCGGAGGCAGCAGTAGTCCGAATTTGCTCTTATGGCTTCCGTCCGCCATCATTCTTCGACAGAGATCAAACCTTACCCCCGGGAGAGATCGATGACCAACACCACATTCACCATCCGCCGCGCTGTTTCCGCCGACTCGAGCGCCCTCGCGCGTCTCGCCGCGCTCGACAGCGCGTCGCCGCCGACGGGAGAGCTGCTGCTCGCCGAGGTGGGCGACGAGCTCTGGGCCGCGGTCGAGATCGACAGCGGCGTGGCCATCGCGGATCCCTTCCGGCCCTCGGGCGACCTCGTGGAGCTGCTGCACTTCCGCCTCGAGCGGATGCGCAGCGAGCCCGCGGGGATTGCACGCCGGCTGCGCCTCCTCCCTCGCGCGGCCTGAAGGAGCAGATCCCCGGCTCGGGCTCTGGACCCGGCCTAAGCGGCCGGGTCCAGCACGTTCAAGAGGCGGCGCCCCAGGAGCTCAGGTACTCCAGCTGGTCGGGCGTGAGCGCGTCGATCTCCACCCCCAGCGACTCCAGCTTGAGCCGGGCGATCTCCTCGTCGATCTCCTTGGGCACGTCGAGCACGCGCCGCTCGAGCTCGTCGCCGTGTAGCGCCAGATGCTCCACCGCCAGCGCGAGGTTGGCGAAGCTCATGTCCATAACGGCGGCGGGATGCCCCTCGCCGGCGGCGAGGTTCACCACACGCCCGCTGGCCAGCAGGTTGAGGCGCCGGCCGTCGACCTCGTACTGCTCGACGAGCGGGAGGACCTCGCGCACGTGGCCGCCGGCGAGCTCGCGCAGGTCCGCCAGATCGATCTCGACGTCGAAGTGGCCGGCATTGGCCAGAACGGCGCCGTCCTTCATTCGCTCCATGTGCTCGCGTCGCAGGACGGCGCGTGAGCCGGTGACGGTCACGAACAGGTCGCCGCGCTCTGCGGCCTCGAGCGCGGGCATCACCTCGTAGCCGTCCATCCGCGCCTCGAGCGCGCGCAGCGGATCGACCTCGCAGACGATCACCGCGGCGCCCGCACCGCGGGCCCGCTGGGCGATGCCCTCGCCGGTGGCGCCGTACCCGATCAGCACGAGCGTGTGCCCCGCAAGCATCAGGTTCGTGGCGCGCAGGATCCCGTCGAGCGCCGACTGGCCGGTGCCATAGCGGTCGTTGAAGGTGCGCTCGGTGCGCGACTCGTTGACGGCGATCACGGGGCAGGCCAGGCGCCCCTCCGACTCGAGCCGCCGCAGCCTCAACAGGCCGGTGGTCGTCTCCTCGGCGCCGCCCTGGACCCGCTGCTCGCGTTCGTGGATCAGCATGAGGAGGTCCGCGCCGTCGTCGAGGGTGATGTGCGGCTCCCAGTCGGCGAGCGAGTGGACATGGCGCACGTACGTCTCGATGTCCTCGCCACGCCGAGCCTGCACCGGCACCCCCGCCTCGACGAGGAAGGCAGCCACCTCGTCCTGCGTTGTCAGGGGATTCGCCGAGCAGAGCGCGGCGCCGGCGCCGCCCGCGACCAGGGCCTGCATCAGGTTCGCGGTCTCCGCCGTGACATGCAGGCAGGCCGCGACCCTCACATCCTGAAGGGGCTTCTCCGCGCCGAAGCGCTCGCGGATCGAGCGGAGGACCGGCATCTGGCCCTCCGCCCACTCGACCCGCGCCCTTCCCCGTGGGGCGAGCGACGGGTCGGCGATATCCGCCTTGGTGCTAATAGCGATAGTGCTCGCTCTTATAGGGACCCTCTGCGGGGACGCCGATGTAGGCGGCCTGCTCGGGCCGCAGCTCGGTCAGCCGTGCGCCGAGCGCGTCGAGGTGGAGGCGCGCGACCTTCTCGTCGAGGCGCTTCGGCAGCACGTAGACCTGCTTCTCGTACTCGTCGTTCTTCGTGAACAGCTCGACCTGGGCCATCGTCTGGTTCGTGAACGAGTTCGACATCACGAAGCTCGGGTGACCGGTGGCGTTGCCGAGGTTCAGCAGCCGGCCCTCCGAGAGCACGATGATCGAGTGCCCGTCGGTGAAGCGCCACTCGTCGACCTGGGGCTTGATGTTGATCCGCTCCACGCCGTGGACGCGGGCCAGGCCGGCCATGTCGATCTCGTTGTCGAAGTGGCCGATGTTGCCGACGATCGCCTGGTGCTTCATGCGCTTCATGTGGTCCGCGGTGATGACGTCGCGATTGCCGGTGGCGGAGATGAAGATGTCGGCCGTCTCGACCACGTCGTCGAGCCGCACCACCTGGTAGCCGTCCATCGCGGCCTGCAGCGCGCAGATCGGGTCGATCTCGGCGATCAGCACGCGCGCCGCCTGGCCGCGCAACGACTGCGCGCAGCCCTTCCCGACGTCGCCGTAGCCGCAGATCAGGGCGGCCTTCCCGGCGATCATCACGTCGGTCGCGCGGTTGATCCCGTCGATCAACGAGTGGCGGCAGCCGTAGAGGTTGTCGAACTTCGACTTCGTCACCGAGTCGTTGACGTTGATCGCGGGAAACAGAAGCGTGCCCTCGGCCTGCCGCTCATAGAGGCGGTGCACGCCGGTCGTGGTCTCCTCGGTCACGCCCTTCACGCTCTCGCCGATCCTTGACCACTTCCGCGGGTCCTCGGCGAGCGTGCGCCGCAGCAGGCTCAACACGACGCGGAACTCCTCCGAGTCCGCCGAATCGGGATCCGGCACGGCGCCGACGTTCTCGAACTCGGCGCCCTTGTGCACGAGCAGTGTCGCGTCCCCGCCGTCGTCGAGGATCATGTTCGGTCCGCCCTCGGGCCAGGTGAGCGCCTGTTCGGTGCACCACCAGTACTCCTCGAGCGTCTCGCCCTTCCACGCGAACACCGGGATGCCGGCCTTGGCCATCGCCGCGGCCGCGTGGTCCTGGGTAGAGAAGATGTTGCAACTCGCCCAGCGCACTTCGGCGCCCAGGGCGACGAGCGTCTCGATCAGAACCGCCGTCTGCACCGTCATGTGCAGTGAGCCGGTGATCCGTGCCCCCTTCAGCGGCTGCTCGGGGCCGTACTCCTCGCGCATGGCCATGAGGCCCGGCATCTCGTGTTCGGCGAGGCTGATCTCCTTGCGGCCGAAGTCGGCGAGGGAGAGGTCTGCGACCTTGTAGTCGGGGGCGGTGGCGGCGACGGTCATGCGACGGTGGTCTCCGTGAGTCTCGGGGGCGTGTCGGGCTCGAGCAGGCGCTGGTGCTTCTCCTGCTCCCATCTCAGCCAGTCGTCGGAGGGGACGCCCTCCGGCAGCTGCGGGCGCTCCTCGTACCAACGCTCCAGGGCCTCCCGGAGCTCGGAATCGGAGGCGAGGCGCTTCGCGAAGGCGACGTCGGACAGCGCGCATTCGAACCTGGCGAGCAGCTCACGCAGGGTGCGCAGGCGCTGCAGCTCGCCGGGGCCGAAGATGCGATAGCCCGACTCCGTGCGGGGCGGCTCGATCAGGCCGGCGCTCTCTATGTAGCGCAGCATTCGAGGCGACCAGCCGGTCGTCTCGGCGGCCTCGTTGATCGTGAGCCCTTCCATGCGAGGGCACAAACCTTACCACGACTGTGTCAAGGTTTGTCCTAATCGGATTCTCAGTCGAGCGCGGCCTTGAGCCTCTCGATCGGCTCGACCGGGGTCGGGTCGACCCCCTCGAGGATGGCGAGGTAGACGCTAACCAGGTCGCCGAGCAGGACCAGCGACAGCACCCGCTCAAGACGGCTCCTCCCGCGCGCCTCGAACGTGATCGTCGGCGCGCCGGCGCGCTCGACCGATGCGGCGGTCAACTCGATCCGCCTGTGGACGCGCGGGTGCTGGTCGGGGTCGACGAGGAACAGGCCCACGAGTGGCGCCGCCTCCCGGCCGCGCTCCCAGGCGCAGATCTCGTTGTGGTCGGCCTCCGGCAGCTCCGACCAGAATGCCGCCGCCTTGGCGTTCTCGTTGATCTGTGTCCGCCAGCGGCGGGCGACGGCGGCGGTCGAGCCCGCCCCGTGCACGACCGGCACGGTCCCTCGCAGCTGGTGGGCGATCGCCTTGGCCTGGGAGTCCTCGGCCGCGTCCGGTCCCCACTGCTCGACCAGGCGCCCGAGGAGCGCCGCCGCCATGTCGATCTCCGAGCGCAGGCCCGGCGCGGCGCCGCAGAGCGCGGCGCACTCGAGCGCGCCGACCGTCATGTAGAGAACCGCGGCCCGGGGCTGCATCCCGGCCGGCGCCCCGATCACCGGGACGTCCTCGGCGCGGGCCATCTCGGCAATCTTGCCACCCGTGGTCAGCGCCACTCGCTCCGTTCCCGCGGCGCCGGCCGCATCGAAGCACGCCAGCGTCTCCTCGGTGTTGCCGGAGTAGCTCGCGCAGAGCACCAGGCTGTCCGGCGCTCTCCAGGACTCGAGCCCGTACTCGCGCACCGTCACGATCGGTCGGGTCGCTCGGTCCCCGAGCGCCGCGACCGCGAGATCGCCTCCGATAGCCGAGCCTCCCATGCCGCAAACGACCAGCCCGCTCGGCAGGTCGCGTTCCGGAATGCCTGCCGACTCCGCGCGCCAGAGCGCGTCGCCCAGTTGGTGCGGCTGCGCGAGAACCTCTCCCAGCATCCCTCCCGGGTCTGCGACCTCGATCGCCGCGCGCGAGAGCGGGTCGCTCATCGAACCCCTTCCGCGGCCTTGATACTGGCGCGGGGCTCGACCGTCGCGCCCGACTCGACGCGAACCCCCGGGTCCAGCCGCGCGCCCTCGCCCACAACCGCCCCTTCGCCGATCACCGCGCCCGCGCCGACCACGGCGGCCGGCTCGACTCGCGCCCGCTCGCCCACGCGCACCCGCTCGGCCAGCACGGTCTCGACGACCGCCGCGTCGGCGCCCACGATCACGCGATCGTGGAGCACCGAGCGCTCCACCCGGGCGTCGGTGCCAACCGAGCAGTTCCGCCCGAGCACCGTCTGCGGCCCCACATGGGCGCCCGAGACGAGGCAGCCCTCGAAGACGAGCGACCCGGTTTCGTCACGCGGCGGGAGGCTCGAGCGCGGGCGCCCGGCGAGCAGGTCCCAGGTTGCCTCGAGGTATCGCTCAGGCGTACCTATGTCGATCCAGTAGCCCGCCGCCGTGAAGCCGTACAGCCCCTCCCCCACGAGCGCGGGGAAGACCTCGCGCTCGAACGACACCGCCCTGCCGGCTGGGATCCGCTCCCCCACCACCGAGCCCTCGACCACATACGCGCCGGCGTTGATCCGGTTGGTCGGCGCGTCGGGCGACTTCTCGAGGAACGCCTCCACCCGCCCATCCGCATCGGTGGGCACCACGCCGTAGCTCGAGGTGTCCTCCACCGCATAGAGAGCGAGCGTCACACGCGCGCCCGTGCGTTCGTGCTGGGCGAGCTCCTCGGTCAGGTCCACGTCGGTCAGGACGTCGCCGTTCAGCACCAGCAGCCGCTCCTCGAGCAGACCCTGGTCGTACGCGAGCCGCACCGGCCCCGCGGTCCCGAGCGGCTCCTCCTCGACCACATAGCGAAGGCGCATCCCGTGGTAGATGTCGCCGAGCACCCGCCGCACATCGTCGGACATGAAGCCGCAGGAAAGGATCACCTCGTCCACGCCGTGCTCGCGCGCCCAATCGAGCATGAACGAGAGAAACGGCCGCCCCGCGAGCGGCAGGACGGGCTTGGGAGTGGTGTAGGTGAGCGGCCGGAGCCGGGTCCCTTCGCCACCGGCCAGGACCAGGGCTTGCATGGCTATCTCCCGATGCCCTCGTAGGTGAACCCGGCCTCGATCAGGGCCTCGCGGTCGAGGTAATTGCGGCCGTCCACGATCAGCGGGACGCGCATCCTCCGCTTTACCTCGGCCCAGTCGAGCTCGGCGAACTCGGGCCATTCGGTGACGAGCACCGCGGCGTCGGCGCCGTCGAGGGCGTCGAGGGCCGAGTCGGAGATCCGTGCACCCGCGAGCATGCCGTCCGCCTTGTCGGCCGCCACGGGGTCGTACACGCGCACGCTCGCCCCCTCTCCCGCGAGCCGCCCCGACAACACGAGGCTCGTGGCCTCGCGAATGTCGTCGGTGTCCGGCTTGAACGCCAAGCCCAGCAGGGCGACCTCCTTTCCCACGAGCGACCCCAGGTGCTTCTGGAGCTTTCCGATGGTCCGCCGCTTCTGCAGCTCGTTGACCTCGACGACCGCGGTGAGCAGCTGGAAGTGATAGCCCGTGTTCCCGGCCAGCTGCTTCAGGGCCTGGACGTCTTTTGGAAACAGTTGTGGGTGGTGACCCCACCGGTGGTCACGAAGGTGTGTGTGGCGGGCACTTCCAGCGAATACACGGGGCCGTTGAACTGCCTGCGGGCCACCCGGGTCACCCGGACCCAGCTCTCGGCTCCACTGAAGAACCGGAAGCCGGTTGGAGCGATCCGCTTGGTCTGACGCGCGATGGAGGCCAGAACGGCTTGACGGTCAGTCGCCGGCACAAGCTCGATCGCCCGCTCCACCTGCTCCGCGCCGCTGATCGCGAGCCAGTAAGTGTCCTTGGTCGACTTGCTAGTGCGGCCGATCCTTTGCGCCGCGACGATCCCGAGATCGCCCAGTAGCCGGAGCGTGCCATCGGCGAGCTCGTCGCTGACCGTCCCGAATTCAATCGTGACGCTCGGCCCGCCATTCACCCTCGACCACGAGCCGTCTCCCTCGAAAAGCCCGGACAGGAGGGCCCACTTGTCCTCGTCGGCGCGTTCCCAGATCAGATCCGGCAGCCGCTGCTCGTAGCAATTGCGCCCAAGGCCGAGGACCTCCGTCCACCAGGCTCCAAGCAGGCGCGAGGAGAGATACACGACCGCGAGCGGTGGGCTTGCTGTACACACGGGCGTTGACGCCATGCCTAAGCCAGTAGGCCACCACCTCGTCGACAAGATGCCGCTCCTTCGTCGGGTGGAACGACCACGTGATCCGGTGGCGCATGCCGGTCCTACCTGGCTCCACCGCGGTGTGCCCCTCTGCCAGGTAGAGACCGACGACGCGCCAGAAGGCGCGATCGAGCTCGATCTCGGTCGAGACGTACTGCCCGTTACGAACCGTGCTGAAAGCGGCGCCCCGAAGAGGAACCTCGCGCGCGCGCGAGCTCATCGAGCTTGAGCGCGCCGGTCCGCTTGACGTCCCTGGTGCGAGCCGCAACGGATCCGCGCAGTCGCGAAGATCCGGCGACGCTCTTCGATTGGCCGCCTCGCCAATTCCGCCGTCCGCGCCCTACCGAGACGCACGATCACCCGGTCTGGCGCGACATGGGCTGCCTCCGTGGCAACCTCGAGGGGGGCGAGACCGCCGCCCTCGCCTTCGAAGTCACGGCCGCGCGCGAGCGGGAGCCAATCGCCGGTAGTCAACTCTGACGCGAGCTTGACCCTAGCCTCCCCACCGTCTCCGGCCGCCGTCGCCCAAGGGTGGTCCGGAGTACACCGAACACGCCGGCCCATCTTCGTGCGAATCTCGACGACGTTCCCCTGATAGTGACGGCGGCTGGCCGCGGCAACCGTCAGGAACCGCGGGGCCTCGAGCTCTGGACTCCAGCTCAGCACCTCCAGGTCAGCTGGTTCGATCACACCACGGTCCGATTGCTCCTCCTGTTCGAGCCTCGCCCACAGCCGGTCGAGCCGCAACAGCGTCGTCCGTCCGTGGTGGCGCACAAGGACGGTCTCCTCTCCGAGGAGACACGAGCCGCCGAAGCCCACGCCCGCCCGCAGGAACTTCGGCCCGATCCGGTCGTCCAAGCCCATGCCGCGCGCGACCTCCGAAACGTCGGCGCCAAGCTCTTCCGATACGTTCGCTATCTCGTTGATGAAGCTGATCTTGGTCGCGAGGAATGCGTTCGAGGCGAGCTTGATCATCTCGGCGGACGCCAGGTCTGTGCGGACCAGCGGGGCGTCGAGCGACGCGTAGATCCCCTCCACGCGGTCCGCGAACCTCGCCGAGTCGCCGTTCGCACCGATCACCACGCGATCGGGCTTCATGAAGTCGTCGACCGCGCGACCCTCCTGGAGGAACTCCGGGTTCGAGACGTAGCCGAGGCCGCCCGGCGCCGCTGGATCGCGCGTCCCGTTCCGACCGGCACGGTGCTCTTCATCACCAGCGCGTGATCGTTCGAGTCGCCCAGCTCGGCGATGACCGCCTCGACGCGGGAGAGGTCGGCGTCGCCGGAGTAGGTCGGCGGAGTGTCCACCGAGACGAACAGAAGGCGGGTGTGCTCGAGCACGGGAGCCATCTCGGTGGTGAAGTGCAGGCGCGCGGCGTTCTTCACCACCAGCTCCGGCAGGCCGGGCTCGTGAATGGGGACCTCGCCGCGTGAGAGCGAATCGATCTTGTCGGCGAGGATGTCACGCGCCCAGACGTGGTGCCCGAGCTCCGCGAAGCAGGCCGCGGTCACCAGCCCGACCCAGCCGACGCCGATAACGCCTATGGGCTCTTTCTCGGGCATGATCGAGCCGAGCAGCCTATTAGAGCGGCCGCGTGGAGCGCGCGATCGCGAGCATCTGCTTCTCGGACAGCGTCAGCAGCAGAGTGTTCGAGATCCAGTAGACGGCCTTGGGCGTCCGCCAGGCCACGAGCCTCAGGCGGTCGCCGTCGTAGTGGAGCTCGTATTCCCGGCGGCCGATTCGGCGCACTTCGGTGGGGTCCTCGAGGATCGGCGGATCCTTCCAGGTGAGTCCCTGCACGCCGTAGTACTCGCCGAAGTCGAGCCTGAGGACCATTCGGTAGCCGCCGTAGCGCTTACCGTTCGTTCCGCGGAGCTTGTACACGCGCGGCTGGTCGACGTAGAGCGACCCTCGCATCCGCAGCTTCGGGTAAAGCACCGGCAGCGACCCCCCGGCGCCCGCCTCCACCGCCAGCAGCGCCTGCTCCTGGCCGAACGTGGTCGCGTCCTCCAGACCGAGGTCGACCGGCGTCGGACGCCTCTTGCGCTCACGCCTCGGGTTCGTCCGTTGCGTCCTCAGCTCGCCGCGGGGTCCGGGCGTGTCCTCGACCTGGAGGAACTCGTCCACGAGCGCCTTCACCTGCTGATAGCTCGCCTCCACGTAGCTCGGGCCGACGTGGCCCTCGAAGTGGACCTCGCGGATGGGCAGGCCGGCGGTGCCGAGCACGAGCTTGAGCAGCCGCAGCACCTCCGAGCGGGACCGCAGGCCGGTGTCCGTGGTCGTGTTGCGGCCGAAGATCTTGAGCAGCTTGTCGCGCTGCTCGAACAGCTCCGACGAGGTGACCTGCTGCTTTGCCAGGCGCAGAAAGTCCTGCTGGCGCGCCGAGCGCACCAGATCGTTGTCCTCGTGGCGGAAGCGCACGTACTGGAGCGCGTCCGTTCCGCACAGCCGCTGGTAGCCGGGCTGCAGGTTGATGTAGGTGTACTCGGCCAGGTCGTTGTAGTAGCGGCGGTCGATGTCGGCGTACACGCAGCCGACCGCGTTCACCGCCCGCCAGAAGCCCCTGAAGTTCACGTTGATCACGTGGTTCACCGACAGGCCGGTCAGGCGCTTCACGGTCCGCAGGGTGAGCCGCGGGCCGCCGAACTCGTAGGCCATGTTGATCTTGCCGGTGCCGCGACCGGGGATCTCGACCTTGAGGTCGCGCGGCAGCGACATCATCGCGATCGCCTCCTTGGTGGGGTCGAGCCGCACCAGGATGATCGTGTCCGAGCGGGCGCCGGCCGCGCCCTCCACGTTGTCCCTGGGCCGCCGGTCGGAGCCCAGCAGCATCAGCGTCTGCGGCTCGCCAGGGTCGGTCTCGGCGAGCTCGTGGCCGAGCCTCAGCTCGGGCCCCAGCTCGAGCGCGTCGACGACCTTGTCGATCTCGTGGAACGCCGCCACCGCGGTCGCGCTCGCGGCGGCGAAGATCACGAGCACCGCGCCGAGGAGCAGGCGCTTCCAAAGTCCGGGGCGGGGGACCTCGTCGAGCATCAGGCGATCTTGAGGCGACGGTCGTCGTCGCCGGCGCTCAGGCGGGCGGGCAGCAGCTTCACGAACTCCACGAGTGTCTGCCGATATTGGCCGAGCGATCGGATCGACACCCATTCCTCCGGCCCGTGGTGACCGTCGCCCACCGGCCCGCACTCGACGGCCGGAACGCCCGCCTCGATGAAGGAGATCGCGTCCGAGGCGCCGTCGCGCCCCACGCCGAGCCGCTCGCTGACCGGAGCGGCCACGCGCGAGATCGCCTCGCCGAGCGCGCGGACGAAGAGGTTCTCGCGGTCGACGATCGCCGGCTGGCGGTGAAAGACCTTGGTCACGCGGGCGTCCGGCAGCGCCTCGACGGCCGCCCGGATGTCGCGTGCGTCCTGACCGGGCAGGTAGCGGATGTCCACGTCGATCGCGCACAGGTCCGGGACCTTGTTGAGGGCGTCGCCGCCGATGATCCGGCCGAGGTTGATCGAGGGGCGGTCGAACAGGTCGGAGGACTCGCGCGCGAACGGGAGCGACTCGATCTGGCGGAAGACGTCCAGCGCCTTCAGCACCGCGTTGTCGCCGACCCAGGGCGTGGAGCCGTGGGCTGCCTTGCCCTCCACCTCGATCCGCATTCCGAGCACGCCCTTGGCCTGTATGCCGATGTGCATGTTGGTGGGTTCGCCGGTGATCGCGAAATCCCCCGTGTAGCCCTCGTCGACCAGAAAGTCGGAGCCCCGCGCCTCGACCTCCTCTGACTCCTCGTCCGAGACGCAGACGAAGCGCACCCTCACCTCGTTCTGGCCGGTGACCTCGCGCAGCGCGCACATCATCGACGCGAGCCCGCCCTTCATGTCGTAGGCGCCGCGGCCGAAGAGACGATCGCCCTCGACCCGTGGGGTGAACTGCTCGGCGTGCGCCGGGACCACGTCCAAGTGCCCGTGCAGCACGACGACGGGACCCTTTTGCGGCCCCACGGTCGCGGCGAGCACGGGCCGGCCGTTGTGCGTAATGCCCGTCACCTCCACGTCGCGCGCCTCGAGCCAGCCCTTGACGAAGCCCGCAGCCGCCTGCATGCCCTCGAGGGTGGACGTGTCGTAGGTGATCAGGCGCTCGGTGAGAGCCCGCTCATCCATCCCGTCGGGTCAGGATAGTGGAGCGCATCTCTCCCAGACCCGCCACGGCGCCCGGCCGGCAGCCCACAGGTCGTTCAGCTGCACGGCGTCCTTGTACGTGTCCACGCACTCCCAGAAGCCGTGGTGTGGGAACGCGTGCAGATGTCCGAGGGCGGCGAGGCGCTCCAGCGGATCGCGCTCGAGAACGGAGTCGGCCGCGATGTACCGGAGCGCGCCGGGCTCGAAGCAGAAGAACCCACCGTTGACCCAGTCCTCGGTGCGCGGCTTCTCCCGGAAACCGCGCACGCGCAAGTTCCCGTCGAGCTCCGCGATACCGAACTGGATCTCGGGGCGCACCACCGTCATCGTCGCCAGGCCGCCGTGCCCGCGGTGGTAGCCGATCAGGCGCCCGATGTCGATGTCGGCCACCCCATCCGCGTAGGTCGCGCAGAAGGACCGCTCCCCCAGCAGCGTCCCGGCCTGTTTGATCCGACCGCCCGTCTGCGTGTCCACGCCCGTGTCGACGCAGCGCACGATCACGCCGGGCGGCCACTCCCGCGAGTCGACGAATTCTTCGATGAGCTCGCCCCTGTAGCCGGTGCAGAGCATGAACCGGCGCAGGCCGTGAGCGGCGTAGATCTGAATGACGTGCCAGACGATCGGCATCCCGCCGATCTCGACCAGCGGCTTCGGGATCGCCTGGGCGTGCTCCTGGAGCCGCGTGCCTCGGCCCCCGCAAAGGATTACGACGTCGTCGATCGCGGTCATGACGGAGAGGGTTCATCCATTCCCGCGGCTCGGGAAGGCGGCCCTGGCGCGGCCCCGCTCCCGTTCCACCTCGCCGCGCACGTAACAGCCCGAGAGGTGGTCGTTGACGACGCCGCAGGCCTGCATGGTCGCGTAGACCGTGGTCGGGCCGAGAAAGCGGAAGCCGCGCCGCTTGAGCTCCTTGGCGAGCGCAGTGGACTCCGGGGTCACGGCGGGTAGATCCTCGCCCGCACGCGGAGCCCGGCGGCGGCCCCGCGGCGCGTGCGACCACACGAGCTCGGCCAGCGGAGGGTCGAGCTCGGCGGCCGCTCGGGCGTTCGCGATGGCCGCGTCGATCTTCGCCCTGTTGCGGACGATGCCGGCGTCGGCCATCAACCGCTTGACGTCGCGGGCGCCGAACCGGGCCACGGCCTCGATCTCGAAGCCGGCGAACGCATCCCGGAAGTTGTCGCGCTTTCGCAGGATCGTCAGCCACGAGAGGCCCGACTGGAAGGCTTCGAGCGTGAGCTTCTCGTAGAGGCCGCGGTCGTCGGTGACCGGCCGGCCCCACTCCTCGTCGTGGTAGCGCTCGTAGTCGGGTGACGAGGCGCCCCACCAGCAGCGGCGGCGTTTGTCGGAGCCACGGGCGAGTCCGGGAGGAGGCGCGGGCACCGCCCGTACACTACGGCCCGCGCAGACGTCGCCGCTCAATCCCGTCATCGGCGGCCGGTCGGCGGTTAGTCTGGCCCGGTGCGGGCTCCGGTCCTCTCACGGCAGGACTCGATCGGGCTGCGGGGACTCCTCGCCGAGCTGAGGCGCTCCGACACCGGCCGCGCGGCCGGCCTCGGGGTGGCGGTGATCGCCGTGAACGTGCTCGCCCTGGTGTTCACGATCGTCTTCGCACGGCTTCTTGGTGCGTCGGGCTACGGATCGCTGGCCGTGCTGCTCTCCGCGTTCATCATCCTGATGGTTCCCGGCTCCGCCTTGCAGATCGCGGCCGCCCGCGAGGTCAGCCACGACCTGGCGGTCGGCAGCCCGAGTGCCGGCGCCGGGGTGCGCAGGTGGCTCGGGCGGTTGGCGATCGGCACGGTGCTCGCCGCCATCGTTGCGATCCCGCTGCGGTCGCTGATCGGCGCGCTGATCGACGTGGAGGAGCTCTGGGCGGCGGCCGCCGTGCCGGTGACGGCCATGCTGTGGATGATCGTCTGCGTGGAGCGGGGGGTCCTCCAGGGCCTCCAGCGTTACCGCACCGTCGGCTTCAGCCTCGTCGGCGAGGCTCTCTCGCGAATCGTCTTTGCGCTGCTCCTCGTGGCCGTAGGCCTCGACGTGACCGGCGCCTTCCTCGGAAGCGCCCTGTCTCTCGCGGCAGTCGCGCTCGTCCTGCTGTGGCCGCTCGGGCGTGAGCTCGGCCACGTCGAGGACGACCCCGAGAAGGACATCCGCCTCCGCGAGCTCCTCGTCGGAGCCTGGGTCCCGGTCATCGGGCTCACCCTGCTTCTCGGGCTCCAGGAGCTGCACATCATCATCGTCAAGCACGAGGCGTCGGACGACGCCGCGGGCTCGTACGCCGTCGCCGCGGTCGCCGCCAAGGCAATAGTCTGGATCGCCGTCGGGCTGGGCATGTACCTGCTGCCCGAGGCCGCCAGGCGAGGCAAGATCGGCCTGGACGCGCGCCCCATCCTGATGCGAACCCTGGGCCTGATCGCGGTCGCGGCGGTTCCGATGGTGCTGATCTACGCGGTCGCGGGAAAGCCGTTGCTGGGGGCGGTGTTCGGCGACGATCTGACCGGGGCCTCCGGCGCACTACCCTGGCTCGGCTTGGCCATGTCGCTGCTGGCGTGCGCGTATCTGTCCGTCCAGCTCCTGCTGGCGATGGGCCGCGCGACCTTCATCTGGGTACTGGGGGTGGCGATCGTCGTGGAGGTGGTGGCGCTGATCGTCATCGGGGCCGACCTGACCGCCGTCGCGATCGCCTTGTTCGCCGTACAGGTGCTCTGCGCGGGGGCGGTGCTCGTGCTCGCCCTTCGGCAGTCGACTCCGGACGCCGAGACCGCTACAACTCCGTTTTCCGTGCGGTAGCTTCTCCCGTCGCATGGGCCCGCGTTCGACCGGTCGGTCTATTCACATCCTCGTTCTCGTGGATCGGGACTGGACCCACCCACAAACGGGCGGCAACGGCACCAACCTGTACGCGCAGATCTCCCGCTGGGTCGCGTTGGGCCATCGCGTGACCGTGGTGGCCGGGTCCTTCCCGGGGGCGAGGCCGGTCGAGCGAATGGCGCCGAATCTCGTCGTGCATCGGATGGGCGGGCGCGTAACCGTCTTCCCGCGGGCGATGTGGACGGTGCTGCGTGGAGTCGGACGCGACGCGGACGTCGTGCTCGAGGTCGTCAACGGAATCACGTTCCTCACACCCCTGTGGCTGCGCAAGCCGCAGGTCGTCCTCGTGCACCACGTGCACCGCGAGCTCTACATCAACGAGTTCGGGCGCCTCGGCCGATTCCTCGCGTGGGCGCTCGAGGCCCTCCCGCTGCACTACCTCTACCGCCACGCGCCCTTCCTGACGATCTCGAACGCGGCCCGCGACGACCTGGTTCGGGTTGGCATCCCGCCCGACCACATCACCGTCGAGTACCTCGGCGTCGAGCCCGGCTCTTTCCGCCGCGGCAAGCGAGCCGAGGAGCCGACGCTCCTCTACCTCGGCCGGCTGAAGGCCTACAAGCGCATCGAGAACGTGCTCGACGTGCTCGAGGCGATCCCCGACGCCAGGCTCGACGTCGCGGGCGACGGCGACCACCGCGAGCGGCTCGAGGAGGAGATCGAGCGCCGCGGGCTGACTCCGCGCGTACGTATGCACGGCCACGTGGACGAGGAGACGAAGACCGAGCTGTACGGGCGCGCCTGGGTTGCGCTGACCGCCTCCTCGTCGGAGGGTTGGTCGCTGACCGTGATGGAGGCGGCGATGTGCGGCACGCCGAGCGCGGCCCTCGCGGTGGGCGGACTCAGCGAGTCGATCGTCGACGGCGAGACGGGTGTGCTGGCACGCGACCCAGAGGAGCTTTCCCGTCGGGTGCGCGAGGTGGTCGAGGAGCCGGAGCTGCGCGAGCGCCTCGGCGAGGAGGCCGAGCGGCGGGCGAGGACGTTCAGCTGGGACCGGCCCGCCAGGACCAATCTCGAGGTATTGAGTCGCGAGGCTGCAACCGGTCGTCCGGCGCTCGGGGCGATCCTGGCCCGGTCCGACACAGCGAAGGCGGCCGCCGTCGCGGCGGCGGTCAGCCTGCTGACGCTGTCGCTGACTCTGCGCCGACTTCCGCGCGGCGTCCAGGCGTAGTCGGAGAGTCGGGCCGCGGTGGAGGAGTGGCGCTACCGGGAAATGTACGACCTCGAGGATCGGCACTGGTGGTTCCGCGCCCGGAGGACGGTGATATGGGCCCTGCTGAGACGGGCCGGAGTCGACTCCGCGCCCCGCCTGCTCGACGCGGGCTGCGGCACCGGTCGCAACCTGGTCGAGTTCGGGCGTCTTGGGATAGCGGAGGGGATCGATGTGTCCCCCCAGGCGGTGGACTTCTGCCGGAGTCGCGGGCTGGAAGGCGTTCGGCAGGGCGCGCTCGAGGAGCTGCCGTTCGAGGACGGGCGCTTCGACCTCCTCCTCGCGACGGACGTGATCGAGCATCTCGACGACGATCGGCATGCTCTGCTCGAGCTGCGTCGCGTCGCCCGTCCCGGGGCACGGCTCGTGGTCACCGTACCGGCCTATCGCTGGCTGTGGAGTCAGCACGACACATCGCTGCAGCACCGGCGCCGCTACACCGCCGCCCGGCTCCGCGAGCGAGCCACGGCCGCCGGGTGGCGGGCGCAGGTCGAGACGTACTTCTTCACCGCGTTGCTCCCGGGCGTGGCCGCGGTGAGGAGTGTTCGTCGTCTGCGACCGGCTGAGACCCCTCGCTCGGACATGACGCTCGCGCCACCGGCGCTCGGTCGTCTGCTCGAGCTGGCGTCGGCCGGCGAGGCGAAGCTCATCGAACGGGGCGCGCGGCTGCCGGCGGGCGTGTCCGTCGGCATGGTCGGCATTGCGGGCTGACGGGCTCGCGTCCCGATGAGGAGGCTAGGACGAGACAGGGCCATGACGCTGGGCTTCGCCGCCCTGGGCTTCCTGGTGGCGCTCTGGCAGAGGCCGGGATGGGCTACCACGGACACGAAGATCGACCTCCACGTCGATCCGGTCCGATTCCTCGGTGACGCGGCATCGACGTGGACCCCGACCACGGACCTGGGAGACGTCCACAGCGCGCAGTACGGCGGCTATCTGTGGCCGATGGGCCCGTTCTACGCCGCGCTGCGGGAGCTGGGGGTAGCCCCGTGGCTCATCCAGCGGCTCTGGCTGGGGCTCCTCCTGGCGATCGCGGCGTGGGGCATGCTGCGGCTGCTCGACGTACTCGCGGGACGCCCGCGCGGGGTCGCCCATCTGGTCGCCGCCGCCTTCTTCGTCCTCAACCCCTACACGGTCTTCAACACCGGGCGCGCGACCAGCGCGTTGATCGCCTACGCGGCCCTTCCGTGGCTGCTCATCGTCGTCCACCGCGGTGTGCGCGCCGTCCGCGGCTGGCGCGACCTGCGCGGCTGGTGGTGGGCGGCCGCCTTCGCGCTCATCCTCACCTCGACCGGAGCCGGCATCAACGCAGCCGTGGTCGGCTGGATGCTCGTCGGGCCGTTGGTTCTCCTCCTCTACGAGCCGGCCACCACCGCCGTGCGCTGGCGCGACTCGGGCAACTTCCTCCTGCGCCTGGGCGTCCTCGGCGTGCTCGCGTCGCTCTGGTGGATCGTCCCGCTGTTCGTGCACGTCCGCTACGGGATCGACTTCCTGCAGTTCACGGAGCAGCCGCGATCGATCTGGGGGACGAACAGCATCAACGAGGCGCTGCGGCTGATGGGCTACTGGACCTCGTACCTCGGGTACGGCTACGGCGTCGAGCGGCCGCTGTTCGACGACAGCCCGACGCTGCTCTACAACCCGCTCGTCGTCGGAGCCTCGCTGCTGCTGCCCGCCCTCGCCGCGGTCGGGTTCCTATGGACCCGGCGCTTCCGCTACGGCCCATTCCTCATGCTCCTCGTGCTCGTCGGCGCGGTGATCATGGCCGCCGGCTTTCCCGACGGGACGCAGCTGCGCCAGGGGATGGAGTGGATATACCGCGAGACCTGGATCGTGCGCTTCATGCGCACCACACAGAAGGCCGCCCCGCTCGTGGCCGTGGGCGTTGCGGGGCTGCTCGGGCTGGGGGCGCAGCTCGCCTGGGCGCAGCTTCGCACCCTGAGACCGGGGCGCGCCCGGTCGGCGGCCCTCGTGGCGGCCCCAGCGACGCTGGCCGCGCTCATCGTGCTGGCGGCGTGGCCGCTGGCCAAGGGCGAGGCGCTCGACGCCCAGCTGAACTGGAAGCGGATCCCGAGCGCGTGGGTGGACGCCGGCCGCGGACTCGACCGGGAGCTGCCCGAGAACTCCCGCGCGCTGCTGCTGCCCGGGTCGGTCTTCTATTACTACGACTGGGGCGGCACGATCGACGCGATCCTCCCCCGGCTGACCGATCGCCCGGTGGCGGCGCGGTACGAGACGGCACTCTCCGACCTTCACGCCGTCGACCTGCTCACCACCGTCGACTCGCTGGTGCAGCAGCGACGGCTCGTGCCCGGACAGCTGCGCCCGCTGTTGCGCATGATGGGGGTCGGGGCGGTGGTCAGCGGCAGCGACTCGGACCTGTCGCGCACCGGCTCGCTCGACCCCGCCTCCGCCGCGGTGGAGCTGGCCGGTCAGGGACTCGCCGCGCCGTCGCGAAGCTACGGCCCGGAGCGTCCCGTTCGCCCGGCGCCGGGCGATCTGGGCGGGCCGGTCGTCTTGCCGCAGGTCCTCCGCCATGACCTCCCGCCCGGCCGCGGGATCGTGCACGTGAACCCGCTCGCGCCGGCCACGATCCTCGACGGCAGCGCCGCCGGGCTTGCCGGCCTGGCGGCGTTCGGCGCCCTTCCGGAGCGGCGCCCCATCATGTACGCCGCGGACCTCTCATCGCGCGAGCTGAGGGCGCAGGCCGCCCGCGGCGCCGAGGTGGTGGTGAGCGACTCGAACCGACGCCGTCAGTTCATCCCCCAGTTCGCACGGCAGAACGTGGGTCCCACCCTTCCAGAGACGGAGCAGATCGACGAGAACGCGGCGAGCACCAATCCGTTCCCCGAACGCGGACCGGACGCCCAAACCGTGGCAGCGCTCGAGGGAGCAAGCTTCATCCGAAGTCCCAGCTCCGCCAACGCCGCCCAGTTTCCAGAGCACGCGCCGGCGGCCGCCTTCGACCGGGACCCCTCGACGTCCTGGGTCGCGGACCGCCTCGCTCCCGAGGATGACTGGTGGGTCGAGATCGGGTTCACGGGACCCAGGGACGTGCCCTACGTGGACGTCCTTCCCCTGCGCAGCGACCGCGGCGTGATCAAGGAGATCGATGTGGGCGGCGTGGCGTCGCCCGTCGGACGCGGCTGGACGCGCGTTCGCGTGGACCAGTCGCAGGTCTCGGCGCTCCGCGTCCGGGTGGCCGAGGTGGACCAGCCGGAGGAGGGGCTACGCAGCGGCGGAGGCTTTCGCGAGATCCGCATCCCCGGCGTGCGGCCCACACAGCTCCTCCGCGCGCCGATCGTCACCGGTCGCGCGCTCGCGGGACGGGACCTCGGCCGGGTCGGGCTGACCTACCTGTTCGAGCGCACGACCGGTGACACTCCCTTCCAGCGCGACCGCTACGTGGCGGATCCCACGATCGGCCGGAACGCCGATCGCGGCGACGCCGAGCGCTACCTCGACCGCGCCGTCTTCGCGCCCGCCACGCGGTCGTATGCGACCGACGCGTGGGTGAACCCGGCCCTCGACGCCGCCGACTCCGCGTTCGACGGACTCGTGGGTATGCGTGGAGGAATGGCCTTCGACTCTTCGAGCCGCTTTCACGACATGCCCCGTTACCGCGCCTCGAGCGCTTTCGACGGACGGGAGGACACCGCGTGGATCGGACTCTGGGTGCGTCCCGCCGCACCGCTTCCCTGGATCTCCTGGCGGGGCTCGCAGCCCCGGACCGTGTCTCGGATTCGCCTGACTCCGCCGAGGGAGCCCGTTCGCCGCCCGACACGGGTGCGGCTGACCTGGGACGGCGGCGGGACGCCTCCGCTGCCGGTAGCGCCCGACGGGACCGTGGTCCTGCCGCGCCCCGTCCGGGCGCGTGCCTTCCGACTGACCATCCTGTCGGCCCGGTTCGGGGCTGGGGCCCCGCCGAGCCGGCGAAGCACGCGCGCCGTGGGCATCGCGTCCGTGTCGGCGCCCGGCGTGCCCCAGGTCGCCGTGCCCCGTTCCGGTCGGCTTCGCGCTGCGTGCGGGACCGCTCGGATTCGGGTCGGGACCGATGTCGTCGCGCTGCGGGTCGGGGGCACCGTCGCCGAGCTCGACGCCGGCGGGCCGCTGCCCGCTCGCTCCTGCGGCGGGCGGGTGCGCATGGCGGAAGGCCTTCAGCGGATCCGGTCGGTGCCCGGGCCGTTCAGCGTCGACTTGCTGCGGCTTCGCTCGCCGGCGCCCCTGCCGGTCGGCGTGTCGGGCGGCGGCACGGTCGTGGACCCCGGTCACCTCGGGCGAAGCTCCGTGGACGGGGTTCGGGTCGCGCTGGGGGGGCCTTCCTGGCTCGTCCTCGGGCAGAGCTTCAACAAGGGATGGCGAGCCAGCTGCGACGGCCGGTCCCTCGGAGCCCCGCGGGTGATGGACGGCTATGCCAACGGATGGCGCGCGCCGGGGTCCTGCCGGGAGGTGAGCTTCTCCTTTGCGCCTCAGGATGGCGTCCGGTGGAGCTATCTCATCTCGGGGGTCGTCTCCCTGGTGCTCGTCGCCTTCCTGATCCTCGGGGGGCGCCTGGCACGTCGCGAGCGTCGCGAAGAGCCGTCCCCGAGCTTGCTGCCGGAGCCCTCGCCACGCCCAATGCCCCTGGCACGCGCGCTGGTCATCTCGTTCGTGATCACGATCCCGGTCAGTCTCTGGTTTGCCCTTCGTATGGGCCTCGTGGTCGGTCCCGTGCTCGCGTTCGTCCTGTGGCGGGGCATCGGGCCGCGGATCTTGATCGTGGGCGGCGCCGTCCTGCTCGGCGTGGTCATCCCTCTCCTCTACCTCGTCATCGGACCGGCCGACGAGGGCGGCTTCGCGTTCGGCTACAGCAACTCTCTGCTCCTGGCGCACTGGGTCGCGATCACCGCCGTCGTGCTCCTGGCACTGGCGAGCTGGCGAATGCTGGCCGCGGCAGGGGGCCGCCGGGCTGATCCCCGGCGCCCGCCATCGGACGACAGGTCGCTCGCTCTCCGCGGCAAGGTGGACAAGCGCGACCCCGAGCTCGCGGGACGCCCGACGCTCCCGGGCTGACGTCACGGCGGCACTCGTGAGCCTCCCTCCGTCGTGAGCACCGCATTCCACCACGCGCTGCTGGCACTCGCGGGGCTCGCCGTCCTCGAGACGGGTCTTCGCATCGCCTCGCGGGTGATGGACAGGGGCCTGGAGCGGGCGATCGCGACGGTGGTGATCGCCGTGTCGATCGTCGTCGTCGAGACGCTCGCGCTGGGGCTGGTGGGCCTCGGCGCCAGCACGATCGCGCTCGTGGCGGCGGCGTCGCTGACGTGGGCAATCGGAGTCGTTCGGCTGCCGGCGCCCCGCGTCCGACCCACCTCCGAGCTCGTCGAGTGGTGGCGCGAGCTCGACTGGGGTTGGCGCGCCGCCGCGGCAGCGCTCGCGGGAGGTGGAGCGGCGCTGACGGCGTGGCTGCTCCGCTACCCGTCGATCGGCTTCGACAGCGCCCTGTACCACTACGCGCAGGTCGCGGGCTGGATCGAGAACGGCCGACCGGGTTCGATCCTGTTCCTCAGCTACGACCTTCCGTACGGGAACTATCCCGTGACGGACGAGGTGGCGCTGACCTGGGCCGCCGCCATCTCACGCAGCTTCGCCCCCCTCGTCCTCTGGAACCCGTTTCTGCTGCTGGTGGTGGGGCTCGGCAGCTGGGTCACCGTGCGCAACCTCGGCGTGCCGCGCCTGCCGGCCGGGTTGGCCGTCGCGGCGCTGGTGTCGCTGCCGCTCGCGGTCCATCAGCTGAACGAGCCTCAGACGGACGTCCCGGCGCTCGCGTGGCTGGCGTGCACCTCGGCGCTCTGCACCGGCGCCCGTCGGACGCCCGCTCTGATGGCGCCGGCCCTCCTCGCTGCCGGTCTGGCGGTCGGCAGCAAAACCACACCCGCGGTGCTCGTAGCGGTTTCCCTGGGCGTCGGATTCTTCCTCGCGCGGGGAAGCGTCCTCCCGATCGTCCGATGGCTCGCGCTCGCCGTCGCGGGCGCCTTCGCGATCGGCGGCATCTGGTACGCGCGCAACCTCATCCAACACGGGTCGCCGCTGTGGCCGTTCGCCGCGGCGCCGTGGGGCGATCCGAGGCCGCCCTTCCTCGAGCTGGTGGACACGCGTTTCCTGGAGCGACCCGCCGCCTCGCTGGATGGGCGGTGGGGGATGTATGCCGGCCAGCTCGCCGGGGCCATCGTCCTGCTGGCCGGGGGGCTCTTGGTCCTCGTTCGTGGAGCACTCGGGTTCCGGCTTCCGCGCCCGCTGCGCCTCGAGCTCGTCTTGGTCGGCGCCGTGTCCCTCCTGGCGCTGCTCGCCTGGTCGCTCGCCCCCGGCACCGGGCTGCCGACCTCGCCAGGTTTGCTGGCACCCGAGAGCTGGCCGCTGTCGACCCTCCGCTATCTCCTCCCTGCCATCGGCGCGGCGACGGTCGCGGTCGCCGTCGCGGCGCGGGCCGGTGGGGTAACCGCCGCCGCGGCCACGCTGGCCCTCGCCGCATCGACGGTGTGGAACGTGGTCAAGGCGGCTGACCTGGGGCCGCCCTACGTTCCTTCCGCCGAGACGCTCGCCGTGGGCGCGGCGGGCGGTCTCGCCGTCTTCGGAGTGGGGCTCCTCGCCTCGAGGCGAGCGCCGGGTCGCGCCCTTCGTGGACGGGCCGCTGCCGGAGGCCCCGTCCTCGTCGCGGCCGCGATCGTCGCCGGTGTGGCGCTCGCCCCGGCCGGCCAGGGCTTCGTCGAGCGTCACTCGGAGGTCGCGGGATCGACCGCCCTCGGACGGGGCGTGGCGGCCTGGTTCGCCGCCCAGCCCGGCTTCGACGACGGCCGTATGACCATCGCCTTCGCTTCCCGGGCGGTGCAGGCTCCACTCGCCGGCGACCATTTCACGCATCCGCTGGAGCTCCTTCCGGCCCGTGCGTCGTGTGCCGAGGTGCGGGCGCGCGCGCGACGCAGCGCGATCGTCGTCACCGACCCGGCGTTCCTTCGCGGACTGCTCGGCGACCGTCCCTACGATGCAGGACGCTGCCTCGCCGGGCGCAGGCGCGGTTACCGGGACGAGGCTTTCAGCGTCTACCCGCCGGACCCGCCTTGAGCGTGGAACCAGACCGTGACAATCGCGCTGCGGGGCTCCGCCCCGCGACCGCGCGCCAGGGAGCGCGCATCGTCGTCGTGATGCCGGCACACAACGCCGCCCGCACCCTCGAGCGGACGGTGTCCAGCATCCCTGCCGATTGGGTGGACGAGATCATCCTGGTGGACGACAGGTCCACCGACAACACGGTCGAGGTGGCGCGCGACCTGCCGCTCAACGTCGTCTGGCACCCACACAACGTGGGCTACGGCGGCAATCAGAAGACGTGCTACCTGCAGGCGCTCCAGCGCGACGCCGACATCGTGGTGATGCTGCACCCCGACGGGCAATACGAGCCGAACCTGATTCCCCGGCTGGTGGAGCCGATCCTGAGCGGCGAGGCCGACCTCGTGCTTGGGTCTCGTCTCGCCGAGCCGGGCATGGCGCGGGCGGGCGGCATGCCCCTCTACAAGTACCTCGCCAACCGCGCGCTGACCGGCGTCGAGAACCGGCTCCTCGGCACGCGGCTCTCGGAACTGCACACCGGCTATCGGGCCTACTCGCGGCGTCTGCTTCTGTCGGTTCCCTTCCTGCGCAACTCGCTCGACTTCGTGTTCGACTCGGAGATGCTGATGCAGACCGCCCATTTCGGCTTCCGCATCGCCGAGGTGCCCGCGCGCTCACGCTACTTCGCCGATGCGTCATCGATCTCGCTCGGCCACTCGATCGTCTACGGGTTGAAGACGCTGTGGACGGGGGCGCGTCTGGTGCTCCATCGCAACGGCATCTTGCGCTCACGCAAGTTCGAACCGTGAGAGGCCGCTGCGCCTGGTGCGGTTCGCCATTCGACGAACGTGCCCGGCGGCTGAACGGGCGCCGGCTCTGCCCGTCGTGCGGAGTGGCCACCACCGACCCGTGGCCGGACGACGAGGCACTCGAAAGCGCCTACGCCGACTGGTATCGACCCGCCACGGGCCGCTTCGTGGGCCCGGGCGACCGGATCCTTCGACGTGCGCGCGGGGTGCTCGCGAGGCGCGTCTCCCGGATTGCCCCAGCCGGTCCCGTTCTCGATGTCGGGGCCGGCGACGGCGCTCTCCTGGACGCCCTCCGGACGCAGGGGCGGGATGCGATCGGCCTCGAGCGCCACTCGACTCGGTCCGATGTGCGCACCGGCGACCTCGACGACCTCGACGGGCGCTTCGCCGCCATCGTCTTCTGGCACTCGCTGGAGCACCTGCCCGAGCCGGGCCGGGCGCTCGAGCGTGCCGCGGAGCTGCTCCTCCCGGACGGTCTGCTCGTCATCGCCCTGCCTAACGCCGCCAGCCTGCAGGCGAGGTTGTTCGGGGACGAGTGGCTGGCCCTGGACCTGCCTCGGCATCTGGTCCACGTCCCGGCGGGTGCCCTGCTCGCGCGCCTGCGCGCGCTGGGGCTCCGTGTCCAACGGGTGAGCCACGTGCGTGGCGGCCAGGTCGTCTTCGGCTGGCTGCACGGCCTCGTCGGCCTTCTCCCCGGCTCCCCCGACCTCTACGACGCGATCAGGCGACCGGCTGCACGGCGGGACGCGGCGCCGGCCCCCGCGCGCGCGGCCGCCATCGGCGCCGGCGCCGTACTGCTCCCCGCCGCCGTCGTGCTGGCTTCCGTGGAGGCGGTCCTTCGGCGTGGGGGCAGCGTGTACGTGGAGTCGCGAAAGCTTGCCTGACCGGCCGCGGGGCGCCTTGCCACCCGGCCTCGAGCGCGCCCAGAGTTGTTAGGTTGCGGCGCCGCCGTGTCCACGCCCCCCGCCACGCGAGCTCTGATCGCCGTCGGGCTGGTGGCCGGTTGCACGCTCGCGCTACAGGTGGCGCTCACGCGCGTCTTCTCCGCGGCGCTCTTCTACCACTTCGGCTTCCTGGCGATCTCCCTCGCACTCGTCGGGACCGGCGCCGCCGCCATGGTCGTGTACCTACGTCCGCGCGCGTTCGAGCCGCCCGCGCCGGGCGGCGTCTCTGGCCGCCTGGTGTGCGGCCCTGGCCGCGTCGCTCGTCCTCGCTCCGGCGCTACTCGTCCGGCTCGACTACACGTTCGAGTCATCGCTCACCCTTCGCTTCGCCCTGACCCTGACGCTCGCCTCGCTCTTGGCAGCCGTTCCGTTCTTCTTGGCCGGGATGGTGATCACGCTGGCGATAACCCGCTACACGCGCTGGATCCATCGCATCTACGCCTGCGATCTGCTGGGGGCGGGGCTGGGCGCCGTCGTCATCGTCCCCGCGATGTGGAGCGTTCCGGCTCCGCTGCTACTGGTCTCGCTTGGCCTGGTCGCCGGCGTGGCCGCCGTTCTCTGCGCGGAGTCCCGCGGCCAGCGGCGAGCCGGCATCGGCATGACCGTGGTGGCGGCGGCGGCCGTGGGCCTTGGCGCGGCCGGCTCGCTCTATCACCTGCCCCCGCCACTCGACGCCGATACTGCGGCCGACCGTTGGACGCCGCTCAGCCGGGTTGTCGGGTATCGCTCGACCGGTCCCGACTTCGGCGTCGTCACCTACGACCGCGACTTCGCGGCGGTCCCGCAGCACCGGCGCGGCCGGCCGCTTCCCGACTGGCGGTCCCTCCGGTTGGGTCCCCAGAGCGTCGGCTTCGTCGTCGCGCCGCCGGGGCGGGCGCTCATCATCGGAGGCGGCGGCGGACGCGACATCTACAACGCCCTGTCGTCGGGCGAGCGGCGCGTCGACGTGATCGAGCTCAACCGGGCCATCGTCGACGTCGTCGACCGTGATCTCGGCCCCGAGTACGGCTCGCCGTACACGCTCCCCGGCGTACAGGTGCGCATCGGCGACGGACGCTCGACCCTCGCTCAGAGCGACGCCCGCTATCAGGCGATCCACATCGGCTTCACGAACACCCTGAGCGGGAACGCGGCCCAGGGGTACGCGCTCACCGAGAACAACCTCTACACGACCGAGGCGTTCGACGAGTACCTCGACCACCTCGCCCCGGGCGGACTTCTCGTCGTCTCGCGGCTCCACCGGCTTGTGGGAGACGAGGCGCTCCGGGCGACGGTGCTCACGCTCGCCGCGCTCGAGGAGCGAGGCATCGACGACCCCGAGCGACACGTGGTCGTCCTGCTGGGAACGGACCTGACGACGGCCAAGCCGTTCGGCACGGTGCTGGCCCAGCTGACGCCGTTCACGCCACGCCAGCTGGCACGCATCGGCCGGCTGGCGCGCGAGCGCACCGATGGCGTGGCCTTCGCGCCCGGAGGTCCGTACCGCCTCGAGTGGAGGCAGCTCGCCCGCGCCTCGAGCCTGGAGTCGTTCTGCGCGGGCTATCGCGTCGACGTCTGCCCGCCCACCGACGACAAGCCCTTCTTCCTGAACTTCGAGCGCCTGAGCGAGGTCGGCCAGGCCACTCCACCGGGCTACCTGTTCACCGTCAAGCCGTTCACGGTGCTGCTCGTGGCGCTTGGCATCCTGCTCTCCCTCTGTGCGCTTGCCTTCGCCCTTCCGCTGGGCCTGGTGGCTCGTGCCGATCGTCCGCCGGTCGGGTCGCTCGTGTTCTTTGCGGCGATCGGGATCGGCTTTCTCGTACTCGAGGTCACGATGATCGCGCGCTTCGTCCTGTTCCTGGGCTTCCCCACCTACTCGCTGTCGGTGGTCCTCGCCGCTCTACTCGCCTTCACGGGCCTGGGCGCCGCCCTGTCGGGGCGCTGGGGGAGCTCGCGCCGCGCTCTGACCACGTCGCTCGTGCTCGTCGTGGCGCTCATCGTCGCGGCGGCCTTTGGACTGCCCTCGCTCCTGAGCGCACTCATCGACCTGCCCTTCGCCGCTCGCATCGCCGTCGCGGCGCTCGTACTCGCCCCCTACGGCGTGACGATGGGCATGGCGATGCCGATCGGGCTGCTGCGCCTGTCGGGCCTCTACCGGCGTGGGGTTCCGTGGGCGTGGGGCATCAACGGCGTCACATCTGTCCTGGCGTCGGTGCTGGCGCTCGCGGTCGCGATCACGCTGGGCTTCACCGCCGCCACGCTGGTGGCGGCCGCGTGCTACGCGCTCGCGGCCGCGCACGCGCTTCTCGGGCGGTGGCCGAGCGGTCCGCAACCTGTCGGCGAAGTCGATGAGACCGACGCCTTGGCAAAAGCACCAGTCACCTGAGCCTGGATCCGCTTGCGTGCGTCAGCTTGCGCCGCCACGTTCGGGTCGCCAAGCCCGCCGGCTGGCACAAGGTTTGCTCGGAGCTTCAGGCACGGATACACGCGCTTTTCCCCGAGTGGGAGTGCGAAGCGGCCGCCGGACCGGGCCCAGGGTTTCGGACACCGCGATGGTTCGGTCGACGTGCGTCGAGAGAGCTGGTTTTCCACAAACTCAGCACTGGGAGCTCGCACTCGGCACGCTCCTTTGCCCACGCCTGAGCCGGAGCCTGAGCGAGCGCGGACTACCTGGTGTCGAACCGACGAACCAGGTGCAAAGTCGCACCCATGCGGGGAGTGGATTACGGGGCGGTCGCGGCCTCTTGCGCTAGCGCTGCGGCCCTCGCGGCGTAGGTCTCCATGCCGAGCTCGCGGTAGATCCCTAGCGCCGGTTCGAGCAGCTCCTGGACAGGGGGGAGTCGAGGTCGCGTTAGATCGACCTTGCTCGCGCTCGGTGCGGAGGCCGAGCACTACGTGCGTGCGGCCGCCGCGCGGGGTGTGCAGCCCGCCTTCACGAGCGGATCGACGAGGCGCTCTGCCTCGCCGCCAGCCGCGGCGAAGAGCGCGCTCGTGCGGCCTGGCCGCGGGGCCCGAGCGCGGCTCGGACGGCGTGAAGGTCGACCCGCCACCGCGCGAACGCTAAACGAGCAGCGCCCAGACGACGCTCACCAGAACGATCGCGAGCGTCACGACCGCGACGACGACGGTAGTCGGGTTCGGGCGCATCCCGCTCGTCACACCATCGCGAAGCGCTCGGAATGCACCCGCCACGCGGGCACGCCGAGCTCGGCGAGGGCCGCCCCGGCGGCGTCGAGGAGGCCAGGTGGACCGCAGATGAAGTAGCGCAGCTCGGCGAGGTTCGGGGGCAGGTGGCGGCGCAGCATCGCCGCGTCGAGGTGGCCCTGCTCGCCCTCCCACCCCGGGGGTGGATGGGAGAGCGTGTGCACGGCCGTGACGGGAAGGGTCTCGCACACGCCGTCGATCTCCTCCCGGAAGGTGATGCTGTCCTCGGACTCGTTGGCCAGGAACAGCCACACTGGCCGGCGGTCGTCGCGATCGGCGTGCGTGCGGAGGATGCTCATGAGCGGTGTGACGCCGACGCCGCCGCCGATGAGCACGATGCCCGCCGTTTCCTCGGGCACCTCGCGGAACTCGCCGAAGGGCCCGTCGAGGTAGACGGTCTCGCCCGGCCGCAGCCGGCCGACCGCCTCGGTGAAGTCGCCTGCCGCCTTGATCGTGAGCGTGATGGCGTCCGTCCGCTCGGCGCTCGAGCTGATGGTGAAGGGATGCTGGGTCACCGCGAAGGGCGACTGCTCGGCCATGATCCACGCGAACTGCCCGGGCGTGAAGCGGAACGGCGGCGCGTGGGCCCCCTTGCCCGTGATCGGCGCGACCGTCACGCTCACGCAGTGGCCGTGCTCGGGGGTCACCGCCTCGACGCGCCAGGGGTGGCGGCGCCGGTTGATCGGCCGGCCGAGCCGCACCCACAGCACGATCGCGACGAACGCGACCGACATCGCCGCCGCGTGCACCTGCTCCCACGGCTGGTCGAGGTAGTAGCGCACGAGCAGCGCGTGCACCGTCGCAGCGACGACGACGAAGATCGCGAGCACGTCGTGGGTGAACTGCCACGCCTCGTAGTTGAGCCGCAGCCGCCGCCGCCAGACCGACAGCGCGACGAGCGTGAGCAGCGCCAGCGTCGCGGCCACGGCGCCGCGCGCCCGCCACGGCGCGTCCGGCACGTCGAGGAGGCGCAGGAAGCGGTCGCTCTTGAGGAAGAGCAGGATCGGGTGTAGGAGGACGAGCCCGAGCGCCACGTAGGCGATCTGCTTGTGGAACTCGAGCAGCCGGTCGATCCCCACCGGCGCGGCGACGCGGCGGAAGCGGGCGACGAGCGCGAACTGGAGCCCGAGCATCGTCAGGCCGACGAACCCGAGCGCAACGGAGAAGTTGACGACGAAGCCGCGCCCGGGATTGAGGTCGATGAGGGCGACGAACAGCGGCGAGACTGCGACGGCGACATAAGCGGTGATCCACAGCGCGGCCTCCGTCCTCCGTGCCATGCAGGGAGGCTACCTGCGCGATACTCGTGTCGTAAACCCCCGGGCGCCCGCGGAACGACCGCACCCACCGCAACCACAAACCCACACAACACTCACCCCCGAGCCTTGACAACAGCCCCGGTTCAGATAACACAACCACTCACCCCCGAGCCTTGACAACGGCCCCGGTTCAGATAAGCAGCACTCTTGACGAGCGCTACTGCAGATCGTCCAACTCAGCAGCGAGGGCCTCGGCACCCAGACGCCTCCCATCAGGCGAAAGCAGCAGCGCGACCCCGATCCGGGTCGCGCCGCTCCTTCCACCCGGCAGGAGGCGCGCGCATGGCGACGCCGACGCACGACGGCCGAGCGTCAAGTCATTGTGAGGAAACTCGGGGGTGTCCCCGACCTACGGGCACGCCGCGACGGCACGCGCCGTGAGCGAGCTGCCGTCCGACGCCCAGCCGTCGACCTGCAAGCTTGTGACGCTTCCGTATGCGGACCCCGGGCAGGTGTAACTCAGCTTCAGGCGGGCCGGGCCCCCGTCCCCATCGTCGTTGGTAGCCAGGTTCCCGTTCTCATCGACAGGCAGGTACTGCTGCACGTACTGATCGTCGATCGTCACCTTCACGGAACTCCCCGGCTCCAGGCCGGTTCCGATGACGCTCCCCCAGCAACGGGCCCTTCCATCGCAGACGTGGTGATGGGGGTTGCTGCCAGGACCGTAGACGTCGTTCAGGGCCTGCAGCGTGGGGGTGCTCGTCACCTGCGCGACTTGGATGGACAGCGACGCGGCGCCGAACTGGCGCGCGGCCGCTGCCGCTTGGGCGGCGGCGCGGCTCGGGAAGCGGCCGTTGCCCAGGCGTTTTGCCGTGTAGCTGACCGTGCGACGCGCAGGGTTGTAGCGCGGCCGGCTCAGCTTGAAGGTCAGCTCGTCACCGCCGCGGTGGCCCGCCACGTGAAGGGTGCCGGTCGCCGCCGAGGTCTTCGGCGAGAAGTGCCTCCGGTGCAGCCGCCTGACCGCCAGCACCCCGGAGCGGCCGCTGTTGTGGGCCCAGGTCACCCGCCGGCTGACGCCGTGGAGGGTCAGCCTGCCGCCACCGAGTTTGCCGCTCTTGGCGGAATGGACGAACACCGTGCCATCGCCGGATGGCACCTGCGCGCCCGCGGGCGCTGCCGCCAGGAGCCAGCCCATCAGCACCGCCGCCAGCCCCGCGATCCAGACCGCGGCGGCGACCCGCCACCAGGTCCGCTCGAAACTCCCAGAACGCTGTTTTGTGTCGCCGAACATCGCAGCTATCTCTCCTGGCCGGTCGGCAATGGAATCTGGCTTGCTGAAGCAGAACACAACCCGCTGACGGATTCAAGCTGGGGGCCCCGCCCCGCCGGTCACCCCCGCTGCCGCTTCGAGGCTTGCTGTTTCGATTCGGCGTCGGTGACGTCCGACGCGGTGGAGATGGTCCCGACCGGGCGGCGAGCTGACTCTCTTTGAGGCTGTCGGCCCGTCGGGCCTGACCTCCTTTTGTTTTGTCGCTCGTCGCCGGTCGGGGATGTTCGGCGTGACTTGATAGGATGCGTGGCACCGCCCCCAGCAAGCCGTGTCCACCGGACGTCCGCCCCCGCAAAGCATCAAAGGATGTGGACGAGACCCATGATCGTGCTCGGCGCGGACACTCACAAGCGCTCGCACGCGATCGCGGCGATCGGAGGCGCTACCGGCGAGCTGCTCGGCGAGCAGACGATCCCGAGTCGGACGTCGCGGCTTCGCGGCGCTGTTGACCTGGGCGCGCAGCCTTGCCGGCGAGCGGGTCTGGGCGCTTGAGGATTGCCGCCACGTCTCCGGCTCGCTGGAGCGCTTCTTGATCGGGCGCGGCGAGCGCGTGTTGCGGATCCCGACACACCTGATGGCCGGCACGCGGCGCTCGAGCCGCGAGCGCGGCAAGTCCGACCCGTCGACGCGCTCAACGTCGCTCGGGCCGCGCTGCCGCAGGGTCTCGAAACACTGCCGGCGGCGGCGCTGGCCGGCCCGGAGCTCGACTTGCGGCTGCTCGTCGACCACCGCGAACGCCTCGTCAGGCGCGGGTGGAGCTCAACAGCACGCTGCTCTGGAACCTCCACGACCTCTGGCCCGAGCTGCAGTTGCCGGGCGGAGCGTTGTTCTCGAAGAAGTGGAGCGCGCAGATCGGCCGGCGGCTGGCGCGCGCCGAGCAGACGATGCGCGTTCGGATCGCGCGCGACGAGCTGCGGCGCCTGCGCGAGCTCACGCTCCCCGATCAACGCGCTCGAGCCGAGATCACCGAGCTGTGACGCGATCGCGCCCCAACTGCTCGCCGAGCCGGGCTTCGGGCCGCTGACCGCCGCCAAGCTCGTCGGCGAAATCGCCGGCGCCGACCGCTTCGGCCAGCCGCCAAGCTCGCTCGCGCCGCCGGCGTCGCACCGATCCCCGCCAGCTCCGGCACGCACCGACCGCCAACGCCTCGACCGCGGCGGCAACCGCCAGATCAACGCGGCCCTGCACCGCATCGTCGTCACCCGCGCCCGCTGCCACCCGCCGACGCAGCGACTACATCGCGCGCAAGAAGGGCGAAGGCAAGACCAACCGCGAGGCCATCCGCTGCCTCAAGCGCTACCTCGTCCGCGACGTCTGGAACCTCCTGCCACCCCCATCCCGACCACAGGCACAGCCCTCACGCGACTCAATTTCTTGACATAGGAGCAGCAGGAGCAGGCGCTTAGCCGTCAAGCGTCCGCGCTGTCGAGTTGGACGACGAACAGCAGCCCAGGGTGGGAGCGCTGCTTTTCGACGTGGCTGTCGGGAAAACCCCAGGCGAGCGCGCTGGATCGCTTGTAAGGGTGGGTTCCGAAAACGGCCATCTCGTCGGTCGCACGCAGGCGGTTCGTTGCGAGGACGTCATGCACGGCGGCTCTGAACTGCACCTCCGCAAGCGTGCTGCGCGTTTTCTCGAACGGCTTTATCCGACAGCCACCGACGGAACCAGCGCCCTACGGAACGTCGCTTGACGGCTCCGCCGCTACGGCCACCGGACCTGGGGGAGCGGCGGGTCCTGCGGGAGGATCACGGCCAGCCGACCAGGGTGCTGTTGTGCTCACGGAACAGCGTGCTCATGTCCGCATGTCCCTTCGTGTCGTCCAGCGCCTCCACGAGCCGGTAGATGGTCGCCGTCATCACGATCAGGTATCGAGCCAGCTGTGCAGACGGGTTCCAGAAGGTGTGCGCCGCGCCGCGAGGCACGACGATGCCACCACCCGCCGGGCCTCGACCTCGGACTCGTCGATGCGGAAGGACAGCAGGAAGATCGCGCGCGACCGCGGCGAAGTCGGACGTCATCACGGAAGTCCCAGTCAGAGAGCTCCCCGTGCGTCCCGCGCGACCGGGATCCGGCCAACTCCACACGACGGACCGCTGGATGGCTCGACACCAGCTCGGTGGCCCTACGCGCCAAATCCGCCACGAAGTCATCGTCGCACGGCGCTACCGGCCGCGCACGCGCCGCCGACGCCGCCAGCCGACGAAAGCGGCAGCGAGAACCGCCAGCGCGGCGATCAGGCTGATGATCCATCCCGCCCGGTAGCTCGCGGGCTCGTACCGGAACTCCACCCGGTGCGCGCCGGCCGGGATCCGCACCCCGCGGAGCAGGTAGTCCACCCGTTCGATCGGCACGCCGCGACCGTCGACGGTCGCATTCCAGCCCGGGTAGTGAACGTCGGTGAGCACGAGCAGCCCGGGTCCGGGCGCGGAGGCGCGCGCGACGACTCGCTCGGGCTCATAGGAGACGAGCCGCGCGGAGCCGGCCGACGGCGCACGGCGCCCGTCGTCCTGCGGGAGACCCGGCAGCTCGCGCTCGGTCACGGCGACCCGGCGGCCGTCGAAATCGGGGGCCGTCGAGGCTGCGAGCGCCTCCTCCTCCCCGTCCACGGTGCGCTGTCGGTCGACGACGAACACGCGAGGGAGCGCCTCCAGGTTGCGGTAGATGACGGCGTCGCGCCCGTTGTAGACGCGCCGCAGCCCGGGCTGCCTCAGCGGGGGCTCGCCGGGGCTGACGAGGAGGTCGGTGGTGCTCAGCAGACTTAGCGCGCGGAGCGATTCCGGTGTCGTGGCGGCCCGCTCGGTGGGTTGCGCGATGGTGGGGAGGTTGTTGATGGATCGCCGCCACAGGGTGTCGTAGCGTCCCTCGGTGGGATAGTCGTAGCCGCGCGCGTCGTACAGGCCGAAGGTCATCGCCATGTCGGCCGGCAGCGGCTCGAAGGGGGTGAGCCCCAGGCCGGCAAAGCGGTTGGGAACCCGAGACTGGAGGTAGCGAATGGCGCCCGTCTCCGGCACGACGGCGTTGTCCCTCGGTATGGCCGGGTTGTATCCCATGTTGGCCCGGAAGAGATCGATGGCCAGTAGCACCAGGACGCCCGCCACGAAGGCGGCCCGCGGAAGGCTAAGCGAGCCGCGACCGCGCAGCCGCAGGACGATGAGCACCAGTGCGATCCCGGCGAGCGGCAGCCACTGGAGCAGCGCGCTCATTCGGACGACGCCCGCGGCCGCGTCGGAAGCCGAGGTCGGGGTGGGAGGATCGGAGAATCCCCACGCCGCCTCGAGCGCGGTACGCAGCCCGGTCGCCGTGAGCGTGCCCGCCCCGGCCATCCACACCAGGGGCACGCAGAACACCGCGACGCTCACGCCGAGCACCAGTCCCGACCGGCGCACGAGCTCGGGCCGGCGGCTCAGCTCGTCGAGTCCCCATCCCGCCAGCAGGCCGATGCAGAGCAGGAAGTAGGCGATCATCGGCTGGCTGTGGGTCGTGCTGAAGCCGGGCAGGCGCTCGACCAGATCGAAGATCGGGGGGATGCCCACGACCATGATCACGCAGAAGACCGCGAACACCGCCACGGCGATCCGCGTGAGCGTCGGCCTGATGAGGAGCGCGGCGGACGCCAGCATCAGCGTGATGGCCCCGGCGTACCAGCCACGCAGCTGCATGAAGGGGGCGATGTTCGACTGCTGCGTCGCTCGGCCCCAGTAGTCGTGCAGGAACAGCCCGCCGAGGTACTTGCGCGGCCAGTGGTCCTTCGTCGTTTCGGCCAGGCGCCGGCCGTATTCGTCCGACTGGAACAGCAGCTCCGCGAGCGGGAGGATCGTGACGGCGGCCATCCCGGCCCCCGCGACCAGCGCGAGCGCGAACGCGGCGGCCGGGCGGATCAGCTCACGCGGGGCGATCCCCTCCGTGCGGAGGCGGAGCAGGAGGCGGAACGCGAAGAAGGACACCGCGACCACCATCACGTGGAACGTCGTCTCCGCGTGGCCGCCGAAGTAGGTCAGCGAGACCAGCACGGCCAGTCCGGCGGCCCGTAAGGGCTCGGGGCGTCTCGCGACCATGTCGGCCACGACCAGGAGCCAGGGGAGCACCGGCCAGATGCCGGTCTGCGGCCATCCCAGGAGGAGGATGAAGAACGTCCCGAAGGCGAAGACGAGACCGGTCAAGAGCGCGCCCCCGAAGCGCATCCCAAGCCGGCGGCCCAGGGCGAAGCCGCCGAGCGCGGCGACGAACAGCTTGATGGCGGCGATCACCGCGAGCGAGGTCCAGAACGGCAAGATATACGCCGGCAGGTTGAAGAGCGAGAAGACCCCCGACTGGTTGTTGCCGAGATAGGGGCGCCCTCCCGAGATGTGCGGATTCCACAGCGGGATGTCGGGAAGGACGTCGCGCGTGTACTGCAGGAAGGGTTGGAACACGATCGCGGTGTCGACCAGCTCGAAGTTCGCGCCGATCCCCACCACTCCCGCCGGCCTGATTGCCTGCCAGGGCGGGTCGTTCCACAGGTAGTCCGAGGCGGACAGCGTCCGCTCCGGGAGCAGGCCCTGCCCGACCATCAGCACGGAAAGGAGCGCGTAGATCACCGCGGCGGCGAGCATCGGGTGCGCCCTCCACCAGGCGGTGCGCTCCTGCGCCGGCCCGTCGGGGGTGCGCGAGCCGACCGAGGCCCGGGCCGACCGGTCGGCTCCCGCGGGCGCGGCGTGGAAGACGCGGGTGCCGAAGATCAGGAAGTTGGCGGCCGTGACCACGGCCACCGCGCCGAAGTAGACAACCAGCGTGGACAGGTCGAGAAGGGACGGCAGCACTGCGACGGCGGCCGCGGTGATCCCATACTGCGCCGCGGCCAACAGCAGGTACCGCCCGGCCTGCTGCTGGACCGACAGCAGGAACTCCTCGTGGTGAACCCAGACGAACGCGCGCTGGAGCGTGAAGTGGACGCAGAGCCCGAGAACGTAGCCGACGGCGAGCGCGACCTGGAACGGGGCGCCCACGACCTCGGCGAGGAGCGTCGTGGTCGTGAGGTACACGACGGTGACCACCCCGCCCGAGATGGCGAACCGGACCCCCTGGCCGACCCTGCCCGACTCGGGCGATGCCAGGCGCTGAGCCGCACCGAGGGACCGCTCGAGCGTGACGCGGCGTCTGCGGTCGCCGGTGGTCACGAGCGACGAAGGAATGCGTCGGTCTCGGCGAGCGCCTCGGGAGTGCCGATCTCGTAGAAACGACGGACGGCCTCGTAGCCCAGGAGCTCACCCCGTGCGGCCAGCCGCTGATAGAGCACCGCGAGGTCGGGCTCCTCCGGATCCACCGCCGCGAGTGCGCGCGCCTCGAGGCCGCCAAGCCCGTAGTCGATCCAGCGCATGTCCGGGGTGGGGTCGCGCTTGTCGTAACGCACGACGCGATCGCCGCGGAACACGACGTTCGAGGTGTCCCAACGGCCCTCGTTGCGCAGCACGGTCATCACGGCGGGCAGCCCGCTGTCTCGCCAGGCGGCGTCGACCGCCTCGTAGGCAATGCGCAGGTAGGTGTCGCCGTAGAGCACGAGGAAGCGCTCCCCGAGGAGCGGCAGCGCCCTGCGCACCGCGCCGAGCGTGCCGTCGAGCTCGGGCGCGTCGTAGCTGTAGCGCAGCCGAACCCCAAAGCGCTCGTCCCCTATGACCCCCTCTATCTGCTCGCCGCGGTAGCCGACGCACACCACCGCCTCACGAGCGCCGTGGGCCGCCAACAGGGCGAGCTGGTGCAGCAAAAAGGGCCGGCCGGCGACCTCCAGGAGGGCCTTGGGCGTGTCCCTCACCCGCTCGCCGAGGCGAATGCCCAGGCCGCCGGCCAGGATGCACAGGGGCGGCAGCGCGGCGCTCACGTCTCTTCGTCCTCGAAACCGTGGCGCGACTCCACGATGTACTTGGGCCGCTCGCGAATCTCCTCGTAGATGCGGCCGACGTACTCGCCCATGACGCCGAGGGAGAGCAGCTGCAACCCGCTGAAGAAGCAGACCACGATGACGATGGTCGGATTGCCGATCGGGAAGTCCACGCCGCCAAGCTTCAATCCGAGGTAGACGATTGCGAGCAGGAACGCGAAGCCCGACAGGGCGATTCCCAGCAGCGAGCTGACCTGGAGGGGATAGCGGGAGAAGCCGATCACCCCGTTCAGCCCGATCAGCAGCGAGCCGAAGAACTTGTTGTACTTGCTCTTGCCCGCCATCCGCGGATCGCGGTCGTAGGGGACGCTCGTCTGGCGGAAGCCGACGAGCCCGACCAGCCCGCGCAGGAAGCCGTGGCTCTCCTTCAGGGCCACCACGTTGTCCACCACGCGCCGGCTCATCAGGCGGAAGTCGCCGGTGTTGGGCGGGATGTCCACCTCCGCGATACGCCCGATCAGGCGATACCCAAGCGCGGCCACGATCCGCTTCGGCAGGGTCTCTCCCGCTCGCGTGCGGCGCTGCGCGTAGACGACGTCGTAGCCCTGGCGCCAGCTCTCGACGAGGTCTGGGATCAGCTCTGGCGGATCCTGGAGGTCGCAGTCGATCACCACGATGGCGTCGCCTCGCGCCGCCTCCATCCCCGCCAGGGTGGCCATTGGCTGACCGAACCGACGCGAGAAGCGAAGCATCTTCACCCGCGGGTCGCGCGCGCGCAGCGCGAGGACGAGCTCCTCGGTGCGGTCTCGCGAGGGGTCGACGCTGAAGATCATCTCCCAGTCCATGCCGAGCTCCGACAGCACCCGCGTGATCCGCTCGTACGCGCGCTCGACGTTGTCCTCCTCGTTGTAGGCGGGCACCACCACGCTGATGCTTGCGTGCCGCTGCTGCCGGGCGTCGACCACGGCGGGGCGGTCGGTCATGGTGCAGGCGGCGGTCGCCGCACGACGGTGAGCCCGCGGATCCCGAACGACGGCCGCACGCCGCGCCGGGCCAGCGACTCCTCGAGCCGCAGGCCGTGGCGCACGAGACGCGACCCGCGGGTGGACCGGATGTCGGCCATCACGCGCGCCTCCAAGGCCGGGCCGCGAAGCTGCTCGTGCCGGCGGCGGTTGCGGCGCTTGACCAGCCAGAAGGCGGGATAGACCACGCTGCCGAGGTGCAGGTCCTCCACCACCTCGAGCCCCGCGCGGGTCGCCTTCGCGGCGAGCTCGCCCCGCCCGTAGCGGCGCCGGTGGCCGAGGAAGCGATCGTAGTAGTCGTACAGGCGCGGTCCGGCGGGCACGATCAGCACGGCCCTCGCTCCGGGCCGCAGGACCCGACGGAGCTCGGCGAGCGCGCGATCGTCCTGGGGGATGTGCTCGAGCAGGTTGAGGCTTACGGCGGCGTCGACGCTCGCGTCCCCGAGCGGCAGCCTGCACGCGTCGGCTTGTACGAGGCGCGCCTCGGGAACGTGCACGTGGGCCTTGGCGAGCCCGGACGCGACGAGGTCGACTCCCACGAGAGTGGCGCTCGGGTGGGCCGCGCGGAGATCCTCGAGGAGGTAGCCCGTCGAGCACCCGAGGTCCATGACTACGGCGTCCTTCGCGACCGGCCCCAGACGCGCGAGCGCCGCGCGGCGCGTCCAGATGTCGATCGGGTGGTCGCGACTGCTCTCCTCGTGCAGCGCCTCGAGCTCGTCGGACCAGCCGGCGTCCCCCTGGTCCTCGACGTAGGACAGGAAGGGCGCCACGCCGCCGTCGACGGCGGCCCAGCCATGGTCGAAGGGCGGAGGGGCCGTGCTCCCCGGGGGTGGCCGCAGCTCGACGATCGCGTGCCTGCTCACGCGGGCTGATCCTCCGGCACGCGGGCGAACGAGACGCCGTCGATGCGCCGCAGCGTTGCAAGGTCGGGCTCGGCGGCCAGGCGTTCGCGGTAGCGCGGATCGCGCCACGGATCCCACTGCGCGGAGATGAGCCTGCCCGTGAACGGCACCGGTTCGGGGTCCCCGAGCAGCAGGCAGACCAGCTCGGCGGCCACGGCGGCGGGGACGCCGCCCTCTGCAAGCTCGCGCCGGGTGCGCTCGTAGTAGTCCGCGCCGGCGGTCGCGGGCCCCGCCGCGAGCGTCGTCTCGTGCAGGCGCGTGGCCACGAAGCCCGGAGCCACGCAGTTCGCGCGCACATCGGCCTCGGCCAGCTCGACCGCCAGGTTCTCGGTCAGGCGCACGATCGCGGCCTTGGACGCCGCGTACGCGTCGAAGCGCGGCAGCGGCGTGGTTGCGCCGCCACCGCTGAGGGTCACGATCGCTCCGCGGGAGGCGCGCAGGGCCGGCAGGCAGTGGTGCACAGCCAGCAGCGTGCCGAGCAGGTTGACCTCGAGCGTCCGCCGGAAGCGGCGCGGCTCGTAGCTGCCGACGGGGCCGACCGGCGCCAGCACGGCGGCGGCGCACACCAGCCCGTGAAGCTCGCCGAGGCCGGCGGCGAGCTCCTCCCAGCCGCCCTCGTCCGTGACGTCGAGTGGGTGCGCCTCGTGGTGCTCGCCCGGCAGGCCCGCCAGGGTCGCCTCGAGCGCCTCGGTCCCGCGGGCCACCAGAACGACGCCGCCCCCCCGCGCGGCCACCGACTGCGCGACCGCGGCGCCGATGCCCATCGAGCCGCCGGTCACCAGGATCCGCCGGCCCTTCATCGCGCCACCGCTTCCCGCATCGCCGCGTAGGGGCTCAGGGCGTAGGCCGCCTCCACCTGCTCCCAGGCATACCGGGCGTCGGCCAGGTCGCCGAGCAGTGGCCGGCCGTCCCCTGCCGCCAGCGCGCCGGCGAAGTGCGCCCACTCGGCCTCCCAGGAGTGGTCCTCGTCGGGGTAGTCGAGCCGCTCCACGTCGGGGGGCCCCAGCTCCGGGCGCATGCGGTAGATCCGGAGTTGTTGCGGCCCGTAGGAGTGCACGAGCCCGTCCAGCTGGAGCTTGGCCGTGCGGCAGTAGACCTCCATGGAGAACATGTTCTTCCACTCCGTCCACGTCACGTGGAGCATCGCCCACGGTCCGTCCCGCGGGCCGGCGTCGCCCAGGATGAGGGCCGCGTTGTCCTCCACCGGCGTGTCCCAGAAGTGGGTGCGCAGCAGCGCCGAGTGCAGCGGAAGGGGTCCGGCGAGCCAGTGGACGAGATCGAGAAGGTGCATTCCCTGGTCGGTCAGCTCGCCGCCGCCCGCACGCGCCGGCTGCGCCCGCCACTCGCGGTCGTATCCGGGGCGCCCGCCGTGTCCGTAGCGGGCGCGAACGTGCATGAGCTCGCCGTTCCGTCCGCTGTGCACCTCGTCGGCCACGCGGGCGATCCCGGGGTGGAAGCGGTGGTTGAAGCCGACCTTTACCCGCCGGCCGCTGCGCGCCTCCGCCGCGAGCAGCCGATCGACCTGCTCCGTGCCGAGGCCCGCGGGCTTCTCGAGCAGAACGTGGGCTCCGGACTCGAGCGCCGACTCGGCCATCCGCGCGAGCTCGTCGTGCGGGACGGCCACGATCACGACGTCGGGGCGAAGCTCGAGGAGCTCGTCCGCCGTGACGCAGACCGTCGCCCCATGCCGGCGGGCGAGGGACTCCGCGGCCGCCGCCGCTACGTCGAAGCACCCGACGAGCGCGTCATCGGCGCCGAGCGCGGCGGCTCGCTTGGCTCCCATCCGGCCGCAGCCGATGATCCCGACTCGCAGCGGCGCTCGGTTCATGCATGCTCGCTGGCGTACGCTCCGCTGAACTCGAAGTCGAACGTCAGCTCGGGTGCCTGCGCCGCCGCCATGGCTTGGCGAGTGTCGTCCGGCCGACGCGCGTAGACGAGTAGGAAGCCGCCCCCGCCGGCGCCGACGAGCTTCCCTCCGACCGCGCCGCTCCGGCGGGCCAGCGTGTACAGCTCGTCGATCCGGTCGTTGGCCATGCCGGGAGAGCGACGGCGCTTGTTCAGCCAGTGCTCGTGCATCAGCTCGCCGTAGCCGTCCAGGTCGCCGTCGAGTAGGAGGCCGCGGCTGCGGCGACCGAGCTCCTTCGTCAGGTGGAGGTTCTCGAGCATCTGCGAATCTCCCCGGCGCGAACGCTCGTCCTGGTCCGCGAGGAGGATGGCGGCCGGGCGCGCCTCGCCCGTGTAGAACAGAAGCAGGTGGTCGCGGAGCCCGCGCAGGGTGGCCGGCGAGAGCTCCAAGGGCTCCACCTCCACGCCGCCGTCGCGGGCAAAGGTGTACGCGCAGATGCCGCCGTGGGCAGCGACGTACGGGTCCTGCTTGCCCACCGGCTCGCGGAGGGTGTCGATCTCGATCCCGCAGGCGGCCTCCGCGAGCGCCGCGGGCGTCATCGCGACCCGGCGGGCGTGGGCCAGCCCCTTCATCAAGCAGACGGTGAAGGCCCCCGAGGAGCCCATGCCGGTGCCGGCCGGCACGTCCGCAACCGAAGCGATCTCGAGCGGGCTTCCGTTCCAGTAGCGAAGCAGCGTCTCGCGCAGGATCGGGTGGCGGATCTCGCGCGGGTCGTCGACCTCCTCGGTCGCGGAGTACTTCATGCGGTAACGGCGCTGGAACACCGTGTGGGTCAGCATGTAGACGTACTTGTCGATCGCCCCGGAGACCAGGAAGCCGCCATGCTCCGCGTAGTAGGAGGGGAGGTCGGTACCGCCCCCGCCGAGCGGTAGGCGAAGAGGGGCGCGGCTGAAGATCACGCTCACCGAACCGCCCCCTCCCCCACGCGGTCGCGCCACGCATACTCGTTGGTCCGAAGCCAGTCGAGTGTCCGTACGATCGAGTCCCGGATCGTCAGCTCCGGGCTCCAGCCCAACGAGCGCAGCCTGGTGCAGTCGAGGTGGATGAGCGGGCTGTCCCCGATCCACCCGCGCCGCCCCCCGGTGTGCTCGATCTCGGGGCTGAGGCCGAGGTGCTCGGTGATGATGTCGACGGACTCGTCGACGACCACCGTCTCGTCGGTGCCCAGGTTGTAGATGTGAGGCCCCGGATCGTCGGCGTGGCGGGCGCAGCAGGTGAGGATCGCCGACACGCAGTCCTGCACGTAGAGGTAGGACTTCTCCTGGCGGCCGTCGCCCAGCACGCGAAGGCGGGTCGGATCGCGCTTGAGCGCACAGAAGAAGTCGAACACGTGGCCGTGCGTGTACCGCTCGCCGAGGATCGACACGAAGCGACAGATTATCCCGGTGAAGTCGTACCCCGCCGCGTATGCCGAGACGAGTCCCTCGGCGGCGAGCTTCGACGCCGCGTACAGCGACGTCTGGACCGGGAAGGGCGCGTCCTCGGGCGTCGGGAAGACGTCCGGCTCGCCGTAGACCGACCCCGTGGACGGAAAGACGATCCGTGAGACTCCCGCGGCGCGCATGGCCTCCAGCACCTTCGCCGTGGCGATGGTGTTCTGCTCGAGATCCCGTCCCGGGTGCCTCAGGCCATGGCGCACGTCGGCGTTGGCCTGCATGTGAAACACCCAGTCACAGCCCTCGACCGCGCGCTCCAGCACGCCGGGCGCGAGCACGTCGGCTTCGACCAGGGTGGCCCTGGGGCTGCCGAGCAGGCCGGCGACGAATTCGCGGTGGCCGGTACGGAAGTCGTCGACCACCACCACCTCCACGCCCTGCGCGCTGAGCCGCTCGGCCAGAGCGCTGCCGATGAAGCCCCCACCCCCGGTGATGCAGGCGCGTTTCAAGCGCTAGAGGGTGAAACCGGCCGCCGCGGCGTCGCGGTGGAACATCCGAACGGTCTCCAGCGAGAACTGCTCGAGATCCTTGCCGAGCAGATCGAGCTTGGGAGAAGGTCGTGGGTCATGGTGATGATGTGGCAGCCGACGCTGTCCGCCTGCACCACGTTCAGCACCTCCCGCGGCGACGCCCAGATCAGCTCGGCGCGAGGCGCGTCGACCATGATGTCGACCGACCGGGCGATGATCGGCAGGGGATCGATGCCCGCGTCGGCGATCCGCCCGGCGAAGACCGACAGGAAGGCCGGCGCGCCGTCCCTGACGGCGGCCGTGACGAGCTCGACCTGCGCGGTCGTAAAGAGCGCCGTGACGTTGACCTTGACGCCGCTCTCCGAGAGCTCGTTGACCAACGGGACCATCGACTCGCCGGCGGTCGTCGTGACCGGGATCTTCACGTACACGTTCTCGCCCCACCCCGCGATCACCTTGGCCTGGCGGCGCATCTCCTCGGCGTCGTCGGCGAACACCTCGAAGGAGATCGGGTGACGGGTTATCCGCTCCAGCAGGCGCTGGGCGAAGTCCGCGTAGTCGGTTAGACCGGCCTTCCACATGAGGGTCGGGTTCGTGGTGAAGCCGGTGATGCGCGGGTCAGCGGCCAGCGCCAGGATCCCGTCGAGGTCCGCGCCGTCGGCGAAGATCCGCGTCGACAGCTGATCCAACACGCGGCCAGCGTATCGCTAGGTATCGCCGACGATCAAGACGGAAGCGTCGCGGAGGTCCGTCGCCCGCGCGTCTGGTGCGCTGACCGGCGCTCGCTTGTGGGCGCTGTCCGGGTGGACGATGAGCACCGTGCGGCAGCCCGCCGCGCGTCCTGCCTCGACGTCGGCGTCGGTGTCCCCCACCATCCACGAGCGGCTCATGTCCAGGCCCAGCGCGCGCCCGGCGTCGAGCAGCATTCCCGGCTTCGGCTTGCGGCAGTCGCATGGCCCGGACAGCTCCGGGACCACGCCCTCGGGGTGGTGCAGGCACATCCGCCAGGCGTCGAGCTCGGCGCCCTCGCGGGCGAGCAGCTCGACCACCCGTCGCTGGACGTCCTCGAGCTGCTCCACCGACACCCTGCCCTTGGCGGCGGCGGGCTGATTGGTCACTCCCACCAGCGCGTACCCCGCACCGCGCAGCGCCGCCGCGGCCGCCGCCGCGCCGGGCAACAGGCGCACGTCCTCCGGCCGCAGCGGAGACTCTGGGAGGCCGGATTCCGGATCGGGCGCCAGCTCTGAGAGGACGCCGTCGCGATCGAGAAAGATCGCCGCCCGGCCCGTCACGGACGCGCGCGAGCCGAGAGCGCCTCCCAATGGCCCTGCCTCGCCGCGAGCTCGGGGTGTGACACGAGCGCGTGCCACACCACCGCCTGGAACGACTCCACCAGCGGCGTGCGAAACGCCGCCGGTGGGTCGATGAGGATCGCCACGTCCGCCAGTCGGGCAAGCGCGCCGCCCGGAGCGCCGACCACGCCGAAGATGGCGGCGCCCGCCTCTCGCGCCGCCTCGAGGGCGTTCACAAGGTTGACCGACACGTTGTGCTCCCGCGAGCCGCCCCCCACCGAGAACGCGAGGACGGCGTCGTCGGGACCGAGGCGTGAGACCTCCAGCCACGCGGTGTACGAGGTCTCCCATCCCTCGTCGTTGGTGCGAGCGGTGAGCTCCGAGACGTTGTCGGTCGGCGCGTAGCTCTCGATCAGGCACAGCTTTCGGAAGTCGTTCACCGCGTGGGATGCGTGCCCGGCGCCGCCCCCGACGCCGAGGATGAAGAGCCGGCCTCCGCGGGCGCGCACCTCGGCGAGGCCGCGTGCCATCGCGTCGATCAGGTCGGGCTGAATCCCCTGCGCCAGGCGGCCGGCGGCCTCCAGGTACTCCGTCGCGTGGCGCGTCGGGCTCATCCGCGGGTCAGTCTCGCAGCGTCAGCTCTCGCGGGGTGCACGCAGCCGGTAGAAGAGCACCCCGCCGGTGTCGACCGGGCCGCACCCCGAGGCTGCCGAAGAGCCTGGACCAGGGACCCGGTTGGCGCTTGTCTACGACGATCGCCGTCACTTCCTTGTCGCGGACAAACCGGCGCAGCTGCGTTGCGTAGCTCGGTGTCGAGCCGGCCGGTGAGGAACGTGTCCCAGATCGGGTAGCGCGAGTAGCTCGGCGGGAACGGGTTACCCAGATACCCCGCCGACAGCTTGAAGTCGAACTTCGTGTCGGCCTGCCAACGCTCGTTCGGGCCCCACACCGGGATGGTGAGGACGTGATCCTCCGGCTCCAGGCGGTCTCGGTACTCCCCGGTCTCGAAGAAGGCCGGGTTGCTGATCTCCGTCTGCCAGACGGCGTTGCCGACGTTGGGGAGAAACGACGCGACGACCAGCAGCGCGAGCGCCCACCTGCCCAGGCTCCCGCGCACGAGCCACAGCGCCACGATGAGCGCCGCGGCCAGCGTGACGAACAGGGCGAAGCGCACCGGGATGGCGTGCTCCAGCACCGGCAGGCGCTGCAGGAGGCTCCACGGCATCGGGATGTCCGTCAACTCGCCCCGCACGATGAGCTTCTCGCCGAGCATCCCGATCGCAGGTACGACGAGGCAGATCAGCAGTAGCCACGTGGAGCGGCGGCGTCGCTGCTGCCACGCGAATATGAGGATCAGCGCGATCAGAGGAAGGCCGAGGTAGGCCTCGAGCACGGCGCCCCGGAAGACGTCATCGGGCGAGTGGCTCCTGGTGACGGCGAGCATGTGCGGGGGCAACACGAAGGACGCCAGATCGGCCCTGAAGTAGGTCGCCCCGGGCGGGTACTGGTCGCCGAAGAAGAAGTAGTAGAGAAAGGGGCTGACGAGGATCGCCGTCGCCGCGTAGGCGGCGATCAGCAGCTTGGTCACTCCTATGAGTGCTCGTCGACGCTCGCTGAGCAGGACGAAAGCGGCGACCAGGGCCACGGCACCGAACAGCGTGGAGGTGGCGAGCACCTCGATGGAGATGAGGTACTGCGCCGTCAGCGCCGCGGTCATGGCGAGCACGAAGCGGCGTGGGCTCATCCGCCCGTCGAGCCGCCGTAGGACGAGCAGCACGAAGATCGGCACGAGCGGCACGAGGGCCAGGTAGGGGCCGCCCGTGAGGTGGGCGAGCATGTAGGGCGAGAAGCCGAACACGTAGCCACCGACCAGCGATGCGGAGGGCCTCCCCGTGACGTGCCGGCACAGCAGGAACGCCGTCCACGCGCTGAGAGCCGGCGACGCCAGCTGGATCAGGTTCCACGCCACCGAGGGTCCCAGCGGCAAGGGTGACCGGGCTCAGCAGCAGGCTTGGCAGCGGCATCGACGTCGACCACTGGAGGTTGAAGCCCTCGGGCACGAACTGGTGGTAGGTGACGAACGGGTTCAGCCCGTGCAGCAGGGCGTGCGGCCACCAGCCGTAGAACCACATGAAGACGCTCGAGTCGATCTCGTCGGCGGCGACGATCTCGCCGCGTCGGATCGTCGAGGATCGGGAGTCCGAACAGGAGCAGCGAAATGAGCGCATAGAGCCCGAGCGGCCAGAGCGCGTCCCACCAGACCTCGCGCGCAGGCAGCCGGCGCCGGTCCGCACTCGGCGGCGCGGGCTGCGTCGACGACCGGGCTCGAGTCGTGCTCAACGCGAGCGCGCCGGCTCGGGCGACGCCGGCAGGTCGGATCGGGAGCGCTCCACCGACTCCACGAGGTACAGCGGCCGGCGCAGTACCTCCCCGTGGACGCGGGCCAGGTAGCGGCCGAGGATGCCGGTGGTGATCAGCTGCACCCCCGACAGGAACAGCACGGCGACCAGCACCCACACCCACACGCTGAAGTCGACGATCCCGGTCAGCGAGAGCACGGCGATCACCACCGCGCCGAGCGCGCTGAGCAGCGCGGTGACCGTCCCGAACAGCGTGGCAAGCTGAAGGGGTACGTCGGAGAAGGCGGTCATCGCCTCCAGGGCCAGCCGCAGCAGGTCCATGTACGAGGCGCCGCGTCCGTGGTGGCGACCGGCACGGCGGTACTCGACCGGCACCTGCTCGTAGCCAACCCACGCGACCATGCCGCGCAGGAACCGGCGACGCTCGGGCATGCGCTGGATCGCTTCGACCACGCGGCGCGAGAGCACGCGGAAATCGCCCGCCTGGCCCTGATAGGGCACCCGTGCGATGCGGCGCATCAACGCGTAGAAGGTCGTGGCGAGCATGCGCTTGACGGCGCTCTCGTCGCGGCCGATGCGGCGCGCATACACCACGTCGGCGCCCTCCTGGGCCCTCGCGAGCATCTCGGCGAGCAGCTCCGGCGGGTCCTGTAGGTCGGCGTGCATCAGCGCCACGTAGGCGCCGCGGGAATGGTCGAGCCCCGCCGACATGGCGACGTCCATCCCGAAGTTGCGCGAGAGCCTGACCAGGACGACGTCGACCCGCGGCTCGTCCATCCATCCGTGGACCAGCTCGCTCGAGCGATCCGTGGAGCCGTCGTCGACGTACACGATCTCGAGGCGGCCGTCGCCCGCACCCACGCTGTCGACGAGCCGGCTGTGAAGCTCCGGCAGGCTCTCCTCCTCGTTGTGCACGGGAACCACCACGGTGAGCAGAGGCGCCTCCGCGTCGGACCGTGCACTCATGCCGCGGTCGAACCCCCGGCGGGGTCCGGGATCGGCTCCGACTCGCGCGCCCTCAGCCGGCGCCGGAGGCCGACGGCCGCACCCTCGGGCCAGGGTCCGAAGACGGCGTGAGCGAGGGCGCCCGATAGCAGGCGAGGGCAACCAGGGTGGCGGCGGGGAAGCCGGCCACGATGGCGACGGTGATGGCTCCGGCGGAGGCCACGACCGAGGCGATCCCGTTCACCCCCCAGGCCCAGGCGACCCCGCCGGCGTGGAGCTCGGCGAGGCGGCCCAGGCCGAGCGGCATGGCCATGCCAAGCGGGATCCCGAGGGGAGCGAGCAGCAGGACGGTTATTGCCACGCGGGCGCCGAACGGCAGGTCGATTAGCGCCTCCAGCAGCGGCAGGAGCCCGACCGCGCTTGCCGCGATCAGGCCGCAGGCCACGGTCAGCGCGACCGTGAGCGAGCGGCGCGGATCGCGCACCCGGCCCGCGAGCAGCGAGCCCAGCCCGGTCCACAGAAGCAGCGCGAAGAGGACGACCGAGAGCGCGTAGGTCGGGAAGCCCAGGAACAGCACGAACCGCTGGATCAGCGCGATCTCGAGGGTGAGGAAGCCCAAGCCGATCGCGGCGAAGAAGGCGAGCGCCGCGAGCGGGGGGCGCTGCTCTCGCGCCCTCAGCACGAGCGGCGCCGCGACGAGCGCCAGCGAGAGCACGGTCAGGATCCCGAAGGTGATCAGGAGGATCAGGAACGGGTCGGCTCCGTCGTAGAGGTAGCCCGGACCCTGGCTGCCGAGGCTCGTGAGGCGGCGCATCTGGTAGAAGAACGGCTTGTCGTCCGTGGGGGCGCAGACGTCGAGCCGGTAGCCCTCGCAGAACGCCCTCGGAGACGAAGCTCTGGCGAGGTCCGCCCACTCGAGCCGATAGGGGCCCGCCGGGCGCGAACGCGATGCCCTTGCCTCGCCGGCTGGCCAGCGTCTCCAAACGGTCGAGCTCGGCGCGCGTCCAGGGCCGCGTGCGGGCCAGCGTGGTGCCGAACAGCGGGCTGAGGATGTCCTGCCCGAGCACGACGACCACGTTTCGCTCGGGCCGCTCCACACCCCGGCGGCGGAGCGCCTCGAGGGCGAGCATGGTGATGCGCAGCGCCTCGTCGCCGACCATCCGGTGCGGACGGGTCACGTCGAGCACGCCGTTCGGGCGCAGATGGTCGAAGTACTCCTCGAACGCCTCGGTCGTGTACAGGTTGTTCTCGGCCAGCGCGAAGGCCTGGCCCGAGCTGTTCGAGAACGTGTCCGCGTACCCGATGTGGATCACGTCGTATTCGTCGTCGTCCTCCGCCAGGATCGAGCGTCCGTCGCCGGCGCGGGTGTGCACGCCCGGCAGGCTGTAGGGAGCACCCGAGAAGTCGCGGAGCGAGTCGTCCACCGTGTCCACGATTGCGCTGTTGAGCTCGATCACGTCCACGCTCCGCACGCCCGAGCTCAGCGCGTTCAGGATGTCCCGGCCGCCACCGCCGCCGATGATGAGCCCGCGGTCCCGGCCCCCGAACACGTAGCCGAGCGACTGGGGTCCCAGGCCGAGGTCGCGCCAACCGGGCATCGGGCCGCCACGGTCGTAGCGCGCGACCGGGGCCCCGCCGCGGTCGTAGTACAGCCGGGTGAAACCATCGCTCGGGCGGGCGCCGTATCCCACGACCCGGCTGATGGGCGTCCAGCGGTCGGAGACCACACCGCCCTCGTACGGGGGCGCGGGCTCGTAGAGGCCCGTGGAGCCGGCGAGGGCCGCCGCGAGCGACCCGAGCACCAGAAGCGCGGCCGCGGCTCTGGCGAGCGGTCCCCGGCCTCGGACGAAGACGCAGCGCCGGCAAGGGCGGCGACGGGGGCGAGCGCGACGATCAGCGTCGGCACCCCCACCAGCCACATGAGCGGGACGACCGCCACCGCGCCCAGCGCCGCTCCCCCGAGATCGAAGGCGTACAGCCTCGACATCGTGGCGGCGTAGCCGCGAACCGCGAGGGCGATGACGATGCCCGCCGCGGCGAACAGCAGCGTCGTCACGACGCTCGTCAGCGCCAGCAGCGCCGCAAACGTCCCGGTGACCTGATCGTCGGTGCCGAAACGGATTCGAGCGAGGACGGCCGGGATCACGAGCAGCAGGGCGGCCAAGACGACGGCCCAGGCGGCGAGCTCCTGCTCGAGCGGGCGCCGCTCGAACCAGCGCGGCCGGACGTAGACCGCTATCGCGCCCGCGCCGGCGCCGAGGAGAGCGAGCGAGATCGAGAGGAAGCTGAAGTGGTAGAAGAGCGCCGCCGAGAAGAGGCGCGTGAGCAGGACCTGCAGGGCGAGCACACAGCCGGCCACCATCCCGACTCCCAGCCCCACGCGCAGCGGTAGCGGGCGGTTCACGGCGGCGAATGCTAAAGACCCGGGCGAGCCCGCGACGGGGCTCGCCGAGCTCGGCGGTCGGATCGGACGGCTCGATTTCCGCGACGACGACCGCACGCGCCGAGTACAGGAGGAAGTCGTATGCGGCGCCCCAGACGGTGTCGGCCGGGACCTCGCGCCAGTGCGGTCCGAGACGTTCGCGCCGCAGCGCCCGCAGGCGGGCGACCGGGACGTGGCCTCCCTGCAGCGCGCGGTCGAGATTCGAGTGATACCCGACGGGCACGGTGAGCACGAGCCGGCCCTTCCGAGCGAGGAGCGACCGCAGGGCCTCGATCGCCTCCACCGCCTTGCCCGGATCCCGGGGCTCCTCGTCCCGGCCGACGTGCTCGAGCGTGGAGATGGCCACGACGAGGTCGAAGGGACCGAGATCGGCGAGGTCGAGCACGTCGCGGCCCAGCACTCCCGGCCTCCGCTCGTACTTGTCGACCACGAGGTGGTCTTGTTCGCGGTAGTGCGACAGGACGTTGCCCACTTCGAGGATGCGGGCGCCGCGGTGGCGGTCCACGAGCGCCTGCGCGATCGGCACCTCGACGGCGCGCTCGGTGAGCCACGTGAACTTGTAGCGGTGGAAGAGGTAGGCGTACTCCTCGCCGCCGAAAGCGAAAGATCCCCGGGTCCCGCGGAGGGACCAGGGAAGCCCGGAGACGACCCCCGCCCCCCAGCGGGCGTAGTCCCCGATTACCGGGCGGATCCCGCGCAGCTCAACGGCGCGCACCGTGCGCGGGCGGACCCGCTGGGGGATATAGCCGGCCTCGGCCACGGGCCCGGGCGAGGATATCGGGGCCTTCACGCGGCCGGGTCGTGCGAGCGGACCGAAGGCCACCCAGGCTTCGGAGGAGCGCCGCGCCGAGCAGTACGAGCGCCGCGACGGTCACCCAGTGCGCCGCCATGCGCTCGGCCGCGTACGCGACGTTGTTGGCGCGATCCGGATCGGCGGGGTGGGCGAGGTAGAGCACGGGCACGACGACGGCCAGGAGAAGGCCGCCCGCCAGCGTGAGTGGCACGGCACCCACTCCGGCCCGGAGTACGAGGGCGATCAGAGGGACCGCCACCGCTCCCGCAGCGAGCCCGAAGACGAACGCCAGGACGGCCCCCGCCGCGAGCGCGGCCACGAGCGCTCGCGACAGCGGCCAGCGGTCGCTCGCACCCCCGCCGGGCACGTCGGCCCGCACGGGGGCCGCCGCGACCCGCGCGCGGCGCGGGGCAAGCACCAGACCGAGGCAGGCCAAGCCCGCCAGAAGCGAAACGGCGAAGCCGGCGAGCGCGATCTTGTTGGGCGCAAACTCGAATCGGGCGGTCCTGCAGTCCGAGCCGACGCGCCAGCCGTTGGCGTAGCCGTCGACGGGCACCGGCGGGCCGAGGGCACGCTCGCCGCACCAGGCGCGCCAGCCGCGGTTGTAGCCCTGGCCCAGGACGAGCCACGAGGGCCCATCCACGCGAAGACGGACGTCGTCGTGCCGGCCGCGCCCGGGTGTCCCCGGGTCGAGCACCCGCCCCCCGCCGCCGACCGTCGCCAGCGCCGGGTCGGGGGCCGGGGAGGTCAGGCGCAGGACGTGGATTGCGAAGGGCCCGGGCCCGGTGACCAGGCGGTGGCGTCCGGCGGGAAGCGCGGGGGCGGTCCGGCAGCCCCGGGCGCGCAGCGGCTGCCCGGTCTCGAAGCTTGTGCGGGTCGCCGTCACGCGCAGCGGATACACGGCCCGACCCACTCGCGCCGTTACGGCCCCGCAGCGGGTGGCGAGATCGCGCGCCGGGGAGCGGACCGGAGTCAGGCCCCGTACTCCCTCCACCTCGGCGATGCCCACCGCGCGCACTCGCCGCCGGGCGGCGGGCAGGCCGGGCGCGAAGTCCGCCCCCAGCACCTCCAGCCGGAAGGCTCGGGCGCGGACCGGGCGGGGGAGCGCCACCTCGCCGGCGGGGCTCACGCGCATCACGTCCGTGGCGCCGCCCGCCCAGCGCAGACGGACGAGGGTGGGGCGGCGCACCTCCGCGCGGGGCGGGACGAGCCGTAGACGACTGACGGTCTGGCGGCGCGCTCCCCGCCACCCGAGCCACGCGCGGCCGCCCGGCACCCAGCCTCCGAGCCAGGCCGTGCCGGCGTCGCCGTCGAGCGCGCGGGATGCCCGCCACGCTGGGCGCGCCTGGAAGCGGCTCGACGACGCGGCACGGACTGGGCCTCGATAACCGGCGAGGGCGTCCAGCTCGAAGTCCGGGGTGGTGGCGGCGACCGTGACCCACGCCTCCGCGCGGAAGCGGCGGGTGGCCGGCAGTGTGAACAGGCGATGTAGCTCGCGTTCGCCGTCGCCCCGGTCGCGGACCTCGAGCGCCGACCACGGGCCGTGCGCGAGCTGACGGCGATACGGATCGTCGCCGGTGGTGCGCGTGAAGAGGTACGAGAGCGACGATCGCCGCAGGTCACGCCCCGCGAGGGCGCCCTCGGCTGTCCGCGGTAGGCGGAGCTCCTCGCGCACCTCCAGCCCCGGTATGTCGAGCTCGGCGATTCCGCCGGCGCCCCGCTCCCCGTGCGGAGGGCGAGCCACGTCCGCGAGCAGCACTTCCAGCTCGGTGACGCCCCGCAGGCCGAGCCGGATGCGGTTTCGCCCCCGGCCGACGCGGAAGCGCTCCCCCGCTATCTCAACCTCCCGGACGGTCCCCGCGGCGTCCGAGTAGGGCACGAGGTCGACGTACGGGACGTCGCGCGGGCGGTCGAAGGACACCTCGAGGCGCCACCTGCCGCGGTCAAGCGTGGGGTCCGCAAGCCACGCCGTGGCGGGATCGCCGTCGAGCGCGGCGAAGGGGCGATGCTCGGGGAACTGAGGACGGACCGGCGAGAAGGGCGCGTCGACCGAGCGGACGCCGGACAGGACCGCGACCGTCTGAGCGGCAGCTCCGCGTCGGAACGGGTCGAACACGACGCCGTTCTCTGCGGGGGCTTCATCGGACGGCAGCGTCGCGCCCGTGTTCTGCGCAAGGCTCGAGGCGACGAAGGCTCGGCGCCGGTTGGTGTCGCTGATGACGAAGTCGGCGCCGCGCGACGCCAGCGCGCGCAGCTCTGGGGCCGGCACGTCGGCGGCGTATCGCAGCGTCCGCCGGGACGGCAGCGCGTCGAATGCCGCCGTCGCGGCGAGCGCGTCGGCGGAGCCGTCGACCACAAGCGGTCGGGCCCTCGGCTCCACGCGCACCAGCCCCCGACCCGAGGACAGGTCGTAGCGCCGCACCTGCGGCAGGGACGGTCGCGGACCGAGCTCGTCGGGACCCTTGGCCGCGGGGCGCAGCGCTCCATAGGTGCGGTCCGGCCGAGCGAATCCCGGCTGGCCGGCGAGGGCGGCGGCGGCGTCGGCGGGGAATGGGGCGCCGCCACGGGCGGGATCGTCGTCGGCGGGCGTGACCACCGCGCGCACGCCAAGGAGGGCGAGCAGCGGCGGCAGCTGGCCCGGCAACAGACGACGTTGGTGCACCAGCGCGTCGACCGTCCAGTGCAGGTCGGCCGCCCGGAGGTCGGCGTACGGCGTGAAGCTCCGCTCTGCGACCGGACGGCGCGACAGCGCCGGGGCGAGCGAATCCACGGTGCCGCCCCACGTGTGAAAGTCGAACAGGTCGCCGGGAAGGACGAGCGCCCGCGAGCTCGCCGGAAGCTCCCGATCGAGGTCGCGCGACGACGCTTTCCACGCGGCCGGGATGGCGCGCCAGGAGACCTGTGGGTCCTGCGCGCGGCCGGTGACGAGCGGCCAGCCTGCCAGGGCCACCAGACCGAGGCCCGCGGCGCCGAGCAGCACGCGCGCAACACCGGCGCGGCGCGCGGAGGCGACCCGGCGCCACAGCTCCCCGGCGGCGACGCCGCCGAGGCACGCGAGACCCAGGGCCACCAGAGGCCCGGCCTTGTACGACGTTCGCAGGATGCGTACCTCGTCAAAGTGGTTGTACGCGTAGGTGAGCCCGCGGCGCAGGGGCGTACCGTCGGGAAAGCCCGCGATCATGACGAGGATCCCCAGCAGGACGAGGGCCAGGAAGAAGGGGCCGTAGGGCCAGCGCCGGGTCCAGACGAAGCCGGCGAGGGCGAGCGCGGGAACCAGCAACATCGCCGCCACGACCGGCGCCGCGTACAGGAGCATCTTGGCGTCCGCCCAGGCGGCGAGCGGCACGGTGTAATCCACGCCGAGGTACGAGACCCAGAAGCCCATGAGTCTCAGGCTCTCGCTCGCGCTCGTGGTGGCCCAGACCGTCCCCGAGGACTCGGTGAAGGGGAGGAAGTCGGTTCCGTACGACGCCTGGACCAAGGCCGGGGCGAGCCACCACAGGCTCGTCAAGAGCGTGAGCGGCGCGGCACGCAGGAGGAACGCGCCCGCAGCGCGCCGGCGTACGTCGGCGTAGCGCACCTCGTAGACCAGCAGGAGTGCGGGCGCAACGAGCAGCCAGGCGGTCACCCCGGCGTTGACCCCCGGGCCCGAGGCGGTCAAGAGCAGGGCGAACGCCGCGGGCCAGCGCCATCCGCGTTCGCGCACCCCGCGGTGGACGGCGAGCAGCAGCCACGGCAGCACCGCGGTGGCGAGGAGGGTGACCGTCGTGCGGTTCGCGTAGACGACGACGAACGGGTTGACCATGAACAGGAGGCCGGCGAGCACGTGCGCGACCCCTCGGGGACGTCCGCGGAGGGCGTCGAGCAGGCGCAGCGTGCCCCAGGCGCCGAGGGCCAGGAGCGTCCCGAGCCAGAGGCGCTGGACGAGCCACGGCGCCAGCCCGAGGGCCTCCCCCGCGGCGAAGAACGGACCCATCGGAAACAGGTAGCCGGCCGTCTGGCCGCCCTGGACCTGACCCAGGCTGCCCGAGTCGGTCCACATCGACGCGACGTCGGCCAGGAACCGGCCCGCCGCCACGTGGAGGTCGACCTTCGTGTCCGACGTCGCCAGGCCCGGCCGCTGGGCGAAGGCGAGCGCGTACGCGACCAAGCCCAGCGCCGCAGCGGTGACCGTGTCCCGGCGCGCCGTGGGCATGGCCGCGGGAGCTTAGCCCTGTCGGCGACCCTCCGCAGCAGGCGTTCTGCGCCCGCACCTGCGCGCTACGCTCTTCGCGGTGCGGCGCCCCGTGCTCCTGACCGCCGCGGCGATCCTGTTCGCCGGCCCGACGGCGCTCGCCTTCTTCTCGGGCGGTTACTTCGAGGATCCACGCCTGGTCGCCGGGATGGTTGCCTGGGCGCTCGTGCTGGTCGTCGCGCTCGCCGGGCCGCGACCGCTTCCGGCGAGCGCGCCCGGCTGGGCGGCGTTCGGCGGCCTCGCCTTCCTGACCGTCTGGACGGCCGCGTCGCTGACCTGGGCGCCCGTATCCACACCGGCGACGGACGCCGTGCAAAGGTCTCTGCTCTACCTCGGTGTGCTGGTAGCGGCGACCGGGGTGCTGCGTCTAGGCGAGGTGCGCCGCGCGCTCGAGCCGGTCCTTGCGCTCGGGATCGTCGTCGTGATCGGCTACGGGCTCACCGAGCGGCTGCTGCCCGGGGTCGTGGACTGGGCCCGGTCGACGGGGGCGGGCGGGCGGCTCGAGCAGCCGATCACCTACTGGAACGCCGAGGGCGCCCTGGCGGCCATCGGGCTCGTGCTCTGCGCCCGGCTCGCGGGCGACAGCACGAGGCCGACGACGATCCGCTCCCTTGCCGCAGCCGCTTGCGCGGCACTCGGCATGGGTGTCTACCTGTCCTACTCGCGCGGCGCGATCGCCGCGGCCGTCGTCGGACTGATCGTCCTGCTCGCCGCTTCCCCGACCCGGCAGCAACTGCGCGGCGTGGGTCTGGCCGTCGTGGCGGGGGTCGTGGCCGGCGCATGCTCGGCGGCGCTTCCGGGCGTGGCCTCGTTGTCGGGCTCCTCCTCCGAGCAGCAGCGTGACGGCGCGATCATGCTCGCGATCCTCGTCATCGTCATGGCGGCGGCGGCCCTGGCCGCCGCGAGCGCGGCACGAGCCCCGGGGACGGAAGATGCGCGGATCGACCGGCTGAGCTTCGCGCACCGGTTGCCCGCCGTAGCCGCATTGGCCGTGGCGCTGACGGTGGCCGGACTCGTGCTCGGCGGGCTGGGCGAACGGGGCGACCGCGACTCCCCGCGGTTTGCCAGGGCCTCCCCGTCGCGGCTGACGAGCGTCGAGTCCCGCCGGTACGACTACTGGCGCATCGGCGTGGACGCCTTCGTGCGCGAGCCGCTCACGGGCGTGGGTGCCGGAGGCTTCCGCGCGGAGTGGCTCCGTGAGCGTCCGGTCGAGGGCGGCGTGCGCGAGGTCCACTCGCTCGAGCTCGGCATGGCCACCGAGCTTGGCTTGCCCGGTCTGTTTGCGCTGCTGATCGCCCTCGGCGGCGTCGGCGTGGCCGGGCGGCGCGCGCTCCGCGGTGGCCAGCCGTTAGCCGCCGGCTGCTGCGCCGCGTCGACCGTCTGGCTGCTGCACGCTTCGATCGACTGGGACTGGGAGCTCCCGGCGGTGACGCTGCCGGCCATCATCATGGCCGGCGGGCTCATCGCGGCCAGCGAGGTGGCGACCCAGCGAACGCTTCACGAGACCTCCGCGCCTCGGCGGCGGCGTCGGTCCGCCACACCTAGCGCCGCCGCGTGAGGCGCGGGTTCAGGCGGCGTATCTCGGCCAGGGCCCGGGCCGCCCGGCGTGGATCGACCTCCCGCGCCGCCTCGTGGACGATGATCCAGGCATCGAGGTTGTCCGGCTCCTCGCGGACGAGCCCGTTCGCGGTGCGCAGCGCGCGGACCGGCCGGTCGCGCAGCAGGAGGTACCTGGCTCGAGTCAGTTCCCAGTAGCGGTCGGGGTCGAGCAGGCGGGCACCCCGGAGGCGCTCCATCTGACGCTCGAACTCGGCCGCCGGAAGCCCCGGCTGGTAGAAGATGACGTCGGCCGCCGCTTGGCCGACCTGGCGGTCGCGGTAGAGCACCCCGAACCAACCGAGCGCGAGCAACGCCACCAGTACCAGCGCGCCGCGCACGACCATGCGGCCATCATGACACTCTCAGCGGCGCTCGAGCACTCGGTAGAAGCCGAAGGTGGCCACTCGCCGGTAGCGGCGGGCGAGGTAGGAGTCCAGGAGGCGAGACCCACTCGGCCGGCCGCGCTCGTTCGGCTCGCGCTGGCTCGACAGGGGATGCGTCCACCGCACCACGACGCGCGGCCGCTCGCGCTCGATCGCGGCGACCGTCTTGCGCTGCTCGCTCGGCAGCGCCTGCAGCGTCGCACCGGCGTCGAGCACGGTGTCGCGGTCCGCAAGGATGTAGAACAGCAGGTTGTCGAAGCGCACCAGGTCCGATCGGCGCGGGGCGACGAAGATCGGCTCGTCGGGCGGCACGCGTGCCTGAACGTACGGCACCACCCGGCGCAGCACCCGCGCCTCGGCGGGCCGCGCGCGCACCGCGCTGGTCGCCGGCAGACCGACCCGTTCGAGGTCAGGCGGGAGCAGCGCGGCGGAGAGGCGGTTCGCCGTGCCGCTGAGCGCGAGGAACGCGAGCACGGCGACCGCGCCCAGAAGCAGCACATTGCGGGCGAGCCCGCTCCGCTCCCGCGACAGCCAGACGGCGGCGCACGCCAGCAGGACGGCCAGGGCGACCAGCAGCGGCTGGGTGTGAAACTCGTCGGGCCGGCTGCGCAGGTAGGCGGCGGCCCCGATCCCGAAGGCGAGCAGGCCCGCCCAGCGCCAGGGGGCTCTCTCGCGCCACGCCCGTACCAGGAAGGCACCCGCCGCGATCACGAGCCCGACCACGAGCGCGAGCGGCACGTAGTAGCCCACCACGTCCTTGAGGTCCTCCGCGAGCGACCAGGGCGGCCAGAGGCGCAGGCCGCCGTCGTACTCGAGCGGGAATGGGAGCGTCCAGTACGACCGGTCCCGCAGGCCGTCCGCCACCGTCTGCTCGTAGAGCGTGGCCGGGCCGGCGACGATCGCGAACGGCGCGTACAGCACCGCGCCGAGGCCGACGCCGGCGAGGAGGAAGGCGCCGATGGCACGCGCGCGAAGATCCCGCGAGACGGGGGCGAGGATCAGCGCCACGAGCACGGCCGCGCCCGCGAACAACCCGAAGTCCACGCGCCAGAAGCCCGCCAGCGCGACCAGTGCACCCGCGGCAGCGGGACGTCGCCACGCGCCCCACCCCGACCGGGGTGGAGTCGCCGTCGCCACCGCGAACGCGCCGAGGCCGAGGGCGAGCGCGACCGGGAAGGGGTTCGGGCCGCCCGGTTGTGCCATACCGGCCGCGGCGATGAGCCATGCGGCGAGCGCCACCGACATCGGGGCCGCGCGGCGCACGAGTACATAGGCGAGCAGCGCGACGGTCGCGTCCGCAGCCACGCGGACGATCCGCCACCAGAGCAGGGAGGGGCCGAGCAGCTTCTCGAGCCCCCCCAGCACCAGCGGATGTCCGGGCCCGTACGGGAACACGAAATCCGCGTACAGCCACTCCCCGTGCGCGACACTGCGCGCACCGAGGAGGATCTGGCCCTCGTCGTAGGGATCGAGCCCGCGCAGCATCGTGAACCCGGAGATCGCGGCCGCGGCGAGGAGGAGTGCGACGGGCAGCAGCACCGGCTCCGCGCGGAGGAGCGTTGCTCGGTCGAGGACGGGCCGAGCAAGCCCCGATCGACCGCTCATCGCCGGCCGGAGTTGTCGGTCACCAAGAGCGCTCCAGCGCCCGCCGCGTCCCGCTGGCCAGTCCCGCGAGCTTCGCGCCGGTCAGCCGTAGCCGAAGCCGAGAGCGCTGCTCGAGCGCGGTCTTGAGCTCGTGGACGACGTCCACGACCCCGAAGAGCCACAGCCACGCCCCACCCAGCCGGTCCCCCGTGCGGAGCGTCTTGACGGCGAACCCGCTCCATGCGGCCACGTATCCGCGGTACAGCGCCGGCAGGTCTTCCGGGCTCCGCCACTGGTCGTGTTCGGCACGCGCCGCGGGCGTGAGCCACGCCGCCCCGCCTGCGCGCAGCAACCGATAGTTGAAGTCCATGTCGTCCGCGGCCGGAAAGTCTGGGACCCCGGGGCCGAGTCGCTCGTCCCAGCCGCCCAGCCGATCGATCGCGCGGCGCCGTACCGCGAAGCAGACCCCGAAGCCGAGCGCCCCCGGCCGCGTCCAGCGGCCGCGGCGCCAGCCGGCGCTCTCGACCGGAAAGACCGTGACGTGAAGGTCTTCACCGGCAAGCCCTCCGCGTGCTCCGACGTGGCCGGTCACCATCTCCGCCTCGGGGTGTGCACGGAGCTCCTGCCGGAGCGCCGCGGCCCAGCCCGGCTCGACGAGGCAGTCATCGTCGACGAAGACGAGCCACCCCTCGCGCGTGCCTCGCCAGGCGACGTTGCGCGCGCGGGACAGCCCCCGCCCGTCGTCACAGATGACCCGCAGGCGCGGCTGGCGCGCGGCGCGTGCTTCGAGCGCCGCGTCGGGCTCGTCACTCTGGTCGACGACCACCACCGGAAAGCACTGAGGCGCCTGATCGAGGACTGCGTCGAGGGTGCGGGCCAGGCTGGACGAGCGGTTTCGCGTGCACACGACCACGGCGAACGAGGCCTCCGGCGCCGGCATTGCGCGGATGCTACCTGCGGCTCGCGGGCTTCCCTGACAGGTGGTAGTTTCGCGCCGGCCGATGGCGAGGCCTGCCCCAAGGGCGCTGTTTGCAAGCTACTCGTCCGTCCTCGGCGGGGCCGAGCGCATCCTCCTCGACTGCGCCACCGGGCTGGAGTCGGCGGCGGTGGCCTGCCCGGAGGGCCCGCTGGCGAGCGCCGCGCGGGAGAGCGGGCTGGCGGTCGTCGCGCTGAGCCCACGGCCGATGGAGTTCCGGCGCGGCCTGAAAGACAGAACCGTGGCCCCGGTCCGGGTCGCCTCCCAGGCCCGGGAGCTCCGCGTCGCCGTGCGCAGGCTGCGGCCGGCGGTCGTCTTCGCATGGAGCATGCGCGGTCTGCTCGTGGGCGTCCTCGCGCTCGGCACGCTTCGCCCGCGACCGGCTCTTGTCTTTCAGCACAACGACTTTCTCCCCAGCCCGGCGGTCGCACGGATCGTGCGGGCGGCGGCGCGGCGCTCGACGCGGATCGTGTGCCTCTCGCGCGCGATCGCGAATGATCTCGATCCGAATGGTCGGCTCGCGAACCGAATCCGAGTCGTTCATCCCGGCGTGGACCTCGAACGCTTTCGCCCGGCGCACGCCCAGGACGGCTCGGAGGTGCTGGTGCTCGGCGCCATCGTCGCCTGGAAGCGCCCGGACCTGGCGCTCGAGGTCGCCAGGATCGCGGCTCCGGCGCTCCCCGGCGTTCGCGTTCGGTTGGCGGGCGGCCCGCTCGGTGAGGCGGGGGAGCAGTTGTTGGAGGAGCTGACCCGGCGCGCGAAGCGCCCGGATCTGCGCTCTCGGGTAGAGCTGACGGGAGCCCTCGCCGACCCGGTCGGTGCCTTGCAGCGGGCGAGCTGCCTGCTCCACTGCGCCGAGCGTGAGCCCTTCGGCCTCGCCCTCGTGGAGGCGCTGGCGTGCGGGGTGCCGGTGGTCGCGCCGGACGCCGCGGGCCCGCGCGAGATCGTGGACGCTAGTTGCGGTGTCCTCTACGAGCCCGGGGACGCCGCCACGGCGGCGGATGCTCTTCGCCGCGTGCTGTCCTCCGCCGGGCGTCGAGCGGAGCTGTCCTCCGGCGCCCGTGCCCGCGCCGAGAGGCTGTTCGACCGGGAGCGCACCCGCTCCGAATATCGCGAGCTGGTGGCGGAGCTGGCCGCGTGAGCCGGAGGCCGGTATCGGACAGCCGCGGTTCAGGGCGGCGCACGTGAACGTCGCCCCGCGTATCTTCTCCGCGATGGACGCCCGGCTGTGGGTCTTCCTCCCGACGTACAACGAGGCGGGGAACCTCGAGGGCATCGTCCGCGCCACGGCCGAGCAGCTCGAGCGGACCGAGCCCGGGGTCTGGCGCCTCCTCGTCGTGGACGACGCCTCACCCGACGGGACCGGCGAGCTCGCGGATCGACTCGCGTCCGAGCTGAACGGCGTTGAGGTGCTGCACCGACCGGCCAAGGACGGGCTGGGGAGCGCCTACCTGGCGGGCTTCCGGCACGCACTCGCCGGCGGCGCGGAGCTCGTGATCGTGATGGACGCCGACCTCTCCCACGACCCGAGCTACCTGCCCCAACTCATCGCCGCCGCCGCCAACAGCGATCTGGTGCTCGGGTCACGGTACGTTGCGGGCGGGCGGATCGCCGACTGGCCGCGCCTTCGGCGCGTGCTCAGCCGCTGTGGCTCCGTCTACGCCCGTACCGTCCTGGGAGTCAAGGTGAATGACCTGACGAGCGGCTTTCGCTGCGTGCGGCGTCGTGTGCTCGAGACCGTCGAGCCGTCGACGCTGCGCTCACAGGGGTACGTGTTCAACATCGAGCTGACCTACCGCGCGCTGCTCGCCGGCTTCACCGTCACGGAGGTGCCGATCTGCTTCCGCGACCGCAAGGTTGGCCAGAGCAAGATGTCCCTGCCCATCGCGTTCGAGGCTCTCCTGCTCGTTCCGCGGCTGCGTCGCGCGGCGCGCGAGTGGCGCACCGAGGAGACCGCCGGCGGCGGTCGCCGCATTCGGTGGCGCTTCCAGCGCCGGCCGAGGCCGAAGGATGCGGGCTTCGAGAACAGCCTGCCGCCCCCTCCCAGGTGATCTGGTAGGAATCTCCGGATGCATGGGAAGCGGGGACTGATTGCACTCGCGCTGACGCTGGCCGTCGCGGTGCCGAGCTTCGGCGTACGGCCAGAGTGCGGGGGACGAGCAGTACGTCGACCCGTTCGAAGAAACGCCCTCCCAGCCCGAGGGCGGCCAGGGCGACTCCGGATCCCAGGGCGGGTCGGGGGGCGGCGCCGAACCGGACACGGGCGGCACCAGCACGCCGCCGCCCGCCACCGAGAGCCCCGAGAGCACGACGGCCGCGCCCGAGGGCACGACCGCCCCGGCCGCTCCGACGGGCGCCGCACCCGCGGCCGACGGGTCGGCGACGCTTCCCCGGACCGGCCTGCCTCTCGCGCCGGCGGCGCTGGTCGGCATCCTCCTCCTGGCCGGCGGAGTGGCGCTCAGACGAGCAACATGAGCCAGGTTCTCTCGCCCGCCCGCGACGGGATGAGGGCGACGCGCGGTGAGGGAGCTACCACCAGCGGCCGTGAAGCGCCCGTCGTCATCGACGCGCGCGCCGCGGTGCGCCGCGAGATCGGAGGCGTCGAGCGTGTGACGCTCGAGATGGCCGCGCGGCTGCCGACCCTGCGGCCCGACCGATACCGCGTGCTGCGACCGCAGCAGGTGTTCGCACATCGCGCGGGGCACCTCTGGGAGCAGGCCGTCTTCCCGCTGGCCGCCCGCCGCGCGCGCATCCTCTACTGCCCGGCGAACCTGGCGCCGGCAGCATCGCGACGCACGGTGGTCGTGATCCACGACCTCGCGCCGCTCAGGCATCCCGGCTGGTACTCGCCGACGTTCACCTCCTACCAGCGCCGGCTGCTTCCGCTGCTGGCCGGCCGCGCCCGGCGGGTGATCACGCCCTCCGAGTTCTCGCGCAGAGAGCTCGCCGAAGGGCTCGGCCTCGACCCGGGGCGCGTGTCGGTCGTCCCGGGCGGGGTCGACGAGCGCTTCTCTCCCTCGGCAGACCCCACGCCGGTCCGCCGCGCGCTTGGGCTCGAGGGGCCGTATGTCCTGGTGGTCGGAACCCGCATCGCCCGCAAGAACGTGGCCGCCCTTTCCCACGCCGCCCGGAAACTGCGCGAGCTCGGTATCCATCTGGTGGCGGCGGGGTCGGGGCGTGCCTACATGCGCCCGGGCGATGCGCCCCCGATGCAGGCGCTCGGATACGTGCCCGAGCACCATCTGCCCGGCCTCTACTCTGGCGCCCTGGCCCTCGCGATGCCGTCGCTCTACGAGGGCTTCGGACTCCCCGTGATCGAGGCCATGGCCAGCGGCGTGCCGGTCGTGGCGGCCGACCGGTCGGCGCTGCCCGAAACATGCGGCGACGCGGCACTTCTCGTGGATCCCGAGGACCGTGCGGCGCTCGCCGACGCGCTGGCAGCGGCCGTCACCGACGAGGCCCTTCGCGCTCGGCTGATACCGGCGGGTCTCGAGCGGGCCGCCGGCTTCAGCTGGCGCCGAAGTGCCGAGCTCACAGACGCGGTGATCGGCGAGGTGCTCGACGCTCGGTGAGCGCGCACTCGAAGGTGCGCCGCCTGCTCCGATCGCCATGCGCTCGGCGATCGTGCACGACTGGTTTCAGGGCTTTCACGGCTCGGAGCGGACAGTGGCCGCGATGCTCGACCTGTTCGTCCGCGATCCCGACATCCTCACCTTCCACGCGGCGCGCGATCTGCTGCCAGACCGGCTCGCGGCAGCGATCGTGCGGGAGTCCCGTCTGGCGCGGCTCCCGGGGATCCGTCAGCGGGGGCACGATCCGGGTCGATGGCGCTGGCTCTTGCCCTACATGCCGCGCTTCTTCGAGCGGCTCGACCTGAGCCGCTACGAGATCGTCGTGAGCTCGTCGCACGCCTGCGCCGCCGGCGTGAGACCCCCCGCCGACACGCTCCACGTCTGCTACTGCTACACGCCGATGCGCTACGTCTGGATGCCCGAGGCGGAGCGCCGACGCGCTCGGGGCCTCAAGGGTGTGGCGCTGATGACCCTGCGCGGCCGCCTGCGAGCGTGGGACCTGCGCGCCGCCGCAGCGGCCCGACGTCTACGTCGCCATCTCCTCGGCCGTAGCCGAACGCGTAGCCACGTTCTACGGTCGTGACGCTGTCGTGGTTCCTCCGCCCGTGGCCGTGCAGGACTTCGCGCGCGACAGCGACCGTGATCCCGGGCGATTCCTCTGGGTGCACCGCCTGGTGCCCTACAAGCGCCCGCTCGAGGTCGCTGCCGCCTTCCGCGAGCTGCCCGATCTGAGACTGACCATGGTGGGCATCGGTCCGCTCGAAGCGAAGCTTCGCGCGATGCTTCCCTCCAACGTGGAGCTCCTCGGATGGCTCCCGCGCGACCGGCTCTCCCGCCTGTTCGCCCGGTCCGCAGGCTTCATCCACGTGGGAGAGGAGGACTTCGGCATCTCGATGGTCGAGGCCCTCGCGGCCGGGGTCCCCGTCCTGGCGGCCGACCGGGGCGGCGCGCGGGACATCGTGCGTCCCGGCCGCGACGGCGTTCTCATCTCGGATCCCAAGGATCCGGCGCAGATCCGCAGCGGCGTGCGCGAGCTCTCGGAGCGCAACTGGGACGCCGACGAGCTGCGTCGGAGCGCGCAGCGCTTCTCGGAGGAGCGCTTCCGGGCACGCCTGGCCGAGGTGCTGCACGCGCACGGCGCCCGCTGACCGAGTCGCGCGACCGGGCCTCGGCAGACGGGGTGGCGCACCCGGGATTGCTTGGTTACAGTGGCGCTCTCGTGCAGCCCGTAGGGACCGGCCAGGGGCGCGCGCGCTCAGCGCCCTCCCAGGACCAGCGCCAGCTCGCTGGGCGCCGGTGGTTCGCATAACGACGCCGTCAGGCGGCGCCTTCTGTTCGTGGCCGACATGCTGAGCATGCTGATCGCGGTGGGCGCGATGACTCTCGTGGAGGGGACCACCGACCCGCTCTGGGCGCTCCTCATCCTGCCGTTCTCGGCGCTCTTGGCGAAGCTCGAGGGGCTCTACGACGCCGACCACCCGAAGATCTGGCACCGCACGAGCGACGAGGCGGTGGCCATCTTCCATTGGGTAACGCTCTCCGTCGCGGCTTCGCTCTTCTTCATCCGGGCATTGCCGGACGTGACGCTGACGGTCCAGGCCGCCGCGGCCATGTACCTCACGGCGCTGGGCAGCGCCTTCGTGCTGCGCTCAGCCGCCCGGGCCGTTTGGCGGCGGCTGGTCCCAGCCGAGCGGGCGCTCGTGCTCGGCAGCGGTCAGCTCGCCGACGCGGTGCGTCGCAAGCTGGCGCTCGAGCCGGGTCACCACCTCGTGCTCGGCGAGGCTCCGCTCCCCGAGGGCTCGGACAACGGGCAGGGCTCGACCCAGACCCTGCTCGAGGACAGCAACAGGGAAGACTTGGAACGTCTCGTGCGGGAGGGCGGCATCGAGCGCGTGATCTTGGCCGTGCCCGAGCTCGACGAGGCGACCCTCGCGAGGGTCGTGTTCGCGTGTCGCCAGGCGGGCGTCAAGCTCAGCGTCATGCCGCCGATGCGCGCCATGCTGGGCACCGCCGTCCAGCTGAGCCACATCGCGGAGATGCCGGTCATCGAGTACGGGACGTGGCAGACCCCGGCCTCTACGATGGCCTTCAAGCGGGCGATCGACATCCTGGTCGCCGCGGTCGGCCTCGTGCTGCTCGCCCCGCTGATGGTGATCATCGCTCTCCTCGTCCGGCTCGACTCCCGCGGTCCCGCGCTCTTCAAGCAGGTGCGTGCCGGGCGGCACGGCGAGCCGTTCAAGATCATCAAGTTCCGGACGATGTGCCACGACGCCGAGAAGCGCGTCTCGGAGGTGGTTTCAGTCGACGACCTGGAGGAGCCGATGTACAAGCTCCGGCGGGACCCGCGTGTCACTCGCGTGGGCCGCGTCCTGCGTCATACCAGCCTCGACGAGGTCCCCCAGCTGTGGAACGTCCTGCGCGGCGACATGAGCCTCGTGGGTCCTCGCCCCGAGGAGCTCTGGCTGGTTGAGCGCTACAGCGAGACCGAGCGCTTCCGGCTGGCGATGCGCCCGGGTCTCACGGGACCGATGCAGGTGCACGGCCGCGGCGAGCTGACCTTCCAGGAGCGCATGGCCGTCGAGCGCGAGTACGTCGAGAACTACAGCCTCAGGAAGGACGTCCGCATCGTGCTGCGCACTGCCGCCGCCATCTTCAGAGCCAAGGGGGCGTATTGATTCGGCGCCTCACCGCCGGAACTGCAGCACGAACGGCCCACACGGGCGGCCGCCGTTTCGCTGCGGCCGACCGTCGATCCCCTTCGGCGTGATCGTCAGCCGGTTCGCGGTGACCCTGACCTGCCCGTAGCTGAACTGGTTGACGATCGAGCAGCGCATCCCGAGGCCGCCGGGCGGCTGGGGTTCGAAGAAGGCCGTGTCCACCAGGGCGCCGGTGCCCTGCCGGCCGACGTCCCTGTCGATCTCGAGCGCGTAGTTCTCGGTCGCAGCGGAGCCGACGGTCACGTCCAGGATGCCGCTGTTCCGCGGTCCGCCGGGCTCGAGCGTCTGGAAGCGGGCATCGTTCACGAGGGTCGCGTGAACGTCGGTGGTCAGGAACGCCACGTTCCTGACCGACTGAAGTTCGCGCAGCACCCGCTGGCGCTCTGCCTCATAGCCCTCCCAGCGGTCGTACGGAAGCACGTAGTACTGCTGGATCGCCAGCTCGTTGATGATGACCTTGAAGCGGGCGCTCGAGCGCTTGACGTCGCGGAGGAAGCGCCTCAGCTGTCGCCGGCCGAGGTAGGTGCGGTCCGGGCTTCGGATCGCGTCGAGGCAGGCCTGAGCCACGGGCTGCGCCAGCGATGGAACCACGAAAGCGAATGCATTGCGGACGCTCTGCGGCCCGGTCGGCGCGAGGTCGGGCTCACCGGTCAGTGGGTTGTCGCACACCCCACCCTCGTCGGCCTTGGCACTGCGAAACGAGCGCTCGTCGAGGAAGAAGAGCTCGAGGTTGCGTCCCCAGCGCATCGTCCGGTAGAGGCCGGTGCGGCGCGAGTAAGCCACGGGAGCGTAGTCGCGGAAGGCCCGCACGCCGCGCCGATACAGGAGGCGGCCGTTGATGTTCGTCTCGACGTCGAAGCTCGAGAAGGTGTTCTCGGGCGGCGCGAAGTCGTTGATGAACTCGTGGTCGTCCCAGTGCGAGTAGAAACCGGTGGAACCGCGCAGCCGCCGCAGCGGCGCGTTCGCGAGGTTTGTCCTGTACTTGGCCCACTTTGCCGGGACTGTCAGGGCGAGCGGCCGAAGGCGCCCGGGGATCTCGCTGTCCGAGTACATGGTGTCGCCGACATGGATGTTGAATTCGTTCCGCTCGGCCCTCATCCGCCTGAAGACGCCACCGCCGTTCCAGAAGGGCCTCGTCTCGCCCGGCGCCGCATTGAAGTCCGTGTCACCCGTCCAGGCGAACTCGACCGTCGCGTTCTGGTTCGGCCGGGGCGCGGTCACGAACGTGCCCAGCTCGCTTCGCCCGCGGCCCTTGCGAAAGCGGTACCAGTAGCGCGTGGCGGGCCGTAGGCCGCCAACCCTCCGCTGGACGGTGTTGTCGCTCGAACGCCGCGCGGCGAGCGCGAATCGCCTGAGGCCCCGGCGCAGCGGCCGGTCGCGGGCGATCTCGAGCACCACGGCGGTCGGGCGATTCGCCCGGCCCCAGAGGATGGCGGAGGTCGGGGTCACGTCGCCGGCGGTCACACCGAGGCTGAACCTGGCGCTGCCGCCGTTTGCCGCCGCCGCGGGCGCGGCGAGCAGAACGAGCGCGAGGGCTGCGAGCAGGACGGGGGACCGGGTCAAGGCGCCGGCGGCACGCTACCCGATGCCGGCCGCTTGCGCCAAGACGTGAACCATGATTCACTTCTTACCCGAGACCGATGCCCTATCGACCGACGGAGCGGACCGAGGCGCGCAAGGCCGCCACGCGTGAGGCGATCGTCGGTGCCGCACTCGCCCAGGTGGGCGCCGGCGGTTACGCGTCGGCCGGCGTGCATGTGGTGGCGCGGCGGGCCGGCGTGGCCGTCGGAACGGTCTACCGTCACTTCCCCTCGAAGGGCGAGCTCTTCGCCGAGGTGTTCCGGCGCGCCGCCGAGCCCGAGCTCGACGTGGTCATCGAGGTCTCGGCCGCGGACGGCCGGCCCGCCGCCGAGCGAATCGCGGCCGCGGTCGAGGCGTTCTGCCGCCGGGCGCTCGCCGGGCCGGTGCTGGCCTACGCGCAGATCGCCGAGCCGGTCGATCCGGCCGTCGAGTCGGAGCGGCTGCGCCTGCGCGTGGGCTACCGCGACGCCTTCGCGCGCGTGCTCGACGACGGGGTCGCGGCCGGCGAGCTGCGGCCGCACGACACCCGGACGGTCGCCGCCGCGCTGGTCGGCGGCCTCGGCGAGGCGCTCGTCGGGCCCCTCGCCGCGCACGCGAGGGGTTCGAAGGAGGCGCTCGTCGCCACGCTCGTACAGTTCTGCCAGGAGGCACTCCCACATGCTCGAGACAGCGTCCACGCATGACGTCCTGAACCAGCCGCCGCCGCTGGTCCCATACAACGTGTTCGAGGCCGACGCCGCGCTCGGCGAGGCGCTCGACCGCGAGGGCGGCGCCTGGGGGGTCGACCGCCTGCGCGACGCCGGCGAGCTGGCCGGCACGCCGGCGGCGCTCGAGCACTCGCGGCGAGCAGAGCGCAACGAGCCGATCCTCCACACCCACGACCGCTACGGCAACCGGATCGACCGCGTCGAGCTCGACCCCTCCTGGCACTGGTGCCTGCGGCAGGCGATCGAGCGCGAGATCCACTCACTGCCCTGGCGGGACCCGCGGCCGGGCGCCCACGTGGTGCGGGCCGGCCTGATGTTCCTCTGGAGTCAGGTGAATGCCGGAGTGATGTGCCCGGTCTCGATGACCTACTCGGCGATACCGGCCCTGCGCGTCAACGAGGAGCTGGCGGCCGAGTGGGAGCCGCGGCTGACGAGGCCGAGCTACGAGGAAGGCGCGCTCGCCGGCATGGCCATGACCGAAAAGCAGGGCGGCTCCGACGTGCGCGCGAACACCACCCGCGCGGAGCCGGCGGGCGACGGCACCTACGAGCTCACCGGCCACAAGTGGTTCTGCTCGTACCCGCCGTGCGACGTCTTCCTGACGCTCGCGCAGGCGCCGGCCGGGCTCTCCTGCCTCCTGTTCGAGTCGAGTGACCCCGGCTTCCGCATCCAGCGCCTGAAAGACAAGCTCGGAACGCGCTCGTTGCCCTCGAGCGAGGTGGAGCTCCACGGGGTGCGCGGGCGACTCGTCGGCGAGGAGGGGCGGGGCGTCCGCACGATCATCCGCATGGTCAACCACACCCGGCTGGACTGCCTGATCGGCTCGGCCGCCTCGATGCGCTGGGGACTCGCGCAGGCGGTGCACCACGCCCGCCACCGCGGCGCCTTCGGGAAGCTCATCGTCGAGCAGCCGCTGATGCAGAACGTGCTCGCCGACCTGGCGATCGAGTCCGAGGCCGCCACCGCCGCGGCGATGCGGATCGCGCGCGCGTACGACGAGGATGACGCCGCCTTCCGCCGTTTTGCCACGGCGGTGATGAAGTACTGGGTCTGCAAGCGTGCCCCTCAGCACGCCGGCGAGGCGCTCGAGTGCCTCGGCGGCAACGGCTATGTCGAGGAGTCGGGCATGCCGCTCCTCTACCGCGACGCCCCGCTCAACTCGATCTGGGAGGGCTCCGGCAACGTGGCCGCGCTCGACGTGCTGCGGGCGACGCTGAGGGAGCCCGAGGGGCTGACCGCGTTCGTGGCGGAGTGCGAGCGGGGCCGGGGCGGAAGCGCATTGCTCGACGCCCATCTGGACCGCCTGCGCGACGCCGCGCCGCCCACGAATCCCGAGCTCGAGGCGCGCCGCGTGGTGGAGGATCTGGCGGTCGCCCTCCAGGCGAGCCTGCTCGTCCGGCACGCTCCGCCCGCCGTCGCCGACGCCTTCTGCGCCGGGCGGCTGGGCGAGGGGGGACGCGTGTTCGGCACGCTGCCGGCGTCCGTGGACGCCGAGGCGATCGTGGCGCGGGCCCTGACCGTGTGATCGCGGAATGAACACGATCGCCTACGAGGTCGACGGCCGCATCGCTCGCATCACGCTCGACCGGCCCGAGCGCGGCAACGGCATCACGCTCGAGATGCCGGGCGAGCTCGCCGCGTGCGTCGAGCAGGCGAACCTCGAGCCCGCCGTGCACGTGATCGCGCTGGCCGGCAACGGCAAGGGCTTCTGCGGTGGCTACGACATGGTGGAGTCGGCCGAGGGCGTCGCGGTTGACGGCGAGCCGGGATCGCCGATCGACCCGGCGACCATCGCCCGCAACCACGACCCGTCCGGAACGTGGGACCCGGTGGTCGACTGGCAGATGATGAGCCGCAACCTGCGCGGCTTCATGAGCCTCTTTCACTCGGACAAGCCGGTCGTCTGCAAGGTGCATGGCTTCTGCGTCGCCGGCGGGACCGACATGGCGCTGTGCTCAGACCTGATCGTCATCGCCGACGACGCCCGCATCGGCTACCCGCCGGCGCGCGTCTGGGGGGTCCCCACCTCCGCGCTGTGGGCCTCCCGCATCGGCGAGCAGCGCGCCAAGCGGCTGCTCTTCACGGGCGACCTGATCGACGGCCGCACCGCCCTCGACTGGGGGCTCGCCATCGAGGCGCCGCCGGCCGCCGAGCTCGACGTACGCTTCGAGGAGCTCCTCGCCCGCATCGCGCTGACTCCCGTCAACCAGCTCGTGATGATGAAGCTGCTGGTGAACCAGGCGCTGTACGCCCAGGGCCTCCACGCCACCCAGTCGCTGGGGGTCCTCTTCGACGGCATCGCACGCCACACCGAGGAGGGCTATGCCTTCCAGCGCCGCGCCGCGGAGGCCGGCTGGCGGGAGGCCGTGCGCGAGCGGGACGAGCCGTACGGCTTCCGCTGATCAGTCGTCGAAGCGACCGGCGAAGAGCCCGAAGACCGCACCCTGGGGGTCCCCGGCGACGAGGATGTGTCCGCCGGGCACCTCCATCTTCGGCACCATGACCGTTCCGCCGGAGCCGGCGATCCGCTCGGCCGCCGCGTCGATGTCGTCGGTGCCGAAGTACACGAGCCAGTGCGGCGGCGCTGGGTTCCCGGGCGGCAGCTGCATCATGCCGGCGCCCGCCAGCTCGCCGAGGTACAACCCCCAGTAGGGCTGGTCGCCCCCGTTGACCTGCTCCACGCGCCAACCGAAGAGTCCGGCGTAGAACTCCCCCGCCCGGTCGGGATCGCTCGTGTTGAGCTGGGTCAGGGTCAGCGCCCCGGGGCCGTTCACGATCTCCGCCCCGATGGCGTCGCGTGGCTGCCAGAGGGCGAAGACGCCACCGGTCGGATCCTGGACGACCGCCATCCGTCCTGCTTCCAGCACGTCGAACGGCTCCGCGTGAAGCGTCCCGCCGAGCTCGCCTGCGCGGCGCGCCACCGCGTCAACGTCGTCGACCGTGATGTAGGAAAGCCATGCGGTCATCTGGCCCTCCCGGGCCGCCGAGATCGCGCAAGCGTCCTTGCCGTTCACACGCAGCATCGTGTATACGCCGCCCTCGGGCAGTGGCGTGTCCTCGGCCTCCCAGCCGAACAGCCCGATGTAGAAGCGCTTGGCGCCATCGGGGTCCGCTGTCGAGAGGTCGGTCCAGCTGAAGGTGCCCGGTGTGTGGCTCGTTCGTTCGCCCATAGGGGCGGACCCTACTGCGGCTCCTCGACCGGCTCTTGCTCCGCGGCCGCGAGGGTCACGATGCCGGCGATCATCACGGCGAACGCGACCAGTGCAGCGACCAGTACTCCGGTGTCCTCATGGATCGTCTCGTCGAACGCGAATACGCCGAGCAGGAGGCTCGCGATCGGGTCGAGCGACATCTGGGTGGCGACCGAGGGCGCGAGAGCGCCGATCTGGAGCGAGCGCTGGCTGAGGCTCATGCCTGCGTAGCCCACGACGATGAGCGCGTACAGGTGCCAGCTGGCGAACACCTCGAGCAGTCCCTCGTCGACGCGTTCGACGGTCGCCTTGGTGAGCGCGGCGCTGAGCCCAAAGAGGATGCCGGCGGCCGCGCCGAGCAGCCCGGCGCGCCGCGCTGGCGCTCGCCCCCGAGCGGCGAGCGCCAGCAGGGCGCACACCACCCCGGTCACGGCGAACGAGACGATCCACGCGGCGCCGGTGGCGTCCTCCCTGCCCCCGGTCGGGTCGGCCACCACGAGGAAGACCGCCAGCCCCCCCGTGACCGCCAGCGCGGCGGCCATGTCGCGCCGCACGACACGGCGGCCCCCCAGCTTCGCGCCCAGCGGGAGCGCGAAGACCACGGTCGTCGCCAAAAGCGGCTGCACCACCACCAGCCTTCCGATGGCCAGCGCGGCGGCCTGCGCGACGAACCCGAGCGCGTCCGCGGCGATCCCCGCGAGCCAGCGCGGCCGGCGCGCCAGGCGCAGCAGGAAGCGGGCGTGGCGCGCCTCCTCTTCGGAGGCCGTCGAGGCGACCTGCTGCTCGAGGACCGTGCCGAGCGAGAAGCAGAGCGCGGCGACTAGCGCGAGGACGACGTCCATGTGGGAGCGACCCTACCCGCCCTCGCCCAGGCGGGCCGGGGGCGAAGCGGATGTGCCGAAGCGAGCAGGCCTCCGACCCGAGGCGCTCGGCCGCCCGCCTCGGGCTCGACTCCCGGACTCGTACAGGGATTTGCCCCCCGGGCAAGCTCGTGCACGAATCGGAGAGCGGCGTTCTGGGGGATCCGCCCCACTCCCTTGGGCGTGCTGCGCAGGGTGACGAAGCGGGTCGGCCCCGTGCTCCTGCCGGGCCGGGACCGCCGAAGCCGCGCCGGCCGACGCGCAGGAGAGCGCGAACCTAGGGCGCCGGCTTCACGCGGAAGCCGTTGCGGGTTCCGCTCTCCCTGAACACCCCATTGCGCGCGTTCAGCACCCACGGGCGCGGCAGGTTGCCCGCCGGGAGCCCCAGGAACTCCTCGAATTCGTCCGCCGCCTCCGAGCAGGACACGTTGCCGCCCCGCAGCGTGGTGATGATGTACCTGCCCGCGGGCAGTCGCAGACTGCCAATTCGGTCGTTGCTCTCCACCTCGAAGAAGCCCGGACAGCGAGTGCCGTCGGCCGGATGGCGACCGATCGGAGCGGGCTGCACCGGCGCGCCCACGGCCTGCTTGACCCGGAAGCCGACGTTGTGGTTCGAGGAGAAGGTCCCCGTTCGCACATCGAGCCGCCACGGCCTCGGAAGCACCCCGTTGAAGTCCCGCAGGAAGCTCCGGAACAGCGACGACGCGCGCGAGCAGCTCAGCCGCCCGGCCGCCAGCAGCGTGATCCGGTACTGACCCGCGGGGAGGCTGAGCCTGCCGATGCGATCGTTGTGGAGTACACGGAAGTAGGCCGGGCAGGAGAGCCCGCTGACCGGATGGTGCCCGCTCGTTCCCCCGCCCGACGGAGTGTTCGGCGCACCGAAGGCGAACGCGACTCCGCTCCCGCGCCCGCGCGTGAAGGTGCCGGTGGCGTTATTCGCCACCCACGGCCTTGGCAGCCGGCCGTCATAGTCCTCGAGGAACTGACGGAACCAATCCGAGGCTTCCGCACAGCTCAGACGCCTGTCGTCGATCACGATGATCGAGTAGTGCCCCGCCGGTATCTGGAGCGCACCGATCCTGTCGTCGTGCAGCACGTGGAACGTGCCCGGGCAGGTCACCTGCGCGGCCTGAGCCTGGGCCGGCGCCGCGAACGAGAGCGATGCGCCGGCGACGGCGACCAGGCCGGCGAGTCTTCTGAGAGTCTTTGAGGGGAGGCTTCGGGCGCGCATGCGCGCAACCGTACCTGCCTAGCCGCTCGCGCGCCGGCGTGCGACCCGCCGCGCCTTCCTGCGCGTGCGCCGGTCCTCGCCCACGGCGGCGACGGCCCGCTCCTCGATCGTCTCCAACGCCACCGTGTTGCCAACCTGCTCGTATCGCGCCAGCGCGAGCTCGAACTCATCCAGACGGTCGAGGAACTCGACCACGATCGCGGGCGTCACCGCGGGGGCGCACATCCCGAACCCCTCGCGCTGCAGATAACGCGCGTTCATCAACTGCTCGAATTGGCCCTGAAGCGGCACCGACAGCACCGGCTTGCCGAGATAGACCGCCTCGCTCAACAGCGAGAACCCGCCGCCCGCGACCACGCCCCGCGCGGTGCGCAGATCCTCGACGAATCCCTCGTTCGAGCGTGGCCGGAACTCGAGGTTCCCCTCCACCACTCCCTCCTCCGGGCCGCCACGCATGCCGTACACGCGACAGGGCATGCCGGACAAGCGCAGCATGTCGAGAAGCTCCTCGTCGCCGCTCGAGTAGACGATCAGGTGATCGCCGCGCGTCGCCTCGGCCGCGACGATCTCCGGACGCAGTATCGGCGGCACCAGGATCGTCCGCCCGCGAGCCAGCGGCGGCCGGAAGAAGGTCGTGATGATGTAATCACCGGCCGCCGGAACCATCGCCCGCGTGACCGCGCGAGCGACCACGAAATCCTGGCGCTCGGGCCCGATGATCTCGCGGTCGTGCCGGCAGCGGTCGAGCATGTTGATGTTGTCGACGCAGACCAGCGGCGTGCGGGTGGCGCGAGCGTATCTGCCGGCGAGCGGCTCGAAGTCGGTGATCACGACATCGGGGCGCCATTCGCGCACGACCGTCACCCAGCGCTTGACCGTGTCGGGCAGCTCACGCGGCCCCTTGGCGATGTTCTGACGCACCGTGGCCCAGCGCTGGATCTCCCCCTCCTTCATCGCGAAGCTCGGGCCGAAGACCTCGTCCACCCGCGGCAGCCGGTCCCGGAGGTAGCGAAAGGCCGCCCCCGAGGCGACCACCCGCACGTCATGCTCGCTCAGGAGCGAGTCGATGACGACCTGCGACCTGGTCGCATGCCCCATTCCCTCGCCGTTGACCCCGTAGAGCACTCGGATCCGTCGAGCCTAACCGGATCCGCGGTGTGGCGGTCGGCTAGCTCGAGAGAACGTCGAGGAAGGCCTCGTAGCGCCGCACCTCGCGCTCGGCGCGAGAGCCGCTCCTCGGAACCCTCCTCGGCTCGCTCGGCGGCGTCGCGCGCCTCCCTCAACCGCGACTCGAACGCGCCGCGGTCGATGTTCTCCGGCGGGATCGCCTCCTCGACGAGCACCAGCGCCGAGTTGTCCACCACCTGCAGGTAGCCCTCGCCCTGGGCGAAGCGCACCACGTCCGACTCCGACTTGTAGAGGCGCAGCTCGGTCGGCTCGAGGATGGCCATCAGCGGCGCGTGGCGGGCGAGGATGCCGATCGAACCGGTAGTCGTGCGGGTGGAGACCATCTCCACGTCGTCCGCGAAGACCTGGCCCTCGGGCGTGAGGACCTCGACCGGGAAGGAGGAGCGAGCCAACCCCTACCCCTCCTCGCGGGCGCCGCCGGCCGCCTCCACCACCTGCTCGATGGGTCCCTTGAGCAGGAAGGCGCGCTCCGGCAGGTCGTCGTGCTTGCCGTCGATGATCTCGCGGAAGGAGCGCACCGTGTCCTCGACCTTCACGAACTCCCCCGGCGTGCCGGTGAACTGCTCGGCCACGAAGAACGGCTGCGAGAGGAACCGCTGCACCTTGCGCGCGCGCTGCACGGTTAGCTTGTCCTCGTCCGAGAGCTCGTCGATGCCGAGAATGGCGATGATGTCCTGGAGCTCCGTGTAGCGCTGCAGGATCTCCTGGACCTGGTTCGCGACCTCGAAGTGGTCCTGGCCGACGATGTCGGGCTTGAGGATGGTGGACGTCGAGTCGAGCGGGTCGACCGCGGGGTAGATGCCCTGCTCGGCGATCGCCCGCGAGAGCGTCGTGGTTGCGTTCAGGTGGGCGAACACCGACGCCGGCGCCGGGTCGGTCAGGTCGTCGGCCGGCACGTAGATCGCCTGCACCGAGGTGACCGAGCCCTGGCGGGTCGACGTGATCCGCTCCTGGAGCTGTCCCATCTCGGTCTCGAGCGTGGGCTGGTAGCCCACCTGCGAGGGCATACGGCCGAGCAGCGCCGACACCTCCGAGCCCGCCTGCACGAAGCGGAAGATGTTGTCGATGAAGAGCAGCACGTCCTGCCCGCCCTCCTCGCGGAAGTACTCCGCCATCGTCAGACCGGAAAGCCCGACGCGCATGCGCGCGCCCGGGGGCTCGTTCATCTGGCCGAAGACGAGCACGGTCCTGTCGATCACGCCCGACTCGGTCATCTCGAGCCAGAGGTCGTTGCCCTCGCGCGAGCGCTCGCCGACGCCGCAGAAGGCCGACAGGCCCTCGTGCTCCTCGGCGATCGAGCGGATGAGCTCCTGGATCAGCACGGTCTTGCCCACGCCGGCTCCGCCGAACAGCCCCACCTTGCCGCCCCTCGGGTAGGGGGCGAGGAGGTCGATCACCTTGATGCCGGTCTCGAGGATCTCGCGCGTGGGGGTCGAGGTCCTCGACGCTCGGCGCCGGCCGGTGGATCGGCCAGCGCTCATCGGCCTGGACCTCGCCCGCCTCGTCGATCGGTTCTCCGAGGAGGTTGAAGAGGCGACCGAGAGTGCCCCTGCCGACGGGCACCGTGATCGGGCCGCCCGTGTCCCGCACCCGCGTGCCACGCGAGAGGCCGTCGGTGGAGTCCATGGCCACGGCGCGCACGCGGTCGTCGCCGATCTGCTGCTGGACCTCGAGCACGAGCCGGCGCTTGCCGTCGCCGTCACCCGAGTCCAGCTCGATCTCGAGCGCGTGGTTGATCTCGGGCAGGTCGCCGGGGAACACCACCTCGACGACGACTCCCTGGACCTCCTCGACGGTGCCGAGGTGGGCGTCGCGCTCCTCCGCGCGGCCCTCCTGCTGCTGGGGCTGCGTTCCGGCTTCCACTCTGTCTCCTTATCTAAGTGCCTCGGCTCCGGCGACGACTTCCATGATCTCCTGCGTGATCTCCGCCTGACGCTGGCGGTTCGCCTCGAGCGTGAGGTCGTCGATCAGCTCGGCCGCGTTGTCGGAGGCGTTGCGCATCGCGGTCATCCGGGCCCCGTGCTCGGACGCCGTCGACTCCAGCAGCGCCCGGTAGATGGAGATCTCGACGTAATCCGGCACCAGCCGGGCGAGGATCTCCTCGGGGTCGGGCTCGTAGATCCAGAGCGCCCGCTGGTGGATGTCCTCCTCGCCCTCGGGCTCCTCCTCCAACACATCCGCCTGCTGGAGGGGGAGGAGCGTCTCGTGGCGAACCTCCTGGCGAACCGCCGAGATGTAGCCGTTGTAGAAGATCTCGACGCGGTCGACCTTGTCGTCCACGTAGGCGGCGGCGAGCCCGTCGGCGATCACCCGCGCGTCGGCGAACGCGGGCCGGTCTGTGAAGCCGGTCCAGGAGGCGGCGATCTCCAGGCCCCTGAACTTGAGCGACGACTCACCGCGGCGACCCGACGCGTACCAGACGGTCTGCAGGCTCTCCCTCCTCAGCTCCGCCGCTCGGCGGTTGCCGGCACGGATGATCTGGGCGTTGAAGGGGCCCGCGAGGCCGCGGTCGCCCGTCACGAGCAGTAGGCCGACGCGCTGTACCTGCTGCTTCTCCTCGAGGATCGGAAGGCTGGGGATGTTCTCCGCGGCCTGGGAGGCGCGGCTCGTCATCCGCCGGAGGGCGTCGGCGTAGGGGCGCAGATGCTCGATGCGCTGCTCCGCCCGCCGAAGCCGCGCGGCGGCGACCATCTCCATCGCGCGCGTGATCTTGCGCATGTTCTTGAACGACGAGATGCGGCCGCGGATGTCCTTCAGGGTGGCCATCGCTCAGGCCGTCGTAGCCTCCTCCTCGCGGGCCTCCGCGGAGGCCTCGGCGCTCTCGCCGGCCTCCTCGGCGGCGGCCTCGCCGGCCCCGTCGCCGCGGTCCTCGCCCGCACGCTCCCGCTCCCGGAGGATGCGGTCGGACTCGCCCTCCTCGATCGGGTTGCCCTCTTCGTCGAAGTCGGGCCCGAAGTCGTCGATGGCCTCGGCGATGGCGTCGCCCAGCTCGGACTCGATCGAGTCGTCCCACTCGCCCGCGGCGATCTTCGACATCAGCTCGGCCTTCTCGGAGTGGAGGCGCTGCAACAGCGTCTCGTGGAACGCGCCGACGCGCTCCACCTTGATGCGATCGAGGTAGCCGCCGGTGCCGGAGTAGATCGCGGCGACCTGGTCCTCGATCCCCCACGGGCTGCGCTCGTCCTGGTTGAGCGACTCGACCAGCCGCGCGCCGCGCGCCAGCGTGGCCTGCGTGTCGGCGTCGAGCTCCGAGCCGAACTGCGCGAACGCCTCGAGCTCGCGGTACTGGGACAGCTCGATGCGCAACTTGCCGGCCACCCGCTTCATCGGGGTGGTCTGGGCCGAGCTGCCGACGCGCGAGACCGAGATGCCGACGTTGATGGCCGGGCGAACGCCCGAGCGGAAGAGATCCGACTGGAGGAAGATCTGGCCGTCGGTGATCGAGATGACGTTGGTGGGGATGTAGGCCGACACGTCGCCCGCCTGCGTCTCGATTATCGGCAGGGCCGTGAGCGAGCCGCCACCGAGCTCGTCGGACAGCTTGACCGCACGCTCGAGCAGCCGGGAGTGCAGGTAGAACACGTCGCCCGGGTATGCCTCGCGGCCGGGCGGACGGCGCAGCAGCAGCGACATCTGGCGGTAGGCGTAGGCGTGCTTGGTCAGATCGTCGTAGACCACCATCGCGTGCCTGCCGTTGTAGAGGAAGTGCTCGCCCATCGCGCAGCCGGCGTACGGCGCGAGGTACTTGATCGGGGCCGCCTCGTCGGCGGAGGCGGCGATGATGATCGTGTTCTCGAGCGCCCCGGCGTCCTCGAGCTCCCGCGCGACGTCGACGACCGTGGACATGCGCTGCCCGATCGCGACGTAGATGCAGATCAGGTCCTTGTCCCTGTTGTTGATGATCGCGTCGATGCAGATCGAGGTCTTGCCGGTCTGGCGGTCGCCGATGATGAGCTCGCGCTGGCCGCGGCCGATGTTCGTCATCGAGTCGATCGCCTTGATGCCGGTCAGCATCGGCTCCTTCACCGGCTGGCGCGCCACCACCCCGGGCGCCTTGAACTCGGCAGGGCGCGTCTCGGTCGTATTCACGTCGCCCCGACCGTCGAGCGGGTTGCCGAGCGGATCGACCAGGCGGCCGAGCAGCGCCTCGCCGACCGGGCACCTCGAGTAGGCGGCCGGAGCGCTTCACCTCGTCGCCCTCCTCGACCAGGGCCCAGTCGCCGAAGAGCACTGCGCCGACGTTGTCCGACTCGAGATTGAGCGCGAGGCCGGTCACGTCGTGGGGCAGGTCGAGCAGCTCCATCGACTCGCAGTTGTCGAGGCCGTGCACGCGTGAGATGCCGTCGGCGATCGACAGGACGGTCCCCACCTCGGAGAGGTCGGCGCCGCCGTCCTCAAGCCCCTCGATGCGCTGCTTGAGGATGCTGGTGATCTCGTCTGGCTTGATCTGCACTTAGATGTCTCCTTAGACCACTAGGCCGCGGCCCTCGTGACCTGCTTGCGTAGTTGTTCGAGCCTGTTTCGCACGGTGGCGTCGAGCACCATGTTGCCAACCTGGACCTTGAGGCCACCGAGCACGTCGGGATCGACGCTGGACGAGAGCTCGACGCGCCGTCCGGTCTGCTCCCCGATTCGCCTGCCGATGTCCTCCACGAGGCCCTGGTCGAGCTCGACCGCGCTGGTCACCGTCACCGGGAGAAGCCTGTTCTCCTCGGCCCACATCTCGTCGAACGAGCGCCGAATGCGGAACAGCACCGGCATGCGGTGCCGCTCCGCCAGCAGCTCGAGGAAGTTGACGGTGCGCTCGTCGGCGTCGGCCACGATCCGGCGGACCCCGTCCTTCTTCTCCTCGCTCGAGAAGTAGGGCGAGAACAGGAAGACCTGGAGGTTGCGGTCCTTGTCGAGCGCGTCGGCGAACTGCCCCAGCTCGTCGCGCACGCGGTCGAGGACGTCGTTCTCCTTGGCGGCCTGGAACAGCGCGCGCGCGTAGACCTCGGAGATCTCCTCCATTAGCGGCCGTTTCCTTCCCTCGCCAGCGTCGAGAAGTCGACCTCGCCGAGCGCTTCCTCGATCAGCCGGCGGTGGTCCTCGGGCGTGAGCGACTTGCGCGTGACCTTCTCGGTGGCGACGACGGTGAGGTTGGCCACCTCCTTGCGGATCTCCTCGAGCGCGCGGCGCGTCTCGGCCTCGATGTCCCGCCGCGTTGATGCAAGCAGCTCCTCGCGCTGCTTCGACGCGGCGGCCTTCGCATCGTCCTGCAGCGAGTCGCTCGCCCTGCGCGCCCGAACCACGATCTGCTCCGCCTGCTCGCGCGCCTCGCGCAGCCGGCCGCGGTACTCCTCGAGCAGCTCGTCGGCCTCGCGCTTGGTCCGCTCGGCGTGGTCGATCGACTCCTCGATCGCCAGGCGTCGCCGGTCGAGCGCCTCGGCGATCCGCGGGAAGGCGAACTTATACAGCAGGTAGAGCGTGACGCCGAATGCGAGCAGCGTCCAGATCATCAGCCCCAGGCTCGGTGTGACGAGGAAGTCGCCGCCCGACTCCTCGCCGCCGCCCTCCTGGGCGATCAGCAGGAAGCTCGCGATGTGCCCCATGGCTTCCATCTACAGGAAGAAGGCGATCAGGCCGAAGATGAACGCGTAGAAGATGATCGCCTCGGTCAGGGCGAATCCGAGCCACTGGATGCTCGTGATCTCCTCGCGCATCTCGGGCTGGCGGGTGACCGATTCGATCACCTTGCCGAAGATGAACCCGACGCCGATGCCCGGTCCGACCGTGCCGAGGCCGGCCCCGATGCCCAGGGCGATCGCCTTGAGCCCGTCGTCTGTGACCTGGGCGATCGGAAGCAGGATGTCGACCATTGTCTGTGCCCCTCCTTAGTGGTCTTCAGTGACCCCCGGCGCTTGCCTCGCCGAAGTAGATGGATGTGAGCGTGGCGAAGATGAAGGCCTGCAGCGTGGCTATCAGCCCGACCTCGAAGATGAAGAAGGCGATCGCGATCGGCAGCGTGATCCACCCGAGCGCGGCGATGCCCAGCAGTACTGCGAGCCCGCCGCCCATGAACAGGATCAGCAGGTGGCCGGCCAGGATGTTTGCGAACAGCCGGACGGACAGGGAGATGATCCGGACGAACTGCGAGATCACCTCGATGAAGAAGATCGGCACGGCGGCTCCGCCGGAAACGCCGGCGGGCAGCCAGCCCTTGAGGTATTTGACGAGGCCGTGCCGGCGGATGCCGTAGGCCTGGTAGAGGATGAAGACCGTGAGGGTCAGGACCAGCGGAATCGACAGGTTCGCGGTAGCCGCGTAAAGCGCGAAGGCGGGGAACTCGATGCCGGCGATGTTGATCGTCTCGTGGTCGTTCACCGGCAGCGGGATGTACCCGATCATGTTCGAGAACCAGATGAAGAAGAAGAGCGTGGCCACGAAGGGGAACCACCTGGCCGCCGCCGCCTCGTCCATGTTTCCCTTCGTGATGTTCGTGTAGGTGAGGTCGTAGGCGCCCTCCATGATCGTCTGGGTGCGGTTCGGGCGCTGTTTCATGCGATTTGCGATGTACAGCATCGTTCCGGCGGTGAGCGCGCATGTGATGAGGAGGTAGAGCACCGCCTTGTTGAAGCTGAGATCGAGGGAGCCGATCTTGATCTCGATCCACGGGTCGAGCTTGAACTCGTCCTGGGGCTGGAACTCCTCGTTGCGGCCCTCGTCGCCGAAGATGACGTACAGCAGGACCGCCACCCCCAGGTAGATCCCCAGCGCGATGAGGACCTTCGCCCTGGTGCTGAGGCCGCCGCGCTGCTCCTCGCCGCGCTGATCGCTCGCCTGCGCGGTGGTCACCGCTGTTCCTCGAACGGGCGCACCAGCATCTGCGCCATGAAATAAAAGCTGAAAAGCGTGATCGCGAGGATCGCGCCGGCTAGGCCCGCCTCACGCTCGCCCAGCCCGACGACGAAGATCGTGCCCGCCACGAGCCAGCCGCGGGCGATCATGCTCGCTGTAAGCAGGCCGGCGACGGTTCCGGGGTTGTCCGACTCGCGCGCCCTCTTGTTGATCGCCGCCTGAACCGCCCGCTGGGCGATCCAGGCCGCGCCCGACCGCCGCCCAGCCGATCAGCGGCAGGTCGGCGGCGACGAAGACCGGCAGCGCGATCGCCAGGATCGCGAGGTCCAGGTACCGCAGCGCGCGCAGCGGCATGGGATCGGATGCTTTCAGAGCCTGCGTCGTCAAGGGGGCCTCCGGAGGAGCGAGCGGCGGACGCTGTCAGAACGCTCCTCCCGGGGGCCCCGAAAGGTACATGAGACAGGGACTTTGTGACTACTTTGTGACAGTTGGATCTCCGCTCGGATCAGAATCCGCCGACTACGGGCAGGCTCACCTCGCTCTTGTCCGGATCGAGCGTCAGCTCCGTCCCCGGCAGCGGCCGGATGGTGTAGTCGTGGTCGGTCGAGACCACCACCAGCCCGATCCGGTTGCCGGCCTGGAAGACGTAGTCGTCGGGCTGAAGATCCCAGCGGAACCGATACTTGTGACCCTGCTTGATCGGCGTGCTTCGGCTGATGCTCACGCGATTCTGCGGATCCAGCCAGCCGCGGGTGACCATCAGCGGTCCGGCGGGGCCGTAGTCCACGAGCACGGCGGTGAGGTTGGCGGCGTTCCGGTTGTCAATTGACATCTCGAGCGTCACCCAGGGCGTGCCGCTGATGCGCACGTCGCGCGGCAGCGCGGCCGATCGGTAGACGAGCCGGTTGGGGTGAGCCAGTCCGGGTTCGCGATCAGCTCGTCGTCGGTGTCGAGCTCGCGCCCGCGGTCCACGAAGCCCTGGTCGGGGCCGCGGCGCTGCGGCCGGGTCGACAGGTCGCCGGGTGCGGTGGCGCTGTCTGCCGAGAGATAGAGCCTCGCCCGTCGGCTGCCCGGCGCCGGCCAGTCGGGCTCGTCGTGGTAGGTGCCGTCCTCGCGCTGGATCGTGGCCCGCGGCTCGCCCATGATCCCGTTCGGCACACCGAACAGCCAGAAGTCGAACCAGCGGTTCTCGGCGAGCTTGTACGCGGCCGCGTTCGCGCTGTCCGGGGGCCCCGGACCGCCGTGGCCGCCGTTGTGCAGCCAGATCTTGCGCGGCACGCCCATGTCGGCCAGGCGGTACCACCATTCCGCAAACGCCTTCGTCTTGACGTTCCAGTCGTTCAAGCCGTGGACGACGAACACGCTCGCCTCGACGCCCCCGACGCGGCTCAGGTAGTCGCGCTCCTGCCAGAAGGGGCTCCAGTCTCCCGTCAGTCGGTCCTGCGCCTGGTTCAGGAAGGCCTGCATGAACGCGCAGCGACCCGTCATGCGCGGGCCGCCGATGAACGCGCCCAGCACGTCGGTGTCCTCTCCCTGGAACGCGTTGTCCCCCATGCCCTGGGTCTCGTGAGTGCGGCGCGACCACCAGACCGTTGGCGCGGTAGTAGTCGTACCAGCTGGAGATCGCCGATATCGGGACGATGGTCTCGAGCCCGTCGACGCCGGTCGTCGCGACCTGGTTCGGAAGGGTCCCGTTGTACGACCCGCCGACCATGCCCACGGCGCCGGTGGTCCAGTCCGCCGTCACCGGCTCGCCGGCCTCGTCCCAGGCGCGGGCGCGGCCGTTCAACCAGTCGATCACGGCCTTGGTGCCGAGCGTCTCGACCCGGGCCCCCACGTCGGGGCAGCCGTCGGAGTTGAAGGTGCCGAGGCTCTCCCCGAGCACCACGGCGTAGCCGCGGGGTACGTAGTAGTTGTCGAGCTGGCCCGGGAGATCGGCGCGCAGGCGAGCACGAGCACGAGCACGCGCTGCGCGGGCGGCGGTCCGCCTGGCCCGCCCCGCTCGCGCCGCCTTCGCCTTGCCGAGCGACTCCTGCGGCAGCGCTTCGAGGTCGACGTCGTGATTCGGCAGCGTCCCGAGGTCGCCGCGGTACGGGCTGTGCTCGAACACGACCGGGACCTTGATGCCCGAATCCGGGGTCTCGGTCTCGGCGGGGCGGCTTATCCGGATGCGGACGCGGTCGAGCTTTCCGTCACGGTCGCTGTCGACCTCGGACTCGACGAAGACCGTCTCCTCGATCGCGCTCGCGAACGCGAACTTCGGCTGGGTCACTCCGCCCGCCACGTCGAGCCAGGGCGGCGGCGTCCGCTCCTGCGCGGCCGCCGGGGCGGTGGACAGCAGCAGGGCGGCGAGAGCCGCGGTCGCGGCGCCGAGCATCCGCCGCGGAAGGCGTGGTGATCGCATGAACACTCCAGGTTGGTGGCGACCCCTCATTACCCCGGTCGGCGAGAGTCGAATCCGTGCTTGCGGTTCGGCCGGGCATCCGGATAATCGACCGATGCGGTTACTGGCCCTCGCGGCGCTCTGCTGCGCCCTGGCCCTACCGGCCGCGGCGCACGCCGAGCCCTACCTGCCGCCGCCGGGCAAGGTCTTCTGGGGCGGGCAGGGGGGCTACTCGTCCTACCACATCGCGGATTTCGCTCGCCAGTCGGGCAAGCACCCGGCCGTCTTCAACTACTTCATCTCCTGGCGGGCCACGAGCTCCGACATGCACTGGCTCTCGTTGAGGCTGGCCGACTCGACCCGGATGCAGGCACGAACCCTGCTGTCGGTCTCGACCACGGGCACCGGGCTCACGCCCGCGGCGCTGGCGAACGGCGCCGGCGACGGCTTCCTCCTCGCGCTCTGCCGACGGCTGGCGGAGCAGGGCCAGGTGACCTACCTGCGGCCCCTGTCGGAGATGAACAACGGAAGCAACCCGTACTCGGCCTACGACCTGTCCGGGCGTCCGCGCGGACCGGCCTTCAGCGCTGCTCAGTTCAAGCTCGCCTGGCGACGGTTGGCGCTCGTCGTGAGGGGCGGCGAGGTCGCCACCATCAACGGGGAGCTGCAACGGCTGGGGATGCCGCCCGTGCAGACGGCCGCCGCTGTGCTGCCGAGCCCGCAGGTCGCCCTGCTCTGGGTGCCGCTTTCGTTTGGCAACCCCGAGATCGCGAGGAACCATCCGCGGCACTTCTGGCCCGGAAGCGCCTACGTGGACTGGGTTGGCACCACCTGGTACTCGCCCTACAAGCGTTCCTCGGCGATGGACGCGTTCTACCGGGGACGCCCGTGGCGCCGGAAGCCCTTCGTGTTCGCCGAGTGGGGCGTATGGGGACGCGACGAGCCGGGCTTCGTGCGGCGGTTCTTCTCGTTCCTGCGCGCGCACCCGCGCGTGCGCATGGCCGTCTACTACCAGTCCGCCTCGTTGAAGCCGGAGTTCCGGCTCTCCGCGCATCCGCGGAGCAGGGCGGCGCTGCGTCAGGCGGTCGGCTGGACTCGCCTCACGGGGTTCGCGCCCGAGCACGCTCGGTAGCCGCCTCGGCGCCCGAGACGACCGAGCGGTTGCGGCCGAGGTCCTTGGCGGCGTAGAGCGCCTGGTCCGCCGCCAGCAGGAGCTCGTCCGTCGACTCGCCGTGGAGCGGGAAGGTGGCGACCCCGAAGCTGATCGTGAGCGTCCGCTCGCCGCGCGCCGACCCGAGGTCCACCTCGGTCCGCATGCGCTCGGCGAGCGTGTACGCGCCGTGCTCGTCGCAGTCCGGAGCCAGCAGGGCAAACTCCTCCCCGCCGATCCGGGCCGCCACGTCGAAGCGCCGCTTCGCGACGCGGAGGGTGCGCGCCACCCGCCTCAGCTCGGCGTCTCCCGCGCCGTGGCCGTACTGGTCGTTCAACCGCTTGAAACGGTCGAGGTCGCCCAGCACGAGGCTGAGAGGCGTGTCGCTGCGCTTGGCGCGCTCGAGCTCGATGTCGAAGATCTCCTCGAAGCCGCGCCTGTTCAGCAGCTCGGTTAGCGAGTCGCGGTGCGCGGCGTCGCCGAGACTCGCGACCAGCGCCAGCACTCGGCCGCGCACGAGCAGCACGAACATCCCGCTGACGAGCAGGGTGCCGACCGTGGCGAGCCAGCCGTCGAGCGCGTGGCCGGGCGGCGACTCGGCGGCCAGGGCGACGGCGAAGCCGGCGCCGACGAGGGCCATGTGGATGAGGGCCGCCCGGAGCGAGAAGAAGTAGAAGGCGAAGAGCGTGATCCACATGTACGGCAGCGGCTCGTAGGAGGAAGCGCTGCCCCAGGCGTAGGCGGCGAGGCTCGCGACCACCGTCCCGCCGGCGACCATGACGTGGAAGCCCCAGGGCGGCACGCGGTCGAACACGACGAACAGCGCCACGGCTGCGGCCGCCGCAACCCCCGCCACGACCGCGAGCAGCGCCTCGTCGTTCACCGAGGTGTCCGGCAGCACCACCGAGAGAAGCGCGAAGACAGCCCCGGCCGCCCACGCGAATGCCGCTATCCGCGCCATCGAGCCGCTCGTGCCGAGCGCCTCCACGCCGTTTCGGCTCCCGCTCCGAGAGGCAAGCCGTGCGCGGAGAGGCGAGTCCGTGCTCCTCCTATGAGGCATCGGTTGGCCACAGTATGGCGGCGGCACGGTTCGGCAGAATCAGAGATGTGTGGATCCAGCGCCCCATCACGCTCGGCTCGCGCCCGCGGGGCTTTCACCTCGTGACCGACGAGATCGTGCGAGAGGTGCCCGAGCTTCGCGAGCTGCGGGTGGGGATCGCCACCGTCTTCATGCAGCACACCTCCGCCTCGCTCACGCTCAACGAGAACGCGAGCCCCGACGTGCGGCGCGACTTCGCGGCCTGGTTCGACCGGGCCGTGCCGGACGGCGCCCCTTATTTCGCCCACACGCTCGAGGGGCCAGACGACATGGCGGCGCATCTCAAGACCTCCCTCACCGGCTGCTCCCTGGTGCTGCCGGTGGCGGACGGCCGGCTCGCGCTCGGCACCTGGCAGGGGATCTACCTCTGCGAGCACCGCGACCGCGGCGGCCCGCGGCGGGTGATCCTTACGGCGTTCGGGGAGCGATCGCCGTGAGCCGGGCGGGCCGATCCGTCCGAATCGAAAGGGAACATCTGTTCGCACCATGCGCTGGGACAACCTGAGAATCGAGTCGGAGGAGAGCCGCACCCTCCCCGGCTACCGCGAGCCGGCCACGGTCCGGACCTTCGAGGCGCCCGAGGCGATGGACACCCGCTTCTACGAGGTGCGGGCGAAGTCCGCGCTGAACCGAGTGCCGAAGGCGTCGCGCATGCCGTTCCGATGGACGATCAACCCCTACAGAGGTTGCACCCATTCTTGTGTCTACTGCCTACGGGGCGACACGCCCGTCCTCATGGCGGACGGGCGAACCAAACCGATCGCCGAACTACGCCCCGGGGATCAGGTCTACGGGACCGCTCGAGCGGGGTCCTACAGACGGTACGTCCCGACTCGGGTTCTCGATCACTGGTCGACGAGTAAGCCCGCGTACCGCATCACGCTCGAGGACGGCACCGTGCTCGTCGCCAGCGCCGATCATCGATTCCTGACCCGGCGCGGCAGGTGGAAGCACGTCACGGGCTCCGATCAGGGCCGGCAACGCAGACCCCACCTTACTTTGAACGACGAGCTCATCGGCACGGGCGCCTTCGCCGATGCTCCGAAGCGCTCGCCGGACTATCGCCTGGGCTACGTCTGCGGCATGGTCCGGGGAGATGGGACCCTAGGGTCGTACGACTATCCACGAGCCGGTCGAACCTGCACCGACGTGCATCGCTTCCGGCTTGCACTCGTCGACCTCGAGCCCCTGCAACGAACCCGCGAGTTCCTGCGCGGGCTCCAGGTCGAGACCGACGAGTTCGCGTTCGCCGCGGGAGCCGGCGGCGCACGCCCGGTGATGGCGATTCGCACTCAGAAACGGGCGAGCGTCGCTGCAATCAGGACCCTGATCGAGTGGCCGATCCAGCCCAGCGAGGACTGGTGCAAGGGATTTCTCGCCGGGATCTTCGACGCCGAGGGCAGCTACTCGCGCGGAATCCTCCGTATCTGCAATACAGACATCGAGATCATTGACCACATTCTCGGCTGCCTCACTCGGCTCGGCCTCCCCTCCGTGCTCGAAGACCCTGGGCGCGCGAACCACCTCCGGGTCGTGCGCGTTCCGGGCGGCCTGCAGACACATCTCCGGTTCTTTCACCTGGTGGACCCTGCCACTACTCGCAAGCGGACCATCCACGGAACGGCCCTAAAGTCACCCGCCCGTCTTCAGGTAGCGGCGATAGAACCTCTCGGGGACGAGATGAATCTCTACGACATCACCACGGGCACCGGAGACTTCATCGCGAACGGCGTGGTCAGTCACAACTGCTTCGCCCGCCCCACCCACACCTACCTCGACTTCAACGCCGGCCGCGACTTCGAGCGCGAGATCGTCGTCAAGGTCAACGCGCCCGAGGTGGCGCGGGCGGAGCTGATGAAGCCGTCGTGGAAGCGCGAGCACGTGGCGCTCGGCACCAATACCGATCCGTACCAGTGGGTGGAGAGCCGCTATCGGCTCATGCCGGGCATCTGGGAGGCGATGCGCGACTCGGGCACGCCCTGCTCGGTGCTCACCAAGTCGCCGCTGCTGCTGCGCGACATCGAGCTGTTCAAGCAGATCCCTTCCTTCGCGGCCAACCTCTCCATCCCGACCCTCGACGAGAAGGCGTGGCGCGCGTCAGGAGCCCCACACGCCGCATCCCGCGCAAGCGGATCGAGGCGGTGGCTGAGCTCAACCGGGCCGGCATTCCGAGGGTGTCCTGATCGCGCCGCTGATGCCTGGCATCAACGACTCGCCCGAGCAGGTCGAGGAGATCCTCGAGCTGTGCGCAGAGGCCGGTGCGGTCTCGATCGGCGGGATCTGCCTCCACCTCCGCGGCGACGTCCGCGACATCTTCATGGACTGGCTCCGCTCCTACCGGCCCGACCTCGTGCCGCGCTACGAAACGCTCTACGCGCGCGGCGCCTACGCGCCGAAGGCGGAGCGCGAGCGGCTGCCGGCCCTGGTGCGCGAGGGTCGGCGCGTACGCCTGCTGCGACGCGATCCGCCGCTGACAACGGGTCGGTCGACGAGCGCCGGCGCGGCGCATGCCGACGCGGCGAACGCCGAGCCGGAGATGGCCGCACCGCAAGCCGGAGCAGACGTCGCTCTTCTGAAGAGCCCGCTCAGTCCCGCCCGACGGCCTCGAACTCGCCCGTCTCGGGCGGGCGCACCGCCTCGAACTCGCCGGTCTCCACCTCGCGGTCGATCTCGTGCTCGATCTCCCGCTTGCTGAGCGCCGGGATTTCGCCCGGTCTCGACCTGGCGGCGGATCTCGCGCTCGCGGGAGCGGCGGAACTTCAGGATTTCGAGCACGAGCACGAGGTAGACGCTCGCCGCGACGGCGACGAGGGCGAATGCCAGAATCACCGCCGTCCAGCCGGCGTTGCAGCGTGCCGTCGTCATCGGAGTAGGGCACGAAGCGCATCGCCAGCGCCAGCGCCGCCAGCGACAGCGTCCAGCCGTAGAGGTAGAGCACCGTGCGCCGCTGCGAGAAGCCGATGTTCGCGAAGCGATGGTGGAAGTGCCATCTGTCGGCCGAGTAGACGGGCCTTCGGTACTTGATCCGCTTGGCGACCACGAAGGTGGCGTCGAGCGCCGGCACGGCGAGGATCAGCAGCGGGAAGAAGAGCGCCACGACGGCGGCGGTCTTCAGCACCCCCTGGATCGCCACGCAGGCGAGGAGCAGGCCGAGCAGGGTCGCCCGCGTCGCCCATGAAGATCGACGCGGGGTGGAAGTTGTGCCAGAGGAAACCGATGGCGGCCCCGGCGGTGAGGGCGGCGAGGATGCCGGCGTCGACACGGTCGAGCGACAGCGCGATGATCGCGAACGTCCCGGCGGCGATCGTGCACACGCCCGCCGCGAGGCCGTCGACCCCATCGGTGAAGTTCACGACGTTCATGACCGCGACGATCCCGAGCAGGGTGAGGGGGTAGCCCCAGTCGCCGAGGTCGAGCGGATCCACGAACGGCAGCGTCACGTTCTCCACCCGCACGTCCGACCAGACCGGGATCGGCCGCGGCCGCGAGCTGGCCCGCGAACTTCACGAGCGGGTGTAGGCCGCCGGCCTTGATGTCGTCCACCGCGCCCACGAGCGCGATCGCGATGGCGCCGCCGACGATACCGCGAGTCTCGCGGCCCCCGGGCAGGAAGAGCAGCGCCGCGACCACCGCGGCGGCCAGGATCGCGAGCCCCCCGAGACCGGGCACCGGGCGCTCGTGAAGGTCGCGCTCGCGCGGGTAATGCACCACGCCGAGCCGCCGCGCCAGCCGCGCGGCCGGCGGCGTGGCGGCGAAGGCGATCACGGCGGCGACGAGGAACGCCCACAGGGCATCGAGCTCGTCCATCGCACCGCAGCCTCTACCGCCGTCGGCCGCGAAGACCCGCCGGCGGCGCCGCGATCGCGGACCCGGAGCCGCGGCGCCGGCGCGGATCAGACGGGGGCCGGCTCTACGAGATGCGGGTAGAGCGGATAGCGCTCGGCGAGCGCGCGGGTGCGCTCGGATAGCTCCACCCTCTTCGCCTGCGAGAAGTCGCCGGTGAGGGCCTCGCCGATCACGCTGCCGATCTCGCGGAAGTCGTCGACCTGGAACCCCCGCGTGGCGAGCGCGGGAGTCCCGATGCGCAGCCCCGACGAGACGGCCGGCGGTCGCGGGTCGAAGGGGACCGCGTTGCGGTTGACGGTGATGCCGACTTCCGCGAGCCGATCCTCACCCTGCTGGCCGTCGAGCTCCGAGTCGCGCAGGTCCGCGAGCACGAGGTGGACGTCGGTCCCGCCGGTGAGCACGTTGACTCCGGCCGCGAGCATCTCCTCGGCCAGCACCGCCGCGCCCTCGCGCGTTCGCCGCTGGCGCTCGCGGAAGAGCTCGGTCTGGGCGATCTTCAGAGCCACCGCCTTGCCCGCGATCACGTGCATCAGCGGACCCCCCTGGTGGCCCGGGAACACGCGCGAGTTGATCTTCTTCGCGTACTCCTCCTTGCACAGGATCATCCCGCCGCGCGCGCCGGCGAGCGTCTTGTGGGTGGTCGTCGTGACGACGTCGCACCACGGCACCGGGCTGGGGTGCTCCTCGGCCGCGACGAGCCCGGCGAAGTGGGCCATGTCGGCCACGAGGTAGGCGCCGACCGAGTCCGCGATCTCCCGGAAGCGCTTGAAGTCGAGCTGGCGCGGATAGGCGGACCAGCCGGCGAGGATCAGCTTCGGGCGAGCGTCCTCGGCCAGCCGCTGGAGCTCGTCCATGTCCAGGCGCGAGTCCTCCTCGCGCACCCCGTACGCGACGATGTCGAAGTAGAGCCCGGAGAAGTTGATCTTCATGCCGTGCGTGAGGTGGCCGCCGTGGTCGAGCTTCATGCCGAGGATGCGATCGCCGGGATCGAGCAGCGCCATGTAGACCGCCGAGTTGGCCTGCGCGCCCGAGTGGGGCTGCACGTTCGCGTGCTCGGCGCCGAACACTTCCTTGGCGCGGTCGATCGCGAGCTGCTCCGCGACGTCGACGTACTCGCAGCCACCGTAGTAGCGCTTGCCCGGATAGCCCTCGGCGTACTTGTTGGTGAGGACCGAGCCCTGGCAGTCGAGCACCGCCTGGGGAACGAAGTTCTCGGAGGCGATCATCTCGAGCGTCCGCTCCTGGCGCACGGCCTCCTTCTTCAGCACCTCGGCGATATCGGGATCGACCTCGGCGACGGGCTTGGTGAAGTAGTCGGAGCTCGGCTGGGTCATCGGCATGACCGTACCATCGGTCGCGGAAGCCGCCGCAGCCGCCGCGCGATCTCGAGCGTCGGCGCTCAGAGCGCCTCCTCCACCGTCGCCCGCTGCACCGCGCCCTCCCGGAGTACGTCGAACGACCCGTCGAGCTCGTACGAGGAGAGGTCCACCACGGTCGACGGCGTGCCGGGCAGCTCGCCGCCGTCGAGGATCAGATCGACACCCGAGCGGATCGGCTGGTCGACGTCCTCGACCCGCCGCGCGTCGGGGCCGCCCGAGCGGTTTGCGCTCGATTGGAGCACCGGCCAGGCGACGCCGGCGAGCGCGGCGAGCGCACCCTCGAGCCTGGGCACGCGCACCCCGAGCCGCCCACCGGGATCGGGACCGGAGGCGAGCGGGTATCGGCGCGCGGGATTCGGCAGAAGCAGCGTGAGTCCGCCCGGCAGCAGCCGCCGGAGCGCGGCCCTCGTGCGACCGCCGAGCTCGGGCAGCGCCGCCAGCGCGAGCTCCAGGCGGAAGAACATGACGGCCGCCGGCCGGTCGGGCGAGCGGCCCTTCAGCCGATAGAGGCGGTACACGCCCTCCTTCGAATCGGGCTCGGTGGCCAACCCGTAGACGGTGTCGGCCGGGAACAGCGCCACTCCGCCGACGGCGATGCAGCGCTCGAAGGTGTCGACGTCCTCCGGGGTCACGCCACGGTCCCAAGCGTGACGCGCTCGCGCCCGGCCAGGTCGCGTCGGGTCTGGGCGCCACGCAGCAACGAACGCACGGCGCCCGCCTGCCCGGGGGCGTGTTCGAGCGCCAATCGCGTTCCGGCCGGCGCCTCCGCCACCAGCGAACGGATGGCATCGAGGCCGTCGGCCCCGGACACCAGCGCCTCACGTGGCTCGTACCCTCGGATCTCGGGCTGCAGGCCGCGCCACTCGTCTTCGCGCACGTAGGGGAGATTGGCGATCACGAGGTCCCGGTCGCCCGCCGGCAGCCCCGCCACGGCCTCCACCCACAGCGGCGTGCCGAGGCGAGCCGCGTTCAGCTGCGCGAGCTCGACGGCAGACGGCGAGGCATCCGAGGCGCTCACAACCAGATCGGGCCGTTCGTCGAGCAGCGCCAGGGCGATCGCGCCGGAGCCGGTGCCGACCTCGTGCACACGGGCGCCCTCGGGCAGCTCGAGCGCCACTTCCACGAGCAGCTCCGTCTCGGGCCGCGGGATGAGCGCTCGCGAGTCCACGACCAGCTCGATGTGGCGAAAGCCCTGCCGGCCGAGGATGTAGGCCACGGGCTCGCGTCCGACCCGTCGACGGACCCGTTCCGAGATCAGGCGTGCCTGGGCGCCGGCGATCGCGAGGTCCGGCTCGGCGTGCAGCACCGCGCGGTCCACCCCGAGCGCGTCGGCGATCAGCAGCTCGGCGTCGAGGCGAGGCGTCTCGCAGCCGGCCGCGGCGATGGCCGGCACCGCGGCGTCCAGCGCGTCGCGGACCGTCAACCGGTGACCAGCTCGCCGGCCTCGAGCTTGCGACGCTTCTCCTCGGCTTCGAGCGCGGCCGTGAAGTCGTCCAGCTCGCCGCCCAGGATCGCCGGAAGGTTGTTCTTGGTGAGGGAGACCCGGTGGTCGGTCACGCGATCCTGCGGGAAGTTGTATGTGCGGATCTTCTCCGCCCGCTCGCCACTCCCGACCTGGGCCAGCCGCGCCGCGGCCACCTCGGCCTGCTGCGCCGCGATCTCGCGCTCGAGCAGGCGGGCGCGCAGCACGCGCATCGCCTTGTCGCGGTTCTGGAGCTGCGACTTCTCGTCCTGCATCGACACCACGAGGCCGGTCGGCTTGTGCGTGATCCGCACCGCGGAGTCGGTTGTGTTGACCGACTGTCCGCCGGGTCCGGACGAGCGGTAGACGTCCACCTGGAGGTCGTTCGGGTCGATCGCCACGTCCACCTCCTCGGCTTCCGGAAGCACGGCGACGGTGGCGGTGGAGGTGTGGATTCGCCCCTGCGACTCGGTCTCCGGCACTCGCTGCACGCGATGGGTGCCACCCTCGAACTTGAAGACGCTGTAGGCGCCCTGGCCCTTGATGGCGAACGTGTAGTGGCCGTCGCCGACCTCGATCGGCTCGGTCCGGAAGCCGCGGCGCTCGGCGTAGCGGCTGAGCATCCGGAAGAGATCGCTGGCGAACAGCCCGGCCTCCTCGCCGCCGGTGCCGGGTCGGATCTCGACGATCACGTCCTTGTCGTCGTTGGGGTCGGGCTCGACCATCGCCAGGCGGATCTCCTCGTCCAGCTCGCCGAGGCGCTCCTCCGAGGCGCGCAGCAGCTCGCGCAGCTCGGGGTCGTCGCCATCCTCGTCCAACAGCTCGCGCGCCCCGGCGGAGTCGTCCGCCGCGCGCCGCCACTCCCTCGCCAGCGCCTGCGCGGGCTGGAGCGCCCGGTAGGCGCGGCCGAGCTCGGCATAGCGCCGCTGGTCGGCAATCACGTCCGGGTCGGCCAGCTGCTCCGAGAGCTCGGCGAACCGCTCTTCGATCTGCTCAACGAGCCGTGAGATCACACCGCCAAGGGTACGGCCTTGCGCCGTCCCCAGCGGGAAGCCTGCGCGAACTCGATGAGTCGCTGGAAGTAGCTCTCCACGGGCGGCGCCGGGGGGTATCGCCGCGTCGCGAAGCGCAAACGCATGTCGAAGTACGGGAAGTAGACCTCGCTGTGGCGCAGCGCCGGGTAGCGGCGGCGGAGCAGCGGGTGCGCCAGCCGGCGATAGAGGAGCGGCGGGAGCATCGTCGGCGCGCGCTTTTCCAGGTGTCTGGAGGAGAGCTCGAGCAGGCGTCCGACGGTGCTCGCGTTCTCGCCGGCGACGAGGTGGAAGGTGCCGCCCGGACCGTGGGTGGCGAGGCCGTGGGCCGCATCCGCGACGTAGTCCACGGGGACGATGTCGACCGGCGCCGACCGCCGGCCGGGGATGGCGGGGAGCCGGCCGCGGGCAAACGCCTTGAGCGGCGCGTAGAGCACGTTGAACGACGACGTCCAGCCGGTGCGCGTGTCGCCGACCACGATGCTCGGCCGCATCACCTGCAGCGGCAGCCCCCGCGCCCGTTCACGCACGAGCGTCTCGGCCTCGAACTTCGATTCCTCGTACGAATTGCGGAAGCGCTGCCCGACGTCCAGCTGATCCTCGCCGAACACCCCGCGGTGGGTGCCGGCCACGTAGGCGGTCGAGATGTAGCTGAGCCGCTCCAGCCCGTCGCCGCGGCGGGCGCATCGTTCCGCCAGCTCGACCATGCGGCGGCTCCCGTCGACGTTTACGCGCCGTGATTGCTCGAGGTCCAGGCCGAACGAAACGGAGGCCGCGCAGTGCACGACCGTGGTCGCCTCCTCGGCGATCGCGTCGGCCGTGCGGCGATCCAGGCCGAGCCCGGGACGCTCGATGTCGGCGGCGACCGCGGTCAGGCGCTCGTGCGCCGGCAGGCGGGCCGCGGCGGCGTCGTGGTCGCTCGCGCGCACGAGCGCATAGACGCGGCGACTACCGCGCTGAAGGAAGCGTGCAAGCAACTCGGAGCCCACGAAACCGGTGGCTCCGGTGAGGACCACTCCGCTCATCTATCTCGTGTTCCGCGACGGCCCGATCCGAAACTTGATTTACGCAACTACTTCCATGCCGACCTTTTCCTCCTCCGAAGCGGCGCGCGGGTTCTCCACGGCGAGTACCGCGCTGAGGGCGGCAATCGCCACCGCGAGCTGCGAGAGGTCGGGCTCGCGCGTCGTCAAGCGCTGCAGCTGGATGCCCGGCCACATGAGGATCCGAGCCCAGCGCTTGGTGCGGTTCTTGCCGAACCACTTGATGAGCTCGAATGCCAGTCCCGCGACGATGGGGATGCCCGCCACCCGCGAGATGAACAGCCAGGGCCAGTCGAGCTTTCCGAGGGGGGCGAAGACCACGATCGCGACGATCATCACGAGCAGCAGGAAGCTTGTGCCGCAGCGCGGGTGGAAGCGGGAGAACTGCTGCGCGTTCTCGGGCGTCAGGGGCTGTCCGGCCTCGTAGCAGGAGATCGTCTTGTGCTCGGCGCCGTGGTACTCGAACACACGTTGCAGGTCGGCCATGCGCGAGATCAGCCACAGGTAGCCGAGAAAGATCGCGATGCGGACGAGCTTCTCGATCACGACGAAGAGGATCGAGCCCGGGATCTCGTCGCGGAAGATGTTCGTCAGGCCGGCCGGCAGCAGGAAGAACAACCCGACGGCGAACAGCACCGCGAACGCGATCGTGCCGGCCCACGCGCCGCCACCGATCGCCTGCTCACCGTCTTCGCTCGGGGGGGCCTGCGCGTTCGCGGAGATGCCGAGCGCCCGGAAGCCGATCTTGAGCGACTCCGCGAGCGCGACCACGCCGCGGACGACGGGGAGCCGCAGCAGGCGGTGGCGCTTCGTCCAGGAGACGAGTGGCTCCGAGATCACCTCGATCTCGCCCTTCGCCCCCTCCTTCGAGGTCGCGCCGCCCGCGGCGAGCTGCTCCTCCGAGGGCTTTCGGACCGCCACCGCCCAGGTGGAGATGCCGCGCATCATCACGCCCTCGAGCACGGCCTGGCCGCCGATGGGGGCGTCGTTTGCGGCCTCGCGGGATCGTTCCGGCGCGGCGCCGTTGCTGGACGGGAGAGCGCTCACCTCGCTCATCGTATAAGCGGAGGAGGGCCGGTCGCCGGTTTTCTCACCCGCGCGGCAGGTCCGCGCACGGTATGGCGTGCGCGTTGTCGTCCTCGGACGACTCGGCGATGGCGCCGTCCGGATCCGCCCGGGCCTCGACCGTCTGCCTGCAGTCGGGGCCGCGGATCGTGACCGATCTGACCTCCCCGGCCGCGAGAGCGGTCACGCTGAGGGTGTCGACCGCCTTCCCGTCCACGATCAGGGCCAACGGCACCTGGCTCGCCTCGGCGGGGCCGTCGTTGCTCACGCTCACGCTGTAGCGAACCACGCCCGGCACCGCCGTGGGGGCGGCGCCGATCACTCGTGCGCGGAGGTTCGGCAACTCCACGTACTGGCGGCAGGACGACGAGCGCCTGCGCAGCTCCTCCACCACCTCCCCCTCGGGCGAGTACCAGCGAAAGTCGACCCGCATGCGGTACACCGCGTTCTCGAGCAGGCCGCGCACGCCCTGGCGGAAGCTGAACGCGACGACGCCGGGTTTCGATCGCTGCCAGCGGCCCAAGCCCGGCGCCTTCACCGGCTCGAAGGCGTCGAGCCCGGCGCGCTCGAGGAGCGTGAAACGCATCCCCATCCGCTCGCTGCCCTCGACGCGCTGCATCCGGCCGTTGAAGATCGCCTCGTGCTCGGCGAGGGAGCACTTGACCGTCCTGACCGACGCGGCCGGGGTCTGCCCGGCCGCGGGCGACGGCAGCGCGGGCAGGCCGGTGGCGAGGAGCGCTGCGATCGCGAGCCGGGAGGGCATGCTCCGTGAGAACATGCCGCGGGCGCTCGAGTTGCGGCGTCGTCTAGCGGCGCGAGCGCGCGGCCCGGCGGCGGAAGCGCTCCACGCGGCCGCCGGTGTCCACCAGCTTCTGACGGCCGGTGTAGAAGGGGTGACAGTTCGAGCAGATCTCCACGTGCAGGTCGGGCTTCGTGGATCGGGTCCAGAACTCGTTGCCGCAGGTGCAGCGAACGTGCGCGGGGCCGTACTCGGGATGGATGTCGGGCTTCATTCCTTCACCGAGTTTAGTGACCAAACGCCGCGCTGTAGGGTCAGCGTCATGACCCACGCTGTCGTGCTGATCAAGGCGGAGCGCGAGGCGATGTCGACCCTTGGGGGCAAGCTCGCGGACGTGGACGGGGTGGCGGAGGCGTACTCGGTCACCGGCGAATGGGACTTCATCGCGATCCTGCGGGTCGGGCAGCCCGAGCAGCTCGCCGACGTGGTCACGGGAAAGCTCTCTCGCATCCGCGGGATCGAGGACACCTACACGATGGTCGCCTTCGAGGTCTTCTCCCAGCACGACCTCGAGTCGATGTTCTCGATCGGGGCCTGAGCCCTCAGGTGACCTGGTAGTTGGGGCCGTCGCCGCCCTCGGGCGGGGTCAGCCGGCCGCCCTTCGCGGTGATCGCACCGCACTGCACGCAGTTCGACGGGGTGATCTGGAGCTTCACCTCGCGGCCGCCGTCGCGCCGCGCGGCCTCGAGCTCGTCCTCCGGAACCTCGTAGACGGCCGCCGGGCACATGTTCTGCCACATCAGCGCGATCTCCAGCGGGACCCTCTCCTGGATCCTGATGTGGTTCGGGGCGTCGTCGCGGGTGGCGTTGCCTGAGAGGAAGACCGACGAGAGCTTGTCGAACGTGGTCTTGCCGTCGGGCTTCGGGTACTTGCGGTCGCGGTTGCCGATGAAGACGTCGACGGTCGCGTCGTCGTGGGTCTTCCAGCGTCCGCCCGGGAAGCGCCCGCCCGAGATCTCCATCATGTTCGCCACCGCGCCGCCGACGAGGAAGCCGTTCGAGAAGGGCTGGCGCATGTTGCGGGAGCGGTAGGTGTCCTTCTCGATCTCCGATCCCTCGACCTTCTCGGCATAGCTCGACAGGTCGTCGCAGCTGCCGGTCGCCCTGAGGCGCTCGCAGATCGTCTCGGCGGCGAACATGCCGGCGAGGATCGCGTAGTGGATGCCCTTCAGGGTCGGCACGTTGACCATGCCCGCGCCGTCGCCGGCGATGACCATGCCGGGAGCCCAGAGGTCCGGGCGCGCCCAGTAGCCGCCGGAGGGAATCGTCTTGGCGCCCCACGCGACGCGCTTGCCGCCCTCGATGATCTTCGCCACCATCGGGTGGGCCTTGAGCTCCTGGAGGGCGTCGTGGACCGAGAAGGTCGCGTCCCGGTAGTCGAGCCCGACCACGAGGCCCATCGAGACCCTGTCCTCGCCCATCGGGTAGATGAACGAGCCGCCGAACTCGCGGTACTTTGCGCCGAACCGCAGGGGCCAGCCCAGCGTGTGGATCACGCGGTCGAGCGGCCGCTGCACCTCCCAGACCTCCTTGACCCCGAGCTCCCACTGCTGCGGGTCCTCCGAGCCGAGGTCGAAGTGCCGGATGGCCGCGCCCGTCAGGTGACCCTGGGTCCCCTCGGCGAGAACGGTGGCCTTGGCGATCAGGTCCGAGCCGGGCTCGAAGTTGGACAACTCCTCCCCCTCTCGACCGCGGCCCTTGTCGCCCGAGCGCACGCCGACCACGCGGCCGTCCTCGACCAGCAGCTTCGCCGCCGCGGTCTCGCCGAGTAGGTAGACGCCGGCCTCTTCCGCCTTCTCCGCCAGCCAGCGGCCGAGCTGCGCCACCGAGGTGACGTGGTTGCCGTGGTTGCGGAACGGCGGCGGCGTCGGCTTCAGCGGGATCGCCGCCTTCCCGTTCGGCAGGAGGTACACCGCGTCCCTGTCCACGGCGCCGTATGTGGGCCAGTCGTCCTCGGACAGGTCGGGGAAGAGCCTCCGCATCGCCGAGGGGTTCAGCATCGCCCCCGACAACAGGTGCGAGCCCGGGTTCCTTCCCTTCTCCACCAGCGCGATCGGCACCTCGCCGAGCGACGCGAGCAGCGGCTCGTCGTCTGCGAGCAGCTGCGACAGCCGGATCGCGCAGGCCAGGCCCGCGGGGCCGCCGCCCACGATCGCGACGCCCACCTCGATCCGCTCGTCCTCGGGATCGGTGGGAGCGCCGACGAACTCCTTGGCGGGATCGACGGGGGGCGGGAACTCGACCGGCGCGGTGCTCATCCGCCCCGCTTGGCCTTCACCGCATCGGTCAGCTTGGGGATGATCTTGTTGAGGTCGCCGACCACGCCCAGGTCGGAGAACTCGAAGATCGGCGCGTTCGGGTCCTTGTTGATCGCGACGATGTTCTCCGAGCTCTGCATGCCGACCTTGTGCTGGATCGCGCCGGAGATGCCGGCGGCCAGGTACAGCTTCGGCGCGACCGTCTTGCCGGTCTGACCGATCTGGGCCGCGTAGGGGTACCAGCCCGCGTCGACCACGGCGCGGGTGGCCGCAACGGCCCCGCCGAGCGCCTCGGCGAGCTGCTCGCACATCTCGAAGCCGTCGGCGTCGCCGAGACCGCGACCGCCGGCCACGAGGACCTCGGCGTCCTCGATGTTCACGTCGGCGCCGCGCTGCTCCCCGCGCTGGACCATCGTCGCCTTGCTCGAGTGCTCCTCGAGCTGGACGTCGACGTCCACTACCTCGGCCGCGCCCTCACCCGACTCGACCGAGTCGAACGCGTTCAGGCGGCCGATGATGATTCCCGGCTCGCTGACGTAGCCCACGTCGACGATCGCCGAGTCCTGGAGTATCGGCCGCTCGGCCACGAGCTTGCCGTCCTCGGCCTTGACCGCGGTGACCTCCATGGTGACCCCGGCGTTCAGCCTCGCCGTCAGGCCGGCCCCGATCTCGAACCCGAGCAGGCCGCCGCCGAACAGCGCGTACTTGAAGCCGTCGTCCCGGATGACCTTGGCCATCACGTCGACCACCGGCTGGGCGAGGCCCTCGGGCGCCCTGGCTCGGTACACCTTCGAGGCGCCGTACCGGCCGAGCGAGGCGCAGAGCTCATCCGTCAGGTCCTCGCCCTCGCCGACGACGACGGCCGCCGCCTCGCCGCCGAGCTCCTTCGCGAGCTTGGCCCCCTCGGACACGGCGCCGAGCGAGTTCTTGTTGAACTCTCCCTGGTAGTGCAGTGCGTAGGTGAGAACCGCGCTCATGCCAGGAGCTTCCTTTCCTCGAGCCACGCGACGATCCGCTCGACCGTCTCGTTCGTGTCCTCGTCCTCGATGATCTCGCCGGCCTCCTTCGCGGGCGGCGGATTCAGGGAGAGGACGGCGGTCCGCGAGCCCCGCTCGCCGACCTCGTCCGGCTCGATCCCCACGTCGGCTGTCGACTTCGTGTCGAGCGGCTTCTTCTTCGCCCCCATGATCGCCTTGAGCGAGGGATAGCGCGGCTCGTTGATCGCGTCGCCGACCGAGATGACGGCGGGAAGCTCGACGTCGACGGTGTCGTAGCCGTACTCGGCCTGGCGCTCGCAGCGGAGCTTGCCGTCCGCCACGTCGATCTTGATGACCTGAGTGAGCGACGGCATCTTCAGGTGGTCGGCCACGACCGCGCCGATCGTGTAGCACTCGCCGTCGTCCGACTGCTGGCCGAGCAGCACCAGGTCGGGCGACTCCGACTCGAGCGTCTTCGCCAGCGCGTAGCCGGTGGCGCAGACGTCGGACCCCGCGAGCGCCTCGTCGGTCAGGTGCATCGAGCGGTCGGCGCCCAGAGAGACCGCCTTGTGCAGCGCGCGGAAGGCCGTATCCGGGCCCATGGTCACGGCGACGATCTCGTCGACCTCGACCGCCCCGCCCTCGCGGATCTGCATGGCGGCCTCGATCGCGTGTGTGTCGAACGGGTTCAGGTTCTTCTCGCCCGACCGGTCGAGGCGCTTGGAATCGGGGTCCATGCGCTTCTCCACCGCGGCGTCGGGCACCTCCTTGACGAGGACGCAGATCTTCACGGGACGCTTCTCCTTGGGTCTCTGAGCGGGCGGACCGGGGTCCGGCCCGCGGCGGCGACGATTCTATCTACCCCGTTGACTGACGGGTCAATCGCCTGCCTATCCGCATCCGAAAGCGGCGGAGCCGGTCCCGGTTGGGGGCCGGCTCCGCGCGCGATGGGGTGGGGTTACGCTGGTTCCGGCTCGGCGCCGCGCTCCACCTGCGACGCCTCGAGCTCGACGGGCTCGCGCTCGATGTCGCTCTCGCGTACGAGCCAGAGCGCGGCCAGGGCGGCCGCGAAGGCGAAGATTCCTCCGAGCAGGAAGATCTCGTTCAGCCCGGAAAGGAAGCCATCGCGCGCCGCCCCCTCCACCGAGGCCCGCGCGCCGGGGGGCACCGAGGCGAGCGCCGTGTCGAGGTTCCCCGAGGAAACGGCCTCGATCAGCTGCCGCGGCCGCTCGCCGGTGGCGCCCGGCGTGCCGGCGGCCAGCTGCTCGACCTTGTCCGCGCCGCGGCCGAGGAAGATCGCTCCCCAGGCCGCGATTCCCACGGCGATGCCCACCTGCCGGAACGTGTCGTTGATCCCGGCGGCCATGCCGCTCCGCTCCTTCGGCACGACGCTGACGGCCACGTCGGCGATCACCGGATTGAGCAGGCCGGTTCCCGCGCCGGCAATCAGGAAGCCGCCGAGCAGCGCGGTCCAGTCGTCGGCCGGGTTCAGCCCGCCCATCAGCAGCAGGCCGACACCGCTCATGAGCAGCCCCACGGACATGATCACCCGCGCGGGCAGGCGGGCCAGCAGCGCCCCGCCCGCGGCGGCGACGAAGAAGTTGATCACCGTGAACGGCAGGTAGATCAGCCCCGCCTCGAGCGGCGAGTGACCGAGGTAGTTCTGCAGGTAGAACGTGATGTAGAGGAAGAGGGCGAACATCGACGCCGAGATGCCGAGCGCCGCGAGCTGCACGCCGGTGAAGGCGGGCTTGCGGAAGAGGCGCAGCGGCAGCATCGGCTCCTTGACGCGCGATTCGATCACCAGGAACGCGATCATGAGCGCCGCGGCAGCGGCGAACAGCGACACGATCATGGTGCTGCCCCAGCCCTCCTCGTTGCCGCGCACGAGGCCCAGCACGAGCAGGAACAGCGACGAGCTGAAGGTCGCGAGCCCCGCCCAGTCGACGCGCGTGGCGTTCGGGTCGCGGCTTTCGCGCAGCCTCATGTAGGTGACGGCGATCGCGGCGATGCCCACCGGAACGTTCAGGAAGAAGACCCATTCCCAGCCGAGCGAATCGACGATGGCGCCGCCCACGAGCGGTCCGACCGCCACCGAGACGCCGATCGTGGCGCCGTAGATGCCCATCGCCGTGCCGCGCTCGCGGCCGGGAGCGAACTCCTGCGCCACGAGGGCGAGCGACACCGCGAACATGATCGCGCCGCCGATGCCCTGGATCGCGCGGGTGATGTTCAGGAAGGTCGGGTCGGGCGCCAGCCCTGCGGCGAGCGACGCCACCGTGAAGATCACGAGGCCGGCCACGAACAGGCGCCGCCGTCCCCAGCGGTCGGCGAGCGATCCCGCCGTCAACACGAGCGCGGCGAGCGACAGCGTGTAGGCGTCGATCACCCACTGCAACTCGGTGAAGCTCGCGCCCAGATCCTCCTCGATCGCCGGCAGCGCGGTGTTCACGACCGTGATGTCGAGGAGGAGCATGAAGGTCGCGACGCTTACCGCGAGCAATGTCCACCACTTCCGAGCCATTTCAATGTCCTCCAAAGGTGTTCGTCTCGTACCTTTCGCCTTAGAGCCAAGACGCCCGAAGCCGCGGTTTATTCCCGTCTTGGCGGCGTTCGGAACGGCGGTACGATTTGGTCAGGAAGCCTTGTCAGGGCACCTTATCATGAGGTAAGGTACCCTTACAAGGTCACCTGACAAATTAATTTTGGGACCGCGAGCGAAGCGGCCGGCCTGTGGAGGAGCCCGATGAGCGACAACTGGTACATCGACCACGACCTTCCCCTCGTCGGCCTCTTGGCCGAGGTGAAGGACGCGATCTCCGACGAGCTCTACGCGCGTCTCCATGAGATGGGCCACGGCGGCATCCGCCCGGCGCATGGCTGCGTCTTCGGCTTCATCGACCGCGGGGGAGGCGTCCGGCTCACCGCGCTCGCCGACCGTTCGGGCCTCACTAAGCAGGCCGTGGGCGAGGCCGTGGCGGACCTCGAGCGGCTCGGCTACGTCGAGCGCGTCCCCGATCCGAGCGACGGACGGGCCAAGATCATCAGGCTGACCGAACGCGGCGGGCAGGCGGCGGCTGCGGCGGAGGAGATCTTCGCGGACATCGAGGGCCGATTCGCCGCCGAGGTCGGCGACGAGCGCTTCGAGGAGTTTCGCGACACCCTGCGGCGGATCTTCCTGCTCACGCGGGCGCCGGCCGTGGCTGCCTGACGCCTTAGCCCCTTAGGCGGGGACCGCCCCGCGAATGAAGTCGATGATGCCCTGTACCGGGGCGCCCGGCGTGAAGACCTCGGCGACCCCCAGCTCCTTCAGCTCCGGGATGTCGTCGCTCGGGATCGTGCCGCCCACGACCAGGATCACATCCTCGGCGTTCTCCTGCTTTAGGAGCTCGGCGATGCGCGGGACGAGCGTCATGTGGGCGCCCGACAGGATCGACAGGCCGACCGCGTCGGCGTCCTCCTGGAGGACCGTCTCGACGATTTGCTCCGGCGTCTGGTGTAGGCCCGTGTAGATCACCTCCATGCCGGCGTCGCGCAGCGCGCGGGCGATGATCTTGGCCCCGCGATCGTGCCCGTCGAGCCCGGGCTTGGCGACAACCACGCGGATCTTCCGGCTGGACATCGGGCGAGGAGTGTACTCGGGGGCTATGCCTTGGATCGGCGCCGCGGCCCGGGAAAACCCGCCACAGATTGCCGGCCGGCGGTTCTGTGGCAGGTTGTGCGTCCCAGGGACACAAAACCCGCCACGCTCGAGGTGTCTCGGTTGGCGCGTCAGGTTGTCCGCCCGCTCGAGGGCGTCGAAGAGCGGACAGAAGAGACCGTCACCCAGACCAGCGAGGTACGGGAGGGAGCCCTAGTTCGCCCGTGCGCGGCGCTGGACCGCCGCGCCGAGCGCGAGGAACAGCAGCCCGAGGATCGCGAGGGTCGCCGCGTCCGCGCCGGTGTCGGGCAGGACCGAGCCGGAGTCCGAGCTGGACCCGGAGCCGGATGTGCTCGAGCCAGACTCGCTCGAGCTCGAGCTCGAGCTCGAGCCGGAGCCGCTGCTCGAGCCGGAGCCGCTGCCCGAGCCGCCGTCACCGGCGCCCGAGCCGGATTCCCCGCCGCCCTCGCCGCCGGACGCCGCATTCACCTCGACCGTGCCCTTCATGAACGGGTGCGGTGTGCAGATGTACTGGAACGTGCCCGCCGTGTCGAAGGTCTCCGACCGGCTCCTGCCGTTGCCGAACGTGCCCGTGTCGAAGCTGCCGTCCTCGGCGGTCGCCGAGTGGGCCACGTCGTCGTTGTTCCTCCACGTCACCGTGTCGCCCACGTCGACCGTGATCGACTTCGGCGAGAACGCGAAGTCCTCGATTGTGACCGTCGTCGAGGCCGCCGCGGTGGCGATCGGGCCGACCTTCTGCGGCCGCCGATCGCTCTCGTCGCCCAGGTCCTGCTCTGCCGGCGGCTGTGCGGGGGCGGGCGGCTGATCCGCCGGCGGGGCCGGCTGCTGCTCGGCCGGCGTGGCCGGCTGCTGCTCGGCCGGCGTGGCCGGCTCTTGGTCCGCCGGGGGCGGCGTCGGGCTCGGCTGCGCCGCGGGCGCCGGCTGCGCCTCCGGGGCCGCGGGCGCGGGCGTCACGGGCGCCTGCTCGGCCGCGGCGGTCTCGGTCGGGCCCGCCTCGGGCGCGGCCGGAGGCGGCGGCTCGTCGGACGCCGCGAGCGAGCCCGGCAGCGCGAGCACCACGACGAGGACGTACACCGACGCCAGCAGAACCAGATGCCTCACGGAGCGATCACCTTGGGTCTTACGCATTCGCTGTCGGAAAGGATCGTGGCGTTCGCCGCTAGAAGACGGGTGTTTCGGTGTAGGTGCCGAATACGCGCTGGAGCGACCCGACGATCTCGCCCTCCGTGCAGTGGGCGCGGGCGGCGTCGAGCAGGGGCTCCATCAGGTTGCGCTCCGAGGCGGCGGCCTCCCGCAGCTGGGACAGTGCCCGCTCGGCCTCGGCGGCGTCGCGCCCGGCGCGGATGGCGAGCACCCGGTCGATCTGCTTGCGCTCGAGCTCGGCCGGGATCCTGAGGATCGACAGCGGTGGCTCGTCGGCCTGCTGGTAGCGGTTGACACCCACCACGATCCGCTCGCCGCGCTCGATCTCCTCCTGGAGCCGGAAGCTGGCCTCGGCGATCTCCCGTTGCGGATAGTTCTGCTTGATCGCCTCGACCATGCCGCCCAGCTGGTCGATCCGCTCGAAATACTCGTAGGCCGCCCGTTCCATCCTGTCGGTCAGCGCCTCCACGAAATACGACCCGCCCAGCGGGTCGATCGTGTTCGCCACCCCCGTCTCGTGGGCCAGGATCTGCTGCGTGCGGAGCGCCACCCGCACCGCCTCCTCGCTCGGCAGCGCCAGCGCCTCGTCGAACGAGTTCGTGTGCAGCGACTGGGTCCCGCCCAGCACCGCCGACAACGCCTCCGTCGCCGTCCGCACCACGTTGTTGAGCGGCTGCTGCGCCGTCAGCGACACGCCCGCCGTCTGCGTGTGGAAGCGCATCAGCAGGCTGCGCTCGTCGCGCGCCCCGTAGGTGTCTCTCAGCTCCCGCGCCCAGATCCGCCGCGCCGCTCGGTACTTCGCGATCTCCTCGAAGAAATCGATGTGGGCGTTGAAGAAGAACGAGAGCCGGGGCGCGAACTCGTCGACGGCGAGGCCCCGCTCCAGCGCATGCTCCACATACGTCAACCCGTCCTTGAGGGTGAACGCCAGCTCCTGCTGCGCCGTCGAACCCGCCTCCCGGATGTGGTACCCCGAGATCGAGATCGGATGCCAGCGCGGCATCCGCCGGGCGCAGAACTCGACCATGTCCGTCACCAGCCGCAGCGCCGGATCGACCGGGAAGCACCACTCCTTCTGCGCGATGTACTCCTTGAGGATGTCCGTCTGGATCGTCCCCGCGAGCCGCTCCGGCCCCACCCCCTGGCGCTCCGCCGCCACGACGTAGAACGCCAACATCACCGCCGCCGGCGCGTTGATCGTCATCGACACCGACACCTCGCCCAACGGGATGCCGCGGAACAGCGTCTCCATGTCCTCCAGCGAGTCGACCGCCACGCCCTCCCGGCCCACCTCGCCGACCGAGCGCGGATGGTCCGAGTCGTGGCCCATGAGCGACGGCATGTCGAACGCCGTCGACAGACCCGTCTGGCCGTGGTCGAGCAGATAGCGGAAGCGCTCGTTCGTCTCCTCGGCCGTGCCAAACCCGGCGAACTGTCGCATCGTCCACAGCCGCCCCCGATACATCGACGGATAGACACCGCGCGTAAAGGGAAACTCCCCCGGGAACCCGATCCGCTCGTCGAACGGGCCGACGTCGTCGGGTCCATACAACGGCTCCACCCGTTCCCCCGACAACGTCGTGAACAGCGCATCCCGCTCGGGCGTGCGCGAAAAACGGTCCCGAAACCAGCGCTCGGCGTCGGTCAGCGGTCGTGGCTCGACTGCCATCGAGGGGACAGTCTAGGACGCGGGGCGGGGCTGCTCAGGCGGCCGCCGCGCCCCGGGCCGCCGCGGCGCCCGCGGGCAGCTCGCGCAGCGTAAGCGCTGCCGTCCAGGCGAAGTCGCGCGCACCGAGCCCACGTCCCGAGTCCGGCACGAAGTACTCGCGCATCCCGCCGCCCTCCACCGCGGCGAGCATCTGGTCGCGAAGCATCGCGGCGGCGTCGACATCGCCACGGCGTTCGAGCGCCCATGCGCTGAGCCAGGTGATGTTGATCCAGGTCGGTCCGCGCCAGTAGTTCCGAGGCGAGCGCTCGGGGTGGTCGCGATCGAGCGAGCGCACGCCGTACGGCGAGGCGAGCGCCCCGCTCGTCACGACCTCGCTCGCCGCCTGCACCTGCGCGTCCGGTAGGCCGGGCGCGAGGACCGCGAGCGCCGAGCCCGCGCTCGTCACGTCGAGCGTCGACCCGTCGGTCATGTCGAGAGCGCGGATCAGGCCGTCAGAGTCGGCGCGCGCGCGAAGCGCGCCGGCAACCCGCTCGCAGCCCAGGCGGCTCTCCTCCGCGATGCGAGGCTCACCAAGGCGCTCGGCCAGCCACGCGAGGTCGTGGCAGGCGCGGGCGAGGATGCCGCTGAAGCCCGGGTCGAGGACCCGGAACGCGCCGGTGCGCGCGAGGCACATCTGCGGCCACCCGAGCTCGGTGCCGCGCCGCACGAGGCTGAGGAAGCGACGGTAGTGCTCGTCGGTGGGACGCTCGGCGGCGTCGACCGAATGCGTGTCGCGGCGGTGCACCACCGTCACCTCGGGCATGACTCGCCACAGGGGCATATCCCACTCGACCGCGTTGTCGCGCCCCGACTCCCACGGGTGGATCAGCACCGGCTCACCCGTGCCGCGCGGGTCGCGCTCCTCGAGCAGGAAGCGATGCCAGCCGAGCAGCGGTTGCAGCAGTGCCCGGGCGCGCGCCTCGTCGGGATGCGCCTCGAACAGCATGCGCATGCAGGTCGCCGCGACCGGTGGTTGAGTGATGCCGGAGATGCGGCGGCCGTCGACGCTGAAACGCTTTCCCCACCAGCGCGGGCCGGGCAGGTAACGCGCGTAGGGCCGGGCGACCGTCGTCAGCAGGCCGCGGAGGCGGCCGTTGACCCTGTCGGGCACGCGGGTGTGGAAGGCGATGTGGGGGATCATCCCCTGACGGTCCCGCGCTCCCGCGAGCGTCTCGAGCTCAGTCCACGCTCGCGCCGGGTCGAGCTCCGCCCAGCCGAGCGCGGCGAGCGCCGAGTCCCAGTTCCACTGGTGCGGGTACGTGGCGCGCGACGGCACCGTATAGCCGCCGTTGTCGTTGTCTCGCAGCACGGTCGTGGCAAGCGCTCGCAGGTCGCGGGCCGGGAGGGAGATCACCTCGCCGGTCGTGTCGTCACGTCGCGTTCGGCCGCCGACGATGGTCACCCATGGGGCGGACGATCGCGCGGAGATTGAAATCGAATCCATTCCTTTCACCCGTAGTCGGGGGCCCATCAAGGCCGCGTCAAGCGAACGGCCGGGGGCATACATGTCTTGTGAAGCTTGCTCGGGGCAGTGTTACGTGAACCAGGTTCTGCGCGGTTAGCGGCGCAGCATCGAAAACCGCCGCGGCCGGCGCACCCGCGCAACCACGAACCCTCCGCCGCCGGCCAGGAGCACCAGCCCCCCGGCAGCTCCGGCGAGCTTGATTCGCCGACCGAGCTTGTCGAAGCGCATGATGCGCCAGCCCTCCTCGCGGGCGATCCGCTGGAGTGCGGCGTCGGGATTCACCGCCACCGGGTGACCGACGACCCTCAGCATAGGGAGATCCGACTCGGAGTCCGAATAGGCGTACGACTCGGCCAGGTCGATGCCCTCGGTGGCCGCCAGCGCGCGGATGGCCTCGGCCTTGCCCTCGCGATAGGTGAACGGGCCGTCCGCCCTACCGGTGTAGACGCCGTCCTTCACCTCGCTGCGCATGCCGATTCCCCCGTCCAGAACCAGCACGCGCGCAAGCACGTCCGCCAGCTCCTGCGAGGCGGCGGTGACGATGTACGCGCGACGGCCGGCGTCCTGGTGGGCGTAGGCCTCCTCCAGCACCTGGTGATAGAGGAGTGGCAGCACCCCGGCGAGTACGTGCGGGCCGAGCCGAGCGAGGTCGACCACCCGCTGGCCCGCGATCGCGTCGAGGACGCGCTGCTTGAGGTCCTCGGTGTCCTCGTCGGTCGAGCCCCGGAGGCGGAACCTGATGTTCGCCCAGGCGTCCTTCGCCAGTTGCCGGCGCGAAAGCATCCCCGCCTTGTACGCGGCCCGGGCGAAGTGGAGGGCGCTCGAGCCCTCTATCAGCGTCTTGTCCAGATCGAAGAAAACTGCGGCGCTATCCGCCATTGACCTCGATGATCATCGCGTCACCCTGACCGCCGCCGGAGCAGATGGCGGCGCAGCCGAGCCCGCCGCCTCGGCGGCGCAGCTCGAGCGCGAGCGTCATCAGGATCCGCGCGCCGCTCGCCCCGATCGGGTGGCCGAGCGCGATGGCGCCGCCGTTCACGTTCACCTTCGACTCGTCCGCGCCGAGCATGCGCATCGAGTTGAGGGCGACCGAGGCAAACGCCTCGTTGATCTCGAAAAGATCGATGTCGTCCACCGACAGGCCGGCCTTCTCGAGGGCCTGGGTCGCGGCATTGGCGGGAGTGCGAGCCAGGTACGGGAACTCGTCCGCCACCGCCGCCTGGGACACGATCGTCGCGAGCGGCGTGCGAGCGTTTCGTCTGGCCCAGTCGTCGGAGCTGAGCACGAGCGCCCCGGCGCCGTCGTTCACGCCCGGCGCGTTCCCGGCCGTGTGGGCGCCGTCCTTGCGGAACGCGCCCCGCAGCTTCGAGAGAGCCTCGAGCGAGCTGTCGCGCCGCGGCGCCTCGTCCACCTCGACCGTCGTGTCGCCCTTCTTGGTGCTGATCGTGACCGGCACGATCTCCTCGGGCAGCCGCCCCTCGTCGGTCGCCTGGATCGCAAGCTCATGGGACCGGAGGGCGAACCTGTCCATGTCTGCGCGGGTGATCTCGAGCTCCTCGCCGACCTCGTCGGCCTCCTCGCCCATGTGCTTGCCGGTGAACGGGTTCGTGAGGCCGTCGTGGACCATGCCGTCGAGCGCCTTGGCGTCGCCCATCCGGAAGCCGAAGCGGGCCTGCTTGAGCAGATAGGGCGCGTTCGACATCGACTCCATGCCGCCGGCCACCGCCAGCTCGAGGTCGCCGGCGCGGACCGACTGGTCCACCATCCCCGCCGAGCGGAGCCCGGAGGCACACACCTTGTTGACCGTCTCCGAGGAGACCTCCTTCGGAATGCCCGCCTTGATCTGCGCCTGGCGACTCGGGATCTGACCCTGCCCCGCCTGGAGCACCTGGCCGAACACGACGTGCTCGACCTGCTCGGGCGCCACCTCGGCGCGCTCGAGGGCGGTGGCGATCGCCGTGCCGCCGAGCTCGGTTGCGTCGCGCGGCGACAGGCCGCCGCCGAGCTTGCCGAACGGCGTGCGCGCGGCGCCGAGTATCACGGTCTTGGGCATCGGTGGGTCTCCTTTAGCGTGCTCTCCGGGGCCGACAACGATATCCGGGGCGGGGTGCCGCGAGAGTAGACTGCCGCGGCCGTGGCCAACGTGACCGTCACAGCCCGCCGGGGCGCCCCGGAGGAGACCGCCGCCGACACCAGGGTCGTCGGCCTGTTCGAGGGCGAGTCCCCCGCAGAGCCGACCCTCCGGCGGCTCGTCGACCTGGGCGAGGCCAAGCCCGGCCTGAAGAAGGTGGCGCTCACGCACGAGGACGCGCCCGGTGGCGGCGAGCGCCGCGTGTTGGTTGCGGGCTTGGGCAAGCGCGAGGAGTTCGACGCAGAGCGCGCCCGCGTTGCCGCGGCCGCCGCGAGCGAGCGGGCCAGGGAGCTCGGCGCAGTATCGCTCTCCTGGGCGGCGCCGGAAGGCGACGACGTGCCCGCCGCGCTCGTGGAGGGCACACTGTTGCGCCTCTACAGCTTCGACCGCTTCAAGTCCGAGCGGGACGAGGATGGGGACGGCGGCATCGAGTCGCTCGAGATCGCGGGCGAGGCGGTTGACGGCGGCGAAGTCGAGCGCGCCCGGGTGGCCACCGTCGCCGCCAACGCCGCCCGGGACCTTCAGAACCTGCCCTCCAACGTCGCCACGCCCACGTTCCTGGCGGAGCGCGCCGCCGAGATAGCGGAGCAGTATGACTCGCTCGAGGTCGAGCTCCTCGACCGTGACGCGATCGTGGCGCGCGGCATGGGCGCCTTCGCCGCCGTCGCCCAGGGCGCCGACACCGAGCCGCGCCTGATCGTGCTGCGCCACCGGCCGGCCGGCGCCCGTGGGCCGCACCTCGGTTTTGTGGGCAAGGCGGTGACCTTCGACACCGGCGGCATCTCCATCAAGCCCAGCACGAAGATGCACGAGATGAAGTTCGACAAGTCGGGCGGGGTCGCCGTCATCGAGTCGATCGGCGGGATCGCGGAGCTCGGGCTGCCGGCGACGATCACGGCCGTCGTTCCCGCCACCGAGAACATGCCGAGCGGTCACGCCATCAAGCCGGGCGACATCGTCACCGCGATGAACGGCAGGACGATCGAGGTCAACAACACCGACGCCGAAGGACGGATGATCCTCGCCGACGCGCTCTGCTACGCCGTGGACCAGGGCGTCGAGCGAATCGTCGACCTCGCCACGCTCACCGGGGCCATCCTCGTGGCGCTCGGCCACACCTACGCGGGCCTCTTCTCGAACGACGACGACTGGTGCGCCCAGGTCGAGTCGGCGTGCCTCGCCACCGGAGAGATCGGCTGGCGGATGCCGCTGCACCAGGAGTTCCTCGACCTGACGAAGGGGCAGTACGCGGACCTCACGAACGCCTCGGAGCAGAGGGTCGCGAGCTCGAGCTACGCGGCCGAGTTCCTGCGCCAGTTCGTGGACGATCGGCCCTGGGTGCACATGGACATCGCCGGCACCGCGTGGGGCCTCACGCGCAACTACACGGGCAAGGGCGCATCGGGTTTCGGCACCCGCTCGCTCATCGAGCTCGCGCGGCGCGTCTCGGGCTGACGCAAGCTCCGGACCCTCCGACCTGGTTCGTTTCACGCCGTTTCACGTTGTGTGACATCGATCACACAAGCGTTTAGCTTGACGGCGCACTGGCTACGGTCCTCCCGTTAATCGAGACGCCGCCCCACGCAACGTGCGTGGCGGCGGGGAACCCGGCCCTGGTCGCGCGTCCACTTTTCCGCGCGGTCACGGCAAGCCCTGGCGGCGCCGGAGGAGCGCTTGCCGGGCAGTTTCACCCGGAGGTGATTCGTCTTTGTCACGAAGACGAGCGATTTTGGCGTTCGCCTGCGCCGCGGGAGCGGTGGCGACTGCACCCGCAGTGGCGGAGGCGCGACCTGCAGAGCAACAGGTGATGTCGATCACGGACGCGTTCGTGCCGGTCTCGGAGTTGCCGGGAGCGGCCGTTCAGCGCACCTACCTCCGCCTCTACGGCAAGGCTGTTCGGAGGGGCGCAGAGCCCGGCCGGAACATCCTGCTCCGAGGCGAGAAAACCGAAGACGGACGCGTGCGCGCAGCGAAACGGGACGAGCTGCGCCGCTCGATACGGATCCTGAGGCGGATGACGGCTCCGGCGCCGGCTCCGGCGCCGCAGGCGACCCCGGCGCTCGAGGCGATCGCGGCCTGCGAGTCCGGCGGCGACCCCACCGCGATCGGCGGCGGGGGCCTCTACCGCGGTAAGTACCAGTTCAGCTACGAGACGTGGCAGTCCGTGGGCGGCACCGGCGATCCGGCGGCCGCACCGGAGGCCGAGCAGGACATGCGTGCGGCGATGGCGCTGGCGCGCGACGGCGCAGGCCACTGGCCGGTCTGCGGCGGCTGAGACAGGGGGAACTCATGAGAAAGAAGGCAGTCATACTGCTGGCGTCCGCGTGCGCTCTCGCGCCCGCGGCGACGCCCGCGTTGGCGGACGAGTCCGCGGGCGGCGAGGATCTCGGCGGTGAATCCGCCGCGCGTCCGGCGGGTGAGCGGCTCGAGAGAGCCTACGTGCGCTGGCGCCACAAGCTTCGCCGCTACGACGTGTGGCACGGGCGCGACCTCGTGCAGGTCGCGCACAGGCAGGAGCGACCACCGAGCGCCCGCGAGCTGAGCCACTCCATCCATCGGATGCAGCGGCGCTTCTACAGCTTCCTGCGCACACCACGCGGGCGCGCGGTGCTCTTCGCCCGAAAGGTGCGGCGGATCCCCGACTGGGGCCGGAGCTACCTGAGGAGCATCGCCGCGTGCGAGTCGCGGGGGAACCCGCGCGCCGTCGGCGGCGGAGGCGCGTTCCGCGGCCTCTATCAGTTCACGTTCGGCACGTGGCGAGTCGTCGGGGGCTACGGGGACCCGGCCGCCGCGCCGCGCTCCGAGCAGACGTGGCGCGCCTGGCTGCTGCTGAGCCGCCACGGCTCAGCCCACTGGCCGGTCTGCGGCTGAGGAGTGGAACGTGAAGGGGCCCGCCCGGCCGAAGGCCGGGCGGGCCCCAAGCGCGTCCGCGGCCGCGTGGCCTCCCGGCCGCGCGGCCCGTCCGCGGCGGCGCCGTTCTCTCCCGCGGGCAGCGCCGCAATAGCCGCCCGCGCTATCGCTGAGCGGGCCTGCCGTGCAGCTCCTCCTCGCGCGGTGCGTCGGGGTCGACGTCGCGCGCCCGTTCGTGACGGGTCTCGGCCTCACGCCGATGCTCCGCCGCCTCAGCCGCTTGCTCACGCGCCTGGGCCTCCTCCTGCCGCGCCCTGGCGCCGCGTTCCTCGGCCTCGGCGGTCACGCGATCGGCCCGCGCCTGGTGAACCTCGGCCTCGCGCCTGATCTCGCGCGCCTCGTGCCGCCGGCTATCAAGCCGCTGGTGCCGAGCGCGCGTGCCGATCCAAGCGAGCAGCGCGAGCACGATCAGCGCGGCCACGATAACGACGATGACAAGTCCGGTACTCATCCTGCACTCCCTCTCCGGGTCTCCCCGAAGCGGCTACCCGGTAAAGACCGCGACTATCCCTATTCCTTCGCGGCGCCCGCCTCGTCCGGCTCGAGCCGCTTCAGCTCGCGCTTCAGAACCTTGCCGGTGACGTTTCGCGGCAGCTCATCGAGGAAAACGATCTCCCTGGGCACCTTGTAGCGCGCCAGGTTCGCCTTCACATAGTCCTTGAGTTCGTCCTCGCTGACCTGCTTGCCCTTCTCGGGCACGACGAACGCGCGCAGGCGTTGGCCGAAGTCCGCGTCGTCGACGCCGATGGCGGCGACCTCGGAGACCGCGTCGTGGCGGGCGAGCAGGTCCTCGACCTCCTGCGGGAACACGTTCTCGCCGCCGGAGACGATCATCTCGTCGTCGCGGCCCTCGACGAACAGGCGGCCGCCCTCGTCGAAGCGGCCGACGTCGCCGGTGGCCATCAGCGATCCGATGACGTCCTTCGAGCCGCCGCCCGTATAGCCCTCGAAGAGCAGCTCGTTGCCGACGAAGATTCGTCCGGTTTGCCCCGGCGGAACCTCCACTCCGTTCTCGTCGAAGAGGCGCACCACGGTCCCGCGCGGCGGCTTGCCGGCGGTGCCCGGAGCGGCGCGCATGTCGGCGGGCGTCGCGATCGAAGCCCAGGACACCTCGGTCGAGCCGTAGAGGTTGTAGAGCGTGTCGCCAAAGGTGTTCATCCACTCGATCGCCAGGTCACCCGGCAGCGTCGAGCCGCTTGCCGCGACAACCTTCAGCGATGAGGCGTCGTACTTCGAGCGCGTCTCCACCGGCAGGTCGAGGATCCGCCGCATCATCACCGGCACCACGATCAGCGAGTCGCAGCGATAGCTCGCCACCGCGGCAAGGCAGGCCTCAGGGTCGAACTTCCGCCGCAACACGTATGTCGTGCCCAGGATCAGGCCAAGCGAGAGGTGCGCGAGCCCCCAGGAGTGAAACAGCGGGGCGGCGACGTGCGAGACCTGGCGCGCCTTCAGCGGGATCTTCGAGAGCAGCGACACGGCCGGGTCGAGCGACTGCGGGTTGGTGCGCGCGGCGCCCTTGGGCGCGCCCGTCGTGCCCGACGTGAGGATGACCACGCGGCCCTCGCGATCGGGCGGCACCACGTTCGCGGGATCGCCCCCGGCGATCAATTCGTCGAGCGTCGGATCGTCGGGCCGCTCCGAGTCGTGCCAGGCGACGAAGCGCTTTCGCCTTCGTCCCGCCTCCGTCAGCAGTCCGGCGAACTCCTCGTCGTAGATCAGCGCCTTGGGCTTCTCGCGCCCCACCACATCTGCGAGCTGGGGTCCCGCGAAGGCCGTGTTGAGATAGAGGGAGTTCGCGCCGAGCTTCGAGACGGCGATGGTGGCCTCGATGAACCCGCGGTGGTTGCGGCACATGATCCCGACGCCGTCGCCTTCGACGATGCCCGCATCCGAGAGCCCTCCCGCGAGCGCGTTCGTTCGAGTGTGCACCTCGGAGTAGGTCAGCGTGCCGAGCTCGTCGACGATCATCGGCTCGTCCGGGAAGCGGTCGGCGAGCGAGATCGATCCCGCGGCCGCACTGCGCCCCCACTTCTGGACGGTGCGAAGCACACCCCACGCCCGGTCCGGACGCATTGGCCGGACCACTCCGGCGTCGACGAGCACCTTGATGCTGCCAAGCATGTAGGCGACCCGCCGCGGCAGGCTCATGCCCTCCTCGCTCACTTGATAGCCACCTCTCTCCTCTCCAAGCTCCAGCCTCAGATTGTGCAGGGTTCGCTCGAGGTTGCGAGCCACCACCATCGTGCGGCTTCCCGCTGTGCCGGGTCCCGAAACAGATCCGGCGCCTTTGCAGGCTGAACACGATCCGAGAGGGGTCCTCTGGATGGCGTCAGAGACTGATCCCGGCCGCCATCGCTTCCCGGTCTCGAACCGGCAGGCGCCGGGGACGGCGCGAGTCGAGCACGGGCCGTGCGGACGCGATCCGGCCGGCGCGCCAGCGCGCCGATGCGACCCCGTCGGCGGTCAGGCCCGCCTCGAGGATTCCGGTCGCGGTCGTGTCGGTCGAGCCGGCGCCGAAGACAAAGTTGCCGAGCGAGTAGGCAACAAGCGCGGCGCCCTCGCGCCGAAGGGGCTGGAGGACGTGGGGGTGCGCCCCGATCACCAGCTGCGCCCCGGCGGCCGCGGCCGCCTGGGCGAGTACCCGCTGCTCGGCGCTCTCGAACGTCGCCCTTTCGATGCCCCAGTGGAACGTCGCCACGACGACGTCCGCCTTCCTGCGCGCCGCTCGCACCGCCCGCGCGATTGACTCGGCCGATGCCCACGCGGTCCCGGGGCTGTCATCGCCCGCCGCGAACTCGAGCGGGGCGATGCTCGAGAACCCTACGAAGGCGACCCGCAACCCGAGCCGCTCGACCACCTGCGGAGCCAGGGCGCGGCGCAGATCCGGTCCCGCGCCGACCGCTCGCATCCCGAGTCCCTCGACGGCGCGGACCGTGTCGACCGTGGCTTCGCGGCCGAAGTCACCGACGTGATTGTTGGCGAGGTTGAGCACGTCGATACCCGAATGGCGGCGTAGGCCCTTGAGCGCCGCGGGGGTGCCGCGGAAGGTGAACTGCTTCGGGAACGGCTCTCCGCGAACCGAGACTGCGCACTCGAGGTTGCCAAACGCGATGTCCGCCCTGCGCAGGGCGCGCCCCACGCTCGTCCAGGGGAACCGCGGGCCGTTCGCGGCGATGGCCGCGCCCGCCGCGTCGCCGAGATTGATGTCCCCCACCGACGCCAGGCGGAGCGGCCTCACGCCGACCGTGACCGGCGTCGACGTACCGACTCCGGGGGCCCGCGCCCGCAAGGTGAGTCGCCCCGGCCTCGCCAGGACTCGGCCCTCCAGGCGGTAGTGGCCGTCGTCGCCGGTCGTGGATCGGCCGGCGGTGCGCCAGTCCCCGTCCCGCGTTCGGGTCTCGAGGAGAAGGTCGGTGCCCTCGGGCGCGTCCGAGCCGGTGAGCGAGATCCAACCCCCGGGCGCAACAACCCGGCGCGAGGGCTCCGCGCCGAACTCGCCCACACCCGCGACCGGCGAGCCGGACGACCCGAGTGACAGGGCGAGGAACAGCAGAACGCCCACCGCCGAGCCGAGCGCCAGGAGCGCCGCCGCGCGCTCCCCCGTCCGTGCGGGGCGGGACGCCGGCGTCGAGGAGCGGCGAGACCCGCCGGCCGGGCCGGACCCGCCCGGCGCGGCGGGGTGCGCCCCGAGCGGCGAAGCGGGCGAGGGGTCGAGCGGCATGGCGGGCGGGGGCTCGGGCGGCGAGGGGGGCGGGGGGTCGAGCGGCATGGCGGGCGAGGGCTCGACGACTGGCGATGCCCGGCGCGGACTCGGATAGCGAGGCGGGCTCGGACTCGAATGGCGCGGCGGGCTCGGACTCGGATGGCGTGCCCGGCTCGGACTCGGACGGCGTGCCCGGCTCGGACTCGAATGGCGCGGCGGGCTCGGACTCGAATGGCGAAGCGGGCTCGGACTCGAATGGCGAAGCGGGCTCGGACTCGAATGGCGAAGCGGGCTCGGACTCGAACGGCGAAGCGGGCTCGGACTCGAATGGCGAAGCGGGCTCGGACTCGAATGGCGAAGCGGGCTCGGACTCGGACGGCGAAGCGGGCTCGGACTCGAACGGCGCGGCGGGCTCGGATTCGGGAGACGCGGCGGGCGCGGCCTCGAATGGCGCGCCGGGCTCGGATTCGGGAGGTGCGGCGGGCGCGGCCTCGGATGGCGGGACGCGCCCGGCCGCGGGCGACGCCGGGGCGGGGCCCGCGTGTACCTCCCCGCTCTCAGCGGCCGACTCCTCCAGCGCAGCAAGCTCGGCCCCCGGGTCCTGGGGAACCCCCGAACGGACTCGCCGTCGTGCGGCCGGCGTTTGCGGGCCGACGCCGGCGCCAGTATCGCTTGCCTCGTGCTCGGTGGCCATCGCGCCTCCGGGCGCCGACGTTGCGGCGCACAGGTGAAACCTTGATTCGCCGGCGCGGCGCATCGTCCTGCGCGGGAACCGACGGCCGGCGAGCCGCGCGTCGGACCGCCCCCGCCGTCGCCCCGTCGGCCATGGCCCCACGGGGACGGCTCCTTGCGCAGCCGTTGGCGTCCCCGGTAGGCACTTTCAGCGGTATGCGTTCGCCGGTCCAGCCGTTCGGGCAGGAGCACCGGGGTGACGGCCCGATCCGGGACCCCGCCCGTCATGACTCGTCGCTGTCGGGATCGTTGTAGACCTCCTTGTCCCATGGTGGCTTGACGTCGTCGTCGAGCCGGCGATAGCCGCGCTTGTCGTGCGTCTCGAGCGGTATAAGACGCAGGCCCTCACCGGTTGTGGTGCGCTCTCGGAGGTCGCGGCCGGGGAACAGGGGCCGAGGGCGTACCGGCGGGGGCGCGTCGCCCGACCCGGCGCCCTGCCTCGGCGCCCCGCTTACCAGCGGTGTCGGTCCGGCGGCGGGCGGTCCGCGGACGAGCGGCTCGGCCGGGATGTGGCCCGCGTGGCTGCCCTTGGATACGCGCGTCCAGCCGCTGTCCGGGAACCAGCGGTTCAGGCAGCTCGACCACTTGCAGCCCTGGTAATGGCCGTGTGAGCTGGCACGCACCCAGACCTCGCCATCCGGATCGAGACGGACCTGGAAGGATTCCCAGTCGTCTCGATGGAAGCCGGGATAGCTTGGCGTCTCGCCCACGATCCGAGCGAGGCGGGGGAGCAGCCATGCCGCCTCCCACACCTTGTCGGAGCCCAGGACGACGGTCTTCGAGTCGGGGTAGTAGAGCCAGTACTGGATATAGGTCCGGCGGTCCCGCCGGAGGACGCGCGTGAAGACCGTCGCCCGCTCGCGACGCACCGTGCGGTGGGCATCGAGGTCGCGGTCGTCGGGTGCCTCCGCGCACCGCGGCCGGCGGCAACGGCGGTAGTCGACCGGGAGCTGCTTCTCGCCCGGTTCGTAGACAAGGTTCGGAGCGTGCTCGCGAACCAGTGCCGCATCGCGCGCGCCGTAGGCGGCCGCCAGTGCCGCGTCGCCGTCGTCGCAACCGCCCTTCGCCGCGCAGAGCAGGCGGTGGGCAAGAAAGCCGCCGAGGGGCCGGCCGTCCACGGGCGGCGCGACGGATGCGAGCGCACCGAGGGTCAGCGAGACGATCAGCAGGGTCCCCGCCCATTCGACCGTCGCCTGGCCCCGCTCGTCTCTCACACGGCGACCGTACGGCGAGCGGGGCGAACGGTGGCCACCGCACTGTCACAAGACTGCGACGTGGCTGCTCAAAGAAACCCCGTCGCCGCTCGCGGTCGGGTCCGCCGAACCCCGCCACCCCCGCCGGTTGCCATCCTTCGAGCGTCCCGAGGTCGTAACGTGAGGGCGGTGCGCCGTGCGATGAGGGCCGCCGAATACCACGCACCGGGCGGCACGTGCGTGACCAGTTCAGTTTAGGTCCGCGTACGCTGACCCCTGTGTCGAACGCCGCCGACTCCTCGGACACGACGATCTTCACCGTGATGACGGCGCTGGCCGAGGAGACCGGCGCGGTCAACCTCGGCCAGGGCTTTCCCGACGAGGACGGTCCGTCGGCGATCGTCGAGGCGGCGGTCGACGCGATGCGGGCAGGCCACAACCAGTACGCGCCGCTGCCCGGCGTGCCCGCGTTGCGCGAGGCGATCGCCGCCCACCAGCGGCGGCGGTACGGGCTGGAGGTCGATCCGGCCACCGAGGTGCAGGTGACCTTCGGCGCAACCGAGGCACTCGCCGCGGCGGCGCTGGCGTTCGTAGGCCCCGGCGACGAGGTCGTGATTCTGGATCCCGCCTACGACTCGTACGAACCGGTCGTCCGGCGGGCCGGCGGAGGCGTGCGCCGCGTCCCGTTGACGCCGCCGGACTGGCGCGTGGAGGCGCAGGCGGTCGAGCGGGCGGTAACGCCGCGAACGCGGATGCTGCTGCTGAACTCGCCCCACAACCCGACGGGACGCGTACTCGACCCGGAGGAGCTCGAGCTGCTGGCCGACGCGTGCCGCCGCCACGACCTCGTCGCGGTGACCGACGAGGTCTACGAGCATCTGGTCTACGACGGCCGCCACCTCCCGGTGGCGACGCTGCCCGGCATGCGCGAGCGCACCGTGACGATCTCGTCGCTGGGGAAGACGCATTCGCTGACGGGCTGGAAGATCGGCTGGGCGAGCGGGCCGGCCGACCTCATCGCGCGCCTGCGCGGAGTCAAGCAGTTCCTCACCTTCGCGGGCGGGACGCCCCTCCAGCACGCCTCCGCCGTCGGCATGAGCCTGCCCGACCGAGACGTCGCGGAGCTCGTGGAGGCGCTGCGGTCCAAGCGCGACCACCTGGCCGCCGCCCTGGGCGAGGCCGGCTTCGCGGTGCTGCGAACCGCGGGCACCTACTTCCTGAATGCCGACGCCCGCCCGCTGGGGGAGGACGACGCGGCCGCGCTATGCGTGCGGCTGCCACATGAAGCCGGAGTGGTCGCGATCCCGGTCTCCGCGTTCAGCGCCGTGCCCGACGCGCGCCTGCGGTCGATCGTGCGCTTCGCGTTCTGCAAGCGCGACGACGTGCTGGACGAGGGCATCGCGCGGCTGCGGGCCTGGTCCGCCCGCTAGGGCCCGCCGGGGGCGCGTCGCGGCCGCTCTTTGCGGCCGCGATGCGCCCCTCCGGTCGATCGTCACGTCTTGATCAGACCGTGCGGGTTGAAGACGAACTTCTTGGCCGCGCCCTTGTCGAAGTCCTCGTACCCCTGCTTGGCCTCGTCCAGGCTGATCACGGTCGCGTTGACCGCCTTGGCGATCTGCGCCTTGTCCTTGAGGATCATCTGCATCAGGCCGTAGTGGTATTTCATCACCGGACACTGGCCGGTGGTGAAGCTGTGCGACTTCGCCCAGCCGAGCCCGATCCGGATCGACAGCGAGCCGACCTTGGCGGCATCGTCCACGGCGCCCGGGTCACCGGTGACGTACAGCCCCGGAATGCCGAGCTTGCCCGCGACCCGGGTCACGTCCATGACCGAGTTCAGCACCGTCGCCGGCGCCTCGCTGTCGGCGTCCGCGCCGTGGCCGCGCGCCTCGAAGCCGACGGCGTCGACGGCGGCGTCCACCTCGGGTTCGCCGAGGATCTGCTCGATCTGGTCCTTGGGATCTCCCTTGGACACGTCTATCGCCTCGCAGCCGAAGCTGCGGGCCTGCTCGAGCCGCTCCGGGATCAAGTCGCCGACGATGACCACCGATGCCCCCAACAGCTGCGCCGAGTGGGCCGCCGCGAGGCCGACCGGGCCTCCCCCCGCGATGTACGCGGTCGAGCCCGGGCCGACGCCCGCGGTGTATGCACCGTGGAAGCCGGTCGGGAAGATGTCCGACAGCATCGTCAGGTCGAGGATCTTCTCCATCGCCTGATCCTTGTCGGGGAACTTGAGCAGGTTCCAGTCGGCGTACGGCACGGTGACGTACTCCGCCTGGCCGCCGACCCAGCCGCCCATGTCGACGTAGCCGTACGCCGCGCCGGGTCGGGCCGGGTTGACGTTCAGGCACACGCCCGTGTTGCCCGTCTTGCACATGCGGCAGCGGCCGCAGGCGATGTTGAACGGCACCGAGCAGAGGTCGCCCTCCTTGATGAACTCGACACCGGGTCCGGCCTCGATCACCTCGCCCGTGATCTCGTGGCCGAGGATCAGGCCCTCGGGTGCGGTCGTGCGACCGCGCACCATGTGCTGGTCGGAGCCGCAGATGTTCGTCGAAACGATCTTGAGGATCGCGCCGTGCGGAAGCTTGCGGCCGACGTTGGCGGGGTTGACGCCGGGGCCGTCCGTCAGCTCGAGGGTGGGGAAATCGATGTTGTGGAGCTCCACTTGGCGCGGCCCCATGTATGCAACGCCCCTGTTGTCAGCCATAGGCACTCCTCTCTCAGTGACCTCGGCGCAGCCGCACGCCGCTTCCCGCCCCCCGACGTGTCCGAACTTATCTCTGGAGCCGCGAGGAGTCACCGCCCGCCCGGCCACTCCACGCTGCCCAGGTGGTCATATCTCCCCTGACCGGATGGGCAGCGGGCCTGCTAGGGCTTCTCGAGCAGTCCCAGTCGGCTGGCCGCGTACGCGACCTCCGCGCGATGGTGAACGTCCAGCTTGCGCATGACGTTGCGCACGTGAAACTTCACCGTGCTCTCGCTCACGAAGACCGCCTCGCCGATCTCGCGGTTGGTGAGGCCCTCGGCGATCAGGCGGACCACCTCGCCCTCGCGCTCGGTGAGGGCCGGCGCCCCGTCCCCAGCCTTGGCTGCGGGCTTGCCCACGGCGAGCCCGCGGACAACGGCGGCGCTGCGGCTGTCGAACCCGGCCTCGCCCCGGGCAACGGCGTGGATGATCCGGACCAGTTCGCTCAGGTCGACGTCTTTCAGCACGTAGGCCTGCGCCCCCCGCCGTAGCGCCTCGGCCACCAGCCGCTCGTCGAGGAAGGTTGAGAGCACCACGACGCCGGTGCCCGGGCGGCGCTCGAGGATCCGGCTGCAGACCGCGAGCCCGTCGGCGTCACCGTCGGGGCTCAGCTTGAGGTCGAGCAGGACGACCTCCGGTCGGGTTCGCTCCAACGTGCCAAGCGCCTCCGCGGGTCCCCCCGCCTCCCCGACGACGGCGATGTCCTGCTCGAGCTCGAGGATCGACCGCAGTCCGCGGCGTACGATGGCGTGGTCGTCCACGATGAGGACTCGCGTGCTCATCGCGCGCCTGCGCCTGCCGGCGCCTCGGGAAACGTGGGCTCGAGGGGCGCCGTCACCTCGAGCCTCACGCCGCCGCCGCGCCGGGGCGCGAAGCGCACGCGTCCCGCGAGCTCCCTCGCCCGCTCGGAGATGTTCGCGAGCCCGCGGTGGTAGTCGGATCCGCCCCGAGCCGCGCTCTCAAGCCTGCGCTGAAGCCGCTCGGGGTCGCCGCGGCCGTCGTCCGCGACGGTCAGCCGGACCGAACGGTCCCCATAGCGGACCGCCACCCACCCCCGCGATGCGTCCGCGTGGCGGGTGACGTTGAACAGCGCCTCCCTCGCGATCTGCGAGAGCGCGTGCTCGGTGGCACGCGGAAGCGTGCGCCGGGCTCCCCGTGTGCGCAGGGCGATTTCGAGGTCCGTGGTGTGCCTCAGCTCCTCGACCAGCTCCTCGAGCGCGGCGGGCAGATCCTCCGGCTGCTCGGCGCTCGACAGCTCGAAGATCACCGCGCGGATCTCCTCGAGCGCGGACCGAGCCAGCTCCTTGGAGCTCACCAGCCGCTCGACGATCGGCGACGAGGGCGGCTCCTGCTTGCGGCACCACTCGAGCATCATGCCGATGCTGAGGAGATGCTGAGCGACGCTGTCGTGGAGCTCGCGCGCGATCCGGCTCCGCTCTTGCCCGAGAAGCTGGCGGCGGCGCGCCTCCTCGAGCCGCTTCCGCGCACGCTCGAGCTGGCGGCTGCGGCGCCCGAGCTCCGCAGCGTGCAACTCGGCAGCCCGCGATGCGGCCTCCGCGCGCTCTCGAAGCCGCTCGCTCTCCTGGAAGGTCCAGGCGTTGTGTAGCGCCAACCCGGCGTGGTTGGCGAGCGTCAGCAGGATCGACAGGTCGCTCTCCTCGATCTGCGCGTCCGCGGGCAGCCCCACCGCGAGCACCCCAGCGAACTCGTCTCGCGACAGCATCGGGACCGCGACCGCGTCCCCACGCGGGTCGCCGCCCGCCCCTGGCTCGCCACCGGGATCGGCCGCCGTCACGACGGGACCGCGCGCCCTCAGGGCGCGCGCGGCCAAGGCGTTGAGGACGGGCGGCGCGTCGTCCCATCCCCGTGCGACCTTCCCCCTGGAATGCATGATCACCGGCGGTAGCTCGTGGGCGAGGAGGCCGTCGGCGAACGTCATCGCCGCCCAGGGCGCACTGAAGTGGTGTCCGGCCGCCTCCACCACGGCCTCGCAGAGCGCACCCGGGCCTTCGGGCGTGACGCACAGCGCAGCCGAGATGCGCTCGAGCGTCTCAATGGTGCGATCGAGGCGCGCCGACTTCTCACGCCAAGCCGCGTAGAAGGTCGGCTTCGACGAGCGGACGCCGATCAGGCGCTCGAGAACCCGCTCCCGGCCTTCGGGATCGGGCCAGGGTGCCTCGGGGGCGGACCCCGGTTCGCCGGCCGGCGCCGTTTGCCCGACTTCAGTAGGCGGCGACGCAGATCCGGCGGACATCGTCCTCGGTCACCGGCCTCGGGTTGGTCGCGATGTAGGCGTCGCGGAGCGCTGTGCGTGCGAACCGATCGAAATCTGCCGGCCGCACACCGACCTCACCCAGCCCGCTCGGGACGCCGAGCGTGCCGGCGAGTGACTCCACGCACTCTATGGCGGTGTCCGCCGCCGCGGGAGGGCTGAGTCCGTCAACGTCGACGCCGAGCGCGCGCGCCACATCGACGTAGCGCTCGGGGTGCGTCTCCGCGTTGAAGCGCATGACGTGCGGCATGAGAATCGCATTGAGCAGCCCGTGGGGAAGGTCCAGCGCCCCGCCGATCTGGTGCGAGATCGCGTGGGTGGCGCCGAGCAAAGCGTTGGTGAAGGCGAGCCCGGCCTGGAGGCTGGCCGTGGCCATCGCCTCCCTGGCGCCAACGTCCGCGGGTTCCTCGACCGCCACGGGAAGGTGTTCGACGATCGTCCGGACGGCGGACAGCGCGTGGCCCCTGCTCAGGAAGTCGCACGCCTCCGAGACGCAGGACTCGATCGCGTGGCTGAGCGCGTCCAGTCCAGTGTGCGCGGTCAGCTCCGGTGACATGGTCGTGAGGAGCTCGGGGTCCGTCAGCGAGACGTCCGGCACGAGCGCCCGCCCGCCAATCGTTGCCTTCAGACCGCGGGAGGTATCGGTGACCACGCAGAACTGCGACACGTCGGCGCCAGAGCCGCCGGTGGTGGGCACCATGACCATCGGGGGGATCGGGCTGGTGGCCCGATCGATTCCCTCGTAATCGAGGATCCGCCCGCCGTTACCGCTCAGGACCGCCACGGCCTTCGCGACGTCGATGCAGCTCCCTCCGCCCACCGCCAGGAGCGCGTCGCAGCCGCCGTCCAGGTAGCTCTCGAACGCCGCCTCGATCTCCACATCCTTCGGGTTGGGAGTGAGGTCGTGCCAGAGCCGCCACTCGACGCGAACGTCGGCGAGATGCGGGAGCGCCCGCTCGACCCAGCCGGCGGCGAGCACTCCGGCGTCGCTGACGAGCATCGGCCGCGTACCGCCGACGCGCCGCACGGCGCCGCCCACCTCCGCGAGCGTGCCGACGCCGAAGATCACCTCCGGGATCAGGAACTTGCTGACCCGCCTGCGCGACCCAGGCCGCGCCTGCTCATCCGCGCGGGCCGCGGCTTCAGTCATTGACCGGGGGGCTCGAACTGAGTTGCAACGCGCCGTCCTCCCTCTCGCGTCCCGTACACGCAGCAGGGAGATCGTATCGCTCTCCGAGCGGCGCGCAGAGGTGCGCGGAGTGCGCAGCGCGCCGCGGCGGACGCCATGCGCACTCGTTCGACTTTTGCTGCATAGAGCGACAAAGGGTCAACGCGTCAGCGGGACTTTTGGAGCGGCCCGTCAGCCCGGATTGCCCTCGCGGAGCGTCAGCCCGGCCCTCGCGGCACGTCAGCCCGATTACCCTCGCGGCGCGTAAGCCGGATTGCCCTCGCGGCGCTCGTAAGGCGGCTATTTCCCGGGAGCGGCCTTAGAGTTCGTGTTCGGCCAGCCGGGCCCGGAGGTCACGGCAACGGGCGCTGAGCCGTTCGGTCCGGGCGTGAGTCTCCCAGTGCACGGGATGGTCGCGCCCGCCCTGGCTGGTTGCGCCCATCGCGAAGGCGTACTCCCACGTCGCCATGTGCGCCTTCAGCTCCGCGGTGGCCTGGGCGAGCTCAGCCTTGAGTCTCTCTCGCATGGGTGATCCAGCGTTTGGTCTTGTGCTTGTCAGGGAGATCCGGAAAGAACCAACGCTAAGCATGGGGCACGGACGCCCCGCCCGCTATGGACAGCGGACCAAAACGCGGCCGTGGCGGTTGTACGGGTGTCGAGTTGCCGGGGAGTCACACCTCGTACTCGGCTAGCCGCGTCCGCAGCTGCCGGCAATGCGCCATGAGCTCGTCCGTGCGGGCCTGAGTTACCCAGTGGACGGGATGGTCGCGGCCCCCGTGGCACCCGCCCGCCATCGCGAAGGCGTACTCCCACGTAGCCATGTGCGCATTCAGTTCGGCCGTCGCTCGAGCCAGCTCCATTTCCAGTCGCTCTCGCATCGCCTGTCCCCTAAATGGGTGCCTCTATTGAAGCGGCAACGTCGGACCGCACCCCGAACTCGCACCACCAGAGCCTCGGAAGCACTCATTCCCGCGCCCGTCCCCGCCCGAGCTTGGCGCCGAGAGCGACCGTCACGCCCGCGAGCCAGGCGAGCGCCACCGCCGGCTGCCCGAGCCCAAGGAGGTCGCGCGCAAGAAAACCGAGCCCCGCACCCGCCAGGAGCGCCCCGCCGGCGATCACGGCCCACCGTGCGACCCGGCCGCCCATCAGAGAAGACCCCGCATCAATCCCATGCCCCACATCAATCCCCTGCGAGAAACCCGAACGGGTTGAGGCATTCGTTCGCGATGTCGAGCGCCTCCTCCACGGGCATTGCCTCGTTAGGCGCGAGTGGATGCTCCAGCTCGTAGCGATATCGGCGATAGCCGAGACAGACAATCCAAGCCTTCCTCGCCACCTTTTCGGCTCGGCGCAGCGCTTGAAAGGCCGCGGCCGCCCGGCCGACTGGAACCGCCGGTCGCGCCGTTCGAGCCCGTCCGGGCACGGGCCGTCGGGCCACGGGCGGGGGCGGCCGCGCCGCGCAGCCACCCCGAGCGGCGCACGTGATCGCGTGGGCGACGGAGCCCCCCAGACCGCGGCCGTCGACCCGGGGGACGAGCGTGGCGAGCGCGGCCAGGACGAGCGTCGCCATCAGCACGAGACCCGTCCATTCGATCGTCGCCTGGCCGCGTTGCGAAGTCACGACACGACCGTACGGACCGGCGCCGCACCAATGGGTGCGCTGCGTAACAAGTTCGTACCGAGCGGGTCAAGACAGTGCTCAACCGGGCGGGGGCGACCACGCGGTCCCGGGACCGGGCGTGCGGCGCGGACGAGCCAGGCAACCCGGACTCAACCCGAAACCGCGAAGGTCGCCACCGCCATCACGGTGCCGGCCGGAGATCCGAAACCGGGAGGAAGCGAGTGCGCACTCCCGCGGAAGCAACCCAAACCGGGGACAGCCGGAGCCTCTCGGGGGCGCTTCCGCGTCGGGCGGCCCGACTCCCTTATCCCGCCCCAAGCTCAATCACCACGTTGCGCTCGGCGCTCGCCCGTGCCGCCTCGATCACCTCCAGTCCGACGATCGCATCGGAGAGCGTCACCGGCGGCGGCGCGCCGCCTCGGATCGCGGCGACCATGCCCTCATAGAACGCGAGGTAGCGCCCGGGCTCGGTCTCGAGCGGCTCGGCGCTCTCCTCGGTGCCGAGCACCCCCCAGCGCTCCCGCGGCTCGCGCCCGAAGCCGGGCGCGTCCGGCCGCTCGCCGGCGCGCAGCGCCGCCTCCTGCACGTCGAGGCCGTGCTTGACGTAGGCGGCGCGCGAACCGAGGACGCGAAGGCGCGGTCCCGGCCGGGCGGCCACCATGCTCGCCCAGAGGTGGGCGCGCACGCCTCCCGCGTGCTCGAGCGCGAGGAACACGTCGTCGTCGACGCGCGCGGCGGCGCGGCGCCGAGCGATCTCCGCATACACGCGCGAGGGCGGTCCGAGGAGAAACAGCGCCTGGTCGATCAGGTGGCTGCCGAGGTCGAACAGCACGCCGCCGGCATCCTCCGGCGTCGGCCGCTCGCGCCAGCGCTCCTCGTCCACCTCGGGCCGCCAGCGCTCGAAGCGCGACTCGAAGCGCAGCAGCTCCCCGAGCCTCTCCTCGTCGAGCAGCCGACGCACGGTCAGCGCGTCACCGTCCCAGCGCCGGTTGTGGAACGCCGCCGCCACGAGGCCGCGCTCGCTCGCCGCGGCCGCCAGCCGCCGGGCGTCCCGGGCGCTCGCCGCGACCGGCTTGTCGACCACCACGTGCAGCCCCGCCTCGAGCGCGGCGAGCCCGTGGGGAACGTGAAAGCGGTTCGGGGTGGCCACCACGACGAGGTCGTGCTCGTCCGCGGCCGCAAACAGGGCGTCCGCGTCCGGCAGGACGCGTGCGGCCGGAAAGGCCAGCCGCGCCCGCTCCGCCCGCTCGGGATTCGCAGTGACGATCGAAGCCAGCCGCAGCCCCGGCACCGCCGCGATGAGCGGCGCGTGGAAGGTCGAGCCGGCCAGCCCGAAGCCGATCAGCCCGACCCGCAGCGGCGTGCTCGCTGTCACATCCGCGACCGGGCCGCCGCGTCGCCGCGGCGGCCCGGGACGTGGAGCCTCATGACATCAAATGCGTCCCGCCGCCTGCCGCTGACTGCGGGCGATCGCGTCGACGATTACGGCCGCGAGCAGAACCGCGCCGGTGACGATGAACTTCACCGAGGACTCGAGCCCGAGCAGGTCCATGCCGTTCGATATCGACTGGATCACGAGGGCTCCGAGGAGGGCGTGCCAGACGCTGCCGCGGCCGCCGAAGAGACTCGTGCCCGCAATGACGGGAGCGGCGATGGCGAGCAGCAGGAAGTCCCCCGCGCCCGACGACTGGTTCACGGCGAGCAGCCTCGAGGCGGCCATGATCCCGCCGATCGCGGCCATCATCCCCGCGATGGCGAACACGATCACACGCACGCGGTTGACCTTGATGCCCGCCCGCCGTGCCGCCTCGGAGTTGCCGCCCACCGCGAAGATGTGGCGGCCGAAGGTCGTCTTCGTGGTGATGTAGAAGAACAGCAGCACGAAGCCGAGCAGGATGAGCACCGCAAGCGGCAGCCCACGGTCGTCGTTCAGCACCCAGATCGCCCCCAGCAGCGCTACCGCGACGAGCCCGATGCGCAGCACCACCTGCCCGAGCGGCGGCGCCGGCAGCCCCGCGCCGAGACGTCGCTGGCGCCCGAGCAGGTTGAAGCCGGCGAATGCACCGATGGCGAGCAGAGCGAAGATCCAGCCCACCGTGTCGCTGTAGAACGTGCTCGTGAGCCCGGTTACCTTCGAGTCGGTGAGGTTCACCGTGCCGGTCTCGCCCAGCACCTCGAGCTGGAAGCCGGGCCACGCGAGCAAGCCCGCAAGAGTCACGACGAATGATGGGATGGCGAAGCGGGTGAAGATGGAGCCCTGGAAGAGCCCGATCGCCGTTCCGGCCAGCACCGCCGCCGCAATCCCCAGGTAGGGCGACCAGCCCTCCTGTTCGATCAGCACCGCCATGATCGCCGCACAAAGCCCGCTCACGGCTCCCACCGAGAGGTCGATCTCGCCCAGCAGCAGCACGAGCGTCACACCCACCGCTACCAGGCCGACGGCCGTGGCCTGGAGCACCAGGTTGGTCAGGTTGACCGAGCTGAGGAAACGATCCTCCTGGACGTAGAAGATCACCCAGATCACGGCCAGGATCAGGACTACTCGCAGCTCGGCCAGATCGCCCTGGATGAACCGCCGCAGGAGGTCGCCCCGTGGCTGCTCGACTCCCTCGACGACGTCGGCGGTCGCAGCCGCCCCTCCGCCTCCTTGCGCGCTCATTGCTCGCCTCCTGCCTCGTCACCGTTGCGGCCGAACTCGGCGCCGGTGATCGCGGCCACCACCTCCTCTTGACTGACCTCGCGCACGTCGAAATCGCCCGCCTTGCGCCCGAGTCGCAGGACGAAGACGCGGTCGGCGACCTCGAAGACATCGGCCAGGTTGTGGCTGATCACCACCACGCCGTGGCCCTCTGTCACGCAGCCGCTTGATCAGCTCGAGGACCTGGGCCGTCTGGCGCACGCCGAGCGCGGCGGTCGGCTCGTCCAGGAGCACGACCTTTGGATTCGCCGAGCAGCGAACGGGAGATCGCCATCTGCTGGCGCTGGCCGCCCGACAGCGTTCCCACCTCCGAGCGCAGGTTGACGATCGTCACCGCAAGCCTGCTGAGCAGCTCATCCCGTCGCTTCTCCATGGTGACCTCGTCCATCTGCCGCGTTATGGCGGACGGACCTTCGCCGATCTCCTCGCGCCCGAGGAAAAGGTTCTCGACGACGTCGAGGTTGTCGCACAGGGCGAGGTCCTGGTAGACCGTGGCGATCCCGAGTCGACACTGCGTCGGTGGGATCCGAGATGTGCACCTCGTTCCCCTCGAAGAGGATGCTCCCGTCGTCCGCACCGTGGATCCCCGCGATCGTCTTCACGAGTGTCGACTTGCCCGCACCGTTGTCGCCCACGAGCGCGACGACCTCGCCGGCTGTGGACCTCGAAGTCGACGTCGCTCAGCGCCTGGACCGGGCCAAAGCTCTTGCTCACCCCCCTTAGGGCGAGCACCGGCGTGTTCCCGTTCATGTCTGAGGCTCCTTTTCTGTACCGGCGAGACGGGCCCCGGCGACGCGGGCAGCGCCGCCAGGGCCCCACGCTAGCGCTACTCGATGCCGGCCTGCTGGCAGGGCTGGGCGTACCTACCGGTGCAGATCTGGTCCGCGGTCCAGAAGCCATCCTTGACGATCGTGTCCTGGATGTTGTCCTTCGTCACCGCAACCGGCGTGAGCAGGACGGACGGCACCTGCTCCATGCCGTTGTCGACCTCGCCGTTGACGAGCCCGCTGGGCGGGTCCTCGCCGCGCACGCAGTGCCACGGCCAGCTGGGCCGCGGCCTCCGCCTCCGGCTTGATCGCCTTGTAGACGGTCATGTACTGCTCGTCGACGAGGATCCGCTGGATCGCCGCCAGCTCGGCGTCCTGGCCGGTGGTCGGGCGGGTGCTCGGGTCGATGCCCGCCGACTTCATCGCGGCGATCGCGCCGCCGGCCGTGCCGTCGTTCGCGGCGTAGACGCCCACGAAGCCGTCGTTGCCCAGCGAGGTGATGGACTGCTCCATCTCCTGCTGCGCCTCGTCCGGGCTCCAGTCGGGAGTGTCGAAGTCCCGACCGATCTTCAGGTCGCTCTTGTCGAAGACGCTCGTGGCGCCCTGCTTGAAGAGCTTGGCGTTGTTGTCGGTCGGGGCGCCGTTGATCATCACGATCGTCCCGTCGCCGTTGCCGTCCTCTTCGAGCTTGCTGACAAGGCTCTCACCCTGGAGCCGGCCCACCCGAACGTTGTCGAACGAGATGTAGTAGTCGATGTCGACGTCCGTGAGCAGGCGGTCGTAACTGACCACTGGGATGTCCGACTGATTGGCTCGGGTCACGATCGCACCCGCGGCGGCCGCATCGACCGGGTCGAGCACCATTACCTCGGCGCCCTGGGTGATCGCCGCCTCGGCCTGCTGCTGCTGCTTCGCGGCGTCCTGATCGGCGTTCGAGTAGATGATGTCGCAGTCCGAGCAGAGCGACTTGACCTCGCGCTGGAAGTTCGGGTTGTCCTGCGACTCGTAACGGGCGGTCTTCGACTCCGGAAGCAGCCACGCGATCGTGCCGCCGCCGCCTCCACCGTCGCCGCCGCCACCGCCGCCGCCGCCATCGTCGTCGTCATCGCCGCAGGCCGCCAGCAGCACGCCGGCGGCCAGGACGCAGGCGACGGCGAGCATGCTCAGTCTCCAACGTCGTTTCCTCATCCTTGCTCCTCCTATTTTGTTTCCGCTGTCGCGGCCTGCATCAGCGCCGGTGTCCGCCCGCTCCAGGCCGGGCCTGCCTCGTGGAGCACGAGCGCGATCGCGCCGAGCAACTCGGCGCGGTCCCCGAGCTCTCCGAGGACGACCTCCACGTCCTCGGCCGCGCTCGGGATCGCCCGCAGCCCTACTGAATCGCGAAGCGGATCGATCAGCAGGTCACCGGCGTGTCCCATGCTTCCCCCTACCACGATCCGCTCGGGGTTGACGAGATTGCAGAGATTTGCGACCGCCACACCGATGTGACGGCCGGCTTCGCGCAGCGCCCGGCGGCAGGCGGCGTCGCCCGCCGCCGCGCGACCGAGCATCCCGTCCAAGTCGAGCTCCTCGCTGCGGCTGCGGCTGAGCATGGCGGGCAATCGCCGCGCCCGCGGCGTAGGTCTCGAGGCAGCCGCGGCTCCCGCAGCGGCAGATGTCGCCGGTCTCGTCGAGCGTGGTGTGCCCGATCTCGCCGGCCGTGCCGCCGGCGCCTCCGAAGAGCCTGCCGTCGATCACGATCCCCGCGCCTATTCCCGTCGAGAGCTTGAGATAGACGAGCGCCTTGGCGCCGCGGCCCGCGCCCCAGGTGGCCTCGGACAGGGCGCCGAGATTGGCGTCGTTGCCCAGCCACACCTCGAGCCCGAGCCGCTCGGCCATGCGCTCCGCTCCATGGGTGCCCGCCCAGCCCGGCAGGATCGCCGAGGAGCCGACGATCCCGGAGCGGTGCACCGGGCCCGGTAGCCCCATGCCGACGCCGAGGATGCGGTCGCGGTCCGCGCCGCTGTCGGCGAGCACCGTCTCGACCAGCATGGCCGCTCGGTCCATTCCCACCTCGGCCTCGTAGTCCTCGGGCATCTCGACCCACTCCTCGGCGAGGATCCGGTGCGAGAGGTCGGCCGCCGCCACCGCCAGGTGCCGCTTTCCGAAGTCGATCCCCACCGCCACACCCGCCGCCGGATCGAGGGCTATCAACGCGGGGGGCCGTCCCCCGGCCGCGCCGGGCCGCCCGTCCTCCTCGCGGTCCACTACGAGCCCTTCGGCGAGAAGCTCGGCCACGATGCTCGACACCGTCGACCGCGACAGGCCGGTCCAGCGTGCGACGTCGGCGCGGCTGGCCACTCCGAGCATTCGAAGCGCCTGAACCACGCGCTCTCGGTTCGACTCTCTCAGCGAGCCCAGTGAGCCGGAGTCCTCTCCACGCACTGCCGCGCATCCTGCCCCAGGACGAGAGGTTTGTCAAGACTCCGTCAGAACTGGGCGTTAATTTGAGATTAATATGTTCGGGTTGGGAGAATGGTCGGCGGTTCGTGGGGTTAAGCGTCGGCGCTCGGTGGTATGGCTTTCCTTGTGTCCGCGACCGAAGCAGCGTCTGCGCACGCTCCGCCGAGGGGAATCGCCGCCCTCGCCGAGCGCTACGACCCGGATCCAATCGATATTCCGGGCGGCCGGGCAAGGATCCGCCTGGAGCTCACCGGCGGCGAGGCCTGGGACGCGCTCATCGATCGGCGGCGGCTGCGCCTCGAGCCGGCGGACACGAGAAGCGAGCCCGACGCCCTTCTGCAGGCCGACGCCCCGACCTGGCGTGCGATCGCCTCCGACCTGGGCGCGGGCCTGAGGGCCTTCGGCACGCGGCGGCTGCGGGTCCGCCGCAGCCTGCACCTCGGCGTCGGCTTCCTGGCGGCCACGAGCGGCGCGACCGAACCCGGCCGGCTGACCTTCGAGACCCTCCACACGGGGGCGGGCCGCATCTCGATCCTCTCCGCCGGGCGGGGCGAGACCGTCCTCTGCATTCACGGCCTCGGCGGGACCAAGGCCTCGTTCCTCCCCACGGTGGCCGCGCTCTCCGACTCGTATCGCGTCGTGGCGCTCGACCTGCCCGGGTCGGGAGATTCCGACAAGCCGATCGGAGCGCCCTACGATGCTCGCTGGTTCGGGCGCGCGGTATTCGAGACGATGGATGCGCTCGGACTCGAGCGCGCCCACCTCGCCGGCAACAGCATGGGCGGCCGGGTTGCCATCGAGGCGGGTCTCATGGAGCGCGAGCGGATCGGCGGGCTCGTGCTGCTCGCGCCGGCACTCGCGTGGCTGCGAGGCCGCCGTTGGGCGCCGGTGGTTCGGGTCCTGCGACCCGAGCTCGGGCTCATCCAGCTGGCGCCGCGCCCGGTGGTCGAGGGCGTGGTGCGGCGCCTGATCCCGGGCGCCGCCGACGGCTGGGCGGCCGCCGGCGTCGACGAGTTCCTGCGCACTTACCTGACAGCGCGCGGGCGGGCGGCTTTCTACGCCGCCGCGCGGAACATCTACCTGGACGAGCCGCACGGCGAGGACGGCTTCTGGACCCGCCTGGCCGTGCTCTCACCGGACTCGCTGTTCGTCTGGGGCCGGCGCGACAACCTCGTGCCGATCGGTTTCATGAGGCACGTGGAGCGCGCCCTGCCGCGGGCTCGCCACGTCGAGCTCGACTGCGGCCACGTGCCGCAGCTCGAGCGGCCGCGCGAGACGCACGCGGCGATCAGGGAGTTCCTGGGGACGGTCCGGCTGGGGAGCTAGAAGCCCCCGCCCCCGCCCCCGTCGCCACCGCCGCCGAAGTCGCCGCCGCCGAAACCGCCGAAGTCGCCGCCGCCGAAGTCGCCGAAGTCGCCCTGATCGGCGGCGGCGGCGTCAGCCGCCTGGGCCTCGCCGAAGCCGCCGCCCAGCAGCGATCCCACGAAGAGTCCGGGCAGTAGCCCGCCCCCGTAGAACCCTCCCGCCCACGGCATGAGGGCGGGACCGGCGTCGTAATAGGGGACCCGCCGACCGTTCACGTCCACCTGCCGGGTGTACGGATCGTGGCCGTCCTCGATGCGCTGGGCGTCGGCAGCGCAGACCGGCACGGGGCGCGGTTCACCACCCGGCGGAGCCCACTCGATGTCGCGCACGGACGGGCCGTGGCGCGGGTCGAAGAAGCAGGGTGCGCGGCGCTCGGGCGCCTGCTCGCCGGCGAGCCGGGCCTTCGCGGCCGTCATTGCCCAGCGTCCCTCCTCGAGCAGCGACGTCACCCCTTCGATGTCATCGCTTCGACGTGCCCGCCCGAGGGCTTCGTCGGCCTGCTTGTAGCGCTCGACGGCGAGTCCATAGTGCTCTTTCGCCTCCTGGTCGACGTCCGGCATCTCGACGTCGAAGTCGAGCGCGCGGATGTCGTCGCCGAGGGCGATGAGGTCCTCGCGCGCGACCGCCTTCACCTGCTCGAGCTCGGCCTGTTCGCGGCGTCGCCGCCGCACGCGGCTCCAGCCGAAGAGCCCCACGGCGCCGACGACCAGGACCACCAGGAAGATCGGGAAGCCGGCGCCACCGCCATCCGACTCGCCACCCGAGGACGCGCCCTCGCCGCGTTGGCCGGCCACCCGCCTCACGAAGCTCTCGAGCACGGCCGCTGTGCCGTTTCCGCGCTCGGCGTCGAGCGCCTCGGCCGCGAGCTCGCCCGCACGGCCCTGCGGCAAGGTGTCCTCCGCACGCCGCGCGGAAGTCGTCGCCGATCACCGCCGCATAGGTGCCCGGCTCACGTACCGCGAAGGCGATCTCCCTGAGGGCGCCGCCCGCGTCGCCGCCGGCCTCGCGCGCCGCGTCCGCCGGCAGGACCGCGATATAGATCGGGCCGGCGCCGCTGCCGGTGATCGCCTGGCGCAGGTCCTCTGCCTCGCCCTCGCTTATGGCCCGCTCGGCCTCGGGGTCCACGTACACGGGATCGAGCGCGAGCGCGTCGGCCGCGCTGTCGAGCTGCCCCTGCGCGCGGGCGCTCCCGGCGAGGAGGAGGAGCAGAGCGGAGGCGAGGGCGAGAACGCGCATGGGGGACCGATCGACCTGGGAAGGTACAACCTGTCGGTGACCTTTCTGCTGGGCCGCGCCGAACCCCCACCAACGCCTGAAGGATTTGGGGGTCCATAGACCCCAAATCCTTCGAGCGAGCGCGCGGCGCGCCGCTCGCGGGCGCTCCGGCAGAGGCTCGCTCAGAGCGGCCGCTGCGCCCCGTGCGCCGGGAACGGCTCGAGGTCGTTGAGGAAGCCGGGCGTGGCCTCCACGCGGTCGAGCCATGCCGGCGATCCGGGGTGCTCGCGAGGCGCCGCCCCGGCGTCCGCGCCGCAGTGCACGTAGCCGTAGAGAGCGATGTCGGCCACCGTGTAGCCACCCCCCGCCACGAACCGACGGCCGTCGGCCAGCCCACGATCGAGCGCCACCAGCGCGTCGCGGCCGCGCTCCAGCCGGTTCGCGAAGACCTCGGGCATCGTTGCGTCGCGCCCCGCAAGCTTGAGGAACCGGGCGGTCGCAAGGTCGGCCTCGATCCGGTTCTGCTCGAAGAACATCCACTGGTGCACGCGCGCCCGCTCCACGCCGCCGGCGGGCAGCAGCGGCGTGCCCTCGGCGAGGAACAGCAGGATCGCGGCCGACTCCGGGATGAAGTCTCCGCCGTCGGTCTCGAGCACGGGAATCCGCCCATCGGGGTTGCGGGCGAAGTGCTCATCCGTCCGCGTCTCGCCGAGGAAGAGGTCGACCGGCACGGACTCGTACGGGAGCTCGAGCTGCCGCAGCAGGATGCGGCACTTCATGCAGTTCCCCGACGAGGCGAGTTCGTAGAGCTTCATGGGCGGAGGATATGGTCGGGGCCACGTGCGACGGCCTGCTCGAGGCGCCCATCGGCGAGCCGCGCGGGGATAGTCGCGAGCCGCTCTACGGGCTCGGCGCTGTAGACGAACCGCACGTAGCGCTCGGCGACTGGCCCGCCCCAGCCGACCATGCCGGTGGCGGCGATCGCCGATTCCTCCAGCAGGAGGCGGGAGGCCTCGGCCGGCTCGAAGCCAAGCGACGCGACGTCGAGGAGCAGCGACCAACCGCCCGCGGGCCGGACGAACGGCCACCGAGGCAGGCCGTCGAGTATCACGTCGCGACGGCGCTGGAGCTCGGCGACGCACTCGGCGACGTGCCCCTGGTCGCCGCGCAGGACGGCCGTCGCCGGGGCGCGGGCCAGGCCCACCGGCGTCGTGGTGTTGTAGACGTGCGCCCAGCCGACGTCGGTGATGGTCTCCGCCGGCCCCGCAACCCAGCCGACTCGCCAACCGATCATCCGGTGCTCCTTGGACATCGAGCCCACCACCAGGGTGCGCTCGGCCATTCCCTCGAAGCGCAGCGGGTGGATGAGCGCTCGCCCGTCGAACAGGAGGCGCTCCATCGCGGCGTCGTATACGAGGAAGAGCCCGCGCTCGCGGCAGAGATCGCAGACGAGCGTCCAGTCGCCCTCGTCGAGCGCTCCACCGGAGGGCATGGACGGGCTCATCAGCAGCATCGCGGTCGTGGCGTCCGTCGCCGCGGCGGCGAGCGCGTCGCGGTCGAGTCGCCACCCGCCGGCCTCGGCGAGGAAGGGAACGGGCTTCGGGATGCCTCCGGCGATGTGGATGCGGTTGACGATCCCGGCGTAGGTCGGGTCCGTCACCAACACCTCGTCGCCCGGGTTCACGGTCGCGAGCACGACGTCGAGCAGGCCCTCCATGCCCCCGCAGGTGATGACGATCTCGCGCTCGTGGTCGTAGCGATGGCCGGTGCGCTCGGCGGTGAAGTCGGAGATCGCCTCGCGCAGCTGGAGGTCGCCCGTGAACGGCAGCCAGCTGTTCGCCGCCGGCGTTTCCAGGCTCTCGGCCGTCACCGCGACGGCCTCGGGCGGCAGCGGGAGGTCGGTGTCGAGGTTCTCCATTCGGAGCACGGGCCACTCCGGCCTCGCGGCCGTCGCGCCGCCGGCGGCGGCCGCGACCCTGTCGATGCCGAAGCCCCGCACGGGCTCGAATCGCCGCGCCCTCCTGATCACGCCGCCGAGTCTACGGCGCCGCCCGCGCCGCCTCGACCGGGCCGAGCCCGGCCAGCTCCAGCAGCTCCGCGGCAGGTCGCTCGAGGTCGTCGAGTGCGTCGGCGAGGCTCGCGCCCGCCAGCCCCGCGACCTTCTCGCGCAAGGCGCCCGCGTCCATCGGCCGCTGAGGCGAGCCGAGCGCGGCTTCCACGCGGGCGATCTCCCGGCCGCGCTCCGACAGCACGCACTCGGATTCGAGCAGGCCCGGATCGCTGCGCACCTCGATCCGCTCGGCGAGGGCGCAGGCGTCCGGATCCACCTCGTCGAAGCTCTCCACGCGCGGCGGCCCGTACAGGAGCGTGAACGCTGTCAGGTAAGGGATCGAGAACTTGGCCTGAAGGCCGTCCTTCGGGCGCGGCCCGTGGGCCGCGGCCTGGAGCGAGACGGGGTGCACGCTGCACGGCGAGCTCGCGCCGGTCGCGGACCCGGCTGGCCGCCTCGATGGCCCCGTGCGTCTGGAGGCAGCAGGGCCAGGCCTTGATCCAGTTCTCGCGCACGGCGGGCTCGGCCGCGGGCGCGGCGTAGCGGCCGCCAGTCACCTCCTCGAAACCGCGCACGGCCTCGGCCAGCGGCACCCGCGCCCCGCCGGCGGCCAGGCGTGCCGCCTGCAGCCCGGTCGCCGCCGCCAGGCCGACCTGGAGCGACTTGCCGTGCGAGCCGAAGGCCGCGCGCACCCCGCCCGCGCGCAGGAGCGCAATCGCCTCGGCGCTGTCGCGGTCGGCCTTTAGAAGCCCCGCCGCCGCCACCGCCGCACCGGCCCCGCCGCACACGGCCGTCGGATGCCAGCCGCGGTCGTAGAGAGCCGGGTGGCTGGCGCGCGCGATCGCCCCCATGGCCTCGAAGCCCTCGGCGTAGGCGGCCAGCACGTCCCCGGCGCTGCGACCGAGCTCGGCGCCGAGCACCAGCGCGACCGGGGCCACCGGAGCGCTCAGGTGGGCGATCCCGGGCAGGTAGGTGTCGTCGAAGTCGAGCACGTGGCCCGCCACGCCGGCGTGCACGGCGGGCTCGTCGAGCTCGAGCGCGGCGCGCGCCGCCGGCTCCTCCCGGCCCCGGGCGGCGCAGGCCAGCCAGTCCACGAGCGCGAGCGCGTACTCCCTCATCGCCGCTCGAGCCGGGCGCGGAACGTCCCGGCCCCCACAACCTCGGCGCCGTGCTCGCGGACCCGCCCGGCGAGGTCGACGTCCGAGGTCACCACCCGCAGCGGCTCGTCAGCCTCGGCAACGAGCGCGACGATGTCGTCGTCGGCCGCGTTACGACCGCGCCGCGTCGCGAAGCGGACGTCGACCGTCTCGTCGGTGTCGATCTCGAACGGCTCGCCGTCGAAGACCACGGTCACGGGCTCGCCCAACCCGCGCAGCTCGTCCACCAACGCGCGCATCGCCCGTGGCCGGTCGCGCCACCAGCCGGTCGGCCGCGAGCCGATCACGTTCATGCCGTCGACGAGCCAGCGCGCCCTCAAGCGCCCTTGCCGTGGCCGTCGCTCGAGCCCGTCACGAGGATCGTCTGTTCCTCCAGCGGCCTCATCGCTTGCGCCTCACGTAGAGCACGATGACAGCAACCAGTAGAAGGCCCGCGGCCACCTGAGCGACCAGCGCCACGCCGATCCCCTCGCCGCGCGTGGCGTCGCGAATCGTGGCGAACATCAGCGAGGCGCCGAAGAAGAGGACAAGCGTCCAGAGAACGGTGTTGCGTTCCACCTGAGGCGGACGATATCCGCGCGACTAGTCTCGTCCGTTGTGACCCAGCGACCCGCAGTCGCCGGGGCGCTCGGCGCCCTCGTGATCGCCTTCTCGGCGATCCTCGTGCGGTTGGCCGAGGTGTCGCCCTCTACGGCGGCGTTCTTCCGCTGTCTCTACGCCCTGCCGGCGCTCGGCCTGCTCGCGTGGATCGAGCGGAAGCGCTATGGCCCGCGCCCCCGCCGCGACCGGCTGCTCGGGTACGGCGCCGGCGCCTTCCTCGCGGCCGACCTCACGGTCTGGCATCACTCGATCGAGGCGGTCGGCGCCGGGCTCGCGACAGTGCTCGGCAACATCCAGGTGGTGTTCGTCGGGCTGCTCGCCTGGGCGGCGCTGGGAGAGCGGCCCGACAACCGAGAGCTGGCCTCGATCCCGGTCGTGTTCCTCGGCGTCGTGTTGATCTCGGGAGTTATCGGGGCCGGCGCCTACGGTGACGACCCCGCGCTGGGCGTCGTCTACGGGCTGCTCACCGCGCTCACCTACGCCCTCTTCATCCTGATCCTGCGCCAGGGCAACTCGGACCTTCGGCGGCCCGGCGGGCCGCTCTTCGACGCGACGCTCACGGCCGCCTTGGTCTCGGCGCTCGGGGGCGTGGCGGTGGGCGACATCGACTGGGTGCCGGGCCTCGAGTCGCAGGCCTGGCTCGTGGTGCTCGCCCTGTCGTCGCAGGTGCTCGGCTGGCTGTTGATCTCCATCTCGCTCCCGCGCCTTCCGGCGGTGGTCACCTCGATCTTGCTGATGCTGCAGCCGGTGGGCGCGGTCATCCTGGCGACCGTGCTCCTCTCCGAGGCCCCCTCGGCGGTCCAGCTGGCGGGCGTGGCCGTGGTCCTGTGCGGCGTGGCCGCGGCGACGATCAAGCCGCGCCCCGCCCGGGTACCGGCCTAGTGATGGCGGTGCACTATCAGCAACCCGGCTGGCTCACCAGGAACGTGTTCAACCGCGCTGTCGCGGCGCTCACCCGCGTGGGGATCAGCGTCGCCGGCTCGCGCGTGCTCGAGGTACGGGGCCGAAAGTCGGGCGAATGGCGGCGCACCCCCGTGAACCTGCTGACCGTCGACGGGGATCGCTACCTGGTGTCGCCGCGCGGGCACACGCAGTGGGTGAGGAACATCCGGGTCAGCGGCGAGGGCCGACTCGTGGTCGGCCGCCGGAGCGAGCCGATCACCGTCACCGAGCTCTCCGACGACGAGAAGACGCCGCTGCTCCGCGCCTACCTGAAGCGCTGGAGCTGGGAGATCGGCGTGTTCTTCGGCGGCGTGAGCGCCGACTCGTCGGACGAGGAGCTGCGCCGGATCGCGCCGGACCATCCGGTGTTCCGGATCGGCGCGTAGGCGCAAGCCTCCGCCGCCGAGCGCACCCGCTGTACAGCGAGCGCTCCGCACTGGGGCGCTTCTCCGGCTCGTCTTGGGATCTCCGCCGGCACGGCGGTCGGTGGTCCCGGCAGGCTCATTGGGCGCCGATCCGAGACAACTGGATCGCTGTTGGCGCTTTGGGGCCCCGCGCCCGAGAGCGGCCCGTGGTGTTCTGCCGGCCCGGGGGCGGAGACCTCAGTCAACGGATGCGCGCTTCCGATGAAACGACCCATATCGGGGACAGCGGTCCTGTTAGCCGGCGCCACCTCACCCGCCCCACCCCCCGGCCGCGTGCGCTCCACGCTCAACCTCACCCAGCACAGACCACGCCCGACGACCGGGCGCATGCGTGAAACGACGGCCAGCGGCCAGGCCGACCGCCTCAACCGAAGCGCTTCCGATGAAACGACCCATATCGGGGACAGAAGGTCCGTATTCCCTCGCCGAGACATCGACACGTGCCCCGGCCCGTTCCATGCTCCACCCGGCGCATGCGCTGACGCGGTGCCCACCGCCCTCATCCAGCACAACCACGCCGAGGCCAGCAGGTGGGCACGAGAAAACGACGGACGCCGGGCAGGCCGACCGCCTCAACCGAAGCGCTTCCGATGAAACGACCCATATCGGGGACAGCGGTCCCGCCACCGCGAGCCCATTGACTCGCCCCACCACGCCCAGACGAGCAGACGCGCACGAGCAACAACGGCCGCCGGCCGCCCAGCTACCGCGCCTGCTGATCGCGCGGCGCGAGCAGAGCCCCGCCCAAGCAGAGGTCGCGACCGACCGGCAGCTCGCGGTCGAGCGCCTCCCGGTAGCGCTTGGCGCCCACGAGGTGCGCCGCGTCGCGGTCCCAGTTGTCCGGCGCGATCCGCGCCACCCAGCCGTGGCGGTACGGCTGGCTGAGCAGCGCCTGCGGGGCCCGCTCCAAGACCTCGTTCAGCTCGAGCAGCGAGCCGGCCACGGGAGCCGCGACCGCGGCGACCTGGCCGTCTCGGCCCTCGACGGTCGCGAGCGTGTCACCCACCTCGACGCGATCGACGACCCAGAACTCGATCTCCGGCGCGAAGTCGAGCGCCTCCCGCAGCGGCGCCGTGACACCGACGGTGGCGATCGCGTCCTCCCTCTGCACCCAGACGTGGCGGTCGGTCAGGTAGAGGCGGTCTGAGGGAAGCGCAAAGCGCGCCGAGGCGGCGTTGGCGATCGAGGCCATCGGACGCAGCCGAGCCTCGCGTGCCGGCCGGACGGAAGAGCGGTGGCCTGCGTGCGCGGACCCTTTGGGGCACAATCGGCCGGCACCCGTCCAAGGAGGAGCCAGATGCCCGACAAGCCCCCCGGGACCCCGCTGTGGGTCGACATCGCTTCCCCCGACCCCGACGCCACCGCCGCCTTCTACGGCGGTCTCTTCGGCTGGAAGTCCGAGGAGGCGGGGCCGCCTGAGGAGACGGGCGGCTACCGCCTGTTCCGAAAGGACGGCAAGATCGTGGCCGGCCACGGTCCGCAGCAGAACGATCAGCAGCCGGTCGTGTGGGTCACCTACATCAGCACCGACGACGCCGACGGCGTGGCCGCCGGGGTGAAGGAGAACGGCGGCCAGGTGCTGCTCGAGCCATTCGACGTGCTCGACCAAGGCCGGATGGGCGTCTTCACGGACCCGCCGGGCGCAGCCTTTGCCTGCTGGCAGCCAAAGCAGAACACGGGCGCCGAGTTGTTCAACGAGCCCGGCTCTCTCACCTGGAATGAGCTGGCCACTCGCGACGCCGAGGGCTCGAAGCCGTTCTACAGCGCCGTCTTCGGCTGGACGCCTTCGGACACGCCGATGGGCGACGTCACCTACACGATCTGGAACTTGGGGGACCGCGGAATCGCGGGCATGATCGAGATGGACGAGCAGTGGCCCCCGGAGATCCCGCCCCACTGGATGGTCTACTTCGCGGTCGGGGACGCCGAGGCCGCCGCGGAAAGGGCCAAGGAGCTCGGCGGGACTGTCTCGGTCCCGCCCACGGACCTGCCGGGCGTGGGCCGGTTCGCGGTGCTGAACGACACCCAGGGCGCGTTCTTCTCGCTGATGCAGCCGGCGCCGAGGGAGGAGCAGTAGGACGCGTCAGATCGAGTCGCAAACAGCGGACTCCCCCGCCATTGGCCGGCTTTCAAGAGCTTCCCGAGCTTCGGCTGACGACGCTGAGCGATGACGAGCTCATCGACTACCTGCGTCAGGCCCGCGAGGCGGCTCGCCACGACGCCATGAGGCTCGCGGTCAGCGTGTTGGTCTACGGCTACTGGGACACCCTCGTGAGCCGCGCCCGATTGAAGCTCCCCTCGGCCGACGCCGAGGACGTGGCCGGTGAGGCCGTGTCGAGTGCGATCGCGTCGGCGTTCGACGGTAAGTCGATCGGGGAGTTCCGCAGCTGGCTGCACACGATCCTGAACCGGCGGATCGCCGACTACCTCGAAGCCCGCAAGCGCAGGCCACGCACCACCCGGCTCCCGAGCGAGCACCGGGACGAGGAGGATGTATGGGGCGCCGAGCCGTCCGTGGCCTTCGAGGGCGACGCCCTCTTCGCCCGGCTTTGCCTGGAGCAGGCCCTCGGGGAGATCGACGACGCGCGCCACCGCCGGGTTATCGAGGTCTATCTCCTTGGGCCTCATCCCGCCGCCTCGGCGGCGGAGCTGGTGGGAGGCGGGATGACGGAGGCGAACGTGCACCAGGTCGCCTCACGCTTCCAGAGGCGCTTCAGGGAGCTCCTCGAGGCTGGGAACAGTCGAGGTAGGCGATGAACGACCTGGAGCGACTGCTCGCGGAGTACAAGGAGGCGCACCGAAGCGGCGGCGAGGCCGACCCCGAGCGATTCCTCTCCCGCCTATCGGGGGTCGAGCGCGAGCAGCTCGCGGGTCTGATCGACGCGTACCTGGAGCGGGCGCCCCGCCGCGAGTTCGACGCCGCCGCGCTCCGCGACTCGCCCGCGGCCGCCGTGGCCGACTCGGTGCAGCGCACGCTGGCCGGCTCGGCCGGCCTGTGGCCGGTCCTCCTGCCGCGCCTCCGAAACCAGGCTCGCATCAAGCGGGCGGACCTCGTGGCCGAGCTGGCGGCCCGCCTGGGCGCGCAGTCCAAACAGGAGAAGGTCGCCTCCTACTACCACGAGATGGAGCAGGGCCGGCTGCCGGCGTCGGGAGTATCCGACAGCGTCCTCGAGGCGCTCGGCAAGATCGTCGGCTACGGCAAGGACGCCCTGCGGAGCGCGGGCGGGATGCCAGCGCCGGGGGGCCGGCCGCCCGAGGCGGGCGCGGTGTACACCCGCACGACCCGCAGCGAGGAGCCCGAGAAGGAAGCGGTCGCACCCGCGCCGCCGGAGGAGTGGGACGAGGTCGACCGCCTCTTCCGCGCGCGGCTGAACCGTCGGCTCGCCGAACCTCGGAGCACCTACCATCACGCGACGGTGGAGGTCACGATCGAAGAGCGCGCTGAGCGGGTGCTTTCGCAGGTGCCGGACTGGATCTGGAATGGCGACACCCTGCCGGTCCCGGTCGAGCACATCGCAGACTCCTGCTTCGGCCTGCACATCCGCGACGTCGACGACCTCCGCGCGGCCCCCGGCGTACCGGACCTGCCCGCGACGCAGAGCCTGTCCGGCCTGCTCCTGCCGGCGCGCGGGGAGATCTGGGTGAACGCGACCGAGGCCCGGGAGTCGAAGCCGCGGCGTCGTTTCACGATCTCCCACGAGCTGGGCCACTGGTGCCTGCACAGCGCCGGCGGGGCCGTGTGGTGCCGCTCGCAGACGGTGGACCCGCCGAACGGCTCTGCCGAACCCCGCCCGGCCTATCCACCGGAGGAGAGCGAGGCGAACGAGTTCGCGGCCGCGCTCATGATGCCCGCCCGTCTGGTCAGGCGCCACTACGAGCGTCTGCGCCGGCGCGACCCGGACGCCACCTTCCTGCAGCTCTGCACGATCTTCGAGGCGTCGGGAGCGGCGATGGGGCGACGGCTACGCCGAGTGGTCTGACGCTCGCCGCCGGGATCGACCTCGGCGGGCGTTCCCTGAGCCGCGAGGCGCATCGCAAGCCGCCTCCGGGCGCCGGATACGATCCCGCGCCCACGTGAACTTCGACCTCACCAGCGAGCAGCAGGACGTCCGGCGCCTCGTGCGCGACTTCGCCGAGGGCGAGGTCAGGCCCGTGGCCGAGGAGCTCGATCGCACCAAGAGCTTCCCGTACGAGATCGTTCGCAAGCTCGGTGAGCTCGGGCTGATGGGGATCCCCTATCCGGAGGAGTACGGCGGTGGCGGCGCCGACAACCTGAGCTATGCGATCGCGATCGAGGAGCTGACCCGCGTGGACTCGAGCGTCGCGATCACGGTGGCGGCGCATACGAGCCTCGGCACGTGGCCGATCTACGCGTTCGGCTCGGATGCCCAGAAGGAGGAGTGGCTGCCCCAGCTCTGCTCGGGCCAGAGGCTCGGCGCCTTCGGCCTGACCGAGCCCGAGGCGGGCTCGGACGCCGGCAACACACGCACCCGGGCGACCCTCGAGGACGGCCACTGGGTCATCAACGGCTCGAAGGCGTTCATCACGAACTCGGGGACGCGGCTTTCGGGCGTCGTCACCATCACCGCCCGCACCGGCGAGGACGAGATCTCCAACATCCTCGTGCCCACCGGCACGCCCGGCTACGAGATCGGCGAGCCCTACCGCAAGATGGGCTGGAACGCCTCCGACACCCGGCCGCTCAGCTTCGAGGACTGCCGCGTGCCCGAGGCCAACCTCGTCGGACGACGAGGCCGCGGCTTCAGCCAGTTCCTGCAGACGCTCGACGGCGGCCGGATCGGCGTGTCGGCAATGGGCGTGGGTCTCGCCCAGGGCGCGCTCGACGAGGCCCTCGCCTATGCCAAGCAGCGGATTGCCTTCGGCCGGCCGATCTCGAAGTTCCAAACGATCCAGGCCAAGCTCGCCGACCTCTCGACGGAGATCGAGGCGGCGCGGCTGCTGACCTACAAGGCGGCACTCGAGAAGGACGCCGGCAAGAGCTTCAGCCTGACCGCGGCGCAGGCCAAGCTAAAGACGGGTCGCCTGGCCGTCAAGGCGAGCGAGGAGGCCGTTCAGATTCACGGCGGCTACGGCTACATCGAGGAGTACCCCGTCAGCCGCTTCTACCGCGACGCCAAGATCCTCACGATCGGCGAGGGCACCGACGAGGTGCAGCAGATGGTGATCGCGCGGGCGCTCGGCTGCTGAGCGGCGCTACGCGCTGCGCTCGATCCGGTCGAGCGCCTCGCCGTCGACGTGCCCGGATTCGAGCTCCACTCCCGGCGGCAGCTCCAGCCGCCATCCGCTCGAGGGGTCGATCCGGAGCCGGCCGCCGCGGACGCGGCAGTGAAGGACGTGTCCGCCTCGCTCCCGGTCTTGGTCGATGAAGTGGAAGTGGTAGCCGGTGACCTCGAGACCCTGCGCGTAGTCGGGGAAGCAGAAGCCGACCAGCGTCCCGCTCACGTCCGCCAGCTCGAACACGTTCTGCTCGGCCGCCACTTCGGCGAGGGGACGGTACGGGGGACTTTGGCGCGGGACCGAGCGAGCGCGGACCAGCTCGAACGTGCCGTCGAGCCGCACCGCGAACGCCGGCGCCCCAGAAGGCCTATGACGCTCGACCTCCTCCAACGCATCTCGCCGCGGAGCCGATCGTGACGTCGACCGTCGGCGAGAAGAACACGACGACAGCGAAGGGCGTACGCGCACCCGGATCGATCTCCTCCATCCGCCCGTCGAGGTCCGCGCGGTAGAAGCGCCCGTCCACCGCGATCATCTCGCCGTCGAGGCGGTTGAGCGTCCCGAGCCCGAGGTCGCCGTGCTCGGCCAGCTCGGCGAAGGTGAGGTCTCCGTCGTAGGCGCCGTCGAGCAGCGAGGCGATCGTCGACGCCTGGAAGAGCAGGTGCGGCTCGTGCTCGGCGTGCAGCCCGCGGCGGCGCAGCGCCTCTACGTGGAGCGTCGTGACAAGCCTTTCGTCGAGCACCCGGACGACTCCTAATGACTGATCGAGCGGGTCAACCGGACTCCAGCAGCAGCGAGTCGAGGCCGCGGGTGAGCCCCACCCGCTCCGGCGCCAGCCGAGCCGCGAGCAGGGTTCCGGCGACGTACGGCGTCGGCGATCCGCCGGCGTCGTGTCGGATCGACAAGCGTTCGTCGGGCAGCCCGAAGAGCACCTCGGTCGAGACGACGAAGCTGGGCAGACGGACCGAGTGGACCTGGGCGCCGCCGACCGTGGTGCCGCGCGCTTCGCGCGGCCCGTCGGTCTCGTCGAGCGGGCGGTGGAGGACCGGCCGGCGCACCTCGGCGAGCCGCTCCGCCAGCTCGCGCGAGGTGCCGCTGGGCGCGTCGGGCTTGGTGGCGCTCGCGTAGTCGATGACCTCCCAGTGCGGCAGGTGGCGGGCCACGAGCAGCGCCGCGGCCTGGGCCATCGCGGCGGTCAGCGAGAAGTTGCCGGCGGCCACGACCCCGACTCCGCGCGAGCGCGCCGCCGCGTCGATGTCGGCGTAGTCGTCGGCGCTGAGGCCGGACGTTCCGACCACCACCGCGACGCCACCCTCGATCGCTGTCAGCACGTTCTCCTTGACGACGAGATGCGAGGTGTAGTCGATCAGGACGTCGACGCCGTCGAGGGCCTCGCCCACGCGACCGAACACGCGTGCGCCGGCCACCTCCTCTCCGGCCGCGGACCGCGCGACGGCGGACCGCAGGCCCAGGTCATCGGCCTCGAGCACCGCCTGCACCACCGCCGAGCCGGTCCATCCCGTCGCTCCCGCTACACAGATATCGAGCATGAGCGGAGTATCGACGACCCGAGGTGTGGTAGCACGCCGTCCGTGCGACGGACTGCCGCGCTCTGGCTCCTCCTATTCGGCGTCTACGCCGCAACGCTCGGACTGGGCGCCTTCGGCGACTCGGATTACGGCGGCGACGAGCCCCACTACCTGCTCGCGGCCGAGTCGCTGGTTGAGGACGGGGACGTCGACGTCAAGAACCAGTACGCCGCCCGCGCCTACGCCGACTTCTACCCGTACGACCTCGACAGGCACGGCGAGGAGACCCAAGGGCGGCTGAACGAGCCGCACGGGCTGGGCTTCCCGTTGCTGATCGCCCCGGCGTATGCGCTCGGAGGCGCCCGAGCCGTCGAGCTCTTCCTGGCGGCGATCGCAGCGTTGTCGGTGGCGCTCGCGTACCGGCTGGCGCTGCGGGTGGTGCCCGACCCGTGGGCGATCGGGGCGGCGTTTGCGGCCGGCCTCAGTCCGCCGTTCCTCGCCTATTCCACGGCGGTCTATCCCGAGCTGACCGCCGGCGCCGCGCTCGCGGGCGCCGCTCTGCTCGCTCTCCGGCTCGACAACCGCCCGAGCCGCAGGGACGGGTTCGGCTGCTTCGCCCTGCTCGGGATTCTCCCCTGGATCGGCACCAAGTTCGTGCCCGCCGGGCTGGTCATCGGGTACTTGGCCGCTCGGGCGCTCTGGCGCGTGCGGCGGCGCACCCTCGCAATCGGGTCGGTCGAGCTCTCGCTCTTCAGCGTGGCGCTCTACATCGGCCTGAACGAGGCCCTCTATGGGGGTCCGACCCCTTACGCCGCCGACCTGGGGGAGGAGACGGCCACCGACGCCTCGTTCCCAGGCGGCTATCTGGAGCGCGCGTACCGCCTGGTTGCGCTCTTCATCGATCGCGAGTACGGGCTGCTTCGCTGGGCGCCCGTGTTCCTGCTCGCGTTCGCCGGGCTGTGGCTCTTCTGGCGCTCCCGCCGCGACCGTCTCGCGCGCGCCGTGCCCGCGATTCGTGAGATCGAGCTGACCGCCGGGCTGTGCTGCGCCGCGATCGGCGCCCAGCTCGCGGTCGCCGCCTTCCTGGCCCCCACCATGTTCGGCTTCTGGTTCCCGACTAGACATCTGCTGGCCGCGCTGCCGCTGGCGATCCCGCTCGTCGCCTGGGGCCTTCGCTTTACGCCCCGCCTCGGCGCCGCCCTCGGGGTCCTGACGCTCGCCGGCTCGCGTCTGGCTCTACGTCGATGTCCGCGCCGGCGGCGAGCTCGTCACCGACCGCCCCGACGCGCCGTTCGGGCCGCTCGTCGAGCTATTCCCGTTGTTCGAGCCGGACGGCGGCTGGGCGTACTGGCTGGCGGCCGGCATCGGCGCGGCGATCGCCCTCCTCGTCGTGCGCGAAGCGCGCCACTCGCGCCAGATGGCCGGCGCGACGCGCGCGAAGTACTCGGGATAGCGAATGAACGACCTGCCGCTCGTCCGGCGGCGGTAGCCGATCGGCACCTCGAGCGGGTCGATGCCTGCGCCCCACAACGAGAGCGTCAGCACCTGGGCGTAGTTGTAGTCGTGGCGGATGCGGGCGACGTTCAGGGCACGCGCCGAGAGGGCGCGGTAGCCGGTCTGGCCATCGCCGATCACCGTCTCCATCAGCGTGCCGAGCAGCGCGCTCGTGGCGCGGTTGGCGAGCGTCCGGTGCCAGCTCATCCCGTCGCGCTCGCCGAGGAAACGCGAACCGAGCACGTAATCGGCGCGTCCGCGCGCGATCGGGTCGAGCAGGCGGTCGAAGTCCGCCGGTGCGTACTCGCCGTCGCCGTCGAGGTACACGGCCGCCGAGTAGCCCTCGTCCCGAGCGATCTCCAGCCCGGTGCGGAGCGCCGCGCCGACGCCCCGCGAGGTCTCGTGCGACACGACCCGGGCGCCCAGCCCGCGGCCGATCGAGGGCGTCGCGTCGCGCGAGCCGTCGTCCACGAGCAGCCGATCGACCGGCATCCCGCAGGCCTCGCGCGGGATGCCGGCGAGCACGTCGGCCAGGGCGCGCTCCTCGTCGCGCGCGACGACGATCGCGAGGCAGCGCCCCGGCCGCACCGGCTCGACCGCTGCCTCGAGCGCGGGTACCAGCGGGCGGCCGCGGGCGCCGGCGGGCGGCTCGACGCCGAGAAGCTCCGCGATCGTGACGGCCAGCTCGCACACAGAGCGCCGCTCGCGCCGGGTCGCGGCGGGCGCGGCCCCGGCGCCCCAGACGACGAACGGGACCGGGCGCTCGCCCCAGTCGAGGTGCCCGTGCCCGCCGATGCCGCGCCCCTGCCCGTGGTCGGCCATCAGGATCACCGTGGCGTGCTCGAGCTTGCCGCGCTCTTCGAGGAAGGCGAGGAAGTCGCCCACGTGGCGGTCGGTCTCGGCGAGCTGGTCGAGGTATTCCGGACTGCGCACGCCACGGACGTGGCCGAGCTGGTCGGCCGCGAGCAGCTGCAGTACCAGCAGGTCGGGGTCCTCCTCCTCGATCAAGCGCCTTCCCTCCGCACACAGCGAGCCGTCGATCATCCCGGTGGGCTGGACCGACGTCACCGAGCGCACCACCTCCTCGCCGAAGGGATCGAGCAAGTGGGCGATCCCGACCAGCCGGCCGCGGCGGCCATGCCGCGCGAGCACGTCGAAGATCGACTCGACGCGCACGCCCAGGCGCGGCGCGAAGTTCGAGCGCATGCCGTGCTCCGCCGGGCTTGCGCCGGTCAGCATCGAGGAGAAGCAGACGACCGTGCGCGCCGGGTAGGCGGGCTCGACCGCGAGGTACTCGGTCCCCTCGCGGGCGAGGCGGTCGATCACCGGGGTGTGGGCCTGCCAGAGGCGGTCGCGGTTGCAGCCGTCGACGACGATCACGTAGACGCGCCGGGCGAGCGCGCCGCCGGAGGGGGACGAGGACGCGTCCCGGCGCGCCGGGTACCGCGGCAGCCGGCGCCGGGCGAACCTACGCCAGGCGAGGGTCCCCAGAGCCGCGACGAGCAGCGCCAGCGTCAGGATGCGAAGGGCCGAGCCGCCCGACGGCTCCTCGGCCAGCAGCGTCCCCGCCGCAAGCGCCATCAGCAACTTCGGCAACTGCTCGAGAGCGTTGCCGCTCGTCGGGTCCGAGTTCGTCAGCACGAGACGCCAGAAACGCAGGCCGTTCGTCCACGGGGCCCCGGTCCGGAGGCGGTAGTAGATCGATCCCCACACGACCACGGTGAAGACGGCCCAGCCGGCCACCGCGCCGGCGAGCAGCCCGGGCGCGCGCCACACCTCCAGCAGCGGAACCGAGGCAAGCAGCGCGAGCCACAGCAGCGCGCGCTCCCGCAGCGGGAACTCGAACCGCGACTGCACGAGCGCGATGCCGAGCGCGCCGGCCAACGCGAGCGGCAGCGGCCCGTCGGGGCCGAGGCCGACCGGCGCCGCGCAGACGAGCACGAGGACGGGGTAGACGAGCGAGAAGGGACGCCCCTCGTTGAAGACGTTCCAGGCCCGAGCGGCCCAGATCTCCAGCCGCCCGGCTGCTCGTGGAGGCGCCATGTTAGGGAAGCCTAATACTGGCGCGGATCGCGGGCCTGACGGGTGCTCGCTACCGGCGAGACCATAAACTCAGACTGGTATAGACCAGCGAAAGGGCCGGGGTGCGACTCGGAGTCAGCGCCGCGATCGTCGACGGAGAGCTCGTCGACGGGGATGTGAGAATCGAGGACGGCGTCGTGGCCGCCGTCGGCGTACAGCCCGCCGGCCTCCGGGGCACGGCGGTGCCGGGCTACGTGGACGTCCACATCAATGGCGTCGCCGGAGTGGACTTCCTCACCACCGACGTCGCCGGGCTGAGTCGCGCGGCCTCGGCGCTCGCGGCGACCGGTGTCGTGGCATTCCAGCCGACGCTCGTCTCCTCGCGCGCCGACGCGTACCGCGAGCCGCTCGAGGTCGCGGAGGAGGTGTCCAGCGTGGAGGCCGAGCTTCCGCGGGTGATCGGGGTCCACCTGGAGGGACCGTTCCTCTCCCCCCACTGGGCGGGCGCGCACGATCCGGCGCATCTGCGCCCGCCCGACCCGGCGCTCGCGGCGCGCCTTTGTGCGCTCGGTCCCGTGACGATGATGACGCTCGCTCCAGAGCTGCCCGGCGCGCTCGAACTGATCGAGCGACTCGTGCACGGCGGCGTGGTCGTCTCGTGCGGACACTCGGATGCCGACGCCGCGCAGGGCCACGCCGGCTTCGACCGCGGCGCTCGCGGCGTCACCCACGTCCACAACGCCCACCGCCGATGGCGACCGCGCGACCCCGGCCTCGGCGGCGTCGCCCTCGTACGGCCTGACGTGACCGTGCAGGCGATCGTCGACGGCGTCCACCTCGCGCCCGAGGCCGCCTACGGCGCCTTCCTGGCGGCCCGCGACCGCTTCTGCCTCGTCACCGACGCCATAGAGGCCACCCTGCTCGAGCCCGGGCACTACGGGCTCGCCGGGCGCACCGTTCACGTCCGGGACGGCGCGGTGCGTCTGCCCGACGGAACACTGGCCGGGAGCGTCCTGACGATGGACGAGGCCGTGCGCAACCTGGTGGAGAGCGGCGCCGCGCTCGAGGACGCGGTGCACGCGGCGGCCACCGCACCGGCGCGGCTGCTCGACCGCCCGGACCTCGGCGTGCTGCGCGAGGGCTCGCCCGCGCACGTGACTGTCCTCGACGAGGCGCTGGGGGTCACTCGCACGCTGGTGGGCGGGACCGAGGCCTTCGCGTCCGGATGATCCCGGCGCGCGCTGCGGAGTCGACCCTCCGGGCGTCGGCCGCGGTCACCTCGTCGGCGTGACCTTGCGCAGGCCGGGCGGCTCGTCCGGGTCGAGCCCACGGCCCCGCGCGACCGCGAGCGCGAGCTGCTGCGCCCGCACGCTCGCCGGCAGCGCGCAGAGCGGCTCCGCCAGCCCGCCCGGGTAGGGGAGCTCCACGCCGGGGCGGTCGGCCAACCTCATGATCGGGGTGCCCGACCGCTCGAGCCCGGCGGCCAGCTCCTCCACGTCGGCCGCCGCGGGACCCGACGCGCTGACGGCCAGCAGCGGCAGGTCTCCGCGGGCGACGGTCATGGGTCCGTGCCGGAAGTCGGCCGCGGACCAGCCCTCGGCCCGAACGCCGGTCGCCTCGCGCAGCTTGAGCGCCGCCTCGAGCGCTACGCACATCAGGTAGCCGCGGCCGACGACGACGAGCTCCTGGGCGCCCCCGAGCGACGCCGCCGCGCGCTCGGCGGGACCGGAATCCGTCAGTACCTCCTCGATCATCACCGGCAGGCGCCGCCAGTCGGCGTCTCCCCACGGCACGGGTCCGAGGGCCTCGGCGAGGAGCGCCACGGCCGCCAGCTGGGCCGTGAACGTCTTGGTCGCGGGCACCGCCTGCTCCTCGCCCGCGCCGAGCGAGATGCTCGCCCATGCGGCGTTCGCCAGCGGGCTCTCCGGGTCGTTGGTCACCGCGACCGTGCGGGCACCCGCACTGCCGTAGCGCTCGAGCACGGTGGCGATCTCGGGCGTACGCCCGGACTGGCTGATCCCCACCGCCAACCAGCCGTCGAGGTGCGGCTCGACCCCGTAGAGCGTCTGGAGGCTCGCGGCGGCCAGGGCTACGGGCCGCCCCGTCGCCGCCTCCAGCAGGTACCGGCCGAAGATCGCGGCGTAGTCCGAGGAGCCGCGCGCCACGATCACAACGCCGGCCGGCGGCGGTCCCCGCAGGGAGCCGACCAGCTCGGCCCGGCGCTCGGCGAGCCCGCGCAGCACGGCGGGCTGAGCCGCCATGTCCGCCGCCATGCGCGCTCCCGGTGGCGTCAGGTGCGCTCCTCCTCTCGCCGCTGGCGAAGCTCGATCTCGTAGCGATCGCCGCGGTAGAGCGAGGTGGCGTAGTACGCGGGCGTCCCGGTGGCGTCGCGGGCGAGGGTGTGGAAAAGGAGGCCCGGCTCCCCCTCTCGCACGCCGAGCAGCTCCGCCTCCTCCGCCTCTATCGCCACCGCGACCACGCGCTGCTCCGCGTCCCGGAGATGCACGCCGTAGCGACCGAGCACCTCGAATAGGGATCCATTCGCGAAGTCGGCCTGCTCGACGCCCGGGAAGCGATCGGCGGGCACGTGGGCGCGCTCGAGCGCCATCGGCGTGCCGTCCGCGGTCCGAACCCGCTCGAGCTGCGCCACCGGAGCGCCGGGAGCGATCTCGAGCGTTGTCGCCAGGAAGGGCGTCGCCTCGATCAGCTCCTGCGAGCGGACGATCGAGCCCGGCCTCATCCCGCGGGCCCGCATGTCTTCCGTGAACGAGCTGAAGAGCACCGCCTGGGCGACGCGTGGCTCTGCGACGAACGTCCCGCGTCCGTGGAGGCGGTAGATCGCGCCCTCGGTGACGAGACGATCCACCTCCGTGCGCACCGTCATTCGCGCCAGCCCGTAGCGGTCGGCCAGCAGCCGTTCGGAGGGCAGCGGCGAACCCGGCGGCAGCGAGGCGACGAGCCCCTCGAGGATCTCGCGCAGAGCCTGCCCCTTCGCGCCGCGCCGGAGCCGCCTCGGAATGCCGTCGAGGTCAGTTCGGCGCGCCACTTGGCCTCCGCGCCCCCGCGGCCGCCGCCGCGAAGCGGCGGGTGAGCGAGAGCGGATCGGTGATCGCGGCGCCGACCACCACGGCGAAGGCGCCCGCCTCGAAGGCTCCGCGCACCGCATCGGGCGACCCGTACCGTCCCTCGGCCAGGACCGGGCAGTCGAGCTCCGCGGCGAGACGGCGGACGAGCTCTAGATCCGGTTCGAGCGGCGGCGGCCCCTCGTCCGTGTAGCCCGAGAGCGTGGTGGCCACCGCCGCGGCGCCGGCGTCGCGCGCGACGGCGCCGGCCTCGGGTGAATCCACGTCCGCCAGCACGGGGTGCGGCAGCTCGCGAGTGAGCGCCGTGATGAAGTCGCCGGGAACGACGCCGCCCGGCCGCCGGCGGAGTGTGGCGTCGACCGCCAGGATGTCGGCGCCGGCCGCCGCGACCTCGTGGGCGTCCGCGAGCTCTGGGGTGATGTACACCTGGCTGCCGGGCACGCTCCGCTTTCGCAACCCGATGATCGGAGCCGCCACCGCCGCCCTGATCGCGGCTATGTCCGCCCCGCCCTCGGCGCGGATCCCCGCCGCGCCGCCGGCCTCGGCGGCGCGGGCCATCGCCGTCATGTGCGAAGTCTCCTTGAGCGGGCTGCCCTCGGGCGCCTGAACCGACACGACGAGCCCGCCCTCCAGGGCTACAAACGGGTCGCTCATGCCGCCCTCCACAGGATCCCCGGCTCCGGGTGCAGCGTCTCGGCTCGCTCGGCGAGGAGCGCGGCGCCGGCCAGCGAGTCGCCCGCCGGCGGCAGGATGTCCGTGCCGGGGCGGAGTGCCGCCACCCGTTGCGCGAACGGTTCCATCAGCGCCGGCCCCGCCAGGAAGACGTTGCCCGCATACGACACGGCGGCCTCGTCCGCTTCCGAGAACAATCGGCCGAGCGCGGCACAGGCGGAGGTCGCCAGCTCTCGCCCCGCGTCGCGCAGGATCGCGGCGGCGAGCTCGTCGCCGGCCGCCGCTTCACGCGCGACGTCGGCCGCGAAGCTCGCGACCGCGCGCGTGGGCACCGGCGCCCCGTGGATGCGCTCGCTCAGCCCGGCCGGCGGACCGTAGCGGCGCTCCGCGGCCGTCAGGAGCGCCGCCGATCCGCCGCGTCCATCGAGGCGCCGCAGCGCCGCGTCCAGGCCGGCGCGCCCGATGGCAAAGCCGCTGCCGGCGTCGCCCAGCAGCGAGCCCCAGCCATCGACCTTCGCCATGCGCTCACCATCGCGCGCGACGCAGACGGTGCCGGTGCCCGCGGCAACCACGGCGCCCGGCCGGTCGCCGAGCGCTCCCAGCAGGGAGGTCAACCCGTCGCTCGCGATCGCCACCCGTTGAAGGCCCAGCTCGCGGCGCAGCAGCTCGTGAACACGGCGCAGGTCCCGCTCGCTCGCCGCCTCGAAGCCGGAAAGACCGATGGCGGCCGGCGGGGCCGGGGCGGGCAGCGCACCGAGACCGGTGACCGCCGCCACCAGGCCGGCGGCCACCTCGTCCGGCCCCGTCCCGCCGCCCAGGCGGAGTACGCCGGGCGCGGTGGCGGTGCGCAGGCCGCGCTCTCCCGTGAGCGCGGCCCTTATCTCGGTTTGTCCGGCGTCGACGGCGAGCGCCGCCTGGGTCACTGGAGTCCGGCCTCCTCGCAGTCCTGCGCGTACTTGCCGGTGCAGATCTCGCCCACGTCTAGGAAGCCCTCCTTCACCACGGTGCTGTCGATGTTGTCGGGCAGGATCGCGATCGTGTCGAGCAGCACCGAGGGCACCTGCTTGGCGCCGTTGTCGACCTTGTCCTTGGCGAGGTCGGCGGGCGGCTCCTCGCCCTGCGCGATGGGCACGGCCAGCTCGGCCGACGTCTCCGCGATGTCGATGATCGGCTGGTAGACGGTCATCAGCTGCTCGCCGGCGAGGATGCGCTGGATTCCCGCCAGCTCGGCGTCCTGGCCGGTCACGAAGCGAGAGCGCGGGATCGATCTGGGCGCCCTTCAGCGCGGCGATCGCGCCACCGGCCATCCCGTCGTTGGCCACGTAGACGGCGTCGAAGCCGTCATTGCCGAGCGACGTGATCGACTGCTCCATCTGCTGCTGGGCCCTGTCGGGGCTCCAGTCGGGCGTGTCGTACGACTTGACGATTTCCGCGCCCTCCTGCTTGAGGACCTGGGACGCGCCGTCCTTGTAGGGCTTCGAGTTCGAGTCCGTCGGTGCGCCGTTGATCATGACGACCCTGGGGCTGCTTCCGCCGTCCTGCTTGATCGCGTCCATCTGCACCTGAGCCTGCTGCTGGCCCACCTTGAACGGGTCGATCGATACGTAGTGGTCGATGTCGGCGTCCGGAATCAGGCGCCCGTAGGCAATCACGGCGACGTCCGATTGCTTCGCGCGCTCCACGATGGCCCCGGCGGAAGCAACGTCCACGGCGCTGATCACGATCACCTTGGCCCCCTGGGTGATGGCGGCCTCCGCCTGCTGCTGCTGCTTGGCCGGGTCCTGGTCGGCGTTCGCGTAGATCACCTCGCAGCTCTCGCAGAGCTCCTTGACCCGACGCTCAAAGTTCGGCCGGTCCTGCTCCTCGTAACGGGTGGTCTTGGTCTCGGGCAATAGCAGCGCGACCTTGGCGCTCTCGCCGTCGCCCCCTCCGCCGCCGCCGTCGTCATCGTCGTCGCCGCACGCGCTGACCGTCAGCAGCGCGAGAGCCGCGGTCAGCGCCGCGAGCGCCCTGACCTTGCTAGATGCCGCCATGGGTGGTCTCCCTCCTCCTCGATGATGGCGAGGAGCAGACGCTACCAAACTGGTCTAGACCAGTACGTTGGCGCCAAGTTAAGAAGAGGCCGTAGGCAGGGGCGCCCGGCGAGCGTACGCTGCGCGGGAGGGCGATGGAAGAGCGCGAAAGGCAGGCGCGAAAAGGTGCCGGCGGCCGCGCTTCGGCGGGCGCGATGGCTGCTCTTCGTAGGCGTCTCAGCCGCAGTCATGGTTGTGGCCGCTACGCGCCGCTCGCAGCCGGCGGCGAGCGCTCCCGGGTCGCCGCAGATGTCACCGGTCGAGGCGAGCAGACGACGTCTTCGTGCCACGCGCAGGTCACGATCACCCAAGGCGAAACCGTGACCTGGACGAACACCGGCAGCGATCCCACAATGTGAGGTTCGACGGACGGAGCCTTCGAGCAGCCGGCAGATGCCGACGCACTTCAGCTTGGTCACGCCACGCGCACGTTCGATGCCGCCGGGATCTTTCAGCTACTACTGCGAGGCGCACGGAGGGCCGAACGCCGGGCATGCGGGCACGGTGACATGTCGGCCCCGCCCTGCCCCCACCCGGCGGCGGCACCCCACCCCCCGGCGGCGGCACCCCACCCCCCGGCGGCGGCACCCCACCCCCCGGCGGCGGCAATCCACCGCCCGGCGGCGGCGGTGGCGGCGGCGCGAGGCGGCGGTGGCGGCGGCGGGGGTCGCCCGGCGGCCGCGCCGACACCACAGTCACCCTCCAAGTCAGCGACGCCACGCCTACCCGAGGCGCCCGGGTGCGCTTCTTCGGCACGGTGCGGCCCGCTCGGGACGGGCGGCTCCTCCAACTGCAGCGCCGCGCGCGCGGCGGCTCCTACCTCACGGTCGCGAGGATCCGCCTCACGGACGCCGGGAGCGCTCGCTCGAAGTTCAGCAAGCGTCTCCGCGTGCTGGGCGATGCCGTGTTCCGAGCCCGTCTTCCCGCGGACAGTGCTCACGAAGTGGGCGTCAGCCGCGCGAAGCGCCTGAACGTTCCCTAGCCGCGCGGCCCCTTTCCGCCCAGCAGCTCGAGCTCGATCATCTCCCAGTCCGTCACGAGCTCCATGACCGACGCGACCTGGTCGCTTCCCCTGATCTTCTCCAGAGAGGCGTCGAGGTCATCCTGGCTTCGCCAGAGCTCCGTCACCCAGATGACGTCGGGCTCGCCCACCTGGCGGTTGACCAGGTACAGCTCGCAGCCGGGGTCGCCGTCGAGATCCGCGGCGGCGGCGAGCAACAGCTCGGCGAGCGCCTCGCCGCGCCCCTCGCGGGCGACGGCCTTCCCGTAGCGCGCCACTCGGCCCATGCCGCACCGCATGGTACGGCGAGCGAAGAGGGGGGCTTGCGCCCCCCATATCGCTAGAACAGCCTGGTCAGCTGGCCGCGGATCGCCCCGCCGGGGAACGCCGTCGTGTGGTAGTTGACGTAGAACCCCGCGGGGTTGGCGCAGATTTCGGCGGGGTCAAACGCCCATCATTGGGGCGCCCGTGTCGAACTGCGTGAACAGACGACGAGTGTTCATGGCCCCCTCAAGCAGCGTGACTTCGATCGGGCCGTTGACGCCCGCGGCCCCGCGGTGGATGTGGCCGCGAGTGAACACCTCGCGCGCGGGGTTGCTGATGACGGTCGCGAAGCTAACGCTCGTCCCGTTGATGCGCACGAGCGTGGCGCCGGTCGCTTGCGAGTCGCTCGGCGGCACCTCGTTGCCGGGCTGGAGCACCGCGAACGCGGTACACCTCGTCGTGGTCTGCGCCGCGGCGGGAAGTGCGGCCAGAATGGCGACCGCCACCGCGAGGGCGAAGACCGCGAGCATCCTGCGAACGGTGATCACGGCATCCCTCCTTGAGTCGGGATAAGAGGATCCTCCCGCTCCGGTGTACGCAGGCGTCCGCGATTTGGTTCGGCCGCTGGCCGATTCAGCCGGTCGAGCGATTGTCTCGGCTCGAGAGCGGGCTGTGCGAGCGGTGCCAGACTGCTCGGCATGGACCTCACGCTTCTCAACCTCGATAGCCCGAGCGACACGCGCACCTTCGAGAAGGGCCGCTTCGAGACCTACGAGGTCGGGCCCATGACGCTCGGCCGCGCAACCTACGAGCCCGGCTGGAAGTGGTCCCAGCACGTTGGACAGGCCACTGGCGAGAGCTCCTGCCAGGTGGAGCATGTCGGCGTCGTCCTGAGCGGCCGGGCGGCCGTGAGGATGGTCGACGGCGCCGAGCGGGTCATGAAGCCGGGCGACTTCTTCCACGTGCCCCCGGGGCATGACAGCTGGGTCGTCGGCGACGAGCCGTACGTATCGCTGCACGTCATGGGTAGCGAGAGCTACGCCACCTGAGCGAGAATCTGCCCATGGCACGCATCGACGAAATCACCGATGGCATCTACCGAATCTCCACGACCGTCGACGTCGACGGGGGCGTTTCAGTTCAATCAGTTCCTGGTCGACGACGAGCGGCCGGCGCTCATCCACACCGGGATGTACGGCATGTACGAGGCTGTACGCGACGCGGTTGCGGAGGTGGTCGATCCCGGCAAGCTCGGGTACGTGATCCTGCTGCACTTCGAGTCGGACGAGTGCGGAGGCATGGACCGCTTCCTCGAGGGCGCGCCCCGCTCGACGCTCGCGTGCAGCGAGCTCAGCAACGCCCTGAACCTGAGCGGCTGGAACTTCGGCGGACGCGTGGAGGGCCACGTCGACGGCGAAGTGATCGACCTCGGCCGGCACAAGCTGCGCTTCCTCGAGACTCCGCATGTGCACCACTGGGATTCGATGATGCTCTTCGACGAGACGACGAGGAGCCTGTTTCCTTCCGACCTCTTCATCCAGGCGGGCGACCAGCCACCGGTCGTGACGGAGAACCTGGGATCGGAGATGTGCGGCCTCTACCGCGAGGTCGGCATCTTCGCCCACGAGGAACCGGTCCGGCGCGTGGTCGACCGGGTGGAGGCGCTGGATCCCGACTGGGTCCACGGCATGCACGGCGGCAGCCTGACCCGAGAGGCGTTCCCGCACTACGTCCGCGCGCTGCGCGAGGAGCCGTTCGCGTATCAGGGCAAGCTGCTGAGCCGGCCTCTGGAACAGCCTGCCTAGGGCTGCGCGTGCTCCGGCTGGCGCACGCCTGCCGGCGCGTCCCACCAGCGCTCGAGCCTTCGCATGAACGTGCGGGGCTTGTCGGCGTACACGCGTGCCCCGAGCTCGAAGGCCGCGGCCTGGAGCTCGTCGCGCCGCCGCTCAACGGGCTCGGCGATCGCCGCCGCCGACCCCGGCGCGTGCTCCTCGGCCCAGGCCAGCAGAACCGAGAGGTCGTGGTCGTCGCCGAGGTGCTCGGAGAGGGCATGAGCCTCGTCCGCGAGCGCGTCCATCACCGGCGGCCACGCGGTCCGCACGATCGTCAGGTGATACCAGAGGTCCTTCACGCGCTTGCGCCACTCGTGCAGGTTCTCGGTGGTCGGCTCGACGCGAGCGCGGCGGAAGTCCTTCCGGCCGCGCCGGTAGATCCGCGACAGTCCGTCCGCCACCGCCTCGAAGCCATCACTGTCGAGCGGCCAGCGGCCGACGCGCCTGCGCGCCGCGGTGAGGATCTCCACGACCTGCACCGACGCCTGGGAGCGCGTGCCGGCGGCCGTGCGGAGCTTGTGGGCCTCGAGCGCCTGGCGGAGATCGGCCGCGTCCGCAGCCGGGATCTCCTTGTGTAGCTTCTCGAGGGTGTTGAGCATGACGTCGGCGTCGCGCACGCCGGAGAGCTCCTGACCGGCGTCACGGAAGCAGGCGTTCTCCCTTCGGTAGACGTCGTCGCCGACCTCTGCGCGCACCAGCCGGACGACCGCACGCAGCTTCTTCATGTCCTTGCGCGCGTCGTGGACCGCCTCCTCGGGTGAGCTGTCCGTCCGTCCCTCGAGCTCGTCGATCGCATGATCGATGCGCCCGCGGGCGATCCGTGCGATGCCCTTCGGCACCGCCTCCCCGTCTCTCAACTTGTAGCTGCGTGAAGCCATAGATCGTGAAAACTAGCGCTGGCGCGCCAGGATCTGCGCGGCCGCCGATGCCGGGTCGAGGCGCCGCGCCACCACCTCGTCGAGCAGCTCCTGGACCGACTCGTCGTCGCGCACCTTCGCCTCCAGCGCGCGGCGCTGGCGGGCCGCTGCCAGGGCCATCACCTCGCTCAGGAGATTGCGACGGCGTCGCTCGGCCAGCGTCCCCTGATCCTCGATGAAGGCGCGGTGCTCGGCGATCTTCTCGACCAGCTCCTCGATGCCCTCACCGCGTGAGGCCTCCGTCTTCACGATCGGTACGCGCCACCCTTCTTGCGGGCCGAGTGAGAGCACCCCGCGGATCTCGCGCACCATCGTGTCCGTGAGCGGGTGGTCCGACTTGTTGACGACGATCACGTCGGGAATCTCCATTACGCCGGCCTTGAGCGCCTGGATCGAGTCGCCCGAGCCGGGCATCAGCACGAGCACGACCGTGTCGGCATGGTCGATGATGTCGACCTCGGCCTGCCCCACGCCCACGGTCTCGAGGAAGACGTCGTCCTTGCCGCTGGCATCCATCAACAGCGCGGCCTGGAGGGTGGCCTCCGACAAACCGCCGAGTGAACCGCGGCTCGCCATCGACCGGATGTAGACGCCCGGGTCGAGGAAGTGGTCGGCCAACCGGATGCGGTCGCCGAGCAGGGCGCCCTGCGTGAAGGGTGAGCTGGGGTCGACGGAGAGCACGGCGATCTCGCGGCCGCGCGCGCGAGCGTTCTCGATCAGCCGTCCGATCAGCGTCGACTTGCCGGACCCCGGGGGCCCCGTGAAGCCGGCGACGGCGGCGCGGCCGGTCTTCGGATAGACCTCGCGGACGAGCGCCCAGCCCTCCGGGTCGTCGTTCTCGACCATGGAGATCGCGCGTGCCAGGGCGCGCTTGTCGCCCGCGAGCAGGCGCTCGACGAGGTCCGCGGCTGTTCGTCCGGGGGCCGCCATGGTCAGCGCAGGTGCTCCGCCACGTCCCAGGTCCACAGCTCGACCACGTTTCCGTCGGGGTCGTCGACGTAGGCGGCGCGGCCGTAGCTGTTCGAGAACTCGATCTCCCGCACGTCCTGTCCGAGCTCGCGCAGGCGCGCAGCGGCGGCGTCGTAGTCCTCCTCGGCGACCTTCATCGCGAAATGCACGTGCAGCCCGCCTCGGCCGCCCGCCAGTCCGACCTGTGGCCGCCACAGCCCGATGCGCGTCCGATCGCCGGCCATCACCCAGATCGCCTCGCGGTCGGGCCAGCGATCGACTACCGGCAGTCCCAGCACGCCCGCGTAGAACTCCTCCGCGGCCTCCAGGTCCACGACCTCGAGCACCAGCTCCGACACCCCGGTGACCGGGATCCCGCCACCGCGCGAGGGGGCGCTCACATCCCCTCCGCCGGCTCCCAGAGCTCGAAGCGGTTGCCCTCGGGGTCGACCGCCCAACCGAAGCGGCCGACGCCCTCCTGGTCCTGTCTCTTGTCGAGGACCTCGACGCCCGCAGCGCGCAGGCGCTCGAGCACGGCGTCGAGGTCGTCGACGCGGTAGTTGAGCATCCACTGCTGGCCGCTCGGCCCGAAGTAATCGGTGTCCATGTCGAAGGGGCCCCACACGACCGTCCCGGCCGGCGACTGGAAGACCGCGTCCGGCAGGCCGAGGTGCTCCGTGTACCACGCCTTCAGGGCGTCGGGATCCCGGGCGCGGAAGAACGTTCCGCCGATGCCGGTCACCTTGCCGCTCGCGCTCATCAAGGCGAGCCTATCGCCGGGCTGCCGCCCACGGGGCGGCTGGCCCGGGCGGTGAATACCTCGCGAACCGGATGCGGGAAGCGACGCGTTCGACCTTCTGCGGCAATAAGCCGCAAAAGGGCGAACGCGTCGTCCAGGCCGGCCCCCGGCGCACCCGCGCCGCCCGGACCCGCCGCACCACAAGAGGGCGCGGCGACTACTCGTAAGCGACAGCCTGCAGCACGTCGAGCTTCGCCGCCCGCCGGGCCGGGAAGATCGCCGCCAGCACCCCGGCCAGCGCGGCCAGCACCAGCAGGATGAGCAGCGTGCCGACCGGGTAGCTGAGCTCGAAGCCCTCGTCCGCCAGCGGTCGTGAGACGAGCGTCGCGAAGATGATCCCCAGGATCGTGCCCAGGATCGCCCCGATCAGCGCCGTGATGACGGACTCGTAGCGCACCAGGCGCTTCACCTGCCTGCGCGACATCCCGACGGCGCGCAGCAGCCCCAGCTCGCGCGTGCGCTCGTGGATCGAGAGCGCCAGCGTGGTCACGATGCCGAGCAGCGAGATGACGATGGCGAGCGCGAGGAGCACGTAGAAGAACGCCACCAGCTGGTTGATCTGCTCCTCCTGGTTGTCCTTCAGCTCCTGCTGGTTGAGCGTGTCGACGGTCGGAAACCGCTGCTCGACCGTCTGGTCGATCTGCCGCTGAACCGCGTCGGCATTCGCGCCCGGGGCCAGCGCCACGAACGTCATGCTCGGGTCGCGGGCGCCGAACTGGCTGCGCAGCGTCTCTTGTGTCGTGACGACGTTGCCGAGCAGGTCGGCGTTGTCCTTCACGGTGCCCTCGACCGTCAACGTCACGTCGCGCTCCAGCGGCGTGCGGATCGTGATCCGGTCGCCCACGTCGATGTTGTTCGAGTCGGCCCAGGCGTCGTCGAGCACCGCGCCGCGCGCGGGCAGCGACGAGAGGGTGCTGGGCGAGCCCTGCTCCCAATCGAGCGTGAGCACGTCGGAGACCGTGGCCGGGTCGACCGCCGAGAGGCGGATGTCGTCGCCTTGGTACACCCCGCCGGCGAAGCTCAGCGAGGACACGGTCCGGACACCCTCCACTCGCTCCGCCTCACGGGCCGCGCCGGGACTGATCGGCGAGAAGCCGTCGGTGTTCTGAAGGACCAGGTCGCCCTGGAAGTTGCGATCGATCGCGTTGCCGACCGACGCGCTGATGCCGGCCGCGAACACGGTCACGAAGACCACCACCGCGAGGCCGATCATCAGTGCCGCGGACGTCACCGCCGTCCGGCCGGGCTTGCGCACCGTGTTCTCGCGCGCCAGCCGGCCCGTGATGCCACGCAGCTTCTCGAGCGGCCACCCGGCCACCGACGCGAGCGGCCGCACCAGCCGCGGGCTGAACATCGAGACGCCGAGCAGCGTCGCCACAGCACCGGCGCCGACGGCGCCGGCGGCCGCGCCCGAGTCCCCGAGCACGCCGAACAGCGCGACGGTCGCGAGCGCGAGCCCGCCCAGCGTGAGGAGCGCGGCCACGGCCGTGAACATCCACCCGTGGGCGCGGCTCTCGGGCAGCTCCGCCTCCAGCAGAGCCGCCATCGGCGAGACCCGTGTGGCGCGCACCGCGGGACTGAGCGCGGCGACGAACGTGACCACCAGGCCGACCACGATCGCCACGATGATCGTGCGCGGCTCGATCACCGTGCCCGTGTTCGGCAGGTCGATCCCGAAGCTCTTGAAGATGGCATTGAGCGCGCCGGCGAACCCGATCCCCGCCAGCACGCCGAGCAGCGAGCCCAGCACGCCGATGACCGTCGCCTCGAGCAGCATCCCGCCCAGGATCTGGCGGCGGCTGGCGCCGAGCGTGCGCAGCATGCCGAGCTCGCGGATTCGCTGGGCGATCGTGATCGAGAACGTGTTGAAGATCAGGAAGCTGCCCACCAGCAGGGCCACGCCGCCGAAGACGAGCAGCACGATGCGGAAGAAGCTGAGGTCCTCCTTGATGTCCTCCGACTGGCGCGCGGCCGCCTGGGTGCCGGTCTCGACTATCAGGCGCGGGGGGAGCAGGCGGTCGACGCGACGGCTGAGCTCCTCCGGCGACACACCGGGTTCCGCCTGCACCGAGATGCCGTCGAGTTCGCCCTCCTTGCCGGTCAGGCGCTGGGCCTCCGGCAGCGTCAGCTGGGCTGTACCGGCGCCGCCCGAGCTGGTGTCGCCCAGCCGCTGGATCCCGACGATCCGGTAGCTCTTGACACCGGCCTCGCCGGCGATCCGCAGAGTGCCCCCGATCTCGAGGCCCTCGCGATCCGCGGTCGACTCATCGATCGAGCCCTCGTCCGCCGTGGTGGGCGGGCGCCCCTGTGTGTAGGTGAGAGTCTCGAACGGCTCCGGCGCCGTTGAGGACACGAAGTTGGGCGCGAAGCTGTTGCCGAGTGGGTCGCCCTCCGCGTCCACGAAGCGGACGGTTGAGAAGATGCCCCCGGCCGCCTTCTCGACGCCGTCGACCCGACGGACGCGGTCGAGGAACCGCTCCGAGAACGCCGGCAGGTCGGGCGAGTCGCCCTGGCCCGTGGTACTCGACGAGATCGCGACGTCGGTGCCGGCGTAGGCCTCGTCGAAGATGTTGTCGAAGGAGCGGTTGATCGTGTCCGTCAGCACGAAGCTGCCCGCGATGAAGGCGACGCCGAGCAGTACGGCCAGCGCGGTCACGAATGCGCGCAGCTTTCGCTGCGCGAGACCGCGGAGCGCGACCTTGGTCAAGCCACTTCCTTCATCAGCTCGATGACCTGCTCGGCCGTGCCGGCGTCGGCGTCGTGGACGATGCGCCCGTCGCGAAGCACGACCAGGCGGTCCGCATACGACGCCGCCTCCGGATCGTGGGTCACCATCACCACCGTCTGGCCGAGGTCATCGACGGACCGGCGCAGCAGCCGCAGCACCTCCTCGCTCGACTTCGAGTCGAGGTTGCCGGTGGGCTCGTCGGCGAATACCACCGCCGGCTTCGAGATGAGCGCCCGGGCGACCGCCACGCGCTGCTGCTGGCCCCCGGAAAGCTCGGCGGGGCGGTGGGTGAGCCGGTCGGCCAGCTCGACGGTCTCGACGAGCTGGTGCAGCCACTCGTCGTCCGGGCGCTTCCCCGCGATCGACAGCGGCAGCACGATGTTCTCCTCGGCCGTGAGGACGGGGATCAGGTTGAAGAACTGGAAGATGAAGCCGAGCTTGTCGCGCCGGAGTCTGGTGAGGTCGGCGTCGTCCAGCGCGGTGATCTCGACCCCGTCGAGCTCGACCGACCCCGAGGTCGGCCCGTCGAGCCCGGCCAGGATGTGCATGAGCGTCGACTTGCCCGAGCCGGACGGCCCCATGATCGCGCTGTAGCGGCCGCGCTCGAAGGAGGTTGTCACGCCCGCGAGCGCGTCGACGGCGGCGTCGCCCTCGCCGTAGCGGCGGCGGACGTCGGTGGCGGTCACGATCGAATCCATGCGCCGGAGAGTGCCAGGCCGCGCCGTCGCGCGTGGTACGGGTAACCCGCATACTCGAGATGTGACCAGCGCGCCGTTCGGATCCTGGCCCTCGCCGATCGCCGCGGCGGCGGTTGCCCGCGCGGGGGTCGGGCTGGGCGAACCGGCCCTCGGCCAGGACGGCTCGGCCTGGTGGCTCGAGCGCCGCCCGCTCGAGAGCGGGCGTACGGCGCTCGTGCGAGACGGCGAGGACGTGACTCCGCCCGAGTTCAACGTGCGCACGAGGGTTCACGAGTACGGCGGCGGCGCCTGGCTGCTCCACGGCGAGACCGTCTTCTTCTCCCGCTGGGACGACCAGCGCCTCTACCGCCTCGACCCGGACGGCTCGCCGTCACCCATCACCCCCGAGGGTCCCTACCGATACGCGGACGGGCGAATGCTCCCCGACGGCGCGGCGATCGTGTGCGTGCGCGAGACCCACGGCGACGGTGAGCCGGTGAACGACCTGGTGCGCGTGCCCGTCGACGGCGCGGACCCGCCCCAACCCATCGCGTCGGGCCGTGACTTCTACGCCGCGCCGCGTCCCAGCCCCGACGGGCGGGCGCTCTGCTGGCTCTGCTGGGACCACCCGAACATGCCCTGGGACGGCTGCGAGCTGTGGGTCGGCGAGCGGCGCGTGGCGGGCGGGCCGGACGAGTCGATCTGGCAGCCCGAGTGGAACGCGGCGGGCGAGCTCCACTGGGTCTCCGACCGCAGCGGCTGGTGGAACCTCTACAGCGAAGCCGGGCAGCTCACGGACGAGCGCGCGGAGCTCGGCGTGCCGCACTGGTTGTTCGGCGGCGCGACATACGCCTTCCTCGAGGACGGGGCGATCGCCTGCGTTCGCATCGAGCGCGCCGTCGCCCGGCTCTGCCTCCTCCGCGACGGTCGGCTCGACGACGTCGGCCTTCCGTACACCTCCTACGGCTATCCCTGCCTGCGCGCCCGCGGGCAGCGGCTGATCTTCGTCGCGGCGAGCCCGGAGCAGGAGCCGGCGGTGGTGAGCTGGAGCGAGGCGGACGGCGCCACGGAGCTGCGCCGCGCCAGCGACGAGCGGCTCGACCGCGCCCTCGTCTCGATCCCCCGAGCGATCGAGTTCGAGAGCGCAGGCGGCCGCACGGCCCACGCCTTCTACTACCCGCCCGCCAACCCCGGCCTCGAGGGACCCGACGGCGAGAGGCCGCCGCTGATCGTCCAGATCCACGGCGGCCCGACGGCATACGCCGCGCCCGAGCTCGACCCGGTGACGCTCTTCTGGACCACCCGGGGCGTCGGAGTGGTCGACGTCAACTATGGCGGCAGCAGCGGGTTCGGGCGCGACTACCGGAACCTGCTCCGCGGCGCCTGGGGCATCGTGGACGTCGAGGACTGCATCGCGGCCGCCGGGCACCTCGCGGCGAAGGGCGACGTGGACGGCAACCGGCTCGCTATCCACGGCGGCAGTGCGGGCGGATACACGACGCTCTGCGCGCTCGCGTTCCACCCGGCCGCCTTCGGAGCCGGCGCCAGCTACTACGGCGTCGCCGACGCCGCCACGCTGGCTCGCGATACGCACAAGTTCGAGTCGCGCTACCTCGACCGGCTGATCGGACCCTGGCCGGAGGCGGAGGAGGTCTACCGGGAACGCTCTCCGATCCACTTCGCCGACCGCATCCGAGCGTCCGTGCTGCTCCTGCAGGGACTGGAGGACGAGGTCGTACCGCCGGCGCAGGCGGAGGAGATGGCGGCCGCCCTCCGGAACAACGGCGTGCCCCACGCCGTCCTGATGTTCGAGGGCGAGCAGCACGGTTTCCGGCGAGCGGAGACCATCATCCGCTCGCTCGAGGCCGAGCTGTCCTTCTACGGTCAGGTGTTCGGCTTCCAGCCGGCGGACGAGATCGAGGAGGTTCGGCTGGTGGGGAGGCGCTAGGCCCGCAGGAACGTCAGCACGGCCAGCACGCGCCGGTGATCCTCGGGTGCCGGCTGGAGGCCGAGCTTGCCGAAGATGCTCGTCACGTGCTTCTCGACCGCCCGCTCGGTGACGACGAGCTGCTCCGCGATCGCGTTGTTCGAGCGTCCCTCGGCCATGAGCTCGAGCACCTCGCGCTCGCGCGCCGTGAGCGCGGCCAGCGGGTCGTCGCGGCGTGCTCGACCTACGAGCTGCGCGACGACCTCCGGGTCCAGCGCGGAGCCGCCCTCGGCCACGCGCTTGACCGAGTCGACGAAGCGCTCGACGTCGGCAACGCGGTCTTTCAGGAGGTAGCCGACCCCGCCGGCGGCGTCGCCCACCAGCTCGAGGGCGTAGCCCTCCTCCACGTACTGCGAGAGCACCAAAACGCCGGTCTCGGGGTGGGTGCCGCGGATCTGGAGGGCGGCGCGTAGCCCATCGTCGGTGTTGGTGGGCGGCATGCGGATGTCCACCACCGCCACGTCGGGCTTGTGTGCGTTCACCTTCCGCAGCAGGTCCTCGGCGTCACCGGCCTGGGCCACCACATCGAAGCCCGACTCCTCCAGCAGGCGGACGACCCCCTCGCGGAGCAGCACGGAGTCGTCGGCGACGATCACCCGCACGGGATCCTCGCAGTGACCCTGGTGCCCCTTCCGACCTCGGAGTCCACCTCGAGCCTGCCCTCGAGGATTCCCAGCCGGTCGGCCAGTCCGCGCAGCCCGGTGCCCCGGGCCGGATCGGCCCCACCCACGCCATCGTCCTTCACCTCAACCACCACCCGACCATTCTCCTGCTCGACGCTCACGCGTGCATAGCTCGCCTGAGCGTATTTGGCCACGTTGGTGAGCGCCTCCGCGACCACGAAGTAGGCGGCCAACTCGACGGCCTCCGGCAGCCGCTCGCTCGGCAGCGCGTCGAGCTCGACGGGGAGCGGCGCGCGGTGGGCGAGCGCCTCGACCGCCGTGGCGAGGCCGCGGTCGCTTAGGACGGCCGGATGGATGCCGCGGGCCAGCTCGCGTAGCTCCTCCAGCGCGGCGTCCAACTCGTCTCCGGCGCTCGAGAGCAGCTCCTCGGCCGACCGTGGATCGTCACGCAGCCGCTCGTGCGCCAGCCGCATGCTGAGCGCCATGGACACGAGCCGCTGCTGAGCGCCGTCGTGGAGGTCGCGCTCGAGGCGGCGCCGCTCCTCCAGGCCGATCCGCAGCATGCGCTCGCGGGAGGTGCGCAGCTCCTCGACCTTGGCGCGCAGCTCGGCGTCGAGCCGCTCGTTTTCGAGCGCGAGCGAGGCCGCCGCGCCCACCGCGTCCACGTGCGCCTGCTGCTCGTCGACCAGCGCGTCATGGATGAAGGCCGCTACGCACTCGCCGTCGCGTTCGACTCTCGTGACCGCCCGCCCCGACCCGGGCTCGGGCAGCTCGACCGGGTGGCCGCGCGCGTCCACGAACCGCCTGTCCTCCGGCAGCCAGTAGACGAGCTCGAGAGTTGGATCGCGCAGCGCGTCGGCGAGCGCGTCGCGCAGCTCGCCGCGCCGCGGAGCCTCGTTGAGGCGCGCGACCAGCTCGCCGACGGCGCCACTCTGGATCATGCGCGCACGGATGAGTGTTCCGAGGAACAGATAGGGGACGAGGCCGAGCGGGACCATCGCCGCGATCCAGGGCAGTTCTTCACCACGCCCCCCGAGGGTCTGGAACACGATGGTGACGATCAGCAGGATCGCGAGGGCGATGCCCGCGGAGTAGACGGGCACGAGGAAGCGTCGCTGTGCCGCGGTCGCACGGCGCCAGCGCCGCACCAAGACCACCAGCATGGCCCCGACCAGGACCACCCCGCCTAGGTTGCCAATCGTCCCGATCGTGTTGACGAGCGTCTCGTTGTCGTGTACCAGCAGGACGTTGTCGGGGCAGTCGTCGCAGTCGAGCGACTCGGGGTCGGCGAATAGCCAGAGGGGGTACACGCAGATCGTGGTGAGCGCGTAGGCCGCCCCGACTATCCAGCGCTCGGTCGAGCTTTGGAGGCGGCCGCTGGGAAACGCGAGCAGCATGTGTATGGCGACGGCGAAGAAGACCGTGCCCAGCACGCTGCCGAGGGTGAAGACGAGCGGAAGGTCGGAGAGGGAGAGGGAGGAGACGAACCAGACGAAGCCGGTGGCCGTCATCAGCATTCCGACGCGGTTGTCCGGACGCCGTCCCCACGCGAACAGCCCGACGCCGATGAAGCTCCAACCGACCGCCAGCTCGCCGACGGCCCACGCACCGCGCAGCTCGAGCAGGTCGTTGGTCAGGATCAGGGCCAGCACCGCCAACCCGAACGCAAACCCCACCGCCGCGAGTGCCCAGAGGGCGCGGCGAAGGCTAGTCATCCGAGCAGCGCCTCCAGCGCGGCGCCGGAGAGCTCCGATTTGGGGATGAAGCCCCGCACGTCTTCGCGCTCGGCGAGCGGGCCCAGGTCGCCAACGTCGCGACTCGAGGTCAGGATGATGGCCGGCGAGTCGCCGTTCGCGGTCAGGCGGGCGGCAACCTCGAAGCCGTCGATGTCGGGCAGGTGCACGTCGAGCAGGATCACCTGCGGCGCCAGCTCCCGAACGGCGCGCAGGGCGCCGGCGCCGTCCTCGGCTTCGCCGATCACCTGGAAGCCCTCGGCCTCGAGGAGCATGCGTGCACTCGCCCGGAAACTCGGGTGATCGTCGACGATGAGGACGGTCCTGGCCATTGCACTTCGGATTGTGATGCCGGCCGGCCCCTTGGCCAATACGGATAGCCGCACCCCGGCTTGGCCGACGGCCGGTCCTATGATCAGCCTGCCCGATGCAGAGCGCAATCGAACCGATCGCCGCTCCGCCCCTCGATCTCCCGCCGGAGATCCGCGGCGAGCCGCCGCCGCTCCACGGCGGCCTGCCGACCCTGCTTCGGTTCATGCGCAGCAAGGGGATGCTGAACGGCAGGTACGCGCGGCTGCTCCTGCGGCTCGGCCGGAGGAAGCTGGTGCTCGGCCGGCGGCTGAGACTCGACGGGATCGCGTTCATCGGTCCCCGCTGCGAGCTCGAGGTCGGACAGAAGGGCACGCTCGAGCTCGGCCGCTGGTCTTGGATCGGGCACGGCTCGAAGATCCGCAGCCACGAGGGGACCGTCTCGATCGGGGCCAAGACCGTGCTTGGCCAGGAGTGCACGATCAGCTCCTACCAGCACGTCTCGATCGGCCGCGAGTGCGTGATCGCCGACCGGGTGATGATGATCGACTTCGACCACGGCATGGTCGAGGTCGAGCGCCCGATCCGGCTCCAGGGCATCTACAAGCGTGACGTGCGCGTGGGCAACAACGTCTGGATCGGCTACGGCGCGTGCATCCTGCGCGGCGTCACGGTCGGCGACAACGCGGTGATCGGGACGAACTCGGTGGTCACCAAGGACGTGCCGGCGAACGCCGTCGTCGGCGGCGTTCCGGCGCGACTCATCCGGATGCGGCGAAAGCCGCGGCGGATGCGGTGGGAGTAGCCGGCGTGTTCGGCTAGCCGCACCGGTCTTGGCCGGTAGGCCGCATTGGAACGCCCTGCCCGCGGGGCGATGCTCTCGCACATGGAATCTCCTCGCAACATCGCAGCGCGCGCCGGAAGGTGGAGCGCGCAACACCGAAAGAAGGCAATCCTCGGCTGGCTCGCGTTCGTGATCGTCGCCGTCTTCATCGGCGGGTCGGTTGGTACGAAAACGCTCGACGACAACGACTACGAGATCGGCGAGTCGGGCCGCGCCGACTCGGCCGTGTCCGACCACTTCCCGGACAAGGAGGACGAGAGCGTCCTCGTCCAGAGCCAGAACGGGGCAACCAACCGCGATCCCGAGTTTCGGGAGACCGTTAGTACGGTGGTCGCCCGGCTGAAGGACACCAGGGACGTACGTAACGTCGAGAGCCCGTACGCCGCGAGCAGCCAGGGCAAGCTGTCCGAGGACGGCAAGTCGGCGCTGGTGACGTTCGAGATCCGCGGCGACACCGCCGATGACAAGGTAGGTCCGGCGCTCGACACGGTGGCCAAGCTCGACAAGCAGGAGGCCGGATTCCGGGTCGAGGAGTTCGGCGGCGCGAGCGCGGACAAGGCGCTGAGCGAGGCGTTCGAGGAGGACTTCCAGAAGGCCGAGGTCACCTCGCTGCCGATCACGCTGATCATCCTGATCGTCGCTTTCGGCGCCCTACTCGCGGCATTCGTCCCCTTGATCCTGGCAGTCACCGCGGTGGCGGCGGCGATCGGCCTGCTCGGTCCGATCAGCCAGATCATGCCGATGGAGGAGACCGTCAACTCGGTCGTGCTGCTGATCGGCCTGGCCGTCGGCGTCGACTACTCACTGTTCTACCTACGCCGTGAGCGCGAGGAACGCGCCGCTGGGCGCTCCGAGGAGGCCGCACTAGAAGCGGCGGCCGCCACCTCGGGACGTGCCGTGCTCGTCTCGGGCATCACGGTCATCGCCGCGATGGCGGGCATGTACCTCGGCGGCGCCGCCACCTTCATCTCGTTCGCCACGGGCACGATCCTCGTGGTGGCGATCTCCGTCATCGGCTCGCTGACCGTCCTCCCGGCGATCCTGTCGAAGCTCGGCGACCGCGTGAACAAGGGCCGCGTGCCGTTCCTGCGGCCCGAGCGGCGCACGGGCGAGCCGCGTGTCTGGGGATGGGTGCTCGATCGCGTGCTGAGGCGGCCGCTCGCCTCGGTGGTCGCGGCGACCGCCGTGCTGGTCGTGCTCGCGATCCCGGTGTTCCACATCCACACCGCGGACACGGGCGTCGACGGGCTGCCGCGCTCGCTCGAGGTGATGCAGACCTACGACCGGATGCAGGCCGCCTTCCCCGGCGAGCAGTTCACGGCCGACATCGTGCTCGAGGGCAACAACCTGGATCGATCCGAGATTCAGGCGGCGGCCCAGGAGCTGCGCCAGGTCGCGCGCGACTCGGACCAGTTCTATGAGCCGATCACGGTCGACACGAGCCCGGACGGCGAGGTCGCCGTGATCGAGGTGCCGCTCGCCGGCACGGGCAGCGACGACACGTCGATGGCCGCGGTCGAGACGCTGCGCGAGGACGTCGTCCCGCGGGTGTTCCCGAGCGTGAGCGGCGGCGAGCTGGTCGGCGTGAGCGGCTTCACCGCCGGCTCGGTCGACTTCAACGAGCTGATGGGCGAGCGCATCTGGTACGTGTTCGCGTTCGTCTTCGCGATGGCGTTCCTCCTGCTGCTGGTCACGTTCCGCTCGATCGTGATCCCGATCAAGGCGATCCTGCTGAACATCCTGTCGGTGGCCGCGGCGATGGGCATCGTGACCTACGTGTTCCAGGACGGTCACTTCGAGGACCTCCTGAGCTTCGACTCCACCGGAGCGATCAGCTCGTGGTTCCCGCTGATGCTGTTCGTGATCCTGTTCGGACTATCGATGGACTACCACGTGTTCATCCTGAGCCGGATCAAGGAGGCGGTGGACCGCGGCGAGTCGACCGAGGAAGCGGTCAGCCACGGGATCAAGACCACGGCCGGCGTGGTCACAGCGGCAGCGGTCGTGATGGTCGCGGTGTTCTCGATCTTCGCCACCCTGTCGTTCATCGACATGAAGCAGTTCGGCGTGGGTCTGGCCGCCGCGGTGCTGATCGACGTCACGTTGGTGCGCGGCGTGCTCCTGCCCGCCACGATGAAGCTGCTCGGCAAGTGGAACTGGTACCTGCCGAAGTGGCTCGAGTGGCTGCCGAAGGGCCCGGCGCTCGACGCCGAGGGTCTCCCGCCGGCGCCGCGCGACGCGGAGCGGCCAGGACGGCGGCCCGCGAGCCCGCCGGAGCCGCGGCCGGCCGAGGCGTAGGCCTCGACGTTCCTCCCTCCGCGGGGCGGCGCCCGCCAGCCGGCGGGCGCCGCCCTTGTGGCGTTTGGGACGGCGGTTCGCGGCCGGCCGAGGCCACGCGTTGCAGTGATTGACTTTGTAGTCAGTCGCACGATATAGTCACCGCAGGATGAACGGCGTGAGCCTGAACGGCGGGCCCGGCTACGACGCGATCGTGGTCGGGGCCGGGCACAACGGGCTCACGACCGCCGGCTACCTCGCGCGGGCGGGCCTGCGCGTCTGTGTGCTCGAGCGACGAGACATCGTCGGCGGGGCCTGCGTCACCGAGGAGGTTTGGCCGGGACATCGCGTGTCGCGCGCGTCGTACGTGGTCTCCATGCTGCAGCCCAAGGTCGTGCGCGACCTGCGCCTGCACGACTTCGGCTACGAGGCGATCCCGCTCGACCCGGCGTTCGCCACGATGGCGCCGGGCGGCAAGCCGGTCTTCTTCTTTGTCGATTCGGCGCGGACGCAAGCATCGATCGCGACGCACTCGCGGCGGGATGCCGCGGCCTACCCGGAGTTCGAGGCGCTCCTCGATCGGCTCTCAGGCTTCCTGCGCCCGCTCCTGCTGCGCCCGCCGCCCGCGCTCGGCTCGAAGAGGCCGGGCGATCTCCTCTCGCTGCTGCGCGAGGCCGGCCGCGCGGCGGGTCTCAGGAAGCGCGACGCGCACGAGCTCTTCCGGGTGATGACGATGTCGGTGGGCGACCTGCTCGACGAGTGGTTCGAGTCGGACGCGATCAAGGGCTCGTTCGCCTCCACCGGCGTGGTCGGCGTCTGGGCCGGCCCCCGCACCCCGGGCACCGCCTACAACCTGCTGCACCACGCGCTCGGCGAGTTGAACGGCGTGAGCGGCCTCTGGGGTCATGTAAGGGGCGGCATGGGCGGGATCTCGGAGGCGCTCGCCCGCAGCGCAGAGGCCGCCGGCGCGACGATCCGCACCGGCGCCGCCGTGCGATCGATCGACGTCCGCGACGGACGCGTGACCGGCGTGACCCTCGCTTCCGGCGAGGAGCTGAGCGCGCCGATCGTCGCCTCCGGCGCTCACCCGCGCACGACCGTGCTCGACATGACCGGCGCCGAGCACTTCCCCGCCGAGGTCGTGCGCGACATGCGGCGCTACCGCAGCCGCGGCGGCTCGGTGAAGGTGAACTGCGTGCTCTCCGAGCCGCCCCGCTACGAGAGCGTGTCGCCCGCTGACGGCGAGCGCCTGCTGCGCACCAGCCTTGCCCTCTGCCCCTCGATCGACTATCTCGAGCGCGCCTGGCAGGACGCGGTGCGCGGGGTTCCCGCCGCGAACCCATACGTCGAGATGGAGGTGCCGAGCGCCGTCGATCCGTCGTTGACGGATGACGGCACGACCGTCATGACGATGTTCACCCAGTACGGGCCCTACCGCGACGTCGACTGGCCCGACGGCGCGCGCGAAGGGTACGCCGAGCGCTGCCTCGACCTCGTGGCCCCGCACGCGCCGAACGTGAAGGACGCGCTCATCCACTACGAGGTGCTCGCCCCACCCGACCTCGAGCACATCTTCGGCCTCGCCGACGGCTCGATCTTCCAGGGTGAGCAGGGGCTCGACCAGATGGCTTTCATGCGGCCGTCGCCGCTGATGGCGCAGTACGCGACCCCGGTCGACGGCCTCTACCTCTGCGGCGCCGGCACCCACCCCGGCGGCGGTGTGATGGCGGCCTCGGGGCACAACGCGGCGCAGCGGATCCTGAAGGACCGCCGCTCGCTGAGGCGGCGGTTGCCGCTCGCGGGTCGCGCGCGCTTCTAGCGGAGCACGCGCGCGTGCTCCCGGTGCCAGCCGAGGCGCACGCGGTCGCCGATCTGCCAGCGGTCGTCCGAGCGCGCCCGGGCGACGTTCTGCTCGAGCGCCGTGACGCGCATCCCGGGTCCCAGCTCCACGATCACCTGCGTCGTGGTGCCGACGTATACCCGCTCCACGACCGTGCCGTCGAGCGCGACCATGCCCTCCTCGAGCTCGTCGAGCCAGATCTTCTCGGGGCGCACCGACAGGTGCACCTCAGACCCCGGCGGGCAGTCGCTCGGCACGTCCGCCACGCAGGTGGCGCCCGACGCGAGCTTCACGCCGCCGTTCTGGACCACGCCGTTCAACAGGTTCGAGACCCCTATGAAGCCGGCCACGAACGGTCCCGACGGATGCTCGTAGACCTCCTCCGGCGCGCTGCACTGCTTGACCACACCGCGCTCCATCACCGCGATTCGGTCGGACATCGCGAGCGCCTCCTCCTGGTCGTGTGTGACGTAGAGGAACGTGATTCCGACCTCGCGCTGGATGCCCTTGAGCTCCACCTGCATCTGCTTTCGCAGTTTGAGGTCGAGCGCGCCGAGGGGCTCGTCGAGGAGCAGCACGGACGGACGGTTCACGAGCGCCCGGGCCAGCGCCACGCGCTGCTTCTGGCCGCCCGACAGCTCTTGCGGCCGCGCCTTTCCGCGTCCCTGCAGCTCCACGAGCTCGAGAGCCTCGGCCACGCGCGAGCGGATCTCGTCCGACGCCACCTTTCGCCGCTTCAGGCCGAAGGCGACGTTGTCCTCGATGTTGAGGTGCTCGAAGAGGGCGTAGCTCTGAAACACCGTGTTGACGTTGCGCTTGTAGGGCGGCACGGTCTCCACCGCTTCGCCGTCGAGGTAGATGTGCCCCTGGCTCGGCTGATCGAAGCCGGCCACCATGCGAAGCGTCGTCGTCTTGCCGCAGCCGGACGGTCCCAGGAGCGAGAAGAACTCGCCCTTCTCGATCTCCAGATCGAGCGTGTCGACGGCGAGCAGCTCGCCGAAGCGCTTGGTCACTCCCTCGAAGCGTATGGCCGAAGCACTCGGCTCGGCCGAGTGCGCACGGACTGTATCCCCGCTCACGCCGCCTCCCTCCCCAGCAGCACCTTGAGCCCGCTCTCGCGCCGGCCGAGCAGGCGCGGCAGCAGCAGCGCCAAGCCGATGCTCAGTACCGAGATGACGAGCATGAAGGTTCCGATTGCGTTGATCGTCGGCCTCACGCCGAAACGGATTTGCGTCCAGATGCGCACCGGCAGGGGCTGGGGGCTCTCGCCGGTGGTGAAGAAGGACAGGACGAAGTCGTCGAAGGACAGCGCGAATACGAGCAGACCGGCGGCCAGCACCGCGGGCCACAGGGCCGGCAGCGTTACGAGCCGGAAGGTCTCGACGCGCGTGGCGCCCAGGTCCATCGAGGCCTCCTCGACCTCGCTGCTGAGCGAAACGAGCCGGGCGCGCACCACCACCGTCACGTAGGAGATCGAGAAGGTGATGTGCGCGAGCACGATCGTGGTCAGCGAGAGGTCGAGCTTCACCTGCGTGAACAGCAGGAGAGCGGAGGCGCCGGCCACGATCTCCGGCGTCACCAGCGGCACGAGCATGAGCACGTTGAGGCTGTCCGACACGCGCGTGCGCGCGCGCACCAGCCCGTAGGCGAGCATCGTGCCGAGGACCGTTGCGATCAGCATCGTCAGCAGCGCGATCTGCAGGCTCGCGATCAGCGAGTCGCGCAGCGACTCGGACTCGAAGAAGGTCTCGTACCAGCGCAGGCTGAATCCCTGGAAGTCCTGCAACGAGCGGCTCGAATTGAACGAGAACAGCACCACGAGCACGATCGGCGCGAACAGGAACACGAAGAAGACGCCCATGAAGAGCTTGAGGAAGCGCGGCCGGTCGAAGCCCTTCGGCGGCTTGCCGGGCGCGCGTCGAGCGTCGGCGGCGGGAGGGGCGGGGGCGGTCGGGCGGGACTCGACCGTGCTCACGCCGTGGCCTCCTTGGCCTCGCGCGCCGCGGCGCGCAGGTAGAACACCATCAGGATCATCAGGAAGGCCATCATCGCCACGGTCAGCGCGGCGCCGAACGGCCAGTTGTCGGAGGCCTGGAACTGCTGCTGGATCAGGTTGCCGACCATGACCTCCTCTGGTCCCCCGAGCAGCGACGCCGACACGAAGTCGCCGACGGCGGGCAGGAACACGAGCACGGAGCCGGCGAGCACGCCCTGCATCGTGTGCGGCAGCGTGACGTGGCGGAAGGTCTGCCACGGGCCGCCGTAGAGGTCCTTGCCCGCCTCGATGAGCGATGGATCCATGCGGTCGAGCGACGCGTAGATCGGCAGGATCATGAACGCCATGAAGCCGTAGACGAGGCCTCCGATCACCGCGTACGGGTTGTTGAGGAAGCGCACGCTCGAGTCGAGCACGCCGTTGACCATCCCGTCGTCGCCGAGCAGTGCAATCCAGGCGTAGGTGCGGATGAGGTAATTGACGAAGAACGGCAGCACCACCAGCGCGATCAGCACGTTCTTCCAGCGGCCGCCGAAGATGGCGATGTAGTAGGCGACCGGATAACCGATCAGGAGACAGAGCACGACGGCGGCGAAGGCGAAGCCGACCGAGCGGAACAGCACCGGCAGGTAGGCGGGGTCGACGAGGCGTTCGTAGTTGTCGAGGCGCGTGCTGTAGATCGCCTCGCCGAGGTCGTCGGTGTAGCCGAACGACAGAGCCAGCAGGAACACGAGAGGCGTGACGAACAGCAGGAGCAGCCAGAGCCCGCCGGGGACGAGGAAGGCGGACGCGAAACGGTTCTCGTTCACGCCGCCACGGGCCCTAGGACACCCGGAACTCGGTCCACACCTCGTCCCACGCCAGCCGGCCGTCGCCCTTCAGGTTCCTGAACTGCTGGCCCTTCTCGAGGTCCTCGGTGGTCACGTTGATCTCGGGGTCGTCCTTCACGAGCCCCTGGAACGCCTCGGTGGGACCGCCCTCGTAGGGCATCGGGTAGCCGATCCACTCGACGTTCTGCGCCGCATTCTCGGGCTCGAGCATGTACTCGATGAACAGAAGCGCCGTGCCCGGATGCTCCGCGTTGACCGGGATCACGAAGTTGTCGCTGCCGACCGGGAGCCCCTCGCGTGCACTTCTGGAACCTGTAGTCCTCGGGGTTGTCGACCTGGTAGCGGATGTTCACGATGTCGCCGTTCCATAGGTGCTGGATCCAGGCGTTGCCGCTGACCATGTTCGTGGTCGTGTCCGCGGAGATCCCGCGCAGCTTGGGCTTCAGGTCGACCAGGTAGTCCTTCGACCGCTCGAGCTTGTCCGTGTCGACCTCGTTGAGCGGATAGCCGCTGACCAGGTTCGCCATGCCGATGGCCTCCTGGTAGTCGTCGAGCAGGAAGCTCCTGTCGCCCGAGTCCGCCTCGCCGAGGTCGCGCCAGGAGCCCGTCATGCCCGTCACCTTGTCGGCCCGGTAGCCGAGGCCGGTCGCGTACATCCCGTACGGCGTGCTGTGCTCCGAGCCCTTGTCGTACCAGGGATCGGCGAAGTACGAGTACACCGTGTCGATGTTCTTGATCTTGTCGCGGTCGATCCTGCGCAGCAGGTTGCCCGCCCGCAGGCGCTGGACGTACTCGCCGCTCGGGAAGATCACGTCGTAGGCGATGCCGGCCCGGAGCTTGGCCATCATCGCCGACATCGAGTCGAAGTAGGACTCGCGGACACTCACGCCGTAGCGCTTCTCGAACCCCTTCACGAGCTCCGGGTCGATGTACTCCGCGTAGTTGAAGTAAACGAGGTCGCCGTCGACCCGCTTCTTGATCGGCTTTTCGGTCTCCGCCAGCGAGCCGCGCTCGATGTTGCCGACGCCACAGCCCGCCAGGCCCGCGGCCACGGCCAGGCCGGCTCCGCCGCGCAGCAGCTCGCGTCGGTTGGGATTCCTGTTCACGCCGCCGCCCGCAGCGGCGGCTCCGGGTCAAGTCCCAGCTCCGCCGCCAGCACAGCCCATCCCTCCGCTCTCGCGCGCTCGATGGGTAGGTCGCCGACGAGCACGCGGATGCCGTAGCCGTCGAGCAGCGCGAGCACACGGTCGGCGAGCCGATCGGGATCGGTCCCGCGGAACTCGCCGCTCTCGACCCCCTCCGCGATCGCCTCGCTGAACCACTCGTGCATCCGCGCGTACAGCCTCGACGCGGTGGGGCGCAGCTCCGGGTGACGCGACGCGCGCAGCCACAGCTCCACCCACAGGATGAAGTCGCGCTCGAGCATCCCCGGGTAGGGAAGACACTGATCGACCATCGCGGCCAGCCTGTGGGTGTGATCGGGCGCCTCGCCCTCTCCCTCGCCGATGCGCACGTCGCCCGCGAGCTCGAACGAGTAGCCGAGCGCCTCCTCGAGCAAGGCCTCGCGGGTCTCGAAGTGGTAGTGCACGAGCGAGGTCGAGACGCCGGCGTCCATCGCGATGCGGGCGATGCGCACGTCGTCGATGCCGTCGCTCGCGATCCGCTCCACCGCCGCGGCGAGTATCCGCTCGCGGGCGCCGCGCTCGACCGGCTCCGCCGCCGCGGGCCTGGTCACTCGGCCTCGGCCATGTCGGCGCGGATCCGGTCGGCGAACCAGCCGAGCGCCGCCTCTCGGCGCGAGAGCGGTCCCGCCTCGAAGCCCCGCGACTCGAGGCCCGCCTGCTGGTTTGCAACGAGGTCGACGTCCTCGTCGCTCACCAGGGCGTTCACCCTGCGGTTGGCGTACCGGATCGCGCGGTTCCGCAGGCCGGCGCGCTCCGGCAGCAGGGTCACGTTCAGGTCGGCGCTGCGCAGGTGGCCGTCCGGGTTGATCCGCCAGATCCCGACCTGATCGGGGTAGAGGTCGATCGCCGTGTTGGGGTAGATGAACACGTAGTGCCAAACGTGCCGGTCCTCCTCCGTGAGGCCCGGCATCGGCTCGACCAGCCGCTGGTATACGCGCTCCATCCGGTTGCCCGAGGGCTTGTCGCGGAGTCGGGCGTCGAACCAGACCCAGCCGTCGTGCAGCTCGACGTCGTAGTTCTTGTAGTCGAGGAGCCGCATGAGCCCGGGGTGGGCGATCGGCACGTGATACCCCTCGAGGTAGTTGTCCACGACGATCTTCCAATTGGCCGGCTGGCTGGTCGCCTTCTCCTGCTTCGGCCGTAGCCGCTCGAGCCCGTAGCGCGCCAGGCGCTCCGGCAGGCCAGAGACCTGCTCGGCCAGCGGCGTCGCGTCGACGTCGAGGTTCACGAAGACGAGGCCGCAGAGCACCTCGACGCGCGCGGGGAAGAGGCCGAGCGCGGACTTGTCGAGACCGCGGATCGCGCGCCCCTCCGGCACGCCGATGAGGCGCCCGTCGAACTTGTACGTCCAGCCGTGGTAGCGGCAGCGGATCGCCTTGCCGCATTCACCCGAGCCGCTGAGGAGGCGCGAGCCCCGGTGGCGGCAGACGTTGCGGAAGGCGCGCAGCACGCCCTCGTCGTCGCGGATCACGAGCACCGGCTCGACGCCGGCGCTGGCGGTGATGTAGCCGCCCGGCTCCGGCAGCTGCGTCACGTGGCCGACGAATTGCCAGCGGCGCGCGAAGATGCGCAACTGTTCCTGCTCGAGCACCTCCGGATCCCGGTAGAGACGCGTCTCGAGCGCAGGCGAGACGGCCTGGGAAGTCTCTGTGTTTGCCACGGCGAGCCCCCATCCTGACTTTGTGATCAGTCGCATGATACCATGACCCAGTGGGTCCGTTCGGCCCCCGTAACGCGTGGCTCTCCATCACCCCGGAACCCGAGCGCGAGCTGCCCGCCGCCGTCGCCGAGCTGCGTGACGGCGGGCCGCCCAGCCCGGCCGCGGTCGCGGCCGAGCAGGCCCGCGTGGAGAAGCTCGTAACACGCGGAAGCCGGCGTGCGTGGGCCGCCTACCTGATGGAGGCGTTCGAGCTCGCCCGAGCGGCGCCGCCGGGGGCGGCGCGCGACCTGGTGCTCGACGTCATCGACAATCACGAGAACTTGAGATTGGGACTTCCAGGAGGACGCGCATGACCATCAGTCGCGCCGCTCCCCCGCCGATCACCACAGCCGGCCTCACGCCGGAGCAGCTCGACCTCCAGAAACGCGCCCGACGCTTCGTCGACGAGCTCCTGATCCCGAACGAGGAGCTCGCCGAGCTGGGCGGCGGCAAGATCCCCGAGGAGCTGAAGCAGCGGATCAAGCGCGAGGCGATCGACGCGCGGCTGTCGGGCGGCCTGCACGCGCCCGAGCACGGCGGCCAGGGCTGGACCAAGCTGGAGTGGTTCCTAGTGGAGGAGCAACTCGGGCGCTCGACCAATGCCCTCTCGTGGCACATGCCGGGCGCATACAACGTGCTCGCGAGCGGCACGCCGGAGCAGATCGAGCGCTACCTGAAGCCGGCGCTCCGGGGTGAGCTTCACGACGCTTACGCGGTCACCGAGGCCGAGGCGGGCTCCGATCCCTCGCGGGTCGCCACGACCGCCGCACCCAGCAGCGACGGCTGGGTCCTGAACGGCGAGAAGTGGTTCGTCACCTACGGCGACGTCGCGGCCGTGTACATCGTCATGGCGAGCGCGCTCGTCGACGGCGAGGAGCTCCCGACGCTGTTCCTCGTCGATGCGGGGCTCGACGGCATCGAGGTGGTCGACGACCCGCCCTTCACCCACACCTACCCCCACGGCCACCCTGCGATCCGCTTCACGGACGTGGAGGTCGGCGAGGACGCCGTGATCGGCGGCGTCGGCGGCGGAGACGACCTGCAGCGCGCCTGGTTCACCGAGGAGCGGCTCGGCATCGCCGCCCGCGGCGTCGGGTCGATGTGGCGGCTCATCGAGGAGGCCACGGCTTGGGCGCTCACCCGGGAGCAGGGTGGACGGCGGATCATGGACTACCAGGGCGTCTCGTTCCCACTCGCCGACTCGGCCGCCGACGCGGCCGCCGGCCGGCTCCTCGCGATGGAGGTTGCTCGCCTCGCGGACGCCGGCGCCGACCCGAAGGTCGTCCACGCCAAGGCCGCGATGGCCAAGCTCTTCGTGAGCGAGGCGGCGAACCGCTGCGCCGACCGCGCGGTCCAGATCTTCGGCGGTCGCGGCTACATGCGCACGAACGTGGCCGAGCGCTTCTTCCGCGAGCTGCGCGTGGACCGCATCTGGGAGGGGACGAGCGAGATACAGCGGCTGATCATCGCGCGCGCCCTGGAGCGCCGCGGGGTCGAGCGGACGCTGCACTGATGGATCGCGGGGGGCGGGCCCCGACCGACGCGTTCGACCTTTTGCGGGTTATCGCCGCAGAAGGTCGAACGCGTCGCCTCGGCACTCCCTTACCCAGCGCCGACAAGGGCGGCCTGCCGGTGGCGACGCGGACCATCGGACCTCTGGCGGCGGCCGCAAGCCACGCAGCTGCGCCGCGCGCAGGCCGAGCAGGCTCACGCTCGCGGTGGTGGACCGGAAGGGGTCGGCGATTGCGGGGCCGCCCGCCAACGGCACAGCGGCCTGGATCTTGCCATCCGCCTCCGCGACCAGGAGGCGGCCGCTCGGCACCCGGCCGCTGTCGAGCGCGGCCAGTCGCTCCAGAGCGGCGACGTCGGTCGGCTGGGCTTCGCGGATGATCAAGGGCTCGATGTGGGTGGTCATTTCGGGGCTCCTCTCGTTTGGCGATGTAGGACCAGCATCGCCCTGCAGAGGCCCTCGTCCCATGCCCCTGAGACCCGAGTTGGGGTGGTGCCAGTACCCCTCCGTTTACGCGCCCGCTAGCGGTTCAGGTAGCGGATGACGGCGAGCACGCGGCGGTGGCCGTCGGCGGTGGGCGGCAGTCCGAGCGCCTCGAAGATGGCGGCGACGTGCTTGGCGACGGCCTTCTCGGTGATGACGAGCTCGGCGGCGATGCCGGCGTTGGTGCGCCCCTCGGCCATGAGCGCGAGCACCTCGCGCTGCCGCGGGGTGAGCTCCTCGATCGAGTCGCGCCTCGCCCTGCCCAGCATCGCGGAGACGACCTCGGGGTCGATCACCGAGCCGCCGGCGGCGATCCGCTCGAGCGCGGCGAAGAACCGGTCGAGGTCGGCGACCCGCTGCTTGAGCAGGTAGCCGACACCGCTCGCGTCGTCCGAGAACAACTCGACGGCGTAGCGCACCTCGACGTGGTGGGAGAGCACGAGGATCCCGATCCCCGGCTGCGCGGCGCGGATCTCGAGCGCGGCGCGCAGCCCCTCGTCGGTCTGGGAGGGCGGCATGCGCACGTCGGCGATCACGAGGTCGGGCCGGTGGGCCCCCGCCTTTCGCACAAGGCCGGGGCCGTCCTCGGCGCTGCCCACGACCTCGTGGCCCTCCTCCTCCAGCAGTCGCGCGAGTCCCTCCCGCATCAGCAGCTGGTCCTCGCCGATCACGATCCGCATGGCAGCTCCGCGCACAACCGCGTGCCGGCGCCGGGCGTGCTGTCGAGCTCGAGCCTGCCGCCCACCGCCGCGACGCGGTCGGCCAGTCCGTCGATCCCCGTGCCCCGGGCGCGGTCGGCGCCGCCGACGCCGTCGTCCGAGACCTCGATCCACAGCGCGCCGTTCCGGCGCTCGAGCCACACCGTCGCGCGGGTGGCCCGGGCGTGCTTGGCGACGTTGACGAGCGCCTCGCTGATCACGAAGTAGCCGGCGCTCTGGATGTGCTCCGGCGCCTCGAGTTCTTCGGTATCGCCCTCGAGCACCACCGGAAGCGGGGCCTGAGCGGCCAGCTCTTCGGCGGCGGCGCGCAGGCCGCGCTCCGCCAGCAGCGGGGGGACGATCCCCTGAACCAGCCCGCGAATGTCGGTGAGGGCGGCGTCGAGGCCGTGGCGCAGCTCCAGGGCCCCGTCTCGGACCGCCTCCGGGTCGTCCGCCCGCCGCCGCAGGCGGTCGCTGTCGATCGCCAGCAACACCAGCCGCTGCTGAGCGCCGTCGTGCAGGTCGCGCGCGATCCGCCGGCGCTCGGCGTCGGCGGCCTCCGCCAAGCGTGCCCGAGAGGCCCGCAGCTCGCGCGCGCTGGCTCGCAGCTCGGCCGCCAGCCGCTCGTGATCCAGCGCCAGGCCTACGATCCGGGCCACCGAGCTCACGGGCTCGGCACCGCTCAGAAGGACGGGGTCGTAGACGATCGCCCCCACCCGGCGGCCACCGTGGGTCACCTCTTGCACGCCGCGCCCGGGGGCGAAGTCGAGCGGAGCGCCGGTCGCATCCACGTAGCGGCGCTCCCGCGGCAGCCAGTAGGCGAGCTCCGCGGAGGGATCACCCAAACCGTCCGCCACGGCGGCCTCCAGCGCCGCAGGTCCGGGCGTGGTCTCCCCCAGCCGGCGCACCAGCTCCCCCAGCTCGCCGGCGCGGGCGAAGCCGCCCATCAGCGTGCCCGCCAGGAAGGCCAGCGGCAGCAGCAACACGATCGCGATTCCGAGCGCGTCCAGCAGGTCGACCGGCCAGCCGGCCGAGGAGGTGAAGCCGGCTCCGTCGATCGCGTCGAGCAGCGCGACCGCCGCGAGCGCGACGAGTCCACAGAGACTGAGCGCCGCGGCCAGACCCCGCCAGCCCTGGTCGGCCACACGCAACCGGCGAACGACCAGCAGCGCCGCGGCCGCCACGAGTGCGCCGTCGGCCACGGTTTGGACGGCCAACGCCGCGTCGGCCACGCCGGGGTCGTCCACCACGTCGAGCACGCGAATGCCGTCGCCGCGCGACGCGCCGAGCAGCTCCGCCGGGGCGTGGACGAACGGAACCAACAGATAGCCGACCGCTACCACGATCCGCTCGGCCCGGCCCGCAACCCGGCCGGACGGAAACGCCAGGAGCAGGTGCATCATGACCGCGAACGGCAGCGCCTCGCACAGGAGCCCGACCGCCGCCAGGAAGGGAACATCTGCGGCCCGCAGACCCCAACACATCCACGCGAGACCTGCCGCCGTGAGAAGCGGCCCCATCCGGTTGTGAGGTCGACGCGCCCACGCCACCAGTCCGGCCCCGACATAGATCAGGCCCGCGAGCGCCGGCAGCGCCGCAACCGCGTCGGACACCCCGCCGGCGCCGCCGGCCAGCACGATGGCGAGCTCGAGCGCCGCCAGCACACCCGCGCACAGCCCGATCATCGCCAACGCCGGTCCAAGGCCGGCGGGCAACCACGCGGTGCCGGCGCGGCGGGAGTCGGTCTCGGTCATGTCGGCGTTCTGGAAGGGGTTGCGCGGACGGGGAGCAGCTTAGTGCTCGCCGTCGCGGGTTCCGTCGCGTTTGGCGAGCGAAAACCGAGGCAGCCAAGGACGCAGTGAGCGTGGCGCACTTGAAAAGTGCGCGAGCGAACGAGGACGACGGCTGGCGAAGGTTTGCAGCCGCCAAACGTGGCGGTACTTGCGGCGGCGAGCACTTGGGGCGATCCATCCGGCGGGGTCGATTTCCTCCTTTCGGATGGAGCGAACCGACCCGGGCCGGATCGTTGCCTTCTCCGACGGGGTTATGGCCGTGGCCATCACGCTGCTCGTGCTGAACATCGACGTCCCCCGCCTGCCGTCGGGCGCTGAGGACGAGCTGGCCGACAAGCTGTTCGACCTGCTCCCGAGCCTCGCCGCGTACGCCCTCGCCTTCGCGCTCGTCGGCCGCTACTGGGTGATCCACCACCGGCTCTTCGAGCACCTGCGCACCTTCGACGGCACGCTAATGGCGCTGAACCTGGTCTTCCTCGCCCTGATCGTGCTGATCCCGTTCTCGGCCGAGCTGTTCGACAGGTACAACGAGGAGTCGATCGCCGCCGCCGTTTTCGGGGCGACGCTGGGGTCCGCGGCGCTCGTGAACGGGTTCATGATCCGCCACGTCCTACGCAAGGAGTTTCTTCACGAGCGCGACCGTGGGGTGTCGGAACCGTTCGGCGGGGCGATCACGTTCAGCCTCACCATCCTGTTCTTCCTGTCGGTGCCGGGCGCCTTCCTCAGCCCGGTGGTGGCGGAGGTCCTGTGGGTCTCAACGATCGTGGTGCGCTACCCGCTGCGCTGGCTCGCGCGATAGTACTCAGGCCGGCGCCGCAGGCGCCTCGGCGTCCACCCTTTGCATCGCCTCCTCCACCGTACTGGTCACGGGCACGATGTGGTCGAAGCCGGTGATCAGGAGCACGCGCGTACTTGGCGTGGTGGGCGGCGCCACGACGCACATCCGTTGCTGGCGGCCCTCGAGCGCGCGGGCGAGCTCGAACAGGAGATAGACGCCCGAGCTGTCGAGATACGTGGTGCCCGACACGTCGATCACCAGACCCGGCGACGAGCTGGTCACCGCGTCCGTCAGCTTGCGCTTGACCGCACCAACGTTCGAGATATCGATCTCCCCGCTGATGCGGGCCACCACCCCACGAGGCGTTCGGTCAATCTCGATCCGAGCCAGCTCGTCCACGTTGTCGTCCCCCACGGAGTCGGCGACGAAGCCGTACGTTAGTCCCTTCGTCGTCCGACGTCACGCTCACCTCTTCCATGAGCTCGCCCATGACGACAAGGCCACGCCCCCGCAAAGGGTCGCGCTGCTCCTGACGCCAGGCGCCGAAATCCCGCACCTCGATCGTCACCTCCCCCTCCTCCGCCCGCGCCGTGACGCGGAACGTAGCGTCGGCGGGGCCGTAGGCGTGCCCGATGGCGTTTGCGGCGGCCTCGCACGAGGCGAGCACCATGTCGTAGGCCTCCTGCTCCCCGGCCCCGGCCTGTGCCAGCCAGGCGCCCAGCCGGTGCCGCAGCTCGGCGAGCGCACCCGGCTCGGCGCGCAGCTCCAGGTGGAGCGGCCCGCGGTGCGGGGGCAGCACGCGCACGGCGAGTAGCGCGACGTCGTCGCCGGGGGACTCCCGAACGAGCGCGTCCAGCACGCGCTCGCAGAGCTCCTCGAGCGACTCCACCGGCCTGCTCGCGGCCACCTGGCGAAGCCGCTCGAGCCCGACGTCGAGCGGCTCGCCGCGCTTCTCGACGAGGCCGTCCGTGTACAGCAGCACGGTCGAACCGGGCTCCAGCGTCGCCCGTCGCTCGGGATAGTCGTAGTCGCCCGCCACGCCAAAGGGCAATCCCGGCCTTCCCGTGAGGAAGGTCGCACTGCCGTCGGCCGCGAGCACTAGCGGCGGCAGGTGCCCGGCGTTCGCGGACCGGAGCTCCCCCGTGGCGGGTTCGAGCACCGCATAGACACAGGTGCTCATCTCGTCGCGGTCGAGCGTGCGCACGAAACGCGCCATGCGCTCGGCCACGAACTTCGGCCATTCGCCTTCGAGCGCGTAGGCGCGCAACGCCATGCGGAGCTGTCCCATCATGGCCGCCGCCCGCACGCCGCGCCCGACCACGTCGCCGATCGCCATCCCCACGCGGCCGCCGGGGAGCGGAATGACCTCGTACCAGTCGCCTCCGACGTCGCCGTCCCCTCCGGCGCGATAGCGGACCTCGGTGTCCACTCCGGCGATCTCTGGCAGGCCGTCGGGGAGGAGGGTGCTCTGGAGCTCGAGTGCGATCCCGCGCTCGCGCTCGTAGAGTCGCGCGTTTTCGATGGCCACCGAGGCCATGTGAGCGAGCTGCATCACGATCGACTCGTCGTCCTCGGTGAACTCGCCCCCCCGCTTGCCCGTCAGCTCGAGCAGCCCCAGCGCGCGCTCGTCCCGATCGATCAGGGGGGCGACTAGCCGGCCGCGCTCGCGGATCGGCGTCCGCGGGCCATCGCCGCCGTCGGCCACCATGCTCACGGCCGATCGGTCGGCGCCCACGATCGCGCACGCCCGCTCGCCCAGCAGTTCGAGCATCTCCTCCTCCGACAGGGCGGCGCTGAGTGACAGGGAGGCCTCGGCGAGGCCACGCAGCTGCGCCGCGTGGCGCTGCTCGAGCCGGGCGGTTTCCTGTGCCTCCCCGAACCCGCGCTGGATCATCTCGAAGGTCGACAGGCTCTCGCGGAAGAAATCGGTGCCGGCCCGCGCGATTCGCTCGAGCTCCCCGTTCGGCGCGCTCGCGAGGCAGTCGGCGAGCACTTCGTGGTGGATGCCCGCCAGCTCCAGCAGGCTGAGCTCGCCGGCTACCGCCTCGCGACCGAGCTCGTAGGCCGTCTCGAGCCCGGTCTCGCCACCACCCCTCAGGTAGCTTCGAAACGCCGCCAGGTAACCGCTTCGGAAGGCGTCGAGGTCCGGGCTCATCCCAGATATCTTGCGACGAGAACGAGCGCGTCGTCGCCTCTCCTGCCGTACTCGGCCAGGATTCGGCCGGCGATCGCCTCGGGGCCGGCGGCCGTATCGAGCCCCTCGAGGTAGCCGGCGCCAATCCCGTCGGTCGCGAGAATCAGCAGATCGCCGGGCTCCACGGGCCTCGTGGAGGGGCGCAGCTTGGGCAGCTGGTAGCCGACGACGCCACCCAGCAGCAGGATCGAGTCGGCGCGGCGGACCGTTCCCTCGACGGCCCGCACCAGGGTTCCCTCCACGTTTCCGACGCCAAGCCAGGTGAGGCTCCCGCGATGGTCGAACGACGCGAGGCTCATCACAACTCCGCGCGAGCGTGCCAGCGCGCTGTGCGCGCTGACGAAAAGGTCTGAGAGGTGGGCGCCCGGGTCCTCCTCCAGGATCGAGCGGGCCACACGAGAGGCGTGGGCCGCCTCGCCGCCGTGGCCGAGACCGTCGATCGCAGCCACCAGCACTCCGCCTGGATGGGGCGCCACCAGGTAAAGATCGCCGGACTCGGTCTCGCCGGCCAGCGGCTCCTCCGCTACCGCCGCGTCGATGAGGCCCCCCTCACCCACTCCCGCGCGTCCACTTCTTCATCGTGACCGTGACGCCGTTGCCGGGCTTCGAACGTATCTCGAACTCGTCCATGAGGCGACGCGCACCGGGCAATCCGAGCCCGGAGCTGCCGCGGCTCGAGTAGCCGTCCCGCATGGCGAGCTCGACGTCCGCGATGCCGGGGCCCTTGTCTCGCGCGACCACCGAGATGCCCTCGCGACTCCCCTCGCGCACGAGTCTGAGCCGGACGTCGCCGCGGCCGGCGTAGAGCCGGATGTTGCGCGCCACTTCGGAGATCGCGGTGGCGATCAGGGTCAGGTCGGTGCTCGTGAAGCCGAGCTCCGACGAGAGCCGGCGTCCCTCCTGCCGCGCGGTGACGATGTCGTCGTCGGTGGCGATGCGCACTCCTACCTCCTCAGTCGCCGCCGTCACCGGACTCCTTGGTGATCCCGTCGAGGAACTTGAGTCCCTCCTCGAGGTCCAGCGCGGTGTGAACGCCCTCCAGGTTCAGGCCGAGTTGCACCATGGCGAAGGCCACCTCGGGCTGGATGCCCACCATCACCGTCCGCGCCCCGCGCAGGTTGGCCATGTGCGCTATTGCACGCAGCGAGCGCGAGGCGAACGAGTCCATCACGTCGAGCGCCGTGACGTCCACGATGATCCCCTTGGAGCGAAGCGTTCCGGCCCGCTCCAGCAGGTCGTCGCGCAGCTCGATCATGTCCGTGTCGCTCAGCGCGGTCTGGATCGAGGCGATCAGGTAGTCGCCCTGCTTGAGAATCGGGACGGCCACGGCTCAGCGCATCTCCGCCGCCTCTTCCTCTCCTTGGGTCACCTCGTAGCCGAGCAGCCGCTCCGCCTGCTCGATACCCCCCTGCAGGTCGCCGACCGCGGTCATCTTGCTCAGGTCGACGCCGATCGTGACGAGGGTCTGGGCGATCTCCGATGAGAGGCCGGTGATGATCACGCTCGCGCCCATCAGGCGGGAGGCCTCGACGGTCTGGACGAGGTGGTTCGCGACGGTGGAGTCGACCGTCGGCACGCCGGTGATGTCCACGACCACCACCTTGGCGCGATTCGAGCGGATACCCCGCAGCAGCTGCTCGGTCACCTGACGCGCGCGCTGCGAATCGAGCACGCCGATGATCGGCAGGATCAGCAGCCGTTCGCGGACCTGGAGCACAGGAGTCGAGAGCTCGCGGATCGCCTCCTGCTGCTGGCGGATGATCCGCTCGCGCTCCTGCACGAAGCCCACGCCCACCGTGTTCGCGATCCGGTTGGCGGCCGGCTCGTACGCGTCCAGCACTCGGTTGAGCAGGTCGAAGTCGGCCTGGTACTTCTCGAACAGCGAGCGCGCCAGCACGTCGCGGAGCAACAGGACGATGCCGAGCACCTCGTCGGTCTCGACCCCACGCGGGATGATGCGCTCGGAGAGGTTACGAGCGTAGTCCTGGAGTGCCTCGACGCTGCCGGTCTCGAGCACCTCCACGTAGTTGTCGTACACCGAGGTGGCCTCGGAGAAGATCTCCTCCGGGCTCATCGCGGTCAGGAGCTGTGCCTCGGCGATGCGGCGAGCCCACTCCTCGCGCAGCTGGCTCCGGTTCTGGCGCAGATGCCCGACCAGCTCGCGCAGCAGCATCGCGCTGCCGTCGGCGGCGGCCGCGGCGCGGGTCCTCCGCCCCGCGGCGGCCTTCGTGGCGGGCGTCTTCGAGGCTGTTCGCGCGGCGCGCGCCTTCGGGGGCGCCTCGGTTCTCCTTGCCATCAGGTTCCCTCCGTCTAACGATCGGCCAAGTCTTCTGACCCTACAGCTTCGGCTACGAGGCGCCAGCAGGGCGGCGCCCGGCCGCTCGGCTCCGGGGCGCCGTCACGGCGTGGTCAGGGACGCGAGATCCAGGTCGGGCGCCAGGTGACGCAGAGCGGGCTCGACGCGGGGCAACACCCCCGAGTCGGTCAGCGCCGCAAGCGCGGCGTCATGACCCAGCAGGTGCTCCTCGACCCGGCGCAGCGGATAGTCGGCCGCCAGGTCGCGGGTGACCATGAAGGCCCAGTCGCTCGCCTGAAGCGCCAGCAGCTCGCGGGCGGCGCGCTCGAGCGCCGCCCGTGGCTCGCCGTGCGCGGCGATCGCCGCGACGGTGCGGAGCTCCGCACGGCGGGCGGCGAAGACGAGCTCCGCCACTCCCGGCGCGTCCCAAGTTGAGAGGTCCTTGCCGGCGCCCCAGGTGGAGGCCTCGAGCGAGCGTCGCACCGGCTTCGCACGCTCCAGCGCCTCCGAGACCGTCAGCAGCTCGACTCCCTGGCGCGGCGCCTCCTTCAGGACCTCGGCGAGCCAGGCCGGGCCCTCGTACCACCAGTGGCCGAGCAGCTCGGTGTCGAGGGCGCAGCAGAGGAGCCCGCCGTCGCGAAGCCGCTCGGCCGCTCGGGAGACGAAGTGGCGCGCGTGCTCTGCGGCGAGCGCGAGGGCGGCGCGACGGTCGTAGGCGCGGCCGGCGTTGTCCCACGGCTTGAGGTCGTACCTGGTGCCGTGGTAGTAGTCGCGGTAGGCGCCGTTCACCGGATAGCCCTCGCGATCGTGCCAAACGAGCTCCACCGCCTGCCAGTCGATCGGCACCGCCACCGGCCCGGCCTCGGTGGCCACCGGCTCGAGTTGCTGCGGCGCGCCGCGGCCGTGGGCCTCCGTCTGGTCCACGCAGAAGAGACGTACGCCGTGCTCGGCGAGGTCGCGCTCCAGACCGGGGTAGTACGCGCACTCCGGGAGCCAAAGTCCGCCACCGAAGCCGCCGAAGCGACGGACGTGGGAGGCGACACCGGTTGCGAGCTGAAGGCGCAGCCCGGCGTCGGTCGCCAGCAGCGGGAGGACGGGGTGCGTGGCTGCGGAGGTCCAGAGCTCGACGCGGGCGAGCGAGCGGAACGCGGCGAGCAGGTCTCGGTCGCGGCGCTCGAAGGCCTCGGACGCCCAGGCGTAGTCGCCCGCGGCGCGACGCAGCTCCGCCGCCAGGGCCGGCTCGCCGTCTCGGTCGAGCGCGGCGGCGTCCATCTCGTGTATCGGGGCGCGGACCTCGCGCAGGAAGGTCAGGTAGCGCTCGCCCGCGTCGCCCGTCATGGCCTCGAGCTGGTCGCACAGCACCGGCGTGAGCCCCACCGTCACGGGCGCCCCGTCGAGCAACTCGAGGAGCGGCAGATAGACGCAGGCCACCGCTTCCCACAGCCACTCCTCGCCGAACGGCCAGCTGCCGAACCCCTCCACGTAGGGCATGTGCGAGTGGAGTACGAGCGCCAGTGCGCCGGGGCGGCGCGTCATGCCGGGAGCTTCACCGAAGCACGGCGACGAAATCCAGCGCGCGCTCGAGCGGCCCGGAGCGAATCGCGAAGTCGGCGGCGGTGATGGCCGGCGTGAAGCGGTCGTAGAACGGCCTCGTGATGCCGAGCGCCGAGTGGACGCGATCCCATCCGGCTCGAAGGGCCAGCTCGTGCAGCCGCAGCACCCGGGCGTGGAAGAGCCCGAACAGCTCGACCCGCTCGAACACGCTCGAACAGAGCGTCCGGAACTCCTCCGCCCTGTACTCGCGGAGGTGCCACGGGTTGGTCGACTTCGCCGCGCCCGGAGGTGCGAGCGTGATCAGGTTGGGCGTCGAGACGTACGCCGTGTCGCACATCTCGCTGAAGTGCCTGAGCGCGGCCTTCGGGTCCGGCACGTGCTCGATCGTCTGCAGGAAGACGACCACGTCGCAGGGCTCCGAGTATCTCTCGACCATGTCGCGCGCGAAGCGAACGCCCGGACGCGTGTACTTGAGCCGCGCGTGCTCGTACGCCTCGGGGTTCGCTTCAACGCCGCTCACGCGCCGCGCGCGCCGAGACAGAACCTCCACTCCGTAGCCCTCGCCACAGGCCATGTCGACCACGTCCAACCCGGCGCAGCGCTCCGCGATCCACTCGTAAACGGCCAGATGACGGCGGAACCAGTAGTTCTCCACCGGCACGTCCGGCAGCGTACGTTCGCCGGTGAGCTCGAGGGGTGGGACCCCGGGCGGCTGGTTCTGCTGAACCGTCTGCTGCATGGGGCGGCGGAGTCTAGGTACTACCCTCCGCGGGCCATGCAGACCGCGGAGAGCATCCGCTCGGCGAACTCTCGCTACCACGATCTCGCCGCGGCCCACTACGACGCGAAGTGGGGAATCACCTTCGACCGGATCGGCCAGACCCAGGTCGCGGGCAAGCTTCGGAAGGCGCTTGGACACGACCCGGGGGTCTTTCAGCGCGCGCTCGAGATCGGCGCGGGCACGGGCTACTTCGGCCTCAACCTGATGCTCGCCGGGGCCGCCCGGGAGGCGGTGGCGACCGACATCTCGCCCGGGATGCTGAAGGCGCTGTCGGAGACAGCCGCCGACCTGGGCCTCGACGTCGAGACGGCCAGCTGCGAGGCCTCGTCTCTCCCGTTCGAGAGCGGCTCGTTCGACCTGGTGTTCGGCCACGCGGTCCTGCACCACCTGCCGGACCTCGATGCCGCCTTACGCGAGTTCCGCCGGGTGCTGCGGCCGGGCGGCGTGATCGCCTTCTGCGGCGAGCCGTCCCGCTACGGCGACCGCCTCGCCGGCGTGCCGAAGCGTGGCGCACTCGCCGTCGCGCCACTCTGGCGAGCGCTGCTCCGCGCCGGCGCCCGCGCGCAATCCAACGGCGCCGGCCCGAGCGAGGAAGAGGAGCTCGAGCGGGTCGTCGACGTGCACGCGTTCACGCCCGGCGACCTCGCCCGCCCCGCCCGCGCCGCGGGCTTCGAGGGCGTGCGGGTGCGCGGGGAGGAGCTCGTGGCCGGCCTCTTCGGCTGGGTCAACCGCACCCTCGAGTCCACCGCCCAGCCGGACGAGGTCCCGTGGGCGTGGCGCCTGTATGCCTACCGCGGCTACCTCGCGCTCCAGGCGCTGGACCGCTCCCTGCTCGAGCCGCGGCTGCCGGCCGCGCTCTTCTACAACCTGCTCGTGTCCGGGCGCGCGCCCGGGTAGGTGTACGGCGCCGCGCTCAGGCGGCGAGCCCAAGCGCCAGCACCGGCGCCGCCGCCAGCAGAACGAGGACCAAGTCGAGCGGACCGATCGCGAGGGCCACCGCCGGCGGCCGGGGGGACGGGGGCCGGAACGCCGCCGCCTCGCGCACCACCCAGCCGAGCACGGCGTCGAGTATCGGCACCGGTCGCATCGGCACGGCGTTGAGCTCCGCGGCGAGAGTGCGTCCGGCGGCTGCGAGCCGGCCCTCCGAGGCGATCCCGTCGAGCACCTGCGCCGCCTCGGGCGCCGCCGGCACCCGCCGCAGCCGCCCGAGTGCCCGACGGGAGACCTCGCGCAGGCCGTCGGCGCCGGCGGCGGCGCGCAGCCAGGTGGCCACGAGCACGAGCAGCGTCGCCCGCGCCGCCCGGCGCAGCGCCATGTCGAGTCCGAGGCCGCCCCCGAGCGTGAACAGCAGGGCGCCCGCCGCGAGAATGGCGGCGAAGAGGATCCCGGTCGGCACGGGCTCGCGATCGGCGCGCGAGAAGGTCCAGACGAGCGCCAGCCAGGCCGCGACCGCGGCCAGGAGCGCCCATTCCGTGCTGGACAGGAGCAGGACGAACGCGATCGCCGCGGCGATGGCGACGGCGCGCGGATCGAAGCGGCGAGAGTGCGGCGTGGCCGCGGCGGGCTCCGCGGGCGCGCGCCGGCGCCGGGCTTGCGACCGGCGGTTCCGCGGAACCGCCCTCCCTGCTCTCCCAGTCACGCAGCCCGCGCCGGTAGACGAGCACCTGCACGATGCTCGCGAAGCCAGCCCAGACGAGCAGGGTGGCGACCGTCAAGAGCAGCGCATCCTCGGTCCCGATCTCGATTCCAACGCGGCGGCCGATCGCGTCGTAGGTCCCCGCGTAGGCGTCGAGGCCGCCGGTGATGATCCAGATGAAGAACGCGGTGGTCGCGGTGTTGTGCAGCAGGCGAATCGACGCGCAGGCGAGCACCTGGAGCGCGACGGGCACCCCGCGGGCCTCGAGCCGCCCGAGGAGCGGCGCCGTCGCGGCCTGAGTCAGCGGGATGCCGAAGCGAGCGGGGCCGATGATCGCCACGGTCTCGAGCATGGCGGCCGCGCTCGCGCCGAAGCCGAGCCGGGCGCCGCGACGCTCCGCGAGCCGCGCCAGCGCCACCCCGCCCGCGAGTGCGATCCAGAAGCCGCCCGTCGGGGCCGCCCTCGCCGCAAGGAAGGAGACCACCGCCACGTGCGCAGGGCCGGCCGGGGCGGGCGGTGCCTCTGTCGCCATCTGGCGACCGTAGCGTGCGCCGCCGCCTCAAACGCGGGTCAGCGCCGCGGCAAAGCCCTCGTTCTCGTCGTCGCGTCCGGCGGTGACCCTGATCGCGCCCGGCGCCCCAAAGTCCGAGAGCGCGCGCACGATGTAGCCCTCTCGCAGCAGCCGGTCGGCCAGGCCCCGGGCGTCGCCCCCGGGCACGTCGGCATAGACGAAGTTCGCCTGCGACGGTTCCGGCTCGAGCCCCGCGGACGCCAGCGACCGTTCGAGGAAGTGGCGCGCGCGGCGCGCGTGCTGCACCCGGAGCGCCACGGCCTCGAGCTCGTGGAGCGAGGCGAGCGCCGCCTCCTGCGCCGGCTGGTTGACGTTGAAGATCGGGCGCACTCGATCGAGCGCGTCGGCGACGTCCGGCGAGGCCAGCGCGTAGCCGATCCGCAGCGCGGCGAGGCCGTAGACCTTCGAGAACGTGCGCAGCACGCACAGCGGTGCCGCGCCGTCTCGCAGCAGCCGGGGCCCCTCGGGCTCGGGCTCCGCGTACTCGGCGTAGGCCTCGTCGAGCACGCAGAGCACGCCGGTCGGCAGCTGTGCGCGAAAGCGGCGCAGCTCGGCCGCATCCAGCAGGCGGCCGGTCGGGTTGTTCGGGTTGGCGAGATAGATCAGCTTCGTACGCTCGAGCCGCGCCGCGGCCAGCAGCGCGTCGAGGTCGAACGCGCGCCCGGCGAGCGGCACGTGGACCGGCTCCGCGCCGCTGCACGCCGCCGCCGCCGCGTAGCTCGGGAACGACGGCCAGGGAAACGCGGCGGCGTCGCCGGCGTCGAGGGTCGCCACCGCGCACAGCCGGATCAGCTCATCGGCGCCGTTTCCGAGCACCACCTGGGCGGCGGGTAGCTCGTGGCGCTCGGCAAGCGCCTCACGCAGCCGCAGCCCGCCGCCGTCCGGGTAGCGATTGAGTTCCCCCACGGCGGCCTCGAATGCGGCGACCGCGGCGGGCAGCGGACCGAACGCGCCCTCGTTCGACGCCAGCTTCACGATCCGCGGAAGACCGAGCTCGGCCTGGAGCTCGCGCATGGGCCGCTGCGGACGGTACGGCTGGACGCGAGCCAGTGCTTGGCGAAGCGGCACGCCAGTAGCCTACGAACGATGGCTGAGACCATCGAGCGATTCCCCCTCTTCCCGCTCGGTCTCGTGCTGCTCCCCCAGGAGCTCGTCCCACTCCACATCTTCGAGGAGCGCTACAAGCAGATGATCGGCGAGTGCCTCGACGACGAGCGCGAGTTCGGGATCCTGTGGCTGTCGGACGACGGCCTGAAGGAGATCGGCTGCTCCGCCCGGATCACGCGCGTGCTCGAGCGCTTCGACGACGGGCGGCTCAACATCCTGATCGAGGGCGCCGAGCCCTTCAGGCTCATGCGCCGCATCGAGGACCTCCCCTACCCCGCGGGCGACATCGAGCTGCTGGGCGATTCCGACCCGGGCGATCCCGAGGCCGCCGACCGTGCGCGCGGGCGCTACGCCGACCTCGTCGAGGAGGTCACCGAATCGCGCCCGGAGGGCGAGGCGCTCGACCAGCTCGACGCGTACGCCATGGCCGCGACCCTCGACGTGGCGCTCGAGGCGAAGCAGCAGCTGCTCGAGCTGCGCTCCGAGCGCGGCCGGCTCGAGCGGCTCGACTCGCTCTTCGCCGAGGCCTTGGAGCGAATCCGCCTCGCCGAGCGCGCCGCGGAGCGCGCAAGCGGCAACGGCAGCCTGCAGGGGTAGATCGCGGAGTATCCATATCCGAGGACGTGGGAGACTCTCCGGTGGTGGCCGCCACTGGTGAGAAGCGTGCTCGGACAAGGCGGGCCGCGGGGAACGGCGCCGAGACCGAGCCGCCCGCCCCCGCCGCCGCCGCGCTCGACGTCATGCTCACCGAGGCGGCGGTAGGCGGCCCGCCGCGCTTCGTGCCGGTCGGCAGCGCCGCGAAGGCGGCGGCGGCCCTGGCGCGCAGGCCGGGACGCACGGTCAGGCGGACGGCCGCTCTTGCCGGCGAGCTTGGCCAGATCGCAGCGGGGGCTTCCCGGCTCGCCCCGGAGCGGCGCGACCGTCGCTTTGCCGATCCCGCCTGGCAGAGCAACTGGCTCTTTCGCCGCCTGATGCAGAGCTACCTCGCCGCCGTAGGGACGGTCGACGGCCTGATCGACGACGCCGAGCTCGACTGGCGCGCCGACCGTCAGGCTCGTTTCGCCGCCCAGAACGTGCTCGACGCCCTCGCCCCGACGAACTTCCCCTGGTCCAATCCGACGGTGCTGAAGGAGCTCGTGGACCAGGGCGGCGCCAACCTCGTCCGAGGCACGCGCCAACTCGCACGCGACCTCTCGCGCCCTCCCCGTCTGCCGGCGAGCGTCGACGTGAGCAAGTTCGAGGTGGGCGGCAACCTGGCGACCACCCCCGGCGCGGTGGTGCTGCGCAACGATGTGCTGGAGCTGATCCAGTACGCGCCCCAGACGGAGACGGTGCGCGCCGTGCCGCTGATGCTGGTCCCGCCGACGATCAACAAGTACTACATCGTGGACCTGTCGCCCGGGCGGAGCATCGTCGAGTGGCTCGTGGCCCAGGGCCAGCAGGTGTTCACGATCTCGTGGCGCAACCCGGATGCCGAGCAGGGCCACTTCGATCTCGACACGTACGCCGAGGCGGTAGCCGACGCGCGCGACGCCGTCGCCGCGATCACCGGGCAGGATACGGTCCACGCGCTCGGCGCCTGCTCGGGCGGAATGATCACGGCGGGGCTCCTTGGCTCCCTGACCGCAGCCGGCCGGCTTTCTGAGTTCGCGAGCGTGACCCTGATGGTGTGCGTGCTCGACAACGCCCGCGCCGGCACGCCCGCGGCGCTGGGCTCCCAGGACCTCGCGGCCGCGGCGGTGGCGGAGTCCGCGCGCAAGGGCTACCTGGACGGCCGCGCCCTGGCGGAGATCTTCGCCTGGCTCAGGCCGAACGACCTGATCTGGTCGTACTGGGTGAACAACTACCTGCTCGGCAAGGACCCTCCCGCGTTCGACATCCTCTTCTGGAACCAGGACATCGTGCGGATGACCGCGGGCCTCCACCGCGACTTCATCAAGATCGCGCTCGAGAACCCCCTGACCCGGCCAGGCGGGCTGGAGGTGCTCGGACGGCCCGTCGACCTGTCAGCGGTCGACCTCCCCGCCTACGTCGTCGCCGGGCTGAACGACCACATCGTGCCCTGGGAGAACGCCTACCGCACGACCCAGCTGCTCGGCGGGCCGACCCGCTTCGTGCTTTCCACGAGCGGGCACATCCAGGCGATCGTGAACCCGCCGTCGCCGGAGAGCCGCTCGAGCTACCGGACCGCCGAGGAGAATGCGCCCAGCGCCGAGGAGTTCATGGAGCTGGCGGGCAAGCAGAGCGGCAGCTGGTGGCCGGACTACGACGGCTGGCTCGCCGAGCGCTCGGGTGAGCCGCGGCCGGCGCCAAGGAAGCTGGGCTCGCGGGCCTACAAGGCGGCGGCTAGGGCGCCTGGCAGCTACGTCCACGCGGCCTAGCCCGATGGCCGGAGCGCTCCGCGAGCATCCTCCCCGCTGGTGGGGCAACCATCCCGGTGAGCTGCGCTGGCAGCTCGAGCTCTACAGGCTGCTCGTCGATCCAGTCTTTCGCGGCCATGGCGTTCCTCGCGGCGACGGGCGCCCCGTGCTGCTCCTGCCGGGCCTCGGCGCAGGCGACTACACACTCGCCGTCATCGGGGAGCTGGCTCCGCCGGATCGGATATGCGCCCGGAACCGCGGGCTTCGTGACCAACGTCGACTGCTCGAACCGCGCTCTCGAGCGCGTCGAGCGAGGGGTCGCGGCGCTGAACGAGCGGCACGGGCGGCGGGTCGCGCTGATCGGCCACAGCCGCGGCGGTCACCTGGCGCGCGCCATGGCGATGCCGCCGGCCGGACCAGGTCTCGCATGCGATCGCAATGGCGGCCAATCTGCGGGAAATGCTCGGGATCAGCGCTCCCACGCAGGGCGCTGTCGCTCTGGCTCGCGCCGTGCAGCGCGGGCTGGGACGAACGCAGCGCCCCGGCTGCCTCACCGAGACCTGCACCTGCGACTTCACCCGCGACTTCAACGGTCCCTTCCCGGAGCGGCGGGTGCGGCTCACCAGCATCTACTCGAAGGAGGACGGCGTGGTGCGCTGGGAGGGCTGCCTCGTGCCCTACGCCGACTGCGTCGAGGTCACCGGCAGTCACATGGGTCTCATCTTCAATCGCAAGGCATACCGGGCGGTGGGACAAGCGCTGGCGGCTCCGGAGCTCGGCTAAGCGCTCCCCACCAAGGAGGGAGAGGGCATGTACGAGGACATCGGCAAGGCGCTCGGCACGGACTACTTCCACATCCGCGACGAGCTGAGCGGGCAGGAGCTCGACTACCTGGAGCGCACACGTCGATTCGTGGAGGACGAGGTGCTGCCGGTGATCGGCGACTACTGGGAGCGAGCCGAGCTTCCGTGGGACCTGATCCGCCGGCTCGGGGAGCTGCGCCTCGTGGGGGATGGAATCGAGGGCTACGGCTGCCCCGAGATGAGCCCCTTGGCGGCCGGCCTGGTGTCGATGGAGATCAATCGCGGCGACGGCAGCCTCGGGACCTTCCACGGCGTCCAGGGCGGGCTCGCCATGCGGTCGATCGCGATGCTCGGGTCCGAGGAGCAGAAGGAGCGCTGGCTGCCGGCGATGGCGCGGGTCGAGAAGATCGGCGCCTTCGCCCTCACGGAGCCCGACCACGGCTCGGACTCGATCGCACTCGAGACCACGGCCCGCCGCGACGGCGACGAGTACGTGATCGACGGCCGCAAGCGCTGGATCGGAAACGGGACGGTGGCGGACGTGGTCGTCGTCTGGGCCCGCGACTCTGGGGACGGCCAGGTGAAGGGCTTCCTCGTCGAGAAGGGGACGCCGGGCTTCGAGCCGAGCGTGATCGAGCGAAAGGGCTCGGTGCGAGCGGTCTGGCAGGCGGACATCCGGCTCGACGGCGTGCGCGTGCCGGAGGAGAACCGGCTGCCGGAGGCCCGCAGCTTCAAGGACACCGGGCGGGTCCTGGCGTCGACCCGGAACACCTGCGCCTACGCCGCGCTCGGACACGCCGTCGCGGCCTTCGACGCGGCGCTCGCCTACTCGAAGCAGCGGATCCAGTTCGGCAGGCCGCTGTCCAGCTTCCAGATCATCCAGGAGCGGCTCACGCGCATGCTGGCCGAGATCACCTCGATGCAGCTCATCTGCTTCCGCATCGCCAGGCTGACGGAGCAGGGCCGCGCCACCCACACGATCGCCGGCCTGGCGAAGATGAACAACACCCGCAAGGCGCGCGAGGTGATAGCCGACGCGCGCGACATGCTGGGCGGCAACGGCATCCTGCTCGACTACCACGTGATGCGCCACATGGCCGACATCGAGGCCATCCACACCTTCGAGGGCACCGAGACGATCCAGTCGCTGATCGTCGGGCGCGACATCACCGGCGTCGGGGCGTTTGCGTAGCGTCGCTGCTGTCCGGAAGGAGGCGTCACGCCGTCAGATCGCCCCGAGCTCTCCAGCATGGCGGACGACTACGCGCGGTACGCGCTCTCGCAGCGCGCCGCGTTCGAGGCGACCCACCCGGCCGTGCTGGCCGCCGCGCGGCTGTTTGCGGACGAGCCGGTGCTCCGCGTGGTCGATCTCGGCGCCGCCGACGGGGTCAACTCACACGGGCTCATCCGCGATCTCGCGGAGGAGCGTGCCGGCCGGCCGCTGATCTACGCGCTCGTCGATCTCCCGACGAACGCGTGGGCGGTCGCCGCCGACCACCTGCGGCACGCCTTCGGTGGAGCGGCGGGCGGCCCCGCGGTCGTCGTCATCCCCGTTCCGGGCGACGCCGGCCCGGGGGTCGCGGATGTCGGCACGGGAGCCCACTACGCCTCGCCGGAGGCCCACGGCGAGGCCTGCCGGCGAGCGGTCGAGCACGGCCCGCCCCCGGCGACGGTGATCAGCATGGCGGGAATTCCCCTCCAGCAGGCGCCCTCCCTGCCAACGGGTAGCGTGCACGTCGCGGTCACCGGGACGGCGATGCACTGGGTCGCCGACGCGGCCGGCCTGGCCTCGTCCGGGTCGGTCTTCCCGGGCTACCCGGACCACATAGACGAGGCCGAGAGGCGAGTCTGGCGCGTGGCCGCGGCGCGGCAGTGGGAGCGGCTGCTGGAAATGCGCGCCATGGAGCTCGCGCCGGGCGGCCGGTTCATCGCCGCGCTCCCGGCCTCTCCCGCTCCGTGCCCGGAGAGGACGGGGCTCTACGTGGAGATCATCGGGGACATGAACCGGGTGCTGGCCGACTGGTGCCGCGCGGGGCGCATCGGCGCCGCCACGGTCGCCGCGGTAGTCGTTCCGGTGTGGATGCGCACGCTCGACGAGATCCGGGGCCCCTTCGAGGCGGGCGGCGGGCGCGTCGCCGGCCTCGAGCTCGAGAGTGCCGAGCTCTTTCGTCTCGACAACCCCTACTGGCACGACGATCCCGCCGTGTTCGCGCGGGGCTACGTGCGTAGCGTGTCCGCCTGGGGCGGGCCGCTCCTCCACCGCGCCTTCGCGCGCGAGGGCGAGGACCGCGCCCCCGGTCTCCTCGCCGACTTCCTCGGAGAGCTCGAGGAGCGCGTCGCGGATGCCCCCGACCGCTACCGCTGGGACTACATCGAGGCCCTCGTCATCTGCCGGAAGGTGGACGGCGTCGCGACCGGGCGTGAAGGCGTGGGAATTCTTTCGCCCCCGAACGCGTCCTAGCTCCAAAGGCGCGAACCACAAACCATTTGTGAAGCGATTGAAGAATGTCACTCCTAACCTGGACATACCCCGCGTCAGCGCGCCTCGGCATGTCGACCTGGACGTCGACTGCCGGCCGGGCACGCCGCTCCGCGCCCGGCGGCGCGCTCCCGCGGCCGCGGGCCTCCGCCAAGAGCAAATGGCTTGCGGGCTACGGAGTCGCTGCCGTGCTGCCGCTCGCCGCGGTGCTGATCGGTTCGCCGCAGTCGGGGCGTGGCTTCGCGCTCGAACTGGCGTCGGCATTGGGGATAGTGGCGCTCACGGTGCTGGCCCTGCAGCTGGTGCTGCCGGCGAGGCTGGGGGTCGTGGCGCGGCCGCTGGGGGCGGAGGTGGCGGTCCGCCTCCACCGTCACCTGGCCGACGTGCTGGTGGCGGCGATCGCGGCACACGTGGCGCTGGTCGTGGTCGACGACCCCTCCAACCTGGCGCTGTTCGACCCCCTGGGCGCGCCATGGCGGGCCAAGGCGGCGCTTGCGTCGTGCGCCGCACTGGCGGCCTTGATCGCCAGCTCCGTTCTGCGCCGGCGGCTGCGGCTGGCGTACGCCCGCTGGCGCGGACTGCACGCCACCCTCGGGATCGGCGCCCTCGGCCTGGGGGTCCTGCACGCCATCGGGGTCGATCGCTATCTGACCTCTCCGGCCGGCCTGCTGCTGGCGGCACTGGCCGGGGCGGCCGTGCTGGCGGTGGTCGAGCTGCGGCTGCTGCGCCCCCGGCGGCTGGCCCGCCGGCCCTACGTCCTCGAACGAGTGCTGCCCGAGCGCGGCGGCGCCACCACGCTGGCCCTGCGCGCCGAGGGCCACGGCGGGCGCCCATTCCAGCCCGGCCAGTTCGCCTGGCTCAAGCTCGCGGACGCCCCCCACGCCCTGGCCGAGCACCCCTTCTCCTACTCCTCCAGCGCCAGCTCCCCGGAGCGGCCCGCGTTCACGATCAAGGCCTATGGAGGCTTCACCCGGCGCGCCCCCGAGCTGCGGCCCGGCACACGCGTGCTGCTTGACGGCCCGCACGGCTCGTTCAGGGCGCGCCCGCACGCCGACCGGGTCGTGCTGATCGTCGGCGGCATCGGCATCACCCCCGCAATCAGCCTGCTGCGCAGCGCCGCCGATGCGGGCGACCGCCGCCCGTTCGTGCTCGTCTACGGCAGCCTGCAATGGGAGCAGGCGACCTTCCGCGAGGAACTGGAGCGCCTGGAGCAGCGCCTCGACCTGCGCGTCGTACACGTCCTCACCGACCCGCATCCCGGCTGGCAAGGCGAGTCCGGCTTCATCGATGCCGCCCTGCTCCGGCGCCAACTGCCTTACGACCTGCGCGCCACCGACGTCCTCGTCTGCGGGCCGCCGCCGATGCTTGCCGCCGCGCTCGACGGCCTCCGTCGCCTCGGCGTGTCGCCCGAAAACGTCCACGCCGAACAGTTCGTGACCGTCTGAAGGAGCCCCGCCTCATGCACCACGACGAGACCCGCTGGATGACCACCGCAATCGAACTCTGGTGCCTAGTCGCCGCGATCGCGTTCGCCGCGCTGCAAAGCACATAGTCAACCCACACACCACTCAACCCACACACCGATGCCCCCCACGACACACAGCCACCCGCCACCATCGGCCCTCCGTCGCGCACTCGCCGTCCTACGCCCGGGCCGGGTAACCACACTCGCCTGCGCGATCGTCTTTGCGCTCGCGACCGCCGGCGTCGACTGACCGCTACCCGGAGCCCCGCGGCGGGAGGCGGCTGCTAACGGGCCGCCACGGTCGCGAGGGCCGGAGACGCGAGGGACCGGGGGCGACGCCGGACCCTCGCCTGCTCCGTCCCCCGTGGGGACACCGCGCGAAGGAGGTCGGCCAGGGAAGCCCCGAGTGCGCCTGGAAGTTCGCGCACCTGCGGGAACGCGTGCGGCTCGGCGTAGAGCCCGAAGTGGAGCCGCTCGCGGTAACTGAAGAGCCCGATCGACAGCGCGTGCCCCTCCGCGAGCGGCACGACCGGGTGGGACTCGAGCAGCTCGGCGCCCAGCATGTACACGGGGAAGCGCGGTCCTGGGATGTTCGAGACGGTGAGGTTGTAGACGCGCGGGCCGGCCGCCATCCGGGCCGCCAGCCCGCGCAGGGGGTCGGGAAGATGGCCGAGCGCCGAGAGCACGGCGTCGGCGCCGGCGGCTCGCTCGCCGCGCTTGAAGGCCACCGTTGCCGCGTGCACGCGAGCGAGCCTCTCCGCCGGAGAGTCCGCGTCGAGCGGAAGGTCGATGAACGCGAACGAGATGCGGTTGCCGAGCGACCGGCGCTCCTCCGGGGCACGGATGTTGACCGGAACCATCGTCTTCAGCGGCGCGGGCGCCTCCCCGCGCTCGAGCGCCAGGGCGCGCAGGCCACCGGCGACCACGGCCAGCGCCGCATCGTTGACGGTGGCGCCATGCGCGCGTGCCGCACGCTTTAGGTCCGCAATCGACGCGGAGTGACGGACCAGCGTGCGGCGCGGACCGATGCGCGCATTCAGCGCCGATGCCGGCGCCGGCCGCAGCAGGTCCTCGCCCACCGCGAGCGCCGCCCGCCGCAGCGTGCCGGCGATCCGCGCGGGCGCGACGCGCGGCTCTCCCGCCAGCCGCGCCGCGCCGCGTGCCGTTCGCAGCAGCTCCTCCCCGCTGGAAACAAGAGCTCCCGCCGCCAGCCGTCCCGTCCCCGGGGTCGGTGCCGGCTCCCACGGCGGGGGGAGCTCGGCAAAGGCGTTCGGCTCGAGGTCGAACAGCAGCAGGGCCACCTCGAGCGCCGACTTCCCGTCCACCAGGGCATGGTGGATCTTCGCCACCAGCCCGCACCGTCCGCCCGTCAGCCGGGGCGCGAGATGGATCTCCCACAGCGGCCGCGAACGCGAGAGCGGGACCGAGAGCACCCGGTCGCAGAGAAGGCCGAAGCGGTGATCGTCGAGCCCCTCGCCGCGCATGCCGAGCTCCAGGACGTGCTCTGCGACGTCGAACCGCGTGTCGTCTACCCAGAACGGCTCGCCCATGCCCGGCAGCGGGCGGGCCAGGCGTTTTCGGAAGCGAGGCGCGGCGTTGAGCCGCGCCGCAATGCTGCGTCGCAGGCGGCTCACCGTCGGCGGCGACGCGCCGGGGGCCACGCGGAAGGTGGCGCTCCAGGCGACGTGCATGTGCGCGTTCGCGGTCTCGACGCGAAGAAAGGACCCATCCATCGCGGAGAGGCGTTCGGGCATCGGGCGAAGCATGCGCCCGGAGCCGGGCTCAGTCATCGGACCCGTGTCGAAAATTCTGCCCGGGCGGCTCGACAGGTGGTCGAACCGGCTACGACACGACCGTCGCCACGCCGCCGCGGCGCGGGTCGCCGCCGCCCGTGAGCTCGCCGCTCTCGGGGTTGCGGGCAACCGCCTGAACTCCCCCGAAAAAGAGGTTGCGCTCCGCCCACCGGCGGACCATCCAGCCGCCGCGCTCGAGGCGGTCGAGCGACCCCGGATCGACCCCGGGCTCGGCCTCGACCTCCCTGCCCTCCACGTGCAGGCGCGCGCTGGACACCGCCTCCTGGGCGGGCAGGCCGTGGTCCACCACGGCCAGGACGGTCTGGAGGATGGCCGAGCGGATGCGGTTGGAGCCGGCGGAGCCGAGCGCCATCTCCGGCCGGCCCTCGCGCAGCACCACCGTCGGCGCCATCATGCTCGGCACCCGCACCCCGGGCTCGTGACGGTGGTAGCCGAGCGGGTTCAGGTCCTGCTCGCCGAGCATGTTGTTGAGGTGCACGCCCGTGCCGGGCACGATCACTCCGGAGCACGACCCATTCGAGCAAGTGACCGAGGCACAGGCGCCGTCGGCATCCATCACCGCGATGTGGGTCGTGTTGCCGAGCCGCTCACGGACCTCGGTCGCCACGGAGTCGAGGGCGTCCTTGGCCAGGAAGCGCTCCAGGTAGCCCTCCGTCGCGAGCCCCTCGAGAAACTCGGCGTCGCGCGCGCGGTTGGTGGAGGCGATCACCTCGGCGATCACGAACGGGTGATGGGGCTCCTCCAGCCGCTCGAGGATGCCGAGGGCGTCGGCGATGAGGATTCCGCCCGACGAGGGCGGCGGATTGGTCAGCACCTCCCGTCCGCGGTAGCGCACCCGGACGGGCCGCCGCTCCACCACCTCGTAGGCGGCGAGATCGTCGCGGGTGAGCAGTCCGCCGCGCTCGAGCACCCAGTCGCTGACCGCGACGCCGACGTCGCCCCCGTAGAGGAAGGCCGGACCCTCGGCCCCGAGCCGGTCGAGCAGGTCGCCGAGCTCGGGCAGGCGGATCGTGCCGCCCGCGGCGAGCAACCCCCCGCCGGGCGCGTAGATCGCGGCCGCCTCCGGCGTGGAGCGCAGGATGGGCTCGAGCACCTGGAACAGGAAGGCTTGCATCGGCACGACCTCCACCCCCTCGCGCGCCGCCCGCGCCGGAGCGGCGGTGAGGTCGGCGAGCCGGGCGCTGCCGAAGCGCCCGAGAGCCTCGGCAAGCCCCAGGGTCGTGCCGTACGCCCCACACGACGAAGGTCCGACGTTGAAGCGCTGGACCGCGTCCTCGGCGAAGCGGACGTCGATGGGCATGAGCGCCCCCGGCTCCCGGCCGCCGAGCCCGCGGCCCGGGGCGACGACGAAGAAGTCGAGCAGATGGTTTTCACCGCCCGCCGTGTGCAGCAGCATGAAGCCCCCCGCGCCGGGGCCCGTCAGCGGCGACTCGGCCACGAACGACATCAGGACGCACGCGACCGCGGCGTCGACGGCGTTGCCGCCGTCGCGCAGCACGTCGGCTCCGGCCTTGGCCGTCAGCGGATGGCCGGCTGCGACCACCCCTTTCATAGCCGGAACCTATCTGGCCGGCTCAGGCTCAGCGTCTGGGCACGAACTCGGGCACTTCAATGTCGGCGAGGGTTCCGGCCCTGCTGCGCTCGCGCTCGCCACCGCGCCGCACGCGCGGCTCGGCGTCGGCCGGGATCCGCGACTCGCGCTCACCGCGCGGGACGGCGCGGAACTGCGGGCGGTCGCCGTAGCCGGTGGCCACGACCGTCACCCAGACCTGGTCCTCGACCTTCTCGTCGACCATCGCGCCGAAGATGATGTTCGCGTCGGGGTGGGCCGCTTCGGCCACCGCCTTGGCCGCGTCGTTGACCTCGAACAGCGAGAGGTCGCGGCCACCGGTGATGGACAGCAGGATCGAGCGGGCGCCCTCGAGCGACGTCTCGAGCAGCGGCGACTCGATCGCATGCTCGACCGCGTCCATCGCGCGCCGCTCGCCGGCGCCCATGCCGATGCCGAGCAACGCCTGGCCGGCGTCGTGCATGATCGTCCGCACGTCCGCGAAGTCGAGGTTGATGAGACCGGGCAGCGTGATCAGGTCGGAGACGCCCTGAACGCCCTGGCGAAGCACGTCGTCGGCCACGCGAAATGCCTCGACCATCGACGTCGACTTGTCGAGCACGCTCAGGAGCCGCGAGTTCGGGATCACGATCAGCGTGTCCACCTCCTGGGCCAGCTCCTCGATGCCCTGGTCGGCCTGCTCGCCGCGCCTCGCGCCCTCGAAGGCGAACGGCTTGGTGACGATGCCGACGGTGAGCGCGCCCAGCTCGCGGGATATGCGGGCCACCACGGGTGCGCCGCCCGTGCCGGTGCCGCCGCCGGCGCCGGCGGTGATGAACACCATGTCGCTGCCCCTGAGGGCGGCCTTCAGCAGGTCGTAGTCCTCGTGCGCCGCGGCGCGGCCGAGCTCCGGGTTCGAGCCCGAGCCGAGCCCCCGGGTGATGTCGCCGCCGATGTGCAGCCGGCGAGTGGCGGCCGATTCCTCGAGCGACTGCATGTCGGTGTTGACGGCGATGAACTCGACGCCCTCGACGCCCGCCTCGATCATGCGGTCGACGGCGTTGACGCCGGCGCCGCCCACACCCACCACACGCAGCAGCGGTTCGGACACGGTCGGGGACGTTGGCGCCGGGGCCGGCCCGGGCTCGGGCGGGTGCACAGGAGCCTGACCCGGCTCGCGGTCGAGGATGTTCTCGGGTATGTCGGAGGAGAAGACCGAACGCAGGCGCTCCTCGGGGGTCGGCACGCCCCCGTACCGGCTCCAGCGCTGCTCGCGCTCGCGCCGGCGCTCCTCGCGCTCCTCCGCCCGCCGGGCGGCCTCGGTGGCGCGGCGCTCGAAGCCGTGCGGCGGCTCGGGGCGGCGCTGCGCCGGCCGCTCGGGCTGCTCGTCCAGCCGCGACTCGATCGGCCCGCGCCCCTCGGCGCGCGAATCGACCGGCCGGCGCTCCGTCTCGGGCTGCAGCTCGGGCTCTTGCTGGCCCTGGGGCTCCGGGAGGCGGCTCGTGGACTGCGGCGCCGGCCCGCCCTCCGGCAGGGGTTGTCCCGCGCGCGGCTCCTCCTTGGCCCGCTTGTCGCGTGAACCCTCTTCGCGCTGCTCCTCCCCGGGGCGAGCCTCGTCCTCGGTCTTTCGGAACAGCTGCGCCAGGGGCCCTTCCCGCATGCTCGCCCGTTTACTGCTTCCCATTGGCCAGGACCTCCTCGGCTAGCTGACGGTAGGCGTACGCCGCCTTCCCGTCCGGGTCGTACTTAAGCACTGACATTCCCTTTACCGGAGCTTCGGCAAAACGCACCGTTTTGTTGATGCGCGACGCGAAAACGCGATCCCCGAAGTTCTCCTCGAGGATCTCGATCGCCTCCTTGGCGTGCACCGTGCGATTGTCGACGAGCGTCGGCAGGATGCCCTCGATCTCGATGTCGGGGTTCAGCTCGTCACGGACCATCGACAGCGTGTTCTGGAGCTGGATCAGCGCACGCATGGACAGATACTCGCATTGCACGGGGACGATTACCTTCTGGGACGCGGTGAGCGCGTTGATCGTCAGCAGTCCGAGGCTCGGCGGAGTGTCGATGAAGATGTAGTCGTAGTCCTCCAGCACGGGACTCTAGGGCCTTCTTCAGCGCTGCGCTCGCGGCCGATCATCGTCGACATCGCGATCTCGGCGCCGGCCAGGTCGATCGACGCGCAGGCGACGTCCACCTCGCGCTTGCGAATCACCTCGCGGATCGAGAGTTGGTGCACGAGCACGTCGTACATCGACACCTCGAGAGAGTCGGGGTCGATGCCCTGACTCATGGTCAGGTTGGCCTGGGGATCGAGGTCGATGCATAGCACCCGGTGGCCCCGCTCGACGAAGGCGGCGGCGAGGTTGAGGGTCGTGGTCGTCTTCGCCACCCCGCCCTTCTGATTCGTGAAGGCGATGACCTTTGCCTTGGGCGTCACGGGTGCCTCCGGTGTAGTCCCCATTACGGAGTGCCTATTCGCACGACTAGAGCGGATTCCTTCACCCTTGGGGGCTGGGTGGCATCACTACTGGACAGAAGGCTCGTGGTCGTCACGGGCAAGGGCGGCGTGGGCAAGACCACCGTGGCCGCCGCACTGGGCGTGCTGGCCGCGAGCCGCGGGAAGCGCACGGTCGTCTGCGAGGTCGCCGAGCAGGAGCGGCTCGCTGCGCTGTTCGGCGTCGCCGACGTGGGACATGGTGAGCGCGAGCTGACGCCGGGTCTCCACGCGGTCTCGGTGCAGCCGGAGCGGGCGAAGGAGGAGTGGCTTCGCTACCAGCTGGGGTCCGGCGTGCTGGCCGGTGTGCTGGGCGGGAGCCGCCTGTTCCAGTACCTCACCGCGGCGGCGCCGGGTTTGAGCGAGCTGGTCACGATCGGAAAGGTCTGGGATCTGGCGCAGCTCGAGCGCCGAACCGCCGGGGCGGTGTTCGACCTGACGATCGTCGACGCGCCCCCCACCGGCCACGGCCTCGCGATGCTGCGCGCACCCGCGACCTACGCGAGCGTGGCGCGGGTCGGGCCGATCAGCCGCCAGGCGCGGATCATCGACGCGTTCCTGCGCGACCGCGCCTCGACGGGCGTGCTTGTGGTGGCGCTGCCGGAGGAGATGCCCGTGAACGAGACGATCGAATTCGAGCGTCGCCTCGGAGACGAGCTGGCGATGGTCGTCGAGCACGTGGTCGTGAACGGCGTCTATCCGCAGCGCTTCAGCGGGGAGGAGGCGGGGCGGCTGCGATCCCTCGACGGCCGCGGCTCTCCGGCGGCGAGCGCCGCGCTGCGCGCGGCGCTCGCCGAGCAGGAGCGAGCCCGCGGCCAGCGTTCTCAGCTGCGCCGGCTGCGCCGCCAGGTCGAGGCCCCGGTCGTCACGCTCCCGTACCTGTTCGAGCCGGAGCTGCGGCGCGCGCACGTGGAGCGCCTGGCGAACGAGCTGGGGCGCAGGCTGTGATCGGCGACTGGCTCGAGCGCAAGGAGGTATGCATCTGCGCCGGCTCGGGAGGCGTCGGCAAGACCACCACGTCGGCGGCGATCGCGCTCGGCATGGCGGCTCGCGGCAAGAAGGTCGCCGTGCTCACGATCGACCCGGCACGCCGGCTCGCCGACTCGCTCGGCCTGCCCGACCTCGGCAACGAGGAACGCCGGGTCGACGCGGAGGTGGACGGCGAGCTGTGGGCGATGATGCTCGACGCCAAGCGCACGTGGGACGAGCTGGTGGAGTGGCACGCGCCCGACGAGCGAACGCGCGACGCGGTGCTCGGGAACCGCATCTATCAGGAGCTGTCGAACGCGGTGGCGGGGTCGCAGGAGTACATGGCGATGGAGAAGCTCCATGAGCTGCATCAGGAGGGCCGCTACGACCTGCTGGTCCTGGACACCCCGCCCACCCGGAACGCGCTCGATTTCCTGGACGCGCCGCGGCGTCTCTCCGAGTTCATCGACTCGCGCACGCTTCAGCTCTTCACGGCTCCCGGCCGCCTCGGGCTCAAGGTGCTCGGCCGCGGCACCGGCGTGGTGTTCGCGGTGATGAAGCGCGCCACCGGCATCGACCTTCTCCAGGACCTCGGCGAGTTCTTCCGCTCGTTCGGCGACATGACCGAGGGCATCCGCGAGCGAGCGGTGCTCGTGAACTCCCTGCTCGCCGACAGTCGCACCGCCTTCGTGCTCGTGACCTCACCCCGCCGTGACGCATTGGAGGAGGCGGCGTACTTCCACCATCGGTTGATGGACGCGGGCCTTCCGTTCGCGGGCGTGGTCGCCAACCGCGTGCACCGGGCCGGCGGCCCGAGCGACCCGGCGGAGCTGGCGAAGCTGCTCGGCGAGCCGCTCGCTCGCAAGGTCGGGCGCACCTATGAGGAGGAGCGCCGGCTCGCGCAGCGCGACAGCAAGAACCTGGCGGAGCTGCGCCGGCGCCTCGGCCGAAAGCCGATGATCGAGGTGCCTCATCTACACGACGACGTCCACGACCTGGACGGCCTCAGGCAGATGGACGAGTACCTGTTCGGGTCGAGACCGGCTACACGGGCGCGGAGTAATCCTCGGCGTCGCCCCAGCCCCAGTCGGCGGACTCAGTGACCCCGTCGAGCTGCTGCTGGACCGGGGGCGGCTCGGCCGGGGGCGGCTCGGGCGGGGGCGGCTCGGGCGGGGGCGGCTCGGGCGGGGGCGGCTCGGCCGCGGGTTCGACGCCGACCGGCTCGATCTCCGACGTGTCCGTGTCCGCCCCGGCCTCGTATTCGAGCTCGACATCCTGCGGGGGCTGGGCCTCCTCACCCGCGACCGCACGCCCGGGCGCGGCCCAGTCGTCCTCGAGCTGGACCTCGGCTTCCCGCCCCCGCGCCCTGCGCAGGTCGCGCGCGCTGATCTCCCCGGGGGGATCCGCCGACGCCTCCAGCAGGATGTCGTCGGCAACGCTCTTCAGATCGGGGTCGAGGTAGCCGCAGAGGACGTCGCGCAGCAGCGCCCGCACGTGGGCCTCGACCTCCGCCACCAGGTCCCCGGGCGACTCGGTGGGCACCCGTCCCATGCCGCCCATGACGAAGCGCTCGAGCCCCAGCGCGGCTTCGATGCGGCGCTGCACGGCGCGTCGCTGCCCCTCCTCGGCGCAGAGCGCCGCCACGCGAAGCGCCAGGCTCGCCTCGCCCGCATCGCTCGTTGCGTCGAGCAGCGCGCGCAGCGCGAGCAGGTAGTCGGAGAGCGCCTCGGCGTCGCGCGAGCGCTCGCAGCCCATCTCGAACCGGCACAGGGCCCACCCGATCACGCCCGCCGGGGCGGATGCGTCGAGCGTGGCGACGAACTCGCGCAGCACGTCCTCCTCGCCCGCCGCGAGCAGCCAACCGTCCCCGCGCCCGATGCTCGACCCGCCGATCGGCACCGGAGACCAGCGACCCTCGTCGGCGCGGCGCCACCCCGGGCCGCCGAGGCTCACCGCCCCCGGACCCCAGAGCCGCAGGGCGGTGATCAGGCCCCGGAAGCGCTCCTCCGCCTCCGCGGCGGGAAGCTGAGTCCCGGAGTCGACGTCGCGCTCGAGCACGCACAGGACGGCCGGCGCCCCGTCGCCCCCCTCCGGCCAGACGGCCTCCGGCGGGGCGTCGGCGCGATCGCCGCGCACGAGTGAGAGGCCGTCCCCGAGGTCCACCCGCTCGGCATCGATCCAAGCCCCTGCGAGGGGCGCCACCACGCGCCCGCGCACCGAAGCCGCGTACAGGGTCAGCTCGACCTCGCGGTAGACGCGCTCGAAGCGCTCCTCGGGGAAGCCGAAGCTGGTGGAGTCCTCGTAGAGCCGATCGAGCATCGCCTGCAGCGCGGGCTCCGCCTGCTCGCCACGCAGCCCGTTGACGCGCAGCCACGCCGCCGCTCCCGCGCCCAGCTCCTGGGAGGCACGCGCGCAGGCCGGCAGCTCGCGCAGGCGCGGCCAGCGGTCGGCCATGAAGGACTCCGTGCGTGGCTTGTAGTGGTAGAGGGCTGGACCCCGCGAGCCGCCTCGCTTGCCCCCCTCGTCGACCACGTCGAACTCGATCTCGGCGCCCGCCTTCACGTCTTCGGTGAGCAGTGCCGCGGTCTCGAGCGCGAAGTCCCGCAGCGCCTCGTGCAGGGCACGGTTGCGCATGAAGCGCGGATTCGCGCTTGGCGCGTCCGCTCCTTCCCGGGGAGGGGCTAGGCCGCGACCGGCGTGCGCCGCTCAGGCTGCGGCGCGACGGCGCACTCGTCGTCCTCGACGCCGAGCCACTCGCGCCCGTAGCGTCGCATGTCTTCGATCAGCGGCACGAGCGCCTCGCCCTTCACCGTGAGCGAGTACTCGACGCGCGGAGGCACCTCGGGATAGGTGTGGCGCTCGACGATCCCCTGCTCCTCGAGCGCCCGCAACCGCAGCGAAAGGGTGCGCGGGCTGATGCCGGCGAGGGAGCGCTCGAGCTCGCAGAAACGGCTGCGGCCCTCGGCGAGGTCGCGGATCACGAGGATCGTCCACTTGCCGCAGATGATGTCGGCAGTTGCGCAGACGGGACAGCTGGGATCCGCCATACGAACGAGTCTAACGCAAGACTTCAGGAACTGAAGTTTTGGCCGGCGGCGGCCTGGACGAGCCGCCGCCGGGACCTGACGCCGCCTCGCGAGCCGTGCTCGCGGGGCCGCTTCCTCCCTCAGGAAACGGTCGCGCTCGTCGGCCGTCGTCGTGCGGGATTGACTTTCGGACGTAATGCCGTTCGAGTCAAGGGACCGCACGCTACCCTTCCGCGCCTTGCTCCGCGGTTCGCTCCTCCTGGCCGCCGCCCTGGTCGCCTCGGCGGGCCCGGCCGCTCGAGCGGCCGATCCCATCATGCCGCTGGCGGAGGTTCGCGCGGGCATGCACTGCACGGGGCTGTCGGTCATCCGCGGCACCGAGATCTCATCCTTCGACGTCGAGGTGCTCGACGTGATCGCCCAGGAGACGGGCCTGAGTGGTCCGCGCATCCTCGTTCGAGCCTCGGGTCCGGCGGTCGACGAGAGCGGCATCGGCCAGGGCTTCTCGGGCTCGCCGATCCTCTGCGACGGTCGCAACGCCGGCGCGCTCTCCGAAGGGATCGGCGACTACGGCAACAATGTGGTCCTGGCCACGCCCATCGAGGAGATCCTCGGTGACCGGCCCGCGCGCCCCACGCGCGCGCGGCGTGATTCTCGGCTCGCCCGCGCCGCGCGACCGCTCGCCGGCCCGCTCATGGTCTCCGGTCTGTCCTCGCGAACACGGCTTCTACTCACGCGCGCGGCGAGGCGCGCCGGCCGCACCGTGCTGTCGGCTCCGGCCGCCCCCGCCGGGGGCTACCCGCCCGTCGACCTGATGCCCGGGGCGTCGGTTGCCGCCGCCTTCTCGACCGGTGACGTCGCGATCGGCGGCGTCGGCACCGTCGCATACCGGGACGGCGAGAACGTGTGGGCCTTCGGCCACCCGCTCGACGGTCTCGGCCGGCGGCTGCTCTTCCTCCAGGACTCGTACGTGTTCGGCGTGATCTCGAACCCGCTCGGTCTCGCGGACGTCGGCGCGATGACGTACAAGCTCGCGTCGAGCGCCGGACACGTGCTGGGCTCGATGACGAGCGACACCGTCGCCGCCGTCGGCGGCGTGCTGGGCGCCGAGCCGCCCGCGATCCCGCTGCGAGTTGTGGGCCGCCACGCCGACGGCAGGGTGGTGACGCTCGAGTCGCGGCTCGCGGACGAGCGCAGCCTGGGGTACGGCGCCGGCCTGTCGATCGTCGGTCCGCTCGCCGCGGGTCAGGCGGTGGAGCGCCTGATGCGCTCATTCGGCCCCGTCACGCTGTCGATGTGCACGCGGTTTCGGGTGCGTGAGCTGCGTCGGCCGATGGGCTTCTGCAACCCGTACTTCGACCTCGACTCCGCGCTGGGTCACCTGGCCGACGCCGGCGGCAAGGTCGACACCTTCGATCTCTCCCCGCTGCACGTGGAGAGCGCGGAGGTGCGCCTGCGCGCCCGTCCGGGGGTGGTGGAGGACGTGCTCGTGGGCGCCGATGCGCCGGGCAGGGTCCGACCCGGTGAGCGCATCCGCGCGCGACTCATCGTGCAGCGCCGGAACGGCGGCCGGCGGCGGCTGTCGGTGCCGCTCCGGGTCCCGGCCTCCCTCCGGCCCGGAGTGCGGACCCTGGTCTTTGCCGGCAGCGGGGACAGCACGGGCGACGGCGAGCTCGTCATCGAGCTCGCGGGCGCGCTGTTCGACATCTCCGGCGGCGGCGGCGGGGCCCCGGAGGCCCGCTCGCCACGCGAGCTCGCGCGGGCGATCCGCGGCCTGCACCGACCGCTCGGGATCGAGGCGCGTTTCAGGCCACGGCCGGCGCGCATGGTGGTCCGCTCGGACGAGGTGAGCTACAGCGGCAAGGTGCGGCTGAGGCTCAGGGTTGTGCGCCGGGGGCGCTGAGCGCCGCCAGGCCCGGCTCAGGCCACGTCGCGGAGCTTCTGCGCCTCGGCGAGCGACTGGAGCTTCTTGAGCGACTGGTTCTCGATCTGCCGGATCCGCTCGCGGGTGACGTTGAAGGTGCGTCCCACCTCGTCGAGGGTGCGGGGATGCTCCCCGCCGAGCCCGTAGCGCAGCTCGAGCACGCGCCGCTCGCGGTAGGAGAGATTCTCGAGCGCCTCGCGCAGCGCCTCCTTGGTGAGGATCTCCGCGGCGCGCTCGTAGGGCGACTCGGCCCGCTCGTCGGCGATGAACTGGCCGAACTCGGACTCCTCCTCGTCGCCCACCGGCTTCTCGAGCGACACCGGCGCCTGCGCGGAGCGCTTGATCGACTCGACCTCCTCGGGCTCGATCCCGGTGTGTTCCGCGATCTCGTCCGGGGTGGGCTCGCGGCCCAGCTCGGTGACGAGCTTGCGCTCTGCGCGGCCGATCTTGTTGAGCTTCTCCACCACGTGGACCGGGATGCGGATGGTGCGCGCCTTGTCGGCGAGCGCACGGGCGATCGCCTGCCGGATCCACCAGGTCGCGTAGGTCGAGAACTTGAAGCCCTTGCGGTAGTCGAACTTCTCGGCCGCGCGGACGAGACCGAGCGTGCCCTCCTGGATCAGATCGAGGAAGGGAAGGCCCTGGTTGCGGTAGTTCTTGGCGATGGAGACCACGAGCCGGAGGTTCGACTCGACCATCTTCTGCTTGGCGTCGAGGTCGCCGCGCTCGATTCGCTTTGCGAGGTCGACCTCCTCCTGGGCGGTCAAGAGACGAACCTTCCCGATGTCCTTCAGGAAGAGCTGAAGGGAGTCGGTCGTCATGTCCGGCTTGAGATCGATCGTCGCCTTCTTTCGGCGACTGCGGCGATCGACCGCGCGCTCGATCTCGGGCGCGGAGTGGGTCGGGTCGTCCTCGACCAGCTCGATCTCGGACTTCTCGAAGAAGCCGTGCAGCTCCTCGATGTCGCCCTCGTCGAGCTCGACCTCGGCCAGCGCCGTGGCTACCTCGGTAAAGGTGAGGACGCCGGTGGCCTGGCCCTTGGCGACGAGGAGCTTGACCTCCTCCAGCTCTTGCAGTTCGGCTACGGACATTCTTTCCTTACGGGCGAGCAGGGCCGAGCGCGCGGGCACTCGGCCCAGTCAATCAGACTTTGTCAACAGTAACGCTACAGATAGTGAAGTCAAGCGGCAGAAAGCGGAATTCTCCCTGACTAGCCAGTCAACCAATCCCATTCTTACCCCGAAACGGGGTTGGGGGTTGCATTTGGCCGTCAGGCCGGGGCGTCGTCCCGTACGCGCAGCCACCGAAGCTCCTTGCGAGGCCTATACCCGGACGCCTTCACTCTAGACTCCCGTCGGATGACGGACGACGAAGGCGTGCTCGGGAACCTGCCGCGGTCGCGGCCCGGGACCCGCAGCGAAAAGCGCGCCCCGGCCGGCGAGGGCGCGGCCGCGAAGGCGCCGCGGACCGCGCCCAAGCGACCTGGGTCGGCCGCGCGGCGCCAGCCGAGCGCCGCTCGACGGCGCCGGCCCAAGGACGAGCCGGGGCGGCCCGTCGGTCATCAGCGCGGCCCGGTGGGCGACGTCATCCGCGGTGCCGCCAAGGCGGCCGAGACCGGCGCGCGCGTCGCGGGCGCGGTGGCGCATGAGGTCCTGCGCCGCGTTCCGCGCCCGTAGCCCGAGCCGGGCCGCGTGCCCGCAGCGGGCGTGCCCGCATCCTCCGGGCTGGTGACTGGACGGCGAATTCGAGGTATGCTCCGACTGATGCCTGCCGGGGGGAAGGATGCCCCAATGTGCCTGATCGTCGACGACCATCCCGTCATCCGGGCCGGAGTTCGCGCAGTGCTCGAGCAGGCCTTCTCCGATGCGCGGGTGGCCGACGCCGCCACCCTCGAGGAGGCCGAAGACGCGCTCGGCGGCGATCCCCCCGACGTCGTGATCGTGGATCCCTGGAGCGCCGGTGTGGACGTGGGGGATGTCGTGGGACGTCTCCAGCGCGAGCTCAACGCGCCGATAGTGGTCTTCACCTCGGACGGTGGGGCCCGCCTGCTGAGCGAGGCGCTGAAGGCGGGCGTGAAGGGTTACGTGCGCAAGGACTCTCCCTCCGAGGACCTGATCCGGGCTATCGACGCCGCCCGCTCCGGCGAGTTCTACGTCGACCCCGGCCTGTCCTCCACGATCGTCCTCGACGAGGGCGACCGTACTCTCAGCGCCCGCCAACGCGAGATCCTCCAGATGCTCGCCGACGGCATGCAGACCGACGCGGTCGCCGAGAGGCTCGGACTCTCCACCGAGACGGTACGTACGCACACGAAACGGATCCTCGCCAAGCTCGAGGCGTCGACGCGTACCCAGGCCGTGGCGATCGGAATACGCCACGGGCTGATCGAGTGAGTGCAGAGCGCCGCCTCGCCCGCCTCTCAACAGTCGACGCCCTGACCGAGGCGCTTCGCCGGTAGCGGGTGGCCGTGCTGATCTCCATCGAGGAGGCCCGCATGCGCGTACTCGAGGCCGCTTGGCCGCTCGGCGTGGAGCACGTCACGCTCGACGCCGCCCTGGGGCGCGTGCTCGCCGAGGATGTCACGAGCGGCATCCCGGTGCCGCCGTTCGACAGCTCGGCGATGGACGGATACGCGGTCGCGGCGGGGCCGGGGGCGGAGCTCGAGGTGGTCGGGGAGTCGCGCGCCGGGCATCCGGCCGCCGTCGCCGTGCGGGACGGGACGGCCGTTCGCATCTCGACCGGGGCGGCGGTGCCCGAGGGGGCCGACGCGGTGGTGCCGGTCGAGCGGGCCGAGCCGGCCGGGCCCGGCGAAGCGGCGGAGGACGGCCTCGTGCGCGTCCCGGCGATCGGTCAGGGCGAGAACGTCCGCTACGCGGGGGAGGACGTGGGCGCCGGCGACGTGGTGCTGCGCGCCGGCACGGTCCTTGGCCCGGCCGAGCTGGGCGTGGCGGCGTCGGTCGGCCGGCCGGGGCTCCGCTGCGCCGTTCGACCTCGCGTCGCCCTGCTCGTGACGGGCGACGAGCTGACGGAGCCCGGCGAAAGCCTACGGCCCGGGGCGATCTACTCGTCGAACCGCTTCGCGCTCGCCGCCCAGATCGAACGGGCCGGCGCCCGGCTGGTCGTTCGCGAGAGCGTGCCCGACGACGCCACCGGCACCAGCGCCGCGCTCACGCGCGCACTCGAGTCGGCCGACGTCGTAATCGTGTCGGGCGGTGTGTCGGTAGGTCCCCACGACCACGTAAAAGGGGCGCTGGGCGAGCTGGGGATCGAGGAGCGCTTCTGGGGCGTGAGCCTCCGGCCCGGAAAGCCCGCCTGGTTCGGCGTCGGCCGGCGCGCGCTCGTCTACGGGCTGCCCGGCAATCCCGTCTCGGCGATGGTCACCTTCCAGCTCTTCGTGCGTCCGGCGCTCGCCGCGCTCCAGGGCGCGGACCCCTCGGCCGCGCGCGGGCAGGCGGTGTTGGACGAGGCGGTTCCGCGGAACCCGCGCCGCGAGGAGGCCGTGCGCGTGCGGCTGCGCCCCGACCGCGACGGCTGGCACGCCACCACCACCGGCGAGCAGGGCTCGCACATGCTGACCTCGATGCTGCACGCCGACGCCCTCGCCTTCGTGGCCGCGGGCGAAGGGACGGTCGCCGCGGGGGAGCGCGTGGAGGTCGAGCTCCTGTGAGACGGCGCGATCCCCGCCGCCTTCTCGAACGCCACCGCCGGGCGCGGGCCCGCGTGCGGATCGTGCCGGTGCCGCACTGCCGCTACGCGCCCGACGGCAGCGTCGCGAGCACCCAGCTCGCCGAGGTGACGCTGCCGCGCTGGGAGCTCGATCGAATCTGGTCGGCGGAGAACCTCGAGCGGCTCGCGCGCACCTACTGGGCGTTCCTGACGCGCTTCTTCCTCGGACTGCTGCGGGTGACGTACGGGCCGGCGACTCGTGAGGTGGTGCTCTTCGCGCGCCCCTTCGTGCTGCTCCGCTTCGGCGAGCCCGAGTACGAGGTACAGGCCGACCGCGGCACCGTCACCTGGCCGATCGAGAGCGGCCTGCTCGTGGCGCCGGCGGGCCGTAGCCGCGGCTACCTGCGGCTATCGGTGAGCCGCCCGGCTGAGGATGACGGCACCGGCGAGGTGACCGCCACCGTCTCCTCCGAGGTCGTGAGCTTCTACCCGCTGCTCGCCGGCTGGGGCTGGTTCTCCCGAATCGGGCGCTTCATCTACGAGCAGACCCAGCTCCGGCTCCACGTGCTGGTCACGCACGCCTTCCTGCGCTCGCTGGCTAACCTCGAGCTCGAGCCGTCCGTGGTCGGTGCCCTGCGGCCGGGCCCGGCGCCTACACCAGCCGCTCGCCGATGATCTCGCGCAGCTTGGTGCGGTCGTGGCGAGCGGTGATGGTGCGCACCGTGCCGGACCGCGAGCGCATCGAGATCGACTCGGTCGTGGCCCCCTCCGGGCCGATGAAGTGGACGCCGTCGAGCATCTCGCCGTCGGTCACGCCCGTCGCGGCGAAGAAAACGTTTCGGCCGGAGACCAGGCGGTCCTTGTCCAGCACCTCGTCGAGGTCGTAGGCGGCCTCGACGGCCGCCTCGCGCTCCTCGTCGCTGCGCGGCCACAGGCGGCCCAGGATCTGGCCGCCGGTGCACTGGATCGCGGCCGCAGCGAGCACGCCCTCGGGCGTGCCGCCGATGCCGTAGAGGAGGTCGACGGGCGATCCCTGGGTCACCGCCACGAGCGCCGCCGATACGTCTCCGTGCGGGATCAGCCGGATGCGAGCCCCCACCTCGCGGATCTCCCGCATGGCGTCCTCGTGGCGCGGGCGGTCGAGCATGATCACGACCATGTCCCCCACCGGCACGCCCTTTTCCTTCGCCATCAGTCTGAGCGTGTCGCCGAGCGGGCGGTCGAGGTCGAGCAGGTGGGCCATGTCGCGCGAGGTGGCCATCTTCAGCATGTACACGCACGGGCCCGGGTCGAACATCGTCCCGCGCTCCCCCAGCGCGATCGTGGCGATCGCGTTCGGCATGCCCTTGGCGCACAGCTCGGTGCCCTCCAGCGGGTCGACGGCGATGTCCACCTGCGGCGGCGAGCCGTCGCCGATCTGCTCGCCGTTGTAGAGCATCGGCGCCTCGTCCTTCTCGCCCTCGCCGATGACCACGACGCCGTCCATCGAGACCGTGTCGAGGAGCATCCGCATGGCGTCGACGGCCGCGCCGTCGGCCCCCTCCTTGTCGCCGCGCCCGATCCACCTCGCGCTGGCGAGCGCCGCGTACTCGGTCGTGCGCACCAGCTCCATCGCCAGGTTGCGGTCGGGCCCGGCGCGGCTGACGCCTTCCGGTGGCGCTCCGACGTCGACTCGTGCCTCCATCGGGCGCGGACGCTACTACGGCCCATGGGTCCGTGTTGGCTCCACGGGAACCGGGCCGGCCGGCGGCCATTGCGTCACTTAGGGGGCGTATACGACCCCCCAAGTGACACGGTACCCCCGTGGCTCGCCGGGCGGCCGGCGAAGACCGAGCGGCCGAAGCTAGATCACGCCCGGCGGCTTGCGCGCCTCGGTGTAGACCGCCTGGCGCAGATAGCCCGCAACCAGCAGGCCGGCGGAGGCGATCAAGGCGACGAAGTAGCCAACTCCGAGGCCGATGTCCACGCTGTCACCAGGCCGGCCGAGGATGATTCCGTTGCAGAGGATCAGCACCAGGGCTGTGATCCCGACGACCATCGTCACCTCGCCCGGCTTCCAGGTGAGGCTGTGCCCGCGAGCGATGATCCACGAGAGGATGAAGGGGGCGATGCAGGCGAGCACGAGCACCACGTCGAGGCTGCCGAACACCTGCCAGGCATTCGCCGAGTCGCCGTCGCGGGCGCCCGCGATCGTCGAGTTCGGATTCTGGTCGCTGGTCGTGAACCACGGCAGCCAGAGCGAGACGAACAGCACCACGGCGGCGCCCATGCCGAGGTACTCGCCCGGCGACAGCCGGGTGAGATCGAGGTAGCGGCTCCTCCCCCGAGCGCTCGAGGCCTCCATCAAGCGTGGAACCTACACCGATACGGCGGCGCCTCCAAGCCATGGAGAGATCGCTCCCGGGTAGGCTCCCCGCAACTCCCCGACGGAAGGAGAAGAGGGTGGCGGTCACCAAGATCATCGAGGTGGTCGGGAGCTCGCCGGAGAGCTCCGACGGCGCGGTGCAGGCGGCGCTCGACGAGGCGCGCAGGTCGCTGCGCAACATCAAGGCGGTGGACGTGGTCTCGACGGGCCTCCGCGGCGAGGACCTCAACGAGTGGCGCGCCCTGGTGCGGATCTCTTTCCTGGTGGAGCGAGTCGGGGAGTAAGGGAGCGCGTGCCTGCAGGCCGAGCATGCGCTCTCGGAGCGGCAGGCGCGCCGGTACGTGAACGCGGCGTTGGAGCGGCCGGAGGGTGTCGTGGTGCCCGAGCGCACGCGCGGTGTTCACCGTCCGGTTGGCGCCGTCGTTGATCGCCGGCCTGCGTGGTCAGGCGCGGTCGCGTGGGCAGACGCTGAGCGCGACCGTGGCGGAGGCGGTGCGGTCGTATCTCGATCAGGCCCACGAGCGACACGGTGGCGAGGCGCGTTGAGATCGAGTTCGTGTCCGACCGGCTCGCCGGCGCGCGGCTGGCGCAGGCGTACGCGATCGCGGTGCCCGAGCGGCGCCGCGTGACGGAGCAACGAGCGGAGGAGCGATGAGCGGAGTCGGTCTCGCAGACGTCGGGCAGGGTGGCGGCGATCTACGCGCGGGTGTCCTCGGAGCGTCAGCGCGAGCAGCAGACGATCGCAGAGCCAGGTCGCCGGGCTGCGTGAGCTCGCCGACGAGCGCGGCCTGCTCATCCCCGATGAGCTCGTCTTCTGCGACGAGGGGTTCTCGGGCGCGACGCTCGATCCGGCCGGCGCTCGAGCGGCTTGCGCGACCGCGCCGCGGAGGGGGCGTTCGAGGTGCTGCTCTGTCACTGCGCCGGATCGGCTCGCGCGCCGCTACGCCTACCAGGTGCTGTTGCTCGAGGAGCTCGCTCGCGCCGGAGTCGAGGTCGTGTTCGCGCGCGGCGGGGAGCGCTCGGGCTCGCCGGAGGACGAGCTGCTGCGCCAGTTCCAGGGGATGATCGCCGAGTACGAGCGCGCGCAGATCCGGGAGCGCACGCGGCGCGGAAAGCTGCACCGCGCCCGCACGCGGCTCGCAGGCGGTGATGGCGGGCGCCCCCTACGGCTACCGGTTCGTCCGCAAGACCGAGCACAGCGAGGGCTACTGGGAGGTCGACGAGGCCGAGGCGCAGATCGTGCGCGAGCTCTTCCGCCGCTATGTCGAGGACGGCTGCTCGATCGCCGACCTCGCCCGGTGGCTGACCGACGCAGGGGATCGCGACCCGCAAGGGCAAGTCGGTGTGGGACCGCTCGACGGTGTGGGGGATGCTGCGCAACCCGGCCTACCGCGGGCAGGCCGCCTACGGCAAGACGAAGATCGCCGACCGGCACGGCAAGCCGACGCGCACCACCCGCGCCCGCGGCGAGCGCCACGGCCGCCGCCAGGTGCGCGTAGACGAGCCGGTCGATCGGTGGATGTTCATCCCGGTCCCGGCGCTCGTCAGCGAGGAGCAGTTCGCGCTCGCGCAGGAGCGCCTTCGACGCAACGCGCACTTCGCCAAGCGCAACACGCGCGAGCCCGGCCCGCTGCAGGGGCTGGTCGTCTGCCGCGAGTGCGGCTACTCCTGCTACCGCACCTCCACGCGCACGACCAAGCGCAAGATCGTCTACTACCGCTGCATCGGCCAGGACAACTGGCGGCACGTCGGCGGGCGCGTGTGCCAGCAGCCGCCCGATCCGCGCCGACGAGCTCGAGCCGCTCGTCTGGGGCCTCATGTAACGACGCGGGGCATCCGTCACACTTAAGGGTGCCCCGCCCGTGCAAACCAATCTCACAACATCGCCCCTTGGAGGGGTCGAAGTGCTTCTCGCGGAGGCCCGCGAGCGCACCCTGCGCCTGATCGACGGCGTCTCGGAGACCGATCTCGAAAGGGTGCACGACCCGCTGATGAGCCCGCTGGTGTGGGATCTGGGTCACATCGCGGCCTTCGAGGACCTCTGGGTCTCGCGCGAGGCGGGCCTCGACCTGCTGCGGGCGGACCTCGCCGCGGTTTACGACGCCGACGAGACGCCGCGGTCGGACCGTGGCGACCTGCCCTACCTGGGCCCCGCCGACGCGTTGGACTACCTGGACGCGGTGCGCGAGCGCGCGCTGGGGTCGCTCGACCGGGTATCCGCATTCGTCGGCGACATGGTCGTCCACCACGAGCATCAGCACAACGAGACGATGCTCCAGACCCTGCAGCTCGCCGAGCCCGGCGTCTACGAGCCGCGGCGCCGCCGGCCGTCCGGAAGCGCCGTCACCGGCACGCTCGAGGTGGCGGCCGGACCGTTTCAGATGGGCGACGACGGGCATGGCTTCGCCTACGACAACGAGCGGTCCCGGCATGTGGTGGAGCTGCCGGCCTTCCGGATCGACCGTGCTCCGGTCACGGCCGCCGCGTTCGGCGATTTCGTCGCCGAGGGCGGCTACCGCCGCCGCGAGCTGTGGACGCGTGAAGGCTGGGCGTTCCGCGAGCGCGAGGGCTGGGAGCGTCCCCTCTATTGGACAGACGATGGTCGCGTGCGCCGCTTCGATCGGGTGGTCGCGCTGGAGCCCGAGCTCCCCGTGATGCACGTGTCCTGGTTCGAAGCCGACGCGTTCGCCCGTTGGCGAGGCGCACGCCTTCCGAGCGAGGCCGAATGGGAGAAGGCGGCGCGGCTCGCGGGAGCCGAGCCGGGGAACCTCGACCAGCTCGATTTCGGTCCCGGTCCCGCCGGACCCTTCCTGGGCGACTGCTGGGAGTGGACGGCCAGCGAGTTCCGCGCCTACCCGGGCTTCAGGGCGTTCCCCTACCGCGAGTATTCGGAGGTCTTCTTCGACTCGGGCCACAGGGTGCTTCGCGGCGCGTCCTGGGCTACCCGGCCGCGCGTGGCGCGCGCCACGTTCCGCAACTGGGACCATCCACACAGGCGCCAGATATTCGCGGGCTTTCGCTGCGTCGAGGAGTCCCGATGAACCTGGTGATCGACCGCTGCACCGTCTACGACAAGCTGGCCAACGACGTGCGGGACGGCCTCACCCGCTCGCTCAAGGAACTGCCTCCGAAGTACTTCTACGACGAGCATGGCTCGGTGCTGTTCGACCAGATCACCTCCCTACCTGAGTACTACCCGAGCCGCTGCGAGCGCGAGATCCTCAACCGCCACGCGCCGGCGATCGTCGAGGCAAGCGGGGCGGAGGAGCTCGTGGAGCTGGGCTCCGGCACCGCGTCGAAGACGCGCGCGCTGCTCTTCGCCATGGCGGGCCAGGGGAACCTGAGGCGATACGTGCCGTTCGACGTGGACGAGTCGGTGCTGCGCTCCTGCGCGCTCGAGCTCACGGAGCTCTATCCGGGCCTGCGGGTTCATGGCGTGGTCGGCGACTTCGGGCGTGACCTCGAGCGCATCCCCGACGGCCACCGCCGCCTGTTCGCGTTCCTCGGCGGGACGATCGGCAACCTCTACCCGGGCGAGCGCGCCCGCTTCCTGGCGCGGCTTCGAGAGACGATGGGGTGCGACGACCGGCTCGTCATCGGGACCGACCTCGTGAAGGACCGGGCGGTGCTCGAGGCCGCGTACAACGACGGGGAGGGCCTAACGGCCCAGTTCAACCGCAACGTGCTCCGCGTCATCAACGTCGCCCTGGAGGCCGACTTCGATCCCGACTCCTTCGAGCACGTCGCCTTCTTCAGCGAGGCCGACTCCTGGATCGAGATGCGGTTGCGCGCGAACGGCGCCCAACAGGTGCGGATCGACGGCGCCGACCTCGAAGTGACCTTCGCCGACGGCGAGGAGATGCGCACGGAGATCAGCGCGAAGTTCACGCGCGAGGCCGTCGAGCGAGAGCTCCGGGCTGCCGGGCTCCGGTTGGACGACTTCTTCACGGACGGCGCGCGCCTCTTCGGGCTGGCGTTCGCGTCGCCGCGTTAGTCTGCCCGCCTCCATGGACCTGAAGGACGGCATCGGCGCGCTCGTGGCCGGGGGCGCGTCGGGCCTCGGCGAGGCGACCGCCCGCGCGCTCGCCGCTCGCGGGGCACGGGTGACGATCGCCGACCTGAACGCCGAGCGCGGCGCGGCGCTTGGGGCCGAGCTCGGCGGAGAGTTCATCCAGGCGGACGTGACGGACGAGGCTCAGGTTCAGGCGGCGGTCGAGGCGGCCGGAGAGCTGCGGCTCGCCGTGTCCTGCGCCGGGATCGGCTGGGCCGAGCGCACCGTGAAGAAGGACGGCCCGGCGGCGCTGGCGCCGTTCGAGACCGTCGTCCGCGTGAACCTGATCGGCACCTTCAACGTCCTGCGGCTCGCCGCCGCCTCGATGGCGGCGAACGAGCCCGACGCCGAGGGCGAGCGCGGCGTGGTGGTGATGACGGCCTCGATCGCCGCCTTCGACGGCCAGATCGGCCAGACCGCCTACGCCGCGTCGAAGGGCGGCGTGGTGGGGCTGACGCTGCCGGCGGCGCGCGACCTAGCCCGCCTGGGAATCAGGGTCTGCACGATCGCGCCGGGCCTGTTCGACACGCCGCTGCTGGCCGGCCTGCCGGAGGAGGCTCGTAGGGCGCTCGGTGAGCAGATCCCGTTCCCCTCGCGTCTCGGCCGGCCCGATGAGTACGCGAAGCTCGCCTGCCAGATAGCCGAGAACCGGATGCTGAACGGCGAGGTGCTGAGGTTGGACGGCGCCCTTCGGATGCCGCCTAGGTAGGGAGGCATGGCGTCAAGCAGGTGCCGGCGTCCGCACGAACGCCCCAATCAGCTCCGCGAGCCGCTCCGGGCGGTCCTCCGGGCTGAAGGAGCGCGCGCCCTCGATCCACTCGAGCCGAGCATCGGGCAGCAGTTTCGCCAGCCGCTCGGCGTGCTCGGTGGGAAAGAAGCGGTCCTCGGTCGACCACGCGATCAGCACGGGCTTGTCGAATGAGGTCAGGCGAGCCGCCGCGTCGAGTGTGTACTTCGGGTCGAGCCCCGCCAGCACCCGGCGAACGTCGCGGCGGATCTCGCCCCGTGTGAGAACCGGCAACACGTAGCTGTCCTCCGCGTCGTGGTCGATCGGCTTCTTCGACAGCCAGCCATAGGCGATGGGCAGGCGCCGCAGCGGGCGTAGGCGCAGCCCCGCGAAGCCGACCGGGATGATTCCCGGGATGCGCGCCGGCGCGAACACGATCCGGAAGAAGCGAGGTGGGAAGTTGTCGAACGCGTCGCTCGAAGTGAGCACCAGGCGGGCGATCCGCTCGGGCCGGCGGACGGCCACTAGCTGCGTGAGTCCGCCGCCGGTGTCGTTGCCGACGACCGTGACCTCATCGAGCCCGAGCGCCTCGATGGCCTCGGCGATCATGAGTGCGAGACCGGGCGCGCTCATGTTGGCGTCGGCCGGCATCGATTCGAGGTGTGAACCGAGGGGCAGATCGAGCGTGACGCGTGTGTACCCGTCGAGGCGGGGGACGACCTTGCGCCACAGGTTCGCGTTGACCAGAGCCCCGTGCACGAACACGATCGGCGGCCCCTCGCCGGTCACGTGGGCGCGGATCCGTCCCTTGCTCAGCTCCACCGCTCGCGCCGGTCCCAGCGCATCGGACCTCCAGGTTGCTCGTTCGCTATCCATGTCTGCGCTCCTTGCGTCGCTCACATACAAGTTGTATGTAAAGTAGCATACAGGCTGTATGTCGAGAGCGGAGCAGGCTGCCGGGACCCGCAGCGAGCTGATGCGCACGGCGCGCGAGCTGTTCGCCGAGCGCGGCTACGCCGCCGTCGGGACGGAGGAGATCGTCGCGCGTGCGGGCGTCACTCGCGGCGCCCTCTACCACCACTTCGAGGACAAGAAGGATCTATTCCGAGCCGTGCACGAGGAGCTCGAGCGAGACCTCGTGGCATCGATCGGCGAGGAGATCGCCGGCGTCGAGGATCCCTGGGAGCTGCTCGTGCGGGGTGTGCGCGCCTTCCTGGACGCCTGCACCGATCGGGCTCTGATCCGCATCTCGCTGGTCGACGCCCCCGTCGTCCTCGGCTGGGATGAGTGGCGCGAGGTCGACGCCCGTTACGGCCTCGGGCTCGTCTCCTTTGGACTCCAGAACGCCATGGACCGCGGCGTCTTCCACCGGCGCGAGGTTCGGCCGCTCGCCCATCTGCTGCTGGGCGCGATGACCGAGGCCGCCATGATGATCGCCCACGCCCCGGACCACGAGGCGGCCCGGCGCGAGGTCGAGGGCCCGCTGCTGGCGCTGCTCGAGGGGCTTCGGTCGGACGGCCCTGCCGGGACCGATGAGCGCGGCCCGGGTAAGGAGTCTCAATGACATGACCGCCGAACCCAAAGCCACCATCGACGAGCGCTTCAGCGATCCCGCCGCGGATGCCACTCCCTGGTCCGAGGCCGCGCGTGTCCTCACCGAAGCCGAGCTCTACTGGATCACGACGGTGCGCAGCGACGGCCGCCCCCATGTGACGCCGCTCGTCGGCGTCGGCGACGGTGCCGTCGTGCACTTCACGACGGGCCTCACCGAGCAGAAGGCCCGCAACCTCGAGCACAACGCCCGCGTCGCCCTGACCACCGGCAACAACGCCTGGGACCGCGGGCTCGACGTCGTCGTCGAGGGGACGGCCGTGCGCGTGACCGACCGGGACGCGCTCGAGCGGATCGCCGCCGCCTACCTGGCGAAGTACGGCAGCGCCTGGGAGTTCGAGGTCGGCGACGGCGTCTTCAGGCACGGAGGCGGGAACGACGCGGCCGTCTTCCGCGTCGAGCCCGACAAGGTGCTCGCCTTCGCGAAGGAGCCGCACGCCCAGACGAGCTACAGGCCGGCGCCCTCTCGCTAGCCGGGCGGTCAGGCCAGCAGCACGATCTTGCCGAGCTTCCCGCCCGCCGCGAACCGCTCGTAGGCGGCCTCGACTTCGTCGAGCGGGAAGGTGGCCGCCAGCGGCACGGTGAGCGCGCCGGCCTCGAACAGCGGCAGCACCTCCTTCTCGAGCCGGCGCGCGACGACCGCCTTCTCCTCGAGCGGCCGTGCCCGCAGCGTCGAACCGTGGACGCGGGCGCGCTTCTGCATCAGCGTCCCGAGGTTGATCTCCGCCTTCGCCCCGCTGCCCCCCACGCCGATCACGGCGATCCGGCCGCCGGTGGCGAGGCTCTGGAGATTCTCCGCGAGGTTGCCCGCCCCCACCAGCTCGAGGATCACGTCGTAGGGTCCGTGCTCGGCGAATCCCTCGGGTGGAATCACCCGCGCACCGAGGCGCTCGACCTCGGGGCGCAGCTCCTCCCGGCGGCAAGTCGCCGTAACGCGCGCCCCCGCGGCGCGGCCGAGCTGTACCGCGGCCGTGCCCACGCCGCCCGCGGCGCCGTGCACCAGCAGGTGCTCGCCCGGGCGCAGCCCCGCCTGGCTGAAGATCGCGTCGTGGGCGGTGGCGAACACCTCGGGCACGCCGCCGGCCCGAGGCCAGTCGAGCCCCGCCGGAACCGGCATCGCGGCCCGCTCGTGGACCAGGGCCAGCTCGGCCTGACCGCCTCCGCCGACCACAGCCATCACCCGATCGCCCTCGGCGAAACGCGTCGCCCCGGGTCCGAGCGCGGCCACCTCGCCGGCGAGCTCGAGGCCGGGAATGTCCTGCGGCGACCCCGGCGGGGCCGGGTAGAGACCGCGTCGCTGAAGCATGTCGGCGCCGTTGACCCCCGCCCCGCGGACCCGCACGAGCAGCTCGTTCCTGCCGGGCTCCGGATCGGGGCGCTCCTCGACCACCAGCGCCCCATCCTGGATCGTCACGGCGCGCACGGGCCGGAACTGTACGCGAACGAACTAATTCGTCCCAACCGTTGATTACGGTGCAGAGGCCCCTGATGAGAGGACGAGCGCCGATCCCAGCCAGTGCCCGGCCGCCGCTCTGGCGCGAGGCGAGGGTGGGCCTCGAGGCCGCGGCGCTCTTGCGCGATCCGATCTTCCGCGGCGACGGCGTGGCCGACGGTCGCGGCCAGCCGGTGCTCCTGATCCCGGGCTTCCTGGCGGGCGACGGCTCGCTCGCGGTGATGAGCAACTGGCTGGGACGCTGCGGCTATCGGCCGCGCAGGGCGGGCATGATCGCGAACGTGGACTGCTCGAGCGCGGCGCTTGCCCGCCTCGAGCCGAGACTCGAGCGCCTGGTCGCCCGGCAGGGGCGTCGCGCCGCGCTCGTCGGCCAGAGCCGCGGTGGCAGCCTGGCAAAGGCGCTCGCGCGCCGCAGGCCCGAGCTCGTCTGCGGAATCGTCACGCTCGGCTCGCCGCAGCTCGACCCGTTGGCGGTCCATCCGCTCGTTCGCCTCCAGCTCGAGGCGGTGAGCACGCTTGGCTCGATCGGCGCTCCGCGGCTCTTCAAGCGATCGTGCCTCGACGGCGACTGCTGCGCCTCGTTCTGGGAGGACCTGGCGGCGCCGCTTCCGCGGGCAGTCGGCTTCGTCTCGATCTACTCCCGCACCGACGGCATCGTCGACTGGCGGGCGTGCCTGGCGCCGGGCGCACAGCACGTGGAGGCCGGGGGATCGCACATCGGCATGGCGCTCAACCGATCGGCCTGGCGGGCGGTCGCCGACGCCCTCGACCGCTTTCGGCGGGTGGAGGCGCGCCGGCGGCCGGCGGGCAAGGCGAAGGTCGGTCGCCTGGGACGCGCCGCCTGAGAGGCCTCACGGCACGAGCACCGCGGACCCGCGGATCCGCCCCGAGCGCAGGCGGTCGAGCGCCTCGTTCGCCTCCGCCAGGGGGAAGGTCTCGACCTCGGTCCGGACGGGCACGAGCGGAGCCAGCGCGAGGAACTCCTCCCCGTCGGCGCGAGTGAGGTTCGCGACCGAGCGCAGCGTACGCTCGCCCCAGAGCAGCTCGTAGGGCATCTGCGGGATGTCGCTCATGTGGATCCCGCCGCAGACGACCGTGCCGCCCTTCGCCACGGCTCGCAGCGCGGCGGGCACGAGCTCGCCGGCCGGCGCGAAGATGAGGGCCGCGTCGAGCTCCTCGGGAGACGGACCGAGTGCATCCCCGGCCCATTCGGCGCCGAGATCGCGCGCGAAGCGCTGCGTCTCCTCGTCGCCGGCGCGCGTGAACGCGAACACGCGCCACCCTTGGTGAACGGCCACCTGGCAGATGATGTGCGCCGCGCCGCCGAACCCGTAGATGCCGAGCCGTTCCCCATCACCGGCGAGCTTCAGCGTACGGAAGCCGATCAGGCCCGCGCAGAGGAGCGGCGCGGCTTGGAGGTCCGGGTAGCCGGACGGGATCGGGAAGCAGAAGCGCTCGTCGGCCACCGCCAGCTGCGCGTAGCCGCCGTCGCGCTGGTAGCCGGTGAACCGAGCCCGGTCGCAGAGGTTCTCGCGGCCCGTGCGGCAGTAGCGGCAGTCCCCGTCGGTCCAGCCGAGCCAGGGCACCCCCACGCGGTCGCCGGCGGCGAACCGCTCGCCACCGGCAGACACCCGCGCGACGATCTGGTGGCCGGGCACGAGCGGCAGCTTGGGTTCGGTGAGCTCGCCGTCCACTATGTGCAGGTCGGTTCGGCAGACGCCGCAGGCGGCAACCTCGAGCAGCAGCTCCCCCCGGCCGGGCTCCGGCGCCGGCAGCTCGGCCTCGCGCAGGGCCGAACCCGCCCGTGTCCAGCACCATCGCGCGCATGCGCCGCAAGCCTACGCGTGCCGGCGGCTGCCCCGGGGCCTCCTCCTCGCGGCGCGCCAGAAAGCGCGCCGCTCCGACCGCGAGCCGCACCAGCGGGCCGGGCGGGGTGCGCTCGCGGTATGGACTCGTACTTCGACTCGCGAGCCTCGAGCGCCGCGCTGGACTCGGCAGTCTGAGACGGATGTCGACCCGCCGCGGAGCTGCACCCAGGCCAGCCGGCCCCAGTCGTCGTCTGTAGCGGTCGACGAGAGCGCCGCCTCGGGCCGCCGGCGCAGGTAGCGCACCCGCGCCGGCTCCGCCGCGCGCTTCGGCTTCTGGTCGATCGCGCTCCACACGGCGTCGCCCACAGGGCGAAGGTGACCGGCAGCACCCGCGGGAGGTCCTGCTCGTCGAGCAGACCGAGCCGACCCACCCGTGCGCCGCGATCAGCTCGCGGGCCCAGCCTCGGAAGCTCCTCTAGTGTCACGGGCCCGAGCCTAGCCGCGGCTCGATCCGGGCGAAAAACGGAGAGGAGACCCACATGAAGGTCGCCATCGGGCTGCCGACCACGATCCCGGGAGTCCAGGGCCACCAGGTCACGGAGTGGGCGAGACGCGCGGACGCGGCGGGCTTCTCGAGCCTCGGCACGATCGACCGGACGGTTTACCCGAACTACGAGTCGCTCGTGGCCCTCGGCGCGGCCGCCGCGGTGACCGAGCGGATCGGGCTGGCCACGGCGATCGCAATCCTGCCCAAGCGCCAGAACGCCGCACTCGTCGCGAAGCAGGCGGCGACGCTTCAGCACCTGTCGGGTGGCCGGTTCGTGTTCGGCGTGGCTCCCGGCGGCCGGCCGGACGACTTCGAGGCCGGCGGCGCTCCCTTCGAGAACCGCGGCAGGCGATTCGAGGAGATGCTCGACGACATGAAGCGGATCTGGGCGGGCGAGGAGCGCGGCTACGCCGGACCGATCGGCCCAGACGTCTCCGACAACCCCCCGACGCTCATCATCGGCGGCCAGGTCGATGCCGCCTTCCGTCGCGCCGCCCAGTACGGCGAGGGCTGGATCGCGGGCGGCGGTCCCCCGGAGTACTTCCCACCCGCCGTCGAGAAGCTGGAGGCCGCGTGGCGCGCGGCGGGCCGCGAGGGCGAGCCGCGCAAGCTGTCGCTCACCTACTTCTCCCTCGACGACGACCCAGAGGAACAGACTCGCCGGTCGATAGGCCACTACTACGAGTTCGCCACGGAGTATGCGGACCAAGTGGTCGCCCTCACGGCGAAGGGCGTGGACGCAGTAAGGGAGAGGGTGCGCGACTTCGAGGAGGCGCGCTGCGACGAGCTGATTATGTTCCCCGCCTCCTCCAACCCGGAGCAGGTGGACCGGCTGGCGGCTGCGGTGCTGTAGGACGCCCCCGCTTCCGTCCACCTGGCCCGCCACGATGGCGGTGGGATGGCCTCCACCAAGATCATGATCGGCCGCGCCATCCGCGTAGCTCGCTCCCTCTACTCGCGCTGGCGCGTGCTCCCGCGGGCGGATCGCGAGCGCATCGCCCCGCTGGCCGAGGACGCGAAGGAAAAGGCGCTGTCGCTGCGCGGCGCCCACGATCGGCCCCGGGCGGAGGCCGACCTTCGTGGCGCAAGCGAGACCCTGGCCGCCGCCCTCGTCGAGACCGCCGAGGCGGATCCCGAGGTGGACGAGGAGGAGGTTCGGCGTTTGCGCGAGGACCTGAGGCGAGAGCTTGAACGGCTGGCCCAGGCCGACATTAAGGCTTCGAGAATTCCTGACGAGACGGAAACCGCCCCCGGATAGTCTCTCTAAAGCACTCCCCCGCGGAGCCTCCCTCGTGAACTCACCCGCTTCCGCCCAGCCTACGGGGCCGTCGTCGCGCCCCGCCGCCGCGACGCTCGAGTTCCGGAACGTCACCAAGCGCTATCCGGGCCAGACCCAGCCGGCCGTCAATGGACTCTCGCTCGAGGTGCCCGCCGGGGAGATCTGCGTGCTCGTGGGCCCGTCGGGTTGCGGAAAGACGACCGCCATGCGGATGGTGAACCGAATGACCGACATCTCCGACGGCGACATCCTGTTGGACGGCCGAAGCGTCAAGGACCGTCGCCCGGCCGAGCTGCGCCGCGAGATCGGCTACGCGATCCAGCAGATCGGGCTCTTCCCCCACCTGAGCGTCGCCGGGAACATCGCCACGGTGCCGCGGCTGCTCGGCTGGCCCAGGGACCGGATCCGGGCCCGGGTGGACGAGCTTCTCGAGCTGGTCAGCCTCGACGCGCACGAAACGCGCGACCGCTTTCCGGCCCAGCTCTCCGGCGGTCAGCGCCAGCGGGTGGGGGTGGCGCGCGCGCTCGCCACCGATCCGCCGCTGATGCTGATGGACGAGCCGTTCGGCGCCATCGACCCGATCAATCGCGAGCGGCTCCAGAACGAGTTCCTGCGCCTCCAGCGCGAGATCCGCAAGACGATCGTCTTCGTCACCCACGACATCGACGAGGCGATCAAGATCGGTGATCGGATCGCCGTGATGCAACAGGGCGGCAAGCTCGCTCAGTACGCGCCGCCCGCCGAGCTCCTCATGTATCCCGAGCAACAAGTTCGTCGAGGACTTCGTCGGGGCGGACCGCGCGCTGAAGCGGCTGGCGCTCCAGCGAGTGCGCGACGTTGACCTCTGGAGGGCCCCGCTGGTGCGCGTGGGTGAGCCCGTGGCCGCCGCCGGCGCCAAGGCCGCCGACGGCGAGGTGCCCTACCCGCTCCTGGTCGACGATCGGGACCGGCCGATCGGGTGGCTGTCGGAGAAGGCGCTTCAGGGCGAGCGCGTGGGGTCCGAGCTGCGGTCGAAGCCCGAGCCGGTGCTGGAGCTCGACGACGTGCTGCGCGACGCCCTGTCCGACCTGCTCCAGGAGGAGGCGCAGTACGGCCCCGTAGTCGACCACCGCGGCCAGGTCGTCGGCGTGCTCTCGATCGAAATGCTCGCGCACGCCCTCCGGACCGACCCCGACGAGGTCCCGAGCGGGGCCGACGCCGCGGCGTGATCCCGCAGCTCGCCCAGGGCGGCGTCGAGATCCGGGAGCGCGGCGAGGACTGCGTCTCGAACAACGGCTTCTGCCCTGACTGGATCGTCGACAACTTCGACCGCTACGTCGACCCCTTCTTCCAGCACGTCTTCCTCACGGTCGTTTCCGTCTCGATCGGCTTCGGCATCTCGTTCGCGCTCGCCCTACTCGCCTACCGGCGGCGCTGGCTGATCAACCCCATCACGCAGGTCACGGGGATCCTCTACACGATCCCCAGCATCGCCGCCTTCTTCCTCCTCCTGCCGATCACCGGGCGCGGCGACGACACGGCGATTATCGCGCTCGTCGCCTACGTGCTGTTGATCATCTTCCGCAACGTCCTCACCGGGCTCCAGAACGTCCCCGAGGACGTCAAGGACGCCGGGCGCGGCATGGGCCTGACCGACCGCCAGCTGCTCTGGCGGGTCGAGGTGCCGCTGGCGCTGCCCGAGATCATGGCCGGGCTCCGGATCGCGGTGACGACCACGGTCGGACTCGCCGCGCTCGCCTTCTTCGCCGCGGCCGGTGGGCTCGGCCAGGAAATCTTCGCGGACATCGTCTTCAAGTCGAACGTCGTCGTTGCGGGCGGTCTCGCGGTGCTGCTTGCGGCCGTGCTCGACGGCCTGATCCTGCTGGTACAGCGGGCGATCACGCCCTGGACCCGGGCGGTGGCCGCGCGATGAGCACGACGATGGCGAGCCCTGGGCCAGTTCGGCGACGCGATCGACTTCATCTTCAACGAGCGCGAGTCGCCCGCCGGCGGCAGCCAGGTCGGCGGGCTGGCAGAGATCTGGGAGCTGATGTGGGAGCACTTGAAGCTGTCGGGCGCCGCGATGGCGATTGCCTGCGCGGTGGCGGTCCCGCTCGGGCTGTGGCTGGGGCACATCGGCAAGGGCGGCTTCCTCGCCATCAACGCCTCCAACGTGGGGCGCGCCGTGCCGAGCCTGGCACTGATCGCGTTCTTCGTCGCCTACATCGGCGTCGGCTTCACGAATCTCACGCTCGCGCTGGTGCTGCTCGCGATCCCACCGATCCTGACCAACACCTATACCGGGGTGCGCCAGGTCGAGGGCGATACGGTCGACGCCGCCCGCGGGATGGGCATGACGGGCGCCCAGATCTCGCGACGGGTCGAGCTGCCGCTCGCGCTGCCGCTCATCTTCGGCGGCATCCGGGTGTCGGCGGTGAACGTCGTGGCCACCGCGGCAATCGCGCCGCTCGCGGGGGTCGTCACGCTCGGCGACCCAATCATCAACCCCAACACCTATGGCGACGACGGGAGACTCGCCGCGGCGATCGTCGTGGCGCTCCTGGCCGTCGCGACAGAGGCCCTGTTCGGTCTGGTGCAGCGCGCCGTGACGCCGCAGGGCCTGAAGCTGGAGGCACGCCACAGGCGCTGGTCTCCGTTCCCGATGCGAAGGAGGGAAGCCACCGTATGAGGAATCTGCGCTGGCCATTGATGCTGCTGCTGGTGCTGGCCTCGCTCGCCGTGGCCGCCTGCGGCGACGACGACGACGATGACGGAGGAGGCTCGAACGGCCAGGGCGACGGTCAGCCCGCCGCCATCCAAAGGGACGACTCGCTGTCCTCGGTGACGCTGACGATCGGCTCCAAGAACTTCACCGAGCAGAAGGTGCTCGGCGAGATCTACGCTCAGGCGCTCGCCGCCGGCGGCTATGACACCTCGACGCAGCTCAATCTCGGCGACGAGAACACAGCGCTCGCGGCCCTCGAGGGCGGTGAGATCGACGCCTATCCGGAGTACACGGGTACTGCGCTGCTGTCGTTCTTCGGCGTCCAGGCGGACGAGCTGCCGGATGACCCGGACAGCAGGCATACCAGCAGGCCGAGCAGGGCTTTGCCGAGAAGAACCTGACGGCCCTTCCGCCGACGCCGTTCACCAACTCGAACGAGGTGGCGGTCACGAAGCAGACTGCGGACGAGCTGGGTCTCCAGAACATCTCCGACCTGAAGGGCAAGGCGGGCGACCTCACGATGTACGGGTCGCCCGAGTGCCGGCAGCGGCTCGACTGCCTACTCGGCCTCCAGGAGGTCTACGGGATCGACTTCCAGAGGTTTGTGCCGGTGGATGTCGCCCTGCGCCACGAGGTCCTCACCAAGGGCCAGGCCGACGTCTCGATCGTGTTCACGACCGACCCGCAGATCCGCCGCGAGGGCTTCGTCCTGTTGGAGGACGACATGGGCATCTTCCCGCCCTACAACTCGACGCTGGTCGTGCGCGACGAGGTCCTAAAGGAGGCCGGCGGCAAGTTCAGCGAGGTCGTCGGCCAGGTCAACAGGGGTCTCACGGACAGGGTGATGCAGGAGCTCAACGCCCGCGTCGACCTGGACAAGGAAACGCCCAGGCAGGTCGCGACCGAGTACCTGCAGGAGACCGGGCTGATCAGCAGCTAACTAGGTTCGCCCCGCGCACGGCCGGCCGCTCCCGCCGGCCGTGCGCGGGCGTGATTCAGGGACCCGGCGCACCGTCGCGGCCCGCGGCGGAGCGTCGCACCTGAGCGGCAATCGCCCCCAACGCTGCGGCGGAACGCGCCGCGTCCCGGCCGAGCGTGCGGTCCTCGGGCGCCGGCTTGCCGGCCTTCATGTCGAGCGCGCGCTCCGCCGCAACGTGTTCGAGTGCGAGGGCGGTCCGCACGTGCTCGACCGAGCGGCGCGCCTGGAGCGCTCCCTGCCATGCGAAGGAGGCGTGCTCCTCGAGCCCGCGCGAGACGACGGCCGTGCCCAGCACGACGGGCGCGGCCTCGGCGCGAAGCCGGGCGAGCGCATCGTTCGCGACGTACTCGGCGATCATCAGCCCCGAGGAGCCGGGCGCCGGAGCGGCGAGGAAGGGCGTGAGGCCGGCGAGCCTCGGCTCCAGGAGATGAGCCAGACGCGCCACCGAGAGCTGGACGAAGGGGACGAGCGCGAGCCGGGTGGTATCGAGGGCGAGGGCGACCGGAGCGGCGTGAAAGCCCCCATGGTGCAGGACTTCGCCGCCGGCGACGAGGGGGTTCTCCGCCGCGGCGCCCATCTCGACGGTCAGCACGTCCCGGAGCGTGGCGAGCGCGTCGTGCAGCGCGCCCGCCACCGGCGGCAGGCAGCGGAAGGCAAACGGGTCCTGCAGCCGTGCAGGTGGACCGGCGCCCTCCGTGAGCGCTCGCATCGTGCCCGCCACGGCCACCAGACCGGGCAGCGGACGGGCGGCGGCCACCGGCTCGGCGAACGCCTCGTGGTTGCCCTCGAGCGCACGGAACGTAGCCGCGGCCACGCCCAAGCCGGCGTCCAGGAGCTCGCGAAGGTCGGCCCATGCGAGCGCCGCCATGGCGAGGGTCGCCGCGTTCGAGCTGAGGAAGGCCGCCGCGTCGCCTTCGGCCAGGGCGAAACCATCGTCGCCGTCGGCCAGCGCCAGGCAAAGCTGGGCGAGAACGCTGAGGTCGGCGGTGCCGATCCCTCCCAGGTCGCGAAGCTCCGGCAACTCGCCCCGCCGGAGCAGCGCGATCAGCGCGTCGGCGACCTCGGGGCGATGCCCCCCGCCGGCGGCGGCCATCTGACTAAGGCGGACGAGGACCGTCGCACGTACCACCTCCGCGGCCAGCGGCTCGCCCACGCCGGCCGCGTGACTCCGCAGCAGCCGCAGCGCGTGCTCGCGCCCCTCCCCCTCGACGGCGACGTCGTAGTTCGCGCCCACCCCTGTCGTGCGACCGTAGACGGGTCGTCGCGCGGCGACCGCGTCGGCAACCGCCCGGCCGGCGAGCATCCGCTCGCGCGCGGCCGACGTGAGCTCTACCGACAGGGGCTCCCCCCGCGCGGTGGCGGCGACCGCCGCCGGCGTCAGCGGCTCATCACCGATGCGCAGGGTTGTCATGCGGGGTCCCACTCAACCACAGATCCCGGGACCACGTCCCGGGATCGGCCGGCCCGCCCGCGCCGCGCGCCGCCGCTAGCCGGCGCGCGCGTCGACCGCAGCCGTCGTGCTCAGGTTCGCTCCGCGCACGGCCGGCCGCTTCCGCCGGCCTTGCGTCGGGGCCTCACCTTGCGCGCCATCCACGCGTCGAGGCGGCGCATGTCCTTCTTGCCCCAGGTAAGCGCGTACGCGAGCAGTGCGACGATGAACAGCGTGTAGGCGCTCACCTCGCCGGTGCTTGCGAAGTCCCAGACGCCCAGGGCGAGGATGCCGACGGTGTCGAGCACGACGCCGACCACGAACAGGCGCGTGATGCCCTCCATGCCGTAGCGGTACCGGAGGACGAGGAAGGCCGCCAGCATGATCCAGAAGCCGGCCTCCAGGACGATGGCGAGTATCCACTTCAGTTCCATGCTTGTTTTATATCACGTGTTCGATATAAAATCAAAGCCATGCCCAAGATCGTCGATCACGACGAGCGCCGGAGCGAGCTTGCCGCGGCGGTGTGGCGTCTCGCCTCGCGGGAGGGCCTCGAGGCCCTCACCGTGCGCCGCGTCGCCGCCGAGGCGGGCTGGTCGACCGGGGCGCTCGTGCACTACTTCCGAGCCAAGGAGGAGCTGATCCGGTTCGCGTTCGAGCTCACGGCCGACCGCCTCGAACGTCGGATCCAGGCGGCCAAGGCCAGGCTGACCGACCCCCTGGAGCTGGCGCGGACGATGCTGCTCGAGGCGCTGCCGCTCGATCGGGAGCGCCGCACCGAGGTGCGCCTGTGGTTCGCGTTCCTCGGCCTCGCCCTGACGCGGCCGGCGCTGGCGAGTGCCCAGCGGGACGCGTACCGCACCTGGCGGCGAACGCTCACCGAGGCGCTCCTCGAGGCGCAGGGGCGAGGCGACCTCGCCCCGGGCCTCGACTGCGACCACGAGGCGGCGGCGTTGATCGCGCTCGCCGACGGCCTGGCGGTACAGGCAACCTTCGAGCCAGGAGCCCTGCCGCCAGGGCGACAGGTCGAGCTCGTCGACGAGCGGCTCGCCCGCCTGCGTCGCGACGTGCCCGCGCCGCGCGATAGCGTCGAGGCATGACGACCGAGACCTCGCGCCACGGGCGCGGCCCGGGGGCGGCCCCGGCCGTGCCGCTGCGGTTCGAGGACGGCGTCCTGCTCGTGCTGGACCAGCGCAGGCTGCCCGCCGAGGAGGTCTGGCTGAGTTGCGAGACCCCCGAGCAGGTGGCCGAGGCCATCCGGTCGCTGGCCGTCCGCGGCGCGCCCGCGATCGGGCTCGCGGCGGGCTACGGCATCGCACTGGCCGCAGACCGCCCAGCCGCCGCGGAAACGCTGCGCACCGCCAGGCCCACGGCGGTGAACCTTGCGTGGGCCGTCGAGCGCTGCCTCACGGCCGCCGATCCGCTCGCGGAGGCCCGCCGCCTCCATCGCGAGCAGGAGGAGGCAGACCGCACGCTCGCCGCGCTGGGCGCCGGGCGCTTCGAGCGCGGCGACCGCGCGCTGACGCACTGCAACGCCGGCGCGCTCGCCACCGGCGGCTACGGCACGGCCGGCGGCGTGCTCCACGCGGCATGGGAGCGGGGCCTTCTGGACCAGGTGTGGGTGGACGAGACGCGGCCCGTGCTCCAGGGCGCCCGCCTGACGGCCTGGGAGCTCCGCCGCGCCGGCATCCCCTTCCGGGTGATCGCCGACTCGGCCGCCGGCGGGTTGATGGCGCGCGGGCTGGTGGACCGGGTGGTGGTGGGCGCCGACCGGATCGCCGCCAACGGCGACCTGGCCAACAAGGTCGGCACCTACCCGATCGCGGTGCTCGCCGCCCGCCACGGCGTGCCGTTCTACGTGGCCGCGCCGGTCTCGACGATCGATCCCCGCAAGCGAAGCGGCGACGAGATTCCCATAGAGGAGCGCGATCCCGCGGAGATCGGCGCCGGTCCCGAGGCGTTCAACCCCGCCTTCGACGTCACCCCGGCCGGGCTGATCACGGCCGTCTTCACCGAGGCGGGTGTGCTCGAGCCGCCCTACGAGGAGTCGATCGCCCGTGTCGCTGCGGGCTGAGGTCGTCGCCGCCGCCCGGGAGATGCACGGGCGCGGCCTCGTCGCGGGGACGACGGGCAACGTGAGCGTCCGCGAGGGCGACCTCGTCCACATCACGCCCAGCGCGTTCCCCTACCCCGAGATGACCGAGGACGACCTCGTGACGCTCGGCGCGGACGGCACCGTCGTCGCGGGCTCTCGCAAGCCGTCGACCGAGTCTCGCGTGCACCTCGCCGTCTACGCCGCCCGACCGGATGCCGGAGCCATCGTGCACACGCACAGCGGCTACGCCACCGCTTGGAGCTTCGTCGGCGAGCCGCTCGGGAGCCCGGAGGTCGAGCGGGCCGCCGGGGGCGCGGTGCGCACCGCGCCGTACGCGGCCTCGGGCTCGGAGGCGATCGCGCTGGCGGCCGTCGAGGCGATCGACGGTCGCCGGGCGGCGCTTATGGAACGGCACGGTGTGCTCGGCCTCGGCGAGGCGCTCTCCGCGGCGCTCGACACCTGCGCCGCCGTCGAGCGCGCCGCCCGGCGCGCCTGGCTCGAGCGTGGCATCGACGCCCACGCCCTGATGGCGGCGTCCGAGCGCCCGCTCGTGCTGGGGATCGGCGGGGGCGGCGACGCGGTCGGCGCGCTCGCCACCGCCGAGCTGTGCCGACTTCGCCACGGCGCCCGTCCCGTCCTCGGCGGGGTGAGCTGGGAGCGGCGCCCGATCGACCCGCAGCCCGGCCCGCGCGCGGAGGAGGAGATCGAGGGCGCCCGGCGGATCGCCCCGGCGGTGCTCGCGGCGGGCCCGGCCACGCGAGTCCGCGGCAGCGGCGTCCGCTTCGCCGAGTCGCGCCTGGCGGAGCTGCTCGGCGAAGAGACCGTGCTCGTCACGGTGGGCCGGGGGCCGGCGGTCGTGGCCGACGGCCTGCTCACCGCGATGCGGGAGCTCGGCTGCGATCTCGCGATCTTCATCGACGTGGGCGGCGACGTTGTCGCGGAGGGCGCCGAGCCCGGACTCGCAAGCCCGCTGTGCGACGCCGTGATGCTGGCCGCGGCGGCGCGCCTCCAGCGGGCCGGTGGCCCGCCAGTGCTCGCGGGCGTCTTCGGGGCCGGCTGCGACGGCGAGCTCACGCCGGCCGAGGTCTCCGCGCGACTCGACGTGGTGCGCGAGGCGGGCGGCCTTGCCACGCCGCCACCGGCGCGCATCGAGCCCGAGATCGCGGGCCTTCTCGAGCAGGCGGTGGCGGCGGTCCCGACCGAGGCCAGCGCCATGGCCCTGCGCGCCTACCGTGGGGAGACGGGGACCTTCACGATCCGGAGCGGACGCCGGACGGTGAAGCTGACGCGTCAGGCGGAGGAAACCTGGTTCTTCGACCCCGAGATCGCGATCCGCAGCGCCGCGCCGCTCGCCGCGACGGTCCTCGATGCGCCGGACCTCGAGGGCGCCAACGATGCGCTTCATGCTCTCGGCGTCGCCACCGAGCTCGACCTCGAGCGTGACGCACGACACACAAGGGCGGGCCGCGGCGCGCAACAGTGACAGTGTGCTCAGGCGCCTTCCAGACGGAGCCCCGATCCTGATCCGGCCGATCCGTGCAGACGATAAGCGCATGCTGGAGAACGGGCTGCGGCACCTCTCCCCCCAGAGTGTGCAGCGGCGCTTCCTCACACCCAAACGCAGCTTCAGCCGGGCGGAGCTGCGATACCTCACCGAGGTGGACGGCCGCGATCATGTGGCGTTGGTCGCCGAATACCCCGGCGATCCCGTGCGCCGCTTGATCGCGGCCGCTCGCTTCGTCCGCCTCCACGACGACCCCGAGGCCGCAGAGGTGGCCATCGTGGTCGCCGACGACTGGCAGCGCCGCGGCGTCGGCTCGCTCCTCTCGCAGCAGTTGGCCGCGAGGGCGCGCGCCCGCGGCATCCGCCGCTTCACCGCGACGATGTCGAGCGACAACATCGCCGCCCACCGCCTGATGGCGAGGTTGACCCGCCATCTCGAGGAAAACCACACGGGCGGCGGAGTTTCTGAAGTCGTGCTCGAGCTCGCTGCCTGACGCCGGGAAACCCGCCAAGCTTCTTGCCTAGGCGGTTGCGTGGAGGGTTGTCTGTCTCACCGACACACAATCCTCCAAACAACGCGGTGAGTGGCTTCCGTGGAGGGTTGTCAGCGCGATCCGAAGCGGCGCGCAGCTACGGCTACGACACCGTCCAGGTCACGCCCGTGTGCAGGAGCTTCTCGAGCTCCTCGGGGCCGACCCTTGCCCGCGCTTCGTCGAGCTCGTGAGCGAGGTCCTCGCCGTAGACCGGGCGCGAGACGTCCCGGAAGACGCCGATCGGCGTCGGCCCGGTGGGGTGCGCCGACAGGTGCGCCAGCTCGAACGCCAGGCTCGGCTCCTCGCGCGCGGCGTCGTGGACGAGCAGTGCGTCCTCCCCAACCTCCGGGACGTCGACCAGCTCCAGCCGGCCGCCCGCGCCCCGGGTCACGCCGCGCTCACCATCCGGCCCGAAGCGGATCGGCTCGCCGTGCTCGAGCCTGATCTGGTTCAGCTCCTTCTGGCCCTTGGCGCGGACGGCGTCGAACGCGCCGTCGTTGAAGACGTTGCAGTTCTGGTAGATCTCGATGAAGGCGGCGCCCTCGTGGGCGGCCGCGGCGCGCAGCGTGTCGGAGACGTGCTTCTTGTCGGTATCGACCGTGCGGGCAACAAACGTCGCCTCCGCGCCGAGAGCCAGCGACACCGGGTTGAAGGGGTGGTCCTGCGAGCCGAAGGGCGTTGACTTGGTGACCTTGCCCTCCTCGCTCGTGGGCGAGTACTGACCCTTCGTGAGGCCGTAGATCTGGTTGTTGAAGAGCAGGATCTTGAGCGGCACGTTGCGGCGCAGGGCGTGGATCAGGTGGTTGCCGCCGATCGAGAGCGCGTCGCCGTCGCCGGTGACTACCCACACCGACAGGTCCGGCCGCGAGCTGGCCACGCCGGTGGCGAGCGCGGGGGCGCGGCCGTGGATGCCGTGCATCCCGTAGGTGTCCATGTAGTAGACGAAGCGGCCGGCGCAGCCGATGCCGGTGACGAAGACGATCTTGTCCGGCTGAATGCCCAGCTCCGGCATGAAGGACTGCACCGAGGCGAGGACCGCGTAGTCGCCGCAGCCCGGACACCAGCGGGTCTCCTGGTCCGAGGAGAAGTCCGCCTTGGTGAGCTTGAGGACGTCGCCGCCGTTGCTCGATCCGCCGTTCCCGCTCATCCGATGCGCTCCACGATCTGCTCCATCATGTCCCGGGTGAAGATCGGCAGCCCGTCGACCTTCGTATAGCTCTCGATGTCGACGAGGAACTCGGCCCGGAGGACCTTCACCAGCTGGCCCATGTTCATCTCGGGGAGGAGCACTCGCTCGTAGGAGCGGAGCACCTCCTCGGTGTTGCCGGGCAGCGGCTGGAGGTGCCTGATGTGGGCCGTGGCGACCTTCAGGCCCTTCTCTCGGCGCACACGCCGGGCGGCGCCCTGGATGGCGCCGTAGGTCGAACCCCAGCCGAGCACGAGCAGCGACGCGTCCCCGTCCGGGTCGTCCACCTCGATGTCCGGGACGCCTACGCGCTCGACGCGCTGCGCACGCAGGCGGGTCATGTGCTCGTGGTTGGCCGGGTCGTAAGAGATGTTGCCGGTCACGTCCTCCTTCTCGAGGCCGCCGATCCGGTGTCGCAGGCCCGGCGTGCCCGGCACGGCCCACGGCCGCGCCAGATTCTCATCGCGCGCGTAGGGGAAGAAGCCGGACGGATCGCTGGCGAATTTCGGGTCGATCACGGGCAGCGACGCCACGTCCGGGAGCCGCCAGGGCTCGGACGAGTTCGCGAGGAACGTGTCGGACAGCACGATCACGGGCGTGCGGTGGGTGACGGCGATGCGGGCGGCCTCGATGGCGGCGTCGAAGCAGTCGGCCGGCGTGCAGGGGGCGATCACGGGTAGCGGCGACTCCCCGTGACGGCCGTAGAGCGCCATCAGGAGATCGGCGGCCTCGGTCTTGGTGGGCATGCCCGTCGAGGGGCCGGCGCGCTGGATGTCGATCACGACGAGCGGGAGCTCCAGCGCCACGGCCAGGCCGATCGTCTCGGCTTTCAGGTCCATTCCGGGGCCGCTCGTGGCGGTGACGCCGAGCTGACCCGCGAAGGACGCTCCCAGGGACATGTTCGCGGCGGCGATCTCGTCCTCCGCCTGAACGGTCTGTACTCCAAGCTTGCGGTGGCGGGACAGCGCGTGCAGGAGCTCCGACGCCGGCGTGATCGGATAGCTCGCGTAGAACAGCTGGAGGCCCGACTGGAGGCTGGCGGCGATCAGCCCGTAGGCGAGCGCCTGAGCGCCGTTGACGTTGCGGTAGGTGCCAGGCGCCGCGGGCGCGGCGTCGACCTCGTAGTGCACGGCCAGAAGCTCGGCGGTCTCCCCGAAGTTGTAGCCCGCGCGGAAGGCGGCCAGGTTGGCGTCGCGCACCTGCGGCTTGTCGGCGAACTTCTTCTCGACCCAATGAACGGACGGCTCGGTCGGGCGGCCGTACATCCAGCTGACCAGCCCGAGCGCGAAGAGGTTCTTGCAGCGCGCCGCGTCCCGAGAGGAGATGCCCTCGATGCTCTCGGTCGCGCGCACCGTCATCGACGTCATCGGGACGCGGAAGACCTGGTAGTCCTCGAGCGTGCCGTCCTCGAGCGGGTTCGCCGAGTAGCCCGCCTTGCGGAGGTTGGGATCGGTGAAGCCGTCCTCGTTCACGATCACCGTTCCGCCCTTGTCGAGCGAGCCAACCTGCGTGATCAGCGCCGCGGGGTTCATCGCAACGAGCACGTTCGGGCTGTCGCCCGGGGTGAGGATGTCGCGCGAGGCGAAATGGATCTGGAAGGCCGAGACGCCGTGCGGCGTGCCGGCGGGCGCCCGGATCTCTGCGGGGAAGTCGGGCAGCGTGGCGAGATCGTTGCCGACGACCGCCGTCGCGTCGGTGAAGCGGCTGCCGGTGAGCTGCATACCATCGCCCGAGTCGCCGGCAAAGCGGACGACGACGCGGTCTAGCTTCTCGACGGTCTTCTCTTCCATCAAAGGGTGCAGCAGCCTTCGAGTGTAGCCATCCGCCCGGGCGGCGGCTTCGCGTAGGATGCCGCACCCCCGGGCCCTGGCCCGGGGGGTGCCATGAATGTCTCTGTGCCAAAGGAAACTGCTCCCGGCGAGCGCCGCGTGGCGCTGGTCCCCGAGGTCGTCGATCGCCTCGTGAAGGGCGGAGTCGAGGTGGTCGTCGAGGCGGGCGCCGGCGCCGGGGCCCACCAGCCCGATTCGGTCTACGAGCGGGCGGGCGCCGCCATCGGCGACGGATTCTCCGGCGACGTCGTGGCCAAGGTGGCGCCGCCGAGCGCCGAGGAGATCGGCCGGCTGAGCCGGGGCGGCGTGCTGGTCGGCTTCCTCCAGCCCCTCACCGGGGCCGAAACCGTCCGGGCGCTCGCCGACGCCGAGGTCACGAGCTTCGCTATGGAGGCGATCCCCCGCATCACGCGGGCGCAGTCCATGGACGCGCTCTCCTCCCAGGCGACGGTGACCGGTTATCTGGCCGCGCTGATCGCCGCGGAGGAGCTCCCGCGTTTCTTCCCGATGCTGACCACCGCCGCCGGCACGGTGCGACCGGCGAAGGTGCTCGTGCTCGGGGCCGGCGTGGCAGGGCTGCAGGCGATCGCCACGGCCCGCCGGCTCGGCGCCGCGGTCCAGGCGTTCGACGTCCGCTCCGCGGTGAAGGAGCAGATCGAGTCGCTCGGGGCTCGCTTTCTCGAGCTGGACATGGGGCTCGAGGACGCGGAGGCCGCGGGCGGCTACGCGCGTGCGCTCACCGACGAGGAGGAGCAGCGTCAGCGCGAGCTGCTGGCCGAGGCGATCGGTCAGATGGACGCGGTCATCTGCACCGCGGCGGTGCCGGGCCGTCCCGCCCCGCTGCTCGTCACGGCGCAGGCGGTGCGAAATATGAGCCCCGGCTCGGTAATCGTCGACCTGGCCGCCGAAGGCGGCGGAAACTGCGAGCTGACCGAGCCGGGTGAGACGGTGGTCCGCGAGGACGTGACGATCGTCGGGCCGCTGGGGCTCGCGTCTCGCATGGCCGACCACGCCTCGAGCCTCTACGCCCGCAACGTCCAGTCGCTGCTCGGACTGATGGTGAAGGACGGTGAGCTGGCGCTCGACTTCGACGACGAGGTGATCGCGGGCGCCTGCATCACCCGCGACGGCCAGATAGTGCACGAGGGAGCCCGCGCGGCCGCGGGGGTGACGGCCTAGTGGTCGCTCCTCCAATTTCGCACCCGTTTGCCGGCTGCAAGTCTTCGCCTGACGGCGTCCACGCTCGCCGAAGTAGCGCTGCTACTCCGGCTTCGCGCGTCCACCGCCATGCTCGACTTTCGCTCGGCAAACGAGCACGAACTTGTCGGAGAGACCACTAGCGTGGACCTGCTCACCGAGCTCACCATCCTCGTGCTCGCCGCCTTCGTGGGCTTCGAGGTCATCTCGAAGGTCCCGAACACGCTGCACACGCCGCTCATGTCGGCGACCAACGCGATCCACGGCATCGTCCTGCTCGGGGGCCTGCTGCTGATTGGCCCGGCCGAGGGCTTCCTCACCGAGCTGCTGCTCGTGATCGCGATCGTGTTCGGCACGATCAACGTGGTCGGCGGCTTCCTGGTGACCGACCGGATGCTTCACATGTTCCGGCGTCGACCCGAGCCGAAGCAGGAGAAGGAGGAGCAGGAGCAGCCGCCCCTGGAGGAGGCCGCCTGATGGTGCCGCTGGCCTCGTTCCTTCAGGACCCCGACTTCATCCGGTCGCTCTACATCGTCGCCTTCATCTGCTTCATCCTCGGCCTGCACTTCCTCAACCACCCGCGCACGGCGCGCCGAGGCAACATCGTGGCGGCAGTGGGAATGGCGATCGCGGTCATCGCCACGCTGCTGATCGAGGAGGTCGGCGACTATGGCCTAATCGCACTGGGGATCGCGGTCGGCACCGCCGTGGGAGTGCCCGCGGCGCGCACCGTGAAGATGACCGCGATGCCGCAGATGGTGGCGCTGTTCAACGGCGTCGGCGGCGGCGCGGTCGCCCTCATCTCATGGTCGGAGTACCGAGAGTCGCTCGCCGCGAGCGGCAACCCGGAGCTCGAGACGCTGATTCCACTCCTGTTCGCGGCGATCATCGGCTCGATCTCGTTCTGGGGCTCGAACATCGCGTTCGGCAAGCTCCAGGGGCTGATCCCGGGACGGCCTATCCAGCTCCCCGGCCAGCAGTTCATCAACATCGGGCTGTTGGCGGTGGCGGTCGGCTGCGCGGTTGCGATCGCGACCGGGGTCGAGTCGGAGGGGCTCTTCATCGCGATCCTGGTGGCGGCGGCGATCCTCGGCAACATGCTGGTGCTGCCGATCGGCGGCGCCGACATGCCGGTCGTGATCTCGCTCCTGAACGCCTTCACCGGTCTGTCCGCCGCCTCGGCCGGCGTCGCGCTCGACAACGTCGCGCTGATCGTGGCCGGAATGCTCGTGGGCGCCTCGGGCTCCATCCTCACGCACCTGATGGCCGAGGCCATGAACCGCTCGATCCCGAACATCGTGGCCGGCGGCTTCGGCGGCGTCGCCGTGGCGGCGGGGGCGGGCGGCGACGCCGACCGAGGACCCGTGCGCTCGACCGATCCGGCCGACGTCGCGATCCAGCTGGCGTATGCGGGGAAGGTGGTCGTGGCGCCCGGCTACGGCATGGCCGTGGCGCAGGCCCAGCACACCGTCCGGGAGCTCGCCGACGAGCTGGAGAAGCGCGGCGTTCGCGTGGACTACGCCATCCACCCCGTCGCCGGACGCATGCCGGGGCACATGAACGTGCTGCTCGCCGAGGCCGATGTGCCCTACGACCACCTCAAGGAGATGGACGAGATCAACCCGGAGCTCCCCCACACCGACGTAGCGCTCGTGATCGGCGCGAACGACGTCACCAACCCGGCCGCCCGCGAGGAGGAGGGTTCCCCCATCTACGGCATGCCGATCCTCGACGTCGACAAGGCCGGTCAGGTGATCGTCCTAAAGCGCTCGATGAATCCCGGCTTCGCCGGGATCGACAACCCGCTCTTCTACAACGAGAACACCGCGCTGCTGTTCGGGGACGCCAAGGAGTCGGTGGCCAGCGTGCTGGCCGAGGTCAAGGAGCTCTAGCGCCGCCGGACGAGCCGGTCGGCGCCGGGTCCGCCCCGGAAGACGGCCGACCGGCCGCCGGTCAACCGGTCGTTTCCGGGTCCGCCTGCAAGGAGCGTGGGGATCCGGCCGAGCACGGTGAGCCGGTCGTTGCCGGAGCCGCCGTAGAGGGCGATCCGCCTGACCAGGGCGGCCCGGCAGCCGACCGAGCGCGCGGTGATGCGCCGGCAGCCGCGACCGGCTCGGAGACCCGCGGCGGCATCGCTCACCCGCCATGCCGCTCCGCGCCTGCGAGCGAGCAGGCGGTTGGCCTTGCGCGCGGCGCCGTGCACCACCAGCCGACCGCGGCGCACGGAGGCCGATCCCACCGAGACGCGGCCGGACTGGGGGCCCAGGACGCCGCCCCCGCGACCGGAGCCCGCGGCCGGCGGGTCGACCACGCGCGATCCGCTCTCGGGCGGCGGCGGCACGGCCGCCAGTCCCCGCGCCAGGTCGTAATGGACCTTCACCTCGGCGGCCGACAGCGCGCGCGTGTAGAGGGCGACCTCGTCGGCCTCCCCTTCCGAGAAGTTCTGATTAGTGCCGTTGCGCATGACGTGCCACGGGGTCGCGGCGGGCGTGGACTCGGCGCCGCCGCCCGAGTGGATCTCCGTCCCGTCGAGGTACAGCCTCGCGGCACCCCCGCTCTTGGTGGCCACGAGGTGGTGCCACTCGCCGTCGCGTACTGACTCGATCGGCCTGCCCGTGTCGAAGCCGCTGCCCCCGACCCGGTAGCGGAGCGTGCCGGCGCTGTTGAACGCGAGCAGCCAGCCGCCCGACGGTCCGGTGTGGTCGCGGACCGTTGCCGTGCCGGCACGCCAGCGGAACCAGCCCTCGATCGTGCCGCTCCCCGCCAGCTCGGGCCCGGGGGCGGAGAGTCCGCCGCTCGCGCCGTCGAAGCTCATGGCGGTGTTGGCGAGCGGGCCGAGCACGCCGAGCGCGCCGAGCAGGACGCGGCCCTCGAGCGCTCCGGAGCCGCCCGTGACCTCGTCCGTGGCCGAGCTCCCCGATAGCTCGCCGAGGCGCCAGTAGGAGGCCAGGCCGGGGGTGCCGAGCACCGCGTCGCGGTAGGCGTCCGACCCGGGCGTGCTGCCGGCGATCATCACCCGGTCGGACCCCTCGGCGCTCCCGGATGCATTCGACCCGACCAGGCGGTAGTGGTACAGGCGGCCGGGCACGAGGCCGGGGAGCCCGGCGGAGACCTGGTGGAGCGCGTCGTCCCCGGGCAGCGACTCGGCCGAGGTCGTCGCGCCGTACTCCGCCGTCGGCCCGTACTCGACCAGCCATTGCGTGGGCTGGTTCTCGGGGTCGACCGCGCCGTGCACCGTGGCGCCGCCGGCGCCGCCGGTGTGCACGAACGGAGCGGCGGGCAACCCGACCGTGATCTCCTCCACGAACTTGCTCTCGGCGCCCGCATTGTCCGTGACCGTCAGCGTCGGGAAGAAGCGTCCGCTCCCGGTGTAGGTGTGCGTGACCTCCCGGCCCGTGGCGCCGGTGCCGTCGCCGAAGTCCCACTGCCAGGTCGCGACCCCGCCGCCCGCGTCCGGATCGTAGGACAGCGCGCCGTCGAAGCGCACCTCGAGCGGCGCGGGGCCGCTGCGCACGGCGGGCTCGGCGTCCGCGACCGGTGGAAGGTTTGCGTCGTCGCTCGTGAGCGCGGCGATGGAGGTCTCGTAGTCCACGTAGTTGGGGTAGGGCCCGCGCATCCAGATGGCGCTGAGGTCGCCGCCGAACGCCGCCATCCCGCGCGGCGACACCGGGCGCACGTTCCTCCCCGCGTCCGGGCGGGCTGATCGCCTGCGAGGTCCAGCTGGCGCCGCCGTCCGGCGTCGTCCAGGCCTCCACCCGCCACGAGCCCGGGCCGACCTGCCGCGACAGATAGACCCGCGAGGGATCCTCGTGGTCGAGCGTCAGTCCGCCCGAGTAGTACGGCGAGCCGCCGTCCTCGCGGAACGAACCGCCCGCGGCGGTGATCTCGCGGACCTCCCAGGCCGCGCCCGTCCAGCGCGCGTAGCGGTAGCGATGGTCACTCGCCGACGGGAAGCTCGCCAGCAGCACCACCGGGCGGCCAGCGGCGTCCGCCGCCACGTCGTGAACCCAGGCCGGCTCCACGCCGTCATAGACGAGATCGCCGTCCGCCGGCGCGATCGGCGCCGACAGCGTCCCGACTTGCTGGCCGCCCGCGCGCTCCACCCTGCCCGCGCGGACGCGCGCGTAATACACGTTGACGTCGCCGAACTCGCCCGGGTGCGCGTTCGTGTAGGCCACGTGGATGGTGTCCCCACCGCTCGAGGCGTACTTCACGTAGGGGCGCTCCCCGGGCATCAGTATCAGGTTGCGCGCCGGGGACCACGTGCTCGAGCCGTCGGCCTGGACCGAGAAGGTCGGGTTGTAGTTGCCGCCGCGCCAGAACAGATAGGTCTGGCCCTCGCCCTCGAGCCGAACGGGGTTCGGATACGTGTAGCCGCGGATACCCGGCGTGTTCACCGGGACGGTCTGTGGCGCCTCCCACGAGGTCACGTCCTCCGGCCGCGAGGAGACCCGGTAGTGCATCGCCGGGCCGACGTGCCGCGAGTAGAACACGACGAGCCGGCCATCGGGCCGCACCTGGATCGACGGGTTGGCATGGTCGTCCCGGTTGAGCCGCGCGGCCAGGGCCGCCGTCACGCGCTCGCGCGTGGCGTGGTCGAACGAGCTCACCATGATGTCCCCATCGCGGTCGACCCATCCCGTGTACGTCCGCGTGTGCGCACCCGTGTGGGTGACCGCGCGCGGATCGCCGAACCAGGACCAGGCGCCGTCCCCGATCGGCGGCACCGCCGAGTCGGCCGACCCCGCGGCGCCGAGCGCGCAGGCCAACGCGACAAGGGAGGCAGCCACCGCCCGTGCGATCAGACCGTTGAGCAACGTGTTGCGAGGGTAGCCGCCGCCCGCCCGGCATGGCGGTGCAGGCTCAACGCCGCGGGTCTCCGCGGCCGCCGAACGGCGAGAACGACTCGAGTCGTTCGTCGATGAGCACCTCCGCCTCGCGCTTGCTCGACAGGTAGCCCCCTACGTTGGCTATGAAGTGGCGTCGCTCGAGGGTGTAGAGGAGAAGCGGCGTGCGCGCCCGAACGGTCGCGGTACGAACGGTGTCGCGCAGGAGCGCGATCTCGCCGAAGCAGTGGCCCGGTCCAATGGTCCGAACCAGGCGACCGTCGCCGATCACCTCCGCTTGGCCGTGCTTGATCACGTAGAAGCGCTCGCCATGCTCTCCCTGATCGAACACGTGCTGGCCGGGGAGCAGCTCCTCGTGGTCGACGTGAATCGCCAGGTTCTCGATCGCGGGCATCGGGAGTGGTCGCAGCATCGCGACCGCCCTGAGCACCTCGATCTCCTCGTCTCGGTGGGCCATCGACGAGTCGACCTCGCGCAGGCGCCGCCAGGCGACGACCACGGCCGCCGGGGCGACCAGTCCGAGGGCGGCCAAGGCGCCGCGCAGTCCGAGCAGCTCGATGACGAGCGGCGTGACGAGCGCGCCGAGCGCCACGAACAGAGCGACCAGGCTCTCGAACGCGCCGAACACTCGGGCGAGCATCTCCTCCGGAACGAGCCGCGGCACGAGGGTGAAGAGGCCCACGTCGACCAGCGCATTGCCGATCCCCACCACGCACATCAACGCCAGCACGGCGGGCTCGTGCGGGAGTGCTCCGCTCAAGATCAGCGGCAGGCCCCACAGCGCCACCCCGACGCCCTCGATCGCCGCGAGCCGTCGACCGCTTGCGAACGCCGAGACGCCCAGTGAGCCCAGCACCGCGCCGGCGCCGACGGCCGCGGTGAGCACGCCGACGCCTGACTCTCCCATCTCGAGCAAGTCCAGCGCGAGGACGACGAGAAACACCGTGAGACAGCCGCGTGTGAAGACCTGCGCAAGGCCTATGCCGACCGCGGCTCTCGCGTCGCGGTATCGCCAGAGTGCACGATATCCCTCTGCCGTCTCGTCCAGGATCCGTGTGAGCGGCTGAGGGGCGGCGCGCGGCGGGGACTCGTAGGACAACCCCAGGATCAGCAGTCCCGACCACGCCGAAAGCACTGCGGCGAATGCGACCACTGCGGCGGGACTGCCGAAGCCGAGCAGCGCCGCGGCCGCGAGCGGGCCGAGCAGGGTGCTGAGCGAGTCGATCAGGCCGCGCACCACGTTCGCGCTCGTCAGCTCGAGCGGCGTCCGGCACAGTACGGGCAACAGCGCCGAGTGGACGGGGCGAAAGACGGTGAAGGCGGCGGTCGCGACGACCGCAAGGGCGTACACCGCGGTGATCGACGAGCCGGTGGCGAGCAAGACCGCGGCCGCCGCGGTGGCGGCGGCGCGGATCAGGCACGACCAGAACAGGACGCGGTCTCGCCGCACACGGTCGGCGAGGGCGCTGCCCAGCGGGGAGAGCACCGCGGCCGGCACCGTCCGCACGAACGCCACGAGCCCCACGGCCGCCGTGCCGCCCTGTTCGAACGCGACGACGCCGAGAGCAACCGTGAACGCCCACTCGGCCGTCCACGACGCGCCGAAGGAGAGCTGCATGCGACGGAGGTTGCGGTTGATCGCCGTCGCCCGGAACGCGCGGACGGACTCTCGGAGGCGGTTGCGAGCTTTGGTCGACACGTCCGTCCGGTCGCCGCCGTGCCTCGCGGGCGCTCCGGTCAGCCGAGCAGGCTCTCCTGCCCGGCGGCGACGGTCCGGCGTCGCCGCGGGATTCCCGCCGCCTCGGCCAGCGCCGCCTCGACGTCCGCCAGGATCGCGCGCTCGGAGCGGGAGGCCACCACCGGCTCGGACAGCCCGTCCACGTGCACGTAGGTGCGGCGCCCGTCCCGGCGCTCGGCGCCCTCGAGCGGCACGAGCGCGAAGACGCGGTCGGCGCGGACGAACTTGCCGTAGCCGAGCGGGATCATGCGGGGGTCGCGCTTGGGCATCGTTGGATTGGTGACGATAGTCCCATGATCGGCCGGTTTCCCGGCGAGATCGCCGACTATGGCCCGCTCGGCTGGTCGCTCGCGGGCGGCCGTCCGCGTGCCGGGGTGCCGCTACCTTCAAAGCATGAGCGAGGATTTGGCGCCGAAGCGCGTCGCCGAGCTGCTCGGCGAAGGCGAGACCCAGCTCGTTGACGTGCGCGAGCCCTACGAGCACGAGGCGGGCCGCATCGCCGGGGATACGCACATAGAGCTCGAGCGCCTGTCCGGCGAGGCCGACTCTCTCGATCGGGCGCGGCCGCTCGTGTTCTATTGCCGCTCGGGAAGCCGCTCGGCCATGGCCGCCGACGCCTTCCGCACCGCGGGCTACGACGCGTACAACATGGCCGGCGGGCTCGAGGCATGGGTGGAGAGCGGACTACCGATCGAGCCGGCGGACGGGCGGGTGGCCTGAGCGGGTGAGCCTCAGTGCCGACGGAGGCGGAATAGGCGCGGGTCGGCTTTCCGCATGTGTCTGTAGAAAGGCGCCCCGGACACGTCGACGCTTTCCTCATCGATGACGTCCCAAGCGGGGTAGGCCGCCTCGATGTCGGCGCGACTCGCGCCACGCGGCAGCGGCCCCCGGCGCCCCGGCGCCCAGGCGACCATCAACAGCGTGGCGCCGGGCGCGGCGACCGCGGTGACCTCCCGGCCCATTTCCCGACGCTGCTCGTCGCTCAGCTCGTCGTGGAACAGGCCGAGGTCCAACAAGAACGGGAAGCCTGAGCCGACGCGGCTGGCCCCGAGCTCCGTCACGTCGCCCTCGACGAGCTGCATCTCCACACCGGCTTCCCGTGCGCGCTCGCTAGCGCGGCGAAGGGCCTTGGGGACGACGTCGACTCCAGTTACCCGCCAGCCGCGTTTGGCCAGCGCCACCCCCCAGAACCCGCTGCCGCAACCGAGGTCAAGCACAGGCCCATAGGGGGGCTCCTGTCCCGCTTCCTCGCGATCTACCAGCGCTGAGAACTGCGCGTTTACCCCCGGGAGTGCGGCTATTTGCTCCCAGGGGGTGAAGCCGACCGCGTAGAGGAACTTGTAGCCAAGGCTCATTGCGGTCTCAGCCCTCGACCGGCTCCGGGAGGGCTCCGATCTGCTGCAGCACGCCGAGCGTGTCGCAGATCTCCCACTCCTCCACGATCTTGCCGTCGCGGCAGCGACTGATCGTGACGCCGCTGAACGCGACCTCGCTTCCGCTCGGTGACGCACCCATCAGCTCGCCCTGGTGGGTGCCGCGCACGAACCAGCGCGTCGCGACGTTGTCGCCGTCCGTGAACTGCTGGTCGATCGTGAGCCGCACGTCCCCGAGCGCCTTCCGGTACTCCTCCAGCAGCTGCCGCAGCCCTTCGGCCCCGCGGACCTCCTCAGGAAGCGCGGGATCGTGCAGAACGTAGTCCGGGCTGACGATTCTGTCCAGCGCGTCGGAATTCTCCTGCGTGATGGTCTCGAGGCAGGCACGCACGGCGGCCTTGTTGTCTTCGCCGCTTTTCATCGCTGGGCTCCTTTCTCGGGATGAACACCGGGTCGCGAGTGACGACCCGCCCTGAGGATGTGCCAGGCCGACGCCCGTGGCATCGGTCGGACTACCTATTCCGCTACGGATCTCTCTTGGGCGGCCGGCGCACCGCGTAAACAGCCGCCTCGGCGCGGCTACGCAGGCCAAGCTTGGAGAGGATGCTCGCGACGTGGTGCTCGGCGGTTCGCCTGCTGATGTAGAGGCGCTCGCCGATCTCGGCGTTGGAGCATCCCGCGGCCAGCAGGCTCAGGACCTCCGTCTCGCGCTTGGTCAGCTCTCCTTGCCGCCTTGGCCAGGCTCGCCCGCCGGCTCCCAGCCTCCGGAGCAGGTCGCCCGCCTCGTCGGCGTCGCGGACCGCGCCCAGGCGTTCGAAGGTCGCGAGCGCCAGGCGGGCCTCTGCGACGGCGGCTTCGGGAGCCCTCGGGCCAAGCGCTCTCGCGAGCTCGAGCTGCGCCCGTCCGGCCTCGAGCGGCAGATCGAGGGCCGAGAACCCTTCGAGGGCCGCCTGCAGGTGGGAGGAGGCCCGCGCGTCGTCTTCCGCCGAGCGAACCCGCCCGGTCGCCAACTCGGCGCAGGCCCGTGCGCGGTCGTCACCGGACTGGCCGGCGAGCTCGTCGAGTCTGTGGAGCGTCCGCTCGGCGGGACCGTGCCGGCCGCGTGCGATCTGGACGTCCGCGAGTAGCGCGAGCAGGGGCGCGCAGGCCGGATCAGATCGATCCTCGGCCTCGAGGCATAGGCGCACGCGATCCTCGGCCAGCGCGAGATCCCCTCGTCCCAGCGCGATCGTCGCCAGCACCTGCCTCGCGGTCCGGTGCCATTCGCCGCCTTCCAGCAGGCGCTCGGCCTCCTCGAAGCGACCTTGGCGGGCGCGGAGATCGGCGAGGCGCACGAGCGGGAACACGCGCTCCGCGTGATAGCCGCTATCGAACGCCCGTATCGCGGCAAGCAGCTGTTCCTCCGCTTCCGCCCACCGGCCGATGGCGATCAGGATCCCGCCGTAGTGGTAGCGGCATGTCGGTGGCGCGAAGTCGGTCCATGCGACGGAGCGGCTTGCCGCAGCCATCCATTGCTCGGCGCGCCTGACGTCGGCGGCGTGCTCGCAGGCGCTGAGCAACCTGCAGTAGATCTCACCGATATAGCCGATGCCTGCGACCTCGCCGCCCGAGACGGCCGCCATCGTCTCGTCGAGGAGCGTCATCCCCTCGGCGACCCGGCCGGAGGCCACGTACGCCTCGCCCAACAGCGCCATGGCGCTGAATTCGAGGTCCCGGTCACTAAACCGCCTGGCGATCGTGAGCGCTTCGACAGCGAGCCGCTCGCGCTCGGTGGAGTCGCGCGAGAACGGCGCGCGGTCGAGAGTGAGCCACCCGTGCGCGGCACACGGCTCCACTTCCTCGAGCAGGCTCTCCGCTCGCGCCATCCACCCGTTCGCCGCGGCCATGTTTCCGTGAACGGAGCCGTGGAGGAACGCCAGCCAGCGCGCCAGCTCGGCCGCCTCGACCCGCTTGCCGCGGCGCCGGTACGCCGCAAACGCGCGTTCCTTCAGCTCGATCGCCCGGGCGTGGTCGCCCTGAAAGTGGACGGCCTGGCTCAGGCTGTCAAGGATCTCCGCCGTCTCACCGAGCTCAGCGGCCTTCTCGAAGCAGGAACGGGCGCGCCCCCAGTCGCCCAAGGCGAGAGCTTCACGACCACTGCGCAACAGATCATCGGCGGTGTCGGCCCCCATCCCGGCGATGATCTCAGCCTGAAGGGAGGCGCAGCTGACCCTCGTAGGGCCCACGTCCGGTGAGGCAGGCGGCGCCGCAGCGCGCGGCCAGGTGCAGCGCGTCCTCTGGGGTCTTCCCGGCGCCGAGCCCGTACGTGAGGCCGGCGGCGAAGCTGTCTCCGCAGCCGTAGGCGTCGCGCGGAGGTCCCGGCGGCGGCGTCGCCTCCCAGCTGCCGCGCCGACCGTCGGCCGTCTCGAATGTCCCGCCCGCCGACCCCGCGGTGCGCACCACGAGCCGCGGCGCCCGCTCGAGGTCGCCGGGCTCGTAACGCTCGCCCGCGTCCCTCGAGCTCGAGACCAGCGCGTCGAGCTCGACCTCCGCCTCCGCCAGCGTCGCGAGCCCGCGGGCGGTGCCCACGAGGACGCGTGCGGCGCGCGCCGCCCGCGCGGCCGCCGCGTCGCCGGCGGTGAAGTAGACGGCGTCGGTGTCCGCGAGCTCGTGCCAGGGAAGCGGGTCGTCCCCGTGCGGACCGAGTCGGCTGCCGATCACGGTGATCGTGCGCTCGGCGTTGGAGTCGAGGTGGACGAAGCCGTGGCGCTGAGGCACCGGGCGGTAGACGACCTTCACTCGCAAACCGAGATCGCGCAGTCGGCGCTCGCATCGATGGCCGAGCTCGTCATCCCCGAGCGCGGTGTAGAGCGTCGACTCGCCGGCGAGCTTTGCGAGCTGCACAGCGGATACCGCCCCGCCGCCCCCGGGCTCATCGAAGGCCTCGCTGGCGTGGACGATCTCACCCGCCACAGGCAGGTGTGGGACGACTGCGAACAGGATCCACTCGACATGGCCCACGACTGCGACCCGCATGGCGCCGGAGTCTCTCATCCGATTCCGCAGGACGAGCGTAATTACGGTCGAAGTCGAGAGTCGGAAGACCAGAATGACGCCCACCACCCAGACAGTTCGAGAGCAGGGTTTCCTCACACTCGAGTGCGACATCCCGGACGGGATGACGCTCGCGCAGTACCGAGCGAATCGCGCGCGCCGCGCCGTGCGCCCTTCCCGCCGGCGTCGGCACCGGTCCGTGAGCGCGAGGCGCTGATCCCGCGCCCGGCCCGCTAGCGTGGCGGAGCCGTGGACGACCCCATGACCATCGGCCGCGGCGCATCGGTTCCGCTCGCCGAGATCGAGCTTCGAACCAGCCGGTCGTCGGGCCCCGGCGGCCAGCACGCGAACGTCACCGCGTCCCGCGTCGAGGCGGTGTTCGACGTGGCTGCCTCTCGCTCGCTGAGCGAGGACGTGAAGCGGCGGATCGCCGCTCGCTGCGGCCCGGTCGTCCGAGCGGTCGCGCAGGACACGCGCAGCCAGGCGCGCAACCGCGAGCTGGCCCTGGAGCGCCTGCGCGCCCGTCTCGAGTCCGCGCTGATCGTGCCCCGGCAGCGTCGAGCGACCCAGCCTTCCGCGGCCACGCGACGCAGGCGCATCGAGTCAAAGCGCCGACGAGGCCAAGTGAAGCGCCTGCGCGGGCGCCCCGCGGCGGACGACTCTTAGTTTCCCGTCGTAAGTTCCGTCGCGTTTGGCGGGCGCCCGCCAAACGTGGTGGTACTTGCGGCGGGGAGTGGCTTAGTTTCCGTCGCCTGGCGGCGCCACCGCGCCGCCGCCCTCGCCGCCCTGCGGTGCGGGCGTCGGCTCCGGCTGCGCGGGCGCTTGGCCCTGGCCGGCGCCCCCGCCGGTGCCCTGGCTCGGCGGCGTCGGGGTGACCGGGGTAACGGGCGTGGCCGGGGCGCCCGTGCCGCCGGGCGTGGCGCCGCCCGTGGCGCCGCCGGTGCCGCCGCCCGCGGTCGGCGTGTCCTGTGCGGCGGGGGCCTCGGCCTCGGTCTCGGTCGTCTCCGTCGCGGTGCTTTCCCGCTCCGGGCGTTGCCCGAGGTCATCGGAGGTCTCGGGCACGCCGAGGTCGGCCGGCGTGTTCGTGGGCCCCTCGTCGTCGGATCCACCTGCGCTCGCGATCAGGACGACGATCAGGAGCACGGCCACGCCTGCCACACCCGCCGCCACGAGCCGGCGGCGCTGGTAGACGGACTCGGGTTCTCGTCCCGGAGGCCGGCGCGGCCCGCCCGGAGGCTGCCGTCCAGTCTCCAGCCGGCGTGTTGGCTGGTCGTCCAAGGGGGGCCGAAGGTAGCAGCTTGCAGGGAAAGCTCGGTGCGCTCGCGGCGCTGTCACCATGCGCCGGTGCTGCACGTGACCAACGGCGACGCGGCCGTGCCGGCGCTCCGGGCCGCGGGAGCCGAGGGCCACTTGCTGCCCTGGCGGGACGTGCTCCACGACGGTCCCGTCCCCGCGGGGCTGAGCCCGGCCGAGCTTCGCGCGGTGCGGGCGCACTTTCTCGCCGAGGACCGTCACGTCACGGAACGCGACGTCCTGCGCATTTTCGAGGAGCGAGACGCGCGCCTCGACTTGGCCGCCCGCGCGGGCGAGGCCATCACCCTGTGGTTCGAGGCCGACCTCTACGACACGCTCCAGCTCCTCCAGGCACTCGACCGGCTCCCCGAGCACGGCCCGGTCCGCCTCGTCCTCGTGGGCCGGGACGCCTGGCGCAGCGTGACCGAGGTGGGACCCGACGAGCTCGCCGCGCTGTGGCGGACCGCACCGACCGTGACGGGAGAGCAACGGGCGCTCGCCCTCTCGGCCTGGTCGGCCTTCACGGCCGCGGATCCGGGCGCACTGTGCGAGCTCGCGCGCGGGACGCCGGCGCTCCCGGCCGTCGGCCAGGCTCTCCACCGTCTGCTTCAGGAGTACCCGTCCACGGACGACGGCCTCAGCCGCACGGAGCGCCAGCTGCTCGAGGCATTCGCCGCCGGGGCCGGAACGCGCGAGGCGGCCTTCGCGGCCGCCGTCCGGGCCGAGGAGCGCCCCTTCCTGGGAGACGCCACGGCCTGGAAGACGCTCGACCGCCTCGCTCCGCTCCTCGAAGGCGGCGAACTCAGCGCACGCGGGCGAGCCGTCCTCGGCCGGCGAGAGTTGTGGCATCCCGCCGAGGAGCGCTGGATCGGAGGTGTCCGGCTGCCGCCCGGCCCGGCGCCATGGCGCTGGGACGCCGGCGCGGAGACCCTCGCCTAGTCGTCTGCCGACTCTCGCCTACTGGTGGCTTGATCCACGCGTTCGACCTTTCGCGGGCGTAAGCCGCAGAAGGTCGAACGCGTGAAGACCCGCCCCCGGGCCGGCGGCCGGCGGCGTCGAGAGGCTCAGGCGAAGTGCACGTCGGCGGCCTCGTCCTGTTCGACGGGCCGCTCGCACGTCGGGCACCACCAGCGCACCTCCACCGGCGTGCCGCATGCCCCGTGCCGGGGGCGCTCGCCGCTCTCTCGGTGCCGGGCGCCCCAGTCGGCGAGCAGCCGCAGCGCCCCCGCGAGCTCGTGGCCGGACGAGGTGAGCTCGTAGACGAAGCGTTGCGGACGTTCCGAGTAGGGCTGCGCGAGCACGAGCCCCTCGCGCTCGAGTCGCCTCAGGCGCGCGGTGAGTACGTTGGGTGCGATGCGTGGAAGCTCATCCTGGAGATCGCCGAACCGCCGGGGTCCCTCCAGAAGGGCCTCGACGATCAGCAGCGTCCAGCGGTCGCCGACGCTGTCGAGCGCGGCCGCGAGTGGGGAGGGAGCGGTCTCGGCCATGGCTCGATGGTACGCGGGCGGTTCCGCGGAACCGCCCGCGCGGCCCGGCCGTCCGCTTGCGGTCGCGCTACGCGGGGCGAAACGCGGAACCGCCCGCGCGGCCCGGCCGACCCTTTCGGTAGAGTGACTTGCAACTCGCAAGTGACTAGGAGTTCAATCATGGATGGGATTCAGGAACTGCAGAAGTCGATCGAAGGGGCGGTCGAGCGGGTCGGCCCGTCGGTCGTGGGCCTGGGGCGCGGCTGGGGCCTCGGCTCTGGTGTCGTGATCGCCGAGGGACAGGTGTTGACAAATGCCCACAACCTCCGCCGCGACGAGGTGGCGGTTACCTTCGCCGACGGTAGGCGGGCCACCGCCGAGGTCGCCGGCGTGGATCGCGACCTCGATCTGGCGGTGCTGTCGGTGGACACCGGCGACGCGCCGGCAATCACCTGGGAGCCCGACGGCGCCCCCGGAATCGGTACGCCGGTGATCGCGCTCGCCAACCCGGGCGGACGCGGCCTGCGCGCCACGCTCGGCTTCGTCTCCTCCGAGGGACGCAGCTTTCGTGGGCCGCGCGGTCGGCGTGTGCGCGACGCGGTCGAGCACACCGCTTCGCTTCCCCGCGGATCGTCTGGCGGCCCGCTCGTGAACGCCGACAACAATCTGCTCGGCCTGAACAGCATCCGCCTCGACGGCGGACTCATCCTCGCCGTGCCGGCCACCTCCTCCGTGAAGGAGCGGGCGCTGCAGCTGGCCAGCGGCGAGGCGACGTCGCCGCACCGCCTTGGCGTGGCGGTGGCGCCACCGCGCGTGGCGCGGCGACTGCGTCGGGCGGTCGGGCTCCCCGAGCGCGACGGCCTGCTCGTTCGCGCCGTCGAGGACGACAGTCCCGCCGCCGGCGCCGGCATCGAGCGCGGCGACCTGATCGTGGCCGCGGGCAACGGCGACATCGACGGCGTGGACGCTCTCTATACGGCGCTCGACACGATTCCCGCAGCGGGCGGTGAGCTCGAGCTCACGATCGTACGCGGGACCGAGGAGCGCGCCGTGACGGTGACGTTCGCGGCGACACAGGAGGCAGCATGACGGCGAGCGCAACCGACTGGCCGGCGCCCGCCGAGGCCGAGGCGCTCGACGCCTACTCGCGCACGGTCGTCTCGGTGGCGGAGCGCCTCACGCCCTCCGTCGCCAGCCTGCGGGTCATGCGGCGCACCCGCGGCGGGCAGGTGCCCGCCGGGGCGGGGAGCGCCGTGGCGCTTACGCCGGACGGATTCCTGCTCACCTCGGCGCATGTCGTCGGGGCCTCCACGAACCGCGGCAGGGCGACCTTCAACGACGGGCGCGACGAGCGCTTCGAGGTGCTCGGGCGAGACCCGCTGTCCGACCTCGCGGTCCTACGGACCACGGACGGTCTCTCCCCGGCCGAGCTCGGCGACGCCGAGGAGCTGCGCGTCGGCCAGCTGGTCGTCGCGATCGGGAATCCCCATGGGCTCGGTGGCTCGGTGACCGCGGGCGTTGTCTCGCACCTGGGTCGGTCCCTCCCGGCGCGCTCACGCCGCGCGGGCAGGATAATCGACAACGTCATCCAGACCGACGCGGCCCTCAACCCCGGCAGCTCCGGCGGCGCCCTCGCCGACAACCGCGGGCGCGTGGTGGGCATCAACACCGCGGTCGCCGGCGTGGGCCTCGGCCTGGCCGTGCCGATCAACGACTCCACGCAGCGCGTGATCGGCGCCCTGATGGCCGACGGCCGCGTGCGCCGGGCCTACCTCGGTATCGCCGGCGGGCCGCGACCGCTGCCGCCGCAGGCGCGTACGACCGAGGGCGCCACGTCCTGCATCGAGGTGGTCGAGGTCGTATCCGGCAGCCCCGCCGACCGGGCCGGCATCCGCCCCGAGGACCTGATCCTGGCGGTGAACGGCACCCACACCGGACGCGTGGAGGACCTCCAGCGCCTGATGGTTGCCGAGCTGATCGGTTCGCCCGTTGCGGTCCGGATCCTGCGCGCCGGCCGGCCGCTTGAGCTCGAGTTGGTTCCAGCGGAGTTGGAATGAACGACGCCGTGCCCACCCTCTACGACTGGGCGGGCGGTGCCGAGGCCTTCGAGCGGCTCACGGAGACCTTCTACCGCAAGGTGCGCCCGGACCCCCTGATCGGTCCTCTCTTCAGGCACATGGACGAGCACCACCCGCAGTACGTGGCCGCCTGGCTCGCGGAGGTGTTCGGGGGCCCGCCGCGCTACACCGAGGAGCGCGGCGGCTACCCGCACATGATCGCGAAGCATCGCGACGTCGCCATCACGGAGGAGCAGCGCCGCCGCTGGGTATCGCTCATCTGCGACGCCGCCGACGACGCCCGCCTGCCCGACGACCCCGAGTTCCGCTCGGCTTTCCTCGCCTACATCGAGTGGGGCACGCGCCTGGCGCTCGCCAACTCGCAGCCCGGCGCGGCTCCGCCGCCCAAGGCGCCCGTCCCGCGGTGGGGCTGGGGCGAAGCGCCGCCCTACACGCCCTGATCCGAACGCCCGCCGGGCTTCGGCCTAGTGGTCGCTCCTAGAGCCCCGGGACGTGACGCACGGCGAACCCCTCTGTCGAGCGCGGCGCCTCCTGCCAGCGAGTGCCAAGCCTGCCCCGGCCGCTCGTGTCGAAGCGCAGGCCCGCCACCACCATGAAGACGTGGCCGTAGTTCGTATAGATCGTGATCCAGTCGCCGACGCCAGCCGTGCCGTAGCCGAGAAAGCCGCCCGAGGTGAGGGGGCTGCTGAGCAAACCCGCCCCCGCCAAGGCGAAGGAGACGGAGCCCGAGCAGTCGTACCCGTCGTCGCGCCAGGCCCCGTGGCCGCCGCCCCACTTGTAGGGGAACCTGGCGATTTCGTTGGCCGCGAGGATTACGCGCTTCACGACGTCGGGCGCGTCCTCGGGCGCCACCGCGCTGCCGTCGGGCAGCACGCCCGCCTGCGGCCCGGTGCGGAGGAACGCGGTGGTGTTGAGGTGCCGCTTGAAGCTGGCGAGCGCCGCGCGCGCCTCGCGCAACTCGGCGCGGACCTCGGCGTCGGTAGGGGCGCCGGGGCTGGGTGCGTCGCCGGACGGCGCCCGTTCGACGGCCGGATCGGCGCCCGCGCCGCGCAGCTCTACGACCCGCGCGCGCGAACGCCCCGAGCCGCGCTTTTCGAGCGCGCCCGCCCGCCCCTCCCGGGCCGCCTCGGGGGTGAGCACGACCTCTTCGTCGGGCGCGCTCGCCCGGGACGCCGTCTCCTCCGGCGGCTCCGTCCGGCCGCAGGCCCCGAGCGCGACCGCGCACGCCGCGGCGATCGGCAGGGCGAGCGCGGCGCTCAGCCTGCCGCGGGCTCGCGCTGGTACCGGGACTTCCACTCCGGATACGGCATTCCATAGATGATTTCCCGCGCGGTGGCTTCGTCCAGCTCGAGGCCCCGCTCCTCGGCGGCCTCCCGGTACCAGCGCGACAGGCAATTGCGGCAGAAGCCGGCGAGCTCCATCAGGTCGAGGTTCTGCACGTCCGTGCGCTCGCGAAGGTGCTCCACGAGGCGCCGGAAGGCCGCCGCTTCGAGCTGGGTCTGCGTGGCTTCGTCCATAGATCTGGAACGATAGGGAGGATGACCGAGCGAGAGTCACGTGTGCCGCCCGATCCCAGCGGGATCGAGGAGCCGCACGACGTCTTGGCCGCCGAGGAGTTCGGAATCGGCACGCGCGACGAGCGGTATCCCGCCGACCCGAGCGGCATCCAGGAGCCCCACGACGTCCTCGCCGCGGAGGAATTCGCGATGCCCGCGCCGGAGAAGCCGGGTGGCCCGGACGTGGCCAGCCGCGCGGCCGCTTCCCGCGTGCTTCTGGGGTTGCTGCTGGTCGCGGCCATCGCCCTGGTCGTGCTGCGTCGCCGGCTCTGATGCCGAACCTCTCCACGAAGAACCGGATCGAGGTGACCGTCGATCGCGCCCAGTGCATCGGCTCGGGTGACTGCGTGGACACGGCGCCCGACGTGTTTCAGCTCGACTCCGAGGACAAGGCAGTGGTCGTGGACCCGGACGGCGCGCCGCTCGACGACGTGCTCGACGCCGCCGGCGGCTGCCCCGTGAGCGCCATCTTCGTGGTCGGCGAGGACGGGGACCTGTATCCCTAGCCTCGCCGCCCGCGGCCGTAAAGGAATCGCAGCAGTCGGCCCAGCATCTTCGTTCTGCGCTCCCTGTAGGGAAGCATGTGGAGCTCCCGCTTCGGCGCCAGGCGCGTGACCAAGAGCGCCTGCTTCTTCGTGTACTTGCGGATGCCGTCGGCGCCGTGGCGCGAGCCCAGCCCCGACGCCTTCCAGCCGCCCATCGGCAGCTCCAGCGCCAGGTAGTTGACCTGAGCGTCGTTTACGGAGACTACGCCCGCTTCGATCATGCGCGCCAGGCGCTCGCCCTCGGCGGTGTCCTTCGTCCAGACCGACGCCTGCAGCCCGTAGGGAGAGTCGTTGGCCAGCCTCACGGCCTCTTCCGCGTCGCGGACCTTCATCACCGGCAGCGTGGGGCCGAACGTCTCCTCGGTCATGCAGTCCATCGAGTGATCCACGCCGACCAGCAGCGTGGGCTCGTAGAAGTTGCCGGGCCCCGCGCCCCGCCTGCCGCCCACCGGCGCACGCGCACCCTTGGCGAGCGCGTCCTCCACGTGGCTCTCGATCAGGTCCACCTGCGGCGGCGATGTGATGGCGCCGACGTCGACGGTGCCGGGTCCGCCCGGTTCGCCCACGCGCAGGCCGCGCATCTTCCCCTCGACCCTCCACACGAACTCGTCGTAAACCGGCTCCTCGACATAGACGCGCTCGACCGAGATGCAGGTCTGGCCGCCGTTCTGCATCGAGTAGTGCACCGCGGCGTTGGCCGCGCGCTCGAGATCGGCGTCGGCGAGCACGAGCATCGGGTCCTTGCCCCCGAGCTCGAGGCCCACGGGCGTGAGGGTCCGCGCCGCGCGCTCCATCACCTTCCTGCCCACCTCGGTCGAGCCGGTGAACATCACGTAGTCCACGTGATCGATCAGCTCGCCGCCCACGTCCCCTCCGCCGGACGCCACGATGAAGACGTCCTCCGGCAGGCCACACTCGCGCAGACCCTCGGCGATGAACAGCGAGGTGAGCGGGGTGAGGCTGGCCGGCTTAAGGACGCAGGCGTTCCCCGCGGCAAGGGCGGGGATGCAATCGCCGAATGAGTTGGTGAGCGGGTAGTTCCACGGACCGATCACGCCCACGACGCCCACCGGCGCGTAGCGGACCACGAGCTTTCGTCCGAGCACGAAAGGATTGGACGTGCGGATCTTCTCGTCGGCAAGCAGCTTCGGCGCCTTCTTTGCCCAGAAGCCGAACGCGCCGCCGGCGTACGCAACCTCGGCGAGCAGGGCGTCCTCGTAAGCCTTGCCGGTCTCGGCCACGATCGTCCGCGCTACCCGGTCCGAGTTGTCGAGCAGCCACTTCTGGGCCCGCCGGAGGATCGCCCCACGCCCGTCGAAGCCGAGCGCCTCCCAGGCCGGTTGCGCCGCGCGGGCGCGCGCGACAACGCCGGCCACGTCCGCCACCGAGAGCGCCGGCACCGACGCGATCGACTCGCCGGTGGCGGGGTTCTCGACCTCGATCCGCGCGGCGGGCTGTCCGTCCCGCGGGGGCGCCTGCTCGGTCGTTGTCTCCGCCACCTCGTCCCTCCTTGGTTCGTTCCGGAAGACCCTAGTGGCCTGGCGCCCGGGCAGCGGTGCGGTAGCCTGCCCGCCTCAATGCCGACGATCGAGGTAGGCGGACAGACGCTCTACTACGAGCTGCACGGCGAGGGGGAGCCCCTCGTGTGCGTGATGGGACTCGCGGCCGACACGCTCGCGTGGACACTTCAGGTGCCAGCCTTCTCCGAGCGTCACCGCACCCTGATCTTCGACAACCGGGACGTGGGCCGGTCCTCGCTCGCGGACGGTCCCTACGAGGTCGCGGACATGGCCGGCGACGCGCTCGCCCTGGCGGACGCCCTCGAGCTCGATGCCTTCCATCTGCTCGGCCTATCGATGGGGGGCGCGATCGCGCAGGAGATGGCTATCGCGGCGCCCGGCCGCGTGCACACACTCACGCTCGCCACGAGTTTCGCCGCCGGCGGCGCCTATGCGCGCAAGCTGAGCGAGGTCTGGGCGTCACGCGTCCACAGGATGAGCCGCGAGGAGCGCGTGGACGAGTTCATGCTGCTCTGCAACTCGGAGGAGCTCTTCGAGAACGCGGAGGCGGTGGCAACGCTGCGTGGGCTCATGCTTGAGAACCCCAACTTCCAGCCGCCGGAGGCCTTCGCGCGCCAGCTTCGGGCCGCAAGCCGCCACGAGGCTCGCGACCGCCTGGGCTCGCTGCCGGTGCCCGTGCACGTGATCGGCTGCGAACGTGACATCCTGGTGCCGGTCTGGAAGTCGACCGAGATCGCCTCTCTGATCCCTGGCGCGGAGCTCACCGTGATCGAGGGGGCCCCGCATGGCGCCAATGTCGAGCGCCCCGAGGAATTCAATCGTGCCGTGCTCGACTTCATCGCCGAGCACGCCCATGCGGCCGTGTAGTCAACCGAGGTCGGCCGCCGCGGCGTCGACGTCGCCGTGCACGGGGGCGGCGCGTTCGAACTCGACGATCTCGAGCACCCTCCACACGGACCCGCCGGACGGCGCGGCGACACTGAGCCGCTGACGCCGGCTGCCGAGCTTCCGCGCCAGGCCAAACAGCATCGCGATGCCACTCGAGTCGATGAACTCGAGCTCCATGAGGTCGACGACCAGCCCAAGCGCGGATGTGGGCACGGCTTCGGCGATCCTCTCCCCGGTCCGAGCTGAGCCCGCGATGTCGAGCTCGCCGGTCAGACGCGCCACTACGACGTCCCCGCGTCCCTCGATCTCGAGCCCGACTAGTCCTTCCCTCAACCGCGGCCTCCGTTCCGCCCGGCCCCATGCAACCTTCGCCGCACCCGGACGGTCGTGCCGTCCGACGTGGGCGCCACCTCAACGCTATCCATCAGAGCGCTCATCAGGGCCAGCCCGCGCCCCTGGTCGCCGCCGCGTGGGGTGCGCCAGGTGCCGAAGTCGCGCACGCCGATGTCCACCTCGCTATCCCGCAGCCGGCCGCTCACCTCGAACCGCTCGCCACCAGAGCCGGCGTGCTCGATGGCGTTCGTAGCCGCCTCGCCGCAGGCGGTAGTGATCTCCGCGATCTCCCGCTCGTCCCCGCCGACGTGGCGGAGCCAGCGGCGCAGGAGCGCCCGCATCGAGGCGAGCGCCTCGGGCGAGTTGGCGAACTCGAAGCGGAAGCGGTCGCTGAGCGGCACGTTGCGCAACGCGAGGAGCGCCACGTCATCCGGCGCGCCTCCCTCGGGGATGAGCCTGCCGAGCAGGTAGTCGCAGAGCGCCTCCGGATGCTCCGGCGCCCCCCGCACCTGCTCAGCCAGCCGCGACATCCCCTCGTCGATGTGCGCCCCCGGGACCTCCACCAACCCGTCGGTGTAGAGCACCAGCCGGCTGCCGGGCGACATCGCGGCCGACATCTCCTGATAGCTGGGAAACGGCATCACTCCGAGCGGCACGGACGCTCCGCCCTCGAGGAACTCCGGCCGCCCGTTGTCCCCCACCAGCAAGGGCGGCGGGTGACCGGCGTTGACCCAGCGGGCAACGCCGTCGGTCGGATCGACCACCACGTAGAGCAACGTGACCATCTGGCTCTCGGCGGCCTCCGTCCAGACGAGCCGATTCAGCTGCCCCACGACCATGTCGGGGTCGTGCCCCTCGAGCGCGTAAGCCCGCAGCGCGCTGCGCAGGCGGCCGACCATCGAGGCGGCTGCGAGGCCCTTCCCGGCCACGTCGCCCATCACCAAGCCCGCGGCGCCGCCGGGAATGGGGATCACGTCGAACCAGTCACCGCCGACCTCGGCCTCGGCGGCCGCCGGCCGGTAGTCGGCGGCCACTTCCAGGCCCGGCAGTCGGGGCAATTCCTCCGGGAGGAGGCTCCGCTGTAGCGTCTCCGCGATCTGGTGCTCGCGCTCGTACACGCGCGCGTGGGAGATCGCGAGCGCCACCCGCTCCGCGGCGAGGCGCAGCATGCCGAGGTCGTCCGCGGTGAAGCGGCGCGGCGGCGAGGCGCACACTTCGAGCACCCCGATCACGGCGCCCCGTGCGAGCAACGGAACGGCGAGCAGCGAATCGATCTCTCGCTCGCGCAGGCCGGGGTCGCGTAGCTCGGCCGGATCGGGGTGCTGGGCGAAGACCGGCTCGCGCGAGCGGGCCGACCGCCCGGCGTAACCGTCGCCGAACGCGATCGGCTCGACGGTCGCGGGCGGGGTCCCGGACGAGGAGGCGCCGATTCGAAGCAGCTCGTCCTCCTCGTCGGCCAGGAAGATCGTCGCGGCGTCGGCGCCGAGCACCTCCTGCACGCCGGTCACGAGATTGCTCAGGGCCTCGTCGAGACCCGGGCGGGCCAGCGCCGCGTCCACGAGCGCGCCCATCCCGCTCATCATGTCGGCGACTCGCTCGGCTTCGGCGCGCGCGGCCTGCGCGCGCAGCAATTCGTCTCGTTCCTCCTCGCGACGCTGACGTTCGCTGAGGTCGCGCAGGAAGCCAGAGAGGATCACGTCGTCTTCGATAAGGACCCTCGACACCGTGGCCTCGCCGTCGAAGGTACTGCCGTCGCGCCGCTGGAGAACCACGTCGAAGACCTGCGTGGCCACAGCGCCCTCCTCCTCAAGGATCGCGCGGCGGCGCTGGTCGTGGCGCTCTCTGTGCTCGGGCGGGATGATGAGGCTCCGGATCGGCTTGCCGATCGCCTCCGCGGCGCTCCAGCCGAACATCCGCTCGGCCGCGACGTTCCAAGTGATGATGATCCCGTCGCGGTCGAGACTGACGAACGCGTCGGGGGCGCTGTCGAGCACGAGCCGCGTTCGCGCCTCGCTCTGGCGCAGTGCCCGCTCGCGCTGGTCGGCGGTGCCGGTCTCCACGCCCATGCGCTCGAGCAACCGTGAGATCAACAACCCCACCACGACCGGCGTCCCCACGGCCAGAAGCCAGCGCACGACGGGGCTCTCCGGGTCCTGGATCACGAGCAGCACCGCGTAGCAGAGCGCGATGAACGCGACATGCGCCAGTGCGATCCCCAGCGGGAAGAAGTAGAAGGCGTAGAGGGCGGTCCACGTGTAGAGGAGCGGATAGAGGGAGCTCTGCCCGACGTAGTAGTTCGCGAACGTCAGGATGAGCGTCCCCAGGCCGAGGGTGACGTGCAGCTGCCAGGCGCTGATGCGCTCGGCCTTCAGGTACACGACGCCGCCGATCGCCACCGCGATGCCCGCCAGCACGATGAGCTGGAGTTCCTTTACGGCCTCGTCGTGGGGAAACGCGAGCGTGACGAGGCCGAGCCCGGCGCCGGCGGTGAAGAGGTAGGCCAGCGATCGCGCCTTGACGCGGAGATCGAAGAGCTCCGGCAACGCCCTCACGCGAACAGACTAAACCGGCCCTCGCTCAAATCTCCGGACCGCCGCCGCGGGCGGAGAGGCGCGCAAGGGCCTCGTGGCACTCCACCACCCTGCGCTTGACCGGATCGTCGTCGGCCCGGTCGTGCACGAGGTCCCACGTCCGGTCGGCGACGTCGCGCGCGCTCTGGGGCGTGGCCCGAGCGCACAGCAGGTCCACTAGCCTCAGCTCGAAGGCCCGAATCTGATCGGCAGGGTTGCCGGGCGCCATGCGCGGCAGCGGCTCGTCCGTCGACTCCCGCCACATCTGCGTGGCCATCACAAGGCGGTTGCGGAGCTCCATCTGGTCCACGGCGGGCAGCTAGGCTAGCGCGCGCGGGAGGGTAGCGTTGGGCCCATGCCCCGAGTCCATCTGCCGCGGGTGTGCGGGAGTACACGCTTCCGTGAACGGCGCGATGGCGGCCCTCGGCCCGCGGACTAATCGGTCTGTTTGGGCGCTTTCGGCGCCTTCTCGGGGGGCGCCTGCGGCTCGGCTGCCGGATCGGGCGCCGCGGCGGCGGGCGGCGCCTGCTTAGCCTTGGCGTTCGGCTTTGCTGGCAGGTCGGCGGCGGGCTTCGGATCGGGCGGTCCACGCCTCACCGGCTTCTCGGCGGGCGGGCCTTCGGGCGCGCCTCGGCCGTTGCGGCGGGGCTCGAGCTCCACCTTGGGCGGCGGCTTCCCCTCGCCCTGGGCGATCGGCTTCTCGCGCCCGCGCGGCTGCGCATCCGCTCCCGGCAGATGACCGGGCGGCACCACCCCCGGTTTCGCTCGGCCGCGTGCCCGTGAATGCGGGCTGCGCACCGCGCCCCCCGTCCCGGGGCGGCCCTCCGCCCCGGGCCCGGTTCGCCCGCCGCCGGCCGGGGCGCGCTCGGAGCGGTTAGCCCGCTCGGCGGTGGGCGCCGCAGTAGCCTGCGACGGCGCGCTGCGCTCGATCGGCTCGGCGCGGGTCGCGGGCGGATCGGCGGCGGGGGCGGCCGCTTGCGGCCGGGGGTCCGGGGATCGGCGAGGCTCGTCGAACGCCGTCTTGCCGGCCACGGCGCCGCCGCCCGCGAGCATGCCCACGAGCGCCACCTTGGCAAGGGTGGCGCTGCCAACGGATGAGGAGGCGCCCGCGCCGAGGCCGGCCGCGACGCCGCCAGCCGTCGAGCTACCACCGAACCCGATCGCGGCGAGCACGCTCGACTTCAGCCCGAGCGAGGGCACGACCGGCAGTGCGGCCGCGAGCATGCGCCGCTGCTGCTTCAGCTGCTCGCGATAGGCGCGGCAGCCCGGGCACGCGCGCAGATGGTGGCGCAGCTCGGCGCGGCGCAGCGAGCCGCCCCGCAGGTTCGCAAGCTGCTCGCGGATCTCCTCGCACGGGGTCTCGCGCGCGGCCCGTCGCTGGATCAGCCCGCTGCGTGCCCGGAACACGAGCGCCTTCACCTTGGCCCCCTCGCAGCCGAGCACGCTCGCGATCTCCGCATGAGAGAGGCCGCTCGCCTCGGAGAGCAGCAGCGCCGCGCGCTGATTCTCGGGCAGCTCACTGAGGTCGTGCAGCAGGTCGCGCAACTCCCCACGGCGCTCGACGTGTTCGGCCAGCCCCACCGTGAGCGGCTCCGGCTGGTCTGTCGCGTGCTCGCGGCGCGAGCGCAGCACCGACACACAGCGGTTCCGGGCAATCGCATAGAGCCAGGGCTTGAGCGCGAGCGGACGCTCGCCGGGGCGCTGAAGATCGCGGAAGGCGGCCGCGAAGGTGTGCTGGACGGCGTCTTCGGCCTCTTCCGGAGACCCGAGCATGTGCCGGCAGAACCCAAGGATCCCGGCCCCATGCCGCTCGAAGGCGACCTCGAAGGCCGCCTCGTTGCCGTGCCGGATCTGCTCCACGAGCCTCTCGTCGCCCACCAGGGCGAGCAGACGCTTGGAGCGGAAGGGCCCGAGCGTGGCCCGGGCTGGAATCGCGGCGGCGCGCATACGGCGAGAGTTCTACCGGACGTCCAGTCCGTGCTTCCTCCCGCCGTATGCCCACTGTTGTCCGACCGGCAACGGATCAAGACCGGTCGTCGCCATATCTGGCGAACCTTTGTCGCCCACGGGCGTTTCAGGGGGCATGAAGCGGATCACTGTGGCCGCCTGGCTTGTCGCCGCGCTCGCGCTGCCCGCAGGCGCACTGGCAGAGCCGAGCGACAACGACACCCGGGCCGCGCAGAAGCAATGCAAGTCCGAGCGTGGCGAGACGAAGGCGACGCGCGAGGCGTTCAAGGCCAAGTACCGGAGCATGAGCCGCTGCGTGCGCCAGAAGGCGGCGGAGGAAGAGGCCGAGCGCGCGGCGGCGCAGAAGAATGCGGCGAAGGAGTGCAAGGCCGAGCGCACCGAGATCGGCGAGCAGGCGTTCGCCGACAAGTACGGCACGAACAAGAACGGCAGGAACGCCCACGGCAAGTGCGTCTCCGCCAAGGCCAAGGCCAAGAAGGCGGAGATGGACGCCGCGGACGGGCGGGCGGCTACCGAGTTCAAGAACGCCGCAAAGGCCTGTGACGCCGAGCGTAGGGAGATGGGAGAGGAGGCGTTCGCCGAGAAGTACGGGAAGAACGAGAACGGACGGAACGCGTTCGGGAAGTGCGTGTCGGCCAGGACCCGCGAGGCGTAACGACTGGGGGGAAATGGCCAGGCGGCGCAAGGAACCGCCGTTTGGGCAGCCAGGACGGGAGGGCTCCTTCGGGAGCCCTCTCGCTAGTGCCCGGCGATACGCGCCGTCGCGTCACGCAGCACGTCGAGGCTCCGCTCCCAGGCGGTGAGCTCGGCCTCCTCGAGCTCGGGCATCAGGGCCGGGCCGGCGCCGTCCGGGCCAAGCTCGGCGGGCAGGCTCGCGCACAGACCCTCGTCCACCCGAACGCTCACGGGCACGATCGCACCGTGCTCGCGCACCACGTGAGCCGCGAGACGGGCGGCCGTCAGGGCGATCGCGCTGCTGGTCGACCCCTTCAGCTCGTGCACGCGCGGTCCAGCCCGGCGGACCTCCTCGGCGATTGCCGCCTCGTCGAGGTCCCGCCCGCGGCGATCGGCGAACTCGCGTAGTGGGAACGGCCCGACCCGGGCGACGCTGAAGGGGAAGACCGCAGACATCCCGTGCTCACCGATCACCCAGGCGTGAACGCTTCCCGGATGGACGCCGAGCCGGGCGGCCAGGAGCTCGCGCAACCGCCAGGAGTCGAGCGACGTGCCGGTGCCGAACACGTTCACTCCGCGCGGCGCCCAGGCGCGCGTGAAGAACTCCGTCAGGACGTCGACGGGGTTCGAGATCACGATCGCGACCCGGGGCACGGCGGCCGCCAGGGTCTCCGCCACCTCTCCGGCGACCTCCAGATTGCCGTCGATCACGGTCATACGGTCGGCACCGGCCTCGGGAGGCCGCCCCGCCGCGATCACCGCTACGTCGGCCGGGGTCGCCTCGGTCAGCGGGCGTCCCTCCACCTCGCAGTCCGGCAGGAGCGGCGCCGCATGCTGGAAATCGAGCGCCTCTCCCAGCGCCCGCTCGCCATTCCGGTCGTAGAACACGAGCCGCGAGGCGAGTCCCTGCCGGAGCACCGACCCCGCGCAGGCCACGCCCACCGCTCCGGAGCCGATGATCGCGACCTCCGCCATGCTCAGCGCCGCCCGGCCACGATCGCGCGCACCCCCGGGGCCCCTTCGAGCAGCTCGTACGGAAAGGCTTCCGCGACGTGACCGTCCCTTCCGGTGCACGCGTCCGCAGAGCAGAGCGACCCGAGCACCGACTCGTGGACGACCTCACCCGCGGCCTCGAACAGCTGCCGCACGGCCTGCGAGTCGTCGCGGAGGAAACGGAACTCCTGGTGAGAGCCGTCGATCCAGTGTGGGACCCGGTGCGCCGTCGAGAACGCGATCACGTACTCGCCGCTGGCGTTTGCGGCGAAGCTGCCGGCGCGGCCGAGCCCGAGCGCGGCGCGCATCGCGAGCCGGCGCAGTTGGCGATCCGACATGGGCGCGTCGGTTCCGAGCACGATCACGATCGAGCCACCCTGGTCGGAGGGCTCGGCGGGCCCATCGGACTCGTCCAAGCGTCCGGTGAGCATGTGCAGGTCACGCCGGCCGCCGTAGTTCGACACCACGAGACAGCCGAGCCGTAGCTCCTCAACTCGCCGCGACGAGGTTCCGACGCCTGACTTGAAGCCGAAGCAGGTCGTGCCGGTGCCCGCGCCCACCGAGCCCTCGCGGGCGTCGTCGGCTCCCGCGGAGGCGATCGCCTCGAGCGCGTGCTCCGCGCGGACCGTCAGCGCGCGGGCGTCGGAGAGCCAGCCGTCGAAGCACTCGCCGACGATCACGTTGACGGTGTCGCGGTCACGCGCCGCCTGTGGGTTCCGCTCGAGCGCGTGGCGCAGCCCGCCCTCCCACACGGGCCCGACCGAGAGCGTGCCCGTGATCAGGATCGGGCTCTCGATCGTGCCCATCTCCTGGAGCTGGGAGAGCCCGGCCGGCTTGCCGTAGGCGTTGATCGCATGGCAGGCGCCCATCACCTTGTCGGCGTAGAGGTTGCCGTCGTGGGGCAGGATCGCGGTCACCCCGGTGCGCGCCGCGCCGTCGGCAAGCGTCGCGTGGCCGACGAGCACTCCGGGCACGTCCACGAGCGCGTTTCGCTCGCCGATCGGAAAGCGGCCCACCGTGTAGCCGAGGTCGCGCAGGCGCTGGCGCACGACGGGAGCATAGGTTTCCGTCCGTCTGGGAGCGATCGTCGTCAGGGCGCGGCTGTTTGCTGGACGGTCAGCCCCAGGACGCTTCGCTCATTGGTCGGAAGCTGGTGGTCAGGATCCGCATCCGCCTGGGGCGCGTCAGCGTGAACAGCACGACGTCGGCGACCTCGTCCGCGGTCAGCATGTCTTCGAGCTCGGGATCGCGCTCGTCCCGGCCGGTCCCGATCGCGAAGCCGGTCTTCACGCCGCCCGGACAGATGCAGGTCGCCCGCACGCCCCGCTCCCGCAGCTCGTGGTCGAGGGCGCGAGTAAACCCAACCTGGCCGAACTTCGAAGCGTTGTAGACCGCCTCGCCGGGGAAGGCGCGGAGGCCGGCCACGCTTGCGAGCGAGACGAAGTCCCCTTCGCCCGCAGCGATCAGGTGGGGCACCGTAGCGGCCGCGGTGTAGAGCGTGCCCTTGAGGTTCACGTCGATCATGGCCTCGAGCCGCTCCGGGTCGAGCTCGACGAACGGTCCATAGGCGCCGACGCCCGCGTTGGCGACGACGACGTCGAGGCGCCCAAAGCGCTCGACGACTTCGTCCGCGGCGACGCCGACCGCCGTGCGGTCGCGGACGTCGCAGACGAGCCCCAGCGCACGTTCGAGCCCGAGGTCGTCCCCGCTCCGCGACAGCAGGCCGAGGGACGCGCCGGCTGCGTGCAGCCTTCTGGCCACCGCCGCGCCGATGCCGCCGCTGGCCCCGGTGACGAGCGCGACCTTGCCCTCCAGTTCCATGGTGTCTCCTCCGGTCGACCGGTTACGGCGCCAGCGTATGCCGCTCAGGGCGTGCGTGACTCACACGACGGAGTGCGCCCCGCGGGCCCCGCGGCTTGGCAACACGTTTGGCAGCGGCGATAGTTGGCTGGTGCAATCGGTGCACCGGACCCCTCGCCTATGACTCAGGCGCTGCCTCCGGCCGGACCAGGCACGACGGGGACGGCACGAGCCGAAGACGCGCCGGCGGGCGGGGTTTGGCGAGAGGCGTTCCGCGTCGAGCGGCGCGGCATTGACGTTCCCGCCGGCCTGGCTGGTGCGGTCGCGAGCTGTATGCCGCTCGCGCTCGGGGTCGCGATCGGCGAGGAGGAGATCGGTGTGATCGCGTGCTTCGGAGGTCTGAACGCCGCCCTCGGGGTTCCTCGCGGCGTCCTGCGCGAACGGGCGGGATGGGGCGCCGGGGCCGCGCTAGCTTGCTGCCTGGCGGTCGCGGTCGCGACGGCCGTCCAGGACAGCGTGGCGGCGTCGATGGCCGCTGCGTTCGGGATCATCGGGCTCGCCGCGTTCCTGCGCACGTTCGGTCCGAACGGTGGGCTGACCGGATTCGTCATCGGCGCGATCTTCGTGATCACGAACGGCATTTCGGCGGGATCGCTCGATGTCGGCGAGCGCGTGCTGTGGTTTGGGCTGGGATCGCTCGGCGGCGTCGTCCTCATGGTCGCCGCGTACGCCCGCGACGCTCCGCCGCCGAAACCGGGTGCGACGCCGCTTGGAAAGCTGCTCGTGCTCGGGGCCCGACAGCTTCGCCGCGCGGTCGCCGGCGACGCGCTGCTCCGCGCGCACGCCCTCCGGCTCGCGTCGATCGTGGCTTCGACGACGCTGCTATACCGGCTGCTCGATCTGGAGCACGGTTACTGGGTCCCGCTGAGCGTTCTGGCGGTGCTGCAGCCGGAGGAGCACGCCAGTGACGTGCGGGCGGTGCAACGTGCGGCCGGCACGCTCGTCGGTGCGGCGCTGATCGCCCTGCTGACGATCGCGAGCGGCGAGGAGTGGCTGATGATCGCCGGTCAAGGCCTCGCCGCGTTTGGGCTCTTCGCGCTCTTCGCGCGTGGTTACTTCTGGCTCGTCGTGCTGCTCACACCGACGGCGCTGCTCACGGTCAGCGCGGCCGACTACCAAGGTGTGGCGGTCGCGCTCGAGCGCGTCGGCTGGAGCGCTCTCGGGATCGCGCTCGGCCTCGCCATCGCCGAGCTGTGCTGGCGGCTCGCGCCGCATCTCCCGCGCACCGCTCACGGCTGACGCTCGCCTTCTTCGCGCAGGACGACCAGGGCAACGGAGCCAGCGAGGACGGGACGGCCGTCTGCGGGATGGCGTCGTAGAAGCGGCCGGCACGGAGACTGACAACCCTTCAAGGAAGCCGCTCTTCCAGACGGTCGAGAAACTCCGCCTGAGCCGGATTCAGCTTCTCGCGCGCCTCGTCGATGCCGAACCAGCCGGCGCGGTCGACCTCGGGGAACTCCGCGGTGCGGCCGGAGCGCGGCGGCCACTCCATCGTGAAGGAGTTGCTGCGCACGGCGTCGGCGTCGAGGTCGCCCTCGGCCGCCCAGGCGGTCACGACCTTGCCGCCCTTCTGCTTCACGTCGTCGAGCTCGACCAGCTCACCCGGCGGCAGGGTCGAGCCCGTCTCCTCCTCGAACTCGCGCAGCGCGCAGGCGAGCGGATCGTCGCCGTCCTCGTACTCGCCCTTCGGGATCGACCAGACGCCGGCGTCCCTGCGAGCCCAGAAGGGACCGCCCGGATGCACAAGAAGGACCTCCGGGCCGCCGCCCCTGAGCCGGTAGAGGAGGATGCCCGCGCTGCGCTTCGCCACTAGTGGTCGCGCACCCTCGCCCTCACGCCGCCGCGCGAGGTTCCGCGAGGATGCTGCGGATCGCGAACGCGTTCTCCTCGGGGCGACTGATCACGCCGTCCGCGACCGCCTCGAAGCGCGCGTCGGGCAGGTCGCGTCGGATCGCCTCGAGCGAACCCTTGAACCAGGCGTTGCCGGGATAGTGCAGATACCAGAGGCGATCGCCCAGCGCGCGACCGTACTCGCTCGAGTCGTCGCGGACCCACGCCCGCATGCGCGGGACGCCTGACTCCGGCGGGCAGTGCGCCGCGGTCGCGTCCAGCCGGTCACGGAGCGCAGTGGTGTGCCATTCGCTGTCGCCGCTCGAGCTGAACATGGTCCGTAGGCCGGTGCGGTAGTCGATCTCCAGCAGTTCCAGCAACGCCTCGAGGACGGCCGGCGAGCCGGCGAGCGCCTCGCTGCGCGAGGAGGTGCCGATCCGCCCGAGCGGCAGCTCGCCGGAGATGGCGACCGTGTGGATGAGATGGGGGCCGGCCGCCGCCGCCCGCACTGCTCGACGGGCGCCGTCGCCGAGCGCGATCACGAGGGCGCCCCCACCCGCCTCGTCGACGACGGCGGCGAGGTCCGCCGCGTCCGTCTCAAGGTCGTACGGTCCGCTGCGGCTCGACCGGCCGGTGCCGCGAAGGTCGTAGGTCAACAACCGGTGGTCTCGCGCGAGCTCCTCGGCAAGCCGGGAGCAGACCGCCGGCGGTTGGAGTGCCATGAGGGCAATCGCGACGAGGGGGCCTTCTGTGCCCTGCAGTCGCCACTCGATCTCGACTCCGTCCGGCCGGCGCAATCGCGGCATGTGCACCGATACTACGTAGGCCCCCCGAATCGGCGGGCCTCACCGCAGTCCCAGCAGCAGGTCGATCACCAGCTGGTCGAGCCGCTCGTTGTTGCATGCGCGCGCACCGAGCAGGGCGAGATCGTGCTGCTCCGCCAGCAGCTCGTCCACCGCCTCGCGCGAGTAACCGCCGACCGTCGGCTGGGCGAGCTCCGGCACCTTCGCCGCGGCGAGCGCGGCCCGGATCTCCGCGTCGGCGTCGAACCGCCTGGCCTTCTCCGCCAGCGCGAGATAGGTCCGCATGCAGCCGGCAGCGAAGTCCCAGATCCCGTCCTCGTTCTCCATGCGGAGCGGGCGGGCGTCGAAGTGGCGGGGCCCTTCATAGCCGGCATCCTCGAGCAGCTTGACCACGAAGAAGGCGTCCTTGAGGCCCACTGCGCCGAAGCGGAAGTCCTGGTCGTAGCGCCCGATCCGCTGCGCGTTCAGGTCGATGTGAAAGAGCTTGCCGGCCCAGAGCGCCTGCGCCACGGCGTGCTGGAAGCTGAGCCCGGCCATGGTCTCGTGCGCAACCTCCGGGTTCACGCCGACCATCTCCGAATGCTCGAGTCGCTCGATGAAGGCGAGCGCGTGGCCGACCGTCGGCAGAAAGATGTCGCCGCGCGGCTCGTTCGGCTTCGGCTCGATCGCGAAGCGCATCTCGTAGCCACGGTCGAGCACGTACCCACATAGGAAGTCGATGGCCTCGCGGTATCGCTCGAGCGCGTCGCGCGCCGGCTTGGCCGCGTCCGCCTCCACCCCTTCGCGCCCGCCCCAGAACACGAAGGTCGGCGCGCCCAGCTCCATGCCGAGCTCGATTGCCCGGAGCGTCTTCTGGACCGCGAAGCGGCGCACCCGGCGGTCGTTCGCGGTGAATGCGCCGTCCTTGAAGACCGGGTGGAAGAACAGGTTGGTGGTTGCCATCGTGACCCGCATGCCCGTCTCGTCGAGCGCGCGCCGGAAGCGCTCCTTGATCTCGCGGGCCTCGTTCTCGCTTGCCTCGATCGGAACGAGGTCGTTGTCGTGGAAGCAGACGCCGTGGGCGCCCAGGTCCGCCAGCCGCCGGACCGTCTCCTCCGGCGCGAGACCGGGTCGGGTGGGTTCGCCGAAGGGGTCGTGGCCCTTGTGGCCGACGGTCCAGAGCCCGAAGGTGAAGCGGTGCTCCGACCGCGGGACGAGCGCGGATTCCTCTGTGGTTGCGGCCTCGGTAGCCATCGGCCTAGAGTAAGTTGGGTGTCCGGGCCAATCAACCTGGTCGCGGGGGTGGACACGTCCACGCAGGCCACCAAGGTGGTGGTCGTGGATCCGGAGGACGGCCGCGTGGTGGCGTTGGGGCGCGCGCCGCACGAGGTCACCGGCTCCGACGGCGCGCGCGAGACCGATCCGGAGATCTGGTGGCGCGCGCTGCACACTGCGCTCGATCAGACCGCCCGCGCCGGGGACGTGTCCGCGATCTCGGTGGCCGGCCAGCAGCACGGGCTCGTGGCGCTCGACGACGACCGCCGCCCGGTGCGACCCGCGATCCTCTGGAACGACACTCGCTCGGCGACCGAGGCGCAGGAGCTGACGAACGCGCTCGGCGGCGGCGAGGCGTGGGCCGAGCGCATCGGGCTGGTGCCGGTGCCCTCCTTCACGGCGACTCGATGGGCCTGGCTGCGCCGGCACGAGCCGACGTCGGCGGCCGCCACCCGCGCGGTGCGTCTACCTCACGACTTCGTGACCGAACGTCTCTGCGGCCGGGGCGCCACGGACCGCGGCGACGCCTCCGGTACCGCCTGGTGGTCGACCCGCGACGAGGCCTACGCCGTCGAGGTCCTCGACCTGATCGATCTCGACCCCGCGCTGCTGCCCGCCGTGCTCGGCGCACGCGAGCCCGCCGGCGAGCTCACCGCGCCCGTAGCGCGCGAGCTCGGAATGAGCGAGGGAATGCTGGTCGGCCCGGGTACGGGCGACAACATGGGCGCCGCCCTCGGGCTCGGAGCCGCGCCGGGCGAGCCCGTGGTGAGCCTCGGCACCTCGGGAACCGCATACGCGGTGATGGAGGAGCGCGCCGTCGACCCAACCGGCACGGTGGCCGGGTTCGCGGACGCGAGCGGGCGCTTCCTGCCTCTGGCCGCGACGCTCAACGCCACGCTCGCGGTCGACCGCGTGGCCGACTGGCTCGATCTGGACCGCGAGGCGGCGGCCGAGCGGACGACCGCGGTGGTGCTTCCCTATCTCGACGGCGAGCGGACCCCGAACCTTCCGCGCGCTGCCGGAATGATCGCCGGCCTGCGGCACGCGACGACCCGCGAAGAGATCCTGCTCGCCGCCTACGAGGGCGCGGCCGCTTCCCTCGTCGAGGCCCTCGACCTGCTCGCCGAGCAGGGCTCCGGGCTCGACCCGGCCGCCCCGCTCCTGCTGGTGGGCGGCGGCGCCCGGGGCAAGGTCTGGCAGAGCGTGGTGGCCCGGCTCTCCGGCCGGCCGGTGCAGGTGCCCGAGGCCGAGGAGCTGGTGGCCCTGGGCGCCGCCGCCCAAGCGACGGCCTGCCTATCGGGCGAGGCGCCCGACGAGGTGGCGCGCCGCTGGGGCACGCGTGGCGGAATCACGGTCGAGCCGCCGGGGGAGCGGGACGTCGAGACGCTCAGCCGGATCCGCGCGACCCGCGACGCCGCCCTCGGATTGCTCGAGGGGTAGCGGGGGGCCGCTCGGCGAGGACGGTCGCCGGTCCCGCGAACCTTCACGCCTTCGACCTTTTGTGTGCTTATGCCAGCAGAAGGTCGAACGCGTCGGAGCACCCTGCTCGGCGGTTCACTTAGGCCGGCGCCTCCGGCTGCGCCGCGGGACGGCGCCGCGCCCCCAGTAGCGAGCCGCCCACGAAGAGCACCGACACGATCAGGCCGGCCAGGGCCAGCAGCGCAACGAGCCGGAAGGCCCACTGCATGCCGGCGGCGAAGGCTTCTCGCAGGAGCTCCACCAATCGGTCGGCCGTCGTGGCTGGAAACCGAGTCAGCAGCGAGTTCGCCGAGTCCGTGCCTGCGAGCGCGCCGTGGAGCGCATCGACCTCTCGGCTCGATAGGCGGGTGCCGGCCAGGTCGGCCTGGAGCGCGTCCTCGGACGCGGTGGTGAAGACCGCCGTAGTGAGTCCCAGGCCGATCGACCCGCCGGCGATCTGGAACATGTAGACGATCCCGCCGGCGAGGCTCGAGCGGGACGGGTCGAGCGCGGTGACGGCGGCGGTCGTGATCGAGGAGAGGAAGAGCCCGACCCCAGCGCCGGTGACCACCATCCCCGGCACCAGCGAGGCCCAGCCCGAGTCGCGGTCGGCCAGGGAGAGCAGGAACGTGCCGACGACGAGGCACACCGCGCCGGCGGAGACGACCGTCTTCGCACCGAGCCGGTTGTAGAGGGGGCCGGTGGCGAACGACGCGAGCGCGAATACGCCGAGCATCGGCAGCAGCGCGGCGCCCGACTCGAGTGGGCCGTACCCCAGGATCTTCTGGAAGAACTGCGGCAGGAAGAGGATCACGGCGAAGAAGACCGCGGACATGAGCAGAGTCGCGATGCACGCGGAGCGGAAGCCCGGGTTGCGGAACACGTCCGCGGGGACGAGCGCGCTCGAGCCGGCCCGCCGTTCCGCGACCGCGAAGGCGCCGAGCGAGACGACGCAGAGCGCGAACAGGCCCAGGATGCGCGGGTCGCCCCAACCCCAGAGCGTGACCTGGTCGAGCGCGATCAGCAGCGCCATCAGCCCGACGGCGAGCGTGGTGATTCCGACGTAGTCGATGCGTTCTCGTCCGGTGTCCGCGCGAGATTCCGACACCGCGCGCCACGTCACCGCGCAGGCGATTACTGCGATCGGCAGGTTCAGAAACAGGATCCAGCGCCAGCTGAGCGCCTCGGTGAGCGCGCCGCCGATCAGGGGGCCGGCCGCGTTGCCGAAGCCCGCCGCGCCCAGGATCAGCCCGCCCGCCAGCCCCGCCTTCTCTTCCGGCAGGATGGCGAACGTCATCCCCAGTACCGCGGGCCACATCATCGCCCCGCCGATGCCCATGAGCCCCCGGCAGGCGATCAGCCAGAGCTCGTTCTGGGCGGCTCCGCCAAGCACCGAGAAGCCGGCGAAGATCGCGGCGCCGATGAAGAAGAGCCGACGCCGGCCGAACATGTCCGCCAGCCGGCCACCGGTCACGATCATGACGCCGAAGACCAGGGCGTAGATGTTGATCACCCACTGGACGCTCGAGACGTCGACGTTGAAGTCGTTCTCGATGTTGGGTAGGGCGACGCTCATCGCCGTGAAGTCGTTGGCGATGACGAACACGGCCATCGCCATCGCACCCAGGGCCAGCAGCGTGCCACGGTCGAGCCCGGCCATTCGGGGAGTGACCGTAGCGCGCTTCGTGGTGTCGCGCTAGAACGTCGGGACCTACGGACGGTACGTCCCGAAGCTCCAGAGGTTGCCCTCGGGGTCGCGGGCCGTGTAGCCGCGTGAGCCGTAGTCCTCGTCCTTCAGGCCGAGCACGATCTCGGCGCCGGCTTGTCTCGCGCGGTCATGATGCGCGTCGGGGTGGTCGACCACCAGGTAGAGCGAGTAATGGCCCACTGCCTGGTTGAACTGGTCCCTGCCCTCGCTCGCCGAGCTGAGCATGATGAGCTCGGAGCCGAACCGGAGCTCGGCGTGCGCGACGCCGCCGTTCTCGCCGTCGTGCACCGCCTGGCGCTCGAACCCGAACCCCTTTTCGAGGAAATCGATCGCCGCGCGGGCGTCTGTGTAGATGAGCACTGGGTAGATGTTCTGCATGCGCCCAGGCTACGACTGCGGCGTGGCCTCGTCTTGTAAGAAATTGACCGCCACCCCGCCGCCCTGCGGCAGGCGCCGGGCGAGGTAGTCGCCCGGGGTGGTGCCGGCGAAGTCGCGGAAGTCCCGGTTCAGGTGGGCCTGGTCGTAGTAGCCGCACTCGTAGGCGACCTCGGCCAGGCGCGGCCCCTCGACGTCGAGCAGCAGCTGCGCGACGCGATCGAAGCGCAGGATCCTTCCCATGATCTTGGGCGGCAGGCCCACCTGCTCGCGGAAGCGAGCGATGAGCCGCCGATGGCTCCAGCCGAGCTCCTCCGCCAGCGCGCGGACTCGGGCGCGACCCTGCGTCGCACGCAGCCGCTGCCAGGCCCAGGCGACTCCGGGCGAGTGCTCGCGCGCCCGCTGCGCCCGCTCCGCGATGGCCGCGTCGAGAAACGCGAAGCGCGCCTCCCACCCCGGGCGGTCCCACAGCCTTCCGACCAGCTCGTCCGCCTCCCTGCCCAACAGCTCGTCGAGCTCGATCACCCGGTTGGTGAGCTCGTGCATCGGCACGCCGAACAGGGCATGCGCCCCCAGCGGCGTGAGGCGCACCTCCACACCCTCCTGGAAGCCGCCGTGCTCGACGAGGGCGTAGCGGTCGTGGAGGGCAGCGACGAAGGAGGTGTGTCGCGCGGGTGGGCCCCTGCCGCTCGTGTCGGGCAGTGCCAGCTCCGACGAGGGGCTCAGGATCAGCGTCACGTCCGACGACGGCACCTCGCGGCGGCACAGCGGGGCGGCGCTCGTCTCGGTGTACCCGGTGTAGTCGCGCACGTAGCCGGTCAACCGGGGATGCGCGCCGCGGATGGCCATCTCCCACCGCAGCTCCGCCGACTCGTGCCGCGACACGTCCATGCAGCGAGAGTAACGCGCCCGGCATGCCCGGTCGGAGCGCGCCGTTGAACGCGCCCGACCGGGACGGGGGGAGGGGGGACAGTCCTCGCCGGGCGGGCGACCCGGAGGCTGCGCCCGAACGGCTGAGGAAGTCGCCACCGATCCTCCGCCCCAGGGCGTGATCTCGCGGATAGCCACGGCCAAGTCCCCCCGATCGGGGGGAGATCGACCCCCAGCACGCCGGGCCCCGCGCTACCGGCGCAGCGCGGCGGGCGCCAGGTCCGGATTCGTATAGCCCGAGTCGGCCGGGCTGAAGTTCAGTCCCGGCTCGACGATGTCGTCCACCCGGTCGAGCACGTCGTCGGCCAGCTCGACCTCGGCGGCGCCCAGCTGGGACTCGAGGTGATCCATGGTCCGTGGGCCGATGATTGCCGCCGTCACGGCGGGGTGCCTGATCACGAAGGCCAGCGCCAGATGTACCAGCGTCAGCCCCGCCTCGTCCGCGAGCCGACCGAGCGCGTCGGCGGCGTCGAGCTTGCGCTGGTTCTCGGGCAGCGACATGTCGTATCGCCGGGGAACCACGCGCGCGCGGGGGGAGAGATCGATGTCCACGCCCCTCCGGTAGCGGCCCGACAGCCAGCCGCCGGCGAGCGGGCTCCACGGAATTACGCCGATGCCGTGGCGGCGACAGGTGGGGAGGACGTCAGACTCCACGCCCCGCGCGAGCAGCGAGTACGGCGGCTGCTCGCATACGAAGCGCTCCCGCCCGCGCCTCTCCGCGACCCATTGCGCCTCGACGATCCGGCTTGCGGGAAAGGTCGACGAGCCGATGTAGCGGACCTTGCCGGCGCGCACCAGGTCCGTGAGAGCTCCGAGCGTCTCGTCGATGTCGGTGTCCGGCTCTGGACGGTGGATCTGGTACAGGTCGATCCAGTCGGTTCGAAGCCGTCGGAGCGAGCTCTCGATCTCCCTGACGATCCAGCGGCGCGAGCTGCCGCGCTCGTTCGGGTCGTCGCCCATCGAGCCGTGAACCTTTGTGGCGAGCACGACGCCGTCCCGGCGTCCGCTCTGGAGCGCCTTACCCACGATCTCCTCCGACTCGCCGCGCGAGTAGACGTCCGCCGTGTCGATGAAGTTGATGCCCGCGTCGAGCGCGCGATGGATGATGCGGATCGACTCGTCGTGGTCGGAGTTGCCCCAGGCGCCGAACATCATCGCCCCGAGGCAGAGCGGGCTGACCTCTACGCCCGTCCTGCCGAGGAACCGATGCTCCACCGGTACGACACTATTCAGTCCCGATGCGCCTCCGCGTTCTCGTGCTCGCCACGTCGTTGCTGCTCGCGGCCTGCGCCTCGTCGGAATCGGGTGGCCCATCCGAGCAGCCGAGCTCGCCACGGGCGGCCCAGTCGCCCCCGTCCCCGCCTCCCCCGGACGAGCCGATCCCCCGCGACCCCGGCCGGCTGGCCAAGCGACTGGCCGGCACGACCGCCGCGCTCTACGGAGCGATCGACCGCTGGCGCAGCGAGGGTGACCCGCGCGGACCGACCCCGGCCGAGGTCACGCTCCACGCCCTGCACCAGCAGCGCATACATCTCCTCGTCACGAGCAGGGCGCAACTCGCTCGTGGCGTGATCTCGCGGCTTCCGGCGAACCTGGCGCGCGACCTCCGAGCGACCATTCGCGCGCGACGAGGGCTCGGGAGGCTCACGCCACCGGTGGCTCGCAGCCTCTTCGAGACCGGCCCCGCCCTTCCGGCGGGCGTGCTGCTCGACCATTACCGGGAGGCGCGGCGGCGCTTCGGCGTCGGGTGGCCGATGCTCGCCGCCGTCAACTTCGTCGAGACCGCCTTCGGGCGCCTCCGCAACGAGAGCGTCGCGGGGGCGCGGGGGCCGATGCAGTTCATTCCCTCCACCTGGGACGCGTACGGGATGGGCGGCGACGTGCGCGATCCGCACGACGCCATCATGGGCGCCGCGAACTACCTCCACGCCTCCGGCGCCCCCGACGACTACGCCGGGGCCCTCTATGCGTACAACCCCTCGTCCGCGTACGTCGCCGCGATCCTCGGCTACGCCCGCCAGATCCGCAGAGACCCCCGCGCCTACTTCGTGTACCACTCCTGGCAGGTCTTCGTGCGCACCCCGTCCGGCGTGCAGCGGATCACCGGCCCGCCACCGAGGTGACCGGGGGGCGAGCCGGGCGCCGCCCCCCGGTGGTTGGGTCGCTTCCTACGGAAGCGCCGCGGATTCGGACGCCTTGCTGCCGCGGAGCTCGACCCCGCCGTTCGACTGTCCGATCGCGGCCGCGGTGCTCGCCTCGTCCTCGAGCCCGGTCTGGGGGCTCACGGCGGGGTTGCCGATCGCTGCCGCCACGCCGGCCTCGTTCTTCGCGCCGACTCCCGCGCCCGGCTGTGCCGGTGGGTCGGCGACGATCACCTTGGGCGCGGTCGCCTGAGATCCGCTCGTGTCCTCGTCGAGCACCGCGTACGTCGCGGTCGCAGCCCCCGCGCCGATTAACAGCGCGACGACCGGCACCACTATCGTCCTCGCCGAGGGGAGGGCGGGCAGGCGCTCTGCGTACTGCATGGAGGGCCACCTCCTTGAGGGCCACGCCCGGCCGGCGCCCAGCGGCGCCGACGCCGATGAGCTGCGAGTCCGAGGGGAGCGAGGCCGGGGTTAGGGGACTTGCTGGTTCTACCCCGATTGGGCGGCAGTAGGTGAGAGCTTGGTCACATAGGGCCTCGCCCATTGGGGTGAACACGGAGGGCGGTTATCGTTCTCCCGTGGCGGAAGAGCAGCGACCGGTCGAGCTGATCCTCGCCAGGAGCCTCATCGACACCCTCTCCACCCCCGGCTTCCTCGTGGACGAGGAGGGGATCGTCGTCTTCTTCAACGACGCCGCCAGCGTGCTGCTGGGCGTCCGCTTCGAGGAGGTGGGGCGGATGGGCCCCGAGCGCTGGGGCACCGAGTTCGGGCCGTTCGACGAGGAGGGGAAGCGCGTTCCGCTAGAGGAGCTGCCGCTCACGATCGCGCTGCGGAACGGGCGTCCGTCCACCGCGCGCTACCGGATCCACTCCCTCAAGGGCGCCGAGCACGAGATAGAAGCGGCGGCCGTGCCCATCATGACCGTCGAGGGCACGAGCGGCGCGATGGTGTTCTTCTGGCCGCTGGAGGAGTCGTGAGGGTCAAGGTGTGGGGAGCGCGGGGCTCGGTCCCCGCGCCGGGCCCCGAGACCGTGCGTTACGGCGGCAACACCTCGTGTGTGGAGATCACTCTGTCGGACGGGACCCTGCTCGCCCTCGATGCCGGCACGGGCATCCGGAGCATGGGGCTCGCGCTGGGCGAGCGCGGCAGGCGGATCCACATCCTGCTCACCCATCTGCATATGGACCACATCCAGGGCCTCATGTTCTTCGCGCCGGCTTTCAACCCCACCGCCGAGATGGAGATCTGGGGCCCCGAAGCGCCCGACGCGTCCCTGCGCGACCGGATCGCCCGCTACATCTCGGCTCCGCTGTCGCCGGTCGAGGTGCGCGAGCTGCCCTGTCACGTCTCCTTCAACGAGGCCCCACACAGCGAATGGCAGATCGGGTCGGCCACGATCCGCGCTGCTTCGGTCACTCACCGCGGGCCGACCCTCGGCTACAGGATCACCGAGGGCGACGTCTCGGTCTGCTACATCCCCGACCACGAGCCCGCACTCGGCGCCGACGTCGCGCACGACGACCCCGCGTGGATCTCCGGCTTCGAGCTGGCGCGCGGGGCGACGGTGCTGCTGCACGACGGCCAGTACACGAGCGCCGAGTATCAGCCGCGAATCGGCTGGGGGCACTCGAAGCTGTCCGACACGCTCGAGTTCGCCCGCCGCGCCGATGCCGAGCGGCTCGTCGTCTTCCACCACGATCCGCTCCACAGCGACGACTTCCTGGACGCTCTTCAGGGCAGCGCGGTCGAGCGCTGGGCCGAGCTCGGCGGCGAGCCGAGCCAGCTCGAGTTCGCCACCGAGCGTCGCGAGCTGGTCGTCGATCGCTCCGGGGCCTAGCCCCCGGCCCGAGCTGATCGTCTACGAGTAGCGTAGGAAGTCATGCAAGACCGGTCGGCCATCGCCCTCGAGGCCATGAGCGAGGCCGTGCACGCGATCGCCGGCGAGCGCGCGGTCGAGCCCGTGCTCCAGCGCATCGTCCACGCTTCCCGCGAGCTCGCGGGCGCCCGTTATGCCGCTCTCGGGATCCCGGACGGCCAGGGCAACTTCGCCCAGTTCATCACCGCCGGTATGACCGACGAGCTGATCGCGGCCATGGGGCCGCTGCCGCGCACCCACGGCCTGCTCGGCGCCATGCTGGACACCGACCGCCCCTACCGCACGCACGACATCAAGCAGGATCCGCGCTTCCGCGGCTGGTGGCCGAGCGCCCATCCGCAGATGGCGTCTTTTCTCGGCGTACCGATCCGCTCGCGCGCCGGGGTGCTGGGCGCCCTCTACCTCACCGACAAGGAGGAGGCGCCCGGCTTCACCGATGACGACGAGCGCCTGATACTGATGCTCGCCGCCCACGCGGCGATCGCAATCGAGAACGCCCGCCTCTACGAGCGCGGCCGCGAGCTCTCCTTCGTCGAGGAGCGCAACCGGCTGGCCCGCGACCTGCACGACTCGGTCGTTCAGAAGCTGTTCGGCGTGATGCTCGCGGCCCAGTCGGCCGACACGCTGTTCGACCGCGACCAGGACTCCGCGCGGGGTCAGGTGCAGAAGCTCCAGGAGCTGACGCAGGACGCGATCCAGGAGCTTCGCTCGCTGATCTTCCAGCTGCGACCCGCCGCGGCCGGGAGCGAGGGCCTGGCCGAGGCGCTCTTAAAACACGTCCAGGTGCTCCGCCGCGTCCACCGGCAGGACATCGAGCTCGAGGTCGTCGGCGAGCCCCGCCTGCGCCCGCGCGTGGACGACGAGGTGTTCCGGATCGCGCAGGAGGCGCTCCACAACGCACTCAGGCACGCCGCGGCCGGCCGCCTCGAGGTCCGGCTCGAGGAGGGTGAGCGACGGCTCGTGCTCACCGTGCGCGACGACGGGAGCGGCTTCGATCCGGGGGCCGCCGCCCATCGCTCGCGCCGGCTTGGCCTGACCTCGATGGAGGAGCGCGCGACCGCCCTCGGCGGGACGCTCACGATCGACTCCGCGCCCGGAGAGGGAACCACGGTCAGTTTGGAGGTGCCGCTTGGCGGCGAGAATTCGCGTCCTGGTGGTTGACGACCACGCGGTGGTGCGTCAGGGCCTGCGCACCTTCCTCGAGCTCCAGGAGGACATCGAGGTGGTCGCGGACGTGGCGGATGGGCGGCAGGCCCTCGTCGCCGTCGCCGAGCACGACCCCGACGTCGTCCTGATGGACCTGGTGCTGCCGGAGGTCGACGGCGTGGAGGCAATCCGGCGGATCGCGAGCGAACGGCCGAATATCCGGGTGATCGCGCTGACGAGCTTCCTCGACGACGACAAGCTCTTTCCAGCCGTGCGGGCCGGCGCGGCCGGCTATCTGCTCAAGGACGTCGAGCCGGCCGAGCTCGTGAAGGCGATCCGCACGGTTCACGCGGGCGAGGGCTTGGTTCACCCGGCGGTCGCCGCGCGCCTGATGGAGGAGGTCGCCGCCGCCGGAGGCCGTGAGGCCCGCGACAGCCTGACGCCGCGGGAACGCCAGGTGGTCGACCTGATCGCGCGCGGCCTGTCGAACAAGCGCATCGCGCTCGAGCTCGGGATCTCTGAGAAGACGGTCAAGACGCACGTGAGCAGCATCCTCGGCAAGCTCGGCCTGACCGACCGCACGCAGGTGGCGCTGCACGCGGTGCGCGAGCACTGGGTGGAGTAGTTCCTCGGACCTAGGCCCAATTTCCAATGGGCGCCGCCGCGCCGTGCACGTAGGTTCGTGACCATGCCCACCGCCATCGTCACCGGCGCCTCGCGAGGACTCGGCCTCGCGCTGGCGCGCGCCCTCGCCGAGCGCGAGTGGAGGCTGGTGATCGACGCCCGCGAACCGGAGGCGCTGGCGGCCGCCCGCGCCGAGCTCGCCGCGCTCACCGACGTGACGGCGCTCGTGGGCGACGTCGCGGAAGCCTGGCATCGCACCGCGCTGGTCGCCACCGCCGGCCACCGGCTCGACCTGGTCGTGAACAACGCCAGCCTGCTCGGGCCGAGTCCGCAGCCACGCCTCCGCGAGTACCCGCTTCGCACGCTCGAGGACGTCTATCGCGTCAACGTTCTCGCCCCTCTCGGTCTGATCCAGCTGGCGCTGCCGCTGCTCGGCGACGCCGGGCGGATCCTCAACGTGACCTCCGACGCGGCCGTCGAGAGCTACGAGGGCTGGGGAGGGTACGCCTCCTCCAAGGCGGCGCTCGAACGGCTAAGCGCCGTGCTGGCCGCGGAGCATCCCCGGCTTCGGGTCTACGCGGTCGACCCCGGCGACATGCGCACCCGGATGCACCAGGAGGCCTTCCCGGGCGAGGACATCTCGGACCGGCCGCCGCCGGAGGAGAGCGTGCCGGGGCTGCTGGCCCTGATCGATGGCGACCTGCCGAGCGGCCGGTACCTCGCGCGCGAGGTCGCGCCGGTCGCGGCGTGAGTACGCTCGCGGCGATACTTCCGGAGCCGGCCGAGGCGAGCCGGCCGCCGGAGGCCCGCGGCCTCGCGCGCGACGGCGTGCGCCTGCTGGTCGCCTCGCCCTCGCGCCTTCTGCACGCGAGCTTCGCGGCCCTACCCGAGCTCCTCCTCCCCGGCGACCTGCTCGTCGTCAACACGTCGCGAACCCTCCCCGCCGCGCTGCCCGCCCGCCGCGCCGGCGGCGAGGCGCTGACGCTCAACCTCTCGACGCCGGTCCCGGGCGAGCACCGCGGACGCTGGGTCGTCGAGCTCCGCCGCGCCGACGGCGCGGTCCGCGACGCCGGCGCCGGTGAGACGCTCTCGCTGCCCGCGGGCGGACGCGCCGAGCTCGTCGCCCCCTACCTGGGAACGCGCCTCTGGATCGCGGCCCTCACCCTGAGCGAGCCGCTGCTCGATTACCTGGAGCGAAACGGCCGGCCGATCAGCTACCGCCACCTCGACGGAGAATGGCCGCTCGAGCTCTACCAGACCGCGTTCGCGACCGAGCCGGGCAGCGCCGAGATGCCGAGCGCCGGCCGACCCTTCACCCCGGAGCTGATCGCCAGGCTGCTCGCCCGCGGGATCGACGTCGCGCCGATCTTGCTTCACACCGGCGTCTCGTCGCTGGAGAGGGACGACGCGCCCTACCCCGAGCGCTTCCGGGTTCCCGCCTGGACCGCCGAGCGCGTGAACCTCGCCCGCACGCTGGGGGGCCGGGTGATCGCCGTCGGCACGACCGTCGTCCGCGCGCTGGAGTCGGCGGCCGGCGAGGACGGTCGGGTCAGTCGGGCCGCCGGCTGGACCGAGCTGGTGATCGGACCCGATCGCGCGGTGCGGGCGATCGACGGCTTAGTGACGGGCTTCCACGACCGCGACTCCTCGCACCTGCGGATGCTCGAGGCGGTCGCGGGCGCAGAGCTGCTCGAGCGTGCCTACCGCGCGGCGACCGAAGCCGGCTACCTGCGCCACGAGTTCGGCGACCTCCTGCTGATCGAGCCCGGCCAGGATCGCGCCGCGGCCTAGCGGGAGACCATGCGGCGAAACAGCAGGCCGCATACCACGGCGACGATCACGGCCAAGATGGGGATGGCGAATCCCATGACGCCGACCACGGCGAGCACGAAGGTCACGACGGCCACGGCCCCGGCGGTGCCCCCGGCGAGTACGAGCCGATAGGCGCGCTGCTCGCGAGAGCGGCGCGACGGTGGCCCACCGGGGCTGCGGGTCAGGTCGGACACAACAGGAACCGTAGCTATTCGGGACCGTCGACGATCTTCGAGGGGAGCTCGGCCGCGATCGCCTCGCCCAGCTCGGCGCCCGTCGGGGACCCCAGGTGGATCACGCCGCCCACGAAGAACCTCGGCGTGCTCGGCACGCCGCTTCGCGCCCCGCTCCTCGCGTCCTCCTCGACCCGCCGCGCGTGCACACCCTCGCGAAGCTCGCGGTCGAAGCGCTCCGTGTCGAGCCCGATCGCCTGGGCGTGCCCGCGGAGCTGCCCTTCGTCCAGCTCGAGCTGATGCGTGAAGAGGCGGTCGTGCATCTCCCAGAATCGCCCCTGGGCCCCGGCCGCCTCGGCGGCCTCCGCGGCGGCCGGTGCCCTCGGGTGGAGCTCGGGCACGGGAAGGTGTCGGAAGACGAACCGGAGCTTTTCGCCGAAGCGCTCCAGCAGGTACAGGACCTGCGGATACGCGTCGCCGCAGGACGGGCACTGGAAATCGCCGTACTCGACCAGGGTGACTGAGGCGTCCGTCGCGCCGCGCACGTGATCACGCGCGGGATCGACCGGTGGGGTGAGCGTTGCCGCCGTGGCTTCCACTCCTCCTGAGGTTACTGTTCGTAAGCGGCTCGTCCGGCACCATTCCGTGAATGCCCGACCCTCGCGACCTCGAAGCCGAGATCGACCGACTCTACGGACTGCCCCTGGACGAGTTCGTGAAGGCGCGCGACGAGCTCGTCCGCGCTCTCCGGCGGGCGGACCGGCGGCCCGACGCCGACCGGGTGAAGGGCCTGCGCAAGCCGACCGTCGGCGCCTGGGCGCTCAACCAGGCGGTCCGCACGCGGCGTGACGACCTCCGCGAGCTGCTGGACGCCGGCGACGCCCTGCGCGCGGCCCAGGAGCGTCTGCTGGCCGGCGGCGACCGCGCCGAGCTCCGCGAGGCCGGCGAGCGCGAACGGGAGCTGGTATCACGGCTGGCGGAGGCGGCGGTGGCGATCGGCGGCGAGGCGGGCCGCAGCGGAGGGCTGGAGCCGCGTTTGCGAGCGACCCTGCATGCGGCGGCCCTCGACGAGCGTGCTCGCGCGGAGCTCGCCGCCGGGCGTTTCGTCCGCGAGCGCGAACCGGTCGCGTTGGGAGCGTTGGCCGTGGGCGAACCCGAGCCAGCGAGCGAACCGGCGAAGAGGACGAGAGCCCGGGCCGGCGCGGCGAGCCGGGCCACGCGCGGGCGCGGCCGCGGCCGGGCCGACGAGCCGGCAGCGAAGCGGCGCGGCGACCGCGGGGAAGAGCTCGCCGAGCTCCAGGGACGGGTCCGCGAGGCGCGGGCGGAGGCCGAGGAAGCCGGCTCGACGCTCGCCGACGCCGAACAGGACGCGGCGGGCGTACGCGAGCGTGCCGATGCCGCCGCGGCGGACCGAAAGGACGCCGTTCGGGCCGAGCGCGCGGCCCGGAAGGCCGTGCAGGGCGCCGAGCGCGCCGAGCGCGACGCCCGCAAGGCCGTGCAGGACGCGGATGCGACGAAGCGCGCCGCGCGCAAGGCGGCGCAGCAGGCCCAGCGGGCGCTGGAGCGCGTAGAGCGCGAGGCGGAGCGGGTGCTCTCGTCCGAGGAGGGCTCCGCCGCACCGCGCCGCCGGCGCAGGTGATGCCCGGGGCGGCCGGCGGAGCCGGGCGGCCGGGGGCGACCCACGGCCTAGCCTCGCCTCGCGGCGGGTAGTAGCAAGCGATGGCGAGTCACGAGCCCGCTCCCGTGCGAGCCGAGCTTCCCCTGCGCCACAGGGACCTGGACGCGCTCGGGCACGTGAACCAGGCCGTCTTCCACGAACTGCTCGAGGAGGTGCGCGCGGCGTTCTTCCGCGCCACCCTGCCGGACCTGCCGTTCACGGGCTACGTTCTCGCCCACGTCGAGCTCGACTACCGGCGCGAGGTCCGCATCGAGGACCGCTACCTGATCGGCGAATGCCGGGTCGCCTCGCTGGGGCGCTCGCGCGTGGAGCTCGAGAACCGCCTAGTGCTCGCGGACGGCAACGTCGCCGTCGAGGGCCGGGCCGTCCTGGTTGCCTGGGATGAGAAGACGAGGCGCGCGCGGGAGCTCACTGAGAACGAGCGGAGGGCGCTGCTGTCTCGGCAGGCTTGAGGTCGAGCGTCTCCGCCAGCAAGCCGCTGGCCGCCGCCACCGCTCGCAGGCTGGGCGCCTCCACACCCGTGAGGTCGGCGAGCTCGACGACGGCGTCGACGAGGGCCGCCAGCTCCAGGGGCTTGCCAGCCTCGAGATCCTGGAGCGTCGAGGGCTTGTGCTCGCCCACCCCCTTCGCGCCCTCCATCCGGCGCTCGATCGAGATCGAGGGGTCTGCCCCGACGGCGCGCGCGATCTCAAGCGACTCACCCATGATCCGGGCCACGAGAGCTCGCGTGGGCTCGTGGCCGCACATCGCGGCGAGCGTGGCGCGGGTCAGGATGCTGAGCGGGTTGAACGCGACGTTGCCCATCAGCTTGACCCAGATGTCGTCCCGAAGCCGCTCCTCGACTGGACACTTGAGGCCGCCCGCGATCATGGCCTCGCTGAACCTGGAGCAGCGCTCCGAGATCGACCCGTCCGGCTCGCCGATCGAGAAGCGCGTGCCCTCGTAATGCTCGACCACGCCCGGTTCGGCCAGCGCCGTCCCCGGGAAGGCGACGCAGCCGATCGCACGCTCCGGTGGAATCGCCCGCGACACGGCGCCCCTGGGATCGACCGCCTCGATCCGTCGCCCCTCATACGGACCCTCCAGGCGGTGGAAATACCACCAGGGAATGCCGTTCTGTGCGGGGACGACCGCGGTGTCCTCGTGCAGGAGCGGCTCGAGCATCGAATTGCAGCTCGCATACGAGTGCGCCTTCAGCCCGAGGAACACGAAGTCGACGGGTCCGACCTCGCGCGAATCGTCCGTGGCGGGAGGGTGGGCCTCGAAGTCGCCGCGCGGAGAGCGCACCCGAACCCCGCTGCGGCGAATCGCGTCGAGATTGTCGCCCCGGGCGATCAGGTGCACGTCGGCGCCACCGCGCGCCAGCGCTGCACCCACGTACGCGCCGATGGCCCCCGCGCCTAGGACGGCGATCCTCATCGGACTTCCCGCCGCAGGCCCACTTTCAGTCGGTCGCTAGTCTGGAATTGAGGTCTGGCCACCTCAGTCTCCATGTGCAAGGGCTCGCACATCCTCCCCCTAACCAGAGTCCCTTTCCCGAGGATCCGATACGAAAATGAAGACTCAGAACCCAAACATGCTCGCTCCCATGGAGCCCCTGTCCTCCGAAGATCAGGAGCTCCTCGACGACGCCGCGCGCAACGCCACCGCGGCACGCGTGCCGTTCTCCGGCGGTGCGGACAACGTGTGGTCCGGCAGACGTGGCGCCGATACGGCCGCGCGTGCCCTCTCGCGCGTGTGGGCGGCCGTCCGCCGCTAGGCGAGCCGCGCCCGCCGACATCCTCGAGCTCGAGCATGGCCCGTCAGGAACCGTCGAGGATCTCTACGACGATGTCCGACACCTCGGTCGGCGTGCGCCCGACCCGAACTCCGACCGCCTCCAGCGCCTCCGCCTTGGCCCGGGCCGTCCCCTTGGATCCCGACACGATCGCCCCCGCGTGCCCCATGGTCTTTCCCGGCGGCGCGGTGAACCCGGCGATGTAGCCGACCACCGGCTTCGACACCTCGTCGGCGATGAACTGGGCGGCCTCCTCCTCGGCCGAGCCTCCGATCTCGCCGCTCATCACGACGAGCTCGGTCTCCGAGTCGGCCTCGAACAGCGCGAGCACGTCGATGAAGCTGGAGCCGGGCACGGGATCGCCGCCGATGCCGACGATGGAGGAGTTGCCGAAGCCGCGCTGCGCGAGCTCGTTGCCGATCTGGTAAGTCAGCGTGCCGGAGCGCGACACCACCCCGACGTTGCCCTCCCGGAAGAAGGCGGCCGGGATGATTCCCACGTTGGCCTTGCCCGGCGACAGCACCCCCGGGCAGTTCGGCCCGATCAGCCGTACGTCGTCCAGCACGCTCAGGTGGGCGCTCATGCGCAGCTCGTCGTGCGCCGGAATGCCCTCGGTGATCGCCACGATCGTCCGGATCCCGGCGTCCGCGGCCTCGAGGATCGAGTCGGCCGCAAACCGGGCCGGCACGAAGACCATCGCGGTGTTGGCGTCGGTCCGGGCGACCGCCTCGCGGAAGGAGTTGAACACCGGGATGCCGTCGACCCGCTGGCCGCCCTTGCCCGGGGTCACGCCGGACACCACGCCCGTGCCGTAGCGCTTGTTGTTCAGCGCGTGAAAGGTGCCCTCGCGCCCGGTGATGCCCGACACGCAAACGCGTGTCTCGCGATCGACCAGGATGCTCATCGCGCCTGCAGGGCCGGCGGCCGCGCGGCGAGCTCGACGACGCGCTCGGCCGCGCCGAGCATCGTCGCCTCGACCACGAGCCCAGGGAGGTCGGCGTCGCTCAAGAGCTGCCGCCCCTCCTCGTCGTTCGTGCCGTCGAGGCGCACCACGAACGGCACCCGAGGCTGCACCCGCTCGAAGGCCTCGATCAGGCCCTTCGCGACCTCGTCGCAGCGGGTGATCCCGCCGAAGATGTTGAACAGCACCGCCCGGACCTTCGCGTCCGAGAGGATCACCTCGACGGCCGCCACGATCGCGTCGGCCTTCGAGCCGCCGCCGGCGTCGAGGAAGTTGGCGGGGCGGCCTCCCGCCTGCGCGACGACATCCAGCGTGGACATCACGAGCCCGGCGCCGTTCCCCAGGATGCCGATGTCCCCGTCGAGCTTGACGTAGGTCAGCCCGCGCTCCTTGGCCATCTGCTCCTGCGCATCCTCGGCGGAGGGGTTCCGGAGAGCCGCGTTGTCCGGGTGGCGGAACAGCGCGTTGCCGTCGAGGGTCACCTTTGCGTCCAGCGCCCGCAGCTCCCGCTCCGGGGTGACGATCAGCGGATTGACCTCGATGAGCATCGCGTCCTCGCCCACGAAGGCCTCGTAGAGCTTCCCCAGCAGGGCGGTCAGCGGGCGCACGAGGTCGGCGTCGATTCCCGCCTCGAACGCCAGCCGCCTCCCCTGGAACTGCTGAAACCCGAGCAGCGGATCCACGTGCAGGCTCGCGATCGCCCCCGGATCCTCCTCGGCCACCTGCTCGATGTCCACGCCGCCCCTGGTGGAGAACAGGATGAGCGGAGCCTTGGCGCTGCGGTCGAAGACGATCGACGCGTAGTACTCGGCCTCGATCTCCGACGCCTCCTCGATCCAGACCTCGTGGACCCGCAAGCCGCGGATGTCCATTCCGAGGATCTGCCTCGGCGTGCTCGCGGACCTCCTCCCGGCTCCGCGGCCACCTTGATGCCGCCCAGCTTGCCGCGTCCGCCGATCTGAACCTGGGCCTTGACGACGCACGGGTAGCCCACCGCGTCGGCCGCCGTGACGGCCTCGTCGACGGTGCTCGCCGGGCGCCCCGCCGGCACCGGCACGCCGTGCCGGGCGAACAGCTGCTTTCCCTGGTACTCGAGCAGGTCCACCGGTTACCTCCGCCGCTCGGCGCGCTGCTGCCTCCACCGCGCCCGCGTACTGGAGCTTGACCCGGAGGAGGTGCTCGGCGACGGGATTGCGGTCGCGGATGCGGATCCACCAGATCGGAGCGAAGTTCTCGTGCAGCCACCAGTAGCCGATTCCGAAGCCCACGCTGACCAGGGCCTGATAGGCGAGGAAGTCCAGCCAGCCGTACGGCACCGCGACCTCTGATCCGGCGTAGAGATCCAGCAACCCCGTCTGGAACACGCGCGACAGGTGAAGGCGACGGCCCAGTACAGCGCGACGGGCGTCAGCATGCCCAGCGGGATCCTGCCCTGGGCCACCAGGATCTCGTACCCGGCACCGGCCACCGCCAGGGGCACGCCGAGCGAAACGGCCGCGAACAGGGCAACGTGGAAGGGCTCGCCAGTGCCCGCGACCACGACTCCCAGGATCATCACCGCCGAGCAGGCCGATCACCACCCCCGGCACGGTCAGCTCCACCACCTGCCGGCGGTCGAGGCTCGCCCAAGGCCGCGGAGACCGGCTCCTGCGCCGGCTCATGGCCGGCGGTCTCCGCGCTGGCCGGCCGCCATCAGCCGATGTCCGAGACGCCGTACTTGATGACGCTGTACATGATCGCCGTCAGGTACCCGATCCCGCCCAGCACCAGGACCACCGTGAAGGCCCAGTGCGGCCGGAGCTTCTTCGGCAGCCTGATGTTGTTCACCGCCGCGAGGGTCAGGCAGTAGGCCCCCATCACGAACGCCGACAGGAACGCCAGGATGTCCAGGATGCCCTCCGGGCCGTCGGCCGGACCGAAGTTCAGGATGATGATCCCGAAGATGATCACGAACCACAGGTAGATCCCGTACAGGTAGGACATCTTGAGGCGCTTTGCACCCGGCAGGAAGTAGTACGTCATGTCGGACTGCCCGCGGGCGAAGGCGTCGAACAGGCCGACGCTCGCCTTGAACCCAACGATTGCGATGAAAATGAAGAACAGCGTGTCGAAGTAGCTGGCGGCCTCCGCGAACGCGTCCCCCATCGCCGGCAGCGCGACGTCGCGGTCGCCCTCCAGCAGCGCGGTCCGGGCCTCGGGGTTGAGCTCGGCGGCGTTCAGGGCCATGACCGTGAAGATGATCGTGACCAGCATCGTGATGCCGAAGAAGAGCACGAGCGCGTCGAAGGTGACCCACTTGCGCCAGCCCTGCCACTTGCGCATCTCCTCCGGATCGTCGGTGTCGAACATCGATCCGGCTTCGGGGATCGTCTCCTCCTCGCTCCGCGTGCAGCAGGCCACGGACCTTCGGGATGTGCGAGCCCATTCCCGCACCCTTGTCGCGCAGCCACAGCGTGTACCACATCTGCTGCATGCCGGATGGGCCGGCGAAGGCCAGCGCGCCGACGACGACCGGGAAGAACGCCGCCGTGAAGGCCTCGGACGGGATCCACGTGTCGAAGCGGACGGTGCCCGCCAGGGTCACGCCGAGGTCGTGCATGCTCCCCACCATCGCTCCCACGATCGCGGAGCCGATCACGAGGACGCCGACCGCGAACGCCAGCAGTCCCTCGATGAAGTTGTAGATGTACCTGACGATCGTGAACATGACCCCGATGATGAGCAGGCCGACGGTCGCGGACACCTGCCACGAGATGCCGGTGATCTCCTCGAGCGCCTCCGCGCCACCGGAGATGTGCCCCGGCCAGATGTAGACCAGGGCGGCGATGGGAAGAACATCCACATGAGCGGCAGCCATATGCGCGCCGCGCCGAAGAAGATCGACTCGCCGGTGGCCATCGCATAACGGGCCATCTCGAGCATCACCACGGTCTGGACGAGGACTCCAACCGTGAACAGCCATCGGATGTCCGGCCCGAAGACGATCACGAGTCGCGGCCAGAGGTAGGTCTCTCCGAACCCGACCCCGAGCGCGACGAGGATCATCGCCGGCCCGAGTATGTGCGCCGCCGCCGGCGCCTCCGGCAGCTTGCGGATCTTCATCGGCGGCAGCTTGCCCGCGCGCCAGACGCGCTCCTCACCCTCCCGGTCCAACGTGACTGGGCCCGCAACCCGGTTCTCCACATGTGCCATGACTCTCCCCTCGTCCTCCCAGGGCCGAGGCCGCCAATGCGGCCGCGGCGTCAGCCCTTCCTCACCTGCCGTCCAGCAACCCCGCCATCCTCGCCCAGCGGTACTTGGCCGCCAGGACCTCCACCGGCGTCTCAGTCGTGTACGGGAACGCCGGAATCCCGTGATCGAACAGGTACTGCGAGGCCTCCTCGACCTCCACGTCGCCGGCGAGCGAAGCCACGATCGGCTTCTCGATCCCGCGGCCGCGGAACTCCTCGACCACCTCGGTCATCACCTCGGCGAAGACCATCGGCGGTGTCACGATCGTGTGCCAGTAGCCCAGCACGAGCCCGTGGATGCGCTCGTCCTCCAGCCCGAGCGCAACGGTGCTGCGATAGGTCTCGGGCGGCTCACCGCCGGTGATGTCCACCGGGTTGCCGGCGGCGCCGAACGGTGGGATGAACTCCATGAACGCCTCGTTGAGGTCGTCCGGCATCTCCATCAGGTGGAGGCCGTTGTTGAAGCACGCGTCGGAGAGCAGCACTCCCGAGCCCCCAGCACCCGTGATGATCACGACGTTCTCGCCCGTGGGCGTCGGCAGGATCGGCAGGCAGCGAGCGAACTGGAGCAGCTCCTGCAGCCCACGCGCCCGAACCACGCCGGCCTCGCGGAGGATGTCCTCGTAGATCTTGTCGTCGCCGGCTAGCGCCGCGGTATGTGACGCCGCCGCCTTGGTCCCGGCCGGCGTCGCGCCGGCCTTCAAGACCACGATCGGCTTCTTCTTCGAGACGCGCTGGGCCACCTCCACGAAGGCGCGACCATCCTTCAGGTCCTCCATGTGCAGCGCGACGCAGTTCGTCGCGTCGTCCTGCTCGAAGAACGTGAGCAGGTCGTCCTCGTCGATGTCGGCCTTGTTGCCCAGGCCGACGATCGCCGATACGCCGAGCTTGGTCGAGCGGCTGAAGCCGAGGATCGCCATGCCGATGCCGCCGCTCTGCGATGCCAGGGCGACCGGCCCCTCCACGTCGTAGGGCGTGGTGAAGGCCGCGCTCATGCGCGCGGGCGTGTAGTAGACGCCGTAGATGTTGGGCCCGATGAAGCGGACGCCGTGCTCCCGCGCGGACTCGACGAGCTGCCGCTGGAGCTGCGTCTCTCCAGTCTCCGCGAATCCCGATGGGATCAACACCGCTGCCGGTATTCCCTTGTCGCCGACCTTGGCCAGCGTGTCGGGCACGAACTTGGCGGGAATCGCGAATACCGCCACGTCCACCCCGTCGGGCAGCTCGGCTACGTCCGGGTAGCACTTCTTGCCGAGGATCTCGCTCGCCTTCGGGTTGACCGGATAGATCTCCCCCGCGAACCCCCCGTCCACCAGGTTGCGCATGACCGAGTTGCCGATCTTCCCCTCGGAGTCCGAGGCCCCGACCACCGCGATCGCACTCGGCCGCATGAGGCTGGTCATCACCCGCAGGATCTCCTCACGGGAGTAGCGGGGCGGCCGGTCGTCGGACGGCTCGAAGGAGACGACGAAGCGGGCGTCCACCGCCACGGCCCCCTCCTCGCTCGCGAGCACGGGGTTCAGGTCGACCTCGGTGATCTCCGGGAAGTCGGCGACGAGCTCGGAGACCGCCTCGATCGTCGCCGCCAGCGCGTAGCGGTCGACGCCGGCGCGGCCCCGGACCCCGCGAAGCACCTCGGCGGCGCGGATCCCGTCGACCATCTCGAGCGCGTCCGCGCGCGAGGTGGGCGCGAGCCGGAAGGTCACGTCGCGCATGACCTCCACGAGGACGCCGCCGATGCCGAAGGTCACGACCGGCCCGAAGGTTGGATCGGTGACCGCGCCGATCAGCACCTCGGTGCCCTCGCTCAGCATCTGTTGCACCTGAACGCCGGTGACTTCCGCGTTCGCGTCGTAGGAGCTGGCGTTCTCCACGATCGTCTCGTAGCCGGCCGACACGTCGCCCGCCGACGCGAGGCCGACGAGCACGCCGCCGGCCTCGGTCTTGTGCAGGATGTCCGGCGAGACGATCTTGAGTACGACGGGGAAGCCGATGTCCTCGGCGATCGTCACCGCCTCGTCGGCCGAGGTGGCGAGGCCCTCGCGCGGCACGGAGATCCCGTAGGCGTCGCAGACGCGTTTCGCCTCGGGGGCGCTCAGGGACGTCCTCCCGTCGGTGCGTGCGGCTTCGAGGATCTCCCCGACCGCCGCGGTTCTGCTGGTCTCGGTTACCGTCGTCATCTGCTACACCGCTCCCGCTTCGCTTAGTCGCTCGAGCTCGCCGTCGGTGGTGTCGAGCAGCTCCTGGAGTACCTCCGCGTTGTGCTCGCCGAGCAGCGGCGAGCGCTTCACCTCGACCGGCGAGTCCGACAGCGTGAACGGACACGCCACCGTGGTGTAGGTGCCGCGTTCGGGGTGCTCGACGTCCACGAGCATGCCCTCCGCGCGCAGGCCCTTGTCCTCCATCAGGTCCTTCGTGCTGAGGACCGGACCACAGGGCACGTTGATCGCGTTGAGCTCCTCGAACGCCTCCCACTTGGTCCTGGTCAGCGTCCACTCCTCGATCAGGTCGAAGATCTCCGGGAGCCGCGGCAGCCGCGCCTCGGGTGTGGCGTAGTCCGGGTGGTCCACCAGCTCCGGGTGCCCGATCTTGTTCATCAGCGGCTCCCACACCTGCGGCTGGATGACGAGGTACAGCCAGGCGTTCGTTCCGTGCGACGTCATGGGCTTGCAGCGCACGGCCCAGCCCGGCTGCCCCCCGCCCGACGCGTTCCCCGATCGGGGAACGAAGTCGCCAAACTCCTTGTTCGGGTACTCGGCCAATGGGCCGTGCTGGAGCCGCTGGTGGTCTCGCAGCTTGACTCGGCAAAGGTTGAGGATCCCCGAGCGCATGGAGATCTGCACTCGCTGGCCCCGGTCGGTGTGAGTGCGCTGGTACAGCGCCGCGCAGATCGCCCCGAAGAGGTGGACGGCGTTGCCGGAGTCGCCGATCTGGGCGCCGGTCACCGCCGGCGGTCCGTCCTCGAATCCCGTGGTGCTCATCGCGCCGCCCGTCGCCTGGGCGATGTTCTCGTACGCCTTGGCGCTCTCGAGATAGCCGGGGCCGAAGCCCTTCAGCGACGCGAAGATCATCCTCGGGTTGATCTCCTGGATGCGCTCCCAGTTGAAGCCCAGGCGGTCCATCACTCCGGGCCCGAAGTTCTCGACCAGGACGTCGGAGATGCTGACCAGCTTGGTGAAGATCGCCTTTCCCTCGTCCGACTTGAGGTTCAGCGTCAAGCTGCGCTTGTTGCCGTTCAGCATCGTGAAGTAGAGGCTGTCGACGTCGGGCAGGTCGCGCAGCTGCGATCGGGTGACGTCGCCCCGCCCCGGCGGCTCGATCTTGATCACGTCGGCGCCCATCCAGGCCAGCAGCTGCGTGCACACCGGTCCGGCCTGCACGTGGGTCATGTCGACCACGCGGACGCCGTCGAGGGCTTTCCTCATCTCCCCTCCCTCACTTGTACATCGTCTGGTTCATCGTCCCGGGCGCGAACGCGTCCTGGTCGATCCACACGTTGATCAGCGCGGGCTTGCCGGACTCCCGGGCGCGCTCGAGCGCGGGGCGGATGTCCTTGGGCTCGCGGACCTCCTCCCCGTAACCACCGAGCATCTCGGCGAACTTGTCGAACTTCACGTCGCCCAGCTTGTTCCCGACGTCGCCGCGGTCCTCACCGTATTTCTGAATCTGGCCGTAGCGGATCTGGTTCATGTACGAGTTGTTGCCCACCACGCCGATGAACGGGAGGTCGAAGCGCACCGCCGTCTCGAAGTCCCAGCCCGTGAGGGTGAACGCGCCGTCGCCGAACAGGCAGACCACCTCGCGGTCCGGCCGGGCCACCTTGGCCGCGATGGCGAAGGGCACGCCGACACCGAGGGTGCCGAGCGGGCCGGGGTCCATCCACAGGCCCGGACCCCTCGGCTGCACGACCCCGCCGGAGAACGTGACGACGTCGCCGCCGTCGCCGATGTAGATCGTGTTGTCCGTGAGGAACTCGTTGATCTCGTGCGCAAGCCGGAGCGGGTGGACCGGCGCGTCCTCGCGCATCAGGCGCGGGAGGCGCTCCTCCTTGGCGCGCCGCTCCTCCTCACGCAGCGCCTCGAGCCAGGACTCCCGGTCGCGGGCTCCTCCCGCGGCCCCGTCCGACGCGGCCTCCGCGACGGCGCTCAGAATCGCGCCCGGGTCTCCCACGAGCCCGAGCGAGATGTCGCGGTTCTTGCCCACCGTGCGGTAGTCCATGTCGATCTGGACGACCGTGGCGTCCTGGCTCAGGCGCTTGCCGTACCCCATGCGGAAGTCGAATGGCGTCCCGACGATCACGATCACGTCGGCGTTCTTGAACGCGTAGCGCCGGGTGAGGTGGAAATGGTGCGGGTCGCCCGGCGGCAGGCTTCCGCGGGCCGCACCGTTCATGAAGGCCGGGATGTTGAGGCTCCGGACGAACTCTGTGGCGGCCTCGGCGCCGCGCGAGGTCCAGACCTGGCTGCCGAGCAGCACGCACGGCCGCTCGGCCTTCTTCAGGATGTCCGCCAAGCGGTCGATGTCGTTGGGATCGCCCGTGCTCTTCGTCGAGGCGCGGTAGTGCCCGCGTTGCGGGATGACCGCGCTCTCCAGCGGGACGTGGGCGTCGAGGATGTCGCGGCCGATCTCCAGGTACGCCGGGCCCGGCGCGCCGGCAAGCGCCTCGCGGAACGCCATCGAGCACATGTCGGCGACGCGCTCGGTGGTGAGCACGCTCGACGCGAACTTGGTGATCGGGCGCATCATGTCGACGTGCGGTAGGTCCTGCAGCGAGCCCATGCGGTGCTGATTCAGCGCCCCCTGGCCGCCGATCAGCAGCATCGGGCTCTCCGCCCTCAGCGCGTTGGCGACCCCCGTGACGGCGTCGGTCGTACCCGGGCCGGCGGTGACCACCGCGCAGCCGGGGCGGCCGGTCACGCGCGCGTATCCGTCCGCGGCGTGGGCGGCCACCTGCTCGTGGCGGACGTCGAGGACCCTGATGCCCTCGTCGATGCAGCCGTCGTAGATGTCGATGATGTGCCCGCCGCAGAGGGTGAAGATCACGTCGATCCCCTCGGCGCGGAGCGCCTTGGCCACCAAGTGGCCACCCGAGATCGTCTCCGGCTGGGTTTCGTGAGCCGGCGGGGCCTCGCCTCGTACCGCAGTGCTCGTGGCTGTCACTTAAACACTCCTTCTCCCTCGGGTCAGTCCAGACGAGCGGCCGTTCGCTCTACGTGGTCGGCAAGGTCGAGCGCGTGCTCGCGGACGAGTCGCTCGGCGAGCTCGGCATCGCGCTTCTCGAGCGCCTCGATGATGTGCATGTGGTCGACGATCGAGCGCTCGGCGCGGTCGTCCTCACCGATCATGCGGCCGCGAATCGCCCTCACGTGCACGAGCAAACCGGCGACCAGGGCGGTGATCACGGAGGAGCGGCTCAGCTCGATTATCTGCTGGTGGAAGCGCAGGTTCGCCTCCGAGTACTCGTTCAGGTGGGGGCGCAGCTCGTCGTCGTCCACGAACGCGGAGAACAGCTCCCGCAGGCGGCCGATCTCGTCGTCCGTCGCTCGCTCGCAGAGCAGGCGGGCGGCCATGCTCTCGAGCGCCGCCCAGGCGCGGATGATCTCCGTGATCTCGTCCTTGCTCTTGCGAACGATGAAGACGCCACGGCGAGGCATGATCTGCACCAGCCCCTCGTGCTCGAGGCGGGCGAGCGCCTGGCGCACGGGCGTCCGGCTGACGCCCAGGGACGTGGCAAGGCTCTGCTCGTCCAGGCGCAGGTCGGCGTCGGACCGGTAGATGTCCATCGCCAGGATGGCCTCGCGCAGCGCCTGGTAGGCCAGTTGCGCGACGCTCGTCGCCTCGGCCGGAACGGGCGACACGACCAACGAGCCGTTGCCGCTCTGAACGCGTTCCGCGGGCTTTGATGGCGCGGCCACTGCTCGACCCAGTTCCCTGGGATACCAGATACAAAACACAATTCATTGGACACATGGCAGGCGCCGCCGGCGCTGAGGGCGGCGACGCGTTCGACCTTCCGCGGGCATAAGCCGCAAAAGGTCGAACGCATGAGGATTCGCCCCGGCGGGCGGCATGGGGCGGGGCCCCAGGCACCGAGCACGGAAGGTCGAACGCGTCGCCCGGGCTGGGGCGGGCGCGGCTACACCACGTACTCCATCAGGATCTCGTCCTCCCACTCCCCCGTCAGGTGGCTGCGGGTCGCCTTGCGCATCAGCCCTACGCGGCGAAACCCGACCTTCTCGTAGCAGCGGATCGCGCGGGCATTGTCGACTGAGGTGCCAAGAGTGATGCGATGGTGGCCGCGCTCTTCGATCAGGTGACGGATTACGGTGCGCATGGCCTCGACGCCCAGGCCGCGGCCCTGGCTGCCGGGACCGAGGAAGATGTCGACGTCTGCGTGCCGAGCGTCTGGATCGGGCTCCTCCCAGAACTGGATGTAGCCCGCGACCTCGCGGTCCACCACGACGGTCAGCCGATGGAGACCGGCCTCGGAGTTCAGCGGCCAGCCGTCTTCCGGCGGCTCCCACCAGCGTGCCACCTCGGGCGTGAGCCGAAGCGTCCGGAGCCGCTCGGCGTGCTCCGGGCGGACGGGTTCGAGGGAGAGCCGGTCGCCGTGCAGGGTGGGAATCTCCACGAGCACATGGTGACGAGCGCCGTCGCCGGCTCGGCGACCGGTCTCCGGTTGGGCGGGCGTCCCGGGCACCTCCCGCGGAAGCGACCCAAACTGGGGACAGCGGCCCCGGCCGCGCGCCCCGACGGGACGACCAGGCTATGTAGGGACGCGATACCTGAGCCAAACGAGGCCGTCCTCGAATGCCTCGCTCGCGAGGCGCTCGAGTGGGAGTGCGGGAACCGGTGCCGTGCCGCGCCACCCACGATCCGTGGTGGCGCCCGCCACACAGGGGTGAACCAGCAGGCTGAGCTCGTCGACGAGGCCGCCGCCGAGCAGCGCGCCGATGAGCGCTCCGCCACTGTCGACCCGCACGACCCGGGCCCCTTCGCGTTCACCCAACGCGCCGAGCGCCGCGCCAAGGTCCACGCGCTCGCCGCCCGTCACGATCTCGCGTTCGGGGCTGCCTGTGGCGTCCGCGGGCGTCGCGGCCGCGCGAAGGGCGAGGACGCCGGACCAGTGGCCACAGTCGCGCAGCGCCTCCCACTGCCGGACGCGGCCCCGGCCGTCGACGACGGCGAGCAGCGGGGCGTCGGCGGCGGGACCGGGTCGGGGCGCGTCGGCCAGGACCTTCTCCTGGGCGAGGATGGTGTCGGCCCCGGCGAGGGTCACGTCCTCGCTCCAGGTGCGGGCGAGCGCGTAGAACCGCCCCACGTCCGGGTCGAAGCCCGTGGTGGCGCCGTCGAGCGACACCGCCACGTGGACGACGACGTGTGGGCGGCGGGCATGCACGCTTCCAGGTCGGCTAACCGCCGGGCACGTACTTGCTCGCCGTGAAGGCGGCCCCCTGTGGATCGCTGACGACGGTCATCCGGACGAACGGCGCGTCGAAGGGGGGCACCCTGACCTGCCCACCGAGCTTCGCGGCTCTGTCGGCGACCGCGTCGGCGTTGTCGACCGCGAACGTGACGTTCCAATGCGGCGGCACGTCGTCGGGGTACTGGTCGCTCGTCATCGGGATCAGCCACGCGACCGCGTCCTCGAAGCCCTCGGGCGCCCCGTCCGCCGCCATGCGACGGCGCAGGTCCGGATCGCGCCGCTCTAGGAAGTCCCCGTAGCCCGGGAGACGCCACATCGTGGTCTGGCCGTCGCCGTAATCCAGGGTTTCGGCCTCCCACCCGAACACGGTCCCGTAGAACGCCTTTGCGCCCTCCGGGTCGCGGGTGTTCAGCTCGCTGAAGTTCCACGTGCCCGGTTCGTTCACGAGCTGGGCGCCCTTGTGCTCCTTCGCCTGCCACACGCAGAACACCGCGCCCTCCGGATCGGTGAGCACCGCCATGCGGCCGGCGTCGAGGACGTCGAACGGCTCCATGAGCGCATTGCCGCCGGCGGCCTTCACCTTCGCAGTGGTGTCGTCGGCGCTGTCGACCCAGACGTAGGTGTTCCACCCCGGCGTCGGGGGCGCCTGCTCGGGCTGGGAACCGACGGCGGCGACGTCGCGACCCCGCAGCTGGGCCACGAAGTATCGGCCGGGCGAGTCAGCGGGCATGCGGTCCTCGAACTCCCACCCGAACAGCCCACCGTAGAATTCCACCGCGGCCTCAGGATCGGGCTGTCCGGTGTCGACCCAGCAGGGCACCCCGGCCGGATATCCGTCTCGCTCGAGCACGTCGCTCCTCTCGTCGTTTGCTTGGCCGCGGACGTTATCGCGGGTTTAGGCCACAATCTGTCCTCAACGGGAGGGAGGATGAAGCGGCAGTGACCGACACCTCCAGCCGCCTGCTGACGCTGCTCTCGCTGCTCCAGGCGCGCCGCGACTGGCCGGGCGGCGAGCTCGCTCACCGGCTCGAAGTGTCCGGCCGAACGATCCGGCGCGACGTCGAGCGGCTGCGCGGCCTTGGCTACCCGGTCGAGTCGCTGACGGGCCCCGCGGGCGGCTACCGGCTGCGCGCCGGCACCGCGATGCCGCCCCTGCTGCTCGACGACGACGAGGCGATCGCGATCGCCGTCGGACTTCGCACCGCCGCCCGCGCGTCCGTGACGGGAATCGAGGAGACCTCGGTGCGAGCTCTGGTGAAGCTCGAACAGGTGCTGCCGACCCACCTGCGCCGCCGGGTGAGCGCGCTGCAGTCGGCGACGACGACGCTGCCCGCCGGCGGCCCGACGGTCGACCCGCAGGCCCTGACGGCAATCGCGGCCGCCTGCCGCGACTTCGAGTGCGTCCGGTTCGCCTACCGCGGCCGCGACGGCGTGGCGAGCCGCCGCGAGGCGGAGCCACATTCGCTCGTCAATCTCGGACGACGCTGGTACCTCGTGGCCTGGGACCGGGGCCGGCGGGACTGGCGGACCTTCCGCGTCGATCGCCTCAGCGGGCCGGCCTCGACCGGCGTGCGTTTCACTCCGCGCGACCTACCCGCGACCGACGCCGCGAGCTACGTCTCGCAGAGCCTGTCCGCCGCCCCGAACCGGTACGAGGCTCGAGTGACGCTGCACGCCCCGGCCGACACGATCCGCAAGCGCGTGCCCGCCTACTGGGGGACCATCGAGCCGCTCGACGATGAGAGGTGCGAGTACCGGACCGGCGACGACGATCTGGACTGGCTCGCCGTGCGCGTGGCCATGCTCGGGGTCGACTTCGACGTCCACGAGCCGCCGGAGCTTGCCGAGCATCTGCTCCTCCTTGCGCGGAGACTCGAGCGGGCCGTCGGAGACCACTAGCGAAGCGTCGCCCGCGGCGAGAGACTCAGTCCTCGGCCTTACCGTCCGGCCGCACGCCCTCCCCGCGAAGGTAGTCGAGGTAGAAGGGTCGCAGGAGGTCCGCGGTCTCGCCACGGCCCGAGTCCGTTACGTCGTCGATGTGCGCGCTGAGCGACTGGACGTCCCCCGCCGCCTGGTCGAGCTCGCCGGCGGCGGCCTCGGCTGCGGGGAGGACCTCCACGAGCCTCCAGAAGAAGCCAACGTCGATATGGCGCACGGCGTGGCGGACGGCGAGGTCGTGCAGCTCCTTGGACGAGAGCCGCTCGAGGGGATCCTCTGCCGGTGCCATCACCGGATCCTAGTGGTACTCGGAGGCGTCGGCTCGAGGCGGGCAGCCGCATCGCCGGGGCTGGCGTGCGCGGACCGAGTCGATGGTAGGTTCGCGGCGGCAGTGAACTGGTTGGTGTTGGATGTCGCCCAGACCGCTAGGTGATGTGGTCGCGCGCGGGTCGCGCTCCTTGGTGCATGCCTACGGCCGCGGCGCGGTCGTCAAGGTGCCGAAGCCGACGACGCCCTCGAGCTGGATCCGGGCCGAGGCGGAGTACGTCGAGGCGGTTCGCGCCGTCGGCGCGCCGGCGCCGGCGCTCCTCGGGATGGAGCAGATATTCGGCCGCCCGGCGAGCGTCTGGGAACGGGTGGAGGGGCCCTCGCTGTGGCAGGAGGTCGTCGAACGCCCGCAGCGCAGCGCCGAGGTAGGCCGCAGCCTGGCGGAGGTCCAGCTGGCGCTGTTCGAGCTCGTCCCGCCGGTGACGCTTCCGCGCCAGCGCGATCGGCTGATCAGCAAGATCCGTTGGTCGGCGGCGAACGTGGACGCCTCGCTCGCAGGAGCGCTCGACCTCCTGCCCGCGCGGGCGGGCACGCCGCGCCTCTGTCACGGCGACATGCATCCCAGCAACGTCATCGTGAGCAAGGACGGGCCGGTGATCGTCGACTGGTTCGACGCCTCGCGCGGTGACCGGGTGGCGGACGTGGCGCGATCGTTGCTCACGCAGCTCGGTGAGGGGGCGACGACTCCCAGGCATCTGCCCGGATCCGATGCCCGCACGCTCGCGGTGCTCACCGGGGCGTACCTGTCCCGCCTGCGGGAGTCGGTCGACATCTCTCCCGGCTTGCTCTCACGCTGGCAGGCGATCAGCGCGGCGGCCCGACTGGCCGAAGGGGTGTCGCGCGAGCCGCTGCTCCAGGTCTGGCGGCGGTCCCGGTGGGTGCACGGGTCCGCGCCGGAAGCTCAGGCCGCCACGGGGTGAACCACCGCACGCAGGTCCTCGAAGACGGCGGGGCAGGCCACTAAAACCAGGTCGTCGTTCTCGGGGCACGGCATCTCGGCGCGAGCCCCGGCCTCCTCGGCGATGAGCGCACCGGCCGCGCGATCCCAGATCTCCGTATCGCGCTGGAAATAGCCGTCGACGCGCGCGCACGCGACCCAGCACAGCTCGAGCGCCGTCGATCCGAAGCAGCGCAGGTCGCGCGCGCGGGAGAGAAGCCGGTGGGCGACCTCGCCCTGGGTGTCGCGCAGCTCCGCGCGATACGAGAAGCCGGTCGTCACCAGCGCCTGCGCAAGCGATGAGCACGGCGAAACCGAGATCGGCCGGCCGTCACCCCGGGCTCCGCCGCCGCGATGGGCCGAGAAGAGCTCGTCGCGCAGAACGTCGACCACTGCGCCGGCCACGACCTCGCCGTCGATCGCGGCCGCGATGCTCACCGCGAAGAGGGGCACGCCATAGACGAAGTTGATCGTCCCGTCGAGCGGATCGATCACCCACTGAAGGCGCGCGCCCGGCGCCGTCGTGCCGCCCTCCTCGCCGAGGATCCCGGCCGCCGGCGTCGCCCCGAGCAACACCCGCCTCACGCGCTCCTCGGCGCGCAGGTCGGTTTGGGTCACGACGTCGGTCGGCGACGACTTCCGCCCGACCGGCCGCGGTCGTCCGTACGCCGCCCTCACGATGTCGGCCGCGGCCCGGGCTGCCCCCGACGCGACGCGTTCCAGCTCGGCGGGCGCCGGCGGCTCGCTGGGGTCAGACACGGTGGACCGCGATGCCGTGGTCCGACAGCGCGGCGGCCTCCTCGGGGTCCGCCCGCGTGTCCGTCACCAGCACGTCGATCTCGTCGAATGCGGCGAAGCTGAACATCTGCACGTTGCCGAACTTGGAATGGTCGACCATGGCGACCACGCGACGGGCGCACTCGATCATCGCGCGCTTGATCGTGCGCTCCTCCCGGTACGGCGTGGTGAGGCCGTGCTGGAACGACATCCCGTCGCAGCTCATGAACACGACGTCGATCGCCATGTGCTGCAGCTCCGTGCGCGTCGTGTCGTCGACCATCGCGAGAGTGTTCGTGCGCACGGCGCCGCCGAGGACGGTAAGCCGCCGCAGGCCGCGCCGACTCAGCGTGAGCGCCGTCGTCAGCGAGTTTGTCACGACGTGTACCTCGCGTTCGACCGGGAGCACGTCGGCGAGCCGCTGCGTCGTCGATCCCGAGTCGATGATCACCGAGCCGCGTTCCGGAACCTCGTCCACTGCCTTCATGGCGATCCGCAGCTTCTCTTCGGCGTTCACCACCTCGCGCGCGGCGAGCATGGGCTCGTGGTTGATCCGCTCGAACGGAACGGCGCCGCCGTGCACGCGGCGCACGAGATGCCGGTCCTGCATGTCGGACAGGTCGCGGCGAATCGTCTCCGTGGTCACCTCGTAGCGGCGGGCCAGGTCCGCGACGTCGACCGATCCCTGGCTCAACACGAGCATGTGGATCGCGTGCTGGCGATCGTGCTGCAGCCGCGGGACCGCGGCGCTTTGGTCTGCGGCAGTCACGGCGGACCCCCGGCACCCTGCATCTCCGACGCGGCGCGCATGGCGGAGAGCGGACCCATCGTGGCGACCTGCTCGTAGCCGGCGGCAAAGGCCGACCGGAAGCGCGGCGATGAGCGTACGTTCGCAGTGAAGACGGCCTCGTATCCCAGGAACGCCACGGCATCGGCGGTGGCCCTGGCGGCGTACCGACGGGCCACGTCGCCGTCGGCGTCGAACGCCTGCTGGGTCGGATCCACGACGCCAAGGTAGCGCGCCCAACCGGCCAGCGAGGTGGCCGCATGCTCGATCGGACCGCCGCTCTCGATCTGCCGCTCGATCGTCGGGATCAGGAACGTGGGGAACTTCGCGCTGCCGTCTATGCACACCCGCGCGATCTGGTCGCGCACGCCGACGTTCGCGAACCGTTCGACTACCGAGGCCGCGTACTCCTCCCGCGGATACCCGGGGATCTCGTCCACGGTCGGGATCGCCTCGCGGTGGAGGAGGCTCTCCAGGAACCTCCGGACGGCCGGCACGGCCATCGCCTCGTGTACGTACGTCAAGCCGGCGAGGGCCGAGAGGTACGCGATGCAGGAGTGACCCGCGTTGAGCATGCGCAGCTTGTACTGCTCCCAATCGTCGAGGTGATCGGTGAACAGCGCGCCGGCATCCTCCCACGGCGGCCGATCGGCGGCGAAGTCGTCCTCCATGACCCATTGCCTGAACGGCTCGGAGACGACGGGCCAATGGTCGACGATGCCTGCGCTTTCGCGCAGCCAGTCGCGGTCGTCGCGCGAGGTGGCCGGAGTGATTCGATCGACCATCGAGTTCGGAAACGTGCAGCGTTCCTCCACCCATGCGGGCAGGGTCGCGTCGAGCCGCGCCGCCGCGGACAGGGTCACGCGCCTGGCCGCGTCTCCGTTTCCGGGAAGGTTGTCGCAGCTCAGGATCGTGATCGGGCCGGCGGCGCGGTCACGCCGGACCGCGAGGCCGGCCGCGATCCGGTCGAAGGTCGTGCGCTCACCGGCGGCGCGTTCCGCCTCCGGCAGCTCGGCGTAGCCGGACTCCGTGACCGTCAGCGACAGGATCGACGTGGTGGCTGCCGCGATGAGGTCCCAGGCGGCAGCGTCGTGGCCAGGGGGCGCGTGGACGAAGTCGACGATCGACCCGATGACCTGTACGGACGGCTCGCCGCCGCTCTTCTCGATCAGGCTGTACAGGTAGTCCTGCGCGCCCAGGGCCGCGGCCATGTCGGCGTCCGCGTCGAGCATGCCGAGACCGACGATTCCCCAGCCGTCACCGCGCGCCGCGAGCTCATGCACGTAGACGGCGAGGTGCGCGCGGTGAAAACCCCCGACTCCCACGTGCACGATGCCAGGCCGGAGCCGCTCGCGGTCGTACGCGGGGACTGGTATCCCGCTGCGCGCGATCTCCCCGAGACGGGCCTCGGCGAGGGGGATAGGCGATGACCTGCCCACGTCGCGGGCAAATATAAACAAAGGTGACTCCAAGTGCTAGAGGTCAGTTTGTATTCGAATTAGGCGGGTTCTGGCTTGACATCCAACACAATCCAACGCTATAAGTCGTAAATCGGAGGATCTAGGTCGCCCGCGACCGTGCAGGAGGAGGAGACCATGAAAGGGATCGTGCGCCTTGGGTTGATTGCGGCGCTGCTCGTGGGGCTCGTGCTCGCGGGCTGCGGCGACGACGATGACGACGGGGGTGGGTCGGGCGGCGGCTCGCTCAACGTGGCCATCGTCGACAACCCGCAGATGAAGGACATCGCGGACCTCACGCCCGAACTCTTCACCAAGAGGTCCGGCATCAAGGTGAACTACACGATCCTGGACGAGGGAACGCTGCGCCAGGTGACCACGCGCGACGTTGCAGCCGGAGGCCGCCAGTTCGACGTGGTCATGATCGGACCGTTCGAGGCGCCGCAGTTCGGCAGGGACGGCTTCATCACGGATCTCACGCGCTTCGCCTCCGAGGACAACGCGTACCAGCTCGAGGACATAATCCCGAGCGTGCGCAACGCCCTGTCGTTCGAGGGGAAGCTCTACGCGGCGCCGTTCTACGCCGAGTCGTCGTTCCTGATGTACCGCAAGGACGTGCTCGACGGACAGCGGGCATCACGATGCCTGCGCAGCCGACCTGGGACCAGGTCGCCGACGTCGCGCGCAGAATCGACAGCCCGGACATGGCCGGCATCTGCTTGCGCGGGAAGCCCGGCTGGGGCGACCTGGGCGCCTCGTTCACCACCGTGCTGAACACCTTCGGGGGGACCTGGTGGTCCGCGAACGAGGATGGCTCGGTCGGCGAGGCGATGGTCGACCAGCCCGAGTTCAAGGAGGCGCTCCAGTTCTACGTCGATCTGGTCAGGGGCGCCGGCGAGGAGGACGCGGCCAGCTCGAGCTTCAACGAGTGCCTGACGCAGTACTTGGACGGCAAGGTGGCCATGTGGTACGACGCCACCGTCGCGGCCGGCCTGCTCGAGGCGGACGACAGCGACGTGAAGGGGAAGAACGGCTTCGCGCCGGCGCCGGTCAAGGAGACGGACGCCTCGGGCTGGCTCTGGTCGTGGGCGCTGGCGATCCCCGTGACCTCGAGCAAGGCGGACGACGCCTGGGAGTACATCTCGTTCGCGACCGGTCCGCAGTACCTCAAGCAGGCGGGGTCGAGGATCCCGGGTGGATGGGCCGCGATCCCGCCCGGCACCCGCGAGTCGACGTACCAGATTCCGCAGTATGAGAAGGCGGCCGCCGCGTTCGCCAAGCCCACGCTCGACTCGATCGCGGCCGCGCCGATCGACGACCCCGGTACGACGCCGCGGCCGGGTGTGCCGGGTGTCCAGTATGTCGGCGTTCCGGAGTTCCAGGACGTCGGCAACCAGTGCACCGAGCAGTTCTCCGCGGTGATCGCCGGGCGGGCGTCGATCGATTCGGCGCTTTCGAACTGCCAGAACGTGGCATCCCAGGTGGGGGAATGACCTGACCGGGGGCAGCAAGGCACTGCCGGCGCCATGAGCGCCACCCTTCGGCCGCGGATCGGCCGTGTGATCCCGCCGCGGGTGGGTCGCGACTCCCTCCTCAGCGACGCATGGCGCCGGCGGCTGCCGCTGCTGCCGGCCCTCCTCTTCTTGATCCTGCTGACGCAGGTCCCGTTCGCGTTGAGCGTCTATTACAGCCTCACGGACTGGACGGTCGTGCCGCCCGGCCCGCGCGAGTTCGTCGGGCTCGACAACTACCGCGAGCTGTTTCGCGACGACTTCTTCGGCGAGGCGATCGTGACGAGCATCCAGCTCACGGTGTTCCCGGTGCTCGCCGCGCTGGTGCTGGGAACCGCGTTCGCGCTGCTGCTCGACCGCAAGTTCTTCGGCCGCGGGATCGTGCGCACGATGCTGATCACCCCTTTCCTGCTCGTGCCCGTCGTGATCGGCCTGATCTGGAAGAACCAGATGTTCCACGGCCTCTACGGCGTCATCAACTGGGTGATCGAGAAGCTCGGCGGCACGCCGGTGGAGTTCGTCTCGGAGCACCCCACCCTGTCGATCATCATCACCCTGGTCTGGCAGTGGACGCCGTTCATGATGCTCATCATGTTGGCCGGCCTGCAGAGCCAGCCGTCGGACGTGCTCGAGGCCGCGAAGGTCGACGGCGCCGCGCCGTTCGCGATCTTCCGTCAGCTGACTCTCAGCCACCTCCGCCCGTACATGGAGCTCGGCGTCCTGCTCGGCGCGATCTACCTCATCCAGGTCTACGACCAGATCGCGGTGATCACCGGCGGCGGGCCGGGCTCCACCAACGTCCCGTACTACGTCTTCCAGCGCTCGATCGGCGGCGGATGGCAGTTCGGGTTGGCGTCCGCCTACAGCATCGTCGTCGTCATCGCGTCGATCATCATCGCGACCTTCGCGCTCAGAGTCCTGTCCAGGCTCCTGAAAGGTGAGGCCGCGGCGTGAGCTCCGACGACGCCACGCCCGCCGTCGGCGAGCGCCGCTGGGTCAACGTGGCGCTCGGGGCCCTGGCCTGGGTCACGGCCCTGGTCTTCTTCTTCCCCGTCCTCTGGATGGTGTTGGGGTCGTTCAAGACCGAGCAAGATGCAAACACGAGCCCCAACCTCAACTTCGACCCGACCCTCGACCGCTACCGCGAGGTAACCGAGAGCACCGGCGGCCTGCTGTCGTTCGGCGAGGCGCTCACGAACTCCGTGGTGATCGTGCTCCTCTCGACGCTCATCGTGCTTGCCCTCGCAATCCCGGCGGCCTATGCCCTGGCCATCAAGCCGGTCCACAAGTGGCGCGACGTCCTCTTCTTCTTCATCTCGACCAAGTTCCTGCCGGTCGTGGCCTCCATCCTGCCGATATGGATACTCGCGCGGGAGCTCGATCTGCTGAACACGCGGTTGGTGCTGATCGTCCTCTACACGGCGATCAACCTGCCCCTGGCCGTCTGGATGCTGCGTTCGTTCTTCGTCGAGATCCCCCGCGAGCTGATCGAGGCCGCCGAGATCGACGGAGCTCGGCTCAGGGGACAGCTCACGTCGGTGATCCTGCCGCTGGCCGCGCCCGGCATCGCGGCGACAGCTCTCCTCTGCGTCATCTTCGCTTGGAACGAGTTCTTCTATGCCGTCCAGCTGAACCCGGTGGAGGGGTCGACGGTCCCGGTCTGGGTCACGACGAACGTCAGCACCCGGGGTGAGTTCCTCGCGAAGCTCTCGGCCGCCTCGGTGCTCGCCTGCATTCCCGTGGTGTTGGCCGGATGGATCGCGCAGAAGCGGATGATCCGCGGCCTGGCGATGGGTGCGATCAAGTGAGGGAGCTCGTATGACGGCGGTCAGGTATGTCGAGGCGACGCGGACCTATCCGGGCACGGACGCCCCGGCTGTGGACAGCCTCAGCCTCGACATCGCTGACGGAGAGCTCCTCGTCCTCGTCGGGCCCTCGGGATCGGGGAAGTCGACCGCGCTGCGCATGCTCGCGGGGCTCGAGCCCCTGGATGCGGGCGCGGTCCACATCGGCGACCGCGACGTGAGCAACATCCGCCCGCGGGATCGTGACATCGCGATGGTGTTCCAGAACTACGCGCTCTACCCGCAGCTCAGCGTGGCCGAGAACATGGGCTTCGCGCTCAAGCAGCACCGGGTTCCCAAGGAGGAGCGCACGGCGCGCGTGCGCGAGACCGCGCGGATCCTCGATCTCGAGCCCTTCCTCGATAGGAAGCCCAGGCAGCTGTCGGGTGGGCAGCGACAGCGCGTGGCGATGGGGCGGGCGATCGTCAGGCAGCCGGCCGTCTACCTCATGGACGAGCCGCTCTCGAACCTCGACGCGAAGCTGCGGGTGCAGACTCGGACCGAGGTCGTGGAGCTGCAGGCGCGCCTGGGCGTGACGACCGTGTACGTCACGCACGACCAGGTCGAGGCGATGACGATGGGCCATCGCGTCGCGGTTCTCAGGGACGGGGTCCTCCAGCAGGTCGACGCGCCCAGCACGCTGTATCACGAGCCCGTCAACCTCTTCGTGGCCGGCTTCATCGGCTCGCCGGCGATGAATCTCGTCGACGCCGGCGATACCCGCCCGCCGAGGATCGGGGATGCGGAGCTCGTGCTCGAGGGGACCGACGAGGCGCCGCTCGGAGACCTCGCCGGAAGCATCACCGTCGGGTTCCGGCCGGAGGCGCTGCGGGTCGGGGACGGGCCGCTCCCGGCGCGGATCCGCAACGTCGAGGACCTCGGCTCGGAGATGTTCGTCCACGTCGCCGTCGACCATCACGGCGAGAGCCTTCCGCTGATCGCGAAGACTTCGCCGCCGTTCGAGGGGGCGGCTGGAGACCGGGTGGGGCTCCAGATCGCGGGTACGGCCCACCTGTTCGGCGAGGACGGTTTGCGGATCGCGTCGCCTCCGGCGACCCTGCGGTCACTGGGCGCCGTCAGCCGCTCGTGAGGTGAGGCCCGTCCTCTCGACGCGACCCGCGGTCAGCGTGGCCGCGACCAGCGGGACGCCGGGCCGGTACACGAGGTGTGTGTACGAGGGGCTGTCCAGGACCACCGCGTCGGCGCGCGCGCCCGGGCAGATTCGGCCGACGTCGTCTCGCCGCAGTGCGCGCGCGCCGCCGCGGGTCGCCGCCAGGAGGGCCTCCTCGGGGGTCATACGAAGGTCGCGCACCGCCAGCGCGATGCAGAACGCCATCGAGGTCGTGTAGCTCGATCCGGGATTGCAGTTGGTCGCGATGGCGACCTCGACGCCGGCGTCGATCGCCCGCCGGGCGTCGGGGTAGGGCTGGCGCGTCGAGAAGTCGGTGGCGGGCAGGAAGGTGGCGACGGTGTCGCTCGCCGCCAGCGCCTCGATGTCGTCGTCCGAGAGGTAGGTGCAGTGGTCCACCGACGCCGCGTCCAGCTCGGCCGCCAGGCGCGCGCCCGGCCCGAATCCAAGCTGGTTGCCGTGCACGCGGAGCCCGAGGCCGGCGGCGCGCCCCGCCTCGAGCACCGTCCGTGACTGGTCGGAGTCGAAGGCGCCGTCCTCGCAGAAGACGTCGATCCATCGTGCGTACGGGCGGCACGCCTCGAGCATCTCGCCGCAGACCAGCTCGACATACTCGTCCGCGCGGCCCTCGTACTCCGGGGGAACCACGTGCGCCCCGAGGAACGTGACGTCATCGGTCAGCTCGGCGGCGACTCTGCACGAGCGGCGCTCTGCGTCCGGCTCGAGCCCGTAGCCGGACTTGATCTCGAGGTGCGTGATCCCGGCCCGCAGCGCTTCGGCGCGCCGTGCGCCCGCGAGCGCGCGCAGCTCGCCCTCGCTCGCCGCCCGGGTGGCGGCCGTCGTGACCCGGATGCCCGACGCCGCGTACGGGCGCCCGGCCATCCTCGCCGCGAACTCGTCGGCGCGGTCGCCGGCGAAGACCAGATGCGTGTGGCTGTCGACAAAGCCGGGGATGACGCAGCGACCGTCGACATCGAGCCGCTCGTCGCCCGCCGCCCCCGCGCGTTCGATGCCGGCGAGGCGCCCGCCGTCGACGACGAGCGCGGCGTCCCGCACGAGCCCGAGCGGCCCCTCGCCGAGGGACGGTTCGCCCGTCACGAGCAGCCCGATCCTGTCGACGACGAGGACGCTCACGGGGCGGCCCTCCGTACCGATTCGTGCAGCTCGCGCGGCACGTCGATCGTCACGTGCTCCCCGTCGCGCACGACCCCGCGGCCGTCGACGATCACGTGTCGCACGTCGGCGGCGCTCGCCGCGAACACGAGCGCCTCGAGCGCGCCGTCTGCGACGGTTCCGGCCATCCGCACGCCGTCGAGGCCGACCGTGACGAGGTCGGCTCGCGCTCCCGGAGCGATCCGGCCGGCGTCCGGCCAGCCGAGCGAGGCGTGCCCGTCCTCCGTGGCCGCGCGCAACAGGGCGGCGGCCGAGTGAAGCCCTCGCTCGCCGCTCGCCAGGCGCTCGTCCAGCTCGACCGCGCGCGCCTCCTCGAACATGTCGATCACGGCGTGGGAATCGCTGCCCAGCGAAAGCGACGCGCCCGCGTCCACAAGTGGGCGCATGCGGCCTATCCCGTCGCCCAGGTCGCGCTCGGTGGTCGGGCACACGCAGCACCAGGCCTCGCGGCCGCCGAGCAGGGCCACGTCGGAGTCGTGGAGGTGCGTGGCGTGCACCGCGGTGAAGCGCGCCGCGAGTGCGCCGGCGTCTTCGAGTACGGCCGTGGGCGTCCGCCCGTAGGCCTCGAGGCATGCGCGGTTCTCGGCCGGCTGCTCGGAGACGTGCGCGTGCAGCGGCCGGTCACGGCCGGCGGCCCAGCCCGCCACGACCGCGGCCGCGCCCGGGTCGACGGCGCGGACGCTATGGATCGCGGCGCCGATGCGCGCCGCGTCGCGGTCGGCGAGGGCCGCCACGCGCCCGGCCCAGGCCTCGGCGTCGCCGTCGGAGAACCGCATCTGGCTCTCGTTTGGTCGCTCGCCGATGTCGCCGTGGAGGTAGCAGGCGTCGAGCAGGGTAACCCGGATGCCGGCCTCCTCGGCCGCGGCGAGCAGCGCCCGGCCCATCTCGTTGGGGTCCTCGTACGGCACGCCGCCCGGTCCGTGGTGAAGGTAGTGGAACTCGCCGACGCAGGTGACGCCGGCGAGCACCATCTCTGCGAACGTCGCGCGCGCCAGCGCGTGGTGGGCGTCGGGGTCGAGCCGGTCGGTCAGCCGGTACATCTCCTCACGCCAGGTCCAGAATGAGCCGCCGCCGCGCTGGGTGCGGCCCCGCAACGCGCGCTGAAACGAGTGGGAGTGGGCGTTGGCGAGGCCCGGCAGTGTCAGCCCATCGAGCCGCTGTGCGCCGCCCGGAGGGACGGAAGCCCCAGCGGTGACCGCGGCGATGCGAGCGCCGTCGATCTCGACCACAACGCCGGCCTCGGCCGCCTGGCCGCCGAGCCAGGCGAGCTCGCACCAGTACGCGCTCAAGAGCCGAACCGCTGCACGATCCCCGCCGCCCGCGCGAGGAAGGCTTCCCGATGGAAGCGCTCGAACTCCGCCCAGGTCGCGAGCGTACGCGGATCGGCGACCCGGTCGACGAACAGCGTGCCGTCGAGGTGGTCGACCTCGTGCTGGAAGGTGCCGGCGGTCAAGCCCGACCGGAGTTCCTCGTGCTCGACTCCCTGGCGGTCGAAGTAACGCAGGCTGACCCTGAGGTGGCGCGGCACCTCGCCGCGCAGGTTCGGCACGGAGAGGCAGCCCTCGTTGATCCGCGCCGTCTCGTCGTCGAGCGGCTCGATCGCCGGGTTCACGATGACGGTCAGCGGGATCGGCGCCTTGTACGGGTAGCGGGGATTACCCTCGGTCACCTCCACCACCGCGATCCGCAGGGTCTCGCCGACCTGGTTCGCCGCGAGCCCGGCCCCGTGCGCGGCGCGCATCGTCTCGATCATGTCGTCGATCAGGCGTTGCACGCGGTCCGAGCGCAGCTCGTCACGGGTGACCTCGCGCGCCCGCTCCCGAAGGACCGGGTGGCCGATCTCGAGGATCTCGCGCCGGCTCACCCGTCGCGCTCGAGCATCGGGATCCGCACGCCGCGCTCCTTCGCCACCTCGTGCGCGCGCTCGTATCCGGCGTCGGCGTGACGCATCACCCCGGTGCCGGGATCGGTCGTGAGAACTCGGTCGAGCTTCTCGGCGGCGAGCTCGGAGCCGTCGGCGACGCACACCATGCCGGCGTGGATCGAGCGTCCGATCCCCACGCCGCCGCCGTCGTGGATGGAGATCCAGGAGGCGCCGGCAGCCGTGTTGACGAGCGCGTTGAGGAGCGGCCAGTCTGCGATCGCATCCGAGCCGTCGAGCATCGACTCGGTCTCGCGGTAGGGGGACGCGACCGAGCCCGAGTCGAGGTGGTCGCGCCCGATCACGATCGGCGCCCGCAGTTCACCGCTTTTGACCATCTCGTTGAAGCGCAGCCCGAGCCGACGGCGCTCGCCGTAGCCGAGCCAGCAGATCCGCGCCGGCAACCCCTGGAACGCGATCCGCTCGCCCGCCAGCCGCATCCAGCGCGCGAGGCTCTCGTCGCCTGGGAACTCCTCCAGCACGGCACGATCGGTGGCGGCGATGTCGTCCGGGTCCCCCGACAGAGCCACCCAGCGGAACGGCCCCTTGCCCTCGCAGAACAGCGGCCGGACGTAGGCGGTCACGAAGCCCGGGTAGTCGAAGGCGCGCTCGAACCCGCCAAGCTTCGCCTCCGCACGCAGGCTGTTGCCGTAGTCGAACACCTCGACGCCGGCGTCCAAGAAGCCGACCATCGCGAAGCAGTGGGCGGCCGCCGAGCGGCGGGCGCGGCCGACGTACTCCTCGGGATCGTCGCGGCGGAGCGCCTCCGCCTCGGCCAGCGTCAGGCCGGCCGGCACGTAGCCGCCGAGCGGATCGTGGGCGCTCGTCTGGTCGGTCACGATGTCCGCCTCGAACTCCCGGCGAAGCAGCTCGGGAACCACCTCGGCCGCGTTTCCACGGAGGCCCACGCTCAGCGGGCGCCGCTCACGCTTGGCACGTGCGCAGCGCTCGACGGCGTCGTCGAGGTCGTCGGCCTCCTCGTCCAGGTAGCGGGTCTCGAGCCGGCGGCGTATCCGCTCGGGGTCGACCTCGACGCAGAGCGCGACCCCCTCGTTCATCGTCACCGCCAGCGGCTGGGCGCCGCCCATCCCGCCGAGGCCGGCGGTCAGCGTGATCGTTCCGGCAAGTGAGCCGCCGAAGCGGCGGCGAGCGATCTCCGCGAAGCACTCGTAGGTGCCCTGCACGATCCCCTGGCTACCGATGTAGATCCACGAGCCCGCCGTCATCTGGCCGTACATCGTCAGTCCGAGAGCCTCGAGGCGACGGAACTCGTCCCAGGTGGCCCACTCGCCCACGAGGTTGGAGTTCGCGATCAGAACTCGCGGCGCCCATTCGTGCGTCCGAAACACGCCCACGGGCTTGCCGGACTGGACGAGCATCGTCTCGTCGTCCGCGAGCGTCCGCAGCGTGCGAACCATGCTGTCGAACGCGTCCCACGAGCGTGCGGCACGCCCGGTGCCGCCGTAGACGACGAGCTCGCCCGGACGTTCCGCCACCTCCGGGTCGAGGTTGTTCATCAGCATCCGCAGCGCGGCCTCCTGGGACCAGCCCCGACACGACAGCTCGGCGCCGTGGGGCGCGCGCACCGCGTGCGCGCTCACTCGAGCTCCCCGATCGCGGCCTCGACCGCGTCGAGCACCGCGCCCGACGCAACCAGAGCGTCGGCCTCCGCAAGCTCCGGTGAGAGCCACCGATCGGGTCCCGGCCCGGAGACGGCCACCCGGACGGCGGCGAGCGCGGCCGCCGTGCCCGGACCTGGCCGAAGCGGCGCGCGCAGGTCCAGCGCCCGCGCCGCGCAGGCGAGCTCGACCGCGAGGATGCGGCCGAGGTTCGAAATCACGCCGCGCAGCTTGCGGGCGGCGCCCCAGCCCATCGAGACGTGGTCCTCCTGCATCGCGCTCGTGGGCAGCGAGTCGCTGCTGGCGGGCACGCACAGGCGACGGTTCTCGGCGACCATCGCCGCCTGGGTGTAGTGGGCGAGCATCAGTCCGGAGTTGACGCCGGCGTCCTCGGCCAGGAAAGGCGGCAGGCCATGGGAGCGGCTCGGGTCGAGCAGCCGGTCGGTGCGACGCTCCGCGATCGCGCCCACCTCGGCGGCCGCGATCGCCAGGAAATCGCAGGCCAGCGCCAGCGGGGCGCCGTGGAAGTTCCCGCACGACTCCACCCGCCCGTCGGGAAGCACGACCGGGTTGTCGATGGCAGAGCGCAGCTCGGCGGCCGCGACGTTCTCCGCGTGGGCCCACGCGTCGCGCGTCGCCCCGTTCACCTGCGGCGCACAACGCACCGAGTAGGCGTCCTGAACGCGTGGATCGTCGTACCGGTGGCTCGCCACGATCGGAGACCCGGCGAGCAGCCGGGTGAGGTTGGCGGCGCTCCGGGCCTGGCCGGGCTGCGGCCGCATTGCGACCAGGTCCGCGGCGAACGCGCGGTCGGTGGCCAAGAGCGCCTCGGTCGACATGGCCGCCGTCACGTCCGCGACCTTGAGCAGCCGCCTCAGGTCGTGGAGCGCCAGCAGCAGCATCCCGAGGATGCCGTCCGTGCCGTTGATCAACGCGAGGCCCTCCTTCGCGGTGAGCGTGAGCGGCTCGATCGACGCCCCGGCGAGTGCCTCCGCGGCCGGGACGCGTTCGTCCGCCGAGTTCCAGACCTCGCCCTCGCCGATCAACGCCAGGCCGCAGTGAGCGAGCGGGGCTAGGTCGCCACTCGCGCCGAGCGAGCCGTGCTCGGGGACCACCGGATCGAGCCCGGCGGTCAGCAGGGCCAGCATGGTGTCGGCGACGATCGGACGCGCCCCGGAGCGGCCCATCGCCAGCGAGCGGGCGCGGAGGAACATCATCGCGCGCACCACCTCGCGCTCGACCGGCGGCCCCATGCCCGCGGAGTGGGACCGGACCAGGGCGCGTTGCAGCTCCTCACGCCTCTCGGGCGGGATCCACGTGCCCGCGAGCGAACCGAAGCCGGTCGACACGCCGTAGACGGGCCGGTCGGACGCCGCCAGGCGCTCGACCACGGCGGCGCTCTCCGCCATGGCGGCGCGCGCCTCGTCCGCCAGCCGCGCCGCCGCACCGTGGCGGGCGACGGCCAGGACGTCCGCCGGCTCCACGCCCGTGGCCGTCACCGAGATGGGGGCCGTCAGCGCCACGACGTGCGACATCGTGCGGCGCGGCACGCGAGTTCGACGATCTCCGCCAGCTTCGCCATCGCGCTCAACTTACAGCTGTAGCGCACGCCGTCACGGTACGGCCTCGCTCCTCGTCGGTTCGGGCGCGGGCACCTCGTCGACCCCCGCAAAGATGCCGGCCGCGCAGCCGGCGAGCAGCGCCGCACCACGCGCAGCAGCCTCCTCGACGGCTGGGCGCTCGAAGGCGCCGAAGACCGCCCGCCTGGTCGCCCGCGCTACTTCGCTCCGGACGCCGCCACCGGTGACGACGATGCGCTCCGCTGGCCCCACGAGCTCCTCGAGGGTGTCGAGCATTTCCGCCCCGCGCTCGGCGAGCGCCTCCAGCGCTGCCCGCCACAGCTGCTCGGGACGGGCGTGCCCGCGAATGGCGCCCCGGCGACCGTCCAGGAGGGCCGCGCCGTCGCCGGCGGGGGAGGTGGTCAGGCTGAGGGCGTCGAGCCCGCGCCGCGCCGCTTCGTTCTCCATTCCGAGCAGTCGGCCGAGCCGCTGAAGGGCGAGGCCTGACTCGAAGGCGCCAAGCAACGCCTGCCGTCCGGGGATGACGTGCCAGCCGACGGTCACGCCTCGGGCGACCGCCCGCAGGCGTAGGTCTTGTGTGAACGGAGGCCGTACCGCCCGGACGAACGCCTCGGCGGTTCCGCACGAGTCGAAGACGTCGCCGTCGCACACGGCGCCGGCGCCCACCGCCGCGCAGTCGTGGTCGTGTCCCGCGACGCACAGAACCGCGCCCCTGGCTCGGCTTAGGCCTCGGCTGAGACGGCCCGCCGATGTGCGCGCGGGCGCGGGCTCGGGCAACAGATCGCGCGGCGCGCCGGCCCAGTCGAGCGCCTCCTCCCAGTGTGCCCGGCGGTCGAGATCCAACATGCCGGTCCGCGAGGCGAGAGAGAGCTCGGCCATCTGCGCGCCGCCGAGCTCGCGCACCACCCACTCCGCGACGTTCAGCCAGCGGACGCCGCGAGCGGCGGCCGGGTCGTGCCCGCGCAGCCAGCGGTATTTCACGAGGGTGCACAGCGGACTTGCGGGGAGCCCGGTCGTCGCGCTGAATCGCTTCGCGCCGATGTCGTGTTCAAGCGCCGCGGCCTCGTCGCCGCCGCGCCGATCGTGCCAGGCGATGGCGGGTGCAACAGGATGGTCGCGCGCGTCGATCAGCGCACCCGCCTCGGCCATGCTGGCAACGCCGACACCGACCACTCGGCCGGCCGGGGCGCAGTCGAGCGCGCCCTCCGCTGCGGCCAGGGCAACCTCGGGTAGCCGCTGAGGCTCGATCTCGGCGCCCGACGGGACCGGCTGCCAGGGCACGGGCACGCGGTGGTGCGCCAGCTCCCTTCCGTCGGGCGTCACCACGGCAGCCTTGCACCAGGTCGTTCCCACGTCGATGCCCAGCAGCAGCTCGCCCATCACACATCGGCGGCGATGCGGCACCCGCTCCGGGCTCGGGGGTGCCCGCGGGAGCTCATCCAGAGGACCATCCCTCGCTCACACGATCAGCCCAGGCTTTCCGTGGGGCTGACGTACTCGGCTGGATCGTCGTCGAAGGCCATGGCGCAACGATCGGAGCAGAACAGGTACTCGACGCCTCGATGCTCCCGACGGGCGGCAGCACGACCCGGCTCGATCGCCATGCGGCACACAGGGTCGATCGGAAGGTCCGTCCGTGTCTGTCGCGTGAGCACCAGTTCGTAGAGAGTGACCGCCTTGGCCAGGTTCTTGAACTTCTGCCGACCGCGCTCGCGGACCCGCACGGCGGGCCCGATTGCCTCACGCGTGGCCTCGGTGCAGAGCACTTCGCCGGCACGGGCCGCGTCGGCGACACGTGAGGCAACGTTGACGGCGCTTCCGAACCAGTCGCTTCCGCGGCGGACGGCCGTGCCGGTGTGCATGCCGACCCGGACACCGAGCCCGCGATGGCGCCAGCCGTATCCGCACACGATGCGCTCTGCGAGGCCCGCGGCCCTTGCGGCATCGCTCGCCCGCAGCAAGACCGCGTCACCTATCGCCTTGACCTCCTCCGCGTCGTGTTCCGGCAACAACATGCGCACCGCCTCGCAGAACTCGACGGCCGCGTCGGCGGCGTGCTCGTCGCCGTGCGCCTCCGTCAGCGCCGTGTAGCCGGCCAGGTCGGCGAAGACGAAGGTTTCGGTCCGCACCCGCCCGCTCATCAGATCGCCAGCCGCAGCGGCCGCAACAAGAGGAGGTCGAGGGCCATTGCATTCGCGGGTGCCGCAGAGAAGGCGCAGACCACGCCGCGCGGTGTGCCATCGCCGAGCATCGGTTGGAAGGATGCCAATGCCCACCCCCGCGGGGTAAGCGTGCTTGCGGCGGCGCCGCGGTGACCGGGGCCGTGCGGGTGGGGATGCGGCGTCAGCCGACGGCGCTGAAATCCTTGAGCAGGTCCCGCGCCCGGCCGGCCACCTCCGCCGGGGCCATTACGTCGTAGCGGTCGGCCACCACACCGCCAATCGAGGCGACGCGGCTCCCGCCGGTGAGCGCGTAAAACAGTAGGCCGATGAGCGCCCCGAGGATGGCGCCCCAGAGGAGGGCGTAGAGCAGCACCCATCCCCACCCTGGCACCGGGTCGACGGCGTCGAAGGCCCAGAACAGGAGAAAGAACAGAATGGCGACGAATATCCCGTTGCCCGCCCCCGAGGCGGCCGCGCTGCCTGCGCCGACCCGCCCCACCACCTGCTCCTGCGTGCGTACCCCCTCCCCCACGATCGTCAACTGCTCGACCGGGAAGTCCCGCTCGCCGAGGTACTCCACCGCGCGCTGTGCGCCCTCGTGGCTGTCGTAAGAGGCGACCACCTCACGTCCGGCGGGCTGCGCGGGCACCTGCTCGTTCATCTCTCGACCCCTTGCTCGACCGGCTCACCTCGCGTCCCGCGCGCCTCGTCGCGGGGTCGCGGCCCAAGGACCGCACCCAAGACCGGCGCCAAGTTCTGGGACGTCGTCATGCGCAGCCGACGCTACCCAACCGGGCGCAGGATGACAACGCGTGCCCGCACCTGGTCGTCGTCAGCCGGTCACGCCGCCCAGGGCGCTTGGCATCCGGGCCTGGAAGTCGAGCACGCCAACCCACGCCGGGCGGACCGCGATGCGCGCCATCCTCGTGCCCGGCTGGTCGATCTGGGCGAGGTAGGCCGTTGCCTCGGCCTCACCGAGGTAGCGATGGGCAGCCAGTACGTATTCGGGCACGATCCCGTCGACCTCGGTGATCTCCGCCCGCCCTCTGATGGTGACCGCCTCCGGCGGGAACGACTCCGTGTCGATCGTGATCGCCACGTCCGGGTTCGCTCGCAGCGTGCGCACGCGGTATGCGGGATGGCGCACATGTGGCGCCGATATGAAGGTCGGCATGACGATCTCGTCGCCCGTCCAGTGGAACCAGCTCGCCACGACGCGCGGCGTTCCATCGGCCGCGATGTAGGCGTAGCGAGCCGGCATGCTCGACGCCAGCAGCCGCTTGGCGAGATCGCTCTCCAGAAGCTCGAGGCTGCCCTGCTCGAGGGGCCTCGGCATCACGGCCGGGTCACCACTTCGTCTAGGAAGGTTCCGACATCGCGCTCCATCCGGCGTCCTCTCGCGGTCGCTTTCTTCAGGGAAGTCACGCTACCACAGTAACTTTCTCGAGGGAAGTAACCTCGAGGCCATGCAGAGAACCCGGTTCGCCGACATGGTCTGCTCGATCGCGCGCTCGCTCGACGTGGCCGGTGAGCCCTGGTCGCCACTGATCATTCGAGACGTCTGGGTGGGAATCACCCGCTTCGACGAGATGCAGCGCGACCTGGGCATATCGTCGAAGGTGCTCACCGAGCGCCTCAACTGGCTGGTTGAGCAGGGGATGCTCGAGCGGCGCCCGTACTCGGAGCATCCGGTGCGCTCCGACTACCTCCTGACCGAAAAGGGGCTCGAGTTCTGCGACGTGCTCCTCGCGCTCGCCGCCTGGGGAGATCGCTGGACCACAGGCGAGGCGGGCCCGCCGGCGGTACACCGCCACCGGACCTGTGGCCACCTGACCCACGTGGACCCGCGCTGCGCCCACTGCGGCGAGCCGCTCCACGCCGCGGACGTGGACGTCGAGGACGGGCCCGGCGCGCTGAGCCGGTAGTTCTGGCCAAGAAGCTGTAGGGCCGTGGGCCAACCCTCGGACGCGAAAGCGACGGTGTGAGCTCCGCCCACTCCGATAGCTTTGACGCGGTGCCCGAGGGAAGGGAGTTCGCGGCGCGCGTCTACGCGGCGATCAACGCGCGCGATCGCGCGGCCATCAAGGCGCTGACCGCCTCCGACATCGTCGTTGCGACCACGGTCGAGGCCTATCGCGGCCCCGAGGCTCTGCTCGAGTGGCTGGACGAGGGCGACGACGCCTTCGACGATTTCACCGTCGAGCTGCTCGCGGTCGAGGAGCTCGCCGGACACGTCGTGGCATCGATGCGCCAGCGAGGCCGCGGGAGGGCGAGCGGCGCCGAGGTGGACCACGGCTTCACGCACGTTTGGACCCTCCGCGATGGCCGGGGGATAAGGCTGCAGTCCTTCGCGCACCGCGACGACGCCGTTCGCTACGTCCAGCGAAGCGGGGCGCCCGACGAGCCCGCGACTGGATGAGCTCCTCCGTCGCGGGGGCGCTTCACGGCGGCTCCTCCCTCTCGATGTCGAGCGGGCACGATGCCCCGGTCCGTTCAACGCCGCGGAGGGCCCTTCACCACGGTCCGCGAGCGGCCGTACGGTCGGGGCTGCGGGTTCGCCGTCGATCAGGCCCCGAGCGCGAGGTGGAGGGCGATCGCGAGTACCCCGATGCGCCCGCCGACGGCCAGGCCGCGCCGCACACGTGACGTCAGCCAGCGCGCCGCATGGCCCGCCGTGACGCTGAGCACGAGATGCCAGGCGGCGGAGGCCAGCCCCACGCCGGCGGCGAACGTGGTGGCGGCGAGCGGCCCATCGAGCGACAGCGCGGCGGCGACGGTGGCGAACGACGCGATCGTGAGCGGGTTCGCGATCGTGATCGCCAGGAAGCGCGCGTAGTGGGCGCGGGCCGTGGCGCCGCGCGGCCCGCCCTGCGCTTGTGGCGCGCCCCGCTCCGGCTCGCCCGGACGGATCAGCCGGCTCAGTCCGCAGACCGCGATTGCCGCCAGAGTCACGGCCGCGACGACCCGTATTTCGGACTCGTGACTCGCGAGCGCCGCGCCCGCGGCACCGCCTCCGGCCGCCGCGACCGCCGCGAACGCCAGATCGGCCGTCGCGACTCCCATCCCGGCCGCCACGCCGGCACGCGGACCGGCGACGACCGAGGCTTCGACCAGCAGCAGACCCACCGCGCCCACCTGCACCGCGATGGCGAGGCCGGCGGCGAGGCCGGCGAGCAGCGCGGCGGTGGGGTCCATGGTCAGGAGGGGTATCACCCGGCTGCGTGAACGCAAGCCTGACGCGTAGAAAATTGCGATACTCACAGCAATCAACGGATTCGCAGCGAGATGGACGAGATTGACGGCGAGATCCTCAGAATGCTCCGCACCGACGGACGCATCTCCTGGCGCGACCTCGGCGCCGCCGTCGGGTTGAGCGCGAACGGCGCTGCCGACCGGGTCCGCCGGCTCCGCCGGGCCGGCGTCATCACAGGGTTCACGGCCCTCGTCGACCCCGCCGCCGGCGGCCGCCGCCTCGAGGCGCTCGTGGGGATCACGCTGGCGCCCCGAACGGACTCTGACGACTTCGCGGCAGCCTGCGCCCAGCTCGACCCCGTTACAGAGGTCCTGCACCTCGCCGGCGCACCCGACTACCAGCTGCGCGTCGCCTGCCGCGACACCGCCGAGCTCGACCTCCTGCTGCGCGCGCTGCGCCTCAAGCTCGGAGCCGCCGACACCGAGACCAAGATCGTTCTCCGCTCGGGGCCGCCCGAGCCGACCGGCAACGCGCCCGCCGCCCGCTGACCGTCCTCGCGAGCCCCGGGACCGCGGCAGCAGAGTTCCGGCTTGCGCCGCGGCGTTCGGCATGAGATCGATTGGGATGCCAAGCTCCCGCGGGGACGATGCTCGAATGAGCCCCGGGGCGCGCGCGACGAGCACGCGTCGGTGGTGATAAGCGACGCATGGCAGCGGAACCAAGGCGCACCGTCGGCAGGACAGCTGTCGTCGTAGCCGCGCTCGGGATCGTCTTCGGGGACATCGGGACGAGCCCGATCTACACGATCCAGACCGCGTTCGACCCGGGCGACCCTCACCCGATCCAGACGTCGCTCCAGAGCGTCTATGGAGTGGTCTCCCTGATCTTCTGGGCCGTGACCCTGATCGTCACGGTCAAGTACGTCGGCTTGGTGATGAAAGCCGACAACGACGGGGAGGGCGGGATCATGGCGCTGATCTCGCAGATCCGCCAGATCGGCGAAGGGGTCCAGGGACGCATCAAGTTCCTGCTCGCGGGCCTCGGGGTGTTCGGCGCTGCCCTGTTCTTCGGCGACAGCATGATCACCCCGGCGATCTCGGTGCTCTCGGCGGTCGAGGGAACCGAGACGATCTCGTCCTCGATGGGCAGCCTCGTCATTCCGATCACGGTGGCGATCATCGTGGTCCTCTTCGCGATACAGCACCGTGGCACCGGCTCGGTCGGCCGAGTGTTCGGACCGATCATGCTCGTCTGGTTCGCGACGATCGCGGCGCTGGGGATTCGCGGGATCTCGATGCACCCGGAGGTGCTGAAGGCACTCTCACCGAGCTATGCCTTCGACTTCCTGTTCCACAGTGGGTCGACCGGCTTCTTCTCGCTCGCCTCCGTGGTCCTCGCGATCACCGGGGTTGAGGCGCTCTACGCCGACATGGGTCATTTCGGGCGTCCCGCGATCGCTCGGGCCTGGCTGCTGCTGGTCTTCCCGGCCTGCATCCTCAGCTACCTGGGTCAGGGAGCGCTGATCCTCGACGACCCGAGCGCGATCGCCGCGCCGTTCTTCCGCCTGATGCCGCATGCCGGCCTGGTCCCGCTCGTGATCTTGGCGACCGCGGCCACCGTCATCGCGTCGCAGGCGGTGATCGCCGGCGCATTCTCGATGGCCCACCAGGCGGCCCAGCTCGACTACCTCCCGCGCCTGCGCGTGATCCACACGTCCGAGCGCGAGTACGGCCAGGTCTACGTGCCGATCGTCAACTGGCTCCTGATGGGGGCCGTACTGGCATTGGTCCTCGCGTTCCAGAGCTCGACGAAGCTCGCCTTCGCCTTCGGAATGGCGGTGACGGGGACGATCGCGATCACGACGATCCTGTTCTTCGTCATCGTCCACCAGCGCTGGCAGCGGCCGCTCTGGCTCGCGATCCTCGGGGCGGGACTGTTCCTGGCGGTGGAGCTCGCGTTCTTCGGCGCGAACCTGACCAAGTTCCTCCACGGCGCCTGGGTTCCGCTGCTGATCGGAATCATCCTCTTCACCGTGATGACCACCTGGTTCCGGGGGCGCCAACTGGTCGGGGCAGAGCGCAAGCGGGTCGAGGGCCCCCTGCAGGCCTTCGTCGAGGATCTACGCAGGATGGATCCGCCGCTGATCAGGGGGCCCGGGACGGGTGTGTTCATGAGTAGGGAACAGGAGACCGCGCCGCTGTCGATGCGCGCCTGCGTCGATCGCCTCCACTCGCTGCAGGAGCACACAATCGTTCTTTCGCTGCAGACTCTGTCGACCCCGCGGATCAGCGCGGAGGACCGCGTCGAGATAGACGATCTGCACTACAGGGACGACGGGATCACCTTCGTCCGTGCCAAGTACGGCTACGCCGAACACTACGACGTACCAGGCCTGGTGAGGCAGGTCGCGGGGGCCGGCGTCGAGAGCCCGATCGATACACGCGACACCTCCTTTTATCTCTCCAAGGTCGAGCTCAAGGCCGGCGACGGACCGGGAATGCGCCGCTGGCGCAAGCGCCTCTTCCTCGCCACCGGGCTCGTCGCCGCCGAACCAGCGGACTCCTTCCACCTGCCGCGCGAGCGCACGATCACGATCGGCTCGGAGATCGAGTTCTGAGCGAGTCGCCAAGCCTTGCCGACACGGCGGGGGCCGCGACGACCCGCACCTGGTGGCTTTCGCGAGCGCACACCACCGAATGCCTTTGGAGCGGACCCTCCCGCGGGGCCCCCCGGCCGCAGCCAGCTACTCGCTGTCGCGGGACTGCCGCAGCCCGACCACCAGCGGGATCACCACCAGCGGGATCACGACCGGCAGGAAGATCAGCTGCAGCCAGTCGAACAGCGTGTTGCCCTCGAAGCCGGTCCAGTCCCAGCCCTGCGTGTAGCCGCCGACGGCGAGGACGGCGACCGCGCCCACGAACACGGTGATGAAGAGCATGTGATGTGCCCTTAGCTCCGAGCGGACGTTGAAATGGAACGCGGCCAGAATCGCCAGTGTCAGGGGCAGCAAGGCCAACTCGAGCCAGTCCCACACGGTGTTGCCGACGAAACCGGTCCAGTCCCACGGGATCAGATACCCGGCCACGGCCAGCGCGATGAACAGGCCGAGGCACGTCAGGCCGATGACATGCCGCCACGCGCCCAGCTCCTTGGCGCCGGCCAAATGCGCCACGAGCCCGAAGGCGATCGGCAGCAGCAGCACGTGCAGCCAATCCCACAGCTGGGCATTCCCGTACCCGGTCCACGTCCAGTCGTCGGGCCCATATCCACCGTAGATCGTGAGCCCGAACGCGATCAGCACAACAAGCGCGAGAACCACCAGCACATCAGTACGAAGTCCGCGCCTGGCGGCGCGCTCGGTCTCCGCGCGCGGTCCCTCAACCGCCATGGTGCGGACGTTACCGTGAACGATCCTGCGCGTCACGATGCGCCGTCCAGTGTGTAGGTTTGTTCTCGCAAAGCGGCGACAACCCGACGATCGCCGATCCGCCGGGCCGCTACCGTCCGCCGAGCATCCAGACCTTCTGACGCGAGCTGCCGTTCGAGTTCGTGCCGCCGCAGGTCTTGACGTCCGCATCGTCCGCGCGAGGGCGGTGCACGGCCCGCACCTTCGGGTCCCCCGCCCCGGCGAACGGCGACCCGGGCGGCGGCGCGGCCCGGACCTCTTCGCGTAGCGTCCGACATGGGACGTTTGACAATCCGGCCGTCCGGCATACCCTGGACCGGAGGGGTTTTCCCGCCCCGAGTACCTCGCTAGCCCTTGCCTCCCGCCCCGATCCGATCCGCCGCGTGCCGAGCCGTCCTCTGGCTCTCGCTCGCGCTGGTCCTGCTCGCGGCCTTGGCCGGTCCGGCGAGCGCGAGTCACAGCTCGGATCACGTCCTCCCCGCCTACGGCGTCGGCGCCCTTCGCGCCGAGTGGCTCGCCGACTTCCCGCTCGGCGTCCAGGACCTCGGGCGTATGGGCCAGGCCCGCATCGGCATGTACCGGGCGCGCTTTCGCCAGGACGAGGTCAATGGGGTCACCGGCTGGTCGCGGCTGGACAACCTCGCCCGCATCGCCGCCCAGAACGGCGTGACTCTCCAGCCCGTGCTCATCAACATGCCGGGCGAGGCCTACGCGCCGCCCAAGACCGGCATCGAGCGGGCCCGGTTCGGCGAGTTTGCCACCGCCGCGGTTCGCCGCTACGGCCCTAACGGCACCTTCTGGACCACGTGCGGGTGCCCCACGCGGCCCATCAGGGTCTGGGAGGTCTGGAACGAGCCCAACCTGGCCCCGTTCTGGGACCTGCCCAACCCAGCCGAGTACGCCGCCTTGTTGAGCAGCACCCGGTCGGCGCTCCGCAACGCCGACCCTACCGCGCGGGTGCTCTTCGGCGGCCTCGCCTACCCCTCGTCGCTCAGCGCCACCCGGCTCGAGCCGAACGCCTTCCTGCGCGACACGATCCAGGCGGCGGGGGCCAACAGGTTCGACGCGCTCGCCCTGCACAACTACCGGCCCGACGCGGCGCGAGCCGTGGACACCTTCATCGCCGGGACCGTCCAGACCCTCAAGACCTACGGCGGCACCACCCCGCAGGGCGCCCCGAGGCACCAGGTCTGGGTCAATGAGTTCGGCCGCCCGACCGAGCTCGACAACCCGGACACCCCCGCCGACGAGCGGGCCGCATCCGAGGCCACACAGCGGGCCTGGCTCGACAGCTTCCTCGGCCGCCTCCTCCCCCAGGCCTCGGCCTGGAACCTCGGACCGGTGATGTGGTACTCGCTGCGCGACGGCCACCAACCGACCGCCTCCTGGCTGCGCCAGGGGCTGCGCCGCACCACGGCCGACGACGCCGATGCCGGGCTAAAGCCCTCCTGGGACGCCTACACGGCCCGCAGCATCGTCGCGGATTTCCTCTGGCTTCCCGTGAGGCGCTGACCGCGAACCAGCCAGCCCCGCTGAACGACACCGTCCAAGGTGATTCGCCCGCTGCACGCAGGTTGCGCGCCAATTATCAATGAACAGCGCGCGGTCGTTTGGCGTCACTTGGCTTCGATCGTGACCTGGTTCAGGGTGCCGGTGAACTCGAACGGCGGTTGGTAGGTCGGCGAGACTGGCGTGCCCCAGTCCGCGCCGACGTCGAAGGTGTCGTCGGTCGAGAAGACGACCGGGACGGTTTTGTCGATGCGGCCTTCGCCCACCTGCTGCCGTTGACGGACAGTGTCCCGGTGCCGCCTTTGCCCGCGCCGCCGCCGTCGTAGGCGAAGTCGAAGCGGATCGTGCAGGGGCCGCTGGGCAGGGGCTGTGTGGAGGTGATCGTGTAGCGCTCGCGGCCGAGCCAGTTGTAGTGGAAGGTGGGCTTGGCGTTCTGTACCACGAGTGCGTAGCCGCCGGTCTCGCCGCCGACGGTGACGAGGATGCCTTCGGCGTTGCCGTTGGGGTTCTCGAGCTCCGCGGTGAGCGTGAACGAGCGGTTCTTGATGTTGATGACGGCGTCTTCGGGGATCCGGACGGTGCCCGGGCGGTAGCTGGCCTTGTTACCGGAGACGAGCCCTGGGCGCTCGGCGGACAGCAGTGCGAGGATGTTGTCGGCGAGTGGGTAGACGTTGTACTTGCGGGCTTCGCGGTCGAAGATGGCTTGTAGTTCGGCGAGTTTCTCGGGGTGCTCGGCGGCCAGGTCGGTGGCGTGGCCGAAGTCGGTGGTCATGTCGTAGAGCTCCCAGACGTCCTGGTCGAACGGCACCGTGCCGGCCGAGGCGGCGAGGCCGTCCTGGCCGTGGCGTGTGCCCGCCCACCAGCCGTCGTGGTAGATGGCACGGGTGCCGGTGAGCTCGAAGTACTGCGTCGTGTGCCGGTCCTGGGCTTCCGCGTCGTCGAAGGTGTAGAGCATGCTCACGCCCTCCATCGGCTTCTGATCGATGCCGTTGACGCGCGTCGGCGCGGGCACGCCGGCGCTCTCCAGGATCGTCGGGGTGATGTCGATGTGGTGATGGAACTGGCGGCGGATACCGCCGCGGTCTCTGATGCGCGCCGGCCAGGACACGACGGCGGCGGTGCTGCAGCCGCCGCCCGAGGTCACCCCCTTGCCGTAGGTGAACGGCGTGGCGGTGGCGTAGGCCCAGGCGGCGGGATAGGCGCCGTGCGACTTCGGGCCGCCCAAGTCGTCGATGTGGCCGGCGACCTCGTCGAGCGATTCCGCGACGCCGTTGAAGTAGCTCAGTTTGTTCAGGGTGCCGTGCAGGCCACCCTCGGGCGAGGGGCCGTTGTCGCCGGCGATGTAGATGATCAGCGTGTTCTCGAGATCGCCCGTCTGCTCGACGGCCTCGACGAGGCGGCCGGCTTGGTGATCGGTGTGCTCGAGCGCGCCGCAGAAGATCTCCATCCAGCGGGCGCCGACCTTCTTGTCGGTGTCGCTCAGTTCCTCCCATGGCGGGATGCCCGCGGGGCGTGGCGCGAGCTTGGTGTCGGGCGCGACGATCCCGAGTTCCTTCTGGCGTGCCAGGATGCGCTCACGGAGCCGGTCATAGCCGTCGTCGAACTCGCCTCGGTATCGCTCCATGTACTCGCTCGGCACGCCCACCGGCGGCTTGTGCCCGTTCGGCGCGAAGTACGCGATCCACGGCTTCTCGGGATGGATCGACTTCTGCCGCTCGATCCAGGCGATCGTCCTGTCGGCCATGTCGGCCTCCAGGTGATAGCCCTGCTCCGGCGTTCTCGGCGCCTCCAACGGCGTCGTGTTCTCCCACAGCGGCGGATGCCACTGGCTCACGCCGGCGCCGAAGAAACCGTAGAAGTACTCGGCGCCCATGCCGCCCGGCCAGCGATCGAACGGTCCGGCAACCGTGGCCTCGTGCAGCGGGGTGAGGTGGGTCTTGCCGATCCAGGCAGTGCCGTAACCGTTCTGGCGCAGGATCTCGAACACGGTCGCGGCGCTGCGCGGGACCATCGCGTTGTAGCCCGGGAACCCGGTCGAGCTCTCCGGGATCACGCCCATGCCGACGGAATGGGAGTTGCGCCCGGTCAGCAAGCAGGCACGCGACGCCGAGCACACGGCCGTGACGTGAAAGTTGGTGTACTTCAGGCCCTGCTCGGCCAGCCGGTCGAAGGTCGGCGTACGGGCCGGCCCGCCGAATGCACCCATGTGGCCGTAGCCAATGTCGTCGCCCACCATGACCAGCACATTGGGTGCGCCCTCCGGGAGGACCTGGCGGAGCGAGGCGAGCCGCGCGACGAGGCACCGAAGCGCCGCCTGTGGCCCTTCCGCCGCCGCACCGACCGGCCACGCCGGAAGATCACGGTCGGCCGCATCGCCGGCTATCTGGCGCTCGGCGTCGTCGCCTGGCTGCTCGTGTCGGTGGTGGTGTTCCTGATCAGCGCCCAGATCCAGTCGTCGAAGATCTCCGACGCGGCCGACGCCAAGCTCAGCGGCGGCGGCTACCCCCTCACCTCGCCGAACACGATCCTCGTGCTCGGCTCCGACGCCCGCACGAAGGACACCGCCGAGCCCGGCGCGCAGACCATCGGCCAGCCGAGCCGGTCGGACTCGATCCTGCTCCTGCGCGTCGGCGGCGGCGCCAGCGCTCAGCTGAGCGTCCTGCGTGACACGGTGGTCGACATCCCCGGCCACGGACGGGCCAAGATCAACGCCGCCTATGCGTTGGGCGGCCCGGCGCTTGCGATCGACACGGTCGAGAGCTACCTGGGCGTTGAGATCAACCACCTCGTCGAGGTCAACTTCGAGAACTTCCCCGAGCTGATCGACGCCCTCGGCGGCATCACCTACACCGGCAACTGCGTGATCTCCAAGATCAACGGCGGCTCGCGCAACGGCGGCTACACGCTGCGCCTGACCGCCGGCACCCACGAGCTGGACGGCGAGCAGGCGCTCGCGCTCGCGCGCACGCGCAAGAACGACTGCCGCCCGCTGGAGGACGACAAGGCGCGCGCCCGCCGGCAGCAGAAGATCATGAGCGCCATCAAGGACCAGGTGACCTCGCTCGAGACCTTCATCCGCCTGCCGTGGGTCTCATGGGCGGCGCCGCAGGCGATCCGCTCCGACATGTCGGGCCCGACGCTGCTCGGCCTGATCGGCGCCGAGCTGCTCGGCGGCGACCCCAAGAAGTACGTGCTCACGCCGAGCGGGAGCACGACGCTGCCCGACGGCGGCCAGGGCCTGACGGTCGACGAGACGACGAAGGAGCGCGCCGTCGAGGAGTTCCTGCGGGGGTAGGGCGCCGCAGCGCCCTACCCGTCGCAGATTTCAGTCGCTGTCGTCCCCGCGGATCTGCCCGCGGATCTCGCCGCCGGGCCACCTCACGCTGTGGACGTTCGCGTAGGTCACTCCGGCGTCCATCGCGCGCACGAGCTCGGCGAACGCGCCGGGCTCGATGCCCTGGGCGTTGGGGCCGACCACGTCTGCCGGCGTGATCGTTCCCTCGACTGTGCCCGACGATGCCGGGCACGGGTCGGGCTTGCTGCCCCCGCCGCACAGGAACGCGCTCACGCCGCCGTTCACGCTCCTCTGCCCGAGATGGATGTGGGCGAAGAGTGCCTGGGTCTCGAGGCCGCTGTAGGACAGCTTGTAGTCGATCGTCTGTGCTGAGCGGTCGACATCGGCCTCGAATCTGCCTGTGGCGACCGTCGAGACGGCCGGCACCTCCTCGAAGCCCTTCAGCCGCGCGTCGAAGTCGCCGCCGCCGCGGTCCGCACCCGCCACGGCGACGCCTGCTGCTCCCAGCAGGATCGCGATCACGCCGGCGACGACTACCTGGGTGGTGCGTCGGGTCACTCCATACCCCCTCCGGTTGAGTGCACTCTGTGCGGAGGATACGCGCGGAACCGCCGTCAGGTTCAGAGCCCGGCGAGCTCGGCGATCCGCTCGCGCTCGCAGCGGCTCGGGAAAATCGGCCTTCGAGTCCGCGAAGGCCACATTGATCTCGCCCCGGAAGGGCGGGTCGGGCGGCGGCAGAATCGATCGCTCTTGGTCAGGTCCGTTCGTCATGCCGTCTCCTCTCTATCTCAAGGACCGCCCAGTGAGCGCGGTGCGCCATCACGATCTGCCGTGGGGCCACCTCCCGCCCACTGCCACTGGATCTGGGCAAAGCTCCCCAGCGGACGAGACCAGTCTCGCCGACCCACGCGCTTCGGGCATCGCCCAGACCGGGTCATCACTGCCCCCGATGGCTCGCGACCCACGCACAGACTCCATCCCGGCGGCAGGCCGTCCTCGCACGCTACCGCGAGGGACGAGGCCCGAGTGCCCGAGCGCGGCCGGCACCCACTACTGCGACCCCTGAGGTAAGCGGGCGTACGCTGCCGCGCCGGCCGTGCTCGCGCGGTTCGTCCCGAGCGGATGTCCGCCGCGACTCTCGTGAGACGCTCGCTCGGCGCGCGATGCGAGAGCGACGAGCTACGAGACGTGAACCGCTCCGGTGCACAGACAGCCCAGCCGCGGCCGGGGGGTGGATCACTTCGCACCCGGTCCGGACTGCAACGGACCGCCGACCGTGGGTCGCGGCATATCGGGCTCAGGTTGCGGGCACGCGCTCGTCATCTCCGAGAATGATGATGCCGTAGGCGACCCACACGCACAGGAAGAAGATGCGCCAGCGACCACCACGGGTTGGCGCCGCCGATCGACAGCAGCGCGCCGATCGCTCCCAGGCTGCCGCCGATGATCCCGATCACCCGGCCGTAGGTGTTGCCGGCGAGCAGCGAGAAGCCTCCGGTGAGCTGGATCACCCCGAGGACGATCAGGACCCATCCCATCGTGTTGAGGTTGGTGAAGATGTACCGCGTGTCGTTCACGAAGATGTTTGCGCTGTCCAGCGCGCCGATGCCGTAGAGGATGTTCAGCGTTCCCGCGATCAACAGCAGGATCGCCGCGAATGTGGCTCGACCCGCACCTCTCACCTCGTACCTCCTTGGTCGTTCGTCGTCCGCGCCTTCGGCCCGGATTCCTGCCAACCGTAAGACCGCCCGCCCTCGCATCGCATCACCCCGCTGGGATGAAACCCGACGGAATCGTGGGAGCAGCCGACGTTTCCAGGCCCGTCACGCCCTAGGTTGGACTGCCCTTAGCCCCGCGACACTTCGAACGGCCCACGCCCATGAGCGGGCCGGTAGTCACCCCGCCGGGATGATGCCGGAGCATCCATCCTCGGCTAGCGTGCTCCTGTGGAGTGGGCCCTTGCCATCGTGGCGCTCACGCTGCTCGGGATCGCGGCGATTTCGGGGCGGCTATCGGGGACGGTCGTCACGCCGGCGATGGTGTTCGTCGCGGTGGGGTTGCTGGTGGGACCCGAGGTGCTCGGCGAGATCGATCTCGAGAGCTCGAGCGGGACCGTGCGGGCGCTGGCGGAGGCGACGCTGGCGCTGGTGCTGTTCTGCGACGCCGCGCGCATCGATCTCCGGCTGCTTCGCCGCGAGGTCGGGGTACCGGTGCGCCTGCTCGGCATCGGACTGCCGCTGACGATCGCGCTCGGCGCCCTCGCGGCGGCCGTCATCTTCGACCGGTTGAGCATCGAAGAGGCCGTGATCCTGTCGATCGTGCTGGCGCCCACCGACGCCGCGCTCGGGCAGGCCGTCGTCACCGAGCCGCGCGTCCCCGGCAGGATCCGCCAGGGGCTCAACGTCGAGAGCGGGCTCAACGACGGCATCTGCGTGCCGCTGCTGTTCGCGGCCGTGGCGGTGGCCGACGTGGAATCGCATATCTCGGAGGGCCGCGGCGCCGCGACGCTGCTGCTCGAAGAGATCGGCTACGGGGCTGTCGGCGGGGTCGTAGGTGGGCTGGCTGTCGCGGCGATCGTCATCCACGCCGGCCGCCGAGATCTGATCGCGGGCCAATGGCGGCAGGTGATCCCTGGCGCAGGCGCGGCGCTCGCCTACGGCACCGCCAGCGCGCTCGGCGGCTCCGGCTTCATCGCCGCGTTCGTTGCCGGGATGACCTTCAGGCTCGCGCTCCGGCGCGACCCCGACGACCTCAACGAGCTCAGCGAGCAGGTGGGCAACGTGCTCAACGGCGTCACCTTCCTCTTCTTCGGGGCGATCCTGCTCGGCCCCGCGCTCGGCGAGCTCACCTGGGAGCTGGCCCTGTACGCAGTCCTCAGCCTCACGGCAGTGCGGATGCTGCCCGTGGCGATCGCGATGCTGGGCTCGCGCGCCCGGCCGCCGACGCTCGCCTTCCTCGGCTGGTTCGGCCCCCGCGGTCTCGCATCGATCGTGTTCGCCGTGATCGTGATCGAGGAGTCGAACCTGCCCCACGAGCACCTGATCGTGCTCGCCGTCTACCTGACCGTGGGGCTCTCGGTCCTCGCGCATGGCCTCAGCGCGGCCCCGCTCGCCAACCGCTACGTCCGCTGGTATGAGCAGCACCCGCGCGACAATGCTCCGCCGATGGAGAGCGCCCCAACCGACGTGACACGCTCCCGCGGACCGGTAGCGCAGTCCGCCGAGTTGACGTGACCGACGGAATGGTCTGGATCGAGGGGAGTCGCTTCCTCATGGGAAGCGACTCGGCCTACCCCGAGGAGGGCCCAGTCCGGGAGGTCGAGGTTGGCGGGTTCTTCATCGACCCGTACACCGTCACGAACAGGGACTGGAACCGGTTCGTGCAGGACACCGGCTACGTGACGCTCGCCGAGCGCCCGCCCGATCCCGCCGACTACCCCGATGCCGACCCGGCGCTGCTTGTGCCCGGCTCGAGCGTGTTCGTCCAGCCGCGACGCCCCGTCAGCCTCGACGATCCCTACCAGTGGTGGGCGTACGTGCCGGGCGCGGATTGGCGCCATCCGCGGGGCCCCGAGACATCGGCGAAGAAGCTCTCGAAGCACCCCGTAGTCCATGTCGCCTACGAGGACGCCGCGGCGTATGCCGGCTGGGCGGGCAAGGACCTCCCGACCGAGGCGGAATGGGAGTTCGCGGCGCGTGGCGGCCTCGCCGGCGCCGAGTATTCCTGGGGCGACGAGCTGAACCCCGGCGGGCGGCAGATGGCGAACATCTGGCAGGGCGAGTTCCCAGTTCACAACGAGCTCCTCGACGGGTTCGAGTGGACCGCCCCGGTGGGGTCATTTCCACCCAACGGTTACGGGCTCTACGAGATGACCGGGAATGTCTGGGAGTGGACCGCGGACGCATATGAGGGGCCCGCGGAACGCATCCCACGCAAGGTCACGAAAGGCGGCTCCTACCTGTGCGCGGCCAACTACTGCCGCCGCTACCGGCCGGCGGCGCGGATGGCGCAGCCGGAGGACACGTCGACCTGTCACCTCGGCTTCCGCTGCGTCGTGAGGCCCTGAGCGGTCACGCCTGGTCGTCCTCCTCGGTCGGCCGGTCTGACGTCCCCCTCGGACCCTGACTTAAGCGCACCGAGGAATCGGGGCAGGGCCTTCGTCCTAGCGTCGCGGCCGCCCGATGCTCTCCGGGCCCGGGCCCTCGACCGCCAAAAAGTCAGCAGGTCCGCGATAAATTGGACCGCTACTGGACCGTCGGAGCGCCCCACCCGGACCTACCAGAACAGCGAAAGACGCTGTATTGCAGCGCCTTTCTGAGTAGCGGGGGCCCCTTATGTCCCTCCGAGCGACGCCCGCGTCGTGCAGAAATACCGGCTGGCGGCCTGAACCGCTGCGTGATGAACGAAGCGCGGGAGCGGGCACACCTCAACGCCAACGTGATCACGGCGGACGGACGACCGGGCATGACCCGCTTTCTCAAGTCCGCGCCCATCATGTGGGCGTCCTCCGAACTTGAGCGCCTTCGCCACACAGGATCGCAGCGGCGGTGGGGCCGCCAGGATCTCCTCGATATCGCCGCCTTTCTGTCGCAAGCGTCTATTGCGATGTGGTCGTCACCAAGCGTCACCGGGTTGACGCTGCGACGCGGGCACGTCTCGGCTCGAGACTCGAGACGACTTCCTGAGCCGTGTCGACGATCTACCAGCACGCGTCGTCTGACCCCGGCGCGCGACTCGACTCCGCATGCTTGGGGGTGGGGTAGGACCAAGCGCACGGTCGTCGCCGGGTGCCTTTCAGGCGCGACCGCGAAAACACGAAAAGGCGGGGAGCGGCGCTCCAGATACTCGGGGTCCTGGGCTCGTCGCTCTGGGTCTCCAGCTCATGCAGGCACTGCTGCAGCTTGTCCGGGTTCATCGCCCGGTAGTTGCGCACCGCCAGCTTCGTTCTCGTTCCGTCGGGTCATCTCCTCCCGCTCCAGCAGGCCGCGGACGTTCTCGAACCTCATGTCCGAGTGCGCCCACACCGCCCGCGCCACCCTGTCGCGCCTCCCTGCCGTACTCCTCATCGCTCACTGACCTCCTTCGGTTGGGACCGGCATGCATCCTCGATCAGTTGGTCCACGAGCCGCTCGATGCGCGCGCGGCGCACGGGGTCGTCCACCAAGGGTCGCCCCTTCTTCTTCGGCGGCCGCGCGTGACGCCAGCCGGCCCGCAGCCGGAGGTAGCGCATCGCGTACTGCGCCTCGTTGCCCCGGAGGGCCCGGTTGTCGAGGGTCATCGGGCCTCCCGGTAGTCGGGCACGTCGTCCCCGTCCAGATCGTCGTCCTGGTAGCGGCAGGCGGGGTGGAACATCGTTTTCTCCTTGCTTTTGGGTTGTCCCAGCTGGTCGACTGGCGGCAACGCACCCGCGTGGGCGCGCTCCCGTCAATCTCAGACGGTCTTCGCTCCCACCCAGTACGGGAGCGAGATTCGGCTGCGCCGCTTCTTGAAGCGCGTCGAGCAGGTGCCAGCGTGCGTGACGTAGCGGCAGTACTCGTCGATCTGCACGCCGCTGAGCCGGTAGTTCCAGACGGGCTTGCGCCCGCTGCGGCCGATCAGACGCGAGGCGACTACGCCCTTGACGGCGCCATCGCCAATGACGAAGACGTGCTCACAGCGGCCACGGTTGCCAGACACCTGACAGCGGTAGCCGCCGTGGTTGGCGTCGCCAAACCAGGAGAAGCGTCGCGAGAACGCCTCAGCGGCCAGGTTCCGAGCCAGACCGCGAGTCATCACGATCCGCTTCCTGACCTCGTAGCGGACGCTGAACTTCTCACGCCACTCGCTCTCCCAGCCCTCGTCGTAGTCGGTCCAGGAGTACCCGTCGTCGCCGTACTCGGCTAGCTCCGGGTCGACCTCGTAGTGTGTCTCGGTGGGGCGGCACCAGTCTCCGACTGGCTGCACCGTGAAGCGCAGCCGGCCGCCGACGTTGGCGACGCCGGTCACCTGGACCGGACCGGATCCCTCACCGTCCCCGCGGTCCCACGCCTCGAATTGCTGCCCTGGCTGCGGACTCGCGGCTTCGGCGTTGCGGGCGCCAGCAGGGACTCGCACGTCAACGTGATCGGGGCTGGCGCAGCGATTGGCTCCGGCATACGCCCGGACGGATTTGCTCTTGACCTCGTACCAGTCAAACGCCTGCGCCTCAGCCGCTCCGCCCGTGAGAGCGAGCGCGGCCAGGGCGGTCACAACGATCTTCTTCGTCATCACGACAGCAAGTCCACACGCGCACCGTTGCCGCCTGTGCAGCTGACGAACGGCGAAGGCCCCGACCTCGGGCGGCAGTACATCCGGTAGCTCCGACGCATCTTCGACGACCAGGCGCGAATCCACGTCGGCCTCGGCATGTACGTGTTCTGCCGCCACTCAAACAGCGGCACGCGCTTGCGGTCGAACGCGGTGCCCACGTTGCGCGCGAAGGCGCAAGTCGTCGGCCCCACGGCCCTGATACCGGGGAAGCCGTCCGCGGTCGTGCCGCAGTAGCGGCTCGCCTCTGCGTTGGCAGGAGCAGCCGCCACCAGCACCACCGCTCCCGCCGCGATCAGCACGATCCCCTTACGCATCAGTCGCGCACCACCGGACTGGACGACGTTCTCGGCCTCGACGGCTAGCGCCTTGTCGCGAGCAACGCGGGTCGCGGCCTCGCGTGCCTCGACCCGATCGCGCAGCCAGCAGCACGCCTTCGTGATCGCGGCCGACTCCCTCTCGGTCGAACTCATCAGGTAGTCCCAAGCTGCGGCCATCTCCTCGACTGTCGCCCCGTCAGTCAAGATCGTCACTTCTTCTCCTCGCTCGTTGACGACATGCTAACATGCCTCTTGACGGACCGCCAACAAGTTTTAGAATCGCTTTATGAACGCGACCCCGAAGTTCAGCCGCCTCGATCCCGGGCAGCGGCGCGAACAGATCCTCGACGCGGCCAACGCGCTGTTCGCCGAGCGCGCCTACGACGAGGTCTCGATCGAGGACATCGCCAGCTCCGCCGGCGTCACCCGCGGGCTCGTGCACCACTACTTCGGCGGCCGCAAGGAGGTCTACATCGCGCTGCTCGAGCGGCTCGGCGCCGTGCGCGAGGAACAACTCCCGCCGCCCGTCGGCCGCAGCGCCCGCGCCCGCGTGGCCGATAGCGTGTCGCGCTGGCTCGACTGGACCGAGGCCAACCGCACGATCTGGCTCGCCACGATCGGGCGCGGCGAGGACATCGCCGACCCCGACGTCAGGCGCGTCGTCCTCGACCTCGTGCGCCGCGCCGTCGCGCTGGTCGCCGCCCACCACGCCGACATCGCCGACGACTCGCCACGGCTGCGCTACGCGCTCGAGTGCTGGACCGGCTCAACCGCGCCGCCACCCGCCGCTGGCTACGCGGCGAAGCCACCCGCGAGCAGACCCAAGAATTGCTCGCCTCGACGCTCGAACACGTCCTACGCACGTTCGGCGCCCCACCCAAGCCAAACCGGCGCACAGCTCCTCCCTGACAGGAGAACTATGTCCGCAGCGACCGTGAACGCGGCGCGCGCCGGGGCCGCTGCAAACCGGCCGCAAGCAGCAGTCGTCGTCGCGAGCCGACGCCGCGTCGGGCGGTGCTGCCGAGGACCTAACTTGCCGCGTCGTAGGATGGTCACCGGGCGAGCACGGCGGCGGCGGTGAGGCCGGCTTCGGCATCGAGGTCGCCAAGAGCCTGGAGCCGGGCAAGCCGCGCGACCCCGACAAGCATTCGTGCTTCGTTTTTCCGATCGGCGATAAGCACTCCGCGAAGGGCATTCGACCGCGCCGCCGAGCAGGTCGATCTGGACGGGAGGCGGTCGCGGGGCTTCGGTGGTCGAGGCGGGGTCGCTATGTGTGGGCGGTGGGCGCCCGCTTGGCGAGGCTCGTCATGCCGAGCTCGTCGGCGGCGGTGAGGGCCTGGTCGAGCAGCCGGCGGCCCTCGATCGACTGGTGCAGCAGCGCGCCGAGGTCGAGGCGGGCCATCGCGAGGAAGGCGCGGGCGTCCATGCGCTCGCACAGCGCGATGGCGTCGCGCAGCCGTCGTTCGGCCTGGCCGCGGCGTCCGAGAGTCAGCTCGAGCAGGCCGACGCCCCGCCCGATCGGGCCGTACGCCCAGGTCATCACGCCCGCGAGGGGGGTCAGCAGCTCGAGCAGGCGTATCGCGGTCGAGCGATCGTCGAGCCAGGCGGAGATGTCGGCGGCCCAGGTCATGGTCGTCGTCCATGTCGGACCGCGCGGCATCTCGAGCAGGCCCAGCGCCAGCGCGCGCTCGAAGGCCTCGCGGGCTGCCTCGCGGTCGTCCCGCTCGCGTGCCGCGTGCGCTCGCGCGACGAAGAACGTCGGTGGCAGGTTGGTCACGTCCCGCGCCATGGCGCTGCGCGCCGGCTCGTGCTCGCGCAAGCGACCCTGGATCAGGCGGATGCACGACACCATCCGGACGAACGCGGACTCCGCGAGTGCCAGCGGGGCTCCCGTCTCGCGCGCCGCCTCGCGCATTCGTGCTGCGGCGGACTCCGCGTCGGTCAATCGCCCGCCGAGCAGCGCCCTGGCCGCGTCCATGAAACCGACGGTCCACTGCGACCATATGGTCCGCACCGCCGCGTGCGCGGCGGCCAGCGCGGCGTCGGCTGCCTCGATGTCGCCGAGCTCGACGAGCGCGTGGAAACGCCCCCGCTGCCCGTTGCACTCGGCGTACGGCAGGTCGGCGTCGCGGCCCACCCTCACGAGCTCGTCCGCCACCGCGAGGCGCTCGTTGACGCTCTCGGGGCCGGCCACGATCCACGAGTGCGAGGTGAGCACGGAGGCGAGCGCCGCGGGGTCGCGGACACGACGCGCCATCGTCAGCGCGCGGGCGACCATTGCCCGGCGCTCGCGATCGGGCATGCTGGAGAACGCCTCGTTCGCCAGAGACCCCTCGAGGGATGCCCTGATCGGGCTGTCGCCGGGCGGCAGCAGCGCCAGCGCGCGGCGCAGCAGGGCGACCATCTCGGCGTCCTCCTCGAGGAAGTCGGCGTATTCGAACCGGATCGTCAGGAGCGCCTCGGCCATGCGCCCGCCGTTGCCGGCGGCGTCGGCGGCGGCCGCGACGTCGCGCAGGACGGCGTGCGCGCGATTGTCGCCGGCGAGCGACAGGGCGCGTCCGCGCGCGAGCTCGAGGTCGAGCCGCTCGTTCTCGGTCGCGCTCGTCAGTCGCCCGTGCGCGCGCACCGCGCGCTCGTACTGGTCGGCGGCGACGTCCCATGCCAGCTGCGCCGCCGCCTCGTCGCCCGCCCGGCGTAAATAATGGAGGGTCTGCGCGGCGTCGACGAGCGTTCCGGCGGCGTCGAAGTGCGCCGCCAGGTCGCCGGTCGGCACCGGGCGCGTGGCGGCGATGCGCTCGAGCGCGCGGGCGATTCGCGCGTGAAGGCGCACGCGCCGTCCGCCCGGCTGCTCGGCGACGATCGTCTCGCGCACGACCGCGTGCGCGAACGTGAACCGATCCGGGGTTCCGGCGGGCCGCACGAGCCGCGCCGATTCGGCGGCCTCCAACGCGTCCAGCGCCTGGTCGAGTTCGACGCCGATCGCGCCGGCAAGGACGTCGGCGTCGAACTCCGCGCCGGCGACGGCCGCGACCGCCAGCGCGTCGGCAGTCCGCTCGGGCAGCCGGGCAAGCCGCCAGCGCACAACGTCGCGCACCCGCCGGGTGAGCGCTGCACCGGGATCGTGACCGTGGTCGAGCGCGCGGACCATCTCGCCGACGAAGAACGGGTTGCCCGCGGTGGCCCGCCGCACGCGGCCGGCATGTGACGACTCGCGCCCTGCGTCGGCGAGGATCGCCGCTATGTCGCGCTCGCGCAGCGGGCCGAGCTCGAGGCGGGCGACGTCCGGGCGCCGCGCCAGGCCGGTCACGACATCGGCGAGCAGCGACGAGCGACCGGGCTCGGTGTCGCGATAGGTGGCCACCAGGAGCACGCGTGCGGCGCCATCGGCGCGCAGCAGGTGGCGCAGCAGCAGCAGCGACAGGTCGTCGGCCCAGTGCAGGTCGTCGAGCACGAGCAACACGGGCGCGGCCTCGCCGGCGGCGTTCAGCAGCGCGGCGGCGGCCTCGAGCGTGCGCAGCCGCTGGATCTCCGGCTCTGCGGGAGCCGGCTCGGCGACGCCGCCGGGCAGGCGGGCCGCGAGCTCGGGCAGCAGCTGAGTCAGGTCGCTTGCGCGTGCGCCCAGCTCGACGCGCAGCTCGTCGACCGGGCAGGCCGCGACGTAGGCGCCAAGCGCCTGGGCGAACGGCTGGGCGGGCGCGGACAGGCCGTCGTCGCAGCGGCCGTACAGCACCACTCCCTCCCGCGCGCGGGCGTGCCCGGCGATCTCGGCCGCCAGCCGCGTCTTGCCGATGCCCGGCTCGCCGCTGACCAAGACGCCGCGGCGGCTCCCACGAGACAGCATCCGCCCACGCCGTCCGCAGCTCGGCGAGCTCCTCCTCGCGGCCCGCGAACGCGGTGCCATCTTCGAACACAAGCGATGGGGGGAACGGGACCGTCACGGCGCGCCGAGCGGTCCAGCCGACCGACCACGCGTGCACCGGACGCGCGAGATCGCTCAGCTCCAGCTCGCCGGCGTCCTCGAGCTCCGCCTCGGTTCCCGACCCGGCGAGCAGGCGCACGGCGTCGGCGACGAGGATGCTGCCCGCCGACGCGGCGGCGCACAGCCTCTGCGCCTCGATCACGGGTGTGCCGGAGTAGTCCTCGCCCGCCCAGGCGACGTCGCCCGCGGCGACCCCGACCCGCAGCTCCAGCGCCACCGCGCCGCGACGAGCCTCGCGGTCGATCGCCCGCTGCATCTCCACGCCGCAGGCGATCGCGGCGCCGGCCGAGGCGAACGCCGCCACGGCCCGGTCCCCGACGGCGTTGACCGCGGTCGCGCCGTGTGCCGCCAGCACGTCGCGCAGCCGGCGGTCGTGCGCGGCGCGCACGCCGTCGGCGTCCGCGTCGCCCACGCGCGCCGAACCCGCGACCTCGGCGACCAGGATCGTGGCCGTCGCGCGGCGACGCTCCAGCTCGCGCGGCTCCCCGCCGGCAGGTGCACGGAGCAACGCGGGATCGTGGGCGAGGATCGCCTGCTGCAGGCGCTCGAGCTCCGGTCCGGGACGCAGACCGAGCTCGCTGTCCAGCGTCCGGACCGCGTCGCGGTAGGCATCCAGCGCCTCGCCCTGACGCCCGGCCCGATACAGCGCGAGCATGAGCTGCCCGCGCAGGCGCTCGCGCAACGGCTCCGCCGCCACGAGCCCCTCCAGCTCGCCCACGAGCTCGGCACCGCGGCCCATCGCGAGATCGGCCTCGACGCGATCCTCGACCGCGGCCGCGCGCAGGTCCTCCAGGCGCGCGACCACGGGTGGCGCGAACGGCTCGAACGACACGTCGGCCAGCGGCGGCCCGCGCCACTCCGCGAGCGCCGCACGTAGCCGCGCCGCCGCGCGCTCGTGGCGCCCGGCCGCCAGCGCGCGCCGCCCGTCCGCGCACAGCCGCTCGAACCGGCCGAGGTCGAGCTCGTCCGGCTCGACGCGCAACCTGTAGCCGGCCGCGCTGCTGACCAACCGCGCCGCCTCGCCGCCGAGCGCGCGTCGCAGCCGCGAGACCACCGCCTGCACCGTCTTGACCGCGCCGTCCGGCGGCCGCTCACCCCACAGATCCGCGATCACGCCTTCACGCGAGACCGGCTCCCCCGCCCGCAGCAGCAGCACCGCGAGCAGCGCCCGCTGCCGCGCGCCCGCGACCGGGAGCGGCCGACCCTCGGCACGCGCCTCGACCGGTCCCAGGACCCTGAAATCCACCGCCCAAGCTTCCCGCCGTCAGACGTGCGCTGCAACCGCCGTCACCGCTCCGCAAATGCGCCGCAACCGCCCGGGGAACCTGCGATGTAGAGGAGGAGCGCCCTGGGGCTGGCAGAGTTGACTGAGCCCTGGTCTCCCGGCCAGACACGCATGTCTCGTGGTTGACAGTGTCCGCGCTAGCTCGCGTGGCGAGCCGGTTCGAGGCGTGTTCGCGGCCCGGGCTTGGCACCCTCGACGTGGATGTCGGGGAGCCACTCAAGCCAGGTCGGCAGGTACCAGTTGCGCCGGCCGAGCAGCTCCATCGCGGCCGGGACCAGTACGAGGCGGACGATGGTGGCGTCGAGCAGCAGGGCGATGGCTACGCCGAATCCCATCTGTTGGAACATGACAAGGTCGCCGCGGGCAAAGCCGCTGAAGACCGCGATGATGATCAGCGCGGCGCCAGTGATGATCCGGCCGGTCGAGCCGACGCCGTAGGCGATGGCGTCGCTGTTGTCACCGGTCTGGCCATAGCGCTCGCGGATTCGGCTGAGCAGGAAGACGTGGTAGTCCATTGACAGCCCGAACAGGACCGCAAACAGAAACAGCGGCACCCACGACTCGATCGTGTCCACCTGCGGGAAGCCAAAGAGCTCGTTCCCGACCCCCTCCTGAAAGACCAGCACCAGCAGCCCGTAGGCCGCGCCGACCGACAGCAGGTTCACCGCGATCGCCTTGGCCGCGACCACGAGCGAGCGGAAGGCGATCGTCAGCAGCACGAAGCTGAGCCCGAGCACGAACGAGAAGACGATCGGAAGCCAGTGGCTCATCGTGTCCGACTCGTCGACGGACTCGGCCGTGTCGCCGGCCACGAGCACCTCCACCCCGCGGTCCGGAAAGGCGTGGGGAACGTGGTCGGTGCGCAGCTCTCGGACCGCGTCGACCGCCTCCTGGCCGAGCGGATCGCCTCGGACTGGGACGGTCAGAACGGTGAGATCATTGGCCCGGTTCGTCTCCAGCTCGGCGCGGCCGAAGAGATCCTCGCTCGCCAGCCGCTCGCGCACGCGCTGGATCCCGCCCCGGACCGCAGGCGAGGCGGCGTCGCCGTCGATCACGATCTCGACCGGCTCGGTGGTCTCGCCGGGAAACTCGGCGTTCAGCGCCAGATGGCCCTGCTTGGCCTGGAGCCGATCCGGAAGCGTGCTCACGCCGGCCTCGCCCGACCGCAGGCCAAGCACCGGCGCGGCCATCGCGAGCAGGATCGCGGCGGCGAGCACGAGGCTGGTGAGCGGCCGCCTCATCACCGCTCTTACCGCGCGAGACCAAAACGGACTTTGCTCGCGCGCCGCGGTTCGCCCGAAGAACGGGATGCGCAGCGCATTGACGCGATCCCCAAGCAGGCCCAGCAGCGCCGGTAGCAGCGTCAGCGCGGCGGCGACCGAGACCAGCCCGGCCACGATCGCGCCGGCGGCGAGGCTTCGCATGATCGTGTGCGGCACGAGCAGCAGCCCGAGCATGGCGAGCGTGAAGGCGATGCCGCTAAACAACACCGCGCGGCTGGCCGTGCCACCCACGGTGGCTATGGCGTCCAATTTCTCCCGCCCGTGAAGGCGCTCCTCGCGGTAGCGGGACAGCCCGAACAGCGAGTAGTCGATCCCGAGCGCGAGCCCCATGCCGGTCAGCATGTTGGTGGCGAACACAGAGAGCGGAAAGGCCTGCCCCACGAGCGCCAAGAGCGCGAGGGCGACGACGATCGAGACGATCGCGAGCAGCATTGGAACGAGCCCCGCCACCACGGAGCCGAAGACGATCAACAGCACGATCAGCGCGGCCGGCAACCCGAACCCCAACTCGCCGTTTTGCAGGTCCTCCTCCGCCAGCGTCGAGAAGTCGTCGTCGAGCGTGAACTCGCCGGTGATCGCGGCCTCGAATCCGTTCCGCCCGTCGGCCGCCTGCACGGCCTCGACAACGTTCTCGATGTCGTCCTCGGCATCGGGTCCGAGGGCCACGAGCATCCCAGTGGCATCGCGATCCTGGGAGACCAGCCGGCGCTCGTCCGAGTCGTAGAAGGTAGTGACCCCAATCGCACCCGCTCCCCGCATCTCCGTCGCAAGCCCCTGCACCCGCCGCTCGAAGCGCGGCTCATCGACCGTCGCCCCCGACCAGCGAACGACCACCACCTCGGTCGCGTCCCGCACCCCGCCGCCCCGCTCCGCAGCAAACCGCTCGAACGCCAGCTCGTCGGCGCGCCTCGACTCCGTTTCGCTCGTGACCTCCTCCTCGCCCGACAGCGCGTCGCCCAGAAGCGCCGCACTGACCGAAATGGCAGCCACCAGCGCCACCGCCCAACCCGCCAGCGTCAGCCACGGCCGCCGACTACTCCAGACCACAAGCCGCTCAGTCATCACGCTCGGCCGCGGTGGGCTGCCTCACTCGCTGACCCTGGCTAGGGTGTTGTTCGGCCAGCCCGCCCACTCGCCGTTCTCGTCGCGCAGCCACTAGGCCACGGAGCCTCATTCCAACTGACCGAGCGCGTAGCGGGTTCCGTCCGGATCCTCGAACAGCGACCACCAACCGAAGTGCTCTTGCCGTGGTGGTGTCGGGAACTGGATGCCTCGTTGACTCAGCTCGCGATATGTCGCCTTGATGTCTGCGCAGTTGAAGAACACCGGCGAGTGGGGTAACTCGTCCGGTACTTCCCGCCTAAGTTCGTCCGAGGCGCGCGGACTCAGGACCAGCAGCGGCGCGCCATCGGGCGGGCTGACCTCGATCCAGCGCTCACCGCCGTAGGACTCGTCGCGCCACAACTCGAACCCCATGCGCGTCGTCCAGAACTGCTGGGCGCGATCCTGGTCATCCACTGGGACGATCACTTTGCTGACGCCGGTGATCATGCATCACTCCGTTGCTCTCAACGATTGCCTTCGAACGGCGTTGAGGCTAGATCGGAGACGGCCTCCCCGCATCGGACCACGGGACCGAGTTCACGTCCGACCCTGGTGGGAGATCCGGCGGTCGGCGGGACTATTCGTTCGTTGGCGTGGGCGTCGAGCCGGGCCTGACGACGCCGTGATCGTAGGCGAACACGATCGCGGCGGCGCGGTCCCGGACGAGTAACTTGGTGAAGATGCTGCCGACGTGTGTCTTCACGGTCGCCTCGGCGACGTGCAAGGTCGCGGCGATCTCTGCGTTGGTCGCACCGCGCGCCATCAGGCGCAGGACGTCGTGCTCGCGGTCGGTGAGCAGCTCGAGCCGGGCCGCGTCACGGGTCGCCGGCGCGACCACCCGGCGGTACCGGTCGAGGACCCGCGGCGTGACGCCGGGGTCAAACCAGGCACCTCCGCCGGCGACCGCTCGCACCGCGGCGATCAGGTCCTCCGCGGAGCTGTCCTTGAGCACGTACCCAGCCGCCCCGGCCGCGATGGCGCCCCACAACACGTCGTCCTCGCCGAAGGTCGTGAGCACGAGGACCGGGCCGGCACCCGCGACGCCGCGCAACTGCGCCGTCGCGGCGATGCCGTCAAGCCCCGGCATGCGGATGTCCATCAGGATGACATCCGGCCGTAGCGGGGGCAGCTGCGCCACGGCTTGGTGGCCGTCGACGCACTCGGCGACAACCTCGAACCCGTCGGCTGGGGAGAGGATCCGTGCCAAGCCGGCCCGAACGATCGCCTGGTCGTCGACGAGTGCGACCCGGATCATGGCGCGAGCGCGTCTTCGGCGGGCATCGCGTCCTTCGCCTCCAACGGAAGCCGGCAGCTCACCCGCCAGCCCTCGCGTGTCGGCCCGGCGCTGAACTCGCCGCCGAGCGCGGTGGCCCGCTCCCGCATCCCCACCAGGCCGTAGCGGGATCGCTTCGGCTCGCCAGTCGGTCCGGAGACCGTCGGCCCGGTCGTCTCGGCGGCGAGGGACGCCCGCTCGTCGGCCACCTCTATCGCCAGAACGGTCCGCGCGTGGGGAGCGTGCCGTGCCGCGTTTGCAAGCGCCTCCTGACTGATCCGGTACAGCGCGAGTGCTACGCCCGGCGCGATCCTAGAAAGGTCCCCGCGCATCCGTAGCTCAACGGCGAGACCCCCGGCCCGGGCGTGGTCGACGAGCGCCGGGATCTCGCGTGCCGACGGCTGCTGTGGCGCCACCCCCGTCGCCTCGTCGCTGCGCAGCAGCGCGACCGTACGGCGCAGCTCCCGCATGCTCCGCCGACCCACCTCCTCGGCCGACCGCAACGCCTCTTCAGCAGCACCGCGGTCGCGGCGCAGCACATGGCGGGCACTAGTGACCTGCAACATGACGGCAGCCAATCCGTGGCCCACGAAGTCGTGGACATCGCGGGCGATCCGACGCCGCTCGGCGAGCAGCGCCTGCTCGGCGAGCTCGCGCCGGGCGGCGTCAAGCTCGGTTGCCAGCCGCCTCTGGCGTGCCATCACGCGGCCAAAGATCCAGAGGATGGCAATCCCCATGACCCAGTTACCCACCGCAATCTCGGACGGGTCCTGAATCCAGCTCACCGCCACCGGCGAAACCACGGCGAGCAGCCCGAGCGCGACCGCCGCAACGAGCGACCGCGCCCAGCCCGCCGCGACGAAGGCGAGCAGGCAAGCCTCGAAGAAGAGTGGCTCGAGCTGCCCCGAGCGCTGCGCCACCACGACGGGGACGAGCACGGCAAGCGACAGCGCCGACAGCGGCACACCAGGGACATAGGCCCACACAGCAAAAGCGCCGACCGCCACCGCGGCCAGGACGAGGTCCGCCGCGGACGAAGGGTTGCCGACGGCAGCGGCAACCGCGACCCCAAGAGCGCCGACCGGCACCAGCCTGCGCACCCGATCGGTTTGAAACGTCTCCAGAGCCGATCCGCCCGACACGACCCGACGATACTCCCGCGCGCCGCTCTCCACGTCCCCCTGGAGACCGAAGACGGACTTCCGACCACGGGCGGAGGCGCCCGGCGTCGTACGCCGCCGCTCGGCGAGCGAGACGGCATCAACCCGCGGCCGTGGCGCTCGCCGGCTTCGCGTGCCATGCCATCGGTCGCCAAATCGTTCCGTGATCCTGAAGCGCGTCGCGCGCTCCACGGTAATCGCCGAGTCGCGCCGTATCGAGCGACCTACCGGGGCCGAAAGGGCGGATGCCGCGGCGGCACGGAAGCAGCAGTCCGGCGCATGCGGAACCCGTTGAGCAGCCCTAGTAGGCCGGCGTCACGCCCTCCTTCGGTCCGACTTGGCGGCCAGCCGGGCCTTTGCGTCTGCGAGATCGCGGATCCGGAAGCCCATCGGTTCTAGTCTCTTCCGGCGCTCGCCGCCGCCAGCGCCGCGGCGAGCTGTGCTTCGACCTTGTCGCTGAGCGAAGTCTGGATGACGCGTCCGTGCTCGCGAATCTGCGGGAGAACCTTGTCGGGGGCCATCTCGCGGACGAGCAGCACCAGTGCGGCGCTGCCTGGCGTAAGGCTCTCGCGCAGTTCGTCCACGAAGCTCTCGGCAACACCTGCCTCGCCGAATATGCTCTTCCAAGCCGCACCGCCCGCCAGCGCGCCCACGGCCATGCCCAACAGGGGCGCCAGGAAAATCAGTCCGATCAGGCCGCCCCACATGGCACCGCCGACTGCGGCCGCCCCGACGCCAGTGCTGCCCTGCCGGACGTCGACGGTGCCGTCCTCGTCCCGGACGATGACGACCACGTCCTCGACTTCTATCAGCCCCTCGCGGATGGCCTCAGCAAGGTTGGCGGTGGCGCGCGTGACCGCTGCCTCGTCGGGATATGCGATCGCGACCAAGTCGCTCATCTGCTTCCTCCTTGTTCACGGCGCTTCGATGACATGAGCACGCTCAAGGCTTCGCGTCACTGGACAAGCCGGGGCCGTCACTGCGGCGACGCGGCCGCCACAGGCTGACCAGGCCCGCGATCAGCGTGACCAGGAAGATCTGTCCGAGCAGCATCTCCAGTCCGGCGAACATCTTCCCCGGCTGTCCGTCGGGAACGAGATTTCCGTAGCCCGTCGTGGTCAGCGTGGTGAAGCTGAAGAAGATGAAATCGCCCGTTTGGGGCTCTCCGCTGCTGAAGAACGGCCCTGCCTGCAGCCGGTCGATCGCGACATAGAGGGATGCGAAGAGCAGACCGAAGATCATGTAGACGCTGATCGCGCCCAGGATGGTCCGGAAGCTGACCTCCAAAGCGCTGAGGACGGCGCGCAGCACGGCCGCTGCCGCCGCGGCGAGGAGCAGGGCCTGCGTGAGTGCCGCGACCGCGAGCAACGCGCGCTCATCCGAGAGCTCCGCAAGAACAGCGAGGGTGACCGACCCGGCCGCCAGAGCGGCGGCGAAGCGAACGATCGCCGTCCGGGCGCCAGCGCTGGCCAACCCGACCGCGGCGGCTGCGCATCCCAAAGCCAAAACTGCCACGGCGCTCCAGCCTGCGAACGAGGTCAGCGACGCCAGCACGTACGTCGCGACCAACAGCAGGAGGACGAGGCCGAAGGCATTGCCGATCCGCTCCGCAAGGCGCGCCCACTCCGCCCTCGACCCTCCCGTCTCACCCATCGGAGAGGCGGCGGGCTCAGCTGTCATTGGCGTGTGTCGTCGGGGGCGGCGACTCGCAGAACAGCCAGATAGTGACTCACACGGCGCACGGACACGTCCTCACGCCTCGAGGCGGTCGGCATCAGGTGACCCGTGTTTGGCGTCGGCTGGGTCCGAGCCCGGCTGTCGCGTCGGGATGCGACCGGAGAAGAACAGCGCCGCCGCCGCCACGATTGCGATGACCGCAAGCGCGGTTTGCAGCGCGCGTAGCCGGGCCGTCGCGTTCTCGTCCACGATCGCCGCGGCCGTTTCGCCGGTAACGCCGGCCTGCTCGAGCGCGGACTCGAGGTCGGCGTCGGAGACGAATGGGACGCCGCTCGACAGCCGCACATCCGCCTGGCGGCTGACCTCGGGCGGGACGGCCGGGTTCTGTTGGATGCCTGCCAGAAGCGTCGCCGTCAGGCTGGCGATCAGCACCGAGCCCGCCAGCGCAGTTCCCAGCGACGCACCGATGTTGGTCGCGGTGTTTTGGAGGCCGCCGACCTCGGGGCTCAGCTCGTCCGGCACGGCCGAGACGGTGACGGCGCCAAGCTGGGAAGCCAATGCGCCGATCCCAAGGCCCAGCAGCAACAGCGGCAGCGTGACGATCTCGGCTGAGGCGTCCTCGTTTATGGCGGCCAGCAGTACGACCGTCCCGGCGAACATGGCGAACAGCGCGAGCCGCACGACGCGGCGTGGATTGGCGTTCGGGCGGAACCGCGGGATCCCGGCAGCCGCGATCAGCAGCGTCACCGAGAGCGGAAGTAGGCGCACCCCGGTGTCGATCGCCGAGAGCCCCAGCGAAACCGACAGAAACAACGGCACGACGAAGAAGACGCCCGACTGCACGAAGTACTGGAAGAAGAACATCCGCAGACCGCCGACCAGCTGGGGGTTCTGCAGCATCGACGGGCGCACCAGTGGCTCTTCGCCGCGTTGCTCGAGCCGCGATTCCCACTCGTAGAACAGCCAGAGCAGGAACAGGCCGCCGAGGATGAGCCACAGCGTCGCGGAGAGGCCGAACAGCTCCGGGGCGTCGGGCTTAGGCGCGACCCAGCCCCAAACGCTCGAGCGCAGCACCCCGAACACCGCGAGGCCGAGGCCGGCCGCCGACAGCACGACGCCGATGAGATCGATCCGGGGGGGCTGCCCAGGGGGCTCGTCCTCTATGCGTCGGATCAGCACGAGGATCGCCAGCACGATCAGCACCTCGCCGGCGAACACCAGGCGCCAGCTGAGGTAGGTGGTGAAGAGCCCGCCGATGAGCGGCCCGACCGCGACGGCCACCGCTCCAGCCGCCATCACCAGGCCATAGGCGCGCGGCCGGCCCTCGGGGCGAAAGTTGGCCGCGACCAGCGCGACGATTGCCGGCAGGATCAGTGCGGCACCGACGCCTTCGAGAAGCGACCACCCGACCAGCAGGACGGGAAGCGACGGCGAGATCGCGGTCGTGAACGAGCCCGCGCCGTAGATCACGCAACCGACGCCAAACGCACGCTTTCGGCCGACCAGGGCACCGACCTTGCCGCCGGTGATCATCAGGGTCGCCATCACGAGCGTGTAGAGCGTGATCGCCGTCTGGATGCCCGTGACGTCCGTACCGACATCCTCGGCGACGGTCGCAATCGCGACGTTCATAACCGACGTGTCGAGCGTCATCAGAAACTGGCCGGCCGCGAGGGTCGTCAGCACCACCGTTGCGCCGGCCTGCGCCCCCGATCCCTGCCCGGACACATCCGCGCTCGCTGGCATCGCGGCGGATCATCCCTTGTCCCGAGGACGCCAACAGAGCTGGCACGGAGTCCGCCGTCCGTCTACGTCGCTGCCGCCACGCGCCGCGGCCTGGCGAGGACGCCAGAGCTCGCGGCCGTGATCGAACGCGCCAGGCTTCCTTCCAGAGTACCGCGGCGCCGCGAGGCGCTCGTGGCCGGCAAGATCGCTTCACATCCGGCGCTGATCCGCTTCGGCGCGCGACTCACTCACGAGGGCGGCGCGGACGTCGCGGGCTGGTAGGGCGGATCGACGTCCTTAGGTCGGGTTACGCTGACCTCAACCGATCGTAAAGGAGATTCGATGACCGCTCCGCTAGCCGCGGACTATCCGTTCTTGGAAGTCCTCTGGTCGACGCTGATCTTCATGGCATTCATCCTGTGGATCTGGCTCGCGATCACGTGCTTCATGGACATCTTCCGCCGCCGGGACATCGGCGGATTCGCGAAGGCGCTGTGGGTGATCTTCATCATCGTTCTCCCGTACCTCGGTGTGCTCGTCTACCTGATCGCCAACCACGGCGGAATGGCCGAACGGCAGACCAAGGACGTCCAGCAAGCCGAGCAGGCGTTCGACGAGCGCGTGCGCGAGGCCGCCCGCTCGGCAGGCCCGGCCGCAGAAATCGAGTCAGCCCAGAGGCTGCTCGAGTCCGGCGCTATCAACCAGGACGAGTTCGAGCGCATCAAGGCCAAGGCACTCGGCCAGTCGTAGACGTCCCGCTACCAACGGCTGCCCTCGACCATTGAGTCGAAGCAGCCCGCTGGTCGGCTGCGTTCTCATTGGCCAGTTCGACGGCGCAGCCGCGGCGCTTTCGCTCCACGACGGACGCGCCGTCGCTGTCACGCGACGGACATGCCGAGCACGAGCCCATGCGCATCGCCGCGTAGCGCAGGCGTACGTCAGCCGACGGCAGCGATCGGCAAGCGCGCGCTGACGCGGGTCCCGGCCCCGGGCGGGCTGTCGACCTCGAAGCGCCCTCCGAGGGCGTCGATCCGGTCGGCCAATCCATGCAGTCCAGTGCCGGCCGCGGGGTGGGCGCCACCGCGGCCGTCGTCGACGATCTCCACCAGGAGCGCGCCGTGCTCGCGCGCGACACGGACCCGGACCGCGCTCGCGGCCGCATACCTGCTGGCGTTCGTCAGGGACTCACTGACGATGAAGTACGCCGCGAGCTCGACGTGCTCCGGCAGCTCGGCGGCCTGGACGTCGATCGTCACCGGCACGTCACAACCGGCCGCGAGCCCCTCGAGCGCCCGGTCGAGGCCACGCTCGGAGAGCGCCACGGGATGCAGCCCCCGGGCGAGATCCCGCAGCTCGGCATGCGCCTCGCCCAGCTCGTCGTGGGCGACGCGCAGGACACCGGCGGCCTCATGGTTGTCGCCGAGCCTGCGCCGAGCGACCTTGAGCAGGTTGCCGACAGCCATCAGCCGCTGCTGCGCGCTGTCGTGCAGGTCGCGGCCGACACGCCGGCGCTCGGCATCCGCGGCCTCGATGACACGGGCGCGAGAGCGCCGCAATGCAGCCGCCTGGTGCCGACGCTCGAGCTCGGCTGCCGCTCGCGACGCGAAGATGCGCATCGCCGCTACGTCATCGTCCCCAGCCTCCATCGGCCGCGCGTCCATCACGGCCACGTGGCCGAGGTGGGTGCCGTCGGCGGCGCGCAGACAGACCGCCAGGTAACTCTCGAGGCCCATGTCAATGGCCGGCTTGGCCTCCGGAAAGCGCGTCGTCAGCGCCTCCGGGAACGCGACGACCGCTCTCTCCACGACGAGCGCACACGGCTTGCCGCGCGTGCCGTACTCGAACGGCTCATCCATCCAGTCGCCGTCGTACCAGCCGCTGACCACACGCACGTACTCTCCTTTGGGGTCGGTGGCCTCCGCGACGAACGCGAACCTCGCGTCGAACGCCAGCGCGACGTGCTGGACCAGGCACTGAAGGAACTCGTCCCCGACCACACCAGCCGTCCCCTCGGCAACCGTGCGAAGCAGGTCCCGGCCGCGTGATTGCGTGTCGGGCTGGTCGATGTGAGCGAAAGAAAGCACGGCCCCGATACCCCGCACCGATGCTAGCGAGCCAAGGGCACTGCGGCTTGAGCGCGCCACGACAAGCTCACCCGGCGCATCGAGATCCCCGCCACCATCACGCGAGGCCATCGCGGACGCCCTCGAGAATCGGGTAGGGGCCGGGCTCAACCCGACCCCTCCCACACCACCCGGCGTGCGGGTCCGCACCGGGCGGTTCGCTTGGCGTCCCGGAGACGGCGGTAGGGATCGGTGAATCCGAGCAGGCCGTGCTGTTGCCAGTAGGCGTCGGTGAGCGTTCGGGAGAGCACCCAGGAGCCCGCGACGCGCCACGGGCCCTTGCGGGTCGCGGCCCATTCGCGGGCGGAGCGCTCGGGAGCGCCGAGGGCGCGCAGGTTGCGCCTGCGGGCCGAGTAGCGCTTCCACTCCTTCCAGCGCACCTGCCGCAATCGGCGCCTGAGCCACTCATCGAGGTCGTGAAACGGTCGCTCCCCCTCGGCGAGGGCGAAGTAGGCCGTCCAGCCCAGCGTGAAGCGGTTGATCGCATCGATCCGCCGCTCCATCGGGACGCCCCAAGTGCGCGCGGTGAGCCGGCGCAGTCGCCGCTTGGCCCGCTTCGGGGCGTCGCGACCGACTCCGATCCTCCAGCCGTCCTTGCGCTTGTAGAAGCTGAACCCAAGAAAGGTCCGTCTTCCCGCCCACGCAACCGCCGACTTGGCGCGGTTGACCTTGAGCTTGAGGCGCTGCTCGATGAACGCGCAGACGCTGTCCATGACGCGCTGCCCCGCCCGCCTGCTCGTGACGTAGATCATCACGTCGTCGGCGTAGCGCACGAAGCGATGCCCCCGCCGCCGCAACTCCTGGTCGAGGTCGTCGAGGTAGACGTTCGAGAGCAGCGGCGAGAGCGGGGACCCTTGCGGTGTCCCCTCCTCGCTTGGCTGCTTGACTCCGTCCGCCATCACGCCCGCTTCCAGGTAGCTGCGGATCAGCTTGAGCACCCGCTTGTCATCGACCCGCCGAGCGACCCTGGCCATGAGCGCGTCGTGCTGGACGCGATCGAAGAACCGATCGAGGTCCAGATCGACCACCCACTCGGCACCCGAGTCGAGGTGACGGCGAGCCGCCCCCGCCGCCTCGTGGGCCGACCGTCCGGGGCGAAAGCCGAAGCTCTCATCCCCGAACTCGGTATCGACCATCGGCGTGAGCGTCTGCGATACGGCCTGCTGGATCAACCGATCCAGCGCCGTCGGCACCCCCAGCTCCCGCTCCCCGCCCGAGGGCTTTGGGATCATCACCCTGCGGACCGGTTGCGGACGGTAGGTGCCCGCATCGAGCTGGCGTCGGACCTCCCGCCAGTGGCGGCCAAGCCACGGGCGAAGCTCCTTCGTCGTCATCCCGTCGATACCAGCGGCACCGGCGTTGAGCTCGACGCGTCTGAGCGCCGCGGCGAGGTTCTCGCGGGAGAAACACTGCTCCCACAGGCTCGCCCCGGCGGGGTGAGCTTCCGCATCCGCGGGCGCCGGCCGATCGCTGCGCTCTCGGCGGGGAGCTTCGGGATTCACCCTAGGCATCCATTGCGCCGAGGCCCCTTGCGGGGTTGGCTGCGGTCATCGCTTCCGGCACGAGCACCACGGTCGGTCGCTCGGCTTTGCGTTCGGTCCTTCACGGCCAATGGATCCCGGCCGCTAATACGACCTCTGCTGACTCCTGCCAGGTGAGCACACGCGTTCCCACGAGCGCCGTCGGGCGACACACGTCGAGGCCGACACCCCAGCAGGCCTCCCCGGATAAGGGCAACAACCTTCCCCGCACACCCGCCGCATTTACGTGACGGCCCCTCGATGACAACGGGCTTCGCCATGGCGTGCTGGCTCGCCCAGGCCGCCCCGCCTCCGATGCGGTTCGTGTCCCTCGGGTCGCGGTTTCGCCTCCGGCTTCCTTCCCACCCCGCCTCACGACGACGCAGTTGCCCTCGGCTTGTAGTTGCTGTCATCTGCTCCACAGGGGACTCACACCCCCGAGCTGCTGCCCATGCCGGGCGTACACGCGCGAGACCTCCCGGAGGAGGTCTCAAGCGTCGCTCAAAGGGACATATTTAGACGTCCCGCTGACGTCGTCCATCAGCCGGCGCATCAAGGCGAGGCCGCACCGGCAGCGGGGGTCCCGCTGCTCGCGCGAAGCCCAAGCGGCGCATCTCAAGGGCGCAGTCCCGGCCAAGAGATAGCCTGCGCGAGTGCCGGTCGATCCCGGGACGGATTCGCGACACGCTGTCCGCCGGACGGCGCTCGCGTTCAACGATGCCATCACCAGACGGGATCTCGTCGCCCTTGGCGGCTTGATGACCGAAGACCACACGCTCATCGATACCGATAACAACGTCCTCTCCGGCAGAGACGGCGTCTTGATCGCATGGAGGGGCTTCTTCGAAGCGTTCCCCGACTACCGGAACGTCTGGAAGGATCTCACGGTGAACGCTGAGATGCTGATCGCGGTCGGTCACTCCACCTGCGCGACCGAGCCCGAGCTGGATGGGCCAACGATCTGGACCGCGACCGTTCGAGCCGACAGCGTATCCCAGTGGCGGGTATACACCGACACGCCCGAGAACCGCGCCCAGCTCGGACTCGACTCCGCGTAGTTCCCCGCTGCCGCAGTTCGCGCCAAGCGAAGCGAGCACCCCCGCCGCGAAAAGGCACGCTTTCCTTCGGCACGCGGCTTCGACACCCGACTTGGTCCTGGTAGTAGCCATCCGCGGCGCACCTAGGGCGCCGGGCCGTCCTCGCGGGCGATCTCCCTCTGGTGTGCAGCTCGCTGTAGTTCTCGTTGGTCTGGGCGGCGGCGCGCGGTCCCTTCGTCACCGCGAGCCCCACCGCCATCTTCTTCGACGGCAGCCAGCCGTGGATGGCCGTGTACCCGTTCAGCTCGGGATTCTTGGAACGCCCACGTGTTCTGGATGATCACGCCGAGCCCGTGGTACGCGTTCTGCTGTTCGCCGAGGTCACCGACTACCTCAGCCCCGGCCACCCCTTCACGGCGCCCGGCATCACCCCGCCGGAGCAGATCCTGCCGCGCTCGAGCGGTTAGCCGCTCAGCGGCTGGGGATCAGCTCAGCCCGGAGCTCGTCCGCGGAGCGTGCTCGTAAGCCGGGAACGCCGACCCGCAAGCCACAATCGCTTTCTGCCTCGGCGGCACAAGTCCGGGTCCGAGCGGAGCGGACTGCTGCGTTCCATGCAACGTGGGAGTGCCGCCTTTCGGCCTGCGCGGGAGTCCGGCGGCCTGCCGCTCGGGCTGTCGGGCCTTCGCGGCCGAGCTGTTCAGCGTGCCGCCGCGTGGCGGGGCGGGCGCGGGGCGAGCGTCGTTCTCGACAGCGTGGGGTAGGTCGCCCGGTAGCCGCGGCGGCGGGCGATCGGCGTGAGCGCGCCGAACACAACGCGCTGAACGGCAGCCGGTGGTTTGCGGAACACGATCACGTCGGAGAACTCGGCAGCGAACAGCGCCAGCTGGAGTGGGTGCGGCATCCCGCGCTTGTTCACGTGTCCTTCGCGGGCGAGCCCGTACAGCGTTTCGATCATGTGGACGAAGCGCTCACCCGGCGTGATCTCCACGCGCACGATCGCGTCCACGTCTCCCTCGTTCCACCAGTCGTGCCAGACGCCCGGCTCGATCTCGGCCCGCTCACCGGCTCGCAGAACCGACTTCCGACCGTCGCGCAGCACCGTCAGCTCGCCCTGCTGAACGCTGAAGTTCTCGACCAGCGAAGGATGCAGGTGCTCACCCGCCACACGCGCACCGGGCAACGCGGTCAACTCGGCGACCGCACGGCCCTCATCGTTCAACCACGGGAGTTCAACGATGACGCCGCGCTCCAACGTCACCGGATTGGTCCAAACCTCGCCCGGCTCGATCGGACGGGTATCAGGGGGGCAGCCGGATCGGGATGCGACATCCGCTCACACTACACCCGTTGGACCTTGCCCAAACGGCCTTCTCGCCCTGGAAAGCGCAGAGCACGGCGAGCGACTGGTCGATCGGCACGCCGCTGCCAGTCCCGCGGCCCGTGACATGTGCCAGCACAAGCACGTGCTCGCCCAGATCGACGACCTCCTCGGTCTCGAAGCGGTAGTCCTCCCACGTCGTGAAGATGTCCGCCAGCAGCTCTCGCATCCCCTCGACACCCCTATAGTCGTGCCCCAGATAGAGGGGATGCAGCGCGAAGTCCGGAGCGACGTGGCCTTGCAGAAGTGTCTCCGCAGCCTCCGTGTCGCCCCGCGCCCAGGCCTCGCCGACCTGACGTAACCGCTCGACCTTCTCCTGCGACATCGCCTACGTCCGCACGCCCACGGCTTGGCGGTGCGGTCATAAACTCGAGAGGATCGACTTGGTAGCCCTCCCAGTCGTCCTCTATGTCGCTCACAAAGCGCCGGATGCCCTCGTGCCCTCGATAGACGATGCCCACGAGCTGCGCCCGGAACGGGAGCCACTCGCAATCCGGGGTGGACAGGCCGACAAGCTCATTGACATCACGCGCGTTGAACGCTTCGAAGGAGCGCCCGACGACGTCCACCTTCCCCTGCGACACGCCTACTCCCGCAGCCCCACGGCTTCGAGTGCCTCGTTTCGGTCGACATAGGTCCGATGGCGCCAGACCTTGCCGTCGCGCAGCGTGACGACGTGCGCCGCGTGAATCTCGGTTTGTGCGCCGGACTCCCTGCCTCGGGCCCAGGTTCTGACGAAGACGAGGACGTTGTTCCCAACCTCCCGGAACTCCTCCGCCTCGACCTGCAACTCGTCCCAGTCAGCGGCGAGGCTCTCCAAGTAGCCCCGGACCGCCGCGATACCCCTTAGCGGTTCTCCGCCCAGGTCAGAGAGGTAAGGCCGCCACTCGACATCGGGATGCCCCAGCTCCGCGATGACGTCGAAATTACGGCTGCTGAAAGCCTCGTAGACGCGGCGGACGATCTCGACGTTCTGCTTAGAAATTCGCGCTCACCTCGCCTCCACGGTCGAGGGTTCGAGCGTAACGCGTTGGCCGAGGCGCTCGAGCTGGCGCACGAGGCGTTCGGTGATGTGTTGCTGATCTTCGCGTCGTAGGAAGTAGTCGCCGCCGAGTTCCTCGTAGGGGCGGCCCTCGGCGAGCACGTGGTAGGCGCTGACGAGGATCGAGTGCGCGACCGCGACGATCGCCTTCTTGTGTCCGCGGCGGCGCTTGATGCGCAGGTATTGGGCGTGCAGGTAGGTGTCCTTGGTGCGTCCGGCGGCGCTGTTGGCGGCCTCGATCAGCGCCACCCGCAGCCAGCGGTCGCCCTTGCGGGTCTTGCCCGAGCGGCGTTTGCCGGCCGACTCGTCGTGGCCGGGGCAGACGGCGGCCCAGCTGGCGGCGTGGCGGTGGGAGGGGAAGCGCTCGACGTCCGGCCCGAGCTCGGCGATGATCACCTCGGCGGTGCGCTCGGCGACGCCGGGGATCGTGCACAGCAGTTCACGCTGGCGCTCGTAAGGGCGCATGCGCTCCTCGACCTCGGCGGTCAGCTGCGCGATCGTCTCGTCGAGGTACTCGATGTGGGCCAGCAGGTGCGAGACGAGCACGGCGTGGTGAGCTCGGAAGCGGCCCTCGAGCGCCGCCCTGAGCGCCGGCAGCTTCGCTCGCAGCTTGCCCTTGGCGAGATCGGCCAGCGCCTGCGGGTCAGACTCGCCCTCGCAGAGCGCTCTCAGCATCGCCTTGCCCGAGACGCCCAGCGGCCGGCTGGCCACCGAAGCGAGCTTGATGTTGGCGTCCTCGAGCACCTTCTGCAGGCGGTTGGCCTCGCGGCCGCGCTCCCAGGTCAGCGACTTGCGATAGCGGGTCAGGTCGCGCAACTCGCGGATCGGCTTGGGCGGCACGAAGCTCGACCTCAACAGCCCGTGCTCGAGCAGCTGGCAGAGCCACTGGGCGTCCTGCACATCAGTCTTGCGTCCGGGCACATTCTTGACGTGCTGGGCATTCACGAGCAGGAGCTCGAAATCGTCCTCGAGCAGGTAATAGACCGGCTTCCAGTAGACGCCGGTCGCCTCCATCGCCACGTGCGTGACACCGAGGCCCTGGAGCCAGTCGCGCAGCCCGAGCAGATCGCCCGTCATCGTCGCGAACTCGGCGCGCAGCTCAGAGCGGGCACCTGTTCGGTCCGGAACATGGACGCACACGGTCACCCGCTGCTTGTGCACATCAAGCGCGCAACAGCGCTCATAGACGCGCTCCACCTCTCACCTCCCCCAGATCGACAACGACACGTCGCCCGTGGGGAGCCCTCGTGCTCAGAGATTCTGCTTGACGTGCGCTCAGCAACAGTTCGGGGTGCCGCGGACTCCCCGGCCCTTCTCCCGGCGGACTCGTAGTACCAGAACGTCGGCGGCCTCAACTTGGACGACCGCCCGAGTCTCACCCATTTCATGCGTCGCGGGTGACGCCGCAGGCGTCATGAGCTCTCCTGCGACATCGCCTACTCCTGCAGGCCTGCGGCTTCGAGGGCGTCGGCCTCGCTGCTGACAAACCGCCACCAGATGACCTTTCCGTGGCGGACGCGCGCAACGTGGTGACGTGGAAGGTCGTGAAGCGGAACGAGGTCCCGCTGTCGTACTCGTCGCACCGCTAGCGGAGAGCCCTCATGCAGCCACCGCTGCCGCTCGTCCGGGTTCATCGACCAGTAGTTGCGCATCGCCAGCTTCGGTCTCCTTCTGGGTCATCTCGCCGCGTTCCCCCAGCAGCACGCGGATCGTGGTCAGCGGCAAGTCCGAGTGCGCCCACACAGCCAGCGCCACGCAGTCTCGCCTCCGTGCCGTGTCTCTCATTCAGTCGATCTCCTTCCGTGTCGTCGCTCGACGGAGCACCGCAGCGTCCTCGATCAGTCCGTCGACGAAACGCTCGATCTGTGCTCGACGCTCACGGTCGGGCACGAGCGGACCGCCGTTGCTGGTCTTCGTGGCCGGACTCGTCCGCCGTCCGAGCTTCAGCCGCATGTAGCGCATCGCGTACTGCGCCTCGTTGCCCTTCAGGGCCAGGTTGTCGGCCATCAGCTGCACTCCTTCATCGCCTTCTTCTTCACTGCCTCTCCCTTCGGTCATTCGGGTCATCCCAGCCGGAAGGCTGGCGGCAACGGCGACCAAGCGGCCGCCGCTCCCGTCACACGGCAATCAGCCGGCGAAGGTGAACACGTACCGGGTGCTCCTGCGCATGTCGGTGGTCACCAGGGTTCCGCTCGCTCCGGTATACGCGCCGGTGCCGCCCACCACGGCCAGCGTGTCGGTCCGGTCGTTGCGCCCCCGATCGACGATCGGGCCGCTGACCATGATCTGCCCATTGCGGAGGATGAACGTCCCGGATCCCTGTGCGACCACGCGGGGCGGCGGCTGCGTCTCGGCGAACGATGCATGGACTCGGCCGGCGGGGCGATTGGAGGTGTCGCGCAGCCGGGCATTGATCACGAACAGGTCGCCCGCCCGCTCCCGCCGCCGCGGCGGGTTATCGACGAACGCGAAGCGAGTCTCGCCGTTCAGCGACACAAGCTCCAAGGTCCCGGTCGGTGGGCCGGTCTGTTGTGCGCGGCTGCTACCCGCGAGTGCAACGGCGCCGACGATCGCCGCACAGGCGGCGGTGCTGATGAGTGCGAGACGCCAAGTCACCTTCCGCCACTTCTTCATCCTGCTGAACATCAACGTTCTCCTTGCTGTCGCTTGTCCCAGCCGGTTGACTGGCGGCAAACGCATCCCGCGAGGGATGCGCTCCCGTCGGCTAGGCGGTCGGGTTGGCCCCCGGGGCCTGCGGGGCGGCACCGGAGCGTCTCCTCCACTATTCGGCGCGGCCGGCCCGCTGTAAAGTCACCCAAACAGGTCGAGGAGAGTGGGCTTGCACGGCAGCAACCGCGTGTTGCGGGGAGAGACGACCGACGGGAAGGCCGACGAACTCGAGCGGGTTCGCCGGGGGCGCTACTGTCGGCAGCTGCGCGAGGCAGCCGGGATTTCCCTGGAAACGATGGCCAATCGCACGTTCCGCGACAAGTCGACGCTGTCGCGCTTCGAGAACGGCAAGACGACGCCGGCCGACGTAGCGTCGCTCGTTACCCAATATGAGGAGCTCGGTGACCCCGTTGCGGGCGCGGCGCAACGAAGTGCCAACGCGACCGACGGCTGGATGGCCGCGCTGTGGTGCTCGCTGGGACTGCTCGCGCTCGTGGCCGCCCTGGTCTCGGATGACACCGGCGTCGACGTGATACGGGTAGGCGCGATCGTCGCGGGCCTCGTCACGATCGTTCTCACGATCCGTGCGCTCCGCTACCGAGTCATCTCGCCCTGGCTTGGCGCGGCGGCGCTCCTCTGCCTTGGCGGCCCACTCATCGTGGTCGCTCTCCACGTCGGCGACCCCGCGCAGGGCGTTCGTGGCGGTGACGGCATCGTGTTGCTGCTGGCGTCCGCCTGCTCCCTCATCTGGCTAAAGCAGGACGTCGAGGACCGCATCCGCGTCAAGCGTGCCGACGCGAAGATCGCGGCAGCTGACCCGCCGGCGAAGGTTGCCTAGGCGAGGAGGGTGATCGGCCGTGCTGGGCTCGAACCCGCGACATCCGGCTTGTCGAACCGCGCCGGCCGAGCAGTGAACTCAGTCGTCGTTCGCTCCGGGAACCCGTCCGACAAGTCGGGCTCGACGGGATGCGCGGATCGGCCCGCAACAGCGCCCTGACCTCCTCCCGGTGAGGGTCGAGCTTCGACGGGCGAGGCGGCCGCCGCCTATAGACCGGCGGCCCCTCACGCCTGAGCGCCCGCCGGACCGTATTGCGGTCGTGGCCGGTGCGGCGGGCAATCTCGTGGATCGAGAGCCCCTCGACCTCGCGCATCCGCCTGATCTCCGCCCACCCGCGCGCGTCCAGCACTTCCCTCCTCCTCGCCTCGTCGTCGACGAAGCGAGGGTCAGATCGCAGCGCCTTTCGTGGATCACTGATTTCCCTGCTCAGCGAGATTCCGGCGCGGGTGTCCAGTCGGCGGCCCGATATGTCCCTCCGAGCGACGCTCGGGTCGTACAGGAATACCGGCTGGCGGCCTGAACCGCTGCCACCAGCACGCATCGAGCATCGCCCGTCGCGACTAGCGCCCGTTACGAGGCCCGCGACTGCTGGTCCGCCCGGTCGCGCTCCATGATGTCGTCGATGGCCTCGAAGACCTCCAGCCACTCGTCCTCGTCGGACCACGCCGCACCGCGCTCGCGCGCCGACCAAATCGCACGCGCGATGACCGCGCCGCGAGCGAACTCGGCCAGGCTGATGCCGTGGTGGTGGGCCTCGCGACCGATGCGCTCATAGAGCCTCTGGGGCACACGGAACTGGATCGTCGCCGGCCGCTCGTTGTGCATATGCATCACTTTACGCCCACTCCGCGGGGCCGTGTTAGGAATGGATGTAGGACTTGCCGGAGCGGACTTGCACTAGCGGCCCTGCGAGTGTAGTTGCGCGGAAACGAGGGGCCGGGGCGAGGCCGACAACGCCTGGAGGCCTGGCACAGGAGGTTTGGACTCAAATGCAAGAAAGTACGTACCCGGGTGGCACTGCCGCTCTACCTGCGGCGCCATCGAAGAAGCCGATCGTGGCGGCGCTCGTGGCGCTCATCGTCGGCGGTGCGGCGGCTACCGGCGTCTGGTGGCTAACCGACAACGACGTGGATCTGCTGCCGGATCCGGCGACGCGTGTGATCGTGGCCGATACCCCGGTCGCGCCGACCGGCGCGGTCGCCGTCAAGAACGAGGCCGGCGTCGCGGCGGCGATCAGCGGAGTTTCCTCCGCTGGCACTCAGTACGGCACGTCGCAGCATCGACCCGTCGGAGGGCTCGAGCAGGCGGGCGCGGCAGCCGGCTAAGGACGAGGCTGCCACCGCCGCGGCCGTCGGCCGCCAGCACGGCGAGTAAAACCCACTTCTCTCCTCCTCCGGAGAAAAACAGAGCCCCGCGTCCACACACTCCTCGGGCGCGGGGCTCTTTTTCGTGTGAGATCGCAAGACACCAAGAATTGAACTGTCATGCCTCTAATCCGAAACGCTGACATCAAGCCGTACGACCTGATGGGCAACCGCATGCGCGGCCTGTCCACGCCGAGTCGCGGCGCTCAGGAAATCGCCGTCTGGCACGGGAAGATGATCGAGCCGGGGGCGGCCACCCTGCCGCACACTCACGATCACGAGGAGGTCGTCGTCCTCGCGGGACGGGCAGCGCGGCCCTCGACGGAACGCGAGTCGATATCGCTCCTGGGGATGTCCTGATCGTGCCCTCTGGCTTGTCTCACCAACTCTTCGGCGGGGACGGCGCGACGCTCGAATGCATGGCCGTGATGCCGATCGGCACCCGCACGTTCCTCTCAAACGGGGAGGAGCTACACGCTCCCTGGGCCAGTGACGGCCCTGATCAGCCTCGCGCCCCTTCGGGCGATTCGCTCGCCCGATCCGCGCCTGGGCGGCCATCTCGGTGATACTCGCTCAGGTCGGCTGGCGGGGCGAGCCCACCCCGCCCACCCCACATTCTGCGCGCCACCGTCGCCGACGCCGGCGCGCACGCAACCAATGACCTCACCAACCCGGGCGTCGCGCTTGCGCCGGCGTCCCTGCACAGATAAGGAAGACGGCATGTCTACCGCTACGCCTGAACAGGTGCTCGAAACGATCGTCACAGGAATCAACTCCGGCAATCTCGAAAGTCTCATGCCGCTCTACGAGAGCGAAGCAGCATTCGCAACTCAGCCCGGGAGCCTCGCTCCCGGCGCACCCGGCGTCCGCGAAGCCCTGACCGGCTTCATCTCGATGAAGGGCAAGCTCGACCTCGAGGTGACCCGAGTCCTCGAGGTAGGCGACCTCGCCCTCGTGATCGGCGTCTGGTCGTTCAACGGCACGGGACCAGACGGCGAACCGGTGCGGCTGGCGGCAAGGAACGCGGATGTCCTGCGTCGTCAGACGGACGGCACCTGGCGCTTCGTGATCGACAACCCGTGGGGAACCGACTGAATAGCCGAGCGGAGAAAGAACTCGCCCGGCGATTCGCTGCGAGCGTGTTCAGAGTCTGACGGGACACACCCGTTTGGACGAGCGCCGAGCGCACGCTTCAGCGATCGTCTCGTGCTCGCTCTCGTTGGGTAACCGGCATTCACGCTCGCCTGATCTCGCGCAGACACCTGCTTCGCCGTGGAGGAGCAGGCGTCAGACGAGGCCGGTCCAGCGCGCTTGGTGCTCGTCCAACTCGATAGCGCGGTCGCCCAGATCGCGGCTATCGCATCTGCCTCGATGCGATAGCGGGGCTATCCCTGCTCGGTCGCCGTGCCGAGCGCGGGCGTCGCCCCGAGCCCGCCCGCAGCGCGGTCAGGCCCGCGGGTGCCGGGGAGCCGGATGGCGGCGGCGAGGCCGATGAGGGCGAGGACGGCCAGGGCGACCATCGCCAAGACGTAGGAGGTGTTTCCCGAGGCGAGGTCGGAGACCAGGATCGTGCCGGCGATCGCCGTGCCGAAGGACGAGCCGAGGTTGGAGACGCTGCGCGACAGCCCGGAGATCTCCGCCTGCAACTCTTCGGGGAAGCTGGACTGCACGAGGTTGACCGAGGGGGTCAGCATGACCCCGAGGCCAAGGCCGATCAACAGCAGGCCGGGCGCGAAGGCGATGACCCGCGACGAGGCCCCGACCAGGGCGAGCAGGAGTCCGATCCCGGCCATCGTGACGACGAAGCCCGCGATGATCAGGGTCTTCTGCGGGCGGCGCTTGGCGAGTCGCTCCGCGGCGAGCGACGAGACCAGGACGCCGACCGTCGCCGCGGTGAAGATGACGCCGGTCTCGATGGCGTTGTATCCGCGGACGGTCTGCAGGAAGACGGCGACGGTGAACGAGACCCCCATGAGCAGCAGCCACTGGATGTTCTGGGTGATCAGCCCGAGGTTTGATGTGCGGTTCTTGAACAGGCGCGTGGGCAGCAGCGGATCCTTGCCTGCTCGCTCGCGAGCGCGGGTGTAGAGGAAGAACCAGATCAGGAAGGCGGCTCCGGCCGCCAGCAGCACCGTCATCAGCACGGTGTTGCTGTCGGCTTGGAGAATCCCGAACACGACGAAGAACATGCCGACCGCGGACAGGACCGCTCCGAACCCGTCGAAGGGACGGGTCGGGTCGGGCGGGAGGGGGTCGGCGATCCGGCGGCTGAGCAGGACGATCAGCGCGATGACCGCGGCCTGGAAGATGAACGCGGCCCGCCAGCTAATCGCGGTGGTGATGAGACCGCCGATCAGTGGTCCGGCCGCGGCGCCGAGGCCTCCCAGCCCGCTGATGACGCCGAACGCCCGAGCGCGCGAGGTGAGGTCGCTGAAACGCAGTGTCGTGAGGATGTAGACGGGCGGGATCAGCAGGGCGGTGCCGACGCCCTCCAACACCGAGTTGCCGAGGATCAGCACTCCGAGCCCGGGCGACACCGCGCTGAGCAGCGCGCCGATCCCGTACAGCACGAGGCCGATGGTGAAGCAGCGTTTGCGGCCCCAACGATCGCTCAGCTTGCTGCACGGGATCATGAGGATCGCCATGATCAACAAGAACAGGGTGATCGCCGCCTGCACACCCTGCACGGTCGTGTCCAGGTCCTCGGTGATGTCGTTGATCATCACGTTCATGTTCGAGCCAGCGAAACTGCAGATGAACTGGGCAAGCGCGAGCGGAGCCAGGAATCTGCGCCGCGAGACGACCGAGCCTGCCGATGCGGGATCCGCGCTCAACGCGCCGCTCGCGTCGCGGCCGCCCCGGCGGCGCGGATGTCGCGCGCCACGAAGATCAGCGTGAGGTGGCTGAACGCACGCGAGAAGTCGGCCACGTGCGACCGCCGCCCCACGCCGTACTCCTCGGCGAGTCGGCCGGCGATCCTGCAGAGCACCTCGGCGCCGACGGACATCATCCCGACGCCCTCGCCAAAGATCTCGAGCCGGAACCGCCCGCAAGCCACGTTCCCGACACGGACCGGATTGGAGGCCTCATAGCCGGAATGCTCGCCGAGACTCGAACGCGTCAGCGGCCATTTGCCCGCGTAGTGTCCGCGCGCTCCTACGCGAGCGCTTTCGCCTTCAGCGCCTCGAACTCCTCCTGCGTGATCGCGCCGGAGTCGAGTAGCTCCTTGGCCTTCGCGATCTCGGCGGCGGACCCGCCGCCCGCCGTGTCGCGCACATAGTCGTCGAACTCTCGCCTCTGGGCCTGCGCCTGCTTCATGCTGCGCTGCCTCATCCCGTCGTGCTCGACGATCAGATAGACCAGCACCCCTAGCCAGGGCAGGATCACAACGAAGATCACCCACGCCGCTTTGGCCCAGCCACCGATGTCATCACGGCGGAAAACGTCGATCAGCACGGTGATCACGATCCAGATCCAGATCACCCAGAAGAAGAAGATGATCATCGACCACAGCACGTCCATGAACGGATAGTCAGCCGCCATCACCATCTGCTCCGGTCTCCCCTCGATCGCCTGCGAGTGCGGCGCGAATGCTCGTCCCTCGATCGGATGGATACCAGCACCCGGCGCAACGTCGCCGCCTCACAACCGCGACGGCGGGCAGCGACGCGCCCGCGCACGCTACGGAGATGAGCCGTCGCGGCAGGAGCTGGGCCGCCACGTTCCGCATCCGCCCGTGGAAGAGCGCGTTGCCGCGCGGGAGGGCGGCCGCGCAAACCCCGCGATCCATGCATGAGGCACTGCGGCAGTGGTGGGCGCGCGGTCGACCGCGCTGCTCCTTCGCCTGCCGGCGGCAGCGCTGCTTCTGCCTCGTTGCGATAGCGAAGCTCGGCGTGGCTCGCCGCCTCTCTGCGCTGCCGCTGATCGCGCAGAGCAGCAGCGCCGGCATCTCCGCCGGTGGCAGTCGCTTGTCGTCCTTTCCAAGGGCCATCTGCCGGCGTTCGCACACATACTCGAAGCGTTATCGGGTAGGCGGCTTGAATGCCGGCCGTTGCGGAGCACGTCTGCCAGTCGTGCGGGCGTGTCACTTGGGGTGACGTGCCGATGCGAACGGACACAATGCCCGCCTGCCCCTGCGGCGGGCGTCGCCAAATCGTCCGGATACGGCACAGTCCAGCACCGGTGAAACTCGAACAGAAGGGAAGCGAAGCATGAGTGACTTGGTCGCGATCGCGTATGAGGATCTGCCCACGGCGCAGCAAGTCGCCTCGAACCTCGGCGAGGCCGTCAAGGGCCACGACATCGAGCTCGACGATCTTGTCATCGTCGAGCGCAAGGACGACGGCGACGTGAAGCTGCATCAGCCCTCGCTCGCCGGGCTGGGCGCGGCGAGTGGCGCGCTCTGGGGCGGCTTGATCGGGCTGATCTTCTTCGTGCCACTATTCGGCATGGCGATCGGGGCCGCGGCCGGCGCCGCGGGCGGCGCCTTGAGCGATACGGGGGTCGACGACGACTTCATGAAGCGGCTCGGCGAGGAGCTGCAGCCTGGCAAGGCGGCCATGATTCTGCTCGTCAGGGAGGTTTCCGTTGACAAGGTGCTGCCGCAGATCCATGTGCCCGGCACCGTCATCCAGACGTCGCTTAGCAACGAGGACGAACAGCGGCTCCAACAGGCACTCGACGCCGCACGCACCTAGCGTGCCAGGCAACAACGTGGGCTTCCTCGCGTCCGACCGGGCGCCCCGGCAGGGATAGCCGGTCAGGCTCGTAGCGATCGCGGTCCTCACGATCGACTTCCTGGTGCTCTTCGCGCTCCTGACCGAGAGCGAGGGATTCACGGCCTGACGGCGGGCGCGTAGGGCGCGCCGGCGATGGCGATCACGACGGACGGGCGGCCCGCCCGGAACGAGCACGCTTGTCACGCCCAGTCGCGGGTATTCGCTGATGCGTGACCTCTAGCCACTCGATCCACACCTGGATAATCGGACTCCTCGCCTGCCTGCTTGCCGCGCTGCCGGTCGCGTGCGGCGAGTCCGAAGAGGAGAAGGCCCAGAACAGGGTCTGCGACGCCCGCGCGGACATCCAGGAGCGAGTGGACGATCTCGCCGCGCTCACGATTACGTCGGCGAGCATTGACGAGGTGACGAGCAACCTCAAGGCGATCCGGGAGGACCTCGAGAAGATCGCCGCCGAGCGTGAGGACCTCGCGCCAGAGCAACGCCAGGAGGTCGAGCAGGCGGCAAAGAGCTTCCGCTCGGAACTCGAGACCGCCGCCAAAGACGTCGTCTCGGGCGCGGCGAGCGGCGAGGAGGCCGGCGCGCGCATCGGGTCCGCCCTGGATCAGCTTGCGAAGTCGTTCAGCCAGGCGTACGGCCCCGTCAACTGCGACTAGGCCAGCTCCGGCGCGCGCGTCTGACGCCAGCTAGCGTGTCGCCGCTCGACGCGGCACTCCGCTGCGCGTACATCGGCCGCGAGCCGCTCGCCGGTAATGCCCCAGCGCTCCCTCGAAGGGTCGTGTCGAGCATCGTCTCGGGCCTTAGTTCGAAGTGGGCGGTCTTACCGCTAGGAGTCGCGCGCGACCCATGTCTTTGCTTGCTCTAGCTCGTCGCGCGGGAACACGCGCGCCTCGCCGGGGATCATCCACGCGAACAGCTTCGTCGCGCGCGCCATCCAGTGGATGTCGGTGACAATGGCTGAGCGAAGCCACGCCTCGTGGTGTCGGACGCCGAGGTCGAACCCGAGCCTGGTGTCGGCCCACAGCGCTCCCGGCTCGATCTCGTCCAGATCCTCGATCAGGTACAGAGTGCGCAACCCACCGCCGGCCTCGAGCGTCCGGCGCAGCTCCGGCACGAGTACTCGTCGTAGTCCTCACGCTCGATCTCGCCCGCCGCCCGAAACCCGATCGTGCCCGGCGGCATATCGGTCAGTCGCTCGATCACCGCGAGAATGCTCTGCCCGGCCTGGGTGACCGCGCCTCACCCACCGCAGGTGAACCTGGCTGTCCCAGCCCTGCCGCTACCAGTTCGCGCTGAGAGCAGGCGCCTCGGCAGAGGTATCGACGACACCCGCTCCGGACGAAGCGCGAGGGCGCTGGAGGTTGTCGGCGCACTACCGCTTTCGACGTGGAAGGAGCGGCGCGACGCGGACCGCTGCCGCGCTACCGCTTTCGCCTGGTTGCGACACTCTCGACCGCCCTCCAGCGCGGGCTCGCCGGAGACGAAGGGGCGTCCCGGCCCGCGCGATCGTCGCCGCGCTGCCCCTGCTCGCGTCGAGGAGCAGCACTGCCAACCTCCGCTCCCCCTCGTCGTACGTACTAGGCCCTGCGTACGCCGTAGGCCGCGCGGTGGCCGCCAAGAAGTCTCGGCCACTCACAGAGCGCGCCGGCGGGACGCTCCGGACGAGCGCTCGATCTGTGGTCAATGGCGTGCGCTGCATTGGTTCCTCTCGTGTCACCGTGCTCGCGCTGCTCGCGCTCGCCCGTGGCGCGCACGCGGCGGGCGCGGCCGTGCGTAGGCCGAACCTACCGTCTGACCTCGTAGCAGAGCGCGACCATCCCGCTCGAACGGGGGAACACGCCGATGAGCCGCATCGGGCCGCCCGGCGGGCGCCGGTCGAAGAGCCGCTTCCCGTCTCCGAGCACAACCGGAACCTCGGTCACGAGCACCTCGTCCAGCAGGCGCAGGGACACGAAGCGGAGTCTGGCAAGAACGAAGCTCCCCTATGTGCAAACCGGGCGGGGCAGGCGCCCCCGCGCGGGGCGGCCCCCCTTGAGTCACCCGGGTTGAGCAATCACTCGCCCGAGCAGTTCTTGTTGCCGCGGACGCCCCCCTTAGGGGTGAAGACCACAGCGCCGGGACCCTCTTCGGGAAACTGGGGGTTGCAATGGAACACGAACGCTCCCTTTCCGTCGAAGTCGCCCGAAAGGGTCGGCGGACCCGGCCCGAGCTTGAGGGCTTGATCTGCGGTCGCCGGACCCGCTGAGAAGGCCAGCACTGCCGCGGCGGCAATTACGACGCTAAACAGACGTTTCATCCGAGTCTCCTGTCTGGTCCTGGCGCCGCACCGTCCACGGCCCGAGATCCACTGTCGATTGAAGGCGAGTCCGAGAGTCGTGCCCTGCTCTGGAACGGGCCCGCTCGGCGGCAGCGACGCGAGTCCAGCCACCGCTTCCCGCGAGTCTATGCCGGATCGGGAGCTTCCGCCAATGCGGTGAAAGCGACGGAACGGGGCGGCCGTCCTCGACCGTCACGCCCCCCGTCCGACCAGGGCCGTAGCACGGACTCGGCCTTGCTCTCCCGCCGGTCGGCGCTGACCAAGCCGGCGCTTCGCATCTCGCCGGCCACGCCTGGTGGCTGTGGCAGGCCGAGATTTCCTGTTGCAGCGCATCGCCGCCGCGCCTCGCCATAGCTCGTGCTCCTCGCAGTCGATCGCGTCTACCTCCGCGACCATCTCGGTCTCGATCCGCTCGCCGAGCATGCCGACGTCCCGTCCCCCGGCCTGCTTTCGCCTGGTTGCGAGCGTCTTACAGTCGAGCCCCAGACGACCGGAAAGGATGACGAGCAGGCGTCCGCCGGCGCGCGACCGGTCCCGGAACGGCTCCCGGCTCGCGTCGAAACTGAGCACTGGCGGCTCCGGCGGGTGTGGCGGGCGACGCGACGATGTGTCGTGCGTTGGGGCGGCGAGGTTCGGTTCGGTGTGGTGCGGCAGTTGGGGACGACGGGCAGGGGGCTTGATGTGGGCCGATCTCGGATCCGGAGGTCGCGCCAAGCGCAATTGGTCAAGGCCGGGTCGAGACGCGACTAGCGCGTTCGGAATGAGCCGGACGAGAGCGTTTGGTTGCCGCTGCGCTCGATCGCCAGCACCTCCCAGTCGTAGGCGGTGCGGCGCTGGAGAAATCCGTCCGGCACCTTGATGCGTGTCACCGATCGCGGCAGGTACATGCTCAGCCCGAACTTGCCGATCATGTGGGGGTGAGGCTCGACGTCCTTCTCGATGATGAGCTGGTACGCGATGATCTTCACGGGCTGGCCGGTGATGGTTTTGGATACCGGCCTCCAGCGGGCGACGACGCCGCGCAGCGGCACCCGTGCGCCCGCGCGGGGGAGACGAGCTTCGGGCCCGCCGGGATGTCGTGCGTCAGCCGGCCGTTCCGGAGGTCCGGCCCGTGCCGGCGCCGTTCTCCTGCCCCGGGCCGGCGATCGTGTAGTTCCCCTCGGGCAGCTTGGCGAGCATCTGGTCGATCGCCACCTTGGCGTTCTCGGGCTCGACAGTCTCGAAGAACAGCTCGGTCAGCCCCAGCTCGCCAAGGCTGCCGCGGCCCTCGAAGGCCAGCACGTCGCCGGCGGCCCGGCGCACGTCGAGCCGCCGCCAGCCCTCGCTGTCGATGAAGCCCTGAAAGCCGGTGTCCTTGTCGGTCGCGTTGTGCTCGATGTTCAGCTTTGCGTCCTTGAGCGGTACGTCGGCGGCCGAGCCGGTCGCGGCGCGCGCCGCCTCCTGCGCACCTGAGCCGGCGTCGGCGTACACGGCCAGCGCCGCGAGCGCGGCGACGCACAGCAGGACGAGGGAATAACGGCCGAGGCGCTTCATGACTACCTCCCTGGGCTTCGAGGGTCTATCGGCTCGGCGGACGCTACGGGTCGCTCCTGAGGCCAAACTGAGACGTCGCCGCGACAGCCCGCCCGGCCTGGTGCCGCGCTGGACGAAATCGGGGCGTCCGCGGGCAGGCGATCGGCTGCCGGGCCGCTCTCGCATTCGTCGAGGAGCAGCACTCCGGCCCCGTGCTGCTGCTCGTCGTCCGCAATGGGCATCTTGGCCCCGGAGCTATATCTCGTTCCATTGGGGAGAGAGCGCCGAGGCGGTCGCCGTCGCCGGCGACCGCCTAGCAAGACAGCAACTACGCTGCGAGTTGCTCGCAGATATCTACCGTGTTGCCCCTGAAGGTCGACATTACGTTGCCGGCAGCATCGGTGGTTTCAACGATTGCCCTTGCAGCAGGAAAAAGCCGGTCTCGCCGGTCCCTGGGTGCGTGCCGACCCAGCCCCATGGCCCCGTTCCCTGGAACGTCGTCGTGCCATCGGCGTTGAAGCGCAGCTTCAGGGGGCCGGGAATGACGGCGGTGAACGTCACGCCAGTGTCGAGATTGGTAAGAATCCAGCGGGAACCGGGATAGGTTTCAATCACCCGAACTACCTCGCCTTGCTAGTCGGTGAAGGTCGTGACGAAAGCGTTGCCTACGGCGTCCACGTCGATCGGGTAGCCGCAGACGTCGGTTGTGAAGTCCTCTCCGGGGATCACTTCTCGCGTGGGTGGGTCGGCGGAGGCGGCTGGGGCCAGTGCGAGTAGCACAGCGCGCCGCAGGCCGCCGGCGTCGGGAAGTTCATGGGGGCTCCTTTCATGCGCCGGTCCAAACGAGTCGGGCGTGGGCAGACCCGGGAGGCGCGCGGTGCGCCAGGCTGGCTTCCGGACACCGTGCGGCCGGATGGGCCAGACATGGGGGCTGGCTCTTCGCCGCACGCGGCGGCGGTCGGGTCGCCCGGCGCTGCAACGGTCGCCCTCACGATGGGCCTACCCTATACCGGTTGCCCCCAACTAAGGGGGTCGCGAATAACGCCGCGACGGGGCCCGGCTCGGTGCGCCCCAGCAGATTGCCGTAACGCCTACGACCGTTCGCCGCGCCCAGCTGTCATCGCGAGGTGCAGGTTGTTTCGCTGACGCGAGTGGACGCGCTGCCGCTTTCGCGAGGATGTGGCGACGGTCAGTCGAGAATCGTCAGGTCGAGCTGGCTGAGGCGCGCGGGGTCGGACGTCCATCTCGATGATCCTGCGGTTTCAATCGCGAAACCCGCGATCGCGAACGGCCGCCCGTCCCCGAGGGTGGCCGTGCCGACCGCGCCGTTCACGAGCGCCGGCCCACCTCGATAAGCGGTCACGCGACAGCTTCGGCGATCGCATCCCGAAGGCTGAGACCGCTGCTTCGCGTGGAAGGGAGGCGCCTCCGAAGAGGCGACGGCCGTTAGCGCATCGGACGAGATCCAGTCGTCCGCGGGCGCGCGATCGGCGCGCTCGCCAGTGCTGGATCTTGGGAGACCGCTGAAAAAGTCCGCCGGTTTGGTGGCCTGTTCCGTCCGGCCTGAGCGTAGGTTTTCCCTGCAAATCAGTGGTTTTCAGGGAGGTGTGGTGGGATGCTTGCGGTGGTGGATCGGCAGCGGGGCATGTTCGACGCGGCGTGGTGCTCGGATCTGCTCCCGGAGGACTCGATCTATGGCCTGCTGGCCGAGCATGGCGATCGGATCGTCCGCGATGAGGACTTCGCCGAGTGCTACTCGGAGCGCCAGGGCCGGCCCTCGATCCCGCCGAGCATGCTCGCGAAGGTGTTGCTGCTGGCCTTTCGCGACGGGCTCTCCGACGAGCGCGCGATGGAGGCGGTTCGCTTCGATTTGCGCTGGAAGGTGGCGCTTGACCTGCCGGTCGACCACCCGGGCTTTCACGCGACGAGCCTGGTCCGCTTTCGCGCTCGGTTGTTGCTGCACGGCAAGGAGCGGCTCGTCTTCGAGCGCTCGCTCGAGCTCGCCACCGAGCTCGGCCTGATCGAGGGGAAGGCGGAGCAGATCGTCGACTCGACCCCGATGCTCGGCGCGGCCGCGGTCCAGGACACCGCGACGCTGGTGCGCTCTGGGGTCCGAAAGCTGCTCGACGCGGTCGAGGCCAGTGACGGACAGGCCGCCGAAGAGCTCGCCTCGGGTCTTCGCTTCGACTACTCGCGCCCGCGCGTGAAGCCGGAGGGCGATTGGCAGGATCCGGACGCTCGTCTGGAGCTGCTCGCTGAGGTTGCAAAGGACGCGGAGCGCGCGCTGAGGGCGGTCGAGGAGGACGACCAGCTCGCGGCAGAAGCGGCGATCGCCGAGGCGGCGAGGCTGCTGCGCGAGATCGTCGGCCAGGAGTTCGAAGTCGAAGACGACGAGGTCCCGCGCCCGCGCGGCGGGCGCCGCACGCGCCAGATCGTCTCCGCCCACGACCCCGAGATGCGCCACGGCCGCAAGACCCCGGCGCGGCGCTTCACCGGCTACAAGCTGCACGCCGCGGCGGCGGCCGAGGCGCCGATCCTGACCGCGATCACGCTCTCGCCGGCGAACGAGCACGACGGCCACCACGCCGGAGCGCTCGTCGACCAGCAGCCCGAGCGGCGGCGCCCGAAGCGGCTGATCGGCGACACCGCCTACGGCAACGTCGAGGCCCGCGAACAGCTCGAGCAGCGCTCGATCTCGGTGCTCGCGCCGGTCCACAGCAGCTCGCCAAGGGACGGGACGATCCCCAAGGACGAGTTCGCGATCGACCTCGACAGCGACACCGTCACCTGCCCCCGCGGCAACACGACGCCGATCTATAAGCCGAGGCCGAATCGACCCAGCGCGAACGGTGAGCGGGTCGCCCGCTTCGCGCGAACCGACTGCGAGCCGTGCCCGCTGCGACAGCGCTGCGCGCCGGGCGGCCAGCGCGACATCCGCATCAGCCGCCGCGAGGACCTGCGCCAGGCCGCGCTCACGGCGTTATCCGACCCCGGCGAGCGCGACCATCTGAAGCGCACCAGGCCGCTAATCGAGCGCCTGCTCGGACTCATCGCGCACCGCTACCGAGGACGCAAAAGTCGCTACCGCGGCGCTCGAAAATCGACTCTCCAGGCCGTCTGGACAGCGGTCCTCGTCAACCTCCACCCGATCGGAGCCGCCCTGCGGGCCCACGCGGCCTAAGAAGAGCCGACCGCAGATCGGAACACCCACGCCAGCTCACCCCGGCCGGCCGAAGAGCGACACGCGAAAGCGCTCTTTTTCAGTGGTCTCGTGGAAAACCAGCACGGACGGGCGCTATCGCTTCTCACAAGGATCAGTACATCGTCGGCTGCGCACGCGGGATTGATCGCCATCGCGCGCCGACCTTAGTCCCGCCCAACGCGGCCCGATCCCAGGCGGATCACCTGCTAACGGCAACCCCTAGTAGACAGCTCGGGCCGGCGACCTCGGGTTATGGGTGGGCTCCGTCGAGGAGAGGTCGGGG
>CAWEXB010000002.1:0-153055 GCA_963812915.1 uncultured Thermoleophilaceae bacterium | reverse complement strand
TGAGGGCGGCGAGAACGGTGGCCGCTTCACGCCGCAAAGCGACGTCCCCGCGGACACCGGGGACTTCCAGCAGGCGCCCGTAAGCGCCGGGGGATCGGACGACGACATCCCGTTTCTCACCCCGACGTAGCGACTACGCAGGAGCAAAGCAGTGGCGAAACAGCGCAGTGGAAGTGCAACCCGCGACCGGCGGCGCGGGCGTAGCAAGGGAGCGATCGGCGGTGGCCGGCGCAAGCCCTGCCCGTTCTGCCGTGACAAGGTCGACAGGGTCGACTACCGCGACCTCGGGTCACTGCGCCGCGGGATCAGCGACAAAGGCAAGATCCGCTCGTCCCGCGTCACCGGCGCATGCCGCCGCCACCAGTCGCAGCTCGCGACCGCCGTGAAGCGCGCCCGTGAGCTCGGCCTCCTCCCGTACGTCGCAGACCGCTGATGGCTGCAAACCTTCGCCTGGCTGTGTCCTCGGGTCTCGACGTGCCCAGCACGTCTTCGACCCTGCGTCCTTGCCAGGCTCGGTTTTCGCAATCAGGTCGGTTGAAGTAAGGACGGAGACCAGGTATGGCCCAAGCCATTCTCCTGAGGGACGTGGAACGGCTCGGCGAGCGCGGTGACGTGATCGACGTCTCGCCGGGCTACCTCCGCAACTATCTCGCTCCGCGCAAGCTCGCCCAGCCGGCCACGCCGGCGGCGATCGCGGAGACGCAGCGACGCCGCGAAGCGGCGGAGCGTGCTGCCGCCGAGGCGGCCGCCAAGGCCGAGGAGACAGCGGCGCTCCTGCGCAAGACCGTGCTCACGATCTCCCACCGCGCGGGCGACGACGGCCGTCTGTTCGGCTCGGTCACCTCGCAGGAGATCGCCGACGCGATCCGCCAGGCACGCAGCGTGCGTCTCGACAAACGGCGCGTTCAGCTCGAGGAACCCATCAGGACAACCGGCACGCACATGGTCACCGTCGAGGTCACGGACGGCGTGATGGCGGAGATCAAGACCATCGTCACGCCCCAGGCATAGTCAGTGACGCTGCGAAGCGTCGCCTGCCGGCGTCATCGGGGCTCCGCGTGCCCAGCACGTGTTCGCCCCTGCGTCCTTGGCAGGCTCGCTTCTCGCGCCCTGACTACGCCTGGATAGCCCGCGGTGGCCGCCACCGCTTCGCCTCACGCGCAGGGCAACGTCCCTCCCCACAACGAGGAGGCCGAGGCCTCTGTTCTCGGGTCCATCCTGCTCACCGAGCAGGCGCTCGACGGGATCCTGCTCGAGGTCGGCCTACGGCCGGAGGACTTCTACCGTCCCCGGAACCAGATGATCTTCCGGGCGATGATCCGCTTGAAGGAGAAGGCGGAGCCGGAGGCGGTCGACGCTCTCACCGTCAGCGAGGACCTGCGCCGCGCGGGTGAGCTGGAAAAGGCGGGCGGGACCGCCTACATCCACTCCCTGCCGACGCTGGTCCCGGCCGTGGGTGCGGTCCTCGACTACGCGCGCATCGTCAAGGAGAACGCCCTGCTTCGCAGCCTGCTGTCCGCCACGCGCGACATCCAGGACGAGGTCCTCGCCCACCGGGGGGAGCCGCGCGAGCTGATCGAGCGCGCCGAGGCGGTCCTCTTCAAGATCGGCCACGACGGCGGCACCGCCGAGATGAAGTCGATCGAGGCGGTGCTCCACGAGGAGATCGACAAGCTCGAGGAGCTTGTCGCGCAAGGACGTCGGGCTGACCGGAGCTCCGTCCGGGTTCGTCGATCTCGACTCGCTCACCGGCGGTTTTCAGCACGGCAACCTGATCGTGGTGGCCGCAAGGCCGTCGATGGGAAAGAGCAGCCTTGCCACCAACATCGCCGAGAATGCGGCGATCGACCACGGCGTCCCGGTCGCACTGTTCTCGCTGGAGATGTCCGAGGCCGAGCTCGCGCACCGCTTCATCGCTTCCCAGGCCAGGGTCTCCAGCGACGAGCTTCGCAAGGGTCGTGTGCGCGGCGATCGCTGGCCCAAGGTGCTGAACGCGGTCGAGAAGCTCGCCAGCGCGCCAATCTATCTCGACGACTCGAGCGACATCGGCGTGCTCGAGATGCGCGCCAAGGCGCGGCGGCTGCACGCGCGCCACGGGCTGGGGCTGATCGTCGTCGACTACCTGCAGCTCGTCCGACCCGACACGCGCGCCGACAGCCGGGTCGAGCAGGTCGGCCAGATCAGCCGCGGGCTGAAGATCCTGGCCCGCGAGCTGGACATCCCCGTCATCGCCGTCTCGCAGCTATCGCGTGCCGTCGAGAGCCGCAACCCCCCGATCCCGATGCTCTCGGACCTCCGCGAAAGCGGCCAGGTGGAGCAGGACAGCGACGTCGTGATGTTCATCTATCGCGACGAGTACTACAACGCCGAATCGGAGCGGCTCGGAGAGGCTGATCTCATCGTCGCCAAGCACCGAAACGGCCCGATCGGCCAGATCACCCTGACGTTCTTGCCGAAGTATCCGAAGTTCGCAAACCTCTACCGCGAGCGCGGGGTCGAGCCGGCCTCGCCCCAGAACGGGTCCGGCTGATGCTGCGGCCGGTCCCAAAGGAGGAGCGCACCTGCCCGTTCGGCGAGTGCGACGGCAGCACCTGGATCCTCGACGAGGCAAGCGGCCAGGCTCGGGCCTGCCGCTGCCGCGAGCAGCGGATCCGGCAGGCGACGAGCCGCGGCGTCGGCACCGGCATCGGCAGGCGCTTCCTCGAGGTGTCGTTCGAACGTGAGCCGATCGTGTCGCTGGATCCGGTGGTGCTTCGGCGGGTCCGGACCTTCGTCCGCGCGCTCGAGGACAACCTCGAGGCGGGCAGGGGGCTCTGGTTCGACGGTCCCGTGGGGACCGGAAAGACGTCGCTCGCGATCCTCGTCGCCAAGGCCGCCAAGCAGGCGGGCCGCTCGTACGCCGTCTATCCGGTGCCGCGACTGCTCGCCGAGATCAAGCGCACCTTCGACCGCGACGCCAGCGACTCGTACCTCGGCTTCTTCCGGCGCCTCTGCTCGGTCGACCTGCTGGTGCTCGACGACCTGGGGGCGGAGAAGCAGACGGAGTGGGTGCTCGAGCAGCTCTACTCGATCGTGAACGAGCGCTGGCAGGACCGCCGGTCGATCGTGGTCACGACGAACATCCCGGACGAGGACCCCGATGCCCCCGGCGCTGATGCTGCGATCGGCCGTTCGCGAATTGCGCGAGGTCGTAGGCGGTGGGCGCTACCACGGGCGCGACCTCGACGACCTCCGCCGCATCGTCGAGCGGCTCGAGCGCGTGACGTCTGAGGCCGCCGCGCTGGACGTCGCCGGCGTCTTCGATCCGATCGCGCGCCTGCGGCGCCAGGTCGGTGCTCGCGCCGTGTCGCGGCTCGTCGAGATCTGCGACGACCCGATCCCGATCATGGGGCCAGACCTGCGTATGGCCGCGCAGGGCGCATAGCGCGGCGGCGCGGCGCCGCCTCTCTGCCTACACTCGAAGCGCCATGCCAGGTCTCGTGATCGTCGGCGCCCAGTGGGGCGACGAGGGGAAGGGGAAGGTCGTCGACCTGCTCGCCGAGCAGGCCGATCTGGTGATCCGCTTCCAGGGCGGCAACAACGCCGGCCACACGATCGTTCGCGACGGGGAGACGTTCAAGTTTCACCTGATCCCGTCCGGGATCCTCTATCCCGGCAAGCTCTGCGCGATCGGAAACGGCGTGGTCGTCGACCCGAAGGTCCTGAGGGGCGAGCTGGACGACCTGCGGCGCAGGCGGATCGACATCGGCGGCCTGCGCATCTCTGCCAACTCGCATCTGATCATGCCCTACCACATGCTGCTGGACCAGGCGGGCGAGGCGAAGCTCGGCAAGCTCCAGATCGGCACCACCCGGCGCGGCATCGGGCCGTGCTACGCGGACAAGGCGGCCCGGCTCGGCATCCGCATGCAGGACCTGCTGGACGAGAAGATTCTCCGCAAGAAGATCTACGCCGCCATGGAACCGAAACGGCTGATGCTGCGGCCCTTTGCGAAGGACCCCCAGCTCGACCTCCACACGATGACCGAGGAGTACCGCATCCTCGGCCACCGGCTCGAGCCCTGGATCGCCGACACCGCCCCGATCGCGTGGCGCATCTTCGACGATGGCGGCCTCGTCCTGTTCGAGGGGGCCCAGGGCGCGATGCTCGACATCGACCACGGCACCTACCCCTTCGTCACCTCGTCCAACACGGTCGCCGGCGCCGCGTGCGCCGGCGCCGGCGTGGGCCCGCGGTCGATCGACGAGGTCTGGGGGGTCGCCAAGGCCTACACCACCCGCGTCGGGGCGGGGCCGTTTCCGACCGAGCTGGAGGACGACCTTGGCGAGCGGATCCGCGATGCCGGCGGCGAGTTCGGCACCACCACTGGCCGAGCGCGGCGCACCGGCTGGCTCGATCTCGTCGCGCTGCGCTACGCCGCGCGAGTGAACGGCTTCACGGGCCTGGTCATCACGAAGTTGGACGTGCTGACCGGAATCGACCCGCTGTACGTCGCCGAGCGCTATCTCGGCCCGGAGGGCGCCACCTTCGACCAGTTCCCCTACCACCAATCGATCCTGCACAAGGCGCGCGGCGACCTCATCGAGCTGCCGGGCTGGCACGAGAACATCTCAGCCTGCCGGTCGATCGACGAGCTGCCTCGCAACGCCCAGTCCTACCTCGACTACGTCTCCGATTTCCTTGAGATCCCGATCGTCATGGTCGGCGTCGGTCCCGGCCGTGACGAGATGATCTGGACCGGAGCCGCGGAGCGCGTGCGGGCGGCCGCAGCGTAGCGCTCGGGGTCAGGCTCGCAGGACGTGGCTCTTCACGATCATGTCGTGAAGCGCCCGGTTCTCGCCATCCCAAAGCGGCCATAGCACGTCGACGAGCCAGGGGATGCCGAACAGGAAGCCGCCAACCACCTGGAACAGCAGGTATATGACGACGAACTGGCGCAGGAGCGCCCAGCCAAAGGTGACGCTCTCTCCGCTGTCCCGCCCCACGCGGATTCCGAGGAGCTGCTTTCCCAGCGTCTTACCGTTGTGCTCGCCCTCCCGCATCATCGTGAGGGGGAAGTAGAAGAACGCGACCACCAGGCCTACGAGAAAGAGAATCACCCCGAGGGCCTCACTGTCCGCGAAGATGAGCCCCACGCCCACCCAGCTCACGATGGACGTGAAGATCGCGTCGAGGATGTATGCGCCGACGCGGCGCCCCCACCCCGACAGCTCCGCCCCGCCCCACCGCTGGGGCTGCACGCCGACGGGCTGCTCCCACCCCCCGGGCGGAACCGGCCCCCCGTAGCCCGGCGGGGCCTCCGGGCCCGGCGGCGGCGGGGCGGGCGGGGGCTGCGCACCGGGCGGCGGAGCGGGCGGCGGCGAGGAGCCGGGTTCGCCCGGCTGGTCCCCGCCCCGGCGATCGGGAGGAGAGGATCCGCTTTCCATCGCCGGAATGAAAGCATCGCCGGCGGCTGCTGCTCACTCCGGCCGCTCGAGCACCACCTGTTCGCCGCGGCGGAGGAAGCGTAGGCCCAGCGCCAGCGCGCCCAGCAACGACATCACAGCCAGGGTGATCTGCACGCTCAGGAGCCCCTCGCGGCTCCAGTACACGTCTTCCAGCTCGAGCAGCAGCGCCGACTCGTCGAGTGTGAGACCCATCCCCACGCCGAACGGCAGGGCGAGCCATTTCTCGATCTCCTCGTTGCGAGTCAGGATGGCGGCGCTCCCGGCGCTCAAGGCGATGACGATCCCGGGCACGAAGTGGTGGATGTGCCGCCGCCCGACCCGCATGGTGCGGAATGGCCCGAACGTCCGCCCACCCCGCAGCAGGTAGGTGAGCGAACGCACCGCGATGAACGTCGCGGCGAAGGAGGTGAGCAGGTTGAACATCGAGTTCTCGCGCGTCGACACGTCCCGATAGCCCGCCCGCGCCACCTCCGCGGTCTCGGCCACCGCTTCCTCGGCGGCCGCGAGGAGATGGTCCGTGTCCTGGGGAAGCGGGGCCGAGCCGCGCCGCCAGACGCGGCCGATCTCACCGAGCACGACCGCCGCGAGGGCGGCGGTAGCAGTCACTGCCAGCACCGCCGTTCCGCGTCCTGGGGAGAGGGCCCGTCGACGCAGCCTCACGGCAGGAGCTCCCCCTGGGGCACCTCCCGCACGATCCGGGCGGGCACGCCCATCACGAGCGTCCGCGCCGGTACGTCGCGCGTCACCAGCGCGCCGGCCGCCACGAACGCCTCCTCGCCCACCTCCACGCCGGGCAGCAGGACTGCGCCGCCCCCCACCCGGCAGGCGCGACGAAGCACCGCGCCGCGCAGCTCGTCGCCGGCCCGGCGGCGACCCATCGTCTGATCGTTCGTAAGCGTCACGCCCGGAGCCACGAACACGTCGTCCTCGACCAGGGACCAAGCGGTGATGTAGGCGCCCGTCTGAAGCTTGACCCGCTCCCCCACGCGCACGTCGTTGTCGACCGCCACCCCCCGGCCTACCAGGCTGCCGGCCCCGACCTCCGCACGCTCGCGCACGTGCGCCTGGTCGGCGACCAGGCAGCCGGCCCCAAGGCGTGCGCCCGCGAGAACGACGCTCCCCGCGCCCACGCTCACGCCCTCCTCGAGGATCGCCGGCCCCGGAGGCTCGCGGCTGGCGCTCGAGCGCGGGCCGAGCAGCGGCGCCTTTCCGACCGTGCAGCCGTCGCCCAGCCGAACGCCTTCCCGCAGCACGGTGCCGGCGTGAACGATCACGTTGCCCCCGATCTCGATCCCCTCGGGCAGCTTGACGTCCTCGCCGACGAGCAGGCCGGGGGCGCGATCAGACGGGCGCAGCACGCGAGCTCTCCTGCAGCGACCGCTGGAGAGCCTCCAGCACCCGGACCACGCGCAGTCCCGACTCTGCCCCGGAGCGCGGCCGCGCCCGGCCGCGGACGCAGTCGAGGAAGTGGCGGCACTCGATCCGCAGCGGCTCCTCGTTCGGCACGTGCGGCGAGAAGATGTCGCCCGAGCGCGCGATGTACTCGCCGTAAGAGGAGTAGTCCTCGTCGAAGCCCTTGTCGTAGACGGAGAGCTTGCGCTCGAGCTCCATGTCGTCGAACGTCGCCATCCGCTTCGAGCCGACGACCGTGAAGCGGCGCTCCTTGTGCGGATCGAGCCAGGACAGGTGCATGTGCGCGGCGAGCCCCGAGGGAAAGCGGAGGTAGCAGAAGACCACGTCCTCGACGCCGTCGTGCACATAGCTCTCGCCCACCGCGCGGCACTCGTACGGCTCCTCGGCGGCGAGCCGCAGGATCACGGACACGTCGTGTGCACCGAGCGACCAGAGGGCGTTCTCGTCGCGGCGCAACTGACCCAGGTTGAGCCGGTTCGAGTAGATGTAGCGCACCTCGCCTAGCTCGCCGGCCTCGATCAGCTCGTTCATCTTCTCGACGCCGGGGTGGTACTCGAGAAGATGCCCGACCATGAGCACCCGGTCGCCGGCGCGCGCGGCCTCGACGACCTGCTCCGCCTCCTCGACCGAGCGTCCGAGCGGCTTCTCGACAAAGCAGTGCTTGCCCGCCTCGAGCACCTGGCGCGCCAGCTCGGCGTGCGTGGACACCGGGGTGGCGAGCGCGACCGCATCGAGCGACTGGTCGCCGAGCAGCTCGTGGAAGGAGGCGGTCGCACGAGCTCCCGGAAACGCCCGCGAGAACCGATCCAGGGCCTCGGCCGACTCGTCGCAGAGCCAGGCGAGCTCGGCTTCCGGCAGGCGGTCGAAGTTCCGTGCGAGGTTGGGACCCCAGTAGCCGAGGCCAACGACCCCGACTCGGGTCACAGGCGCACCAGGTTCGGGGCCTCGATTCCGCGCGTCGCGCCACGGAAGTCGACGACGAGCGCCGACTCGCGCACGATGCGCTCCACGTCCAGATCCGGGTGGGCGGTCACGATCACGGTGCAGTCGGGGTCCTCCGGCCACTCCGAGCGCAGCGCGAGCTCGGGCAGCTCCGGCACGAAGTCGTCGTGATAGGTCACGTCCGCGCCCTGCTCCCGCAGCAGGCGGATGATCTTGAGCGCCGGCGACTCGCGCAGGTCGCCCACGCCGGGCTTGTACGACACGCCCACGATCGCCACCCGTGAGCCGCGCACGGGCTTGGAGTGGTCGTTGAGCGCCCGCGCGATCTTCTCGACGCAGAAGTAGGGCATCCGCTGGTTCACCTCGCCGGCGAGCTCGATGAACTCGGTCTGGGTGTCGAACTCGCGCGCCCGCCACGCGAGGTAGAACGGGTCGACGGGGAGGCAGTGTCCGCCCATCCCCGGGCCGGGCTTGAACGACATGAACCCGTACGGCTTGGTGGCCGCCGCCTCCACCACCTCCCAGATGTCGATGCCCATCCGGTCGCAGAGGATCGCCAGCTCGTTGACGAGTGCGATGTTCACCGAGCGGAAGACGTTCTCGAGCAGCTTGCTGAGCTCCGCGGCCTCCGGCGTCGACACCGGCACGAGCTCGTCGCAGACGAGGTCGTACAGATCGACGGCCCGCCGCAGGCACTCGTCGGTCAGGCCGCCCACGATCTTGGGGGTGGTCCGCAGCGTGAAGTCGGTGCGCCCGGGGTCGGTGCGCTCGGGCGAGAAGGCGGCGTAGAAGTCCTTCCCGGCCGCCATCCCGGACTCCTCGAGCAGCGGCACGAAGCGCTCGCGCGTCGTGCCCGGGTATGTGGTCGATTCGAGTACCACGAGCTGATCCTGCTGGAGAACCCCGGCCAGCGCGGTGCCCGCCGCCACCAGCGGGCCCAGGTCCGGCTCCCGGTTTTGCGTGAGCGGAGTCGGCACCGCCACCACGACGGCATCTACCTTGGCCAGGTTCGCGTAGCGCGTGCTGACTTGGAAGCGATCGGCCACCGCCCGGAGCGAGTCCGCGGACACGTCCTCGACGTGCGACTCTCCGCGCCCGAGCGCCTCCACCACCCGGACGTCGGTGTCCACGCCGACGACCTCCTGACCAACCTCGCAGAAGGCCACGGCCAGCGGCAGGCCGACGTACCCCAACCCGACGATGCCTATTCTCATAGGCGCGCAGTGTAGGCGGCGACCACCTCGCAAACCCGGTCCGACGCGCGTCCCCCACCGAACAGCTCGGGCCGCTCCGCGGGCGGCCGGCGGTCGAGCGCAGCGAGCGCCGCGTCGCGGTCGAGGTCCACCAGCACGTTCCACCCCGCCTCAACGGTCTCCACCCACTCCGTGGTGTCGCGCAGAGTCAGGCAGGGAACGCCCAGCAGGTACGCCTCCTTCTGAACCCCGCCCGAGTCCGTGAGAACGGCGCGCGCGTGCCGGGCGAGCTCGAGGAAGTCGAGGTAGCCGAGCGGAGGAACCACGCGGAGGCCGTCGAGGCGACCGAGGAGACCGTCTCGCTCCAGCCGGGCACGAGTGCGCGGGTGGATGGGAAACACCACCGGCCGGGGAAGCGCTTCGAGCAGCGCGACGAGCCGCCCCAAACGCTCCGGCGGGTCGACGTTCCCCGCTCGGTGTGCGGTCACGGCGAGATAGGAGCCCGCCTCGAGGTCGAGATCACGGACGATCGTCGAGCGTTCGGCCGCTATGTCGCGGAAGGCGAGGGACACGTCGGCCATCACGTCGCCCACCAGGTGCGCCTCGCCCCGCACTCCCTCGCTTTCGAGATTGCGGATCGCCGTTTCGGTGGCGCAGAGCAGCAGGTCGCTCGCGTGGTCGGTGAGCACGCGGTTCAGCTCCTCGGGCATCGTCCGGTCGAACGAGCGCATGCCCGCCTCCACGTGGCCCACCCGAATGTCCGCCTGGGCGGCCGCGAGCGCGCCGGCGAGAGTGGAGTTGGTGTCGCCGTACACGAGCGCCAGGGCCGGCCGCAGCTCGTCCAGCACCGGCTCGAGGGCGGTCAGGATGCGTGCGGTCTGAGCCGTGTTCGAGCCCGAGCCGGCGCCCAGCTGGCGGTCGGGAGCCGGCACGTCGAGCTCTTCGAAGAAGATCCGTGACAGCTCGTCGTCGTAGTGCTGGCCCGTGTGGACGATCAGCTCCTCGTGCGTCTCGCGCAGCTTGCGCGAGACGGCGGCGGCCTTCACGAACTGGGGCCGATTACCGATGATCGTGACAATTCGCACAGCCATCACGAACTGTCCCTATCATGGTCGGTGAGATGGCCATAAAGTTGTTGGGGGGCGCGGTCGGAGTACTGGGACTGGCGACCGACGTCGCGAAGCACGTTGTCTGGTACGTGACGCACCAGATCGATGGCGGCCGACCGCGAGTGCGGTCCTAGGCGAGCACTAAACGCCGTCGAGCTCGTCCGCGATCCTGGCGCGGACCTTCTCCATGGCCTCGCGCGTGCGCTCGCCCTCGGGCAGCTCGATGTCCTCGATTACAGCGATCGACTGCGCCTCGCGTGTCGTGGAGGCGAGGAATGCCTCGCGGGCGGCGCGGAGATCGTCCATCGTGCAGGGACGCTCGGTCACCGGCACGACCTCCATCACGCGGGCGCGCGTGATCGAGGCGAGTATGTGCTCGTCGAGCGGCGGCGTAGAGAGGGTTCCGTCGGCGTCGACCCAGAACAGAGAGGAGGTCGGCGCCTCGAGCACGCGGCCGTGAGGGGTGACCATTAGGGCCTCGTCGAAGCCGCGCTCGCGGGCCAGCCGGCCGGCGAGCATGTTGGCGGCGTAGGAGAGGGACTTGACGCCGTCGAGGACGCGAGTGGGCGCGTACTCCACCACGCCCAGGCGAATACGCTCCGGGGTCGGCGGCAGCGGCTCCGTCAGGAGCAGGCGGTGACCGCCGCGGGTGAGCACGATGCGCAGGCAGCCGTCGAACTCGGCCCCGCCGCGAGCCTCCAGCAGCTCCGGGACCTCGGCCTCGAGCTCCGCTCGGGGGACGCCGGAGAGGCGGAGGTTCGCGGCGGAGCGCTCGAGACGGTCGAGATGGTCGGCGAGCGCGAACGGTCGTCCGTCGTAGACGCGAATTACCTCGAAGGCCCCGTCGCCACGCAGGAGACCCTCGTCCGTGGCGGGAATCGTCGCCTCCTCGGCGGACAGCGTCCGTCCGTCGACGCAGGCGAGCTCGGCGGTTGTTGTTGGTGCTTCGGCCATGGCGGCCCATGTTGGCAGACCCGGCGTTAACGCAATCGAAAGAAGCAGCGGCGAGACTGGGAGCTGCCGATGGCGCTCCTGACGATCTTCGCCGTCATCGCCGGGGCCGGCACGGCCCTGACGCCGTGCGTCTTGCCCGTGCTGCCGGCGCTCCTGTCGGCCAGCGCCACCGGCGGGCGCCGCCGGCCGCTCGGCGTGATCGCCGGCCTCGTGCTCACCCACACGATCACGATCGTGGCGCTCGCCTCGGTGATCGACGGCGTAGGCCTCGCGGACGGCTTCGCGCGCACGCTGGCGATCGTCGTGCTTGCCGGCTTCGGGGTTGCGCTCCTGTGGCCGCGGCTCGGGCTGATCGTGGAGCGCGGCTTTGCCCCGCTCCAGCGCCTCGGGCCGCGCTCGGCGGGGAACGGATTCTGGTCGGGTGTGCTCGTGGGCGGCGCTCTCGGCTTCGTGTACGCGCCCTGCGCCGGACCGATCCTCGCGGCGGTGATCTCGGTCTCGGCAACCCAGGGCACCTCCGCCGATCTCGTGCTCCTGGCACTGGCGTACGGCGCCGGGTCCGCCACGGTGCTCCTGCTCCTGGCCTTCGGGGGCCGTCGCGCCATCGACCGCATCCGCCGGGCCGGCCACGGCCCGACCGTCCAGCACGCGCTCGGAGCGCTTCTCATCGGCACGGCCGTGGCGATGGCCGCGGAGCTCGACGTCCGCTTCCAGACCGTGCTGGCAAACGAGCTTCCCGCTGTCGTGTCGAACCCGACCGGCGCCATCGAGCGCTCGGCGGGCGTCGAACGGCGGCTTGCGGATCTCCGGGGACCGTCACGCTTCGACTCCCGCCGCGTGCACACCGCTCCCAGGGCCGACCTTCCCGTCCTCGGTCGCGCACCGGACTTCACTGGTAACGACCACTGGCTGAACACCCCGGGCGAGCGGCCACTCAGTCTGGAAGGGCTGCGCGGCCGGGTCGTGCTCGTCGACTTCTGGACCTACACGTGCATCAACTGCCTTCGCACCCTGCCCCAGTTGCGCGCGTGGGACGCCCGCTACCGCGACGACGGGCTGACCATCGTCGGTGTCCACACTCCGGAGTTCACGTTCGAGCGGGAGCTCGACAACGTCGAGCGCGCGGTTGGCCGCAACCGCCTGCGCTACGCCGTCGCCCAGGACAACGCTTACGCCACCTGGAACGCCTGGGGCAACCAGTACTGGCCCGCCAAGTACCTGATCGACTCCGATGGTCGGGTGCGCTACACGCACTTCGGCGAGGGCGCCTACGCCGAGACCGAGGCCGCGATCCGAGCGCTGCTGGCCGAGGCGGGACGAGAGCGCTTGGGCGACGCCACGAGGACTCGCACCGAGAGCTCCGACCCGGGCGTGGCCACACCCGAGACCTATCTCGGCTTCGCCCGTGCGGATGGCTTCGTGCCGTCCCGGCCCCTGCCGGGTACGAACCGCTACCCCCCGCTCCGCGGCCCGCTGGAACCGAGCCGCTTCGCCCTGAGCGGCGTCTGGCGCGTGGACGAGGAATCGGCGACCGCGGTCCGCGGCGCCGCGGTCCACGCGCGGGTCGTCGCGCGCAAGGTGTTCCTCGTGCTCGCGAGCCGCGGCCCGGGGCCGCGCGCGGTGGAGGTTCTGCTCGACGGCGAGCCCTTGCGGCGCGTTGCGGTGCGCGGCCAGCGCCTCTACCCGCTCGTCTCCCTCCCCGAGGTCGCCGACCAGCGCCTGACGCTGCGACTCGATCCCGGAGTCAGCGCGTACGCGTTCACGTTCGGCTGACACACTCGACACCGAATGGCGCGCCCGTTCCGTCAGGTGGACGTCTTCACCACCACTCCGTACGCCGGTAACCCGGTCGCCGTGGTGCTCGACGGCGAGGGCCTCAGCACCGACGAGATGCAGCGGTTCGCCCACTGGACGAATCTCGTCGAGACCACCTTCGTCCTACCCCCTACCGAGCCGGACGCGGACTATCGGGTCCGCATATTCACTCCGGTCGCCGAGTTGCCGTTCGCGGGGCACCCCACGCTCGGCACCTGCCACGCCTGGCTATCGGCGTCCGGGACGCCCGAGCGAACCGCCGTCGTGGTTCAAGAGTGCGGCGCGGGCTTGGTTTCGGTGCGCCCCACGTCGGACGGGCTGGCCTTCGCAGCGCCCCCATTGATCCGGTCGGGTCCGGTCGACGAGGCGCTCGTAGGTCACATCGCGACGGTGCTCGGGATCGACCGCGAGGAGATCCTCGACGCGCAGTGGGCCGACAACGGGCCGGGCTGGGTGGCGGTCCTGCTCGCCGATGGGGACGCGGTGCTCGCGCTCAGACCCGGGCTGGTCGACCTCTTCGTGGGCGTGGTGGGACCGTACCCGGAGGGCTCACCCCAGGCGTTCGAGGTGCGGGCCTTCCTCCCCAAGGAGGGCTCCACCGTCGAGGATCCGGTGACGGGAAGCCTGAACGCATCCCTCGCCGAATGGCTGCTCCGATCCGGCCGAGCGAGTACCCCGTACGTCGCGAGCCAGGGAACGGCGCTGGGCCGGTCCGGGCGCGTCCACATCTCGCGCGACGCGGACGGCACGATCTGGGTCGGGGGCGGCACGATCACCTGCGTTGCCGGCGAGGTCGAGCTCTGATCCGAGCCGGCCCGGCGCGTCAGCGTGGGATCTCCGGCAGCTCGATCTCGCGCTCGACGCGGCGACGCGCGCCCGCGCCGACGAGGCGCTCCACCAAATGCAGGCCGAGGAAGAGACCGCTGGCGACGCCGCCGGAGGTGACCAGGTCTCCGTCGTCCACGACGCGTTCCCCGCGGCGGACGTCGGCGCCCGTCGCGGCGAGCTCGTCCCAGAACATGTGGTGCGTCGTCGCCGGCCGGCCACCGATGAGGCCGGCGTCTGCCAGCCACATCGTGCCGGTGCACACCGAGGCGAGCAGGCCGCCGCGCGCACGATGTGCGCGCGCCAGAGCTCCCACTGCGCCGGAGGGGGCTTCGTCGTCCGGGTTGCGGGCGCGCGCCTCCCAGGCGCCGCCGGGCACGACCAGCCAGCCGGCCTCCTGGCGCGGCGCGTGGGCGCGCACCTCGATCCCCTGGCCGGCAATAACGCTCCGCGGGCCCTCGCGCGCGACGAGCCTGGCGTCAAGTCCACCGTAGGCGAGCACCTCGTAGGGGCCGAGCGCGTCGAGCGCCTCGAACCCGTCGAAGACCACCACGTCGATCACGGCGGTGTCACCAGCGAGCTGAGCGATCGTGAGCGGCGACGCTGCTGCCTTGCCGCTACTCTCGCATCCCCACGGCTTCCAGGGCTTCGCCCGGGGACCCATAGAACATCATGCGGTGGAGCCGCCCGTTGCGGAACTCGTAGACCCAACCCAGTCGCTCAGTCATGTCGATTCCGCTCTCCCTCGCCCGAAACCTGATTCCACCGATAGCCACAACCCGATCGTCTCCTGCGTCGCGCGCCTCGTCGAGCCACGGTTCGAAATGAACGAAGTTCTCCTGAATCTCGGCGAGCCAGGCGCGCAGGCCATCGTGTCCCCGGTAAGGCGTACCGCTGAACTCACCCAACCGCGAGTAGAGCTCGATGTCGGGAGCGGCGTTGGCGAGGAAGAAGTCGAGGAGGAGGTCGTAGTCGCCCGCCTGCCAGCGAGCGTAGCCGTCGCGTATCAGGTCCACGTTCTGCTGCGACATCGCGCGCCCAGTATCCCTGTCCAGGGCTCTACGCGCCTGCAGCCGGCGATGCCTGCTGGCATGGGCCGTGTAGGAATCGAACCTACAACCTTGAGATTAAGAGTCTCCTGCTCTGCCTAGTTGAGCTAACGGCCCGGCGCAGCGATTCTAGAAGAGCCCCTCGCGACCGTCAGTCCGCGGCGGGGGACTTGACCGCCTCGAGCGCCTCCGCCCGCGACTCGTGGATCGGGAACACCCGGTCGAGCCCGGTGATCTCGAAGATCTTCGTGATGTTGTCGTCCGTGCAGACCAGCGCCAGTGAGCCGCCCGCGGGCCTCAGCCGCTTCACGCCCCCGACCAGCACGCCCAGTGTGGTGGAGTCGATGAAGGTGGCCTTCGAGAGATCGACCACGATCTGCCTCTTCCCTGACTCGATCAGCTCGACCATCCGCTCCTTGAACTCGGGCGCGGTGTAGAGGTCGACCTCGCCGCCTAGCTCGATGACGTGCGTGGTGTCGTCGATCGCCTCGTCTTCGATGTGGAAGTTCACGCTTCTCCCTGCGGGTTGTTTTGGCCGGACCTAGCGAGCCGTAAGGCTACTGTCAGCTGCCCGGCTGCTGCTGCGCCGACTGCTTCAGCTGTTGGGCCTGTTGCCTTACCGCCTTCCTCTGGCCCTCGGGCGCAAGGTCCACCGCCTTCTGTGTGGCGAGGTCGGCGGTGCGGGTGTCCCCAGCCAGCGCGGCATAGCCGACCAGCTGGAGGTAGGAGTTGAAGTCGTTCTCAGCCTCGGCGACGATGGCGGCCGCCTTTTGAGCCTCCTTCGGCTGGTTCAGCGCTCCGACGTCGTAGACGCGCAGCGCATACGTCGCCGTCGTGGGGTTGGGCGCGCCCTCCTCGGCGTCGACGTAGCGCTGCCACGCCGATGCGGCGTTGCGCAGCTCGTCCCTGGCCTCGTCTGGGAACTCGGCGGTGCCCGCCTCCTGCTGGGTCGTGGCGAGCCCGTAGTAGTCACGCACCAGCTCCTGAAGCGCGGCGGTGTTGCCGGGATTCGCCGCAACCCGCCTCTCGAGACGGTCGACGCGCTCCTCGATCGCATCGTTGCCATTGCCGCGGCCGCCGCGCTCGCTGAAGGCGTCGAAGAGTCCGCCCGACACGTCGCCCCCGATGCCGAAGAGCACGAGGCCGCCGCCCAGCAGCACGGCGAGCAACAGGTACGTCGCCTGCACCACGCGGCGGCGGCGTCCTCTCAGATCGAACAGCATCTCGAGGGGAGCGTAGCTATGAGCCCTCCGCCGAGGCGACCTGCTCGGTCACCTCTGGAGAGGGCCGGCCGAGCACCGACGCCAGCCAAATGCTCAGCTCGTAGAGGGCGATGAGCGGAATCATCTCGAGCAGCAGGGTGACGGGGTCCAGGGTGGGCAGCAGCGAGGCCGCCACGGCGATCACGACGATCGCGTAGCGGCGCCCCTTTCGGAGCTTCTCCGGGCTGGTCACACCGAGCTTGCATGCAGCGATGACGCCGATCGGGATCTGGAAGCCGATCCCCATGGCGATCATCAGCAGGGTTACGAAGGAGTAGTAGTCGCGCGCCCGGACCTGCGTGTTGAACTCGTCCGCGTTGAAGTTGAGGAGGAAGTCGAGCGCCGGCGTCAGGACGACGAAGTAGCAGAACACCACGCCCGCGATGAACAGCACCGGCACGAGCATGAGAAGCGGAAACGCCACCCTCCTCTCCGTCGGGCTGAAGGCCGGCAAGACGAACGCGTAGAGCTGGTACAGAATCACCGGCAGTGAGATCAGCAGCGCCGCGTAGGCCGAGTTCGTGAGCGTCGTGTAGAAGGCCTCGGCGGGCCCGAGCGTGATCGGCTGGATCCCGTCCGGCAGCGGCCGGTTGACGATCTCGAGCACCAGGTGGTTCTGCCACCCCGTCAGGGCCCAGGCGACGACGAACGCGACTACGCAGAGGACGAGCCGCGTGCGCAGCTCATCGAGATGCTCGACTATCGAGAGCCGGTCGTCGTGGCCGATCGGCCGGATGCGGGGCACTTACCTATTGCCGGTCGCCGGCGGTCGTGCTCGCCGTCGGCTTCGGCTTCTCGGCGGCCTCCTCCGAGGCCTCGAGCTGCTCGCGCTCCTTGTCCTTGCCGGTCACGGAATCCTTGAACTCACGCATGCCGCGTCCGAGCGAGCGCCCCAGATCGGGTAGCCGCTTGGGTCCGAAGATCACGAGCACGATGATCAGGACGATCACAATCTCGAGTGGGCCCGGTGTGGGCATACCCGCATGGTAGCGGCGTGGAGCCGGCTCGGCGCCCCTAGTCGTCCTGCTCGAAGTTGAGGTAGTACCGGGAGGGGGTTGGCCCCCTCTGTCCCTTGTACTTCGAGCCGGCCGTCTCGCTCCCGTACGGGGTCTCGGCCTCGCTGGTCATCCTCAGGAAGGACACCTGCCCGATTTTCATCCCGGGGTAGATCGCGATGGGGAGGTTCGCGACGTTGGACAGCTCGAGCGTCAGGTGGCCGTCCCAGCCTGCATCTACGAAGCCGGCGGTGCTGTGAATGAGCAGCCCAAGGCGTCCCAAAGAGCTCTTCCCCTCCAGCCGAGCGACCAGGTCCGTCCCGAGCGCCACGCGCTCGCGGGTCGAGCCCAGCACGAACTCGCCGGGGTGCAGGATGAAGGCCTTGTCGTCCTCGACCTCGACCAGTTCGGTCAGGTCCTCCTGCGCCCGCTTGGGGTCGATATAGGGAGTGGTGTCGTTGCGGAAGACCCTGAAGTAGCGATCGACGTGCACGTCCACCGACGACGGCTGGATCGCCCTCTCGTCGAGAGGATCGATGACGATTCCGCCCGCCGCGAGCTCCTCGCGAATCGACCGGTCGGAGAGGACCACTCGCAGCAGCCTACAAGCGGGACTGGATCCGATTTCGCGCCCGCTGCGTAAGTAACGCCAGACTCGCCGGTTGGACAGACCGGAAAGAGCGAAATGAGATCGGCGTTCTTCCTTCAAGTTCGAGCGAGACGTGCCGATACGGGAAAGCAAAGGGCCTTGTGACATGGACAACCACGACGAGCAGACCCATTTCGTCAAGCGTGTGGTTCTCCCCAGCGGGAAGACGATCGAGGTCGTCTACTTCAAGGAGCCAGGGGTGGAGCGGACCGCGCCCAGCGACACGCCCGCCGAGCCCGACCAGGATCTGCACGTCTGCGTCGGGTGCTCCTGCGAGCTCGTCTACCCGGTCCACTGGGACGAGGCGGGGCCCGAGAACTGGCACGTCCTCCTGCACTGTCCGAACTGCGGGGTGTACCGCGAGGGCGTCTTCGCCCAGAACACGGTGGAGACGTTCGACGAGGAGCTCGACCGCGGCGGCGGCGCGCTCGAGCGCGACTACAGTCGCTTGGTGCGGGAGAACATGGAAGACGAGCTCGAGCGCTTCGCGAGCGCACTGGCGGCCGACGCGATTCTCCCAGAGGACTTCTAGGTTTAGGCGTAGCGTTCGACCACGCCGTCCGCGACCAGGTCGAGAGCGCGCCGGCGGTCCTTCGAGATGTCGAGGCCTGCCAGGCTGGCCTTGGCCTCGGTCACGTGCGTGAGCGCCCGCCGGCGAGCCTCACCCAGCGATCCCGTCCGCGCGATGCGGTCGCAGACCGCGGCCGCACCCGCCGCGTCGGTCACCGTTGCCCGTAGATCCAGCCGGCGGAGCTCGGGGTCGAGGCGGCGGGCAAGTATCAGCGGCAGAGTGACGGTGCCGTCGAGCAGGTCGGCTCCCCGCGGCTTGCCGGTCCGCTCGGTCGGCCCCGAGACGTCGAGGACGTCGTCCAGCATCTGGAAGGCCAGGCCGATGCGCTCGCCGAAGCGCCCGAGCGGACCGGAGAGGTCCCGGCGCCCGCCGAACAGTGCGCCCAGCCGACAAGACGCCTCGAACAGGCTCGCGGTCTTGTGACGGCAACGCTCGAGGTAGCGCCCGGGCGTCACGTCCGCGGACCAGGCGTCCGCACGCTGCATCAGCTCTCCGCGGGCGAGCGCGGACGAGGCCGCCGACAGCGCGCGGATGGCCTCCTCGCTGCCCGTCGAGACCAGCTCGGCGAAGGCGCGCGAGAAGAGCAGATCGCCCGTGGCGGTCGCCGCCAGGCGGCCGCCGCGGGCGAACACGGTCGGGCGGCCGCGGCGCAGCTCGGAACGGTCCAGCACGTCGTCGTGCACGAGCGTGGCCATGTGCAGCAGCTCGACCGCCGCCGCGGCCACCACCAGGCGGCCGTCGCCGTCACCCTCGGCGCACAGGAAGACGAGCACGGGCCGCAGGCGCTTCCCGCCGGCGGCCAGCGTCCCCGCGGCGTGCTCGGCGAGCTCCCGGCCGTGACCCTCCGCCACCTCGGCCAGCCGTTCCTCCGTGCGGTCCAGCAAGCGCGACAGCTCGGGGCCGCCGGCCGTAAGCACCGCTCCCAGCTGGGCCTGGGCGGTGTTCATGCGCGGCGGGTTCCCGCGTGCAGGGCGATGATCCCGCCCGCCGTGACGATCCAGCGCACGTCGTCGAGTCCCGCCTCCCCCATGCGCCGCGCCAGCTCCTCCGGCCCGGGAAAGCGCCGCACGCTGCTTGGCAGGTAGGCGTAGGCGTCGGGGTCGCCCGCCAGGCGCCCGAGCGCGGGGACGACGCGATCGAACCAAAGGCGGAAGAACCAGGCGAGGGGCGGCCGCTGCGGCGTCGTGATCTCCAGTACCACGACCCGCCCGCCGGGCCTGGTCACGCGCGCCATCTCCCGCAGGCCACGGTCCAGATCGGCGAAGTTTCGTGCCCCGAAGCCGACCGTGACCGCGTCGAACTCCCCGGCGCCATGGCGCAGCGCGAGCGCGTCGCCTCGCTCGAAGGCGATATGGGGCGCCTTGCCGCGAGCCACCTCGAGCATCGCCGGCGCGAAGTCGACGCCCGTGACCGAGGCGCCGCGACGCGCCAGCTCGATCGCCAGGTCCCCCGTGCCGGTGCCCACGTCGAGCGCCCGCGAGCCGGGGCCGACGCGAGCCAGGTCGGCCGCGCGCTCGCGCCAGCGGTGATGCATACCCGCGGTCATGACCGAGTTCATGCGGTCGTAGATGCGCGCGATCCGGTCGAACATCGCGCGCACCTGCGTCTCGGGCAGGGTGCCCGACCCGGGCCCGGCGGTGAAGTTCACTCGCTCTTCAGCGAGGCGACGTAGTTGACGAGCTCGTCGAACTGCTCGGGGCTGTCCTGACGATACGACTGGTACGAGGGCATCGGCGAGGTGGGGTTCACGAGCGTGCGAGCAATCGCGTCGCGTCCCAGGCGGTCGCCGACCTCGGTCAGGCTGGGTCCCAGCGTGCCGCCGTTCTCGCCGATCTTGTGACAGGCCAGACAGCCGGCGGAGGCGGTGACCTCCTTGCCCCTCTCATATTGCGGCGCCGTGGCGAGATCGATCTCGCTCGGTGCCCCGGCCAACGCGCCGAGGATCGTCAGATATGCCATCGCCGCGATCGTGGCGATGCCGGCGGTCACGGCGATCGGTCGGCGAAGCGGATTGCGCTCGGGGCCGCGGTCGAAGAACGGCAGCAGGAGCAAGAGAACCAGGCAGATCGTGGGGATGCCGATCGTCGCCAGGAACACCAGCTCGGGCGGCTTGATCACGCGCAGCAGCTCGAAGAGGAAGAAGAAGTACCACTCGGGACGGGGCGTATAGGTGGTCGTCGTCGGGTCCGCCTTCGGCCCGAGCTCGGCGCCGAAGAGGATGGCCATCAGGATGATCACGGCGAGCGTGATGCAGGCCATCACCGAGTCCTTGGCCACCGAGTAGAGGAACGGCTTCCCCTGGTTCTTCAGGATCGAGTAGTCGCGGAGGTACTGCTCGCGCTCGCGGGGGTTCACGCTGGCCGCTCCACTAGACCTCCTCGCGCAGGAGGTCCTTCTTCTCGGCCTTGAGCCACGGCGGCGCGGTGGTGCCGAGCTTCACGACGAGATAGAGGTGGGCGCCGATCAGCGCGATGATCAGTCCCGGGACCAGGAGCATGTGCAGCGCGTAGAAGCGCGGGATCGTTGTGGGCCCGAACTCGGCGCCGGCGCGCAGGAAGTCCGCCAGGTACGGTCCGACGAGCGGACCGGAGGCGTTGATGTTCACCGCTACGACCGTCGCCCAGAAGGAGCGCTGGTCGAAGGGCAGGAGGTAGCCCGTGAGCCCCATCATCAGCACCAAGACGAGCAGCACCACGCCGATCACCCAGTTCAGCTCGCGCGGGTACTTGTAGGCGCCGAAGAAGAAGACCCGCGCCATGTGGAGGAAGATCAGGATGATCATCACGGTGGAGCCCCACTTGTGCATGCCACGGACGAACTCGCCGAGGAAGACCTCGTTCGTGATGTGCGAAGCGGATTCGTAGGCGCGCGTGGCGTCCGGCTCGTAGTACATGGCGAGAAACACGCCGGTGACCGCCTGCGACAGGAAGGCGAACAGGGTCGCCGAGCCCAGGGTGTAGAACCAGTTCGTCCCCTTCGGGACCTTGCGGTAGACCAGGTAGCGCAGGAACGGCGTTGTCCCGGTGCGCTCGTCGAGCCAACCGACCACCCCGGCGGTCCCCTCGACGGCCGTGTCCTTGAGACCGGGCTTGGTCGTGCCTGGGGGCCCGTTCGGGCCATTCGGACCGTTCCGGCCCGGCCGTGGGGGCCGACGCAGAAGCTTCATGTCGTTGGCCTCGCGGGGTAGATGTACTGCCACAGTCCGTCCAGGTGGTTCGACGGGTCACGCACTGAGAAGCGCTTCAGATCGGAGTTGAGCGAGAAGCGGTCTCCGATCTCCACCCGACCGGCGGCGACGCGCGTGTAGAAGCGGTCCAGCGGGCGCACCGGCGGGCCCCCCTCGACCTGGCCCTCGAAGCCGTACACGCCGCCGTGACAGGGACAGACGAACTTCTGCGAGGCCTGGATATAGCGCACTGGGCAGCCCAGATGGGCGCAACGCGTCGAGATCGCCACGTAGGGCTGCGAGTCCTGGCCCTCCACCTGCTTGTCCCGCTGGGGGTTGAAGCGGCGAACGTAGATCGTGGTCTTGCCGGGATCGCCGATCTCGGGAACGATGTTGATCACTCGCTGCACGTAGGCCTCGTCGTCGAAGTCGTCCGGCGGCCCGACGGCCTGCCAACGCGTGGGGGTCGTGTCCTCGAAGATCGGACCGAGCGAGAAGCCCACGGCGGGGAGGGTGAACGCCATCGTGGCGATCCCGCCGGTGAGGAGCACCGTTCCCTCGATGAGCCGGCGGCGGGTGACGGTCTCTCCCTCGAATGCGCCGGCAATCCCGCGATCTTGGGTGTAGCGGGAGGACTTATCGAACTTGGGAGAGTCGTCAGCCACGACGCTAGGAGGTATTTACCGGCCCGCGAAGCCTAATGCCAACTTGGTTACGGAGCGCACGATCCTCTAACGCGCCAGCGCGCGGGCGCTTCGATCCCACATTTCCTCCGCCTCGGCCGAGCGACCCTCCACGTGGGCTCGCGCCGAGCGCGAGATGAGGTCGGACAGCTCCGCGACCGCCTCGAGATCGCCGCTCTCGGCGAGCCTCGAGAGGCCCACCGCGTAGAGGGCGTCGCCCGCCAGCAGGCGGAGATCGTCGTCCAGGCGCTCGAAGAGACGCGGCGCACCGTAGTGCATGAGGTAGCCCTCGTAGACGGCCTCGAGCACGAAGCTCCGCATCGGATCGTCGAGCGAGAAACGCGGCTCGCCGGGCGCGGGCGCCGCGTGGCCGGCAAGGTCGGTGCCCGCGGCCGCGACCACCTCTCCGAGCACGTTCACCGGAGCTCCCCGAGGACGTCGCGGGCCGCCTCGAGGGTGAGCTGCACGTGCGCCTCGGTGTGGGCGAGCGACGGGAACCAGGCCTCGAACTGCGATGGCGGCGGGTACACGCCTCGCTCCAGCATCCCGCGGCAGAACGCCGCGTGCGCGTCGAGGTCGCAGGCCCGTGCGTCCGCGTAGGAGCGCACCGGCCGGTCGCTGAAGAAGAGCGTCACGAGGCCGGTGGTCCACGCGGCGCGTGCCGGAACCCCACTTTCCCGCGCCGCCGCCTCGAGACCGTCGGCCAGCGAGCGCGAGAGCCGGTCGAGCCGCTCGTAGGCCGGGGGGTCGAGCAGCCGTAGCGTCGCGAGTCCGGCCGCCGTGGCGAGCGGATTGCCGGACAGCGTGCCCGCCTGGTACACGTCGCCCGCCGGCGCCACGCGCTCCATCAGCTCGCGCGGACCCGCGTAGGCGGCGGCCGGGAGTCCCCCGCCGATCACCTTGCCGAGGATCACGAGGTCCGGCGTCACCCCCTCGCGCTCCCCGGCGCCACCGCGGGCGACGCGGAAGCCGCTGATCACCTCGTCGAACAAGAGCAGCGTGCCGGCGGCCGCGCTGGCGTCACGCAGGAAGGCGAGGAAGCCCTCGTCGGGCAGGACCAGGCCCATGTTCGCGGGATAGGGCTCGCAGAGGACCGCCGCGGGCTCGCGCTCGGCCAGCGCCCGCTCGACCGCCGAGCGATCGTTCCACGGCACGACGATCGTGTCCGCGGCCTGTGCGGCGGTGACCCCCGGGCTCGCAGGGATGCCCTGGGTGGCGAGGCCCGAGCCGGCCTCCGCCAGCAGGCCGTCCACGTGGCCGTGATAGGCGCCGGCGAACTTCACGATCGCGTCGCGTCCGGTGGCGGCGCGGGCCAGCCGGATGGCGCTCATCGACGCCTCCGTGCCCGACGAGGTCATGCGCACCAGGTCCACGCCCGGTACGCGCTCGGCAACCTGCGCGGCGAGCTCGACCTCGGCCTGGGTGGGCGCGCCGAAGCTGGTGCCGGCCGCCGCGGCGGCGGTCACGGCGTCCACCACGTCCGGCCGCGCGTGACCCGCGATGAGCGGGCCCCACGACATCACCCAGTCGACGTAGCGGCGGCCGTCGACGTCGATCAGCTCGGCCCCCTCGCCGCGCGCGATGAAGATCGGGTCGCGGCCGATCGCCCGCATCGCCCGCACCGGGGAGTTCACGCCGCCCGGCAGGAGCCCGAGCGCGCGCGCGTACAGCTCGCCCGAGCGGGTCGTCAGCCGTGCGCCGCTTCCCACTTCCTGTGCTCGTCCGTGAAGTAGAGGAGGCGGATCTTCTTGAACTCGGTGGACGAGTAGAGAGTCCGGCGATCCTCGATGCCCGTGTCGTCGGCGATCGAGTCGAGGATCGCGTCGCACTCGTCCTTCGAGCGACCGTGGGCCATCGTGAACAACGAGTACGGCCAGTCCGGGTAGGTGGGGCGCTGGTAGCAGTGCGAGATGCCGCGGAAGGAGGCCATCCGCGGGCCCAGTTCCATGACGCGCTCCTCTGGAACGCGCCAGACGCCCATCCCGTTGGCGGAGAAGCCGGCCCGGCGGTGGAAGAGAATCGCCGCGACGCGCCTGAGCGCCCGCCGCTCGCGCATCCCCTCGAGGTGGTCGAGCAGCCGCTCCTGCGCCATCCCGAGCTCGGCGGCGGCGGACGCGTAGGGCTCCGGCGAAACCTCCATGGGACCCTGTGTGGCGCGGATCACGGCGACGTCGAGCTCGGACAGCTCGATCGCCTCGGGCTCGGTCGGTCCGCTGGCCTCCGCCGCCGCGGCGAGGGCGTCCGTCCCCTTCTCCATCTCGAGATCCATACGGATCTTGAACAGGCGCAGCGTCGGCAGCTGACGCACCGATTCGGCGCCCGTCAGGCGCTCGAGCGCCGCGAGCGTGCCGTCGAGCCCGAGCGTCGAGTCGGGCTCCGTGGCGACGGTGAACCAGATGTTGAAGTCGTGGTCACGAAGGTAGTTGTGCGAGACGCCCGGGTGGGAATTGATGATCTTCGCGGCCCGCCAGGGATTCTCGGGGTCCACCCTCGCCGCCACGAGCATCGACTTGTAGCCGAGCACGCGGGTGTCGAAGATCGGGGTGATCTCGCGGATGATGCGCTCGGCGAGCAGCCGTCGTGCGCGGCGCAGCACCTCCTCCTCGGGGACGCCGGCGAGCTCGGCCACCCCGGCAAATGGCCGCGGCGCGAGCGGGAAGCTGCCTTGGAGCAGGTTGAGCAGGCGCTTGTCGAGTTCGTCGAGGGGGACGGCCGAGCCGCCCCTGCGGCTGCGGGTCTTGGCTACCGGCTGAGCCATTCGGCTACATCCTTGGCGTGATAGGTGATCACGATGTCGGCGCCGGCGCGGCGGATCGCCGTCAAGGCCTCGAGGACGACCCCGCGCTCGTCGATATAGCCCGCGCCGGCGGCGGCCTTGACCATCGCATACTCGCCGCTCACGTTGTAGGCGGCGATCGGCACGCGGGTGGCCTCCTTCACGCGGCGGATCACGTCGAGGTAGGGAAGGGCCGGCTTCACCATCACCACGTCGGCCCCCTCCTCGACGTCGAGCAGCGCCTCGCGCACGGCTTCCTCGGCGTTGGCCGGGTCCATCTGGTAGCTCCGACGGTCGCCGAACGCCGGGGCGGAATCGGCGGCCTCGCGGAACGGTCCGTAGAAGGCGGATGCGAACTTCGCCGAGTACGCCACGATCGGCAGGTCCTTGAAGCCCTCGGCGTCGAGCTGTGACCGCAGCGCCCCGACCCGCCCGTCCATCATGTCGCTCGGCGCCACCGCGTCCGCCCCTGCCTGGGCGTGCGAAATGGCGGTCTTCGCGAGCAGCTCGAGGCTGAGGTCGTTGTCGATCGTCCCGTCCTCCAGCACCACGCCGCAGTGGCCGTGGGACGTGTAGGCGCACAGACACACGTCCGTGATCACGACCAGGTCCGGGTAGGCCTCCTTCAGCGCCCGAACGGCGAGCTGGACCACGCCCTCGTCGTCGTAGGCGCCGGAGGCCTGCTCGTCCTTCGCCGCCGGCAGCCCGAACAGCAGCACCGCCGGGACGCCGAGCCGGTGGGCGTCGCCCGCCTCGGCGACCGTCTCGGAGATCGACAGCCGTTCGACCCCCGGCATCGCCTCGACCGGCGTGCGCTCGCCCTCGCCGAGCTGCACGAACAGCGGCAGCACGAGATGCGAAGGCGTGACCTCGGTCTCGCGGACCATGCCACGCAGAACGCCGGTCTTGCGCAGGCGTCGCAGGCGGGTTGCCGGGAAGGACATGAGCCGGAGTCTAGGGCCGGCGCACCGGTGGCGACTCGTTCCGCTTGCCAGAATCGCCGGCAGTGAAGCTCCTCTTCGTCGGCGACGTCGTGGGCGGTATCGGCCGCCGGACTCTGGCTTCCTTGCTCCCGGGCCTGCGCGACGACCACCAACCCGACTTCGTCGTCGTGAACGGCGAGAACGCCGCCGGCGGCGTTGGGATAACCGAGAAGACCGCCCGCGAGCTGCTCGAGCTCGGTGCCGACGCCATCACGCTCGGCAACCACGCCTACCGCCATCGCGACGTCTACGACTACCTCGATCGCGAGGAACGCATCGTCCGCCCGGCGAACTATCCGAGGGGCAGCCCGGGTCGCGGCCACACCGTCGTCGAACGGGACGGGGTGCGGCTCGGGGTCGTGAACCTATCGGGAATGGTCTTCGTGCAGGCGACGCGGTCTCCGTTCAGCGAGGTCGACGGCCTGCTCGCCGAGCTGCGCGGCGCGACCGATGCCGTGCTCGTCGACATGCACGCCGAGGCCACGAGCGAGAAGGTGGCGATGGGCTGGCACGTCGACGGACGCGCCACCGCCTGCCTGGGCACCCACACCCACGTCCCGACGGCGGATGCCCGAGTGCTGCCCGGGGGCACGGCCTACGTCACGGACGTTGGAATGACCGGCCCGCGCGGTGGCGTGATCGGCGTAAAGCGCGAGCAGGCGCTCGAGCGCTTCCTCACGCTCACCAATGTCCGCTTCGAGACGTCGAACGAAGATCCCTGGCTGAACGGGGTGCTAGTCGAGGCGGACGGCGAGGGCCGTGCCACTTCGATCGAGCAGCTGCTCCTGAGGGCGTCGCTGTAGCGCCCAGATGGCCAGGGCCAGCGCCGAGAGCAGTGCCGACGTTGCGCAGGGCCACCAGCGTCAGCGGGAGCGTCTCGCGGTCGACCAGGTCGAAGTAGCGCGCCGGGAACTCGAGCCGCGTGAGGACGGCCGCCGCGGCCGTAGCGGCGGCCAGCGAATACATCCGCCACGCAAACGCGAGCACGCCGAGGGGAAGGATCCAGATCATGAACTGGGGCGAGAGCACCTTCCCCAGGACGGCGAAGGCCGTGACCGCGGCCAGCGAGGCCAGCACGAGGCTCCTTGGGTCGGGCCGCCGTGCCGCGTACAGCGCGAGCAGCGCGATCACGCCGACCAGCCCGGCGGCGAACACGCCGCTCACCAGCCCGTCGGCAGCGTGCACGATCCCGTCCGAGCGGTGGCTGGCCACGCTCAGGGCGTCGCCGAGCCCCGCGCGGTCGAGGCCCAGCAGCGCCTGCGCCGGCAGGCTCTCGATCTGCACCGGGCGATCGACGTGGTAGCGAGCGGCGTCGAGCGCGCCCTGTGGGGAGGCCACGAGCGCGGCTGCGCCGAGCGCGGCGAGCACCGCGATCAGCGCGGCCGCCGCCTCCAACGCCTCCCGGCGCCTGCCTCGTCCAACGAGCCAGGCCAGCGCGATCGGCGCAATCAGCAGGGGAAAGAACTTCGTCGCGGCGCCCAGTGCAAGCACCGCCATCCCGGTCCGGGGCCGCGCGGTGCACAGAAGCAGCAGCGCGACGAGCGTCAGAGCGACCGGCGCGAGGTCGAACCGCGTTCGCACGAGGGCGCCGAGCAGAATCGGCATGAGCGCCGCGGCGAGAAGGGCTCGGTGCGGGTCGCCTCCGGTGCGCCGCGCCAGGGCTCCACATAGCAGCACCACCGCGGCGGCCAGGAGGAGCGTCCAGCCCGCAAACGCCAGGCGAAACGCCTCCGCCCCGGTTCCGACCACGCCCGGAAGCACGATCGCCGGCGACGCGAGCGGTGGGTATTCGGAGAAGACGTCCCGATACGGCACCGCGCCGTCGAGCACGGGCCCGGCGTAGCTTCGGTAGACGAACAGATCGTTCACGCGCTCGTCCGACCAGGGCATGACCCAGAGGGTCAGCCCCCAACCCACGGCGAGCAGGGCGAGCGCGAGCAGCCCGGCGCGCCTCAAGCGGTGACCAGCTCCCGTTCGGGCTCCGCCCGCAGCGTCTCTGGCGCGAGCCGCTCCCGATACGCGCCGAAGACCGCCACCAGAACGAACGGCACGAACCAGACGACGTACAGGTAGAACCAATGGGTCGCGGCCAGCTGAACCACGATCAGAACCGCGGCCCCCAGCGCCGCCACCTGGCGGGCGTCGGGCCGTCGCGGTATGAAGGCCACCAGCAGGGCCAACGCCACGGCCGCAACCTTGACGGTCGTATGGAGCCAGCCCAGCTCCGCCTGGCCCCAGATGGCGAACGGCGACGGCCGCCCCGCCTGGTAGCCGATGGTGCGGTCGTAGAGCTCGCGCAGCCCGCCGTCCGGAACGAAGGGGAGCACCGTGGCAGCGATCGTGACGCCGAGAGCAGCGACGAAGACCAGCGTCGAGCGACGTGCAAACAGCGGGGCCAGCGCCAGCGGCACGAACTTCGCCGCTGCGCCGAGCCCGAGCGCGACGCCGCCGGCGAGCCCGTCGGCGCGGGGCCGCAGCGTGAGGGCGAGAAGCGCGGCCACGCAAGCGAGCGCGACGAGCGAGTCGTTGGCATTCGATTCGAGGGCGAAGGCCGTGTAGGGGTAGGCCGTCCAGGCGTAGGCGAGGGCGACCCCGAGGGCGAACCCCTCCCGCCCCGGCCGGAGACGGCGGCCCAGCAGCAGGAGCCCGCCGATGACGAGCAGGTCGACGGCGATCGCCGCCGCGTGTGCAGCCGGGAGGTCGTCCCACGCGCCGCTCCACGAGAGCGCCTGCTCGAAGGGCACGTACCAGAGGTAGTTGAACGGACCGTAGGTGTCGCCGTGCTCGACGTCTCCCGAGAAGCCCTTCCCATAGAGGGGGTCGCCGTCCACGATCCGGTCGGCGCCGATAACCCCCGCATAGCCCACGTCGATCACGTTCGAGTCGACGACGTTCAGCCCGATGCGAAAGGCCGCGAGGAACACGAGGCCCACCATCAGCCAACGAAGCGGCACGTGCGGCACGAGCCGTCCCGGCCGTTCGCGCGGGCGAAAGCCGGCATAGAGCACGCGCGCGAGCAGGTAGAGCAGCACTGGGTAGACGAGCGGGACGGATACGCCGATTTCGCCGCGGTTGAAGAAAGCGTGCGAGACGCCGAACCCGACCAGGACGAGCAGGTCCAGGTGGAGCAGGCGCAGCGGCCGCCGCAGGTCGACGAACGGCGCCAGGAACAGAACGCAGAGTGGAATCCAGACGTAGGGCGCGTTCAGCTTTCGGCCGAAGGCGCCCTCGTACCCGCGCGCCATCGTCCAGGCGACCTGGTGGCCGGTCCACTGCTCCAGCACCGCACCGCTCCGGTCGTCGACCTGGACCTGCGCGACCTCGTCGCCGTCGCGAAAGAAGCTCACCTGCCAGCGACCCGCGCCCTTCGTGTAGGCCGTCGGGTCGAGCGCGCCGTGGCGGAGCTCCCGGCGCACCTTCTCGGCCCGCCAGGCGATTCGAGTGACCTCGCGGGCGCTGCGGTCGAAGTAGCGGGGCGGCTCGGTCTCCGACTTCGGCCGCTCGAGCTGGGCCGCACCGGCCGCGGCCGGCACGAGGAGAGCGACGGCAAGCGCGGCGCACAGCGCCACCGCGCCCGCGCGTCTCAGATGGCGGGTCAGTCCCGCGAGAGCTCGATGCGGAAGCTCCACATCTTGTTCCCGATGAAGTTGAGCGGGGTCGCGGCGACGATTGCGATCGCCTGCGACGGCAGCTCGGGCAGCTCCGCCACGCTTACGAGCAGCTCGAGCACGCTGGCCGCAAACAGGAAGGCGGCCACGCTCACGATGAAGAACCGCGCGGCCTGGAAGGCCGCGCGCCCCTGGCCAGCCCTGAAGGTCCAGTGGCGGTTCCACCAGAAGTTGTTCATGACCGCCACCACGAAGGCGGCGGTTGCCGCGACCAGGTGGTGAAGGCCGATCACCTCCACGCACAGGGCGAACACGCAGAGGTTCACCACGTAGCCGGAGCCGCCAACCGCGCAGAACTTGATGAGCTGCACCCAGTTGTGCGGCTTGCGCAGGCCAGAGCGGACGCGTACGTGAAGGGCGTGCGACCTCTCCGCGACGGCCGCCTCAACCTCGTCGCTCATCCGCCGAACCGTACACCGAAGTGATCGAGCACTATGCCGGCCACGTCCACGAGCGACCACTCTTCGCGCTCGGGCGCCTCGATGCCGCAGAGCAGGAGCACGCCCGCCGAGTCGTCGCGACGGAGCGAGCCGTGGCTGCCGCCGCCGACGTGCTCGGCGCCTCCCCAGTCCACGAGGTCGAAGCCCGGCGACGCCGACAGGAGCACGTCGCCCGCATGCGGACACTCGAGCGCCGACCACAGGCGACCGAGGGCGTCGGGATACACGTCGCTCGCCACCCGGCCATCGCTTACCTCCAGCTCGAGCGCCGCGTGCTCTCCCTCCATGCTCCAGGAACGCCCGCGGCCGTCAGCCAGCTCGCCCCCCGGCGCGAAGCGCAGCTCCCCGCGCTCGGAGCCCACGACGGCGTGGCCGTCCCGGCGCGAGATCACCAGGTCCACTCCCTCCACCTCGCCGAGCGCCTCGATCACCCGCGGGAGCAGCTCCGCCTGTCGACTCGCGTCGAGCACGTACACCATCCCCGAGCGGGCCGACGGACAGACGGCGATCTCGGCCTCGCTCGGCGCCGGGTCCGCCGGGACGAGCAGCCGCCACGAGGAGAAGACATCCGCGAGGTTGATCGCCGCCTCGACCTTCGTCTGCGAATGGTCCGACATCACTATGACGGCATGCTCCTCGAGGAAGGCCTCGACCCCGCCGGCGACGTGCATGATCCGTTCGAGCGCCCGGTCGGCCTCGGCGATCGAGCGCACCTGGCCCTCCGGACCGACCTTGTGCGAGTGCGTGTCGTTGTCGGGCAGCGAGAAGAGGAGAAAGTCGAACAGGTCGTGCTCGACGAGATACGCGCCCACGCAGCCCGTGTGGCGATCGCGCTGGCCGGGGAGGCCCAGAGCCGAGGTGCAGCCCGTGTTACGGGAGTCGAACAGGTCGGCGTAGAAGAGCTCGCGCGCGCCGTACACCGGGTGTCGAAACTGCAGCACCTCGCCGATGCGCCGGTACATGCTCTCGCCGGAGGGATCGTGTCGGGTCCGGCCGCGGTAGATCAGGTAGGTGGTGCAGGCCGTTCTGACGCCGGCGTCGTCGAGATGCTCGAAGACCGTCTTCCGCGCCCTGCTCAGGTGCGCCATGTTCATGTTGTAGACCGTGTCGAAGAGGGAACGGACGACCCCGAACGCGCGGGTGGCGGCAAACGACGAGCCGTACTCGATGTAGCGCTCCTCGCCGCGGTGGAACCAATTCATCGAGGGAATGTTGTGCTCGCCGGGACCCGTGCCGGTGGCGATCGCCGCCGACGCCACCGGCGTCACGGAGGGGAAGGTCGAGATGCAGTCGCCGATGTACGTGCCGCGCTCGCGGAGGGCCGCCAGCGCGGGCGCGCGGCCCTCGGCGATCGCCTCGTCCAGCATCTCCGGCTTGAGCGAGTCGATCACCGCGAGGACCAGCTTCTTCGGCCGCTCGGCGCTCACGGACGGCGCCTACCGGAGGATCCGGAGACCCGCATACTTCTGGCCCTCGCGCCGGCGGCCGCCGAACAGCAGCACCACGAACGCGACGAGCACCAGGTACGAGACGGGGGGCAGAAAGATCGCCGCCGCCGCGATGAGCAGCGCCGCCACCTCGGCGTAGACGCCGAGCAGCGTCGCCGCGCCTCCCTGAAGCCGCGCGCGGGCACGGTCCAGCAGGCCCCCCACGGCGAGCCAGCCGAGCGCCGCGCAAACCGGACCGGCCACGAGGCCGATCCAGCCCTCCTCGCCGCCGTCGGCCATTGCGCCCGCAAACAACAGCGCGCCCAGCACGAGGCCGATCACGCCCTCCGCGATCGCGAGGGCGCTTCGGTCTCCCGCGGGGGGCGCACGGTTCGACCCCGAACGTTCGGCCGCGTACGCCAGCACGACCAGCACCAGCAGCCCGAACAGGAAGCCGGGCGACTCGAGGAAGCTCCAGTCGGTGCCCTCGAAGTCGATGCCCGCGTCCCCGCGCGCCAGCGTTCCGGCCAGCAGCGGCGGTAAGAACGGCCGCACGCCGGTGGCGCCCGCCAGGCCGGCGCCGGTACCGATGTCGAAGAAGAGGCACATGGGTCGGTAGCCTGCGGGCGGTGAGGTTAGCTCCGTCGGCAGGGCACCGGCGCCCGGGCCCGAAGAGGTTCGCCGGAGCCGAACCCGATCGCGGCGCCGGGACGGCGCCGATCCCATGAGAACGCGGGCGGGCTGCCCGCGGGGAAGACCACCGTGAGCATCTCGCGCGATCTCGAGCGCTACGCGGCCCTGTTCGCGTCCCGCACGAAGGTCATGAAGTCCTCGGCCATGCGGGACCTGATGGCGGTCACCACGCGCCCGGAGGTGATCTCGCTCGCGGGCGGGCTCCCCGACACGAACACGTTCCCGCCGGAAACGTTCGCGGCCGTGACCCAGCGAATCGCCGCCGAGTCGTGTGCGAAGGCGCTCCAGTACGGGCCGACCGAGGGACTCGACGAGACCAAGGACTGCATCGCCGCGGTGATGGGCGCCGAGGGCATGCGCGCCGATCCTGAGGACATGATCGTCACGACGGGCGGCCAGCAGGTGATCGACCTCGTGACCAAGACGCTGATCGATCCCGGCGACGTTGTGATCGCCGAGGGTCCGACCTACCCGGGCGCCGTGCCGGTCTTCTCCACATACCAGGCGCAGGTCGTGCAGGTGGAGATGGACGCCGACGGGATGCGCGTGGATCTGCTCGAGGAAACGCTCGACCGGCTCGACCGCGAGGGTCGCCGCCCGAAGTTCGTCTACACGGTGCCGAGCTTCCAGAACCCGGCGGGCGTGACGATGTCCCTGCCGCGCCGGCGACGGCTCGTCGAGCTGGCCCACGAGCGAGAACTGCTCGTGCTCGAGGACAACCCATACGGACTGCTTCGCTACGAGGGCGACCCGCCGTCCCCCCTCTATGCGCTCGACGGGGGCGTCTACGTGATGTACCTCGGCACGTTCTCGAAGATCCTCTCGCCGGGGATCAGGCTCGGTTGGGTGGTTGCGCCGCCGCCCGTGCTCGAGAAGATCAATCTCGGCAAGCAGGCGGCAGACCTGTGCACGTCGACCCTGTCGCAGTTGATGGTCCAGGCGTACTTCGAACGCGGTCGCTGGCGCGAATACGTCGACTCGCTCACCTCGCTCTACCGCGCGCGCCGGGACACCATGCTCGATGCCCTGGCCGACAACTTTCCGCGCCAAGCCGAGTGGACCCGTCCCGCCGGCGGCCTGTTCATCTGGGCCACGCTGCCCGACTTCATCGACACCACCGACCTGCTCGCCCGCGCGCTCCGCGACAACGTCGCCTTCGTCCCCGGCGTGGCGGCGTTCCTCGATGGCCGTGGCCGCAACTCGATGCGCCTGAACTTCTCCGGCTGCGACGAGGACTCGATCCGCGAGGGGGTCCGGCGAATCGGCGAAGTGGTCACTGAGCAGATGGAGCTGTACGGCACCCTCACCGGCGAGCAGCGGCCCGGGCGGCCGGCCGAGCCCGCCGCACCCACCGAACCGCGGCCCGGCGCCGAGGTGCTTCCCATGCCTACGCGGGAACAGCGCGACCGGCGCTCCACGGGACGATGACTCGGGTGGCGGTCCTCAAGGGTGGACGCTCGCTCGAGCGCCAGGTCTCGCTGCGCTCCGGCGCTCGCGTGGAGGACGCCCTCAAGCGGCTCGACCACGAGGTCTTCGCGATCGACGTGGCGCTCGACCTGATTCGCCGGCTCCGGGAAACGGCGCCCGACGTCGCCTTCATCGCGATGCACGGGCGCGACGGCGAGGACGGCACCGTGCAGGAACTGCTCGAGATCCTCGACATTCCCTACACGGGATCCGGCGTGCTGGCCTGCACGCGCGCCACGGACAAGGTTCTCGCCAAGCACCTGATGGTGGAGGCGGGCATCCCCACGCCCGAGTTCTTCGCCTTCAACGAGACCGCCTTCCGCGAGCTGGGAGCCGCGGAGGCGTTGCCGGCGATCGAGGAACGCCTCGACTTCCCGATCGTGGTGAAGCCCTCGAGCCAGGGGTCGGCGCTCGGGATCAAGTTCGCGCGCAGCGCCGCGGACGTGCCCGCTGCGCTGGTGGCCGCCTTCTCCTACGACTCCCGCGTGCTGCTGGAGCGCCACATCGACGGGCGCGACCTCGCGGTGTCGATCCTGGACGACGAGCCGCTCCCGGTGGTCGAGGCGGTGCCGCGAGAGGAAGAGTTCTACGACTTCGAGGCCCGCTACGAGATCGGTCGCACGGACTTCGTGTGCCCCGCCGACCTGCCCGACGGACTGACCGAGCGGGCGCAGGAGCTCGCCGTTCGGACCTACCGGCTGCTCGGCTGCTCGGCGTTCGCCCGGGTCGATCTGATGCTCGACGCCGTCGGCGCCCTCAGCGTGCTCGAGGCGAACCCGATCCCGGGCCTCACCGAGACCAGCCTGCTGCCCCAGGCGGCCGAGGCGGCCGGCGTCTCATTCGACGAGCTGGTCGGCCGGATCCTCGAGCTCGCCCTCGAGCGCGCGCCCGCCTGAGCCTCGGCGGGGGGCGGGAGCGGCAGGCGACGCCTACTGGTCCTCGCCGCTCGCGAAGTCCTCGGGCGTGACGTTGTCGAGGAAGTCCTTGAACTTCTCGACGACTTCCTCGGTGTCCTCGACCTCGTGCTCGAACTCGATCGCGGACTCGGTGATCACGTCCTCCGCCGCGAAGATCGGCGCGCCCGTGCGCACTGCAAGTGCGAGCGCGTCCGAGGGGCGGGAGTCGATCGGGATCTCGCGGCCGTTCAGCTGCAGGGTCACCTCGGCGTAGAAGGTGTTCTCGCGCAGCTCGGTCACCGCCACCCGCGTACAGGACACGTCCAGCTCGGAGAGCATCTCGCTGATCAGGTCGTGGGTCATCGGGCGCGGCGTGTTGGCTCCCTGCAGCTTCATCAGGATCGCCGCCGCCTCCGGATGGCCGATCCAGATCGGGAGGAACTTGTTCCCCTCCCGGGTCTTCAGCAACACGATCGGCTGCTTGCCGACCATGTCGAAGCTGACCCCGTAGATCACCATTTCCTGCATGGGTTCTCGACAGTCTAGAGGCGGCGGGAAATGCTGCGAAAGTGAGCTTGGATCCGGATCCCAGACTGAAAGGAGCCCCGCATCGGCGGGGCTCCGGCACTCGCCTGTTGACCGTGTCCGCGCGCACCCGGCCAAGCCGGATGCTTGCGGCTATGGGCGATCCTGGACTCGAACCAGGGACCTCGTCCTTATCAGAGACGCGCTCTAACCGACTGAGCTAATCGCCCTCCGCGGCGATTGTACCGGCGGGCCCGGGGCGCCCTCGCGGAGGAGCCGCTCGGCGAGCCGGACCCCTTCCGCCGGGGTGTCGAGAGCGAACTCGGCCCGAAAGCCGCCGCCTCGCGCGCGCACCCTGACCTCGCGCCCGAGGACCGCCGAGAGGGCGTCCTCGGCCGCCGCCAACGCCTCCTCGAGGTCGGGGTGGAGGACGGCCCCGGGCCGCGGCGACCCGTGCCGCGACGTCTTGTCCTGGCCACCCTCGCCCTCGCGAGCGCGACGCTCCGTCTCGCGCACCGACCACGCGCCGTCGCGCGCCTCGAGGCCGAGGTCGCGACGGGTGGCGTGGTCCTTGCAGAGCAGGATCGCGCGGCCGTGCCCCTCGCTCAGATCGCCGCGCTCGATCAGCTCGAGCGTCTCCTCGGGAAGGTCGAGCAGGCGGATCAGATTGGAGATCGCAACGCGGCTGCGGCCCACGCGCCTCCCCAGCTCCTCCTTGGTGAGGCCAAGATCCTCGACCAGCGTGGCGCAGGCGCGCGCCTCATCGATCGGGTTGAGGTCCTCGCGCGCCATGTTCTCGGTGAGCGCGATGTCGAGCTGATCCCGCTCGTCGGCCTCGCGCACCAGGGCGGGGACCGACTCGAGCTCGGCGATCCGCGCGGCACGCAGCCGGCGCTCACCCGCCAGGAGCTCGTAGCGTCCGCCCGGAAGCGCGCGCACCACGATCGGCTGGAGCAGGCCGCGCGCGCGGATCGAGTCCGCCAGCTCGGCGAGGCCGCGCTCGTCGAAGCTCCGCCGCGGCTGGCGTGGGTTGGGTCCGACGAGCTCGACGGGCACCTCCCGCAGGCCGTCCCCGCCCGCGTGTCCGCGGGGCAGGATGGCGGACAGGCCGCGCCCCATCCCGCGCCGCTCCTCAGCCACGAGCGGCCACCTCGCGGGCGAGCTTGAGGTACGCGGCCGAGCCTGCGCTCTGCGGGGCGTGGCGCAGCACCGGAAGGCCGAAGCTGGGGGCCTCCCCGAGACGCACGTTGCGAGGGACGACGGTGTCGAAGACGAGCTCGGGGAAATGCTCGCGCACCTCGCGCTCCACGTCGCGCGCGAGCCGAGTGCGCCCGTCGTGCATCGTGAGGATCATCCCCGCCACCGTGAGGCGTGGATTCAGCTCGCGCTGGATGAGCGACAAGGTGTCCAGCAGCTGGGCGAGGCCCTCGAGCGCGAAGTACTCGGTCTGGACCGGGACGATCACCTTGTCGGCGGCAACGAGCGCGTTGACGGTGAGGGGGCCGAGCGACGGGGGGCAGTCGAGCACCGCGAAGAGGTAGCGCTCCCTGACGTCGCCTAGCCGCTCGCGCAGAATCGTCTCCGAGCCGGCGATCCGCGGAAGCTCGACGTTCGCACCGGCGAGTTCGGGCGTTGACGGGACGACCTCGAGGTGCTCGATGCCGGTCGGAATGGCGAGCTCGGTGATGGCTCGGTCCCCGGACACGCAGTCGTAGACGTTCGGGCTGTGGTCCTTGGGCATTCCGAGCGCGACGGTGGCGTTGCACTGAGGATCGAGGTCGACGAGAAGGATCGGATAGCCGGCGTCGGCGATGCTCGCGCCGAGGTTGACCGCGGTGGTGGTCTTGCCGACGCCACCCTTTTGGTTCGCTATTGCGAGGACGGTGCCCATCGGGACCTCAACGTACGGCGCGGTTCGGTCGGAAGACCACTCGTTCGGACTGTTCGGCCCCGAACTGCGGAGTCCTTCAAACGCGCACGGCAGGTGAACCCCGTCAGTCGCCGAGGGGCCGCTTTGCCGCCATCCCCGGCCGCCGTGGGAAGCGCTCGAGCGTGGGCGCCACCTTCCGGTACACGTGCAGGTGGCGGTTGCGGGCGCCCTCGAACGGCTCGACTCGGAGTACGTCCTCGAGAGCCAAGCCCACCTCGTCCGCAGCCCCTTTGCCCAGCCCCTCCTCCGCCGGGTCCCGCGCTCCCTTCCAGGCGACGAGAACGCCCGAAAACCGCAACAGCGGCGCCGCGTACTCCACCAAAACGGGCAGGGGCGCCACGGCCCGCGCCGCAACGGCGTCGTAGGCCTCGCGCCCGCCCCCAAGGGCCGGTGGCGTTCGGGCCCAGTCCTCGGCCCGCGTCACCACGCTCCGCGCGTTGTCGATCCGCGCCGCCTGTTGCAGACGATCGATCACCGCCGCCTTGCGGCGGGCCGCCTCGATCAGGTCGACGCGGGCGGCGGGAAGCGCGATCGCCAGCGCGAGGCCGGGGAAGCCCGCCCCCGCGCCGAGGTCGGCGATCCGAGCCGCCGCGCGGACGGCCTCGACCTCCAGGCCGCTCAGGCTGTCCGCCACGTGGGCGTCGAGGGCGGCCGCCGGATCGCTGACGGAGGTATGCGGATCGGGCTCGGCCGCCAGGGCGTCCAGCAGCCGCGTGAGCTGGCCGGCGGCCGCGGCCGGCAGCGAGTAGCGCGCCGTGAGGGCGGTCAGCGTTTCGCGTGAAACGCTCAGCGACGCCGGTAGCCGCGCAGCGGGCTCACTACCAGGCGGCGATCGGGTTCGTCGCCTTCGCTGTGCGTCTCCACGTCGGTCCGCTCGCGCAGATAGAGATGGACGATCTTGCGCTCCGCGGCCCGCATCGGCTCCAGCTCGACGGCGCGGTCATACCGCAGAGCCTCGGCCACGGCGCGGTCGGCCATCCGGTGGAGAGCCGCCTCGCGGCGGTCGCGATAACCCGCCGCGTCGACGGTGACCTGCTTGCGCTCATCCATCCCGCGGAAGGCGGCGCGGAAGGCGAGGTGCTGGAGGGCGTCGATCGTCGCGCCGTGCTTCCCGATGAGAAGCCCCAGCTCGTCGCCATTCACGGTGGCCCTGATCTCCTCGTCGTTCTCGTCGATGTCGACCGTGGCGCGCAGGCCGAGTGCCTGTACCACGCGGCCCACCACCGACCGAACCCTCTCCGCGGGCTCCTCTGGAATCGTCTCGGCGGCCGCCCGCCAGGCTTCGAGCTCGACGCTCGCCCGCACCCGCGCCGGCCGCTCGGGGCCCGGCTCCTCCGCAACCTCGAAACGGACACAGTCGGCCGTGATGCCGGGAAAGCGCGGCTCCAGCGCCTTCATCGCCTCCCACTTCGCCTCGCCCAGGCTGTCGCCCTCGGCTTCGGCCACCATGTCCTCCGGTCGCGGCTCCTCGCTCACGGACATATCGCTCGTGCTCAACGGCGGCGCCCAGAGCGCTTCTTCTTCTTGCGCGGCGACCGAGGCGGCGGCGCCTTCCGGGGGCCGCCGTTGCCGCCGCCGACCGCTGCCTTCGGCTTCTCGCGTGCGCCGTCGCCGACGACTTCCTCCTCCACCGGCTTCCCGCGGGCAGGCTTGCGCGCCTCGGCCGCCGCCTCTGCCTCGAAGTCGCGCGGGGGAGGCTTCGGGTAGAGCTTCCTGACGAGCAACTGCTGCCCGATCGTCCAGACGTTCGTCGTGATCCAGTAGACGATCAGCCCCGCCTCGAAGTTGATGATGAAGACCACGAAGACGAATGGCAGCGCGAGCATGATCCGGCGCTGCATCGGGTCCGCGCTGATGGCGGTGACCGCGGTCGCGGCGAGCTGCGTGCCAACGTAGAGCACGATCAGCACTCCGAGCAGGACCGGGTCGCCCGTGACCTTCTCCGCCAGGTTGTCGATGGCGTAGAAGCCGGGGTTGCCGGCGATGTCCTCCTTGAACGAGTCCGAGCGGAGCAGGTAGAAGAGCGCGATGAAGAAGGGGATCTGCAGGACCAGGGGCATGCAGGAGCCGAGCGGGTTGACCTTCTCGCGCTGATAGAAGGCCATGACCTCTTGGTTCAATCGCTGCTTGTCGTCCTTGTAGCGCTGCTGAATCCGCTTGATCTCGGGCTGGAGCGTCTGCAGGCGCTGCATCGCCTTCACGCCCTTGAAGGTGAGCGGGAGGATCAGGATGCGGACCGTGAAGGTCAGCAGGATGATCGACCAGCCCCAGGAGTTCGGAAAGTCCCCGATCAGGTCGTGCCAGAACGTGAGGACGGCCTCGCAGGCGTCGATCAGCGGCTGTAGGACGTTGGCGATGAACATCGGCTAGGCCTGGGGTTCGGGCCGCGGGCGGGAACGGAACAGCTTCTGGTCCTCGACGAAGTCGACGCCGCCGTGGCTCCACGGATTGCAGCGAAGGAGGCGCCACGCGGCCAGGACGATCCCCCGGAGTATGCCGTAGGTCCTCACGGCCTGGACGGCGTACTCGGAGCACGAGGGATAGTACTTGCAGCGCGCGGGCAGGCCCGGCGAGATCGCGCGCTGGTAGAAGCGCACCGGTGCGGTGGCTATTCGCCGCAGCCACATCACCGTTTCTCTCCCCCGCGCGCGAGCCCGGCCTCGGAGAGTACGCTCGCGAGCGCGTCCTCGAGCGCCCGCTCACCGCCCTGGCGGGCAAGATCCCCAGCCGCCGGCCGAGCGACGATCACGAAATCGTGTCCCTCCTCGAGCCCATCGGCGGTCGCCCAGAAGGCCTCCCGCAACAGCCGCTTGATGCGGTTGCGCTCTACCGCGCCGCCCAGCTTGCGCCCGACGGACACGCCGAGCCGTGGCTCCCCGTCCCCGTCGCCGCGCGGAAACGCATAGACAACCAGGTGACGACTCGCGTGCGATCGACCTTCGCGGTACACCCGCTCGAAATCGCCGCTGCGCGACAGCCGGCGGCGCTTGCGACGTGCACGATCGGCCATCGAGCTAGTCGTGCCTCCTGTAGGTCCGCGCCCGGGATGCCACTACGGCGTAAGCCGCTTGCGGCCCTTGTCCCGGCGGCGCTTGAGCACCTTGCGGCCACCCCGCGTGCGCATGCGCGCCCGAAACCCGTGGGTGCGTGCGCGCTTGCGTTTCTTGGGCTGATAGGTGCGCTTCATAGGTCGCGTTGGCGCGGGCGGAAGAGGCAAGGCCGCACCCAAGCCAGGGTACAAGATCGGCGGGCGACTCCCTGTCGACTTCCCCGTTCACAACCCCTCCGAGACTTTTCGCGCGTTTTGCGACCTGCCGTCGGGAGGCTGTTTCGCGCGCCACAGGCCCGGGTGTATTCTCGATCGGGCCGAGGCCGGCGGGCGTATCTTCCGCGGGTCCTCCTTCTCGCACTTGTCTCCACCCACGGCCCCAGGAGGGTCGCGACCGTCTGTGCCGGCACAGCTTGACCAGCTCTGGGACGACATCCGCGGCGAGCTCCGCCGGGAGACACCGGACTTCAAGTTCCACATCTGGCTCGAGCCGCTCGAGCTCGCGGCCGTACGCGGACGCACCCTCTACATCCGTGCTCCAAGCCACATCCGCACCTCCGTCTCCGAGCGCTACCTGCCGCTGCTTCGACGAGCCGCCGCAGCGTGCTTCGACGGCCGCGCCGTGGTGGAGGTCGTGGACAGCGCGTGGCACCCGGCCGAGGACGAGGGCACGGATGGGGCTCGCCAGACGGCGCCGGCGATTCATGCCGGGCTGAACCCCAAGTACACCTTCGAGCAGTTCGTGATCGGCGCCGGTAACCGCTTCGCCCACGCCGCCGCGCTGGCGGTCGCCGAGCTGCCGTCCCAGGCCTACAACCCACTTTTTCTCCATGGTCCGCCGGGCGTCGGCAAGACCCACCTGCTCCACGCCATAGGCGACTACATCGGTCGCTTTGGGGTCGGCATGCAGGTGCGCTATGCAACGATCGAGGAGTTCACGAGCGAGTTCGTCGAGGCGCTCAGGGATCGGCGTACCGCCGGTTTCAAGCAGAGCTTCCGCCGCGCCGACGTCGTCCTGATCGACGACATGCAGTTCCTCGCGGGGCGTACCAAGACGCGCGAGGAGTTCTTCCACACCTTCAACGTCCTGCTCGACGCCGGCCGCCAGCTCGTTATGACCTCGGACCGTGGTCCCCAGGAGCTGCCCGACGTGGAGACGCGACTGACGGAGCGTTTTCGGTCGGGCTTGGTGGTGGAACTGGACGCGCCCGACGTCGCCGTCCGCCGGGCGATCCTCGCGGCTCGGGTTCAGCTGGACGGCGTCGACATACCGAAGGACGTGCTGGACGAGATAGCCATGCGAGTTACGAGCAGCGTTCGAGCTCTCGAGGGCGCGCTCATTCGCGTGGTTGCATATGCGTCACTCAAGGGCGAGGCCCCGACGCCGGAGCTGGCACGACACGTCCTTGGATCGTCTCGGGGCCGGTCCTCATCAAAGGATCACCGTCGCGAAGATCGTCGAGGCGACGGCAGAAGAGTTCCGGATCGATACGGAGGCGCTTCTCGCGCGCGACCGAAGGCCGGGCGTGGCAATGGCCCGGCAGGTCGCGATGTACCTCTCCCGAGAGCTCACCTCGCACAGCCTTCCCGAGATCGGCAGGCAAATCGGAGGCCGGAACCACACAACGGTGCTCCATGCGGTGAACCGCATCCGGACCACCATCCGAACCGACCCCGCTGTCGACGCAGCGGTAGACAACCTCCTGAGGCAGCTCGAGGCGCCGGCTGACCGCCGAGACGAATGACAGAATCAACAACTTCCCCACAACATGAATCCGGCTCCACAGCAGAGCCAACCCGAGATATCAACTCCTCCACAGCCCCTACAACAACGATCTCAGATAGGCAGCACCAGTTGAAGCTCACCGTTTCCCGTGAAACGTTCCTCAGCCGCCTCGGCATAGCCGTGCGCGGCGCTTCCGCCCGAAGTGCGATTCAAACGCTCTCCGGCGTTCTCCTTCGTGTCGAGGATGGACGAGCGGAGCTTCAAGCGACCGACATGGAGCTCGGACTGCGCGTCGGACTCGAGGTGAGCGAGACTTCGCCGGGCGTAGCTGTCGTTCCCGGGCGTCTGCTTCTGGACGTAGTCCGGTCGCTTCCACAGGACGAGTTGACACTCGAGTACCGCAGCGCGCAGCAGGATGTGGAGCTCGTCAGTGGCTCCGCGCGGTTCCACCTTCGTACGCTGCCACCCGAGGACTTTCCCAGGCTGCCGGAGGCGCCCGATGAGGGTGCGCTCACGGTGCCCGCGGACGCGTTCGTCGACACCATCTTCCGAGTGGCTCGGGCGGCCTCACGCGACGAGACGCGTCCCCACCTCACCGGCGTTCTCGTGACCGCGAGCGAACGCGACCTGCGAATGGTCGCGACGGACTCTTACCGCCTGAGCGTCAAGGAGACGCTGCTCGACTCAGAGCTCGGCGGGTCGCTGGAGGCGAACGTTCCCGCTCGGACCCTTCAAGAGCTCGGCCGTATCGCGAGCAGCAGCGACGCGGACAGCATTGGCGTGGCGTCGCTCGAGAACCAGGTCGTGTTCACGGTCGACGACGTGGTGTTGTCGTCACGCCTCGTAGAGGGCCGCTTCCCGAACTACCAGCAGCTGCTCCCCGAATCGTACGAGCACGAGCTGCGGGTCAGGCGCGACGAGCTGCTCGAGGTCGTGCGCCGTGTCGGGCTGCTGGCGCAGAAGAACGCTCCGCTCCGGCTGCGCTTCTCGGAAGGCACCCTGGACGTATCGGCACAGACGCCTGACGTGGGCGAGGCGAACGAGTCCCTGCCCGTGCCGTTCAGCGGCGAGCCGCTCGAGATCGGTTTCAACCCCGAGTTCTTCCGCGACGGCCTCGAGAGCGCAGAATCGGAGGAACTCGTGCTGAAGCTGATCAGCCCGCTGCGGCCCGGGTTGATTGAGTCGGGGGACGACGGCCCCGGCTTCCTGTACCTCGTGATGCCGATTCGCCTGAACGTGTGAGGAGATGGGATGGGGCGAACCCCGCTCAGGGTGACGCGCCTCGGGGTCACGGACTTCCGCAACTACGCAGAGGGCGAGGTCCAGCTGGGTCCGGAGCTGACCGTGGTAGCCGGCGCCAACGGCGCCGGGAAGAGCAACCTGCTCGAGGCCATCTACTTTGGTTGCACCGGCCGCTCGCCGCGGACCGCGACCGACCGTGAGCTGGTGCGCCGCGGCGCCGGGGTGACGCGGGTCGTCCTCGACAGCGCCGACGAAGAGAGCGACCACCGCATCGAGGTGGGGTTCGAGCCTGGGGAGCCGAAGCGCTTGCGGGTGGACGGCGCTCCCGTGGACAGCCTCGTGGGCGTCGAGGCTCGGCCACTCATGAGCGTGTTCCTGCCGGAGCGCTTGGAGCTGGTGAAGGGGGCGCCCGCCGGCCGTCGCGCGCACCTCGACCGCGTGGTGGCCGCGCTGTGGCCCGCCCGCGGGGAGGCCCGTGCGGCGTATTCGAAGGCGCTCGCCCAGCGCAACGCGCTGATCGCGCGCATCAGGAACCGGCTGGTGAGGCCGGATGCGCTCGACGCCTGGGATGCCGAGCTCGCTCGGTATGGCATTCAGCTGATGGAGGATCGCCGCGAAGTGGTGGACGGACTGCGGGGACCCTTCGGGCTCCTCGCGGAGCGACTCGGCTTGTCCGGACGCGCGGAGCTCCGCTACCGCCCGCGCTCCGAGGCGACCGATGCCCGCGGCCTGGCGGCGGAGCTCCTCGAGAGACGGGAAGCCGACCTCGACCGCGGCTTCACCGGCCACGGTCCCCATCGCGACGAGGTGTCGCTCCTTCTGGACGGCAACTCGCTCCGCGCTTACGGCTCGCAGGGCCAGCAGCGGATGGCGCTGCTGGCGCTGCTCTTCGCGGAGCGCAGACTTCTGGCCGAGCGCCGCGACCGGCCCCCGGTGATGCTGCTCGACGACGTCATGTCCGAGCTCGATCGGGAGCGACGCGAGCTGTTGGCCGAGCTGCTCCGGGAGGGTGGGCAGGCGATCGTCACGGCGACCGAGGCCGAGCACGTGCCGGGTACGGCGCTCGCCGGCGGCGAACTGGTCCGGGTGGAGAACGGCGCGATCGTGGGTGGCCCGAGGGCGGTCGCGGCGTGACCGGCCTGGGGATGCAGTGTCCCCGCTTTGGGGCTCCCGGCTTGACCGGGTCGGGACCATCGTGAGGCGACTGGGTCCGCGCCCCCTCTCGGCCGTGCTGGAGCAGGTCGTCCGCGCCGCCGCCCCGGCGACCCTCCTCGCCGAGGTTCAGGCGGCGTGGCCCGAGATAGCGGGCAGTTCGCTGGCGGCTTCCGCGGCGCCGGTGGCCGAGCGAGACGGGATCGTGACGGTAGCCTGTGAGTCCGCGGTCTGGGCCGCGGAGCTGGAGCTGCTCGCGCCCGATCTGGTTGCGCGTCTCAACGCTCGCGCGGGTGTCGATCACGCAGCTCGGGTGACCAGGCTGCGGTTCGTGATCGGTTCAGGGCCGAACCGTTCCTGACGGTGCCGGTCTCCGCGGCGCCGCACGGTACTGTTTTTGCGGGATTTGCGGGTATTTTGTAACACTCCACAACGTCCGAGCGGGGGGGTAGCCTGCTACCATTGACGGCGGTCTCAAGTACCGCCCCGGCCCGTGCTTCAGGCGGCGCGGCGTCGGGGTTTCTCATGGTGCGAGCGGCCGCGGAGAGCGGCCGCCCTAAGGAAGGAAACGTTTGGCGAGGAAGTCCGATAACGGCGAGCAGAAGGGCAGGGCGGACGGGGTCCCGAGGAAGGAGGAGCCGGCCGGAGAGAAGGCCGGTAGCGCGGCGGGTCGAGGCGGAGATGCAGGCCAGGGCGCTCGCGACGGGCAGCCCGGCAACGCCAGCTATGACGCACAGGACATCACCGTCCTGGAGGGCCTCGAGGCCGTCCGCAAGCGCCCGGGCATGTACATCGGCTCCACCGGCGCCCGCGGGCTCCATCACCTGATCTACGAGGTGGTCGACAACTCCGTCGACGAGGCGCTGGCGGGCGAGGCCGACCACGTCGAGATCGTCATCCACCCCGACAACGGCGTCACGGTTACCGACAACGGCCGCGGTATCCCCGTCGACACGATGGAGAAGGAGGGTCGCCCGGCCGCCGAGGTCGTGCTGACGGTGCTGCATGCGGGCGGCAAGTTCGGCGACGGTGGCGGCTACAAGGTCTCGGGTGGTCTCCACGGCGTGGGCGTGTCAGTCGTCAACGCACTCTCCGAGTCCCTACAGCTGTCGGTCTGGCGCGACGGATACGAGTGGACTCAGACGTACGAGCGTGGGGTGCCGGTCGGGGAGCTCGAGAGGGGCTCGAAGACCGATCGCCGCGGAACGAGCATCAGCTTCCTGCCCGACCTCGAGATCTTCGAGACGATCGAGTACGACCGCACGGTCCTCGAGCAGCGCTTCCGCGAGATGGCCTTTCTCACGAAGGGCCTGAAGATCGACTTCCGCGACGAGCGCGGCGAGCGCTTCGAGACCAGCTTCCAGTACGACGGCGGCATCGTCGACTTCGTCAAGTACCTGCACGGGCAGGGCACGCGCGAGCCGCTTCACTCGAAGATCGTCTACGTCGAGGACTCCAGCGACATCGGTGAGGTCGAGATCGCCCTCCAGTGGAACAACTCCTACCAGGAGGCGCTTCTCTCCTTCGCCAACAACATCAACACGCACGAGGGTGGCACCCACTTGTCCGGCTTCCGCTCGGCGCTGACGCGCACGGTGAACAACTATGCGCGCGGGAAGGGCGAGCTGAAGGAGAAGGATCCAAACCTCCAGGGCGAGGACGTGCGCGAGGGACTCACCGCGATCATCTCGGTGAAGATCCGCGACCCTCAGTTCGAGGGCCAGACGAAGACGAAGCTCGGCAACCCGCCGGTGGAGGGCTTCGTTCAGGCGGCCGTCCATAGGGGCCTGGCGGAGTTTCTCGAGGAGAACCCGACCGACGCCAACCGGATCGTCCGGAAGACCGTGGATGCCGCCCGTGCCCGCGAGGCGGCGCGCAAGGCCCGGGACCTGACGCGGCGCAAGTCGGCGCTCGAGAACTCGACGCTGCCGGGCAAGCTCGCCGACTGCTCGGTACGCGACCCGGCTCTTGCGGAGCTCTTCATCGTCGAGGGCGATTCCGCCGGCGGCTCGGCGAAGCAGGGCCGCGATCGCAACACCCAGGCCATCCTGCCGCTGCGCGGGAAGATCATCAACGTCGAGAAGAACCGCATCGACAAGGTGCTCTCGAACAAGGAGATCCGCGCCCTGATCACGGCAATCGGCACCGGGATCCGCGAGGAGTTCGACCTCTCGAAGGCGCGCTACCACAAGGTGGTGGTGATGACCGACGCCGACGTCGACGGGGCGCACATCAGGACGCTGGTGCTCACCTTCCTCTACCGCGAGATGCCGGAGCTGATCGACGCGGGCTACGTCTACATTGCCAAGCCGCCGCTCTACAAGGTCAAGGCGGGCAAGAAGGACGTCTACATCGAGAAGGAATCCGAGCTCGAGGAGGTCCTGCTCCGCGACAAGCTCGAGAAGATGGAGGTCTCGGATCGAGTCGGCAGGCGCTTCGCGCTGACCCACCCGCGGTGGCAGAAGTACGGCCGGCTACTGAAGCAGTACGAGGGTTGGGCGTCCGCACTGCGGGCGGAGTTCGGCCACGATCCGATCACGTTCCTGGAGGAGTCGGCGATCCTCGACGCGGGGCTGACGGACCCCGAGGGGGTCATCGCGCTGTTGCAGGGGGACGACCCCGAAGGCGAGCCGCACGAGACCGAGCTGGTGTCGGCGGACCCGATGGAGATCGTCGCGCGGGTCGTCGAGCGCAAGACCGGCACCGCGGCGACGTACCGGCTTCGCCGAGCGATGTTCGCCAAGCCCGAATATGCGCGGTTCGTGAAGGTCCACAAGGAGCTCGAGGATCTCGCCGGCACGCCGCCCTTCGACGTCGTGCTCGGCAAGCGAGACGCACGAGCGCTGTCGTTCGAGGAGCTCCGCCGCAAGGTGCTGGAGGTCGCTCGCGACGGCGTGCCGCTACAGCGCTTCAAGGGCCTGGGCGAGATGAACTACGACCAGCTCTATGACACGACGATGGACCCCGAGCGGCGCACTCTTCAGCAGGTGACGATCGACGATGCGAGCGCCGTCGACCAGATCTTCTCGATGCTGATGGGAGACAGCGTCGAGCCGCGGCGCGAGTTCATCGAGAGCCACGCGCGTGAAGTGACCAACCTGGACGTCTGACCATGAGCATCGATCAGCTGACAGGCGGGAACATCGAGCCACGCGGCCTCGAGGAGGAGATGCGCTCCTCGTATCTCGATTACGCCATGAGCGTGATCGTGGGCCGGGCTCTGCCGGACGTGCGCGACGGCCTCAAGCCGGTCCACCGGCGCGTCCTGTTCTCGATGCACGAGGCCGGTCTTCAGCCGAACCGGCCGTTCCGCAAGTCCTCGCGCGTGGTTGGCGACGTGATGGGCCAGTTCCATCCTCACGGCGACGCCGCGATCTACGACGCGCTGGTGCGCCTCGGCCAGGACTTCGCGATGCGCTATCCGCTCATCGATCCGCAGGGCAACTTCGGGTCGATCGACAACGATCCGCCCGCGGCGATGAGGTACAGCGAGGCGCGTCTCGCGCGCCTCGCGACCGAGATGCTGCGCGACATCGACGCGGATACCGTCGAGTTCGGGCCGAACTACGACGAATCGCGCCAGGAGCCGCTCGTGCTCCCATCGCGCTTCCCGAATCTGCTCGTCAATGGGTCGTCCGGAATCGCGGTCGGGATGGCCACCAACATTCCGCCGCACAATCTGGGCGAGGCGATCGACGCCGCGGTCGCCTACATCGACGACCCCGACGTCGACGTCAAGGGCCTGATGAAGCACGTCAAGGGACCCGACTTCCCGACCGGCGGGATCATCGTCGGGCGCGGTGGTATCCGCGAGGCCTACGAGACCGGCCGCGGGCGGGTGGTGATTCGCGGGCGAGCGCACATCGAGCCGCTGCGCCAGGGCAAGGAGGCGATCATCGTCACCGAGATGCCCTATCAGGTCGCGAAGGGCGACGGACGGGGCGACGAGAGCGGCCTGATCAAGAAGATCGCGGAGCAGGTCCAAAACGGGCGACTCAAGGAGATCTCGGACCTGCGCGACGAGTCCGACCGCACGGGAATCCGCCTCGTGATCGAGCTGAAGCGCGACGCCATCCCGAAGGTCGTGCTCAACAAGCTGTACAAGCACACTCCGCTTCAGACGACCTTCGGCGTGAACATGGTGGCCCTGGTCGACGGCGTGCCGCGCACGCTCGGCCTGCTGCCGATCGTCAAGAACTACGTCGACCATCAGCGCGACGTCGTCGTCCGGCGCACCAAGTACGAGCTGCGCGAGAAGGAGGCGCGGCTCCACATCCTCGAGGGCCTGCTCGTCGCGATCGCGAACATCGACGAGGTCATCGAGCTGATACGAGGGTCGCGCGATCCCGATACGGCGCGCGACGGGCTGATGGGGCGCTTCGAGCTGTCCCGCGTACAGGCGCAGGCGATCCTCGACCTTCGCCTGCAGCGCCTGACGGCTCTCCAGACGAACGAGATCAGGCAGGAGCACGCCGACGTGCTCGAGCGAATCAAGGAGCTGCGGGAGATCCTCGGCGACGAGGCGCGGGTCATGGGCCTGATCAAGGAGGAGCTCCTCGAGATCAAGGAGCGCTACGGCGACGAGCGGCGCACCGAGATCACCCACTCCGAGGACGAGATCGACATCGAGGACCTGATCGCCGACCAGCAGATGGTCATCGCAATCACTCACTCGGGCTACATCAAGTCGCTCCCGCTTGCCACGTACCGGCAGCAGAAGCGCGGCGGCGTCGGGGTGATGGGGATGGACATGAAGGACGAGGACTACATCGAGCACCTCTTCGTGTGCTCGACTCACGACTACCTCCTGTTCTTCACCAACCGCGGGAAGGTCTACCGCCAGAAGGTCTATGAGCTGCCCGAGGCCTCGCGTACCGCCAAGGGCCGGGCGCTGGTGAACATCCTGCCGCTGCGCGAGGGCGAGCGCGTTCAGGCGGTCCAGGCGACGCGCGAGTTCAACGAGGGCCGGTACCTCGTCTTCGCGACGCGGAAGGGCCAGATCAAGAAGACCGAGTTCGGTGCCTACAACACCCCGATCAAGGCCGACGGCATCATCGCGATCAGTATCCGCGAGGACGACGAGCTCGTGGCCGTACGCCGAACGAGCGGTCAGGACGACATCATCATCGTCTCCCGCTCCGGGCAGGCGGCGCGGTTCAACGAGGACCAGGTGCGTCCAATGGGTCGGGACACGGCCGGCGTCAAGGGGATGAACGTCGACCGCGGCGACAACCGCGTGCTCGCCATGGACGTGGTCCGACCCGACACCGAGCTGCTCGTGATCACCGACGGCGGCTTCGGCAAGCGCACCGCGATCGAGGAGTACCCCGTGAAGGGCCGCGGCACGATGGGCGTCAAGACGATCGGTCTGACCGAGCGCAAGGGCGCCCTCGCCGGCGCGCTGATCGTCCGCGAGCACCACGACCTGGTGTTCATCTCGCAGAACGGCATGGTCCAGCGAACCGCCGTCAGGGGCATCTCGAAGCAGGGCCGACCGGCCCAGGGAGTGCGGGTGATGAACCTGCGCGAGGACGATCGCGTCAGCGCCGTGGCCCTCGTGATGGAGGCCTCAACCGACACCGCTGCGCAGGTCCAGGGGGACCTGTCCGCGGACGGCGACGGCGGCGCTCCGACGTAGGCGGCTTCGATACCGCCTCCCGGTTTGCTTTACTGAGCGGTACCAGGGAAAGGAGGTGGTCCGAGCTTGACTGACAGATTTCTTGGGACCCTGGAGGTGTCCGGCCGCTAGACCGGAGCTGGACCCCGTCAAGCGGAGTCCACCCGAGACACCGTCGGATTGGCCCTGGCCGGGAATGGTCCCTCCGGTCGCCTGAGGTGCCGCCGACAACGTTCAGCAAACTCGACGAGGGGCGTCCGCGAGGGCGCCCCTCACTTTTCGCGGGACGCCGCTAGGGATTCGTCTCCGTCTCGGTTTGGGTCTGAGTGGTGGTGGTCTCGGTCTGCTCGAGTTCCTCGACTCGCTGGTCGAGGTCGTCGAGCCGGGCGCCCAGACGGTCGAGCCGGTCGGACGTCGTGCCGACGCGGTCCTCGACCTCTCCTAGACGGTTGTCGAGATCCGAGATGTCCTCCTCGGTGGGCAGCTCGCCGATGCGCGACTCGAGGTCGTCGATTCGGTTTTCGAGGCTTCGCTGCACGTCACGAATCTGGTCGGCCGTGCGGGTGTTCAGCTCGTCCTCGTCGAAGCGATTCGCGACCACCAGCGCGATCACAGCGATTGCCGTGGCCGCGACCGCCCACACGCTGACCACCAGGAGCCAGCGCCTCAGGGTCCGCAGGTCGTCGACGGTCGCCGCCCGCTCGCCTGCGCCGGCCTCCGCTTGGGGGGTCTCCGCGCCGGCATCCGCACTCTCGCCCGCGGCCTCCACTCCGCCCGGCTCGTCGCCCGGCTTGTCCTTCTGCTCCCCGTCGGCCGGCGCCGGGCCGCCGCCGGCGTCTCCCGGCGCGTTGCGCCGGTCGGGCGCCGCGGGGTCGTCGGGCTCCGCCGGCGGCACCACTACGCGGCCACGAGGTACTGCTCCCACGCAGCGGGGATGCTGGGTGTCGCCACGTGGATGAAGATGGTGGGGTTGGGCGCCCTCGGCGTGCGCACGGGAAGCATGTTCACCTGCCTCGGGAGGCGGTCGCCCTTGCGCCGGTTGCACGGCGCGCAGCAGGTCACGATGTTGTCCCAGGTCGATGCGCCGCCCTTGGAGCGGGGGACGACGTGGTCGACGGTCAGGCTGCCCCGCTCGTGACCGCAGTACTGGCAGGTCCAGCGATCGCGCGCGAACACGGCGCGACGGGTGATCTTGCGGCGGTGGGCGTCGCGCGGGATGCGCACGTAGGCGAGCAGCCGGATTACCACGGGCCGCGAGAGCGTGATCGACTCGGCGTGCAGCGGCCAATCACCCTTCTCGAGGATCTCGGCGCGGTTCTTCAGGAGCAGGACGGCGGCGCGACGGACCGTGCAGACGTTGATCGGCTCGTATGAGGCGTTCAGCACGAGGACTCGGCCGGACGAACCTCCCCGCTGCGCAACCCGGCCGGCCCCGGGCAGCGCGGCGGCAGGGCCTGGTTCCGAGTCACCCGCCTCGGCTGCGATGGTCAGGTCCACCCGCACCGCCATGGTGGCGACCAGTGTAGCCAGCACCCCCGCCGACAGACCCGTACGAGCCGAGAATCCGAATCTCCTCGACGCGGCCGCGAAGCGACCCCAGCGCCTCGCTGACCGGCGGCCGGGTCGCGGCGCCCTCGAGGTCGGCGAAGAACATGTAGTGACCGAGCCGAACCCGGCGCGGGCGGGATTCGATGCGGGTGAGGTTCACGCCGCGATCCGAGAACTCGCGGAGTACGTCCACGAGCCAGCCCGGCGACTGGTCGCCGCCGCCCCAGAACACGATCGAGGTCTTGGCCTCGGGTCCCGGGTCGCCGACCGCGTCGACCGCCGCGAGCCAAACGAAGCGGGTGGCGTTGTCGGGATGGTCCTCGACGTCGTAGGCGAGAACGACGCAGTCGTAGAGCTGCGCGGCGAGCCGCGAGCCAAGCGCGACGGCGGGCTCGCGCGCGCCCCGGATCGATAGCACCGCCTCGGCCGTCGACGGGGACATCACGCGCTCCGCGTGCGGCAGGCGCCGGCGCAGGAAGCGCTCACATTGGGCCGTGGCCTGCGGGTGGGAGACGATGCGGGTGACCTCGTGCAGCTCGAGCTCGCCGGCGGCGACGACGCAGTGATGGATGGGGTGGACCACCTCGGCCGCGATGCGGACCCCGGTGGCCTCGAGGGCCAGAGTGTCGAGCGTGATGGCCACCGCCCCCTCCAGCGCGTTCTCGATCGGGACGACCGCGCGCTCAACGGCGCCCTGCTCCACCGCCATGACGGCCCCATGGATCGTCGGGTACGGCACCTCCTCGACGCCGCTGGGGGCGGACGCCCGCAGGGCCTCCTCGCTATAGGTCCCCGCGGGACCGAGATAGGCCACCCGCATCAGGCGCCGGCGGGCGAGCCGGTCACGGCCGTCTCGATCGCCTCCTGTTCCTCCGGAGAGAGCTCGATCTCGGAGGCGCCCGCGCGCACCGGCTTCACGTAAACGCGCGCCTGGTCGCGGTGCAGGATCGACGAGACGACGACGCCGGTGCGGTGCGAATCCAGCAGGGCGACGCTGCTCGACTGCATCCCGGACATCTCGTCGTAGGCGTCGTAGCGCACGAGTGAGGTGTAGGCGACGCAGCCGTCGATGCGGTGCTCGGCCGCGCGCATGCGCTCGTCGAGCCCGGAGGCGGTCTCCTCCACCCAGTCGCGCAGCTGCACAAAGGCCTCCTGAAGGGTTGCGGCATGGCCAACCAGGTCGGTATTCGCGGCGCCGAGCACCCTGCGCTGCGCCGCTCGCAACCGGCGCAGCTTCACGCTCACGACGATCAGCCAGATGAGCGCAAGCGCCGCGGCGCCCGCCGCGGCGAGCGCGACGATCCCCTCCGTCGAGCTCAGCTCATCCACGGCGGCTCAGGGTATCGACGGCGGTGCTGCGGCACTACTGAGTGAAGATCACCGAAAAGTCGCCGGAGTTGTTGTCGGTCATGTCTTCGCCCGGCACCGGCTCCACCTCGACCGTGATCGGGACGTTCTGCCCCGTGGGAGGCTGCTGGTCGAGGGGGATCGCGACCGCCTTGGTCTCCCCCGCCGCGATCGTGTCGAGCTGCTCCTCCAGCTCGATTGCGTCGCCTCCCTCCCCAACCGTCGCGCGCACGGTCACGTCCGTTTCGGTGTTCTCGCCCTGGTTTGCGACCTGAACCTCGAAGGCGAGATCGTTCGTAATCTGGACGGTGGCGGAGGCCCCCGGGATGAGAGCGACGCCGCCCAGCGTGACGGTCCCCAGGCCGTTTCCGTGCAGGCCCGGCGCCGCCGCCTGGTCGCCGGCGTCCCCGCTGCGGATGCCGGCCACCTGGTCGGCGACGAAGGCCGGGTCGAGCCACTGGGTGTCCGGAAGGAACGAGCTCTGAACCGGGTTGTCGGCGTTGACGTCCTCGTCCTCGAGCGCGCTCGTGAGGTTGGGAACGTAGCGCCTGAAATAGATCACGTCGCTCGCAGAGAAGACCCGCATCATCTGAGAGACGCGTTGCGTGCTCTGGCGCCGTTCCTGGTCCGCGAGCGCCTGCGGTATGGCGTCGGCCACCCCGGCGATTCCGTCGCGCCGCAGCTCGAGCGTCTCGAGCAGGTAGTCCTGCGCCGTCGACAGCTCGTCCGGGACGTCGAGGTCGTCGGCGCGGTCCACCAGGCCGCTCGACGCGACGCGCTGTCCGTTCAGAGCGGTCTCGGTGTTCACCGCCTGGTCCTGGCCGCCCGGCCCCCGGAGCACGCGGAAAACCGCACGGCTCTCCGCGTTGGACTCGCTGACCAGCGCGTTTGCGCCCGTGACGTAGTCCTCCATCGCCGATTCCTTGCGGGCGTTGAGGCAGCCTCTCACCGCCAGCACGAGCAGGATCAGCACGATCAGCCCGGCGACGATGGCTATGGTCCTCCGGACGACCAGCGTCTGGCGGTCCGTTGACGGACCACCTGGCGGCCGCCGTCTGCGGCGGCGTACGGGCTCGTCCGGTTCGTCGAGGAAGGACAGCAGAATCGCTCCTAGCGCTCCGAAGGCGCCTATGGCGCTTCGGGTTGAGAGTATGAAGGGGCGGCAGGACGCTCTCTCCGCAGACCGAACACGAAACGTGGGATGAAACGCTTCGACAGCAGCCTCGACGAGGAGCTCGGCACCCTGCCGCTCGGCAGCCCGGACCCTACCGAAGCGCTGTCCGGAGCATCTGACCCGCAGCTGGTGCTCGACCGCTACCGGCTCGAGCGCCGCTTGGGCGCCGGCGGGTTCGGCATCGTCTGGCTGGGCTGGGACGAGAAGCTCGAGCGTGAGGTCGCGGTCAAGGCGATCCCGCGCGAGCGGGGGATGGGAGAGCGAGTGGAGCGCGAGGCTCGAGCGGCCGCGCGCCTCAACCACCCGGGGATAGTGGGTGTCTACGAGCTGGCCTCCGACGCGCACGACGTCTACCTGGTCTCAGAGCTGGTTCGGGGCCGAACCCTGGCCGAGCTGCTGAGGGCGGGGGCGATCTCCGACCGGGACGTGGCCCGCATCGGCGAGGCGCTCTGCGAAGCCCTGGAGCACGCTCACGCTCGCGGCGTCATTCACCGCGACGTGAAGCCTCAGAACGTCATGGTCGTGGCCGAGCCGGCGGCGGGGGCGGGCTTCGCGAAGCTCACCGACTTCGGCGTGGCTCACGTGGTGAGCGGTGAGTCGATCACACGGACCGGCGACGTGGTCGGCACGCTCGCGTACATGGCCCCCGAGCAGGCGGATGGCGAGCGCGTCACGCCTGCCTGCGACGTCTACTCGCTCGCGCTGACCCTCTACGAGGCGTGGACCGGGACGAACCCGGTGCGCGCGGGCGGCCCGGCCGCCACCGCCCGTCGGCTCGGCCGTCCGCTGCCCTCGCTGGCGGCTCTCCGCAGGGAGCTTCCCCTCGAGCTGTGCGACACGATCGACGCGGCGCTCGATCCGGATCCGGGGCGGCGCCCGGAGCCGGGTTCGCTGCGGGCCGCCTTGCGCAGCGCAGAGCCGGAGCTGGACGACGAGGGTGGCCTCGTGGAGCCGGCGACGCTGCGCCGCGTGGGCCTGCCCACGACGCGGCGTCGTGGCCTGTTGCGCCGGCGCCGACTCGCTGCCGTGTCGGAGGAGGGGCCGCATGGCCTGCTCGGTCGAGCGGATCCGGACGCGCCGCGGAGTCTGATGCTACGGCTCGCCGGTCGAGCGGGGGCCGGGGCCCTGGGCGGCGGGCTCGTGCTTGCGGCCCTCGAGGCGCTCGGTCCCGAGCCGCCCTTCTCGGCGCCGGCGGCGGCCGGCCTCGCGGCGCTCGCCATCGCCCTGCTTCCGCGGATCGGCTGGCTGCTCGCCGCGGCCGGGGTATGTGTCTGGCTCGCCTCGCCGGAGGCCGACCGCCAGGGCACGGCGCTCGTAGTTGCGGTGGCGGTGGCTCCGGTTCCGTTCCTGCTGCCCCGCGCCGGGCTCCTTTGGTCGCTGCCGGTGCTCGCGCCGCTGCTCGGCACGATCGCGCTCGCGCCGGCCTTCGTCGGGGTCGCGGCGCTGGCGCCGACCGCCTGGCGCAGGGCCGGCCTGGCCGCCGCCGGCTTCCTCTGGCTCGTCCTCGGCGAGGCGCTCAGCGGCGAGGCGCTGCTGTTCGGCGCGCCGGACGGGACGCTCCCGCGCGGCGATTTCGAGGGCTCGCTCACCAGCGCCGCGTCGAACGCCCTCGAACCGCTCCTCACGACCCCCGCGCTCGCGCCGCTGGTCGTCTGGGCGGCCTTCGCGGCGCTGCTGCCGCTCGCGGTTCGCGGTCGCTGGATCGCCCTGGACCTGATCGGCGCCGGCCTCTGGACGGCGGGGCTGATCGCGGCGCAAGTCGCGCTGGGCGACGTGCTGGCCGCCGACGTGGCGCTCGAGCAGGCTCGCGGCGCGGTTGCGGGCGCGATCGTCGCGGCGCTGGTGGTCGTATCCGTGTCCCGGATCGCCCCGCCGGCGGAGGCCGTGCGCGCGCCACGAATCACGACGGTATAGGGCTACTCTCCGGGAGCGATATGAGCATGCTGCGCAACCTCGAGGCCAAGCTCGGCGGACTCGTGGAGGGCGCCTTCGGGCGCGCCTTCAAGACCAGCGTTCAGCCCGTCGAGCTGGCCAACAAGCTCGCCAAGGAGATGGAGGAGAACCAGATGTCCTCCGTCTCGCGGGTGTACGTTCCGAATCACTACCGCGTCTTCCTCTCACCCAAGGACCGCGAGCAGTTCTCGAGCTACGAGCCGGCGCTGCGCAAGGAGCTGTCGGACTACCTGCTCGAGCACGCCCGCCAGGAGGGTTTGGCGCTCACCAGCCGCCCGCAGGTCGAGTTTCAGACGGACGAGCGCCTCGAGCTCGGAGAGTTCGGAATCCAGGCACAGCTGCTCTCCCCGCCGGAGGAAGAGGAACGGCCGGACGCCCCGATGGCCCCCGCGCCCTCCGCGGGAGACTTCGGCCACACCATGGTCTACTCGCCCGACCGGGAGGTACGTCGTCTCGAGCCCGAGCTCGACCGGCGTCAGGCGCTGCTCGTGGGCGACGGCCGGCGAAGCGTGCTCAGGGGCGACCGGGCGGTGGTCGGACGGAGCCGCGATTGCGACGTCGTCGTCTCCGATCCCAACGTGTCGCGCCGCCACGCCGAGGTGCGCCGCGGCGAGGAGGGCTGGTCGGTGGTCGACCTGGGCTCGACGAACGGGGTGAAGGTGAACGGACGCCGTCTCGACTCGGCCCGGCTGAAACCCGGCGACCGCATCACGATCGGCGTGACGGACCTGACCTTCGAGCTCGAGTAGGCAGCAGTGGATGAGCCGCTTGCGGTCGCGCTCAAGTTCGGCTTCCTCGCCGTTCTCTACCTGTTCCTGCTCTGGGTTGCCCGCAGCGCGATCCGCGACCTGCGGCGCTACGAGGGCTCGTCCGTGGCGGAGCCGGTCGACGCGCCGAATCCCGGCAGGAGCCGCCGGGCCGGCCCGGACCTGCGGGCGGGGGTGGCGCCCCGTCTCGAGGTTGTGGCAGCGATGGGCCACGAGCCCGGCACCAGCTTCGACGTCGGCGAGGGCGCCACTCTGGGGCGTTCCAACGGCGCCGACATCAGGATCGACGACCCGTTCGCCTCCTCGGCCCACGCTCGCATCTTTCCGCGCGGCGACTTCATGTACGTGGAGGACATGGGCTCCACCAACGGCACCTATCTGAACGGGCGCCAGCTCCGCCAGGCCCAGCGACTGAGGATGGCCGACGTGATCCGAATCGGCGACAGCGAGTACCGCTACCAGGAGTAGGCCGTGGCGCTCCGGATCGTCGAGCAGGCTTGGAGGAGCGACGTGGGTCGCCAGCGCAGCGTCAACGAGGACGACCTCGTGGTGAGTCCCCCGTTCTTCGCCGTTGCCGACGGCATGGGCGGCGCCAAGGCGGGCGAGGTGGCGTCGGCGATCGCAGCCGGCACCTTCGAGGGGGAGGCCGATTCCGGCGAGCCGGCCGAGACGCAGCTGGCGCGAATCCTGCGCGAGGCCAACCGGCGGATCTACGAGCTCGCCGTGAAGGACGAGTCGCACCGCGGAATGGGCACCACTCTCACGGCCGCGATGATCCACGGCGACGAGGTCAGCTTCGCGCACGTGGGAGACAGCCGCGCCTACGTGTTCCGCCGCGGCGAGCTCGAGCAGCTGACGAGCGATCACTCGCTGGTCGCGGAGCTCGAGCGCAGCGGCCAGATCTCGCCGGAGGCGGCGGAGCATCATCCCCAGCGATCGATCATCACTCGCGCGCTGGGCCCCGAGCCAGAGGTGGAGGTGGACACCTACACCGTCGCCGGCCGCGACGGCGACCTGTTCCTCATCTGCTCGGACGGGCTGACCTCGATGATCTCGGACGAGGAGGTGGCGTCCATCCTGCGCTCCTCCGAATCACTCGAGGACGCCGGCGAGCGCCTCGTTCGGGCCGCGAACCAGAGCGGCGGCAAGGACAACATCACGGTCGTGCTGTTTCGGCTCTCGGAGGACCCGGACGTGGATCCCGGGAGGGAGGACGAGACGATCGCCGGCACGGTGACCGCCGAGGACGTGCGCGCGGCCGCCGCGGATGCTCCGACACCGGCCCGGGCGGGCGTCGGGCTCCGCGAGAGCCTGGCGGACACCCCCGCCGACTCCACCGTGGTGCGGCCACCGGCACGCCACCCGCCGCCGCGGCCCCGCCGCCGCCGCCGCTGGGGCAGGACGCTGGCGGCGGCCGTGGTCGCGCTCGTGCTGCTGGGCGGCGCCGTGGCGGGGCTCTATGCACTCAGTCGCCAGGTCTATTTCGTCGGCACGAACGACGCCGGCCTGGTGACCCTCTACCGAGGCGTCCCGTACGACCTGCCGTTCGGGATCGAGCTCTACGATGCGCGATACGCCAGCGGCGTGCCGGCCCGGGCCATCCCGGCCAGGCGCCGCGAGCGTGTGCTCGACCACGAGTGGCGCAGCCGCGACGACGCGGTCGACCTGGTGCGGGCGCTGGAGCGCGGTCAGCTGGACGGAGGAGGCGCCGGCCCGGCCTCACGCGAGGCCTCGCGCTGATGTCGGCGCGCACGCGGGAGCTGTTCGGGCTCCTGCCCGTCTCGCTGCTCGTGGCCGCCGGCTTCGCCGCCGTGCTCGCAACGCGCACCCAGGACGTATCCGACGCGACTCTCACCTACGGCGCCGTGTTCCTGGGGCTGTGCGTCATCGCCCACCTCTTCATCCGGGCGCGCCTGCCGGATGCCGATCCCTACCTCTTCCCGCTCGGGGCCCTGCTCGCCGCCATCGGGCTGGTGCTGATCTACCGGATCGACGCCGAGCTGGCCCGCGAGCAGGCCCAGTGGTTCGTCGTCGGGCTCGTCTTCTTCTGCGGCACGATCCTCGCGATTCGCGACCATCACGTGCTGGAGCGCTATCGCTACACGATCGCGGCGGTGTCGATCGCTCTGCTTGCGGCGCCGCGGCTGCCAGGGATCGGCGGGCAGGTGAACGGCGCCTTCCTCGCAATCGAGCTCGGCCCCATCCAGTTCCAGCCGGCCGAGTTCGCAAAGCTCGGAATCATCATCTTCCTCGCGAGCTACCTCCGCGAGACGGGCGACATCCTGGTCCGGCCGCGCCTGCGCCCGCTCCCGTTCCAGCGCCAGCTGCTGCTCTACGGCCTGCCCGCGGTGCTCACGCTGCTCGTGATCCTCGTCCTCGACCTCAGTCCGGCGGGATCGGTGCTGCTCGTCGTCTTCGTGGCTTCCCTGGTGGCGGTCCTGCGGGAGCGCCCCTCGCCCAAGCACTTCGGGCCCCTGCTGCTCGTCTGGGGGCTCGCGATGCTCATGCTGATCGTCATCCGCGACCTGGGCAGCTCGTTGATGTTCTTCGGCGGCTTCCTGGCCCTGCTGTACGCGGCCACCGGTCGCCTGTCGCTGGTCGGCGCCGGGGCGACGATGTTCTTCGGCGGCGCGGTCTTCTTCGCGAACAACGTCGCCCACGTGCGGGAGCGGGTGGACATCTGGCTGGACCCGTTCGCACGCGGCGTCGTCGACAACGAGGGCTACCAGATCGCCCAGTCGCTCTTCGCGCAGGCGGATGGTGGGCTATTCGGGCAGGGCTTCGGACAGGCGCTGCTCGACATTCCCGGCGGGGGGACGATCCTGCCCGCGCCCCACACCGACCTCATCTACGCGGTGCTGGCCAACGAGGCCGGCCTCTTCGGCGCGGCGGGACTGATCGGGGCCTATCTCCTGTTCGTCTTCCGCGGCTACAAGACGGCGATGCTCGCTTCCGACGGTTTCTCGAAGCTGCTGGTGGTCGGCCTGACCGCGGTGTTCGCGCTGCAGGTCTTCGTGATCGTGGGCGGGGTCACGCGCGTGATCCCGCTCACCGGCGTCACGCTCCCCTTCGTCTCGTACGGCGGAAGCTCGATCGTCGCGAACATGGTGCTCCTCGCGCTGCTCCTGATCGTCTCGGACCATGCGCGCTCGGAGCGCATAAGACGCGGAGGGCTTGGTCTAGCCCATGAACCGCCAGATAGCCCAGCTCTTCGTCCTGACCGTCGTGCTGTTCGGGGTTCTGGTCGCCTTCACCTCGCGCTGGACGGTCTTCGAGGCGCAGTCGCTCGAGGACAACACCGCCAACCGCCGCCCGCTGATCGAGGAGCAGAAGACCCCGCGCGGGCTGATCTTCGCGCGCGACGGACGAACGGAGCTGGCGCGCAACCGCGGCGTCGGGCGCGGAGAGGATCGCATCTTCACCCGCGTCTACCCGGCCGGTGGGCTGTTCGCGCACCCGATCGGCTACTCGTTCATCCGCAACGGCCGCCGGAGCCTCGAACTGTTCCGCAACGACGACCTCGTGGGCGAGGAGGACGAGTTCGAGTCGATCCTCTCCGAGCTCGAGGACCAGACGCGCGAGGGCTTCGACGTGGTGACCAACCTCGACGTCGGAGCCACGCAGGCAGCGGTGCAGGGACTGGGCGGCCGCAAGGGCGCCGTGGTGGCGATGGAGCCGCAGACGGGCAAGGTGCGCGTGATGGTTTCGGTCCCGGAGTACGACCCGAACCAGGTTCCCTCCCGCTTCGGCCAGATCGAGCGCGACCCGAACCAACCCCTCCTTAACCGGACTACACAGGAGCTCTACCCGCCCGGCTCTACCTTCAAGGTCGTGACGGCGGCGGCCGCGCTCGACAGTGGCACGGTGACCCCCACCACCGTCATCGACGGCTCGTCGCCCAAGACGATCAGCGGGGTGCCGCTCGAGAACGCGGGCGGCCAGAGCTTCGGGCCGCTCAGCTTCACCGACGCGCTCACGAACTCGGTCAACACGGTCTTTGCGCAGGTGGGCGAGCGAACTGGGCGGGACACGCTGGTCGAATACATGAAGCGCTTCGGCTTCTACAAGGATCCCGAGCTCGACTATCCCGGCTTCCAGATGGTCCCGAGCGGGATCCTGAACGGCAACGGCGACTACGTGGAGGGTGGCTTCGACGTGGGCCGCGTGGCAATCGGGCAGGGCGGGCTCGAGGGCGAGATCCGCGCCAGTCCGCTGCAGATGGCGCTTGTGGCCGCCGCGATCGGGAACCGCGGACGGCTGATGAAGCCGGCGTTGACCGACCGAATCCTGCGCAAGGACGGCCGTGTCAAGGAACGCATCGAGCCCGACCTCCAGTCCCAGGTCGTGAAGCCGGAAACGGCGGAGCAGCTCGGGCAGATGATGAGTCGGGTGGTCGAGGAGGGGACCGGCACGGCCGCGGCCCTGGCCGGGATCACCGTGGCCGGCAAGACCGGCACGGCCGAGGTAGGCGCGAACCGCGAGTTCACGCAGCCCTGGTTCATCGCATTCGCGCCGGTCGAGAATCCACGCATGGCGGTCGCAGTGACCGTCGAGCGCCAACCGCCCGGCTCGGCGGGCGGTACGGTCGCGGCGCCGATCGCGAGGAGCGTGCTCGAAGAGCTGCTCGGGGGCGGATGACCGAGGTAGCCGCCAACACCCTGGTCGACGGCCGCTACCGGATCCGCCACCGGATCGGGTCGGGCGGTATGGCGGACGTGTACTGCGCGGACGACACCCACCTCGGCCGCCAGGTCGCGCTCAAGGTGCTGCACCGCCGCTTCGCGCAGGACCAGGAGTTCGTAGAGCGCTTCCGGCGAGAGGCCAAGTCGGTGGCCGGGCTCAGCCACCCCAACGTGGTCGGCGTCTTCGACCGCGGTGGTCACGACGGCACCTACTACATCGCGATGGAGCACCTCTCCGGGCGGACGCTCAAGGAGATCGTGGAAAGTGAGGCGCCGCTGCCGCAGGAGCGCGCCATCGACCTGGCCCAGCAGATTCTGCATGGGGCCGGCTATGCCCACCGCCACGGGGTCATCCACCGCGACTTCAAGCCGCACAACGTGATCGTCGACGACGACGGCCGCACGAAGGTGACGGACTTCGGCATCGCCCGTGCGGGGGCCTCGGAGATGACGGAGACCGGTTCCATAATGGGCACCGCCCAGTACCTCTCCCCCGAGCAGGCGCAGGGACACGCAGTCACAGCCGCCTCGGACCTCTACTCGATCGGCGTGATGCTCTACGAGATGCTCGCCGGGAGGCTCCCGTTCGAGGGCGAGAGCGCCGTGTCGATTGCGCTCAAGCACCTCTCCGAGGCGCCCCCGCCGCTGTCCCGGTTCCGCCCGGATGTCCATCCCGCACTGGAGGCGGTAGTGATGGCCGCGCTCGCGAAGGATCCGGCGCAGCGCTGGCAGTCGGCGGACGATTTCGTCAATGGGTTGGAGGCGGCGCGCGCGCAGATGGACGCGGGCGCGGGCGATGAGCGGGCTTTCGCGGCGCTCGCTCCGATCCCGGTTCCCGCTTCGACGCCGGCCCCGGAGGCGGAGGCGTCTCCGGTCGCGGGCAGAGACGGCGGCGCCCCGCCGGTGGCCGAGACGGAGCGCCGACGCCGAAGCCGCTGGCCCTGGTTTACGATCGGCCTGCTGACCGTCGCCCTGGCCGGCTTCCTGCTGTACCTGGGACTCAGCGGGGCGTTCGAGCCCGAGAAGGTGGAGGTGCCTCGCGTGACCGGCGAACAGCTGGTCGAGGCGCGCGCGGATCTGGAGCGGGCCGGCTTCGAGGTCGCCGAGTCGAGGGTGCGGAGCTCGCAGCCCTTCGACGAGGTGATCGATCAGGACCCGAACGCGGGAGAGGAGGCGGACGACGGCTCGACCATCACGCTCGAGGTCTCGGACGGGCCGGGAACGGTGCGGGTGCCGTCGGTCGCGAAGCTACCGCAGGAGCAGGCCATTGACGATCTGCAGGACGCCGACCTGCGGGTGACCACGGAGTCCCAGAGCTCGGACGAGATTGGCGCGGGATTTGCCATCCGCACCGTGCCGCGCGCCGGTGAGGAGGTCGAGCGGGATACCCGGGTCACGCTGTTCGTGAGCACCGGACCCGAGCAGGTGACCGTGCCCGACGTGGTCGGCCTTTCGAGCGACTCGGCGGAGGCGAGTCTGGCCGCCGAGGGACTTGGCGTGGCGGTCCAGGAGCAGGAGTCGGAGGAGGCCGTGGGGGAGGTGATCGCCCAGTCGCCCGAGGGCGGCGCCGAGGTCGACCGCGGCACCACCGTGACGATCACCGTCTCCACCGGCATCGAGCAGATCGACGTGCCGAACGTGGTCGGCCTGTCGCCGCGCGACGCCGCGGGTCAGATAAGCAGCGCGGGCCTCACGCCGGTTCGGAGCGAGCGAAGCGTCACCGATCCCGCGGAGGACGGCGTGGTGATCGACCAGCGCCCCGGAGCCGGCGTCGAGCTCGATGAGGGCGGGCAGGTGGTGATCATCGTCGGCGTGCTGCAGCCGGAGGAGGAGGTCCAGCCGCTGCCGCCCCCGGCGGGGGAGAATCCGGAGGAGAACCCCGAGGAGAACCCGGAGGCCCCGTGAGGGTCGCCGTGATCGGGGGCGGGCGCTCGAGCGAGCACGACGTCTCGCTCGCCTCGGCCGAGTCGGTGCGCCTGGGCCTCGAGGAGGGCGGCCACGAGCCGCTGGACGTCCGAATCGACCGGCGGGGCCGCTGGACCTGCGACGGGGAGAAGCTCGCCCTGGAGCCGGCGGGCGGCCTGTTGGGCGCCGAAGTCGCCTTCCCCGTCCTTCATGGGCCGTTCGGCGAGGACGGCACCGTTCAAGGCCTGCTCGAGCTGCTCGACGTGCCCTACGTCGGAGCGGGCGTGATGGCGTCGGCCGTGTCGATGGACAAAGCGCTGTTCAAGGATCTGATGGCGGCGCACGGCATCCCGCAGGTCGAGTACTCGGTCGTGCGCGACGGCGACAGGCCCTCTCTTCGCCCGCCCGTCTTCGTAAAGCCGGCGCGGCTCGGCTCCTCGGTGGGAATATCGAAGGCGCTGTCCGAGGCCGACCTCGACGCGGCGCTGCTGAACGCCTTCGATTACGACCCCGTGGCGCTCGTCGAGCGATTCTCCGAGGGCCAGGAGCTGGAGTGCTCGGTGCTCGGCCACCGCGATCCGATCGCCTCGCAGCCGGGAGAGATCCTGATCAGGTCGGCGGACTGGTACGACTACGAGGCGAAGTACACGGACGGCGGCATGGAGCTGGTGGTGCCCGCGGGCGTGCCCGGGCAGGTGCGCGAGGAGGTCCGCAGGCTGGCCGTCGAGGTGTTCAGGATCGTGAGCTGCTCGGGTATGGCGCGGGTCGACTTCTTCGTTGAGGGCGAGCGCGTGCTGGTGAACGAGCTGAACACCATCCCCGGCTTCACCGCCACCAGCGTGTACGCGAAGCTGTTCGAGGCCAGCGGCGTGCCCTATGTCGAATTGCTCGACCGACTCCTCGGATTGGCGCTCGAGAGACACGCGGAGGAGCGCCGCTACAGGCACTAGCAGCAGGGCGGGGTCCGCACTCGCGACCGGGCCTACTTCTCCTTCTCGAGGCTCAGCTCCCGGATGTCGGCCTTGCCGTCCTCTGGCAGCTCCGTGATCCAGACGAGGTAGTAGCGGAAGCGCCGGCTCGCGGTGTCGAGCGGGATCTTCTGGTCCTGCCGCGCCGTCGTGGTGGCGCTCACCTTGGTCCAGCCGCCGATCCGGCCCGGCACGGTGTTCGCCGCATAGACCGAGGCCTTGAAGCCCGGCGTCGAGGTCGCGAGGGTGAGCTGACGGGCCGCAACCTCGTTGTCCGTGTCGACGTAGAGGCCGACGCCACCCTTGTTCGATCCCTCGAGACCGCCCTGGTAGGTCTCCGTGTCCCAGGCCGTCGTGCGGTTGCCGTCGATGGCGAGCTGCGCCTGACCCTGGGACTCCTCGCCGTCGCCCTCCGGGTCGTAGTCGGTCGCCGCGTTGCCCGCCAGCCGAACCTGGGTGAGGCCGGGCGTCCTCGGCGTAACCGAGCTGCCCGCCCCCTTCTCCGTCCGGCTGGTCGCAAAGTACGCGATGGCCCCGCCCACGAGCGCGAGCAGCAGCAGGCTCAGGAGCAGCGTTCGCTTGGGATGACGTAGACGCTGGGGGGCGAAGTCGGCGGTGTCGCCGGGCAGGTTGCGCAGCACGGTGGTGGCCTCGCCCGTCGTCTGGCCGCTGCGCGCCGCCTCGATGGCCAGCACCTCCTCGAGGTCGTGCACCAGATCGTCGACCGTGGCGTAGCGGTTACGCGTCTCCTTCGCGGTTGCGCGCTCGACGATCGCGGCGAGCGCGGCCGAGATCTCGGGGCGTCGGCGCTGCGCGTCCGGGAGCGGCTCCCGCACGTGCTTCATCGCCACGGCCACCTGGGTGTCCGCCTGGAACGGCACCTCCCCGGTCAGCATCTCGTAGAGGACGATCCCGAGCGAGTAGATGTCGGACTGCTCGGTCACGTCGTGTCCGAGCGCCTGCTCGGGTGAGACGTAGTCGGTGGTCCCAAGAACGCGGCCGGGGGCCGTCAGTCCCTGAACCTCGAGCGAGCGGGCGATGCCGAAGTCGGTCACCTTCGCCCGGCCATCCGGGTCGATGAGCACGTTCTGGGGCTTCACGTCGCGGTGGACGAGCCTGTGCGAGTGGGCGCACTCGAGCGCCCGGCCGATCTCGATCGCGTACGCGACCGCCTCCGCCACCGGAAGCCGGCCGTTGCGGCGGATGCGGTCCTTCAGCGTCTCACCCTCGACGTACTCGAAGACGATGTAGGGAGCGCCCTCGTCCTCGCCGGCGTCGATGACCGTGACCACGTGGGGATGGTTGAGCTGCGCGACGGCGCGCGCCTCGCGGCGAAAGCGCTCGAGCTGGTCCGGGTCGCTCGAGATGTCTCGGTGCATCAGCTTGATCGCGACCCAGCGCTCGAGTGTGGGGTCGAAGGCTCGGTACACGCTCGACATCCCGCCCGAGCCGATCTTCTCCTCGAGCCGGAAGCGGTCGCCTATGAGCGTCCCGATCACCGTCATCTATTTTCCGCTCTCGCTTGTCCGTCCGCGTTCGCTACTACACAGATCCGGCCTGCTCGGCCTCCTGGGCGGCGGAACCGCGCCTGAGGAGCCTGCTGGTGGAGTTCGGCGGGGATGTGCAGATCACCTACGTGATGGGCGGGCTCGCCCGCGAATACAGCGGCGACCTGTCCTGGCTCGTGATCGAATGGCTCGACGCGGCCGACCGCTCGAGAATGCCGCTCGACCCCCGAGTGTGGCACGAGGCCCCGCTTCGCTCGACCTTCCCGGCCTGCATGGCGGTCAAGGCGGCGGCCGAGCAGGGCCCCGCCGCGGCGGGCCGTTACCTGCGCGCCCTGCGGGAGGGAATCATGTGCAGGCGACGGCGGCTCGACTCCGCGGAGGCGCTCGTCGAGGAGGCCCGAGCCGCGAGCCTGGACACCCAGCGCTTCCGGATCGACCTCGAGTCGAACGCGATCGTGGAGGCGTTCGGCGCGGATCTCGAGGAGACGCGCTCGGTTCCCGACGCGGCTCGCGAGCGCGGACTTGCCCGCGAGGGCGGTCCCGGCTCGAAGGGCGAGCGCCTCGCTCTCCCGACGATCCGCTTCGCCGGCGAGGCCGGCGACGAGTGGCGCGGGGGCGACCATTCCTATGAAGAGTGGCGCACCGCGGCGATCGCGGCGGGGGCGCGCCCGAGCGCCGACGCGCGCCCCGGCGTGCTCGACGCACTCCGTCGGTTCGGCCGTATGGCCACGGCCGAGCTCGAGGCGGTCTGCGACCTTCCCGGCCCGAGGGCATCCGCCGAGCTGTGGCGCCTGGCGGGCGAGTGGAAGGTGAAGCCCGAGCGGATCCTGACGGGCATGCTGTGGGAGGTCGCGTAAGGAGGAGGGCTTCTCCCACCTCGCCCACTACTCGAGACTAACCGGGCTGGGCGGCCTTGAAGCCTTCGCGTGTCCCGCGGAGACCTTGCCGCGGCAGCTCGACGATGCCGGCAGCCGTGGTGGTCCGTCCGATGACGGCGGCGCCAGGATGGCGTAAGGAGAGCAACTCGACCGCGGCCTCCGCATCGTCGGGCGGGACTACGCAGCAGAACCCGCAGCCCATGTTGAAGACCTCGTACAGCTCGGCGGGCGCGATGCCGCCGCGCTCGGCGATCAGGTCGAACACGAGCGGCACGGTGAGCGGGGAGTCGATCCGGTAGCCCACGTCGGCCTCGAGCCGCAGCAGGTTCAGGAACCCGTCGCCGGTGATGTGCGCGAGGCCGCGAACGTCGACCTCCGACGCCAGCAGCTCGCGGATCGCCATTGCGTAGATGGCGGTCGGCTCGAGCAGCAGGTCGCCCACGGTGCGGCCGTCCACCTCCTCGTCGAGATCGTCCAGCATGCGGCGCGCCAGGGTGAGCCCGTTCGAGTGGATTCCGCTCGAGGGAAGACCGATCAGCGTGTCGCCCGGCTCGATGCGTGCGCCCGTGACGATCGCGTCGAGGTCCACCAGTCCGACGCAGAAGCCGAGCAGGTCGAAGCCGCGCGGGGAGGGATGGCCTCGGATCAGCTCCGGCAGCACCGCCAGCTCGCCGCCGGGGATCTCCACGCCGGCCTCCTCGGCGCCGTGCCGGAGCCCGCGCGCGATCTGCTCGAGGGCGGCCGGATCAGCCTCCTCGACGGCGATGTAGTCGAGCAGTGCGATCGGGTCGGCGCCGACGCAGATCACGTCGTTCACGTTCATCGCGACGCAGTCGATCCCGACGGTGTCGAGCCGGCCGAGCCGCTCGGCAACGATCACCTTGGTGCCGACTCCGTCGCAGGCCAGCGCAAGCCCTCGCGAGTCGTCGAGGCGGAGCACCGCCGCGTAGTGCCCGGAGCCGAGCGCCGCGCGGCTTGGCCGGCCGGTCTGGATGCCGGCGAGCACCTCCACGAGAGCGGATACGGCCGAGCCCGAAGCGGATTGGTCCACGCCCGCCCGCGCGTATGCACCTTCCGCCATGGAGGCCATTCAAGCGGATCGGACCGGTGGCCAGACCAGGGCGCTCAGGCCGATTCGGCCGCGGGAGAAGCGCCGCGCCTCCGCCGGGCGCGGACGATGAGGTACACGGCGCCGATCACGATGGTCGCCAGCACCGCGTAGTCGACGTAATGCAGGCTGTCCTTCCAGCTCTCCCAGTTGTCGCCGGCCTGCTTGCCGATGAACGTGAGCCCCAGCACCCAGGGCACGCATCCGGCCAGCGTGAGCACGCTGAAGCGCCAGAACGGCATCCGCGCGACGCCGGCGGGCAGCGAGATGAAGGTGCGGATGATCGGGAGCATCCGGGTGAAGAAGACGGTGGCGTCGCCGTGGCGCTCGAACCAGCGGTCGGCCCACTCGAGGTGGGACTTCTTGATGTGGAGCTTCCTTCCGTGCTTCTCGAGGACGTCCACCCGGCCGATGTAGCCGACCCAGTAGGCCACCCAGGAGCCGACCAGGTTCGCCACCGATCCGACCGCCGTGGCCGCGAACAGGCTGTACTCGCCGCGCGACACGTTGAAGCCGGCGAACAGCATGGTGGCCTCGCTGGGAATGGGGATGCAGGCGCTCTCCAGGAGCATCAGGATGAACACTCCCGGCAAGCCCATCGCGTCCACGACGTCCACGGCCACCTGGACGATCGGGTCCGTGATCGAGGCGAGCACGCCGAAGTAGGGTAGCTGGCTACTCATGGCCGAGGTTCCGCTCTATGCCGCCAGTCTGGGCCCCTATAACGATCGCCTGGCCGAGGCGATCGCGCGCGTTATCCCAACTCGGCAGTTCATCCTCGGCCCCGAGGTCGAGGCCTTCGAGCGCGAGTTCGCGGACTACCTGGGCGTCAAGCACTGCATCGGCGTCGCCAACGGGACCGACGCCCTCACCATCGCCCTCCGAGCGCTCGGCGTCGCGCCCGGCGACGAGGTGGTCATGCCCTCGTTCACGTTCTACGCGACCGCCGAGGCGGCGATCGTGGCGGGCGCCAAACCGGTGTTCTGCGACATCGACCTCGAGACGTTCTGCATCACGGCAGAGACGGTGCGAGCCGCGCTCACCGCGCGTACCAAGGCGATCGTGCCGGTCCACTTATTTGGCAACGTGGCGCCGGTGCCGGACTTGCGTGAGTTCGGCCTGCCGATCCTGGAGGACGCGGCCCAGGCCGCCGGCGCCGAGCTGGACGGGGTGAAGGCCGGAGCCCTCGGCGACGCTGGGACGATCTCCTTCTTCCCGTCCAAGAACCTCCCCTGCCTCGGCGACGGCGGTGCGATCACGACGCACGATGACGCGGTTGCCGAGATGGCGCGGGTCCTGCGCTTCCACGGCTCGAGGGACAAGTCCACCTTCATCGAGGTGGGCTACAACTCCCGTCTCGACGAGATCCAGGCCGCCGCGCTCCGCGTTCTGCTTCCCGAGCTCGACGGCTGGAACGCGAAGCGCCGAGAAGCTGCGGACGCCTACGAACGGCTGGGCCTCGGCGACCACGTGGCCCTGCCGCGCGCGGTGGACGGAGCAAAGCACGTCTACCACCTGTACGTGGTGCGCGGCGAGAGCCTGCCGCTGGGACGGGGGTATTACCGGGTGCCGGTACATCGCCAGCCCGCGATCGCGGCGGACGTGGAACTGCCGGCCACCGAGGAGGCCGCGCGCACCAACGTGGCGCTCCCGATGGGCCCCGAGCTGACCGAGGACCAGGTCCGGACGGTGGTGGCCGCGTGCGCGTCTGGGTCGACCTGACGAACAGCCCGCACGTGCTCGTCATGCGCCCGCTGATCGAGGCGATGCGCGAGGACGGCCACGAGGTCGAGGTGACGGCCCGCGCGTTCGCCCAGACGCTCGAGCTCTGTGAGCGCTTCGGCATCCGGTACACGGCGATTGGCCGCCACCGCGGCGGCCGGCCGGCGAGCAAGGCCCTCGGGCTGGTCTCCCGCAGCCTGGGGCTGGCCCGCTGGGCGCGTGGGCGGCGCTTCGACGTCGCTCTGGGCCACGGCTCGAACGACGTGACCGTCGCGGCGAGCCTGCTGCGCATCCCGAGCGCGACGGCCTTCGACTACGAGTTCGCGACGGCCCAGCACCAGCTGAACTGCAGGCTCGCGCGCGCGGTGATCGTGCCCGAGGCGATTCCTCCCGAGCGGCTGTACCGCTTCGGCGCCCGGGGGAAGCTGCGCCGCTATCCGGGGCTGAAGGAGGAGTACTACCTGGCCGACTTCGAGCCCGACACGGCGGTGCTGGCCGAGCTTCGCCTGAGCCGTGAGCGAGCGCTCGTGGTGGTTCGCACGCCGCCAGAGGTCTCGCTCTACCACCGCTTCGAGAACCCCCTCTTCCGCCGCGTGCTCGAACGGCTTGCGCGTGAGGACCTGCAGACGGTGGTGCTTCCTCGAACGCCGGCCCAGGCCGACGAGGTTCGCCGCCTGGGCCAGTTCACGGTCCCCGACGCACGCCGTCGACGCCCAGAGCCTCGTCGCCTACGCCGATCTGGTCGTCTCCGCGGGCGGTACGATGAATCGCGAGGCCGTTGCCCTCGGAACCCCCGTCTACACGACGTTCGAGGGGCGGCTCGGGGCCGTCGACGAGGCGCTCCTCCGCGAGGGTCGCCTGCGCAGGCTCGGCGATCCCGCGGAAATCGTGGTGGAGCGGCGGCGGGCGCACGGCGAGCTGCGCATCCGGCGCCATCCCCGGGAACTAGTAAAACTCCTGCTTTCGGCCGCCGATTCATGAGAAACCTCGCCTCCTCCGTCACCGCCCGTCGCGTCGGGCAGGTCGGCGTCGACGCCGTCCTGCTCTCGGCGGCCTACGCGCTGGCCTACGTCCTGCGCTTCGACGACGGCGTACCGGCGCGGTACGAGGATCTGCTCGGCGACACGATCGTGTTCGCGGTCGCGATGAAGCTCGCGATCTTCGCCCTCTTCGGGCTCTACTCGAAGCTCTGGCGCTTCGTCGATCAGCGCGACTTCGAGACGATCGTGAAGGCCGTCGTCGTGTCGAGCTTCGTGCTCATCGCGGCCCTCTTCCTGCTCTCGTTCGGCCGCCACGATCCCCCGCGTGGGGTGATCGCACTCGACTTCCTGCTCACGCTGGCGTTTGTCACCGGGTCGCGCTTCGTGGTGCGCGGCCTGTTCGAGCGGCCGGCGCGCGGCATGCTGCTCGAGCGGGCCGCCCGCGAGGTGCTGATCGTCGGCGCGGGGAACGGCGGCCAGCAGGTGGCGGGCGAGCTGCGCCGCAACCCCGGGCTCCAGTCGGCGCCGATCGGCTACGTGGACGACGACCCGCGCAAGCAGGGGATGCGCATCGCGGGACACAAGGTCTTCGGCACGACCGCCGATCTGCCGCGCGTGCTGGACGACACCGAGCCGGACGAGGTCATCATCGCGATCCCCTCGGCGCCGGGCGTCCTGCGCCAGCGCGTCGTGACCTCCTGTCGCGAGCGCGGCATCCCGGTGCGCACGCTGCCGACCACCTTCGAGCTGCTCTCCGGCGGGGTGAACCTGATGCGCCAGGTTCGCGAGGTGCGCGTGGAGGACGTGCTGGGCCGCGAGCCCGTGCGCGTCGAGATCGACCGCGTCGGCGCCTATCTGCGCGGTCGCGTTGTGCTCGTGACGGGCGCGGGGGGCTCGATCGGCGCCGAGCTGTGCCGGCAGATAGCCCGGGTCGGACCGAAGCGCCTCGTGCTAGTCGAGAACGCCGAGAACGCGCTGTTCGAGGTTCGCCGCGAGCTCGAGGAGGAGCGTCACTTCACACGGGCCGCGTCCCTGCTCGCCGACTGCAAGGACGCCACCCGCATGCGTGAGGTGTTCGCCGAGCAGCGGCCGTCGGTGGTCTTCCACGCCGCCGCCTACAAGCACGTGCCGCTGATGGAGGAGAACCCGGTCGAGGCCGTGCGCAACAACGCCGTGGCCACGCGGATCGTCGCGGCGGCCGCCGGCGAGGCGGGCGTCGGGCTGTTCCTGCTCGTCTCCACCGACAAGGCCGTAAGCCCCGCCACGGTGATGGGCGCTTCCAAGGCGCTGGCCGAGTGGGCGGTGGAGGCGGCGCAGAACCGCTGGAAGGGCACCCGCTACGCGTCCGTCCGCTTCGGCAACGTGCTCGGCTCGTCGGGCTCGGTCGTGCCGATCTTCCGGCGACAGATCCAGCAGGGCGGGCCGGTCACGGTCACCGACCTGAAGATGACTCGCTACTTCATGACGATCCCAGAGGCCGTCCAGCTGATCATCCGCTCGGGCGAGCTGGCCACCGGCGGCGAGGTGTTCGTGCTCGAGATGGGCGATCCGGTGAAGATCGTCGAGCTCGCCCGGAACATGATCCGGCTGGGCGGCTACGAGCCGGACGTGGAAATCGCGATCGACGTGATCGGTCGCCGGCCGGGCGAGAAGCTCCACGAGGAGCTCTTCAACCCGGGCGAGCGCCCACAGCCCACGCCGGCGGAGAAGATCATGTGCGCGGTACAGTCGCCGCTCGACCCGTCGTGGGTCGAGAGTGCCTTTGCGCGCATCGAGGAGCTGGTGTACGGGGGGGATGCCGCGGCCCTGGCGGGGGCGGTGACGGAGCTGTCGGCGGAGCGAGCGCTGGCGATCTCCCCGGGGCAGACGTAGTTGAGCACCAAGCCGACAGGTCGCGTGGCTAAGGTTCGTTGATCCTCCATGGAGATCATTGAGCAGATCGGCTCCTACGCCGGCCTCGCTTCCATTGTTGGGCTAGCGATTCTCTCCGCCCTGTACTTCTCGCAGGCGAGGGATGTAAAGCGGCTGCGCGAATGGGCGGGCCGGGCCCCCGAGCGTGCCGCGGACCAAGCCGCGGAGGCGCAGCCCGTGCCCGGTCGCGTCACGGCACAGCCGCAGCCGGCTCCCGGACAGCAGGCTCCCCGACCCGGAGCGCCGCCGCCCGTGCCGGCGGCCGCGGCGGCCGCCGGGGCTCGGCCGGCGGCCACCGCCCCTGCCGTCCAGGGCAGACCCGCGCCCGCCGGCGCGAACGCCGGAAACGCCGCGGGAGCGCCAACCCCCGCCACCGCCAACGCGGGGGCCGCCACGCCGGCGACGCAGGGCAGGCAGCCGGCTCCCGCAGTGGCGGGCGCCGGCGGCGCCGGCGCGCCGACGTCGGCGGCAGCCGCGGCCCCGGCAGATGCCGGCGGGAAGCCGGGAACCGCCGACCAGGATGCCGCGAAGCCGGGCGCTCCGGCGGAGGCCGCCGCGAAGGCGAGCGCTCCGGCAGCGGCCGACGCCGAGGCGGCGACGATGGCGCCCGCGCGCCCTGGCGGCGGAGGGGCCACGGCCCCGGCGCCCACGCGCCCGGGAGGTCCTGAGTCGTCGTCGCCGGCGGCGACGCCACCGAGCGCTCCCGGCGGTGCCACGCCGTCCGCGCCCGCAGTCCCCGCTGGGGGCGGGCCCGCGCGCCCCGGTGCGCCGGTGACGCCGGCCGCCGCCCGACCGCAGGGGGGCGGTTCGGCTCCAGCGGGTATCCCGCCAGGCTCACCCGTCCGAGCGGCGGCTCCTGCGCGCTCCTCGCCGCAGCAGACCGTGATCCTGCCCCCACCGCGCGAGCCCTGGTACCGGCGCCTCGCAGCCAGCCCGCGCTACCTGACCCTCGCGATCGCGGGGGTGCTGATCGTCGGCGGCGGCGCCGCGTTCGGAATCGTGCAGCTGGTCGGCGAGGACGAGGGCGGTGGGGCGGCCCAGCAGGCTCCCACCGAGCGCGCCGGCGGCGGAAGCGCCCCCGACGAGGACGCCGAGCGAGGGGACCGCCGGAGGGTGGCGGTGAACCCCGCGAGCGTGACCGTCGCCGTGCTCAACGGCACGCTCGTACCGGGGCTTGCGGCGCAGATCGGCGACCGGGTGGAGCGATTCGGCTTCACGCTCGGCACGGTGGCCAACGGCCCAGACCAGCAGCGGGCGGAGTCCGTGGTCATGTACTCGCCCGGTCACCGGCGCGAGGCGGCGGTCGTCAGCCGGCGGCTGGGGATCGGTCAGCGCGAGCGGGTCGACCCCCAGAGCCAGGGTCTGGCCGGCGACGCCACCGTCGTGGTGATCGCGGGCGCCGACAAGACGCAGTAGCGCGCCCCGACCTATCCGGCCGCGAGCGCCCGCGCGCGCTCCGCCAGGTGTGGCACGCCGAGCCGATCGATCTCGACGGCGGCTGCGTCGAGCAGCTCGCGGCCACGCTCCACGTCCACGGTGATCAGCACCCTGCCCGCGAGCAGGCGTGAGCGCGCCGCCTCGAGCGGCCGGTCGAGGGCCTGCCAGGCGCGGGCGGCCTCGGCGAGGAGGGCGGCGCCCTCCTCCGGGTCCTCGTCGGCCATGCCACGCGCCTCCAAGCGCCGCCGCATTGCCTACGGGGTAGTGCAGGCTTTCGGCCAGCTCCGACGCCTCTTCCGCGGCCTCCCGGGCGTCGCTGCGGCGGTGGCCGATAGCGAGGATCACGGCGCGCATTCCGGTCGCCTGGATCGACTGCGCGATCAGCCCCGCGCGTTCGCAGACATCGATCGCGCGGTCGAGTGCGGCGGCCGCCGCGTCGAGGTCACCGGAGTCGCGCAACGTAAAGGCGAGCCCGTAAAGCGCTTGGAACGCCAGCTCCGACCAGCCCACCTGCTCGGCCAGGTCGTGTGCGCGCTGGAAGAGGACCGTCGATTCATCGAGCCGGCCCTCGCGCCAGAGCAGCAGGCCCCGCAGCGTGTACGGCAGGCTGAGCTTCCCGACGAGTCCCTCGCGCTCGGCCAACTCGGCGCTCGCGTTGGTCGAGATCCGCACCCGCTCCCAGTCGGCGGCGTACGCCGCGAGCTGGGCGAGCGAGGCATGCAGCTCCACCTGCGCCGGGAGGGCGCCCACCTGCTCCGCGAGCGCGAGCGCCTCCTCGAAGGCCTCCCGCGCGCCGGCGACGTCGGCCTCGGAGATCTCGAGATGCCGTCCCAGCGCCGAGAGGGCGAGGATCGTCTCGCCGTCGTCGGAGCCGCGCGCCAGCTCCACGGCGCGCTCCAGGTTCTGGCGCGCCTTCTCGGTGTTGCCGATGCGTCCGAAGACCCGGCCGAAGATCCCGTGCGCGCGGCTGGCGGCGCTCGTCTCGCCGAGGCGCTCGGCCAGGCGCAGCGCCTTCTCCGAGGCATAGATGGCGAGCATGTTGTCGCCGGTGTGGAGGTAGAGCCACGCGGCCTCCTCGTAGAGGCGCACCAGCTCGAGCCGCGGGGGCCCGTCCTTCAGGAGGTTGATGCCCTTCTGATAGTGCTCGATCGCGGCCTTGCGCTCGCCCTTGTGCGAGAGACCGGAGCCGATCTTGCGGTGGAGGTCCGCCACCCGCTCGAGGTCCTCCTGGCCGCGATGCCAGTCGAGGCACTCGCGCCAGACGGTGATCGCCTCGTCGACCCGGCCGAGCCGCACGGAGACGTCCCCGAGCTTCTCCCCGATCCGAGCCCCCGTGCTCTCGTCGGCCGGAGTCGGCGGATCGGCCGAGTCGCCGACCTTCCGCGCGTGGCGGTAGTGCGATGCCGCCTCGCGGTTCGAGTAGAGCATCGCGGCGGCGTCGCCGGCCTCCTCTAGGAAGCGAACTCCGCGCTCGCGCATCGTCGCCAGCTCGTCGGCCGGCAGCCCACCCTCCCGACCGAGGGCCGCCGCGCGGCCGTAGTGCTCGGCGAGCAGCGCCGCGACCTCGACCGTGCGGTCGCCGGCGCGGTCCTCGATGAAGGCGCCGACCTCGAAGTGCTTTCGCGAGCGGACGGCCTTGGGGAGCATGCCGTAGGCCACGTCGCGGATCAGAACGTGCTTGAAGGCCAGTTCCCGCTCGCCGGCCAGGCGGCCCTCCGCACCGGGAGCCAGGATGTCCTTCTGCTGGAGCGAGCGAAGAGCGCGGTTCAGATCGCGGCCCTCCGCACTGGGCGAGCCCCGCGAGGGAGCCCTCCCAGAACGTGCGTCCCACCACCGACGCCTGCTGCACGAGCCGCCGCTCGAAGGGCTCGAGGGCGTCGAGACGGGCGGCGAGCACGGCCTGCACCGTCTCCGGCAGCTGCTCCGCCTGGGCGCCCTCCTCGACGATCCGGCGCGCCATCTCCTCGGCGAAGAGCGGGTTCCCACCCGACCGCTCCGCCACCGCCGGCACGACCTCGGGTCCCTCGGGTATCAGCGCGGCCACCAGCTCCCGCGTGTCGTGGTCGGTCAGGGGCTCGAGAAGGATCTGGGTGGCCGAGCGGCGGCCGCCACCCCAGCCCGCGCGCCGGTCGAGCAGCTCGTCGCGAGCCAGGCAGACCAGCATCAGCGGCGCCCGAACCCACTGCGCGAGGTGCTCGATGGCGTCCAGCATGCCGTGGTCGGCCCAATGGATGTCCTCGAACGCGATGACGAGCGGCCGCCGCGTGGCGATCGCCTCGATGCCCGCCCGCAGCGCCGAGAAGAACGATTCGCGCAGGCGCTCGGGATCCTGCTCCTCCGGCGCGAGCTCTGGTGGGACGTCCACGCCGAGCAGGCGGCCGATCAGCGCCGCCTTGCGGTCGCCGGTATCGCCGCCGTCGCCGTTGAAGAGCTCCCGCACGTACGCGGAGAGCTTGTTCCAGGCCTCCTCCGAGGAGTCCGAGTCCACGATTCCACACTCGGCGCGGAGCACCTCGCCGAGCGCCCAGAACACGATGCCGGTGCCGTAGGGAAGGCAGCGCCCGGTTCGTACGACGGGCGCGTCCGGCCGGGCGCCGACACGCCGTTCGAACTCGCGCAGGAGCCGCGACTTGCCCACGCCCGCCTCGCCGATGAGCGTCACGAGCTGGGGAGCCGACTCGCGCACCACACGCTGGTAGAGGGACTCGAGCGCCTCCAGCTCGTCGTCGCGCCCCACGAGCGGCGACTCGCGCGCCGGCGACGTCCGCGCCGACCTGCTGGGCCTGGGTCAGGCCCAGGACCTCCCAGGCGGGCACCGGCTCAGCCTTGCCCTTCAACTCCAGCGGCTCGAGAGCCTCGTAGCGCACGGCGTCGCGCGTGGCGCGCATGGTTCGCTTGCCCACGGTGACGCTGCCCGGGCGGGCCGCGCTCTGGAGACGGGCGGCGACGTTCACCGTGTCGCCTATAACCGTGTAGTCCTGGCCCACCGACCCGGCAAGGACCTCGCCGGTGTTGACGCCCACGCGTAGGTCCATGTGTTCGCCCGGGGGGAGTCCCTCGTTCACCTCGGCCATTGCCGCCTGCATGCCGAGGCCCGCGCGCACGCCGCGCTGCGCGTCGTCCTCGTGCGCGACCGGCGCGCCGAAGATCGCCATCACGTTGTCGCCGATGTACTTGTCAACCGTCCCGCCGAAGCGCTCGACCTCGCGGCCGAGTCGCATCAGCGCTCGGTCGACCAGCGCCTTGACGGCCTCGGGATCCATGCGCTCCGCGATGGCGGTGTAGCCCGAGAGGTCCCCGAAGAGGACGGTCACCTGGCGGCGCTCCTCGGGCGGGGCCTCCGCCGGCGCGGCCGGGGCGACGACGGCGCCCTCGAGCCCGTGGCCGCAGTTCATGCAGAAGCGTGCCGCGGGGGGCGCCGGCGTGCCGCACGACGGACACCGGCGCTCGAGCTGCGCACCGCAGGCCATGCAGAAGCGGGCACCGTCCGGATTCTCCGCCCCGCAGGCAGCGCAGGCGAGTGCGCTCATTGCCGGAGACTATCGGGGGGTGTGAGCACCTCTATGTGACGACCGTCACACAAGCGCTCGATTCAGGGGATTCTTCCCGCGTCCCGGTACGCCTCGGCGACCTCGGCCAGCAGACGCTCGTCCACCAGCGTCAGCCGGCGCCCGTCCACCTCGAGGACCGCACCGGGGTGGGGCGGATACCAGAAGGCGCGCAGCTTGCGCTCGAGGTCGTCGCCCGGGCGGACGACGCGCAGCGACTCGAACTCGGCGCGGTCGACGTAGCGGCCCTTCCCCTGCGGCGCTCGCGGCAGCTCCTCGCCGGCGAGGGCCCTCGCCATCACGTCCTGGAACAGCTCCAGCAGCCGCGCCTGGCTGCGCAGGTCGAGCGAGAACGCGGTCTCGGCCCGGTTGTCGATCGGGAATCGCACCACCTCAACCAGGTCGCCCGTGTCGAACGTCTCGTCGACGAAGTGGCACGAGACGCCCCAGTCGCGCAGGCCCTCGAGGATCGCCACGTTGTATCCGCCGAGGCCGCGCAGGTCCGGCAGGGGCGCGGGGTGGAAGTTCAGGCAGCCGATGCGCCCAAGCGAGAGGAGCGGCTCACGGATCCGCTTCCAGAACAGGAAGGAGATCACGAGGTCGACGTCCTCCGGCGGCGCGGCGTGGAGCTCCTCGTCGCTCACGAGCGGCAGGGCGCGGCGCTCGGCGACGAGATCGAGTCGCTGCTCGGCCCTGGTCCAGGGATCGGGCTCCGAGGCGACCACGGCCGCCACCTCGACGCCCTGGTCGACGAGCCACTCGAGAGCGCGCGCGGCCGAGCGCTTGCACTTGCCCATGAACACGGCCCTCACCCGAGCACCTCGTCGTAGACGGAGAGCGTGCGCTCGGCGACCCGGTCCCACGAGTAGGGGCCCGCGGCAGCCGCGGCCGCTCGCTCCTCGAGAAGCGCGCGCTCCCGCGGCCGTGCGAGCAGCTCGCGGATGGCCGCCGCGAGCGCGCTCGAGTCTCCGGGCGGCACGAGCCGGCCGGCGCCGTGATCCTCCACCACCTCGCTGAAGCCGCCCACGTCGGAGAGCACCATCGCCTTGCCGAAGGCGAGCCCGGCGAACAACACCCCCGATACGTCCACGCTGCGGTGAGGGAGGACCAGCAGCTCGGCTCGCCGGAAGAAGGCGGGCTGCTCCGCGTCGCTCACGTAGCGCTCCACGAACCGGACGCGGCCGCGAGGAGCGAGCCGCCGCAGCCGCTCCATCGACACGCCCAGCGGCCGCCCCACCACCCACAGCTCGGCGCCCTCCACCTCTCGGAACGCCTCGATCAGCACGTCGACTCCCTTGTACGGGCGCACGAGCCCGAAGCAGAGCACCACCGGCCCCTCGACGGCGGCCAGGTCGGGCGGGAGCGGCCGCTCATCCGGTTGGCGGGTGAGGTGCTCGAACGCGCCGTGCGGGACCACGTGCACGCGCTCCGCGTTCAGCAGCTCCGCGCCCCGACGGGTGTGCACGATCACCGCGTCCATGCGCTCTACGAGCCGCCGGTCGACCCGCTCGCGGCGGATCACGTTGTGCATCGTGAGCACCCGCGGACGCGCGGGCGGCAGCAGCAGCGCGTCGAGGCGCTCGAGCGGCAGCCACTGGTAGTGGCGGAGGTCGGCGCGGGCCGCGCGGCGCCGGTAGCGAAGCATGTCCGGAACGTGCTCTAGCAGCTTCAGCGCGCGCCGCCGGCCGGGGGCGCCGGCGCCGAGGCGGGTCGCCAGTCGGTAGAAGGACTCGCTCAGCGCATAGCCGTCCGGCGTGGGCGGCGGTCCGTGCACGAAGCGGGAGGTCACGAGCTCGACGTCGGCGCCGCGGCGCGCGAGCGCGGAGGCGAGCGCGTGGTCGTAGGGGAGCACGTCTCCCGATGGGTCGATCAGCTGGACGCGCACAGCAGCGCATTCTGGCCTGTCCACTAGCTTTCCGCCGGCCATGACCCGGCCACTGGTCCGCGTGGTCTTCGCCCTTCTCGTGCTGGCGACGATCGCCGCCTTCTTCGTCACCCAGCAGCTGAAGAGCGAGTTCCCGCTCGTCATCCGCTTCGCGACCAAGCCGCCTCATTTCTCGCCGAACGGGGACCGCTACCGAGACGCCTCGATCGTCGGCTTCGATCTCTCCGAGCCGGCGGAGGTGACCTTCTCGATCACCGACGGGGAGGGCAACGAGGTGCGCCGCATCGTCGACGAGCGGCGGTTGGCGGGCGACACGAAGCACCGCTTTCGCTGGGACGGCAGGGACGACGAGGGGCGCGACGTGCCCGACGGCACCTATCGGATGCGCGTAGTTCGCCGCGACGAGAGCCGGGTGATCAACTCGACCAAGGAGATCACGATCGACCGCGAGCCGCCACGAGGCGAGCTGGTTCAGGCGAGCCCATCGGTGATCGCGCCGGGAGAGCCCGGCCAGAATCCGCTGGTGCGGATTCGCTACCGAGGGCCCATGAACAGCGCGCCCGAGTTCCGCGTCTTCCGCACCGACGACGGGCCGCCGCGGGTGGTGCGTCGCTTCCGAGGCGACGAGACGAGAAGCGGCGTCTGGCGGGGCGAGGTGGCGGCCGGCCCCGACGCGACCAAGCCGGCGGAGGACGGGATCTACTCGTTCACGGTGACCGTTCGCGACAGGGCGGGCAACCTGGCCGTGGCGCCGACGGAGATCCCGAGGGCGCGGATCACCCGCCCGCGCACGGGGGTGTCGGTGCGAAGCTTCACGCTGCGCGGCCCGCTCGACGTGGTTCCCGCCGGGTCGCTCGCGCACCTCGAGGTCGGTCCCTTCGACCGCAGCTTCGACTTCGCCGTGTCGCGCCTAGGCTCGCCCCAGGACGTCATCCGGCGCGGGGGACGGATCGGCGGCGCGTTTCGGGTGCGGATTCCACGCAGCACCCGGACCGGTGTCTACCTCGTCCGCGTGCGATCCGGCTCCCGTCGCGCGGTATGGCCGCTCTCGGTGGCCGGGCCGCCCCAGAGTCGCCGGGCGGCAGGCAGACCGCGCCCGCTGGTCGTGCTGCCGACGATGACCTGGCAGGGCCTGAATCCAGTCGACGACGATGCCGACGGCTTCGCCGACACCCTTCCGTCCGGCGGGTCGGTGCGCCTCGACCGGCTGTTCGCGAGCGGCGGCTCGCCGCCGCGCTTCGACTCCGAGACCGCGCCGCTGCTGCGGTACCTCGACCGGGCAAGGCTGGCATACGACCTCACCACCGACCTGGCGCTCGCGCGCGGCGAGGGGCCCAAGCTCGAGAACGCGCCGGGGTTGGCCTTCGCCGGCAGCGCCCTGTGGCTTCCCGACGGGCTCCAGCGCCGGCTGCGCGACTACGTCGCCGGCGGCGGCCGCGTGGGGGTGTTCGGCGCCGACTCGTTCAGGCGCGCCGTGATCCTCGGCGAGCGCTTTCTCCACGCCCCCTCTCGTCGCCGGCGCGAGGACGCGTTCGGCGAGCGCACGGAGCTGTTACGTACCAGCCTGTCGCCGCTGAGCGTGTTCCAGGACGACCTCGGCCTGTTCGCGGGACTCACCAGCTTCATCGGGGAGTTCACCGAGTTCGAGCTGTCCCGCGGCCTGGCGCAGGGAGCGAGCCGGGTCGAGGCGGCCGGGCGCGAAACGGACGAGCCGGCGTTCATCGCCTACGAGCTCGGCGAGGGGCTCGTCATCCGAACCGGGACTCCCCAGTGGGCGCGCGAGCTGGGCGAGTCACGCCTCAGCGTCGAGGTGCCGCAAGTGACGAACCGCATCTGGCGCCTGCTGGCCGGCGGAAGCGGCTGAGCCGTTTGCCATCCTGCGACGCGTGACGAGACGCCGTCTGCTGATTGGCGGGGCGCTGGTCGTACTCGCGCTGGCGGGGGCGATCGGCGTGTACGCCTACAACGAGAGCCAGCCAATCGAGAAGCGCGGCTCCGCGACCGAGGAGTTCGTGGTGGAGGAGGCGCCGGAGCCCGAGCAGCCGCCGCCGAAGAAGGAGAACCCACGCCCATGGCCGACCTACGGCTACGACGACGCGCGCCAGCACATCTCCCCCTACGACCACCGCCCGCCCTTCCGGCGCCTGTGGAAGATCGACGCCCACGACACGGTCGAGTTCCCGCCCACGATCGCCTACGGGCGCGTCTACCTCGCCCAGCAGAAGGGGCTGTTCTTCGCGCTGGACGCCGAGACCGGGAAGGTCGACTGGAAGCACAGCCTGAGACGGTGCGCCGCATCCTCGCCGACGATCGGCCGGGGCGTCGTCTATCAGTCCTACATGCACCGCGTCGCGTGCCTGCAGGACCAGGCGGGGGCGGACGGCTTCCTGGTCGCGTGGGACGCGGACACCGGCAGGGAGCGCTGGCGCTTCAACTCAGCTCCGATCGAGTCCTCGCCGCTCCTGCACGGCAAGCGGCTGTTCGTCGGCACCTGGGACCACAACGTCTACGCGATCAACGCCGAGAACGGCAGGAAGATCTGGAGCTTCCAGGCCGACGACCAGGTCAACACCTCGGCCGCCTACTGGAAGGGGCGGATCTACATCGCCTCGGACGGCGGCACGTTGTACGCGCTGAGCGCGAAGAACGGCCGGCTGCTGTGGAGCGCGCAGTCGAACTCGAGCTTCGGCTCGCGCGAGTTCTGGTATGCGACGCCGACGATCGCCTACGGGCGCGTCTACATCGGCAACACCGACGGCACGATGTACGTCTACGGCGCGAAGAGCGGCAAGCTGCTCTGGGCGCGCCCGCTCGGCACCTACATCTACGGCGCCGCCGCCGTGTACCGCCGCAAGGTCTTCGTCGGCACATACGACGGCAAGTTCTTCGCACTAAACGCCGCCACGGGCGACACCGTCTGGGAGATCGCCGCGAACGGCGCGGTGCACTCGGCGCCCACGGTGATTGACGGGCTGGTCTACTACGCGATCTGCTCGACGTGCGGCGAGGAGGCGTCGAGGGCGGTAGCGCGCGGCCCCGACGCTACCTACGCGGTGCGGGCCCGCGACGGCAAGCGGGTCTGGCGCTTCCCCGCGGGCAAGTACGCCAACCCCGTCGTGGCGGACGAGGAGCGTCTCTACATCACGGGACAGTCGACCGAGTACGCGCTGGCGCCGCGCGGCTCGGAGGCGGCGAGGGCCGATGCGCGAGCGGAGCGGGCGCGGGCCGGTCGGGGGCGGCGCCCGGCGGGCGCGCGGTCGTCGGACCGCGCCGGGGCTGGGTAGGGGGGCATCGGAGTGACCTGTGTTGCTTAGGGGGCAATATGTGCCCCCTATCCATCACGGCAGCCGCTGAGCACCCCCTCGGTGCTGCTTTTCCCGTTAACCGATCCGCCCCAAGAACTCCCCGATCCGCTCCGTCACCCTGCGCAGCACGTCCAGCGACGCCAGCGGGTCGCCGTCAACCTGCAGGGAGTGGTCCAGCCCCGGCAGCTCCAGTACCTCGAGCGAAACGCCCTCCGGGACCGTGCCCTCGCCCCACGTCGGGTCGGCCGGGCTTCCCACGAGCAGCGCCGGCGCCGTCGCGGCCTCGAGAGCGCGGGCCACCTCCGGGCGGTTCAAGAGTGGCGTGAGCCACACGGCGGGCAGGCCGCGGTCGGCCACCAGCGGCGCCGCCGCGCTCGCCAGCGACTTGCCGATCACGGCGACCGTGTCGGCGTCGGCCGCGTCCAAAGCGCGCGTCGCGCGGGCGCGCATCCAGGCGAAGGGGTCCTCGTCTCGCGGCGCCCGTTCGGTCAGCTCCAGAACGGACCAGCCGCGGGCCGCGGCCGCCTCGCGGGCGAACCACAAGAGGGGGGCCTGGCTGAAGTAGGCGACCCCCGGCAGCACCACCGCGCAGCGCCCCGGATCGCCGTCGTGGAGGAGGGCCTCACCCGGGTCGAGGTCGATCGGGCGCACGCGCCGAATCTACCGCCATCAGAGCGGCGATCACCGCCCCCGTCAGCGGCCAGACGAGGTAGTAGTTGTTGAACGTCCGGCCGATGAACATCAGCCAGAGGATCGAGACGGCGAAGGCGGCGGCGCCGAACCAGAGCTCCGCCGCCCTGCGCTGCGCGTAGAGGAGCCAGACGGTGAGTGGAACCCAGGTGAGGATGGCGAGCAGCGCGAACGGGTAGGCGCCCTCGCGGTCGTCGATGATCCCAAGGCGGACCAGGATCGCCGAGAGGCCGTAGCCGACGATGCGATAGGTGCCGGCGCCGTAACGGACCGTGTCCTCGTAGAAGGCCTTCGGGTCCGCGGCGAGGAACGGCAGTAGCCCGGCGGCGAGCACCCCGCCGAACGCGATCGCCGGGCGTTTCAGCGACCCGCCCTCCTTGACGATCAGCAGCGCCAGGAACGGGGTCGCGACCAGCGCGAACTGCTTGAGCAGCACCGCGCCCGCCAGCGCCGCCGCCGCCCAGGCGAACCGGCGCCGAGTGACGAGGGCGAAGGCGAGCACGAGCAGCAGAAGGCTGGGCGCGTCGTTCTGACCGAACCAGGCCGAGCGCACCGCGATCGGATTGCATACGAGCAGCGCGCCGAGCGCGAGCCGCCACGTGAGCGGGCCACGGAAGGCGAGCGCCGCGGCGAGCATCCCCAGGTTGCAGAGCAGTACGAGCAGGCGGTAGTCGTCGAAGGGGCCCGGCAGCAGTCGCCAGACGGCGGCGGTCACGACGGATCCCGGGAAGTAGGCGAAGTGCTCGAGCGCCACCTCGCGCTCGCGCACGCGCTCCGACACGCTTCCGTCGCGCGTGTAGAAGCGCTCGAGGCCCGACTGCCGGTAGTCGTGGCCGTAGGGATTCTCGAGGTCGAGCAGCAATTCGCCGCCCAGCTCCACCTGGTAGGTGGAGTCGTTCGTGAAGAACCACGGTGCGGTGGAGTCGCGCAGGCCGAGCTGGAGGAGGGTGGACGGCGCGGTGAGCAGCAGGCCGACGGCGAGCACGAGCGCGATGCCGACCCATCGCGGCCAGGAGCGCTTCACCGCGAGGAGGACGACGGCGGCCGCCCCGCAGAGGAGCGCGGCGACGAACGTCGCCGCCCGGGCGATGCCGACGTCCCACTCCTCGCCGGCCGCCCGCACGAGCGGCGCGAGCGGGCCCCGGGGGTCGACGCTGCCGGGGCGAAAGCGCCACGGGTCGGAGCCGAGCTCGGGCAGCGTGATCGCGATCAGCGCGAAGAGCATTCCGACGAGCACCCAGGCCCCGGAGGGGCTCAGACGCTCGCGCCCGACGGGGTGCGCCTCCTCCACACGGGCCGCTTGCTCCACGCGAACACTCACGGGGTGACTTTGCCGGGCGTGGCGGCCGGACCGAGGCCGTCCTCGGCGGCCGCCTCCATCCTGGCTCGCGCGCGCTCGCCCGCGCTCGGGGCGGTGCGCTCCCGGGTCCAGGTGAGATAGCCGGCGCCGATCGCGAGCACGAGCCACGTGATCGGGTCCTCCAGAAAGCCGCTGTAGAAGAGCGCGTGCACGAACAGGCCGAGGAACGTGGCGAGCAGGGCGAGGCCCAGCGCCTCGTCGTGCCGGCGGACCGCCGCGATCAACCGCGCGCCCCCGACGAGCAACCAGGCGTACAGGGCGAGGCCGATCACACCCAGCTCGGCCGCCACCGTCAGCGGCGTCGTGTGCGAGACGAAGTTCGGCGTCGGGCGGTCGCTGCGCGCGAGCCGGCGACTCGCGCGCGGCTGCCCGCCGATGCCCACGCCGACGATGGGAGCGTCCTCGATCACCCGCATCGTGTCCTCCACTCGGTCGCTTCGGTCACTCGTGATCTGGTTCAGCGAGTCACCGTCGATCACCTTCACCGCGACGTAGCCTCCCGCGACAAGCGCCGCCAGCAGGGCCAGCAGCCCGACGGCCTGGCGCACCCGGCGGCTGCCGGTCGCGTAGGCAAGCGCGAGCGTCACGACCAGCAGCGCCGCCATGCTCGACTGCGAGTAAGAGAAGAGAAGTCCGGCCCACATCAGGGCGAGGACGGCGATCAGCGGCCACAGACGCCACTGCCGCGCGGCCAGCAGGGCCAGAACCACCCCGATGCCGAGCATGACGTGCCGCCCGTAGAGGCTCGGGTCGCCGAACAGCGAGGTGACGCGGAAGAAGTCGGTGTTGGCGTTCGAGGTGGCGAGGTTCGGCGCGTAGAAGAAGAGCTCGTGCGTGGCGGCCTGCCAGAGGCCGACCACCGCGAAGAGGCAGGCGAGTCCCACCGCCGCAACGGCCAAGGCGCGCGGCACGCCGCCCGGATACTCCGCCCGGGCGACGGTCGCAAGCAGCGCGACGAAGGGGAGCGTGAAGAACACGAGCAGGTTGGCGCCGGCCTCGAGGTCATCGGCCCACAGCAGCGAGCAGAAGGCAAAGGCGAAGAACGCGGCCGCCGGCAGGGCGATCATGCGCGGCAGCGGGCGGAGCTCGAACCCGCGCAGGGCGCGCCAACCTAGCGCCGCGGCGGCGGCCGCCAGCACGAAGTAGAGCGGCAGCAGGCGGCCCAGCCGCCCGTCCTCCGCCACCGACACCAGGAACTGGTTCGAGCTGTCGAACTCGAGCGGTGGGCGAAACGGCGCGGCGATCAACACCGCCACCGGCACGAATGCCGGCCGGCGCGCGAGGAGCGTCGCGGCCGCGGCCAGGAGCAGGAGGCCGATCCCGGCCGCGCCCGCACCGGTGGCGCCGCCCAGCTCGTCCAGCGGTCCCGACCCAAGCGAGATGGCGAGTCCCGCCTCCGCACAGGTCAGCACCACGAGCCCGGCGAGTAGCGCGAAGCGTCCGCGCGCAAGCAGCACGAGCACCGACCCGAGCGCGCCGCCGACCGCGGCCAGTTGGGCGGTATCCGGGTGCTCCATCAGGGCAGGGACAGCGTAAATGCCCGGCGCTCAGCCCGCCGCGAGCGTCCGCTCCTCGGCGTCGCGGCGGCGGTTATAGGTCTCCGCCGCCTCGCGGATCCCCTCTCCGCGACGCGGGAACGCCTGCTGTCGCGCGTGCAGCAGGTAGCGGCGCGCATCCCGTCCGGGAAGAACCGTCGCCACTGCCGCGCGCACCAGGTAGGCCCAGGTCCAGCACACCGTCCAGGCGAGGCGGGTGAGCGGCATCCGGTGCTTGCGGAAGTACAGGTCGCGGCCGCGATGGAACTCGACGATTCGCCGTCGCATCGCGGCGGCGTCGGTGGACAGCTGGTCGTGGTGAAGCGCCTCCGCCCCCGGGACGAACAGGATCGTCCAGCCGGCGTCGCGCAGGCGCCTGCAGAAATCCGTCTCGTCGGAGTAGACGAAGAAGTCGGGGTCGAGCCACCCGACCTGCTCGGCTGCGTCGCGGCGAACGAGCACCGCGCTGGACTGGGCCCAGCCAACCTCGCGAACGTTCGCGCCGCGGCTCTGGACAGCCACGCGGTCGTGCAGGAAGACGGCGGCCGCTAGCGCCCAGGGAATGTCGGGCAGGCGCCATGCGCAGGCCGTTGGATGACCCGCACTCGTGAGGAGCTGCGCGCCCGCGGCCGCCGCGCGTGGCTCTGACTCGAGCGCCTCCAGCAGTGCACGGGCGCAGCCCTCCCGGAGCTGCGCGTCCTCGTTCAGCAGCAGGCAGTAGCGGCCGCGAGCCTCCGCCAGCAGCCGCGAGTCGTTCGCGGCCTTGCCCGCGCGGCGCTCGAGCGCGATCAATCGCACGTCGTGGCGGGACGCTCTCACCGCGTCCACCGAGCCGTCGTCCGAGGCGTTGTCGAGCACCAGCACCTCGTGGGAGACGCCGCCGGGATGGGTGCGCTCGATCGCGTCGAGGCAGGCGAGCAGGTCGTCGCGCCCGTTGGTGTTGACGACGCAGTAGGACAGCTCCGTCAGCCTGCCGCCTCCTCGAGCACTGCGAGGGCCCGGGCGGCGAGCGCGTCGCGGTCGAACTCGCGCTCGGCGAGGGCGCGCGCGTTTCGACCGAGCCGTTCGACCTCCCGCGGGTTGTCTCGCAGCCAGGCCACCTTCGCGGCGAGGTCGCGCGGGTCCCCCGGCCGAACGAACACCCCGGCCTCGTTTCCCTCCACCAGATCTCGCATCCAGCCCTCCGTGTTGACGATCGCCGGCCGCCCGGCGGCGAAGGTGTCGAACAGCTTGTTGGGCGAGTTGGTGGCGAGCACGGGCACGTCCTTGAAGATCGTGAGGCACGCGTCGGAGGCGGCCGCCAGGCGGGCGACGGATGCCTTGTCCGGCGCCGGGTCGAGGAATCGCACGTTCGCCGGGGCCCGCTCCTCGAGCTCGCGGCGGCGCTTGCCGTCGCCGAGCAGCACGAACGTCACGTCCCCCACGAGCGGCGCGGCATCGATCACCTGGCCGAGGTCGTTGGCCTCGCCCATCGTGCCGAAGTAGCTGCAGACGAGGCCGTCGCCCAAGCCGAGGCGCCGGCGTTCTGCGGGTCCGTCGAGCTCCGGCGAGAACAGCTCGAGGTCGGAGGCGTTCGGCACCAGCGCGACGCGCTCTGGTGGCGCCCCGGCGGAGACGACGCCCTCGCGGATGCCCGGCGAGAGCGCGATCACCCGAGCGCTCCGGCGGTACACGAGCCGCTCGACGGCCCGCGCCAGGCGCCGCAGGGCCGGGTTCCGCAGGGCACCCATCTGGATGGGCGCCTCGGGCCAGAGGTCGCGAACCTCGAACACCAGGGGCACGCGCCAGCGGGCGGCCGCCGCGACGGCCGGCAACACGATCGTGAGCGGGGGCGAGCTCGCGTAGATCACGTCGGGCCGGGGACCGCGCAGCGCCGCCCGCGTGGCCGTGGCGGCGAAGGCCGCGAAGGCCAGCATTCGGCGTGGGTAGGCGATCGACGTGGCGCCGACGTAGTCCGAGTATCCGCCGCGCACGCCGACCACCTCGATGCCGTCGACGTTCCGGGACCCGCCGCCCGCGGTTACCATCCTCACCGTATGCCCGCGCGCCGCGAAACGGCGCGCGAACTCGTAGGAGCGTGTGCTCCCGACCCCGGCGCGAGTGATGAAGAACTGATGCAGGTAAAGGATCCGCATCGGGTGCGCCCGAACGGTAGTGCGCGCACTGGAGCGCCGTGAGCCGAGCGCTCGACGTCGTTCTGGCGGCCGTGCTGCTCGTGGTGGCCGCGCCGCTGCTCGGGCTCGCCGCGCTCGCGATCAGGCTCGAGAGCCGCGGCCGGGTCTTCTACCGCCAACGCCGGGTGGGCAGGTACGGCCGTCCCTTCGAGCTCTGGAAGCTCCGCACGATGGTCCCGGGAGCGGAAACGATGGGGGCGGGCGTCTACGTGCTCGAGGGCGATCCGCGCATCACGCGCGTCGGCCGGCTGCTGCGCCGCTTCTCCTTCGACGAGCTTCCGAACCTCCTCAACGTGCTGAAGGGCGAGATGGCGCTCGTGGGCCCCCGGCCCACGGTGCAGGAGCAGGTCGACCGCTACACGGAGCGCCAGCTCCGCAGGCTCGAGGTGAAGCCGGGGATCACGGGTTGGGCCCAGATCAACGGCCGCACGTCGTTGCCGTGGCCCGAGCGCATAGAGCTCGACGTGTGGTACGTCGAGCACCGGTCGCTGCGCCTGGATCTGCGGATCCTCGCCCGCACCGCCCGGATGCTCGCGAGCGGCCGAGGGCTCTACTCGGAGGACCTCAGGCAGGGCTGGTGAGCAACGCTTCGATCAGGGTCAGCGGCTCACGCTGAGCTCATACGGCACCGAGCTCCCGCGATCCGTGTCGAGATCGGCCTTCGCCGCAACGTAGAAGCGGAAGCGCCCGCTCGATCCGGGCACGAACGACGTGCTGAAGCGGCCGCGGCGTGCGAGAACGGTGCGGGCGCCGACCTTCCGCCAGGCGCCGCGGGTCCGCTGCTGCACCACGAGGCGGAGCACTCGCTTGCGTGGCGTCACCTGGCCTGTGATCGGAACGGAGCTCCCCGCCGTCGCCACGGTGGGGCTGTCGATCGTGATCAGCGGGCTCAGGCGCAGGAGGAGCCGCGACGAGCCCGAGCCGCGCAGCCCGCCGCTTCCGCGAAAGCGCGTGCGCACGTACATCCTCAGGCGCGGTCGCAGCTCCGTGGTGAAGGCGCCGTCGGGAGCCGTGGTGAGCTTCTTGGACGTGCGCCAGCGACCGTCGGGGCTCACCTGCAGCTCGATCGCGGCGCCGGCGACCGGGGCGCCGTCGGACGCGAGAAGGGTTCCGCTCACCGGCACGGCCTCGCCGTACTCCACGGCCGCATCCCCCAAGAGCGCCGAGAGGCGCGTGCCGAAGGCCGTTACGGGTGCGAGCGCGCCGCTTTCGACCATGGTCCGGAGCGCGGGGAGTTGCGCGTAGAGGGCGTTGCCCGGGCAGGCCGTACTGCCGGTGTCGCGGTGACCGATCACCCGTTGCAGCGTCACCCGCGCACCCGCCGTATAGCGCGTGAGGGACCCGCCGGAGCTCGTGACCGACACCGCCCCGGACACGGGCTGTGCGTGCACCGGGAGCTTCCAGCGGATGTAGCGCGCCATGGCGTCGAGGGCCTCCGGCGTCTGAGGAAGAGAAGTGTGGTTGCCGATGTTGGAGATCCCGGCGGTCTGCGCGTTGAAGCCCTGTGCCTGCGCTCCGATGACCGCCTTGTCGAGCCCGCCGGCCCTGCCCTCGTAGAGCACCCCGTACTTGTCGACCAGGGCGTTGTAGCCGATGTCGTCCCAGCCGTTGGAGTTGCGGTGGTAGCGGCAGATCGCCAGCACCATTGCGGGCCCCTCCGCCGGCGAGTAGTCGTTGAGCGAGACGGTGTGATGCACGTGTACGGCCTTCACCTCGCCGTACTGAGGCGCCCTGCGCGGCGGGCATGCGCCGGCGCCCCATTGATCGCGCGTCACGACGGCCGGCCCCTGCGCCTGCGCGGCCCGGGCCGGCGTCGGGCGCCTGGTCACGTGCACGAAATGAAGTCGGAGTCGGGGCACGCGGCGGCTCATGCGGTACTGGACGGCATCGGCCTCTCCCACCCACAGCGGATCCGAGGCGGTGGCGAGACGCTCGCCGCGCCCGAGGTCCGGGTTGTGGTCGTCGTGCCCCTCGAGCTCTCCCCATCGACTCCAGCTTCCACGGCGGCGAACCCGCAGCTCGATCTCAGGCGCCGCCCGCCCCCGCCAGCGCATGCCGACGAGGTTGAAGCGGCGGGGCGTGCGCAACGCCCGCGAGCGAACGCCTCCACCCGATGCCGCCGTGACCGCGCTTTCGGTGGGTGCGAGCTCGAAGTCCACGGCGCGCGGCGCCGCCGAGGCGGACGCCGTAGGAAGCACGAGGACGCAAACGAGTGCGGCTGCTGAGGCGAGCAGCTTCACCAAAGACCGGTAACACACTCTCGCGGGCGCGGTTGCGGCCTGCGCAAAACCCCGCTTGGCTCGCGGTTGTGCAAGTCGGACGTCTGCGGGCTCGAAAACCGCTAAGTGGTGACCGCTAAGGAATCGCCTCGGGCCCGTTCGAGCGGTGCTCGTCCCGGAAGGCGCGCAGGGCGTCGAACACCTCGGGGGTCATCCGATCGCAGGTCAGCAGTCTTCCTGTCCCATTCGGTATGGGATCGCGGTTCCAGGCGCTCGCCGCCACCGCGTAGGGCATGTCCTGTCGCGGAACCATGACCATCTGGTAGCTGTCCTCGTCGAATAGCGCCCTGAGATCGGCGCGCTCGCCCTCGGGAAGGCCGGGCTTGAACCAGACGATCACGCGGCCGTGCTCGAGGTTGTGCACGAGCTGCTCGTCCTGCGGCGCGTCGCCGTAGGCGCCGTCCGGGGCGGGCTCTTGATAGTGGCGCCCGCTAGTGGGCGGGTTGGTGTCGTAATTGATCCGCTGGTCCAGGCTGGCGGTGTGCTGGCGGGTCCTCGCCCGGGTGCTCCGAAGCTCGCAGCCGGCCGCCTCCGTGGCGGCGCTCAGGTCGAACTCCTGCTGCTCGGCGACGCTCCCGCCGTCGGGGAGCAGGTCCCCTGCCGCTTCGTCGGCGCCGCTGCTTCCGCTGCCTCCGGCGGCCACGACGACGAGCACGATGATCGCCGCGACCGCGAGCAGACCGCCGGCCCCGAAGCCGACCATCCGCTTGCGCTGCTGGGCCTCGCGCGCTTGGCGCTCGCGCGCCTCGCGCTCGCGGCGGAGTGCTTCCTTCTGTTGCTTTCGGTGGGACACCGCAGCAGGGAAGCGTAGCTACAAGGGACGCCGCTCCGAGGCGCCCCGGCGGCCCCTCGCGGGGGCGCGGCGCGGCGTCGTCTCGCTCCGCTTCGCCGGGCGGAAGCAGCCTTCGACGAACACCACGATCTCGTCCGTGAGGCGCTCGGGAGTCAGCCGCAGCTCGAGGATCGACGACGCCTGGACGAGCCGGGCGTTCGGCAGCTCGCGCACCAGCATGTCGGAGTCCGAGAAGGGGTGGATCGGGTCGCGGTAGTGGCCGATCACGAGCGTGCGGTGCTTCATCTGCCGGCGCTCCGCTGGTGGGGGGCGCCACGCGGCCGAAGAAGAGGCCCTGAAGCACCGAGGCGGACGGCTTCGGATCCTGGCTCAACCAGTCGAGGACCATGTCGCCGAAGTGCCAGACGCCGCGCGGTACCAGCCGGGCGCCGCTGCCGACGAGGCGGGCGATCGGCGCGCCGAAGGTGAGCCCGACGAGCATCGGAGTGAAGGTGAGCGCGGAGCTGAGCAGGGCGTTGTCGAGCACGGGCATCTCGATGACCAATCCCCTGACCCGCTCGGGCGAGGCCGCCGCGGCCTCCAGCGCCGCGTTCGCGCCAAGGGAGGTGCCGCCAATCACGGCCCGGTCGATCTCCAGCCGATCGAGCAGCGCGATCGCCTGGCGGCCGAAGATCGTCATCGAGTAGTTCCACATGTCGGCCGGGCGGTCGGAGTCGCCATGGCCGAGCAGGTCCAGGCAGAGCACGCGGTACCCGCGGCCGGCCAGCTCCTCGGCAAGCGGGCGGTGCATTCGTCGCGAGAAGAGCAGCCCGGGGAGCAGCAGGACGACCCGGTCACCGCCGCCGTATTCGTCGTAGACGAGCCGGTGGCCGTCGAACTTGAAGTGCCTGGTCTTCGCCGCGGGCAAGCGGCGGAGGATATTCCCTTCGCGCCCGGATGCGGCGAGGAATAGCATCCTGTACGGAGAGGATCGATCGAGAGGGAGGACGGATGAGCGCGAACGTGCGGGTGCAGATCACCGTCAACGGGGTGAGGCACGAGTCGGAAGTCGAAGCTCGGGTCCTACTGGTCCACCTGCTGCGCGATCGGCTCGGCCTGACCGGCACGCACGTGGGCTGCGACACCACCACCTGTGGTGCCTGCACGGTTCAGCTGAACGGTGAGGCCGTGAAGAGCTGCACGGTGCTCGCCGCGCAGGCCGACGGCGCCGAGGTCACCACGATCGAAGGCTTGGCCGGGGACGGCGGGCTTCATCCGCTCCAGGAGGCGTTCTGGGAGCACCACGGCCTTCAGTGCGGCTACTGCACGCCGGGCATGATCATGGCCGCCGCCGATCTGCTCGAGCGCAACCCGAATCCGTCCGAAGAGGAGGTACGCCACGGGCTGGAGGGCAACCTCTGCCGCTGTACCGGCTACCACAACATCGTCAAGGCGGTGATGGCCGCCGCGGGATCCACGCGGGCGCGGGAGGCCGCCCCGGCCGCCGCCGGCGCGGCCGAGGAGGTGGCGCGATGAGCACGGTCGAGGACCGCGCCCCGCGCGGGCGACGGCCTTCGTCGGCCGCGCGATGAAGCGCAAGGAGGACCCCCGGATGATCACCGGCCGGGGGGAGTACGTCGACGACATAGCCTTCCCGGGAATGCTCTGGGCCGCGCTCGTACGCTCGCCCGAGGCACACGCCAAGATCGTCTCGATCGACAAGACCGCCGCCGAGGAGCGCCACGACGTGCTCGGCGTCTTCACGCACGAGGACCTCGAGGGCGACTTCGCCGCTCCGATGCCAATGGTCTGGGACCCCGCCGGCGTGGAGGTCAACACGCCTGAGCACTGGCCGCTGGCGACCGGCGAGGTGAAGCACGTGGGCGACCCGGTCGCGATCGTGATCGGAAGCGACCGCTACGGCGTCGTGGACGCCGCGGAAGGCGTGATCGTCGAATACGAGCCGCTGCCGGTGGTCGTCGACCCCGAGGCGGCGCTCAAGGACGGCTCGCCGCTCGTCTGGGAGCAGTTCGGGACCAACAAGACCCACGATTGGTCGATCGCGGGCGGAGACGTGGAGGCGGCGTTCGCGGACGCCGACGTGGTTGTTAAGCAGCGCATCGTCAACCACCGCACCGCCGGGGCGCCGATCGAGACCCGCGGCTGCATCGGCGACCCTCGCGGCGATCGTGTCACGCTCTACTCGGCGACGCAGATCCCGCACATCGCGCGCTTCGTCCTGTCGCTGGTAACCGGCATGCCGGAGGACAAGCTGCGGGTGGTCGCGCCGGACGTGGGTGGTGCGTTCGGATCGAAGATCAACGTCTTCGCCGAGGAAGTCCTCGCCGTGTTGCTTGCGCGTCGCCTCGGGCGGCCCGTCAAGTGGATCGAGACTCGCTCGGAGAACATGGCCGTCGTGCACCACGGCCGCGACGTGATCGACTACGTCGAGCTGGCGGCGAAGCGGGACGGGACCGTGACCGGACTCCGCCTGCGGGTCGTCGCCGATCTCGGCGCGTACTTCATGCAACTTACGCCGTGGATCCCGAAGCTTGGGTTCCCGGTCGCGAACGGCTGCTACCGGATACCCAACATCGAGCTCAAGTTCGAATGCGTCTTCACCAACAAGAACCCCACCGACGCGATCCGCGGGGCGGGGCGGCCGGAGATGACCCACCTGCTCGAGCTGGGGATGAACAAGGTGGCGGACGAGCTCGGCATGGACCCGCTCGAGGTGCGGCGGAGGAACTTCGTCCCGAAGGAGGAATTCCCCTTCACCACCGCGCTCGAAATCACCTACGACTCGGGCGACTACCACGGCACGCTCGACAAGCTGCTCCAGAATTTCGACCGCGATGCGTTCCGGCGCGAGCAGGCGGAGTTGCGCGAGCGCGGCGTGTACCGCGGGGTGGGTTTCTCGACCTACGTCGAGGTCTGCGGGCTCGCGCCGTCACGCGTGGTGGGCCCGCAGGGCGTGGGAATCCAGGGCGCCGGCTGGGAGTCGGCCATGGTGCGCGTCGGCCCGAGCGGCACCGCGACCGTCTACACCGGGGCCTCGCCGCATGGCCAGGGCCACGACACGGGCTTCGCGCAGATCGCCGCCGACCGGCTGGGCCTCGACCCGGAGACGGTCCAGGTGATCCACGGCGACACGGATCAGGGCCCGTGGGGCTGGGACACCTACGGCTCCCGCACGCTCGCGGTGGGGGGCGAGGCGGTCGCGCGCGCGGCGCAGAAGGTGCAGGAGAAGGCGAAGCGCATCTGCGCCGCGATGCTCGAGGCTGCGCCCGAGGACATCGAGCTCGTGGGCGACAAGTTCCAGGTGCGCGGCTCGCCCGAGAAGGCCTGGACGATGGCGGAGATCGCCGGCGCGGCCCACATCCCGCCGCATGAGCTTCCCACGGACATCGAGCTCGGGCTCGAGGAGACGTCGTTCTACGATCCCGAGAACTTCGTCTTCCCGTTCGGCGCCCACGCCTGCGTGGTCGAGGTGGACCCGGAGACCGGGAGGGTGGACATTCTGCGCTACTTGAGCGTGGACGACTGTGGCCCGGCGATCAACCCGATGCTGATCGACGGCCAGGTGCACGGCGGAGTCACGCACGCGATCGGCCAGGCGCTGTACGAGCAGGTGGTCTACGACGAGACGGGTCAGCTCGTCACCGGCACGTTCGTCGACTACGCGCTCCCGACCGCGGCCGAGCTGCCGAGCTTCGAGACCGACCGCACGGAGACGCCCTCTCCGGTCAACTCGCTCGGCGTGAAGGGTGTCGGCGAGGCGGGCACGATCGCGGGCTCGCCGGCCGTCGCCGGCGCCGTTCTGGACGCCCTCAAGCCGCTGGGCGTCACCTGGATCGACATGCCGTTCACCCCGATGCGCGTGTGGCAGGCGATCCAAGAGGCTCAGGGCGGGTCGGGCGAAGGAGGTGCGTCGTGATTCCCGCCAAGTTCGATTACGAGGCCCCCGAGAGCCTCGAGGAAGCGATCCGCATGCTGCGGGAGAACGGCGAGGACGCCAAGCTCCTCGCCGGCGGCCACTCGCTGCTTCCGCTGATGAAGCTGCGACTGGCCGCGCCCACCGTGCTGATCGACCTTCGCCGCATCCCCGGCCTCCACGGGATCCAGCGCGAGAACGGCTCGTGGCGTGCTCGGCGCCATGACTCGACACGCGGACCTCCAGGAGACGGAGGAGCTCGGCGTAGTGGCGAGGGCGGCTTCACTGATCGCGGACCAGCAGGTGCGCAACCGCGGCACGATCGGTGGGTCGCTGGCGCACGGCGATCCGGCCTCCGATCTTCCGGCCGTGATGCTCGTGACCGACGGCGAGGTGACCGCGCAGGGCACGGGCGGACAGCGCACGATCGCGGCTGCCGACGTGTTTCAGGGGTACCTGACGACGTCGCTCGCGCACGACGAGGTGCTCACCGAAGTGCGCCTGCCCATCCTGGACGGGTACGGGTACGGCTACCAGAAGTTCAATCGCCGGGCGGAGGACTGGGCGATGGTTGGCGTCTGTGCGCTCGTGAAGAAGGCGAGCGACGGCACGTGCCAGGACGTACGCATCGGCCTGACACACATGGGCGCGACCCCGCTCCGGGCGACGGTCGCGGAGGACGCGCTGCGCGGTCAGGCGCTCGACGCCGATTCGATCGCACGCGCGGCGGAGCACGCCGCCGAGGGAACACACCCGCCCGGCGATCTGAACGCGACGCCCGAATACAAGCGGCATCTGGCACGCACTCTGACGCGCCGAGCACTGACGGAGGCGGCGGGGCTCTGAGCTTCGACACCCCCGGAGCCGTCCGGGAGGCCCTGGCCGGCGAGCGCTATCTCGCCGATCGGGGCCTCTCTACTGCCGTCTACCTGGCGGCCGCTCTCGAACAGCCGTTGCTGCTGGAGGGTGAGGCCGGCGTGGGCAAGACCGAAGTGGGGAAGGCGCTCGCCGGGGCCACGGGCGCCCACCTGATCCGGCTCCAGTGCCACGAGGGCATCGACCTCCACCACGCCCTCTACGACTGGGACTACCCGCGCCAGCTCCTGCACCTGCGGGCCGGCCAGGAGGAACCGCTGTACTCGGAGCGCTTCCTGTTGCGCCGACCACTGCTCGAGGCGTTGCTCCACGAGGGCCCGGTCGTGCTGCTGATCGACGAGATCGACCGCGCCGACGACGAGTTCGAGGCCTTCCTCCTCGAGTTCCTCTCCGACTTCCAGGTCTCGATTCCCGAGCTGGGCACGGTGAGCGCAGAGCGACGCCCGCTCGTCGTGGTGACCTCGAACCGCACGCGCGAGCTGCACGATGCGCTCAAACGCCGCTGCCTCTACCACTGGATCGACTATCCGGCGCCGGCCCGGGAGGCCGAGATCGTGCGGGCCCGGTTGCCCGGCGTCCCCGACGAGATCGCGGGGCGGGTCTGCGAGGCGGTGGCGCGCCTGCGCGGCCAGGACCTCTACAAGCTGCCGGGTGTTGGGGAGACGATCGCGTGGGCGCAGGCCCTGCTCGCGCTCGACGACGCCGCCCTGGAGGACACTTTGGGTGTGGCTCTGAAGGTGCGAGAGGACATCGAGCGGGTGCGCGAGGGAGGCCTGCTCCGCGATCTGGCCGAGACCAAGGGCTCGTCGTGAAGCTGGGGGTGCGCCTCACCGGGCGGCTCGTGCTGCTCGCGGCCTCGATGCGCGCCGCCGGCGCACGGGTGGGGGTGGACGAGCTGCTCTCGGCCCACCGGGCGCTGGGCGCGGTCGACGCATCGGACCGTGACGCCGCCTACTTCGCCCTCAGGGCGACGATGTGCTCGCGTCGCTCGGACCTCGCCGCGTTCGACGCCGCATTCGCGGAGCTCTTCACCGCCCCGGCACCACCGCCGTCGGAACCGCCTCCGGCGCTCGACGAGGTCGCCTCCTTGGTGCTTCCGCGTGTGGCCGTGCCGGGCGGCGAGTCTCCGCGGGCCGTCGAGGCCGATTTGGAGGTCGTGCCGGCCGCCTGGTCGGACGTGGAGCTGCTGCACGAGAAGGACTTCGCCGAGTACACGGAGGGCGAGCGCCTCGCCGCGCGGGCGATCATGCGCCGGCTGGCGGCCGCCGGCCCGCAGCGCGCGAGCCGTCGCACACGCCCTGCGCGTCGCCGCGGAGCGCCTCCGCACGCCGCCAGGCCCGACCTGCGCCGGACGATCCGCGCGTCGCTGCGCACCGGGGGCGATCCCTTCGAGCGTCACTGGCGGGAGCCCGCCCAGCGCCCCCGGCCGCTCGTGCTGGTCTGCGACGTGTCCGGCTCGATGGAACCCTACGCCCGCATGCTCCTCCAGTACCTGCAGGCGTGCGTGGCCGCTCGCCGACGGGTGGAGGCCTTTGTCTTCGGCACCCGCCTCACGCGTGTCACCGGCGAGCTCGCGGGCCGCGACCCGGATCGGGCACTCGATCGGGCCGCCGGCGCGGCTGCGGACTGGTCCGGCGGTACCCGGATCGGCGACGCGCTCGCCACGTTGAATCGCGAGTTCGGACGCCGGCTCGGGCGGGGGGCGATCGTGGTGCTCCTCTCCGATGGCTGGGATCGCGGCGAGCCGCGGCAGCTGGGCCGTGAGATGGCGCGCCTCGGGCGGTGCGCCTACCGGCTGATCTGGCTGAACCCGCTGAAGGCCAGCCCCGATTACGAGCCGCTCACCCGGGGGATGCAGGCCGCGCTTCCACACGTGGACCACTTCCTCGCGGGGAACTCGCTCGCGTCCCTGGAGGAGCTTGCCATATTGATGGATGGAGGCTTTGAATAGGTCTTCGCATGGGAATGTTGCGCACAAAGGGAAGGAACCCATGAAGGATGTTGTCGATGACGTACGGGCCTGGACGGCCCGAGGGGATCGTGTAGCCATCGCAACCGTCGTTTCCGTGAGGCGCTCGGCTCCCCGGCCGCCCGGAGCCAAGATGGCGGTGAACGACCAGGGCGAGGTGTCCGGCGCCGTTTCCGGTGGCTGCGTCGAGGGCGCGGTCGTCGAGGTGGCCGCGGAGGTGCTCGAGGGGGACGGGCCGCGGTTGCTGCACTTCGGGATCGCCGACTCCGAGGCCTGGGACGTTGGCCTGCCGTGCGGGGGCGAGATCGACGTCTACGTCGAGGAGTACGCCGAGTGAGCGCTCAGGGCGAGTTCGCCCGCATCGCCGAGGAGGACGGCCGCGCCGCGCTGGTGACCGTCATCGATGGCGGCGCGCCCGGCGCCAAGCTGCTGGTCCGACCCGACGGCACGACCGACGGCGGTCTCGGCGATCCGGACCTCGACAGGGCGGCCGTGGAGGCGGCCGACGAGCTGATGTGGGCCGAGCGCTCCGAGCTGCGCGAGCTGGCCGGCGCCAAGCTCTTCGTGGACGTAACGGCGCCCGCGCCGCGGCTCGTGATCTTCGGAGCCGTGGACTACGCGGACGCCCTCTGTGGTCTCGCCAGGGCCGCCGGGTGGCGGCCCTTCGTTTGCGATCCGCGCTCCCAGTTCGCCACCCGCCAGCGCTTCCCGGAGGCCGAGGACGTGATCGCGGCCTGGCCGGACGAGGCCTTGACGCGGCTCGGCGGGATCGACCGCGCGACGTATATCGCCGTGCTGACCCACGATCCCAAGCTCGACGATGCGACGCTCACGATTGCGCTGCGGTCCGAGGCGCCCTACGTGGGCGCCATGGGCAGTCGCCGGGCGCAGGCGCAGCGCCGCGAGCGCCTGCTCGCGGCCGGCATCGAGGAGGAGCTGCTCGACCGGATTGCCGCCCCGATCGGTCTCGACCTCGGCGCGGTGACGCCGGAGGAGACCGCACTGTCGATCATGTCCGAGGTCGTCGCCGTCCGGAACGGTCGCGAGGGCGGCAGGCTGTCTCAGATCTCGGGCCGGATCCACGAGGTCGGCGCGTGATCGGCGGGATCGTCCTGGCCGCCGGCGGCGGCACCCGCTTCGGGGGCGGGAAGCAGCTTGCCTTCCTCGACGGGCGGCCGCTCCTCGAGCACGCCGTGAGGGCGATGACGTCGGCGCCCGTCGGGCGCGTGATCGTGGTCCTCGGCGCCGAAGCCGAACACGTGTTGGCGGGGGTGGACCTGCACGGCGCCGACCCGCTCGTCTGCGGGCGCTGGTCGGAGGGCCAGTCCGCGTCGCTCGCCTGTGGACTCGCGGAGCTGGCCGACTGCGAGGCGGTCGTGGTGACGCTCGGAGACCAGCCGCGCGTCTCCCCGGACGCTATCCGCCGCGTGATCGCGGGGCGCGGCAGCGGGGCCGCCGCCGTACGCGCCACCTACGGCTCCGGGCCCGGCCATCCGGTGCTGCTCGAGCGGGTGCTGTTCGATCGCCTGCGCGACGTGAGCGGCGACCATGGCGCGCGCAACCTGCTCATGAGCGTCCAGACGCGCGAAATCCCCTGCGACGACCTCGGAGGCGGCGCCGACGTGGACACGCCGGCAGAGCTCGACGCGCTGCGGGCGGGCGGGCCGGTCGGCTGAGCTAGGGGCTAGTGAGGCGGGCCTTCGCCACCGCCCCGGTGAGCCACGCCGGCAACTCGCGCATGAATCCCGGATCTATCGCGTGCGGCATCGGCGACTCCCTGTAGGTCACGTCGGCGCCGGCGGCGGTCAGTCGGTCGCGCGCGTCGCGCCCGAACTCGACCGGGATCACCGGGTCGTATACGCCGTGGCCGATCGCCACCGGCAGCGCGGTGGCGCTCTCGAGATCGAGCGCGAAGCCGTCGACCGTCGGGATGAAGCCGCTCAGCGCGAGAATGCCCGCCGGGCGCGGCCTGCCCGCGCCGAGGCCCAGCGCGTAGGACATCACCGCTCCCTGGGAGAACCCGCCGAGCACAGCGCGATCGTGGGGCACACCGTGCTCGGCGAGCAGGGCATCGAGCCAGGCTGTCGCGCTCTCGTAGGTGGCGTGGAAGGTGTCGCGATCTGGAAACCCGACCCGGCGCACGATGTACCAGTGAGCGCCGCCCGGCGGCAGCGCCAGGGGCGCGCGCAGCGTCGCGCCGAGCAGCCGGCGCTCCGGGTCGAGCAGGTCGAGAAGGGGATAGAGATCGTGCTCGTCGGCGCCGCGCCCGTGGAAGAGGACGAGCGCGCCCTCCGGGTCGTCGGCGGGCGTGCGAAGGCGATGCTGCATGGCGGGCTCGCGTTCTCCGGTCGGGTAGAATGGTTGCAGTAGCAACTACTGTAGCGTGAACCAGTGAGCGCAAACGGCAATCGACTCGACCGCGACGAGCTCGCCGCCTGGCGGGGCATGCTGCGCGTGCACTCTGACATGACCCGGGTGCTGGACGCGGAGCTCACGCACCGCCACGGCCTGCCGCTCACCTCGTATGAGGTCCTGCTGTTCCTGGCGGACTCGCCCGACGGCCGCATGCGCATGTCCGAGCTGGCCGACTCGGTGTTGCTCAGCCGCAGCGGGCTGACGCGCCTCGTCGACCGCCTCGAGCGCGACGGGCTGCTCGAGCGCGAGCAGTGCGAGGAGGACGCCCGCGGCTACTTCGCGGCGATCACCGACCGCGGCCGGGCCCTCTTCACCGAGGCCCGCCGAACCCACCTCGCCGGCGTCCGCGAGCGCTTCCTGAGCCGCTTCTCCCGCGACGACCTGCAGACGCTCGGCGAGCTCTGGGAGAAGGTGCCGCACGGGGGTTGAGCCCGCGGCGGGTCCCGGCCGGCGGAGGGCGCCGGGCACGCAGCACCCCCAGGCCGGCTACGACATCGGCGCGGCGACCGTGGTGCGAGCCCGCCGGCGCACCTCACGGATCGCCCGCGCCAGGCGGCGCACCCCCTCCTCGAGCTCCGCGGGCTCGAGGAGCGAGAACGACAGCCGGAACGAGGTCTGCGACCGGCGCTCCGCGGTGATCGCCCCGCCGGGCGTGAAGGTCACGCCGTGCCGGGCCGCCTCCGAGTAGAGCGCTCGTTCGTCGAGAGGCCGCCTCAGAGTGACCCAGAGGTGGTGCCCGCCACGCGGCGGATCCGCCCGGTACTCGCCCGCGAGGTGGCGCTCCAGCGCCGCCAGCAGCGCATCCCGGCGTTCGCGGTAGAAGGGCGTGGTCGCCTCGATGTGGCGGTCGTGGGCGCCGGCGGCGAGCCAGCGTGCGGCAATGTGCTGGATCAGCGTGGGACTGTGGAAGTCGTCTTCGAGCTTGAGCATGGCCAGTCGCTCTCGCACCGCGCCCCGCGCGGCGAGCCAGCCCATCCGCAGGCCGCCTCCCACGACCTTGGAGAGCGAGTTCACGTAGATCACGTGCGCTGGGGCGAGGTCGCGAATCGGACGTACGGGCTGGCCCTCGAAACGCAGGTCGGCGTAGACCCGGTCCTCGAGCATGAAGAAGTTGCGCTCCACGGCCAGGTCGGCGAGCCGCCGACGCCGATCCTCCGAGAGGCTGCGCCCGGTGGGGTTCTGAAACGCGGTTTGGAGTGCCACCAGCTTCACCTCGTGGCGGGCCAGCAGCCGCTCCAGCGCGGCCACGTCGAGCCCGTCCTCGTCCACGGGTACGCCGATGACGCGCGCGCCCGTATGGCGCAGCGGCTCCAGCATGCCTATGAACGTGGGCGACTCGATCACGGCGACGTCGCCGTCCTCGAGCGTCGCTCGCGCCGCGAGGCCCAGGGCCTGCTTGGCGCCCGAGGTCACGACGATCTCGTCCGCGTCCGTGGCCCATCCCGCACGGCGGCCACGTGCCGCGAGCTGTTCCCGGAGCGCCCAGAGTCCCTCGGCGGGAAGATAGGAGAGAGCCTCGCCGCCCTCCTCCTCGAACACCGCGGCGGTGATGCGAGCCAGCTCCGCGGTCGGGTAGAGCGTGGGCGACGCCCAGCCCACGGCCAGCGATATCAGACCGCTCTGGCCGGCGGTGGCGAAGACGTCGGCGAGTATCTGCTGGGGATAGCTGATCTCCCGCTGCGGCAGCGCATAGACCTGCCAATCGTCGCCGTACTCGGTGCTGCCCGCCGGAGCGAGCGATCGGACGAAGGTGCCACGGCCGACGCGGGCCGTCACATAGCCGAGTTCGGCGAGCTTGCGGTAGACGCGGGCGGCGGTCAGGTGATTGACGCCCACGCTCGCGGCCAACTCGCGCGTCGGCGGAAGCTTCTCGCCCGGCTCGAGCACGCCGGCCTCGATCGCGTCGGCGAAGCGATCCACGAGCTGCTGCGTGAGGGAGACCTCGCCTTCGCGTTGCAATGCAGACAAGTCGACCTTGTACGACATTGTGTGGATCGGTCACAGGTCGTACACTAGCGGTACAGAGCCCTGAAAAGCAATACTCGTACGACGTTCAAGGAGGTCAATCGTCATGCGCAACATCACCGTCCGTCTGTCCCGCCCGGCTGACGAGTCCGGCCTCGCTCGTCTCGCCGCGCTCGACAGCTCAACCCCCTTGAGAGGCCCGGCTCTCGTCGCGGAGGCCGACTCGCGGCTGCTCGCGGCGCTGCCGCTCGGAGCGGGTCCCGCCATTGCCGATCCGTTCGAGCCGACTGCCGAGATCGTCGCCCTGCTCGAGTTGCGCAAGCGGCAGCTGGCCGAGGCCGGCCGCGCCCCGTGGGGCCGCCTCCGTTCACTGCTCCGTGGTTCGCTCTCACACGCGCGCGTGTAGCGCCCGATCCTCCAAGCGTCCCTCCCCGACGGCGCCGGCCGAGAGGCCGGCGCCGCCGTCAGTCCTCCGCGGCCGGCGGCGGAGCGGCGAGCCAGTCCCGCAGCCGCTCATACACGGCGGGGTGGTTCAGCAGCGCCAGGTGATGCGCTCCGCCGAGGTGCATCCCGTGCTCGGCGCGGAAGGGAATTCGGCGCGTGCGGCCGCGGCCCGAGGCGCTCTGCTCGAGCACCAGACAGTCGCCCAACAGGCGCCCGAGAGGGTGCTCCGCCCGGCGACTGACCGTGGCCGCGACGAAGCAATGCGTGGCCCCCGGCAGCAGCGGAACCTCTCGACACGCCGCCGCGCGCAACGCGTCGGGATCGCAGTCGCGCCAGTCCTCGTCGACGAGCGAGCCCCGGCGCAGGTCGCGGATGCCCGCGCTACGCCTCCGAAGGAAGGTGGCGAAGGGACGTGTCTCGGGCACCAGGTCGAGCCCTGCGCTGGCCCAGTGCACGGCCTGCGCCAGCGGCACGCCGGTGTGAGGCGAGCCCAGCGAGACCACGTGCCGGACGAGCCGCACCCAGCGGTCCCCGCGCTCGGTCGCGTAGTGGCAGGCGCTCCGCGCCACGAGGCCGCCCATCGAATGGCCCACGAGCGCGATCTGATCCACGTCGGTGGGCCACTCCGGGAGGAGCACCTCGAGCAGGTCCGCGAGGGAGCGGCCGTTCTCCGAGACGTGGCGTCCGCTGTTGTAGCGCACGTACAGGGGTGTGCTGCCGAGGTCGATCGCCAGCCGCCGGCCGTAGGTGACGCCATCCGGGCCGGCGCCCAGCCGCCAGGCGAGCTCGGACCCCATCAGGCCGTGCAGGAAGACGACGATGCGCGGGGTGGCGGACGGGAAGGCGTCGCGGAGCGCGGCCCGCCGCGGAGGTACCGGGCGCCCTGCGACGCGCACGGCCAGGGGCTCGTGCAGATCGCTCTCCGCCCGCTCCAGGGAGTCGCCGATGAGGCCGTGCAGGGCCCCCAAGGCAACCGCGCCACGCGGTGAAGTGGACAGCCAGCGCGCTTCTGCCGCCGGCGGCCGGCGCTGCAGCCCGCTGTCGGCAGCCTGCCCGATCATGCCCGTCACCCCGCGCACGGCTCCATAGACCCCGCTCGCCACGGCGTCGTGGACCGCCCGCGCCGGGAGGGCGCCCGTCCCGACGGCGCCGAATGCGCGCCCCGCGATCGCGAAGTGGATATCGCGCACCGCGCCCGCGGCGCCACGCAGTTCGTCGAAGGCCAGCCTGCTCAGCGCGCGGGTCTCGTCCGGGCGGCGCTCCAGCTTGCCCATGCAGGCTCTACTGCCCACCCGGCGACTCGGTTACACGGCGATCTGACGGCCCGGTAGGATCCTGTCCGTGCCAGGCTGACGCTGACCGCTTGCCTACGCCCTGTACCCGCGTCCACCGCCTTACCGGCGCTTTGGCGGAACCGCCGCCTACTCGTAAAAGGCAGCAAGCCGCGCTCCCTCCTCCTCGAGCTCGCGCCGCACAGCCCGGGACAAGCGCCCGAACGGCGACAGGTGGATACCGCCACCCTCGTGCCTCCAGGAGCCTGCCACGGCCCCGTCGACGGTGAACGTGCCCACCGACTGCGGGTTCTTCGTGCTGAAGACGAGCGGTCGGTAGTCCTCCGGCAGGATCCCTGCGCCGCGCGCGTGGGTCAGCAGCGTGGCGTCCCAGGTGGGGAGAAAGCGCACGGGCGCCGGTGTGTCCGGGTCGGGCAGCGGCGCCCGGGGGAGATCCACCAGCGGACGACCCTGCTCGTCGCGGAATTGCCGCAGCGTTCGGCGCGCGAGCGCGGCCGAGATCGACCGTACCGGCAAGCCCGCCCAGTCCGCGATCTCGGTCGGGCGGGCGGGGCCGAAGCCGCCGAGATAGCGGGTCACAAGCAGATCGATGGCCTGGTCCTGCATGAGCTCGGTGGGCGGGCCGACCCAGTTCTCGGCCGCGGCGTAGAGATCCGCACGTCGGCGTTCCCAAGTGCCCGAGGGCGGGACGCGAACCATGTCGAGCCACAGGCCGGCGCCACCCAAGACGCTCGTGCCCGGAGACTCGATCAGCTCGGCGCGCGACAGCGGCCCATGGGCGAGCCGGCGGCGCATTCGCGCGGCGGCCGCGGCGATGTCCCGGGCGCCCTCGGTGTGCGTCCTGAGCCACCACTCTCGCCGCGCCCGCCGTACCGCGATCGCGATCGGCCAGTAATCACGCGCCGAGACGAGATGGATGGTCGATCGAAGCAACGTGCCCTGGATCACCGTGCGCCGCTCGAGGGCGCGCGTCAGGCGCTCCCGCTCGAACCCCGCGAGCCGCGACCAGAGGCCGATGTACATCGAGGGCGCGTACTGCGCCTGAATGCCGCCGATGCGTTCCAGGGCGCGCGGCAGCGCCGTGCGCTTGCGTTCGAGCAGGAACTGGCGCTCGAGGAGGGCCCGGTTCAGCTCGCGGTGGGTCAGCACCCGCTCGACCGGCTCGGCCATAGCTGCGCCGACGGTACCTAGCTCTCCGCGGGTGGTGCTTCCGGCAGTTTCGGGTCGAGACGCTCGAGGACGTCGCAGACGATCGAAGCGGTCGCGTAGGCCTTGACCCAGTTGCGGTCGGCCGGGACGACGTGCCAGGGCGCCCAATCCGTCGAGGTCTCCGTGATCGCGGCGTCGTACGCGGAGAGGTACTCGTCGTATCGCTCGCTCACGTCGAGGTCGCCGGGGCGGAACTTCCAACGCTTGCGCGGATCGTCGATTCGCTCTTGAAGCCGTTTGCGTTGCTCCTCCCTCGACACGTTGAGGAACACCTTCGCGGTCGCGGTGCCCTCGTCGGCGAGCATGCGCTCGAACTCGCGGACGTGCTCGCCGCGGCGCTTCCGAACCTCCTCGGGGACCAGGCCCAGCACTCCGACCGTGACGATGTCCTCGTAGTGCGAGCGGTTGAACACCCCGATCGTCCCCCGGGCCGGGAGGGCGGCGTGGATGCGCCAGAGGTAGTCGTGCTGGAGCTCCGCGCCCACCGGCGCCTTGAACGAGACCACGTGTACGCCCTGGGGGTTGACCCCGGCGAACACGCGGCGGATGACCCCGTCCTTCCCCGAGGCGTCGATTCCCTGGAGGATGAGGAGGACCGCGTGCTTCGCCTCCGCGAACAGGAGATACTGAAGCTCGTCGATCCGGTCGCGCAGCTTCTCCGTCAGCTGCTTGGCTTCTTCCTTCTCGAGGCCGAGCGTGTCGCGCGGATCGCGCTCGGCCAGCCGTGCCGGCTCCCCGGGCGCGACGCGGAGCTGTGCGAGCTTGGACCCCGGCATCGGCGAGCGCGGATTACACCAGACGCGTGCGCCGTCGGCAGCGTGCGCCGCTTGCACACTGCCCCGCTCGCCTTCGGCGGAGTCGACCGGCCGGCGGAGACCGCTAGCCGGCGCAGCTCACGCCGCCGCCGGACATACCCTCGGCCATAGTGTTGGCGTTCTTGCGCATCGCGTCGAGGTAGGTCTCGGCGCCCGAGCCCTCGGGGCCGAGCGCGTCGGCCCAGAGCTGGCCACCGACCTCGGCGCCGGCCTCGCGCGACACCGCGTTCTCGAGCCGCTGGTTCAGCGCCGTCTCGGGGAAGATCGCCTCGACGCCTTCGACGCGGATCTGGTCGACCAGCTCGCTGATGTCGCGCGCGGACGGCTGGGCCTGGGTCGACAGCGACGGAATCAGCGCGCCGACGACCTCGACGTCGTACCGCTCGGCGAAGTAGCCGAGCGCGTCATGGGTCGTTACGAGCTTGCGCTTGTCGGCCGGCACGCGGCGCATGCAGTCCGCGATCTCCCGGTCGAGCGCCTCGAGCCGGCGCACGTACGCGCTCGCACCGCGTTCGTACGCCTCGCGTCCGCTCGGATCGGCCTCGATCAACGCGTCGCGAATCGCCTCGACCGCGCGGATGGCGTTGCGCGGGTCCTCCCACCAGTGCGGATCGATCTCCTCGTCGGCGTCCTCCTCCTCGCCGTGGCCGTCCGCGCCGTCGATCGTGCGGACTGAGTCGATCATGGACACGACCTTGGGATCGCCGCCCGCGTTCTCGATCAGCTCGTCGAGCCAGCCGTCTATGTCGCCGCCGGACTTGAACACCAGCGGCGCGTCGGCGACTGCGCCCACGTCGCTGGGCCGGGGCTCGTAGTCGTGTGGATCGGCGTTCGTGCCGAGGATCCCGTGCACGTCGACGCGGTCGCCGCCCACGTTTCCGACGAAGTCGGCCACCTGGGTGGTCGTCGCGACTACCGTCAGCTCGGCGCCGCTGGCCCTGGGATCGTCGTCGCCGCAGCCGGCGGCCCCGGCGACGAGCGCAACGACGCATCCGAGGGCGAGCGAACCTCTGAGAATGACTCTCATTATCACCAGCATCGTACATCGGGCTCTCAGCGCTCCGAGGGCCGCGGCTGCCTACGGGCGCCGCAGTCGCGCGACCAGATCGACCACCGTCTCCCCGACGCCGTCCAGGCTGCGCGGCGAGATCTTGTCCAGGCCGTCCGAGAGATCGTGGCCGGGATAGCTCCAGTCGATCAGGTCGACCGCGGGCACGCCGTCCCGTAGGAACGGCGTGTGGTCGTCGACGATCGCGGGTCCGACCTCGTTCGGGAACAGGCGCGCGGCGCCCACCCTGCGAGCGGCCGCGCGGGTCCGGGCCCACAGCGAGCGCGTCGAGGTGCGCTCCCGCGGGAGCTGCAGGCCGCGATTGCCGACGTAGTCGAGCAGGATCATCGCCGCGGTCCGACCGGGGTGGGCGGCCACATACGCGCGCGAGCCACGCAGCCCCTCGTGGTAGAAGTCGGCGCTTTCCTCGGGCAGTCCGGCCGCCGGCTCCTCGCCGTCGAACAGCACGAACCGCACCTCGCGGGCGCCGTCGGGGCGTGGAAGCCTTTCCAACGCGCGCGCCGCCTCGACGACCACCGCGGTCCCGGCCGCCCCGTTGTTGGCGCCGACGAACCCCTTCGGCTCGACCAACGTGTCGTAGTGCGCTCCGACCACGATGCCCGGCCGCCTTCCACTCAGCGTTCCCACCACGTTGCGCAATCCGGGCTCGCCCGGAACGGGCTCGAACCGCCCGTTCGGCAAGAGGCGGCGCAGCCTGACGGCGAGCGCCCGCAGCTGGGGCGAGCCCGCCGGCCGCTGCCCGACCGCGACCTGGAGCTCCACGAGGCGCCACGCCCTCTCGGCGTCGAAGCGATCGGCGCTGGCCCTCTGCCCGCGATCGGGGGCCGGCTCGTCGTCGCCGCAGCCGACGCCAACCGCGCCTGCGAGCATGCAGAGGACCAGGGACACGCGTCTGAACACGGCTCAATGATCCAGGACGTTCACGCGAGATGAGACAGTCCGCAACCATCTCCCTCCCCGCCCTGCGGCGTCATGTGGTGGCCCATCAGGGGTTCGCGGCGAGAGCACGGACAGCCGGCGCCGACGAGGTGGAGGCCACCATCCGGCGCCTGTCGTGCGTGCAGCTCGACTCGATCTCGACGGTGGAGCGCAGCCACCGCATCGTCATCACCTCGCGCGTCGGCATCTACCCGCCGGGTACGGTGTCCGGCCTGCTGGGTCAGGGGCGGGTCTTCGAGTACTGGGCGCACGAGGCCAGCCTGTTGCCGGTGGAGGACTTCCCGCTGTTTCGCTGGCGCATGCGCGGGCGCGGACACTGGGACGGCCACGATCGCGCGCTCCGCGAGCATCCGGAGGTTGCCGAGCAGGTACTCGCGGAGATCCGCGCCCGCGGGCCGCTCGGCTCGCGCCAGTTCGAGGGCAAGGGAGGCGGCGGGATGTGGAACTGGAAGCCCGCGAAACGGGTGCTCGACGCGCTCTGGGACCGCGGTGACCTCTCGATCGCCGGCCGCCAGGGCTTCCAGCGCCTGTACGACCTGACCGAACGGGTGATACCGCGCGCCGTCCTCGACGACCCCGTGCCCAGCGACGGCGACGCGCTGCGACGGCTCGTCCTGCGCGCCGTGCGTGCGCGAGGAGCGCTGACCGAAAGCGGGATTGCCGAGCACTACCGCGTTCCCGGTCGGACGGCCGCCGTGCGGCCCCACGTACAGGCGCTCGTGGACGACGGTGTGCTGCGGCGGCTCGCCGTGGACGACGGCGGGCCGGCAGTGCTGGTGTCGGCCGGCGCGCCGCTCGGTGAGACCGTGTCACGCGGGGCGACGCTCCTCTCGCCCTTCGACAACCTGCTCTGGGACCGCCCCTTCGTGGAGCGTCTCTTCGGCTTCAAGCACGTGTTGGAGATCTACAAGCCGCAGTCACAGCGCGTCTACGGGTACTACGTGCTTCCGGTGTTGCGCGGCGACCGGATCGTCGGGAGGGCGGATCTCAAGTCCGATCGCAAGGCGGGCGTGCTGCGGATGATGGCCTTCCATCGGGAGCCCGGCGTGCGCGACACGACGGCGCTCGAGGATGCGCTGATGCGCGCGCTCGACCGGCTGGCCCGGGCGGCTGGCCTCGAGGGGGTGGAGTGAGCCGTCAGCGCGCCCTCGCAGCCCACGTCGCCGCCGGCGCGGCATAGGAACCGTCCTCGCCTCGGTAGGAGGCCATGTTCCGCATGATCGCCGCGCGCGTCGCCTCACGCTCCTCGTCGGGCAGCTCGTCGACCTCGTGCCCGACCGGGCTGAGGTGGAGGATCGCGTCCCACAGGTCCTCGAAGTCCGCGTAACGAAACTCGAAGGCGATCTCCTCGAGCTCGGGCTCGCCGAAACCCGCGCCCGTCACCAGCTCCCGGATGCGACCCGGCTCGCCCAGGGCGAAGATCCCGGGCGCTCCGGGCACGGGCGGAGGCATATGACCCCGCTGGACGAGGGTCATCCCGGGGACCGCCTGCCAGGGGTTTCGCTCGGCCGTCCTCCACACGGCGAAGGCCAGAGCGCCGCCGCTTCGCAGTACGCGCCTCGTCTCCCTCAGCGCCGCGGCTGGATCGGCCATGACCATGTAGGCAAGGCGGCAAACCACGCCGTCCACCTCGTCGTCGCCGAGCTCCATTCTCTCGGCGTCGAGCACGCGGTAGTCGACGTTGCTCACACCGCGAGCCTCGCCCTGCCGGCGCGCGACCTCGACCATCTCCGGCGCGAAGTCGCTGGAGATGACCCGCCCGCCCTCCACGCGCTCCGCGATCTGCAGACCCAGATCGCCCGCCCCGGCGCCGATTTCCAGGATCGTCTGGCCGGGCTGAGGATCGACCTTGTCCGCGAGCCACGCGTTGACGAGACGCGTGCTGTCCGTCAACCACTGGCGCCGGTCCTCCCAGCCCGGGGCCACCCGCCCCCAGCCTTCGAGGCTCTGCCGGCGATAGGTGTCGGGATCGGTCTCCATGCCTCGCCCCATACATCCTGCCGAACCGATGAGTTGATGTCGATTTCGGGGTCTTAGAAACGACGACTTTGAAAGACCCCGTGACAGGAGAGACCGTGACCTCTGAAGTGAGAGACGACCGCAGGCGCTGGATGGCCCTGTACGTGCTCTGCGTCGGCATGCTCATGATCGTCCTCGACGCCACGATCGTGAATGTGGCGCTGCCCTCGATTCAAGATGACCTTGGGTTCTCCCAGAGCAACCTCGCCTGGGTCGTGAACGCCTACCTGATCGCGTTCGGCGGTCTGCTGCTGCTCGCCGGTCGCCTCGGCGACCTGATCGGCCAGCGCCGGGTCTTCCTGATCGGTCTGGCCGTCTTCACCGCCGCTTCGCTGCTGTGCGCCGTGGCCCAGAGCCAGGGCGTTCTGATTGGCGCGCGCTTCGTCCAGGGCGTCGGCGGGGCCCTGACGTCCGCCGTGATCCTCGGCATGATCGTGACGATGTTCCCGGAGCCGCGGGAGCTGGCGAAGGCGATCGGCGTCTACACGTTTGTCGCCGTCGCCGGCGGCTCGATCGGCCTGATCGTCGGTGGCGTCCTGACCGAGGCGATCAACTGGCACTGGATCTTCTTCGTCAACCTGCCGATCGGCGTTGCGACCGCGCTGTTTGCGCTGAGGCTGGTCGATGATGGCGAGGGCATCGGCCTGAGGGAGGGCGCGGACATTCCCGGCGCCGCGCTCCTGACCGCCGGGCTGATGCTCGGCGTCTACACGATCCTGGAGGTCGAGCAGCAGGGCTGGGGATCGAGCCAGACGCTCGGGCTCGGCGGCGTCGCGATCGCCCTGTTGGCGGGGTTCGTCGTGCGCCAGGCGCGCATCGCGAACCCGCTCATGCCGCTGCGGCTATTCCGCTCGCGAAACGTCTGGGGGGCCAACCTGGTTCAGGCCCTGCTCGTCGTCGGGATGTTCGGGATTTTCTTCCTCGGAGCTCTCTACATGCAGCGCATCCTCGGCTACGGTGCTCTCGAGGTCGGCCTGGCCTACCTGCCGGTGACGCTCGTGATGGGGACCATGTCCTTCCGGTTCTCGGCGCCTCTCAACCTGCGCTACGGGCCGAAGGCGACGCTCATTCCGAGCATGGTGGCGATCGCCGCCGGACTGCTCCTGTTCGCGCGGACGCCGGTCGACGCAAGCTACGTGGTCGACCTCCTCCCGCCGATGGTGCTGTTCGGCCTCGGTGCCGGCCTGGGCTTCCCGTCGCTGATGACGCTCGCGATGTCGGGAGCCACTCCGAGCGACTCGGGCCTGGCTTCGGGTCTCGTCAACACCAGCGTGCAGGTGGGCGGCGCCATCGGCCTCGCCGTGTTGGCGACCTTCGCGACCGAGCGCACCGACGGCCTGCTCGCCGACGGCGAGTCGACCGCCGCCGCGCTCAACTCCGGCTACCACCTCGCCTACCTCATCGGTGCGGGGCTCGTGGCGGTCGCGATCGTGATCGCCGTGCGCGTCCTGCGCGCGGAGACCGGCGGCGCGGCCGAGAGCGGGGCGGAGCAGGAGGTGGGCGAGCCGTCCCTCGCCGAGGCGGCCTGAGATGTCTCGCGACTAGAGCCCCCGCAGGGCACGGCTCGTCGGAGGGTCAGGCGATCGGTTCGCCGATTCCGAACATGTTCCCGTCGACGTCTCGGAACCACGCCGCCCGCTCGCCCTTGCCGCCCTTGCTCGGATAGTTGCCGGCGACCTCGGCGATCCCGTCGACCGTCCTCAATCCCGGCAGGTCGACCTCCTCGAACGCCACGCCGCGCGCCTTCAGCTCGGCGACCGTGGCCTCGACGTCGTCGACGTACCACGCCATCTGCGTGAAGGTGCCGGGAGAGCCTCCGGCCGACTCGAACAACGAGAACTCGCCGCTCGCGCAGCGGTACAGCAGGCCTCCTGGCCGCTCCTCGCTCGGCTCCAGGCCGAGCTTGTCCGCGTAGAACCTTCGCGCTCGGTCGAGGTCCTGCACCGGGATCCGGGTCGCTACTTGGCCATCCTTCAGCACTCTGTCCTCCTCGTGTCGGGGTCCTGTGTGTAGGGACTGTGGCCCCCGAAGCAGAATGAGCGCTAGGCGGCGAACTCGAAGCGCGTGCCGACGGCGTTCTGGATGAACGCCTCCGGGAAGCTGGCCGCCAGCGCGTGGATAGCCCTCCAGCCCGTGCAATGACACGGCACGAGGTAGTCGGCGGAGAAGCCTCCGAGTGCCTCGCAGGTGGGCTCGATGATCTTCTCGAACAGAGGTCCGCTGAGGTGGAAGCCGCCGACGACCGCGTGGATGCGCTCCTCCCCGGTCAGCTTTCGCACGTAGCGGAGAATGTTCACGATGCCCGAGTGGCCGCAGCCGGTCAGGACGACCAGGCCCCGTCCGCGCACGCTCGCCACCAGCGCCTGATCGTCGAGTATCAGCGGGTCGGGCTGCCAGCCCCCCTGCCGGTACGACTGGTGGACCGGGAAGCCCCGCTCGAACTCGGTGGTGCGGTCGACCTCGCCCGTGACCAGGAGCGAGCCGTCGAGAAGGAAGGAGGGCTGCTGCTGCTCGACGATCTCGAAGCCCGCCCCCTCGAGGGCGCGCCTGCTCGTAGTTGGCAGCTCGATCGGGTCGCGCCCGGGCAGGGCCAACCTGCGACGGCTCCAGAACTCGGGGTGGATGAGGACGGGAACCTGCGTGCGACCCAGCTCGCCTACGAGACCGTCCATCCCGGTCGTGTGATCCCAGTGACCGTGGCTCAGCACGATGATGTCGATGTCGCGAGGGGACAGGCCGAGGCGCCTCATGTTCTCGACCATGCCGTCCGGGGTGACTCCGGCGTCGAAGAGGACCCGGATCGTCCGCTCCGCCTTCGTGATCGCCACGAGGCACGAGAAACCGTGCTCGGCGCGCAGCAGGTCGCCGGTCTCGCCGCCCTCGAGGACGCGGGCCGCCGTGCGAGGGTAGGCCGAGAGGTCCAGTGGAGCGCGCTTGGCTGGACCCTCGTCGACGAGAAGCAGGTCGCTCACGTTGTCGACGAGCGTGGTGATCGTCAACGAGTCGACCGGATCGAGTGATATCGGCTCCACCATCAGCTGACCGCCTCGGCCGTCATTGTCCCAGCGAGGCGCGGTTCAGCCGTCGAGCACCGTCATGTCGAGCCGGCGAAGGCGCTCGGGATCGGCGAGCAGATCGATCTCGACGACCTTGCCGTGGGCGACCGTGAAGCCGGCCACCGCCACCGGCCGCCCCCGGGGAGCCACGACGAATCCCGCCGTGCCGTTCACCAGCGCCGGCCGCGCGAAACGGGCACCTCCCGCGTAGGAGAGCACCTGCTCGAGCACGGCAGTCGCGCCCCGCACCTCCCTCCCCGCTGGACGCACGGCACCTCGATCGACTCGCAGCACCACGTCCGGATCGAGCAGCTCGAGGAGCGCCTCGAAGTCACCGCCGCGCGCGGCGGCCAGGAAGGCGTCGACCACCTCTCGCTGGCGGGCGACGTCCGCGTCCGGCTCCGGGGCGTCCTGCTGCACCCGGCGCCGCGCGCGGCTGGCGAGCTGCCGCGCGGCGGCCGGGGACCGGCCCACGATCGGAGCGATCTCGTCGAACGGCACGCCGAACATGTCGTGCAGCACGAACGCGAGCCGCTCGGGAGGAGCCAGTGTCTCCAGCACCACGAGCAGGGCGAGGCCCATGGAGTCGGCGAGCAGGGCCTCGTGCTCCGGATCGACCCCGTCCTCGCGGCTCACGATCGGCTCGGGCACGTGCGGGCCGAGAGGCTCCTCGCGCCGCGACCTGCGCGAGCGCAGCATGTCGAGGCACACCCGCCCGACGACCGTGGTGAGCCATCCGCCCAGGTTCTCGATGCGGCTCGGGTCGGAGCGACTGAGACGCAGCCAGGACTCCTGCAGGGCGTCGTCCGCCTCGCTCACCGAGCCGAGCATCCGGTAGGCCACCGCCCTCAGGTGGGCCCGGTGGGCCTCGAACTGCTCCGCCAGATAGTCGCGCTCGTCCACGGTCACATCCCTTCGTCGCGTTCCGTCATAGCAGTGACGCACCTAACCCAGCCGATGTGACAAGGAGATCGACTTCTATGGCACGCAAGTGGTGGACCCTCATCGCCGTCTCGGTGGCGACCTTCATGCTTCTTCTCGACATCACCGTCGTGAACGTGGCTCTGCCGTCGATCCGTGAGGATCTCGGGGCCAGCTTCACGGACCTCCAGTGGGTGGTGGACGCCTATGCGCTGACACTGGCCGCGCTGGTGCTCACGGCCGGGTCGCTGGCCGACCGACTGGGGCGCCGAAGGCTCTTCGCCGGCGGGCTGGCGATCTTCTCCGCCGCTTCACTGCTCTGCGCGCTGGCGCCGGACCCGACGTTCCTCAATCTTGCGCGGGCGTTCCAGGGCGTCGGCGGCGCGGCGATGTTCGCGGTGTCCCTGGCGCTGGTCGCCCAGGAGTTCCCGGCCGGGCGGGAGCGGGGCACGGCGATGGGACTGTACGGCGCGACGATCGGCGTCGCGGTGGCGATTGGACCGCTCGTCGGGGGAGCCCTGACCGATTCGCTCGGGTGGGAGTCGATCTTCTACCTCAACGTCCCGATCGGAATCGCCGCGATTGCAGTCACCTACCTGAAGCTGCGCGAGAGCAGGGACCCGAACGCGACGGGCGTGGACTGGGCGGGCGTGGCGACCTTCAGCGGCGCCCTGTTCCTGCTCGTGCTGGCCCTCGTGCGCGGCAACGACGAGGGGTGGGGGAGCAGCCTGATCGTGTCCCTCTTTGCCGGTGCCGGCGCACTCTTCGCCGCCTTCCTCGCGATCGAGCGGCGCGCCACCGAGCCGATGCTGCCGCTCCGCCTGTTCAGGCGGCGCGCGTTCACGGGAGTGCAGCTCGCGGCCTTCGCGGTCTCGGGCTCGCTGTTCGCGCTGTTCCTGTACCTGACGCTGTACCTGCAGAACTACCTCGGCTACTCGCCGCTGGAGGCGGGGCTGCGCTATCTGCCGATCACGCTCGCGAGCTTCATCGCCGCACCGATCGCGGGTGCGCTGCTGTCGCGCGTCCCGGCTCGGCTGATGATGAGCACGGGTCTGGCGGTGGCAGGGGTCGGTCTGGTTCTGATGTCCGGCATCGAGGCCGGCAGCGAGTGGACCACGCTGCTCGGCGGCTTCCTGGTCGCGGGCGCCGGCGTCGGCTTCCTCAACCCGGTGATCGCCGACGTGGCGGTGAGCGTAGTGCCCAAGGAGCAGAGCGGCATGGCAGCCGGGATCAACGACACCTTCCGGCAGGTCGGTGTCGCCGTGGGCATCGCCGTCTGGGGGGCGATCTTCGTCGGCCGGGGCGCCGACAAGGTCGGCGAGCTCGTGGCGGGGACCCCGGCCGCGAGCGGCGAGCGCCCACGGGCGCTCGTCGAGGCCGCGTCGTCGGGCAACCTGGACCAGGCGCTCGCCGCGGTGCCCCCTGGAGCACGCCAGAGCGTCTCGAACGCGGCTCGCGAGGGATTCCTCACGGGCCTCAACGACGTGCTGACGCTCGGCGCGCTGCTCAGCTTCGCCGGCGCCGCGCTCGCCCTGTGGCTCGTTCGCGAGCGTGAGATCGAGCGCGAGCCGGCCGAGCCCGAGCGCCGGCCGGGCGCGGGTGCCCTGCCCGAAGCCGCCGCCTGACGGCGGCCCCCGGCCTTGACGGTCGCGGGTGCGATGCGTAGCGTCGCCGCTCGCATGCAGATCGGCAAGGCCGGGGCGCCCGTCAGCCACATCAGCCAGGCCTATCCCGACAGGGTCGAGGTACGCGGTCGCGATCTCTGCGGCGACCTGATGGGCCGGTTGAGCTTCAGCGAGTACTTCCACCTGCTGCTCACCGGCCGCGAGCCGACCGAGGACCAGCGCTACTTCCTCGACCTGCTCCTCGTCGCGATCGCCGAGCACGGCATGATGCCGACCAACGTCGCCGCACGCATGACGCTCGCGGCCGATCCGGGGTCGCTCCAGGGCGCCGTGGCGGCTGGAATCCTCGGCTGCGGCCCGGTCATCCTGGGCACCTCCGAGTCCTGCGCACGGCTGCTCGAGGAAGCGCAGGAAAGGGTCGCGTCCGGGAGTGCGCCCGCAGCCGTCGCCGGGGACGTCGCGCGGGCGATTCGCGCTTCCGGGGGCAAGGTGCCGGGATTCGGGCACCCGGTTCATCGGCCGCTCGACCCGCGCGCCGAAAGGATTCTCGAGCTCGCGGATTCGCGCGGGGTCAGCGGGCCACACGTGCTGCTCGCGCGGGAGCTCCGCGATGGCGTGGCCGAGGCCTGGGGCAAGCCACTCACCATGAACGTGTCCATGCCCATCGCGGCGGTGATGCTCGACCTGGGTTTTCCATCCGACACGGTTAAGGCCGTGCCGATCCTCGCGCGCACGGCCAGCCTTCTCGCTCATCTGGCCGAGGAGCAGCAGCGGCCCATCGGATTCCTGATGGCGGCCCGAGCGGAGGAGGCGATCGAGTACGAGCGGTCGCCGGAGGCCGGGCCACCCTGATGCTCGCGCCCGAGGTCGAGACCCGGCCGTGGGCAGAGCAGCCGGCCGTCGACGATCCGTCCTACCGCGCCCAGCTCGCCTACCTGTTCGACCGCTCGGCGTTCTATCGCGAGAAGCTGGCGGCGGCGGGGATCGCCTCCGCCCGAGCGGCGGGCGGGCTCGCCGACATCGCGCTTCTGCCCCTCACGGAGAAGCGCGAGATAAGGGCGTCGTGCACGCCCGAGAATGCGATCGGCGCGCATCTCTGCGCCAGCCCGTCCGAGATCGTTCGGATCTACTCGACGAGCGGCACCACCGGCGCGCCGAGCTACGTGCCACTGACCGAGCGCGATCTCGACAACTGGGTGACCGCCTCGGCGCGCAGCTACGCGGCCTCCGGCATCGCCGCCGGCCAGCGCATCGTCACCACCTACAACGCCGGCCCGTTCGTGGCGGGCGCGGCGCTCGCCGCCTTCGACCGCATCGGCCTCGCCCAGATCCCGGTCGGCACCGGGAACACCGAGCGCCTGATGCTCGCGATCGAGCTCCTCAGACCCGAGGCCGTGGCGCTGACGCCCTCCTACGCCGCGTACCTCGTCGAGTGGGCGGGGGAGCGGGAGGTCGATCTCCCGAGGTCGAGCGTCGAGCGTGTGCTCGTCGCGGGCGAACCCGGCGGGGGCGAGCCCGCCTTCCGCGAGAAGCTCGAGGAGGGCTGGGGCGCGAGGGTCACCGAGGCCATGGGCATCGGCGACATCGGCGTCTCGCTTTGGGGGGAATGCGAAGAACGGGACGGAATGCATTTCGGCGCGCGCGGTTTCGTGCACGCCGAGCTGATCGACCCGGAAACGGAGCTCGCCCTCGAGATGGACGACGGCGCCACCGGCGAGCTCGTGTTGACACATCTCCGGCATCGTGCGGCGCCCCTCCTGCGGTTCCGCACGCGCGATCACGTTCAGGTCCGGACGAGTCCTTGCGGATGTGGGCGCACGAGCCCGCGGCTGCGCTGCATAGGGCGAACCGACGACATGCTCATCGTCCGCGGCGTCAACGTCTTCCCGTCGGCGGTCCGCGAGGTGGTGAGCGCGTTCGCTCCGAAGGTCAGCGGCCACATCCTCGTCAAGCCGCGGGCAGCCGGCGTCAAGCAGGAGCCGCCCCTCCCCGTCAGCGTGGAGCTCGCTCGCGGCGCGCCGGCCGACGCCGCGCTCGCCGAGGCGATCCGCGAGCGGCTGCGCAGCGTGCTCGTCGTCCAGACACGCGTGGATCTCGTGCCGTGGGGCAGCCTGCAGCGGAGCGACTACAAGTCGAAGCTGGTCGAGCGCCGGCCCTGACCCATCTCCGATTGGACTAGAGTCGCACCGTCATCGAGCACCACCGGGAGGAGGACGGATATGGCCTCGAACACGCTGAGCATCCTTACGCCGAGCGTGAACAACCTCACCGCTCGGATCTTCGTGCGCGCCGCCGGGCTCGACTTCGAAGAGGTGGATGTGTGGGGACGGAAGGACGAGCCGGAGTTCGTGCGCAAGGACCCGGCGCAGCTCACGCCGTTGCTCGAAGAATCCGGCCTGCCGCGGGGTTCGCTCTGGGAGAGCTGCGCGATCATGCAGTACCTCTGCAACAAGCACGGCCTCGACCGGTTCTATCCGACGGACCCGGGCGAGCGGGCGATGACCGACAGCGCGATGTTCTACCTGATCGGCACGTTCTATCCGCTCGTAGCGCGCGCCACCTACCCGACGCTCGGGTTCCCGCAGTACGCGGGAGAGGTCGCCACCTCCGAGGCCGACGACGACATGAAGGCAAGGGCGCAGAAGGACGCCGAGGCCGCGCTGGCGCAGCCGCTGGATGCGTTTCGGAAGTTCTTCCTGGAGGGGAAGAGCTTCATCGGCGGCGACGCACCCTCGATCGCGGACATCCGCCTGGCGGCGACGCTCGAGTTCCTGAGGGCGATCGACTACGAGTTCCCGGAGTGGACCCAGGAGTACATGAGCGCCGTGGAGGCGGCCCTCGGCGAGGCCTACTCGGAGCCCGCCGGTGACGTGCGCGGCTACATCGCCCAGGTGAAGGCGCCGGCCGTGTGAATCGCGCGCCCCGGGCACGATGCCGGGCGCCGAGACCTTCCGAGCGCCGGCCGACGCGTATGACCGTCACGTTGGCCGCTATGGGGCGCAGCTCGCGTCCGCGCTGATCGAGTTCGCGGCGGTTGAGCCCGGCATGCGGGCGCTCGACGTCGGCTGCGGACCGGGTGCGCTGACCGCGGCGCTCGCGGAGAGGCTCGGGGCGGCGAAGGTGCGTGGCGCGGACCCGTCGGAGCCGTTCGTGCAGGCATGCCGTGCCAGAGTGCCGGGGGCCCGGGTCGTCGTGGCGGCCGCCGAGTCGCTGCCATTCGCCGACGGCGCGTTCGACGCGGCGCTGTCGCAGCTGGTCGTGAACTTCATGGGGGATGCCGAGGCCGGTGTGCGCGAGATGGTGCGCGTGACTCGGCCGGGCGGCGTCGTCGGCTCGTGCGTGTGGGACTACGCGGGCGAGATGACGCTTCTGCGAGCGTTCTGGGACGCCGCGCGCGAGGTCGATCCCGAACGCGCCGCCGCCGCCGACGAGGGAGTCGTGATGCCTTGGTGCGGCGAGGGGGAGCTGGCCGAGCTCTGGCGGATCGCGGGACTGCGGGAGGTGCGCTTCGGTCCGCTCGTGGTGGAGGCGAGCTACGCCGGGTTCGAGGACCTCTGGTCACCGCTCCCGACGGGTGTCGGGCCGTCCGGCGCCTTCTGCAAGTCGCTGGACCGGGACCGTCGCGCCGCGCTCCGCGACGCCTATCGGCGGCGCCTCGGGGTCGGCGACGCGCCGTTTGAGCTGACCGCCCGCGCGTGGGCGGTGGCGGGCACCGTACCCTGACCGGCGTGTCAGGGACGCCGGCCGCCGTTCAGCTTGGCGTAATCCTCGTCAGACAGCTCGAGATCGAGCGCGGCCAGGTTCGTCTTCAGGTGCTCGAGCGAGAGGGTTCCCGGGATCGGGGCGATGCTCGGTGAGCGCTTGAGGAGCCACGCGAGGATGATCTGCTGCGGGGTCGCGTCGTACCGGCCCGCGATCTCCTCGAGCGGAGCGCGCGTAGCTCCGCGCAAGGGGAAGAAGGGGACGAACGGGATGCTCTCCCTTTCGCAGAGGTCCACCTCGTCCTCGTGCTTGCGTTCGGACAGGTTGTACTCGTTCTGCACCGCCGCGACCGGGAGCACGGCCCGGGCTCGCTCGATCTGGTCCACGCTCACGTGCGAGAGGCCGACGTGCCGGATGCGCCCCGCATCGCGGTACTCCTTGAGGACGCTCAGGGTCTCCTCCAGGGGCACCTCCGGGTCGACCCGATGAAGGTAGTAGAGGGCGATGGTGTCGGTCCGAAGTCGTTCGAAGCTCTCCTCGAGCTCGGCCCGCAGTCGCTCCGGCCGACCGCTGCCAGGGTGGTAGCCGCCCTTGGTGGCGACGAGCACGTCGTCCGCGAATGGCGCGAGCGCGGCCCCGATGGCTCGCTCGCTCTCACCTCCGGTGTAGAGGTGGGCCGTGTCGATCAAATTCACCCCGGCTTCGACGGCGCGCCTGAGAAAGTCGCGGTTCTCCGGCGTGTCGGTGAGACGGTTGGTGCCGAGCCCGATCCGGCCCAGCCGGTGATCGCCGACGGTGATTGTCCGAGGTATCGACATCGCGGAATCATTCTGACGTCGTCTGCGACCCGCCTTGCACGGTGACTGTCAGAGGGTTGCCATCCGCAGCTCGCCGGTCGCGGCGCCGCGGAACGAAGCCATGCGCTCGACCTCGGCGGCGAGCTCGTCCATCGCCGAGCCCGGGAGCTCGCCCAGCGGCTCGACGGTGAAGAGCAGCCTTTTGCCCTTCTTCGCGGCGCGCCATAAGCCGCCGACGTCGCCGTCGACGAGCACGGTCCCGGGGCCGCCGAGCGCCCTCCAGATCCGCCTGCGCAGAGCGGGGTCGGGGACGAGCAGCTCGCGGTCCCGGCCGGTGTTCAGCGGATCGAGGTTCGCCAGCAGCCGCACGCCGCCGGCCTCCGGCGGGCCCCGCAGCGCGCGCTCGTCCTCGGCGAGGGCCCACGCCTCCGTGCCGTCGAGCTCGACCGGGACGAGCCGGCCCGCGCGCTCCCACAACGCGGTGGCGTGGGATCCGGTCAGGCCGGCCCAGTCGGCCAGCAGCTTGGGGCGTGCCGGGCCGTAGGCGCGCAGGAAGCGCCGGGCCAGCTCGCCGCCGGGATCGTCCAGCACCGGCGCCTCGGGCGGCAGGCCGAAGACCGCGCTGCGACCTTCGCGGCCCACGATCGCGAGCACGCCGCGGATGCCGGTCGCGCGCCACAGCGACGGGTGCACGTGATGGCTCCCGCAGCCCTTGCACCACCACAGCAGCTTCCCCGGCAGGCGCTCGCGCAGCGCCTGGTGGAAGTCGTCGCGCGGGAGCGGACCGTCGCGCAGGCTGTCGTGGACGGCCTCGCTGACCCGGTCCAACGCCTCCATCGCCGTGATGCCGTCCAGGTACTTCCAGGCGTTGCCGACAACCGCCTTCGCGGCATCCTCGTCGGGCGGGTCGAGTCCAGCACTGAAGACCGCGAGATCCTCCGGTGCGACGGCCAGCGGCGCCCCCCGGACGCTGGGTACGAGCACGAGCTCACCGAGTGCCTCTGGAGCGACGTCCGCTCGCGCGGCGAGCGCGACCGCGGCCGTCCCCGGGGGCGTGTCCTGAAGCCCCACCACGGCGGCGGACCGCGCCTCGCCCGCCCCCAGGCGCGCGGCCAGGTGGTGCCGCGCAACGCGGAAGGCGAGCGCCTGCCGCCGCGTGAGCTCCACCGCCGGTCCGTTCATGGCCTGACAATAGGCCGAGCGTCCCTTGGCAAGCTGTGAGGATGGACGACACCGAGCGGCGGGCGCAGATCCGGCGGTTCTGGAGGACACCGTCCGCGATCACGAGGCCGCCCACGAGATCTATCACGACGATGCCATCCTCGAGTTCCCGCAATCAGGCGAGCGCTTCGAGGGCGTGGCCAACTTCAAGGAGTGGCGAAGCCAGTATCCGGCGGAGAACCTGGCCTTGGAGATGCGTAGCCTGCGGGGCAGGGGGACGTGTGGGTCGTCGAGGGAGCGATCAGCTATGACGGCGGTCCGTGGCAACCCGCGGTCGACATCCTCGAGTTCAGGGGCGACAAGCTCGCGCACGAGGCGATCTACGTGACCGAACCGTGGGACGCCCCCGAGTGGCGCGCCGCATGGCGGGCGGCGCCGTAGCGCGCTGCTCCTCCCCTCGCGGCTCCCCGGCCTACCCCACCGTGAAGGGGTCCCGCGTCTGTCCAGAGCTCGACCCACACGGCCTTTACGGTCGTGTAGCCATCGATGGAGTCGAGGCCGTTCTCGCGGCCGAACCCGCTCATCTTCATGCCTCCGAACGGTGTGTTGAACGAGACCGTGCGATACGCGTTGATCCACACGGTGCCCGCGCGCAGCGCGTTCGCGACGCGGTGGGCGCGCCTGACGTCGTTCGTCCAGACTCCTGCGGCCAGCCCGTACCGCGAGTCGTTCGCACGGCGGATCACCTCCTCCTCGTCCGCGAACGGCATGACGGAGAGAACCGGTCCGAAGATCTCCTCCCGCGCGATCTCCATGTCCGCGCCCACTCCGGTGAAGATCGTGGGCTCGACGAAGTAGCCGTCTCTGAGCTCCTCGCTGCCGGGTCGCCCGCCCCCGAAGGCCAACTCGGCGCCCTCCTCGCGCCCCGAGCGGATCAGGTCGAGGATCTTCTCGAGCTGCTGCGGGAACGCGACCGGCCCCATCTCGGTCTCGGGGGCGAGCGGATCCCCGAGCTTGATGGAAGCCGCCCGCTCGGCGAGGCGCCCGACGAGCTCGTCCTGCACGCGCTCGTGGGCAAACAGCCGCGAGCCGGCCATGCACGTCTGCCCGGTCGCGGCGAAGATGCCGGCCACGACTCCGTTCGCGGCGGCCTCGGGGTCGGCGTCGTCGAAGACGATGTTGGCCGACTTGCCGCCCAGCTCCAGCGACACACGCGCGAGATGGTCGGCCGCGTCCTTCATGACGCTGATGCCGGTCTCCGTCGAGCCGGTGAACGCGACCTTGTCGACGCCGGGATGGCGAACCAGCGCACGGCCGGCGGTTGCTCCGTCGCCCGTCACGACGTTGAACACGCCCGGCGGAAATCCCGCTTCCTCGAACAGCTTCGCGAACTCGAGCGTCGAGGCGGGCGTCTGCTCGGCCGGCTTGGCCACCACCGTGCAGCCCGCCGCCAGCGCCGTGGCGAGCTTCCAGCTCAAGAGCAGGACGGGCGAGTTCCACGGAACGACCATCCCGACCACGCCCACCGGCTCCCGTCGCGTGTAGACGAAGAAGTTGGGCTTGTCGGACGGGATCGTGTCGCCCTGGATCTTGTCCGCCGCCCCCGCGAAGTAGTGGTAGTGCTCGGGCAGGGCCCTCAGCTGCCCGCTCATCTCCCGCAGCAGCTTGCCGTTGTCGGTGCTCTCGATGAGGGCGATCGCCTCGGCGTGCTCGGCGATCAATTCAGCCAGCCGGCGCATCAGGCGCGCCCGCTGCGTCCCGGTCATCGAGCCCCACGGCCCCGAGTCGAATGCCTCCCGCGCCGCGCGGACGGCCCGGTCGACGTCCTCCTCGCCGGCCTCCGGCGCGGTGGCCCAGACCTTCCCGGTGTAGGGGTTGACGGTTTCGAACGTCGCGCCCGAGCGGGCGTCCACCCATTCGCCGCCGACGAGCATCTGGTACTTGCGGACGGACTGGGCCTGAGGTGTCTGGATCTGCAGCATGGACATGGTTCCTCATCGTCCCACTCCGCGGCGGGCGTGCCTCACGTCCCTGACGTCCGGCAGCCACTCGAGCCACACCGCGCCGGGGTGGGCGAGGCCGAGGAGCGCAGCCGCGCGGCGGCCGCTTCGATATGTCAGCCGTCCAACCACGCCGAAGACCCCCTCGCGGCGACTGCGCTCGACGAGGTCGACCGGGACGGGAATTCCCAGCACGGTCTGCGTCGCCTCCCGGCCCATCGGCACGAGCGGGTCGATCGAGACCCAATCGAGGTCTCGACGAGCCCCGGCCGCATCCACCAGCGCGCGAAAGCGCTCCAGCTCGTCCATCGGGAAGAACACGTGCACATAGGTGTCCACGATGCAGACCAGCCTCCCGGCGTCGATGCCGTCGAGCACGGCGAGGAGCACCTCGCCGGCGTCGCCGCGGACGGTCCGCGCCGGATGGCTTCTGGCGATCTGGGCCGCGCGGTGGAATCGCGTAACGGCGCCGATCTCCTGAGGCACGCAGGCGGCGAGCCACGCGAGCACACCCGGCGCCGCCAGGTCCAGCGGCTCGATGTCGAGGCCGACCCGGTCGACGATGCGCGGCAGGGCCGGCGGCAGCGGGGGCGGGACGTCGCCGCGCACCTCGACCTCGATCGTCAGCGGGGCGCGGGCGTCGCCCACCGCCCGGCGACTTCCGTCGCGCTCGCGGTAGACGTAGCGGTAGCGATCGAAGTGCAGCCCCAGCCCGGCGCCGGTGCCAACGTCAACGAGGACGACGTCGCGATCCTCGGCAACGAGCGGCGTGAGCGCCGGCACCACGTCCGCGCAGCGGCCGACCTCGTTCATCTGGTAACGATGCCGCGCGCAGAGCCGGAGCAGCTGGTCGCGGTGGTCGAGACAGAAGTCGCGGTACGCCCCCGAGAAGCTCGGGTCGAGGGGCGGCTGCGGCGCACCTACACGCGGGAACCAACTTCGGAGCGGCTGCGGCTCGAGCTCCAGGACCAGGAAGGTGGCGGCCGCCGTGAACAGGAGCGGGGGCAACCGGTCGAGCGGAATGGTCGTCGCGATCGCCATGAGCTCGGCGTCGTCGCGGAGGGTCTCGAACTGCGCGGCGGTCAGTCGCCAGGATGAGGGGGCGCCGGCCGGCGACCACGCGGCGGCCACCAGGTCCGCCTGTCGCGCAACCTCTTCCGCATCGCTGGCCGTGCCGGGCCGCACCGGCCCCTACTCAGGCTCGTGATGCCGGCGTCTCCGAGTCGCGTCCACGCTCGCGCAACTCGAACTTCTTGACCTTGCCGGTCGACGTCTTGGGCAGCTCGCCGAAGTCGATCTCGCTCGGCGCCTTGAAGCCGGGCAGCGTCTCGCGCGAGAACGCGATCAGCTCCGCTTCGCTGAGGCTCGCCCCCTTCCTGAGCGTGACGAAGCCCTTCGGCCGCTCGCCCCACCTCTCGTCGGGGATCGCCACCACCGCCGCCTCGAGCACGTCGGGGTGGCGCACGAGCGCGCGCTCGACCTCGATCGTCGAGATGTTCTCGCCGCCGGAGATGATGATGTCCTTGGCGCGGTCGCGCAGCTCGATGTAACCGTCGGGATGCATCACGCCGAGGTCGCCGGAGTGGAACCAGCCGCCGCGAAACGCGTCGGCCGTGGCGCGCTCGTCGCGGTAGTAGCCCTTCATGACGTTGTTGCCTCGCATCACGACCTCGCCCATCGTCTCCGCGTCGGCGGGCACGTCCCGCATGTGGTCGTCGACCACTCGGACCGGCTCAGCGGTGACCATGTTGAGCCCCTGCCGCGCCTTGAGCCGGGCGCGGTCCTCGGACCCCAGCCCGTCCCAGGCCGGGTTCCATTCGCAGATCGTGATCGGGCCGTAGGTTTCGGTCAGCCCGTAGACGTGGTGTACATCGAAGCCCAGCGCTGCGGTCCGCTCCAGCACCGCGGGGGGAGGCGGGGCGGCGGCCGTAGTGACCAGGACGGGACGGTCGAGCTGGTGGGCGGCCGGGTCCGAGATCAGCATGACGAGCACCGTCGGCGCGCCGTTCAGGTGCGTGACCCCTTCCGCCTCCAGCAGCCGCCAGACCTCGGCCGGCTCGACCTTCGGCAGGCACACGTGGGTCGCGCCCACCGCGGTCACCGCCCAGGTGAAGCACCAGCCGTTGCAGTGGAACATGGGCAGGGTCCAGAGGTAGACCGAGCGGGAGTCGAGGCGGGCGTGGATCACCTCGGCCAGGGCATTCAGGTAGGCGCCCCGGTGGGTGTACATGACGCCCTTGGGACGACCCGTCGTGCCGCTGGTGTAGTTGATGCTGATCGTGTCGTCCTCGGACTCGAGGCGGTCTTCGGGTTCGCCGTCGGGCGCGCCATCGAGCGACGCCTCGTACTCGCCGCCGGGTCCGGTGACCAGCAGCCGGTCGACGGGCGCGTCTTCGGCTAGGTGCGCCAGCGAAGGATCCACCACGAGCATCCGGCTGCCGGAGTGCTCGAGGATGTAGTGAACCTCATCGGCATTCAGCCGAGTGTTGATCGCGACCAGCACGGCGCCGGCCGCGGGCACGCCGTAGTGCGCCTCGAGCAGCTCCGTGACGTTCGGAGCCAGAAACGCGACGCGATCGCCCTTCTCGATCCCACCGCGCTGGAGGGCGACAGCGAGCCGACGCACCCGCTCCCGCAGGTCGGCCCAGGTGAGCCTCCGCGGGCCGTCGACCACGGCCGTGCGGGCCGGGAAGGCGGACGCGGTTCGCTCGAGGAAGGCCAGTGGGGTCAGCCGCGTCAGATGCACGGCGGGCTGCATGCAGACGCTACGCTAGGACCTCGTGGCGAGCGTTGCAACCAACACCACGCCTCGGATGCTGTCCGTCACAGACGCCGAGGGCGTCGCTCGGGTCACGCTCGACCGGCCCGAGAAGCGAAACGCGCTGTCGCTCGACCTGATGGACGAGCTGACCGGGGTCCTGCGGAGGCTCGGAGCGCGGCCCGACGCGCGGGCGATCGTGGTCGAGGGCGCCGGCGTCGCCTTTTCGGCGGGCCACGACCTGAGCGAGATGGTGGGGCGCGATCTGCCCTTCTACCAGCGCCTTTTCGACAGCTGCACCGAGCTGATGGAGACCATCCACCGGGTGCCTCAGCCGGTGATCGCAAAGGTCCACGGCATCGCGACGGCCGCCGGCTGTCAGCTCGTGGCCGCGTGCGACCTCGCCGTCGCGGCCGACGACGCGCGGTTCGCCACCCCGGGAGTCACGATCGGGCTCTTCTGCTCGACGCCGATGGTGCCCCTGTCGCGGGCGATCGGGCGCAAACGCGCGCTCGAGATGCTGCTCACGGGCGCGCCGATCTCCGCAGCCACCGCCCTCGAGTGGGGCCTCGTGAACCGTGTAGTGCCGGTGTCGGACCTGGACGCCGCCGTGGACGAGCTGGTGGCGGCGATCTCCTCCTCCAGTCCGCTCACCCTCGCGATCGGCAAGGAGGCCTTCTACGAACAGGTCGAGCTCGACGAGCACCGCGCGTACGATCTGACGAAGTCGGTGATGGCGATGAACTCGATGGCCGCTGACGCGCAGGAGGGGATCTGCGCGTTCCTGGAGAAGCGGCCCCCGACCTGGACCGGCACCTAGCCCGCCCTCGCGACCGGCCCGCCGCGGCGTAGGCGCGGGACGACGGCCCGGTAGAAGGCCGGTCTTCCATCCTGGACACGCATGATCGTCACGGGCTTCTTTGGGGTCCGTCGGCCCGGCGCGTAGGAGATCGTGCCGGTCACCATCGCGAAGCCGCGAGTGGCCGCGAGGGCCCTGCGGATGGCCGCGGGCTCGGGGGAGCCCGCGCGCCTGATGGCATCCGCGATCAGACGCATCGTGTCGTAGCCGAGCGCCGCGAAGGCGTTCTCCGGCTTCCGGCCGTACCGCTCCCGGTAGGCCGTCACGAACCTCCGGATGCGTCGCGAAGTGCTGTCGAGCGCTACGTGCGTGGAGTAGTAGACGTTGTCGGCCAGGGTGCCGGCCACCCGACCGAGCAGGGGCGTGTCGAAGCCGTCCCCGGACAGGATCGGCTGCGTGAGCCCGGCGGCGCGGGCCTGGCGGGTGAGGCGTCCGGCCTCCGACGGGAGCGCCGAGAAGAACAGGACGTCGGCCGGTGGCTGCTGTGCGCGGATGCGCGCGATCGCCGACGCGAAGTCGCGCTCGCCCGGAGCGTACGTCAGCCGGCCCGTCACCGTGCCGCCGCGAGCGACGAACCCCTGCCGGAAGAATCGCGCCAGCGCCCGGGTGAAGTCCGACCCGCGGTCGACGACGAGGAATGCCGAGCGAGCCCGAAGCCCCGTGCGCGCGACCTCGGCGACGGCGTGCGCCTGCGCGTCGTCCCCAAACGCCGCCATGAAGAAGGCGTTTCCCACGGTCCGGGGCAGCGTGGGGAGGGTGGCTCCCGCGGTCACGAACGGGACGCCGGCGCGCTGCGCGACGGGTCCGGCGGCCAGCGCGAGCGTCGAGTCATTCAGGCCTCCGAGGGCGACGACCCGCTCATTCTCGACCAACCTCCTCACGGCACGAACGACCGCCGCCGGCTTGCTTCGGCTGTCGGCGGCCGCGATCTGCACCCGCCGCCCCAGCACGCCTCCGCGGGCGTTGATCTGCGCGGCAGCGAGGCGCATCCCGGCGAGTCCGGGAGAGCCGATCGACCTCAGGCCGCCGGTCTCGCTGAAGACGGCGCCGATCCGGATCGGGTCGGATCCGGCTGAGGCGCCGCGGTCCGCGCCGCCGAATGCGAGGACGAACACGGCGGCGATGGCCGCCGCAGACGCGAGGTGTGCCGCCGCCGAGCGCACCACACGGAAACGCTACCTCTCGAGCGCGAACGACGGCCGGCGGGAAGCCGCCTACTCTTCGGCGCCGTGAACGTCGAAACGCCCGAGGTCCGCTACGCGCGCAGCGGCGACGTCAGCATCGCCTACCAGATCGTGGGCGAGGGACCGGTCGATCTGATCTTCGTGCCGTTCATGATCAACCTGATCTGGGCCTGGGAGCAGCCCATCTTCGTCGACTTCTGCCGGCGACTCTCCGACTTCTCCCGCCTCATCCTGCTCGACAAGCGCGGCACCGGCCTCTCCGACCGGCCGAGGGACCTGCCGAGCTTCGAGACCCGCATGGACGACATCCGCGCCGTCATGGACGACGCCGGCTCCGAGCGGGCCGCCCTGCTCGGTGCGGGGTCACCCGGGGGCCAGCTCTGCGCCGTGTTCGCCGCCACGTACCCGGAGCGCGTCGTGGCCCTGATGCTCCACAACACCTGGCCGCGGGTTGTCTCTTCGCCCGATTACCCCATGGGTGACCCGGTTGAGAAGTGGCACCGGCGGGTACGCGAGACGCGGCTCAGGTGGGGCGATCGCGACTACCAGCGCGGCGAGCTCGAGAGGTACTTCCCGAGCCGCGCGGGCGACCCGGAGTTCGAGCACTGGCACGTGAACCACGAGCGTCTCGCAGCCAGCCCGGGCGCGGCCGCCTGGTTCCTGAGGGTGCTGATGGAAACGGACATTCGCGAGGTGCTCCCGACCATCTCGGTACCCACGCTGGTCATGTACCAGGAGCGCTACAGCGATGGCTGTCTCTACCTGGCTGAGCGCATCCCGCAAGCCGAGGTCCTCGAGCTCACCTCGCCGGACACCAGCATCTATGGCGACCCGGCAGTGCCCGACGCGGTGAAGCGGTTTCTTTCCGAAGGGCGTGTCGACAGCGCGCCCGAGCGTGTGCTCACCACCGTCCTCTTCACCGACATCGTCGACTCCACGTCGCACGCCGCCGAGCTCGGCGACAGCCGCTGGCGCGCCCTGCTCGATGCCCACCACGCGACCGTCCGCGCGCAGCTCGCCCGCTACGGAGGCCGGGAGGTTCGCGGCACCGGCGACGGTTTCTTCGCCACCTTCGACGGTCCGGCGCGCGCGATCGCTTGCGCTCACGGGGCGATCGCCGCCGTGGGAGAGCTCGGCCTCGACATCCGCGCCGGCATTCACACCGGCGAGGTAGAGCTCGTCGGTGGCAAGGTGGAAGGCATCGCGGTACACATCGGCGCCCGGATCGCGGCTGAGGCCCGGCCCGGCGAGGTGCTCGTGTCGAGCATCGTCAGGGACCTTGCCGCCGGCTCCGGCATCGACTTCGAGGAGCGCGGAGTGGAGAACCTCAAGGGCGTTCCCGGACAGTGGAAGCTCTACGCGGCTCGACTCAGCGGCGGCGCCCGAATAGGGTAGGCGACGATGAAGCTCTTCAGCCAGGACACCAAGGTCCAGGCGCTCAAGCGCGCCCCTCTCTTCGACGGCCTCTCGCGCAAGGAGCTCACCCAGCTGGCGCGCGTTTCCGAGGACCTCGAGGTCGAGAAGGGCAGCATGCTCTGCAAGGAGGGCGAGACCGGGCAAGAGTTCTTCGTGATCGTCGACGGGAAGGTGAAGATCACTCGGAAGGGCCGGCGGATCACGACGCGAGGGGGCGGGGACTTCGTGGGCGAGATCGCACTGCTCGAGGACGTGCCCCGCACGGCGACAGTGACCGCTGAAACGCCGCTACGCCTGTTCGTGCTGACCCGCAGGGACTTCCGGCACCTGCTCGACGAGCACCCGGGCGTGGAGCGCAAGGTGCTGCGGGCGCTCGCGCGGCGCCTGGCGGAACTTTCGAAGGATCCCGCGCTGGCCTAGCCCGGCCGTAGTCCTCGTCGCCCGAGTCGCTAGAGCGGGTGCCGGAGGCATTAGTAAACGTATATTTGTTTATAGTGGGGCATGCCAACCGATGATCCCCCGCTCGCGGGCCGGGTCGCCCTCGTCGCCGGCGCCACGCGCGGCTGCGGCCGCGCCATCGCCATCGAACTTGGAGCGCTCGGCGCCACCGTCTATGGCAGCGGCCGCTCCACGCGGGCCGGGCGCTCACCGATGGACCGCCCGGAGACGATCGAGGACACGGCCGAGCTCGTCACGGCCGCCGGCGGCGAAGGCCTCTCCGTTCGCTGCGACCACGCCGACGCGGACGACGTCGGCGCGCTCGTGGGACGCATCCGCAGCGACCACGCGCGGCTCGACATCCTGGTCAACGACGTCTGGGGCGGGGATCCGTTCGTCCAGTGGGGCAAGCCGTTGTGGGAACACCCGCTCGACGCGACCCTCGGCGTCCTGCGCAACGGCATCGAGACGCACCTGATCACGAGCCACTTCGCGATCCCGCTCATGCTGGAGGGCACGGGTGGCCTCGTGGTCGAGGTCGGCGACGGCAAGGGCGACGTCCCGTATCGCGCGAACATGCCCTACGACCTCGTCAAGACGGCGGTCGTCCGGATGGGCGAGGCGCTCGCGCACGAGCTCCAGCCGCACGGCGTCACGGCCCTGACCGTCACGCCCGGGTGGCTGCGGTCGGAATCGATGCTCGACCACTTCGGCGTCACCGAGGAGACGTGGCGCGAGGCGGCCGAGCGAGTCCCCTACTTCAGCCACTCCGAGACGCCGCATCTGCTCGGACGCGGGATCGCCGCCCTGGCGGCCGACCCCGACCGGGATCGCTTCGCCGGCCAGTGCCTCGGCTCGTGGGACCTCATGCGCGTCTACGACCTGGTGGACGCCGACGGCACCCGACCGGATTGGGGCGCCGTCGACCTCGACGCCCGTCAAGAGACCCTGACCAACGGGATGCCCGACCCCGCTTGATGCCGCGCCCACGGACGATCAGCGACGAGGCGATCCTCGACGCCGTGCTCGCCCTCGCCCACCGCGTCGGCCCGGCCCGCGTGACGTTCGCCGCGGCCGCCGCGGAGTCCGGCCTGTCGGCCGCGACGCTCGTCCAGCGCTTCGGCACCAAACGCGAGCTCCTGCTCGCGGCCGACAAGCGAGGGATCGATCTCTGGGTGGGCGCCTTGGACCGCTCGACGGCCGCCTCGCCGCTCGCGCGCGTCGTCGAGGGGCTCGTGCTCGCCGTCGACCCGGATGCCACGCCCGAGCAGATGGCCAACTCGGTCGCGATGCTCCAACTCGACCTCGCCGATCCCGACTTCCACGCCGAGACGCTCCGCGGAGCGCGAGCCGTCCGCGCCCGCATCGCGCGCGACCTCGCCGCGGCGCTCGAAGCGGGCGAGCTGCGGCCGGCACCGACGTCGCAGCGCTCGCAAAGCTCGTCGAAACCACCTACCACGGCGCGATGATCGGCTGGGCGATCCATCGCGAGAGCACCCTCGCCGACTGGATGCGCGAGCAGGTCGAGGCCGTACTCGCCCCGCACCGAACCGCGGGCTAGCCAACCGCCCACGTACCGTAGGGTGCGAGCGCATGGCCAAGGCGCACTTTACGTTGGATGGGGGCGTCGGGGAGATCGTGATCTCCGATCCGCCCCTGAATCTGTTCGGGTTGGAGCTCTCACGCGACCTGGCGAACGCGGCCGGCGAGGCGAGGGACAGCGGCGCGCGCGCCCTGCTGGTGCGCGCCGAGGGCGACAACTTCTCCGCCGGGGCGAACGTCGAAATGTTCCTCGACCGCGACGAAGCCGCGGCCCGCGAGCTGATCGAAGAGTTCATGCCGGCGATCAAACGCTTTGGCGAGATCGAGGTTCCGACTGTCGCCGCCGTGCACGGGCTCTGCCTCGCTGCTGGGCTGGAGGTGGCGCTGAGCTGCGACCTGATCTGGGCCGCAGAGGGCGCCCAGCTCGGCCTGGTGGAGGCGGTGATCGGGGCCACCCCGTTCGGCGGCGGGACGCAGCGCCTCGTGGCCAGGGCGGGAGCGGGCCGGGCCGCCGAGGCAGTGCTCACCGCCCGGGCCTATCCGGCGGAGACGATGCTGGAGTGGGGAGTGGTGAACCGGGTTGTCGCGGCCGACGACCTCTATGAGAAGACGCACTCGTTCGTCCGCCGACTCGCCGACGGCCCCGGGCTGGCCCACGCGGCCACGAAACGCATGATCCGACTCGCCGTCGACGAGGGCGTCGAGGCCGCCGATGCCGCCATGGCCGAGGTCGGAGCAAGGGTGATGGCCAGCCAGGACCTCCAGAACGGCGCCCGCACGCTGCTCGAGAAGGGCCCCGGCCAGGCGACCTTCCAAGGTCGCTGACCGCACGTCCGGACTCGGGGGCGCCGGGCGCAGTCGTCGAGCGGCTACTTCGCGGCCACCCGCCGGTACCGCTGCACCGCCAGCGGCGCGAAGATCGCGATCAGCACGAAGCACCAGACGAACGACACCCACACGTCGGTGTTCGCGGGCGTGCCGATCCATAAAGAGCGGAGCGCGTCCGCCCAGGTGGTGAACGGATTGGCCTCGGCGAACTGCCGCAGGCCGTCGGGCATCGTGGTCGCCGGCACGAACACCGACGAGGCGAACGTGAGCGGGAAGATCAGGGTGAAGCCGATCGAGTTCGCCGTCTCCGGCGACGACGAGAACAGGCCCACGAGCGCGAACACCCACGAGAACGCGTAGCCCAGCAGGAGCAACAGCACGATCCCGAGCACCACCTTGCCGGCGTCGGTGTCGATGAACCCGAACCCCGCGATGAACCCGACCGCGAGCAGCACGATCAGCGACAGGATGTTGAGCGGGATGTCCGAGAACGTGCGCCCCGCGAGCACTGCCGCGCGCGACATCGGCAGCGAGCGGAAGCGGTCGATCAGGCCCTTCTTCACGTCCTCGGAGAGACCTAGCGCGGTCACGAACCCGCCGAACGCGATCGACTGGACGACGATGCCCGGCATCAGGAAGTCGACGTAGTCGAACCCCCCGGAATCGATCGCCCCGCCGAACACGTAAACGAACAGCAGCACGAACATCACCGGCTGGATCGTGTAGGCGATCAGCAGATCCGGCTGGCGCGGGATCCGTATCAGGTTCCGCTTGGCGAGCACCAGCGTGTCCGACACGCTCATGGCGAGCGAGGTCATGCGGCCTCCTCGAGGGGCTCGGGTATCTCGGTGGGCGGCTCCTCCTCGGCGGAGCGGCCGGTCAGGCCGATGAACACGTCGTCGAGCGTCGGCCGGCGAAGCGCGATGTCGTCGATCACCACGTCGGCCTGGTCTAGCCGACGCACCGCCTCGGCGATCACGCCGGACCGCCCGCGGACCGGCACCCCCACGGTGAGGCCCTCGAGCGACGGCCGCTCGTCGGACATCGCCGCGAGTACGCTGATCGCGCGCTCGGCGTCCTGGGCGGTCTCGAGGTGAACCTCCACGCGGCCGCGGCCGACGCGGTCCTTGAGCTCGTCCGAGGTGCCTTCGGCGATCACGTTGCCGTGGTCGATCACGACGATGCGGTCGGCGAGCCTATCGGCCTCGTCGAGGTACTGCGTCGTCAGCAGCACGGTCGTGCCGGCCGCCACGCGTCCCTCGATCGTCTCCCACAGCCCGAGCCGGCTACGCGGATCGAGGCCGGTCGTCGGCTCGTCCAGGAACAGCACCGGCGGGCGGAACACGAGCGCGGCCGCTAGGTCGAGCCGACGCCGCATGCCGCCCGAGTAAGTCTTCACGGTTCGCCCAGCGGCCTCGGTGAGGTCGAACCGCTCGAGCAGCTCGGGCGCCCGCTCGCGCGCTGCGGCGCGCGGCATGTGGTACAGGCGGCCGACCATCTCGAGGTTCTCGGAGCCCGTCAGGTTCTCGTCAACGGCCGCGTACTGGCCGGCGAGGCCGATCTTGGCGCGAAGCGCCGCGGCGTCGCGCACGGCGTCGAGCCCGGCGACGCGAGCGGTGCCGGCGTCCGGCTTCAGCAGCGTCGCGAGGATCCTCACCGCGGTGGTCTTGCCGGCCCCGTTGGGGCCGAGCAGTCCGAGCACGCTGCCCGTGGGTGCGGAGAAGTCCACCCCGCAGAGCGCGCGCACCGAGCCGTACGACTTCTCGAGCCCTTCGACGATGATCGCATCTGACATGCGTTCGAAGTTAGCGAACCGTGTTCGCACGACCGATAGGGCCCGGTGATTGGCGGGTCCTGCGAGAGCCCCTTCAACCCGGCTCCCCCGGCAGCGTTCGGGGGAGCCGGAAATGGGGGAACACACGGCTGTCGCCGAACCAGGTGATGGCGGAGATGCCATCACCGTCGAGCGTGAGCACCATCAGCCCGTACGGACGGGCGATCGCCCCGTGGGCGTCCGGGAGGTAGCAGCCGAACGCGGGCTGACCGTTGGCCCGGGTGGGAACGAGCCGGAGCGGTGCGCCGCGTCGGGCGGCGCGGTCGTGGAGGAAGCCGGCGATGGCTGCGTGGCCCTGGTACTCGAAGGGCTGGGGCGGCATCGTGAGCCATGCGTCGTCGGTCAGCAGCGAGACGACCCCATCGACGTCTCCGCTCTCGACGGCGTCGGCGAAGCGACCGACCAGCTCGCGCTCGCGCGGGGAGCGTGGCGGTCGCGCTCGCTCACGGTCACGGTCTCGCAGCCGCGTCTCCAGCGTCGCCCGGGCGCGCTGCAGGGCGCCCTTGACTGCGGCTTCGCTCGTCTCGAGCATGTCGGCGACCTCCGCCGCGCGGAAACCGAGCACGTCGCGCAGCACCAGCACCACCCGCTGTTGCGGTGGCAGGCGCTGGAGGGCGGTCACGAACGCCAGGCCGACCGCCTCCCTGAACTCGTAGCGCGCCTCCGGCCCGGGCGACGTGTCAGCGACCGTGTCGAGGAGGGCGTCGGGGTATGGCTCCAGCCAAAGCGGCTCGCTGCGGCGCGTCGGCTCGGGCGGCTCGGCCATCGCGGGCACCTCGCGCGGGCGACGGCCCCTGTCCCGCAGCGCGTTCAGGCACCGATTCGTCGCGATCCGGTAAAGCCAGGAGCGCAGCGAGGCTCTCCCGTCGAACCGCTCAAGCCCCCGCCAGGCGGCCAAGAGCGTCTCCTGGAGAAGATCCTCCGCGTCCTGAACCGAGCCGAGGATCCGGTAGCAGTGCACCTGGAGCTCCCCCCGGTAGGGGTCGATGAGCTCGCGGAACGCCTCCTCGTCTCCCGCGCGGGCGCGGGAGAGCGTTCGCTCGGTCACGACAGCATCCTCGCATGGCCCGTTCCTTTCGCGCCGCTCACAGGTAGTGACCCCATCCGCGCGGAAAAGGAATCGCCGATTCCTTCCGGACCTCGGTGGTGTCTAAGCGAACACCGGCCGATCGTGTGAAGCATTTGGGGGTCCCTGGACCCCACAATCCTTCAATCGTTGCGTGGGAAAGGCCGCCGCGGCCGTGCCTCTGCCAGTCGCTTGCGGAAGATGAGGAACTCGGAGGGTGCGGCGAGCTGGGACGCGAGGTGCGCCGCCACCTGCTCGAACGGCGCCGACCGGACCACCCGGTAGCCGAGTCGGGTGTACCAGCTGCGGAGGCGGTCCTTCTCCGGATGGACCCATCCCTTCGGGACCAGCAGCTCGAGCTGCATCGTGGTCACGCCGCGCGACCGCATCAGCTCCTCCGCCGAGCGCACCAGCATGCGCCCGACGCCGCTGCCCCACCGGTCCGGCGCCGTCGCTATGAGGCCCAGATCCGCCGTGTCCGCGTCCAGCGGCCGCACATAGGCGCAACCGACGAGCCGGCCCTCGATCGTGGCCGCGAGCATTCCATCGGCGCGGATCGCCTCGGCGATCTCGCCCGGCCCGGTCCGCGTCGTACCCTCGAGCCACAGTCCGGCCTCACCGACGGCGTATGCCCCGTTGATGATGCGGACGAGCTCCGCGACGAGGACCTCGTCGCGGGCGTCGTCGGGGGCGAGCGGCTTGACCTCGGCCGTCACCACGAAAGCTTGGTGCCGATCACGGTGGGCATGGGCCCACGGTGCCACGGAGGGATCCATCGCGCAATGCGAAGATCCGTCAGCACTCAGAAGCTGGCGAGATAAATTGTCGCTGCATGGAGCTCCGCCAGTTGCGCTACCTCGACGCCGTCGCCCGCCGCCGCTCGTTCACCCAGGCCGCGCTGGACCTCCACATCGCACAGTCGGCGCTCTCGCAGCAGGTGGCCCGGCTCGAGCGCGAGCTGGGCGTCGAGCTGCTGCGCCGTACCACCCGTCGCGTCGAGGTGACCGAGGCGGGCGAGCTCGTCCTGGCGCGGGCGCGGCGCGCGCTTGCCGAGGTGGACGGCGTGCGGGCGGATCTGGACGCCCTCCGGGGACTCGTCCGGGGCACGCTGCGCCTCGGCGGCGTCCCGCCGGTCGGTCCCGTGCACCCTGCCGCGCTGATCGCCGACTTCAGCCGCGCCCACCCGGGAGTGGCGATCACCGTGCGAGAGGACGTCGCCTTCACGCTGCTCGGCCAGCTCCGGGACGGCGGCCTGGACCTCGTGACGGCGCTCGTCGACCCCGAAGCCATCGACGGACTCGAGGGCGTGCGCCTGCTCGACGAGGAGCTCGTCCTGATCGCGCCCCTGGACCATCCGCTCGCGCGGGCGGGGCGCGTGCGCGTCGACCGCCTCGCCGGCGAGGCGCTGGTCGCCTACGGCGCCGGGTCGGCGCTGCGCGATGCGCTGTTTGCCCTGGTGCCGGGCGGTCGCGTCGTCGCCGAAGCCAACGAGCTGGAGACCGTGCGGGAGCTCACCGCGCGCGGACTCGGCGTGACACTCATGCCGCGCTCGGTCGTGGCGTCGCACGGCGACCGCCTGGCGGTCCGTCCGCTGAGCCCGCGCCACACGCTCCCCGTCTCGCTGGTCTGGCGCGCGGGCGAGCGCCCGACACCCGCCGCGCAGGCGTTCCGCGAGCACCTGCTGTCCACCATGCGCACCTGACAATCTCGGCGCGCGAAGCTCATGAGTCGTAGCTGACGCTCAGGTCGCCCACACCGTCGATGTGACCCTCGAGAAGGTCCCCCGGCTCGACCCGGCCGACCCCCTTGGGCGTCCCGGTCATGACGAGGTCGCCGGGCCGCAGCGCGACAAGCGTGCTCAGGAGGCTGATCGTCTCGGGCACCGTCCAGATCTGCTGGTCGAGGTCGCCCTCCTGCCGCGGCTCCCCGTTGATGCGAAGCCAGACGGCTCCCTCGGTCGGATGACCGATCTCCTCCACCGGGCGGATCCGGCCGGTGGGCGCGGACTGGTCGAAGCCCTTGGCCATGTCCCACGGGCGGCCGGCCTTCTTAGCCGCCGCCTGCAGGTCGCGGCGCGTCATGTCAAGCCCCACCGCGTACCCGAAGACGTGGTCGAGGGCCTGCTCCACCGGGATGTCCCGGCCGCCCTCGGCGAGCGCGACCACCAGCTCGATCTCGTGGTGCAGTTCCTGCGTCCCGGTGGGGAACGGCAGCGCGCCCGGCGGCACCACAGCGTCGGCCGGCTTCATGAAGAAGAACGGGGGCTCGCGGTCCGGGTCGTGACCCATCTCGATCGAGTGCTCGGCGTAGTTGCGCCCCACGCAGAACACCCGGGCCACGGGGAACACCGCATCCATGCCGGCCACCGCGACGGTGGTGATGTCGGGCGGCGCGATTGCGTAGACCGGCCGACCCGTCAACGGCTTGACGCATAGAACGCCACCTTTCGTTCGAAGTAGGCGACCGCTTCCGAGGCCAGGAATGCGAAAGCGAACACGATGATGAGCAGCGCCCAGAACTCCGGCATGAGGAAGTTCCGGGAGTACAGCTCGAACAGGTAGCCGAACCCGAGCACGGCGATCAGCAGCTGGCCGATGATCACGCCCTTCAGCCCGCGGATCAGCCCGAGGCGGATGCCGGCGAGCAACTCGGGCAGAGCCGCCCGCAGGACGATCCGGGAGTACAGCGCGCGCTTCGTGGCGCCGAAGGACCGGCCCATCTCGACCAGCGAGGGGTTGACCCGCTCAACACCGACCTGGGTGTCGAGTGCGATCACCCAGACCGAGAACAGGAACACCGTCACGATCATCGTCTCGAGGCCGAAGCCGAGCAGCGCCATCAGCGCGGGCACCACGGCGGTCAGCGGCGAGCTCTCGAAGATGTTCACCCACATCCCCATCACCGAGCCGACGGCGCGGCTCGTGCCCATCAGGATGCCGACGCCGATGCCGACGGCGAAGGACAGCCCCATCCCGATCAGGAACGCCTCGAGCGTGATCCTCGCGGCGTCCGCGAACGTGTCCGACGACACGACCTCGGGGAAGGCGGCGATCACGTCGCTGAACGGCGGGAGGAGCGAGACCAGGTCGAGCCGCCCGACGACCTCCCATATCGCGAACCACACCAGCAGCGAGAACGCCATCGGAATCCGGTGACCGCGCAGCTCCACGTCAGCGCTCCAGGTAGCCGCGGAGCTCGTGCCAGATCTGCTCGACCCAGTCGAGGTAGGCGGGGTTGCGCCGGATGTCGTCGGGGTCGCCGCTGCGGTCGACACCCGGGCGGACGACCTTCGACACGCGGCCGGGGCCGCGGGTCAGGATGACGACCTGGTCTGAGACGTAGACGGCCTCCTCGATCGAATGGGTCACGAAGATCACGGTCTTGGTCTCGTCGCTGAGCAGCCGCAGTAGGTCCTCCTGGAACTGGCGGCGGATCTGCTCGTCGACCGAGGCGAAGGGCTCATCCATCAGCAAGATGTCGGCGTCCACAGCCAGCGCCCGGGCGAGGCCGACGCGTTGGCGCATCCCGCCGGAGAGCTGGTGGGGGTAGGCGTCCTCGAAGCCGGTCAGCCCCACCTTTTCGATGTACTCGCGCGCGGTCTCTTCGCGCTCCTTGCGCGGCACGCCACGCAGCTCAAGGCCGAAGGCCGCGTTCCGCAGCACGGTCGCCCAGGGCATCAGGGCGAAATCCTGGAACACGAACGCCCGGTCCGGCCCGGGGCCAGTGACGGGAGCGCCGCCCACCTCGACCTGTCCCGAGGTCGCGTCGACCAGCCCCGCGACGATCTTGAGCGTCGTGGTCTTGCCGCACCCGCTGGGGCCGATGATGCTGGTGAGCTCCCCCTTGGGAATGTCGAAGCTGACGCCGCCCAGGGCGCGGACCCCGCCGGGGAAGTCCTTGGTGAGGTCGATGACGCGGACCGCGGGCTCCCGAGCGTCCTCGATCGAGGCGCCGACGTCGGGCTCTGAGGTGACGCTTACCGGGTCGGTCACGCCGCCCTCAATTCGGGGCGGAAGAGGCGACGCTCCAGGTTCTGAAGCAGCGTCACGCTGATGCTCGCGACCAGGATGATGGACAGGATGGCCGCGAACATCTGGGGATACTCGGCTGTGGACCGGTAGAAGGTGATCAGGTCGCCGACGCCGGTCGGGGTGATGATGAGCTCGGCGAGCACCACGCCGGTGAAACCCTGGGCGAGGCCGAGCCGCAGCCCGGCGAAGATCAGGCCGCTGCCTGCCGGGATGATCACCTTCCAGATCTGTTGCAGGCGGCTCGCCAGGAAGGCGTTGCTCATCTCGAGCAGCGACCGCGGTGTGTTGGCGATGCCGCGGTAGGAGTTGAGCACGATTACGGGTGCGCTGAGCAGCACCACCGCGAACACCTTGGCGGTGAAGCCGATGCCGTAGATGAACGTGATCAGGGGGACGATCGCCGCCGACGGCGAGGCCTGCAGCACGATGAACACTGGCAGCCCCAGCCACTCGGCCCGCTGTGAGAGGCCCATGACGAGCCCGGCGAGCAGACCGCCGGCGGCGGTGAGCAGCAGCCCGACGAGGAGGGGTCCGATGGTCTCGGCGTACGCCTCGGCGAACGTGCCGTCGACCAGCATCTCCCCGAACGCGGCGAGCGTCTCGGTGCACGTGGGGAACGCGGGGTTCACGCTGGCGCTCGCGGCCCACTCCCACAATCCGAGCACGAACAGGATCGAGGCGCCGCGCAGCAGCCAGGGGCTGCTCAGCAGGGCCGACGCGCGGCCGGCCGTCGTGCTGGCGGCGGGGATCCGGACCGACGTGGCCACCGTCAGTTGCCCGATTCCTCGACTGTGCTCAGGGCGCTCTCGGAGGGCTCGAGGGTCCAGAAGTCCTCGACCTGGAGGTCCGCCGGGTCAGCCTTGAGCTGCCCGGCCTGGTTGTAGAACTCGAAGTCCTCCTTTGCGGCCGCCTCGCCGCCGCAGTCCTCGGTGAACAGACCCTCCTCGGCGGCCTGCTCGTAGTAGGGCAGCAGTTCCTTCTCGAGCTCGGCCGGCAGGTCGGGCAGCAGCCCGAGCCGCTCCCGCTCCTCCTGGACGAACTCGGGGTTCTCGACGATGGATTGCCAGACCTTGAGGACCTCCTCGAGCAGGACCTGGACGGACTCCTGGTTCTGCTCCATCCACTCGGTGTTGCCGAACAGCACCTCGTCGCTCGCGCTCGTCTCGGGCGTTGGCAGCACGTGGAACTTGCCGGGCGCCTCGGACATGACGAAGTTCTTGGTCGGAATGTCGAGCATGGCGGCCTTGATGTTGCCGCGCAGCAGGGCGGTCGCGCGCACCTCGGCGCCCGGCACGTAGCTGATCTCGCCGAACTCGATGCCCTCCTCCTCCTCGATGATGCGGGCGAGCGCCTCGCTAGTCGAGCCTCGGGAGTGCACGGTGAAGGTCTCGCCGTCGAGCGACTGCCAGTCGGGGTAGGCGGCCTTGTCGACCACGGGGAAGAAGCGCAGGCGCTGGAGCTGGCAGACGATCCTCAGCGGAGCGCCGGAGCCCTCGATCAGACCGTACGGCGCGCCAAGCCCCATGTCGGCCTGTCCGCCGACCACGGCCTGGTTGGCGAGGTCCTCGTCGGCGAGCTCGACCACCTCGACGTCGGTGCCCCGCTTTCGCACCCGCTCCATGGCGATGAAGAGGGCGAGCGTCTCGACCGACTCGATGTCGCCGAGCGCGACCCGGACGCTGCCGCCACCTCCCCCTTCCGAGCTCCCTCCCGAGTCGTCGTCGCCGCACGCCGCGAGTGTCAGCGCCAGCGCCGCAACGAGTGCACACACCCTCTTCATCCCCGCTCCTCCCTCAGTCCCAAGGACGCGCGCGAACATATCAGATATGTTCTGCCCAGCGCGCCGCATGAGCAACCTCAAATCACAAGCGATCTATCTCGGCCTTCGTGAGCGGATCCTGTCCAACGACATCGGCCCCGGCACGCGCCTCGTGATGCGCGACGTCGCGAACCAATACGAGGCCAGCGACATCCCCGTCCGCGAAGCGCTGCGCATGCTCGAACGGGACGGCCTGGTCGAAACCGCCCCCTACCGTGGGGCGAGGGTTACCACGCTCACGGCCAAGGAGGTCGAGGAGACCTACTTCATCCGCTCGCACCTGGAGAGCATCGCGACCGGGCTCGCCGCCGAACGCATCACCGGCGCCGAGCTGGCCCAGCTCGACCGGCTCATGGGCGCGCTGAGGGCGGCCGTGGATGCACAGGACGGCCCGCGGTTCTCCGACCTCAATCTCGAGTTCCACCGCACGATCGTGGCCAGCTGCGGCAACGACATGCTGCGTGAGCTGACCATGGACATCTGGCAGCGCCATTCCGGCTTCCAGCGGGTGTTCCGCATGGTCCCCGAGCGACTCGCGATCTCACAGCGTGAGCACGAGGGCATCATGGCCGCGCTCCGCGACCACGACGCCGAGCGGGCGTCCCGGCTCGCGCTGCTGCACAAGCAGTCTGTCCGCGACTCCGTCAGCACGCTCGTCGATCAGGTCGACGAGCGCGGGTCGGATCCGGTGGGCGACGGAGCGCGTCGCGTGGCACGGGATCGGGCGCCGGCAGCACCGTAGTCAGCGACGAGCTAGAAGTCGGACCTCAAGAGGCCGCGGTCTCGGTGAGCGATGCCGGGCGGCCACTTTCGCAGGTCATCCTCACGAGCACCGACCTGGCGACCGGCCGCGCCTTCCGAGTCTCGCGCGACTTCATCGGCAGCTACGACTTCGGCTACCACCCGCCTGCGGAGCACCTTCCGCTCGGCGAGGCCATCGCGGCCTCGGCGGCCGTGCCCATCCTCTTCCCGCCGGTGTACCTGCCCACCGCCGACCTTGGCCTGCGCGACGCCCCGGAGGTGCTCTCGCTCGTGGACGGCGGCGTCTACGACAACCTCGGCATGGAGTGGTTCCAAGGATGCTTCTATGAAGTCAAGGGACGTCGGCGAGGCGTTTGAAGAGGTCGCGGGAGATGTGGCGCTTGAGCGCGCGCATGGCTTCGCGCTTGGTCTTTCCTTCGCGGATGCGGCGGTCGAGGTAGGCGCGCGTTTCGGGTTGGTGCTTGGCGCGGATGACGGCGATCGTGTGGATCGCGTTGTTGACCTGGCGGTCGCCGCCGCGGTTGAGTCGGTGGCGGACGGTCTTGCCGGATGAGGCGGGCAGGGGGGCGGTTCCGTTGCAGCGAGCGAAGGCGGCTTCGTGCTTGAAGCGGGCCGGGTCGCAGGCGAGTAGTTTCGCGGCCGAGATCGGTCCGATGCCGGGCTCGTCGAGCAGGGTGCGGTCGAGCGAGCGAACGAGCTCGGCGAGCTGCTGTTCGTAGCGCCGGGCGTCGGCGGCCAGCGCGCGTGAGCGCGCGGCGAGGTCGCGCATGACGGCGAACACGGCGCGCTGTTCGATGTCGGCGCCGGCTCGCGCCCGCATCGAGCTGACGCGCCGCTCGAGTTGCTTGCCCGTGCCTTCGCCGACGCGCTCGCGCAGCGCGACCGGCGCCGTCGCGTTCAGCGCCTGGAGCTGGTTGAGCACGCGCGTGCGCTCCGCGACGACGGAGCGTCGAGCGACCAGCAGCGCTCGCAGTGCGGCCAGCATCCCGCGGCCGCGCGGCGTCGAGGTGTTCTCCCCGGCGAGCGTGCACTTGGCAGCGGCGAGCGAATCGATGCGATCGGACTTGCCGGCGCGCCGCTCGCGTCGACGCGGACGCTCGACCTCGACGACGATGTGGTCGGCGCCCTGCAGGTGCTCGCAGAGCCCGGCGCCCCAGCTGCCCGCGCCCTCGATCCCGAACACCAGCCGCTGCTGCTTGCCCAAGCCCTCCGCCCAGCGCTCAAGCTCGGCGTAGCCAGCGGCGCTCGCCGCGAACGAGAGCTCGCCGAGCACCTGGCCCAGCGCATCGAGCGCCACCGCGTGGTGGCGCTGCTTGTGGGTGTCGACCCCGACTGCGATCATCGCCTCGCTCCTCATCGTCTGGGACGGTCCGGGTGATGGGGAGGCCGCCGGACAGAGCTGTGTCGAGTGATGTCCAGGCTTCTATGAAGTCACGGCGGCATCCGTGGACGACGGCGGAAGACAGATCCTTGACAGGGCACTGATCGGCCAGCCGGTCGGTGAGTACATCCCGCCGCCGCCCACACCCTCGGAAGGGCCTCGGACGCCACCGCCGCCGGCAGCCACTGCGCTCCGCCCTTGCGGGCTCCGCTCCGCGGCCGCCGACCTTGCCGAACCGAGCAGCCCGACAGGCGGGCGCCAAACTACACAGCTGGTCGAGCGGCCGGCCTCCCGCAGCCCGCAAGGTCGACTTCCTCATCGTCGTGGACGCCTCCGGACCGCTCCGCCACGAGGCGAAGCTGTACCGGGGCGTCGCCGCGCTCAATCGCACGCGCGACATCCAGTACTTCCAGACCCGCGCGACTCGCATCCGCTGGTACGTCGAGCACCTGCTTGCGGAGGAGCGGGAGGGTGTGTATGTCGTCTCGAAGTACGACCCCGCTGGTTTCCGGCTTCCGAGCGGCGACCCCATCGACCCGCACCTGTACGCGGGCGCGCTGCCGAGGGGATTCGCCGAGCCCCTGGCGGCTCTGAGAACTCGACTTGGACCGATTCTCGACAGAAGAGGCGGCACTCCTGCGCTACCACGGGTACTGGTCAGCACATGCCCGGCTGGGGAGCATCCATCCTGACCTGGCTATGTCCGACGCTCCGAGCTGGCAGGACTATGCGGACCTCTCTGAGCGAGCCGCTCAGGAGCTTCGTGAGATGCTCGCGCGAGGCGCAAAGCGCCGCGTTCGGCGCTGAGTACCCCGCACGCTACTGCTGCGGCGGTCTCGCGATGCCGTGCGGCCCTGCGAGGACCGCCCACAACACGTCGGTGAACGGGACTGGCTCCGGCGGGCTGCCGGTGCCGACCGCAACGTGCTAGTGGAGCATGCTCGCGACCTGAGCCCTGCTCCCGCTTATCTGAACCGGGGCCGTTGTCAAGTTGCGGCGGCGAGTGATTGTGGGGCGGTGTGGTTCCGATCGTTCCGCGGGCGCCCGGGCTTATCTGGGTGCTCGACCGTGGGGTCGGCGACGTGATGGTCGATGGGTCGATCCGCGGGGAACGACTCCGGCCGCTCGGTCTTTGGTGGACCGCCGCCCGCGGGCGGGAGTCGCGACAGTTGCGGGAGCGGGCCGGAAGACTGCGTGTCATCTGGGAATGGTGGGCTTGGCGGAATGGATCGGCGGAGAGGGTTCAGATGACGGGTTCCAAGGCGTCGGGGCCGAGCTCGCGCAGCGTGTGGAAGCAGCGCCGGGCGAGCTTGCGGGCGATCGTCAGTGACGCCCTGGTGTGCGAGAGCCCGCGCGCCTTGAGCGCGAGGTAGTCGGCGCGGTCGGGACTGGTGGGCCGACAGGCAGCTTGGGCTGACTCGTAGAGTGCCCAGCGCAGCTGCGGCGAGCCCTGGCGGGTCAGCTTGCCGGCCCGCGAGCGGCGGTCGGAGCGGTGCACGCCGACGTCGAGTCCGGCGCAGCGCACCGCCTTGCGCGAGGCCGACAGGCGCGTCACGTCGCCGAGCTCGCAGAGGATCGTGGGGGCGGTCAGCTCGCCGATCCCGTAATGGGCCATCAGCGCCCGGCAACCGGTCTGGCGGCGGGCCAGCTGGCGCAGCCCCGCGCTCGAGCGGGGCGAGCTGGCGGTCGAGCGCCTCGATCATCGGGAGCGCCACATCGATCCGTTCGCTGGCCGCGTCGGGCAGCTCGAGCCGGTCGAGGAACTCGCGGCCCTGCGCGCTCAGCAGCTTGTCCGGCGCGCCCGCGATGCCGTGGTGGAACAGCGTGGCTTGGACTCGCTGCAGCCACGTCGTGCGCTCGTCGACGAGCGTCTTGCGCAGCCGGGCGCGGGTGCGCCATTCGCGCACGTGCGCCGGCGGGATCCAGGCCTCCGGAAGCCGGCCCTCGCACAGCAGCGTGCGCAGCCACCGCGCGTCCTCGCGATCGGTCTTGGCGCGGCGCTTCCTGCCTCGCAGCGCGCTCGTCTCGACCGGCTCGGCCAGATGCGCGACGGCGCCCGCCTCCCGCAGCGCCTCGCACACGAACAACCAGCCCGTGCCCGCCTCGACCGCGACGTCAAGCTCCGCGCCGGCGAGCCCACCAGCCCACTCGCGCACGGCCTCCGGCGTGGCCCGGATGCGGCCACGCTTCACCTCGCCCGTCTCCCGGTCGAGGGCGTCGAAGGTGATCTGCGCTCGATGCACGTCGAGCCCGGCTACGATCGCCATTGGGGCCTCCTCCACAGCTCCGACAACTGTCAATTCGCGCGAGTCTCTCGCGCTGAGCGGGGGAGGCCCCGGTTCATGCCATCTTTGCGCGGTGGCTGTCGGGAAAAGGGGGTGCCGTCCGGCGGGTCTAGGAGGCTTCCGGCATGCCTCAGAACTTCATCGAATGCTGTCGTGAGCAGGTGTTTTTGATGCCTCCGTCGTTGCTTGAGTGGGTGCCGGAGGATCACCTCGCGTGGACGATCTTGGCCTCGGTCGAGGAGATGGACCTGGGCGCCTTCTACGCCGACTACCGCGCCGATGGCCATGGCCGCCCGCCTACGACCCGAAGATGATGGTCGCGCTGTTGCTCTACGCCTACGCCAAGGGAAACCGCTCCTCGCGCGGGATCGAGCGGGCGTGTTCGGAGGACGTGGCCTATCGGGTGATCTGCTCCAACCATGCGCCCGATCACTCCACGATCGCCGAGTTTCGGGTGCGCCACGAGCGGGCCCTGGCCGATCTCTTCGGCGAGGTGCTGGGGCTCTGCGGGGCGGCCGGCTTGGTCCGGGTCGGGGTGGTCGCGATCGACGGCACCAAGGTCTCGGCGAACGCCTCGATCGATGCCAATCGCTCTTACGAGCAGATCGCGCGCGAGATCCTGGAGGAGGCCCGGCGGATCGACGAGGCGGAGGACGAGCTCTACGGGGAGGCGCGCGGCGACGAGCTGCCCGAGCAGCTGCGCACGCGCGAGGGGCGGCGCGCGGCGTTGCGGGAGGCGAAGCGCAAGCTCGAGGCCGAGCGTGGGGCGCAGCGCGACGATGAGGAAGCTTCGGATGATGAGCCCATCGTCGCGTTGGATCTTGACCGGGAGCGGCTGGTCAATAGCGAGCAGGGTCGGCGTGGCTGGCTGCGGGAAGGGCGCCACCAGCTGGATGATCTGCGCGAGCAGCAGGCCCGGCCGATCGCCCGCTCTAGGACCGAGCGACTGCGCGAGTCAAAGCGGCGGCTGGAGGAAGAGCACCGGGTCGAACTCGAGTCAAACGCCGCCTATGAGGCGTATCGCGCGCGTGGGGTGATGAAGGACGGACGGCGGTTCGGTCGACCGGCCGACCCGCACGTCCCGCCGCCGCAGCCGACCGGGACGATCAATACGACCGATCACGACTCGCGGATCGTCCGCACCCAGGGACAACCGGCGATCCAGGGCTACAACGCCCAGGCCGCGGTCAACGAAGAGCAGATCGTCGTCGCCGCCGAGGTCACCGTCGACTCGCCCGACTTCGGTCACCTCGAGCCGATGGTCGAGGCGACCATCGAGGAGCTGGAGGGGATCGGGGCCAGCGAATCGCCCGGGGTCGTGGTGGCCGACGCCGGCTACTGGCACCAGCAGCAGATGGAGCGGGTCATAAACCGCGGCATCCAGGTGGTGATCCCGCCCGACTCGGGCCGGCGCAAGGGCGCTCGACCGGGATGGGACAAGGGCCTCTACGCGTTCATGCGCCGGGTGCTCTCAACCGAGCACGGCGAGGCGGTCTATCGAAGACGCCTGGCGACGGTCGAGCCCGTGTTCGGACAAACGAAGTTCAACCGGCGGCTCGATCGCTTCTTACGTCGCGGGCGAGCGGCGTGCCGCTCGGAATGGCGCCTCATGGCCGCCACCCACAACCTGCTCAAGCTCCACAACCACCGCATCGCCGCCGCGGGGGCCTGATCCGGCCTCCGAGGCCCTCGCCAGTACTTGGCCACCGCCTCGTCGCGGACCCGCCGACGCCTTTGCCCGACAGCCACCGCGAGTTGCACTAGCGCCGCCGGAGCCGGCCAGTCTTGAGCTATTCGTTAGGCGCGACCCACCGGCATCGCCCCTCGCCGCACTCAGTCTCGCCCTGACCCAGCCCACCGCGCCGGACTTATGGTTCAGCCCAGGGCCCAAGATTCTGGAAAGGAGCGCCTGATATGAGCACCGACACTGGCAAGGTGGTCGTGAACAGGGCGATGTCGCTTGACGGCTTCATCGCCGGTCCCGGCCACACGATGGACTGGATCTTCGATTTCCTGACACCGGACGCATTCCCTGAAGTCATGGCCGCCACTGGTGCGATGCTTATCGGCCGGGGTACCTACGAGGTTGCCAAGCAGATGCCCGACGAGGAGCGCAACTACGAGGGCGGAGCCCAGTTCGTCCTTACCCACGATCCTCCCGACAAGCCAGACCCGAACGTCACATTCCTCACCTGTGACATCGCGGAAGCCGTCGCCACCGCGCTAAGCGCCGCGGGCGGTAAGAACCTGGAGATCCTCGGCGCCGACCTGGCCAGCCAGTGCCTGCAGCGAGGGCTCGTCGACGAGATTCTGGTCTATGTCCTCCCGGTGCTCTTGGGCGACGGGGTCCGCTTTTCGACCCCGACCCTCCACAGGATTGACCTCGAACCATTCAGCAACACCCAGTCGGGCGCCGTCACCATGCTCCGCTTCCGTGTGCCTCCCGCCTCCAGCGTGCTCTAACGTCGGCGGTCCGAAGTCAGCGTTCGGTGATTTGTGCCGGGACCCCCGATTCTGCATAGGCGGGTCACGCCTGTGTCGCGGTGGCCGGGTCCTGACCCCCGCTTGCGCTTCGCGCGAGGAACGGCGGTCGGCTCGCGCGTCGCTTAGAGCCGCAGGGATGCGCTGACCGGGATCATCGGCGCGCGGCGCGCGTGCACGGTCTCGACGATCTCGGCGTTGTCGATGCCCTGCAGGTAGATCGACGTGATACCGAGGTTGCTATGGCCGAGTTGACGCTGGATCACGATCAGCGGTACACCTTCACGCGCCATCTCTACCGCGTGGGCGTGCCGCAGCTGGTGCGGCGCGAACCGCCGCCGTACACCCGCTGTAGCGGCGGTCCGGCGCAGGTCGGTTCGCGCGGCGGCGCTCGACCACGCTCGCCCGCATGTGGGGCCATTGACCACGCAGAACAACGGCCCGACCGGTATGTCCAGGCGCAGCTCGAGCCACGGCTGCAGCTTTTCCCAGCCCCAGGCGTCCATGCCGACCTCGCGTCGCCGGCCGCCCTTGCCGCGACGGACGAGCAGGGCGCCACGGCGGCGATCGAGATCGCTCTCGGCAAGGGCGCGCGCTTCCTGGATGCGCAGGCCAGCTCGCCATAGGACCACAATTAGCCCGCGCAGGCGGCGGCCGTGCGCGCCGTCGCCGGCCGCGCGCATGACATCGATGACCTCCTCCACCTTGGGAGGATCGGCCGGATAGCGCTCACCCTTATTGCGTGGCGGTCGACCGGCGTGGAACCCTGGCATGGTCGCCGGCGATCGACGCCGACCAGCGCGGTCAATTAGCAGCTCGGACATATCTCCTCCTCGCTCGTAGACAAGCGGAGGATCAAGCGAGTCGCGCCCGACGGCGAGCGCCGTCGACTCTGCCGATACTCGCGGTGCCGCATCCATGACGGAGCAGCGGCCTCAGCGGATCTGCGACCACTGTCGCGCATGCCTCGTTGCGACAGCGACGGTGCTCGAGCTCCCACCGCTCGGGAGCTCGCACGCGGCGGCGGCGTGCCTAGGCACAGGATGCACCGGACCCGCGCAAGCGGCGGTTCTGTTGCTCGTCCAGTGCAGTCATCTTGGCGGCGTTCGAGTAGAGGCTCGCTTCCGATCCCGGGCGATCGCGTTTGCTTGCCTGCTCGGGCTCCGAGCCGTCTTGAGGTCGCGCTAGCTGCCGCCGGAGCGCTGGCCGATGCGGCTGAGCGCCTGCTTGAGCTGGCGGTCGCTGGCGGGTGGCGGCAGCCGACCGGCGCCTTCGGCGCGGAGCGCTTCGAGGATCAGGGCGACATGCAGCCATGTCGTGCGCTCGTCGACGAGCGTCTTGCGCAGCCGGGCGCGGGTGCGCCATTCGCGCACGTGCGCCGGCGGGATCCAGGCCTCCGGCAGCCGGCCCTCGCACAGCAGCGTGCGCAGCCACCGCGCGTCCTCGCGATCGGTCTTGGCGCGGCGCTTCCTGCCTCGCAGCGCGCTCGTCTCGACCGGCTCGGCCAGATGCGCGACGGCGCCGGCCTCCCGCAGCGCCTCGCACACAAACAACCAGCCCGTGCCCGCCTCGACCGCGACGTCAAGCTCCGCGCCGGCGAGCCCGCCGGCCCACTCGCGCACGGCCTCCGGCGTGGCCCGGATGCGGCCACGCTTCACCTCGCCCGTTTCCCGGTCGAGGGCGTCGAAGGTGATCTGCGCTCGATGCACGTCGAACCCGGCTACGATCGCCATTGGGGCCTCCTCTACAGCTCCGACAACTGTCAATTCGCGCGAGTCTCTCGCGCCGAGCGGGGGAGGCCCCGGTTCATGCCATCTTTGCGCGACGAGCACAAGCCGATTGGTTCCCCGCGTCGCGCCAGTAGGCTGCCGGTTCGAGTCCGGCCATCGAAGGTCGGCCGCTCTGCTGTTCTACGGCCGGCCTAGGACACGTAGGCCTTGCGCACCATGGCGGCCGTCCATCGGTTCGTACCGTGGGCCGGGGGGACACCCTTGCTGTTCAGGGCCTCGGCGATCTCGGCGAGGGACTTGCCTTTCGCGAGCAGCGTCCGGATCTGCGTCCGCCATCCATAGTCCCGGTTGTTGCACCAGATGTGGGACAGTCGAACGTTCTCGGGGACGAGCTGCCCGCCGGCCGACTTAAGGATCGGGTAGTGGTCGGGCGAGGGCGCCCACTTGGTGCGCGGCGTCGTGACCGGATCGAACGCGCCGCGCCCCTTGTGGTGGTAGCACTGCGGCATCTCGCACTTCAGGGCGAGGAGCTGGCCGCGCTCGGCCATCTGCACGAGGACACCCTTCACACCGAGCGCGCGGAGCTGGTCCGCGACCGAGCTATCCGCGCCGCCGCCGCCAGCTGCTGCCGTCGCCATCGAGTCACCCTTCCTCGTCGTAGAGGTCGTCCTCAACCCGGAGGTGGATCGCCCTCATCTCGCTCCTTTGGCTCGCAAATCGGCTCGCTCAGTATGCCGCCCGAACGGCTGCCTGCGAAGCCATCCGCTCCGGACGAGAAGCAGGAGCGTTGCGACGCTCGCGCGCGCTGTCGCTTTCATGGGAGCACTCCCGCCTCGAGTTGCGCTTTGCGCGACGAGCGGCACGGGAAGGAGCGCCACGATGCGGGCTTCAGCCGGCCGCGCGCGCCCGCGCATGCAAAGCCACGAGCGCCCGCGGCGCCCAGTTGGTTTCGGAAAATCGTGCGGCCGCCCCGTCTTGGCGGCGAGGCAGGGCGATTAGTTCCGCCGCCTGCTCCGGTCTACATTGCTGAAACCGGACGACGGAAGGAGAGGAATGCCCGAGCACAAGGTAGGAACCCGCGAGGAGTGGCAGGCTGCTCGCGAGGAGCTCGCGAAGCTCGAGGCCGAGCACGCCGAGCTGGGACGCAGGGCCAAGGAAAAGCGCCGCGAGCTTCCGTGGGTCCCGGTGGAGAAGGAGTATGTGTTCGACACGCAGGACGGGAAGAAGACGCTCGAGGAGCTCTTCGACGGCCGCTCGCAGCTCCTGGGGTACAACATCATGTACGGGCCCGACTACGAGGTCGGCGCCTGCCCCGGATGCACGACCCTCGGCGACGAGCTCGACCCCACGCGCGGGCCCCTGAGCCTGCACGACGTGACGCTGGTCTGCTTCTCGCGGGCGCCGATCGAGCGGCTGAACGCGTACAAGCAGCGGATGGGCTGGTCGTTTCCCTACGTGTCGACCTACGACACCGATTTCCCGTGGGACTACGGGCTTGCCCTGACCCCTGAGCAGGCGGAGCAGAGCCCCGAGATCCAGGAGCTGCTCGCCAATCCGCCGGAATTTCTCCGGGAATGGTCAGAGCAGGTGGGGGCGGATCTCAAGGACGGCTTGCGGGAGGCTCCGAGCTTCATCGCCTTCGCGCGCGAGAACGGAACCATCTACCACACCTACACGGTGCAGGCGCCCGACCAGTTCGTCACCACGTACAGCTCGTTCCTGCTCGACCGGACGCCGAAGCCGGGGCCGGAGGTGCCGCGGGTCTACCGCAAGGACGAGTACCCGGATGCCTGAGCCGAGGATCGGGACGCGCCAGGAGTGGCAGCGGACCGAGCCCAGGCTCCGCCGCCACGCCGAGTACGGGGAAGCGACATGAGCGCCAACGCCCTGCGCCGCACCCGGCCGTCTGGCGATCTCGCGCAGACCGGTGTGGTCGCGCTGCTGCTCGCCCTGGCCGCGATGACGTGGGCGCTGACCCACCGGCGCATGGCCGGGATGGACGCCGGGCCGGGCAGCGACCTTGGCGGACTCGGCTGGTTCGCCGCCACCTGGGCGCTGATGATGGCGGCCATGATGCTGCCCGCAGTCGCGCCAATGGTGGCCGCGTACCGCGGTCGGACAGCGGGCCTCGGGGCCACCCCGGCCTTCGCGGCCGGCTATTTGATCGCCTGGCTCGTGGCCGGCCTGTTCGGCTACGCGCTGGTCGAGGGCGTCCGCTCGCTCGAGCTCGGATTCCTCGCCTGGGACGAGGCGGGGCGCTACCTGGCGGGAAGCGTGATCTTCGGCGGCGCGCTGTACCAGCTGACCGGCCCGAAGGATGCGTGTCTGCGTCGCTGCCGCGACCCGCGGGCGTTCCTTGGCGAGCACTGGCGCCCGGGCCGCGTGGGTGCCCTGCGGATGGGGGCGGAGCACGGCAGCTTCTGCGTGGCCTGCTGCTGGGGGTTCATGGCGGCCCTCTTCGCCCTCGGGGTCATGAGCACCTGGATGGCGCTCGTGGCCGCGATGATCGCCGCAGAGCGGCTGCTGCCGTGGAAGACGATCGCCGGGGGCGGCATTGCCGCCGCGCTGGCGCTACTGGCCCTGGGCGTGGCCTTCGCCCCCGAAGAGGTGCCCGGCCTTCACGGTGCCCGGCTCGCACCAGGGCGAGGCGACCATGGATTCGATGCAGGTGCCCTAAGTCGGGAAGACGCGTGTGACGTCCTCGATTGCGGCGACCACGGTGCTGCCGGTCTCCGCCCAATGCGACAAGTCGGTGGCCTTCGGCGACGACAGCCGCGCCTAGCCGAAGTGCACGCCTGCGGCGATCTCGCCGACGATGATCGCGGCGACGACCCAGTCGACGACCATGCAAACGTGCAAGGGTCCCGCCGGAGTCGGCGACTGCTTCTTCGACGACCGAGGGTTCGAACTCGAGTGCCGCTTCGCGCGAAACCCAGGCGTCGCAGGCCCAGGCGGCTTCACAATACGGTGGCTTGGCGGCGGTTCCAGGGGTGCTGTCGCCACTTGCAAGTCGCAAACTAACCCGAGAGGACGCCGATGCCGGACACCACCTGCCACATGTCGATCTCGCTCGACGGTTTCGTCGCTGGGCCCGACCAGAGCCGCGAGAATCCACTCGGTAAGCGTGGGCGCGAACTCCATGCCTGGCATCTCGGCGACGAGCGCGCCAACGACGCCGACGCGACCGCGACCGACTGGCTCATGCGCCCGCGCGGCGCGTACGTCATGGGGCGGAACATGTTCGGGCCGATCCGCGGCGAGTGGGATGAGGACTGGCGCGGCTGGTGGGGTCCCGAGCCGCCTTACCACGCGCCGGTGTTTGTGCTCACCCAT
>CAWEXB010000001.1:0-306647 GCA_963812915.1 uncultured Thermoleophilaceae bacterium | reverse complement strand
GCAACATGGGGCTCAACGCGCGCTACCAGTTCGTCCTCCTCTACACCGTAGGCCGGGGTCTGATCAGCGCCGCCGCCGAAGACATCAATCAAGCGATCAAAGACGAGGCCTTCTGGGTCGGCGCGCAGGCCGGGCTGCCGCTTCACCACTTCAGCCTCGAACACGCCCCCGCCGCACACGCCGCTGTCGAGAACGGAGCGGTGGGAAAGGTCCTCATCACGGTCGCAGGTGAATGAAGAGACCCCCGAGCATGGAGGCGACGCGCCGAAGGAGTTGCTGTGGACGCCTGGGCCTGCGACTGTTGACGGACGTCGCGGGTCGGCGCCACGTCGTCGCCGCCAAGACTGCGCGGCGACGGAGAAGGAAAGGAGACGCTCGTGCAGCTCATCTTCGACTCGCCAGTTCGCCCAGGAGCTACCCGGTCGGCCTGAGGTTCGGGAGGGCTACGCCGAGGTCGGCGACGTACGGTTGCATTACGTCGAGGCCGGCGATGGGCCTCTGCTCGTTCTGTTGCACGGCTTCCCGGAGTTCTGGTTCAGCTGGCGGCTGCAGATCGCGCCGCTCGCGGCGGCTGGCTTTCGAGTCGTCGCGCCAGACCTGCGCGGCTACAACCTGTCGTCGCGGCCGGCCGGCGTCGAGGCCTACTGAGCCGACCGGCTGGCGGCCGACGTCCGCGGTCTCATCCGAGAACAAAGTGCCGAGTCCGCGCTGCTGGTCGGCCACGATTGGGGCGGAACCGTCGCCTGGACCACCGCGATGAGCCACCCGGAGGTGGTGGACCGGCTGGCCATCCTCAACGCGGCCCATCCGCGGCGGCTCAACGAGGGGCTGCGCAACCCCAACCAGCTCCGGAAGCTCTGGTACTTCTTCTTCTTTCAGCTGCCCGCGCTGCCCGAGCGCATCGTGCGCGCCAGGCACTGGCGCTTCTTCCGGCGCTACCAGCGCGACGCCCGCCCCCCGTACACGCCGGAGGACACCGAACGCTACGACGAGTCGTGGTCACAGCCAGGCGCCGAAGCCGCGATCATCAACTACTACCGCGCCGCGGTGCGACAGTCGAAGCAAGTCTAGGCGCAGCTGCGCCCGATCCCGGCGCCCACCCTGATCATCTGGGGGCAGCGCGATCGCTACCTGGGCGCCAAGCTAGCCGAGCCCGACCGCGAGGACGTGCCCAACCTCGACCGCGTCGAGCGCCTGCCCGAGGCCTCGCACTGGGTCCACCACGACGAGCCCGAGCGTGTCACACAACTGCTCATCGACTTCTTCGCCCCCGCCCAACCAACCCAAAACCGCCAAACCTCGACGAGCTAGGGCCGGCCCGCTAGCCGCCATCGAGTGGAGGTGACGCTCCTCGAGTCGCATCCGCGAACGAAGCGCCGCGCGACGCCCCTGCCCCTCAGCGGATCAGGCGTCGCGGGATCACGACCACGCGGTCGACCACGGCTCCCTGCATAAAGTCGGGAAGCCGCGCCGATGGCGGGGTCGCGCCGGTTATCCGGATGATCGGCATCTTCGCCGGCGTGAGGTCGCCGCTGCGGTCGAAGCGGAAGCTGCCGAGGATGCCGTTCTTCACGCGGCTCGCCTTGAGCTGCTCGAGCACCGACTTGCGCGTCCCGTCGGAGCGAGCGATCGCGCGGAGGACGAGGCTTCCGTCGCCTGCGCGGACTCGAGGATCGGGCCGCCCGAGCCGGCCTCGCCGAAGCCGTCAAGGAAGCGCTCGGCCGCGGGCGTCAGCTCGAGCTCGGCGCGAGTCACGTCGGTGGTCGCCGCGTAGATGCCCCGAGCCGCCGGCCCGACGAACTCGAGCATGTCCGGGACCCCCTCGGCGAAATAGTGGCCGGCCATGATCGGGAAGCGCGCGCCGAGGCGTGCGCGTAGGGCCCGCACGACCGCTCCGTCCCCCAGGATCGGGTCTCCGCCGAAGACGACTCCCTGCGCGCCGGAGCGCGGATCCTGTCCGCGATCCTGCCGTAGCCCTTCGCCTCCCGGTCGAACACGGCCGTGCCGGCGATGCGTATCCCCAGCTTGCGGGCGGCGTAACGGAACGGATCGGTGAGCAGGAACTTCCAGAACACCGAACCATCGGAGACCATGTAGACCGACCGCAGGCCAAGCTGCTGCGCGAGCAGCGCATGGGCCGTGCCCTGCAGGTCGTCGAGCGGCGGCAGGCGAACGTAGTTGCGCGTCCCGGTCGGGTAGTAGACGTCCGGCTCGCCCTTGTAGCCCCACGGCGGCGGCTCGCCCCGGGCCGTCAGGCCCGGGGCGGTGTTCGCGGGGCTGATCATCGCGAGCGGCCCGCCGGGCGCGCCGTTGAGGATCGGGATCTCGACCGCGGCGCAGTCCGAGTTGTAGGTGCCGATCACGGCAACGAGCTGCTCCGCCCGCGCGTATGCGTTCGCGTTCGAGGCACAGATGCGCTGGTCGAACTGGCCGATCTGGGGGTTTGAGTCGTCGCACGAGCGATAGCCGACGGAGAAGCGACCGGCCCTGAAGTCGTGCCGCTCGAGCACGTTCTCGATCGCGTCGGCCATCGCCCGGGGAGCCACGCCGATTTCGCCCTGCAGCGGCAAATCCGATGCGATCAGCACATCCGGTTTGCCCGGGCCGGACAGAAGCTCCCCGCATGTCTGTGGCATCCCGTCCGCCGACGTCGCGGCCGCGGAGCTCACCCAGGCGGAGCCCTCGCCGGCGGCGAGCGACTGCACTGCCCTGACGCCCGTGGACTCGACGTCACCCGTCTCGACGTCGATGTGGGACACCGTGCCGTCGATGTAGTTCGCCGTCCAGACCGCCCCGGCGCCGAACGAGAGGAACCTCGCGCCGACGCCGACTTCATACGTCCGGAGGACCGGAGGGCGTCCCGGCTCGATCCGCCACACGACCCCGTCCGCCTGCGCGGTCGCCCAAACGTGGCCCGCCCCGACCGCGACCGCCGAGAGGTTCTGGGCGCCCACCGGAATCCTCTGTCCCACCCGGTTGGTCGTCGGGTCGATTCTTGTCACCGCCCTGGTGTCGTCGGCACTGATGAACCACACGCCCTCCCTGCCGGCCGCGACAGTGGCGGCGTCGACGACGATCCTCGCCACCCGCCTGCCGCTGTCGGGATCGATCCGGGAGATCGTCCGGTCGTCGTTGATCGTCCAGACCGCGCCCGCGCCGACGGCGATCTGAGGAAAGCCCCAGTTCTGGAATGGGAGGTCGCCGCTCTCGACCGTGTCCGGAAGCTTGACGGTGCTGGTGGCCTTGCCGGTATTCGGGTCGATTCGAGCGAGGGTGCCTTCGCCCTTGACCCAGACGGCGCCCGCGCCGGCGGCGACGTCGGTCGGAGCGTGGCGCAGCCTGAGGCGCTTCACCACCTCTTTCGTCTCCGGATCGATGCGCGACAAAATGCTGTCCTCGAGCCCGAGCACCCAGACGGCGCCCTCCCCCACCGCGAGACTGCTCGGCGGCGTCACGGTCTCGGTGAACGACGCAAGCTGCGTGCCGCCCCCATCGATCGCCGCCACGCCGTTCCTTTGCGGCGCCGGCTCCTCATCCCCTCCCCCTCCAAACACCGCGACGGCGGCGGCGGCGCCGGCCGCGGCCAGGAGGAGGAGGCCGCCCGCGATGAGCAGTGCGCCGGGGCGCTGGGCCCGCCTACGCGCGGCACGAGCCGCGGAGCGCGGCGCCGCCACGCCGAGCGCGTCGGCTGCCGCCTCGATCAGCGCGGCGCAGGTCGGATAGCGCGCGTCCTTCCCCTTCGCGAGGCCACGGTGCAGCACGCCGTTCAGCTCCGGCCGGCCGCGCAGCCGTGGCGGCTCGTCCTGCATGTGCGCCCAGAGCGTCTCGGCCTCGGTCCCACGCCGGAACGGCGGCTTTTCGGCCAGGCACTCGTACAGCACGCAGGCGAGCGCATAGCAGTCCGTGCTCGCGTCGACCGGCTCGCCACGGATCTGCTCCGGCGCGAGATAGTCGAGCGTGCCCACCAGGCTGCCGGTCTCCGTCGACTCGCCGCCGACCTGCTTTGTGATGCCGAAGTCGGTCAGGTAGACGTGCCCGGTCCGGTCGATCAGGACGTTCCCCGGCTTCACGTCGCGGTGCACCAGCCCGCGCTCGTGCGCGGCGTCCAGCGCGCTCGCGACCTGGGCCAGCACCTCGATCGTCCGCTCGGGCGGCAGCTTTCCCTCGCCTTTCAGAGCGGTCTTCAGGTCCGTCCCCTCGACATAACGCATCGCGAGGTAGAGCTGGCCGTCGTGCTCGCCCGCCTCGTAGATCGGGATGACGTTCGGGTGGTCGAGCGACGCGGCGAGTCTCGGCTCGCGCAGGAAGCGGGCGCGGAACTGCTCGTCCTGGGCGAGCTCGGGCGCGATCAGCTTCAGCGCGACCGGACGGTCGAGCGACAGGTCACGGGCGCGGTAGACCACGCCCATCCCGCCGCGACCCAGAGGTGACTCCACGCGGTAGTTCGCGAAGGCGGTACCGGAATTAAACGTCACGTTCATTGCGAGCCCTTCCGCTGCCGACCGTACCATCGCTTCCCCCGAATGGGGGAAAGCGCGGCGAGGGGCGACGCCGGGCGGCGCCGCCCCTCGCTCGGAGCTCAGTTAGCCGGCACCTGGAACGCGCGGCGGTGCCGACGGCCGCCGAGCAGCAGCAGCCCGCCGGCCGCGCGCGGGCGATTGCAGCCTCGCCCTCGTCGAGCGGTGCCGGGAAGCTCTAGCTCATCCGGCGATAGCGCCAGACGCAGAGCGGCACGAACACCGCGAGCAGCCCGAAGGTCCAGGCCAGCGCCCCTCCGAGGGATTCCGGTGTCCCGGTCAGGGCCAGAGAGCGTGCGGCATCCGTGGTCAGCGTCACCGGGCTCACCTTGGCAATCGCCTCGAGCCAGCCGGGCAGCGTGTCGAGGGGGACGAAGATCGAGCTCGCGAAGACGAGCGGGAAGGTGACGACGAAGCCGGCCGACTGCGCAGCCTCTGCCCCCCGGACCGTAAGCGCCACGAAGGCGAAGATCCAGCTGAGCGCGAGGCCGAAGAGCGCGACGACCGCGATGCAGCCCAGCGCGCCTCCCAGGCCCCCCTCGAACCGGAAGCCGACGATGTAGCCGACGACGATCATCAGGATGATGATCAGGACGTTGCGCACCAGGTCCGCCGCTGTTCGCCCGATGAGGACGGCCGACCGCGCCATCGGCATCGAGCGGAAGCGGTCGATCACCCCCCGCTGCAGGTCCTGGGAAAGCCCGACGGAGGTCTGGGTCGCCCGGAAGACCACCGATTGGACGAAGATTCCCGGCAGCAGGAAGTCAACGTAGGGCACGCCCGTTGGCAGCGAGCCCTCAATCGCACCGCCGAACACGTAGACGAACAGCAGCACGAACATGACCGGCTGGATGGTCGAGAAGAGGAGCAGGCCCGGCTCGCGGATGAAGTGGCGCAGGTTCCGGACGGTGACGACGACCACATCCGTGACCGTTCCACGCATGCTCTCCAGTGATGGGACGCGCAGTTGCGGCCGCCCCACGTGCAACGCGCCGGCCCCATCGACCGCGGCGCGGGCGGGCCGGTCGCCGTCCTCCCCGGGAGGCGCCCCCGTGAGCTGCAGGAAGACGTCGTCGAGGGTCGGCCGGCGGAGCCCGAGGTCGCTGACCCGGATCCCTTCACGGCGCAGCTCCGCGGCGGCGTCCTCGATCAGCTCGAGGCCATCCCGGGGGGCGGGCATCGTCAGCCGGTCGGGACGCTCGTCCGGCTCGGGATCCCCACAGCCCACCCGAGTGAGTGTCTCCTGAGCGAGCTCGCGCTGGCTCGCGTCCGCAAGCTCGACCTCGAGAATCTGACCGCCGACCTGGTCCTTGAGCTCGTTCCCCGTGCCCGCGGCGATCACCCTGCCGTTGTCGATCACCGCAATCCGCTCAGCGAGCTGGTCGGCCTCCTCCAGGTACTGGGTGGTCAGCAGCAGCGTGGTGCCCCCGCGCTGGAGCTCCCGGATCGCAGCCCAGATCTGGTTGCGGCTGCGCGGGTCGAGCCCGGTGGTCGGCTCGTCGAGGAAGAGGATCCGGGGCTGCGTCAGCAGGCTCGAGCACAGGTCGAGCCGCCGTCGCATCCCCCCGGAGTAGGTCCGGGCCGGGCGGTCGGCCGCATCGGCCAGATCGAAGTCCCGGAGCAGCCGATCGGCGCGTGCGGCCGCCTCTTCTCGGGAGAGGTCGAAGAGTCGCCCGAACATCTCGAGGTTCTCCCGGCCGGTCAGCAGCTCGTCGACGGCAGCGAACTGGCCGGTCAGAGCGATCTGCTCGCGGATGGCCGCAGGCTCCTGTGCGACGTCGTGGCCGAGGATCTCGGCTCGGCCCGAATCCGGCGGGACGAGCGTGGAAAGGATCCGGACCAGGGTGGTCTTGCCCGCGCCGTTCGGGCCGAGCAGTCCGAAGACGGCTCCCTCCGGAACCTCGAGATCGACTCCGGCCAGCGCCTGGGTTTCGCCGAAGCGCTTCGCGACCCCCTCGACCCGGATTGCCGGACCGCCGCGCCCCAGCTCTGGGGACTCCGACCGGTCCGCGGGCGACGCCACGGTCATTTGATGCTCAGGGGACATGCCTAATACCTCGAGGCGGAGTATCCCCTTTCATGGCGCTCGCCTGGTCGGCCACCCCCTCGGCTTGAGCCGTTCGGTGACCCAGTACAGGTTTCACTCCACGCGGCCGACGTAGTAGCCCTTTCGTTCAGAGCCGGCCCGAGCGCCGACTGCGGCACCGGCGCGTAGTCCGGCATGGCGGATGGGTCGGTCGCTCACTGGTCATCCTCTCTTTCGCGCGGCCGGTAGGTTCGCGCCGGGGCTGACCACCGCCGGGGGAGCGCCTCGTTCGCTTGCCCCGCTGAGGGCCCGCATGAGACCTGCGCCCCCCGGCGGTGGGAGGCACCTGAAGCGGCCACAGGACGTGGCGCCTCAGAGCGCCGTTCAGTGAGCACCCGCAACGGTACCTCCCGGTCGGCCTCTCCGTCGGATAGGACCTCGACCGAGGAGGACCGCCCGTGGGCGCCTACGCTGGAGTGGACTGGGCCAAGGACGAGCACGCGCTGCTTGTTGCCGACGAGCGGGGAGAGCCGCTCGCGGAGCGGGTGATTGCCCACGACGAGCAGGGCATCGCCGCGCTCTGCCGCCTCTTGCTCGACCACGGTGTGGAGCGAGTGGCGCTCGAGCGCCCCGACGGGCTGCTCGTCGAGCGGCTGCTCGACGCCGGCCTCACGGTGTTGGCCCTGCATCCCAACCAGGTCAAGGCGGCCAGGGCGCGTTTCCGCGCCCAGGGCGGCAAGTCCGACCGCTTCGACGCCTTCGTGCTCTGCGAGCTGGCGCGCACCGACGCGCACCGCTTCCGGGCGCTGGTGCCCGACGCGGACGCCACCAAGGCAATCCGGGCGCTCACGCGCGCCCGCGAGGACCTGGTCGAGGCGCGCGTCGCGCTGGCCAACCAGCTGCGCGCCGAGCTGGAGCGCTTCTGGCCCGGCGCGGCCTGCGCTGTTCGCCGACGTCGACTCGCCGATCGCGCTCTCGTTCCTCGAGCGCTACCCCTCGCCGCGCGACGCCCGCGGCCTCGGCGTCAAGCGCATGGAGGCGTTCCTGGCCCGCAACGCCTACTCGGGCCGCCCAAGCCGATCGAGCTGGTCGCCCGCCTGCGCCGCGCCCCCGAGAGCCGCGCCGGCGAACTCGAGTGCGAAGCCCGGCGCGGAATCGTGCTCGCGCTGGCCGCCGCGCTGCGCCCGCTGGTCGAGCGCGTCCGCGAGCTCGAGCGCGAGATCGCCCACGCCATCCGCTCCCACCCAGACGGCGAGATCTTCCTGTCGCTGTTTCGCGACCCCCGCTCCGTGATCACCGCCGCCCGGCTGCTCGCCGAGATCGGCGACAGCCGCCCGCGCTACCCCAGCAGCGAGCGCTCGCCGCCGACGGCGGCATGTCCGCCGTCGCGGTCGAGTCCGGCAAGCGCAAGCAGGCCGCCTTCCGCTGGGCCTGCGACAAGCGCCTCCGCGACGCGCTCGCCACCCTCGCCGACTCCAGCCGCCACCACAATCCCTGGGCCGGCGACCTCTACCGAGGCGCCCGCGCCCGCGGCCACGACCACCAACGCGCGATCCGCACCGTCGGGCGCGCCTGGACCCGCGTCCTCTGGCGCATGTGGCAGGACCAACGGCCCTACGACCCCGCCCGCCACCGCGCGCTCCAACGCCAACTCGCCGTCGGGGGTTGACACAGGCGGCTCATGCCAGCACCCCTGACGATGCGAGGGCGGCGCGCGCCTGGTCGAGGTCGAGGAGCTCGCCGTTCAGGCCGAACTGAGCGAGGTCGCCGCCGGGCCCCTCGATCCGTAGGGCGTCGGCGACGCCGCCCGCCTGCAACGGGTCGAAGCCGGCAGCACGGATCAGCCGTTCGATCGTCGCCGCGGCGACGTCGTCGTCGCTGGCGTAGAACAGCACCGCCCGCGGTTCGCGGCGCGCGCCGCTCGCGAGCGCGTCCAAGTTGAGCGTGCCGAATGCCTTGACGTAGCGTGCACTCGCAGGAAGCAGGGCGGCGACCACCGACGCGGCCGACCGGTCGTCGGGCAACGTCCGCCGAAACTGCCCGGTCTCGTCGAACCCGATCGGGTTTGAGGGATCGACGACGACCTTGTTCTCGAGCAGCCGCGCGTGCTGCGGGATCAGCTCCTTGATCGTGTCGAGCCAGAGGGCGAAGACGACGGCGTCGGCGCCCGCGATCGCGTCTTCGACCGAGCCGGCGTGTGCGAGCGGCCCAAGCTCTTGCGCGAGCGCTTCCGCCCGCGATTCGTCCTTCGAAGCCAAGACGACGGGCTCGCCGCCCGCCACCAAGTGCCGGGCCAGCGCGCCGCCGATGCTGCCGACGCCGATGATTGCGGTCGTCAATGTGACTCCTTTCAAAGGGCAAGGTCGGCCTCGCCGCCCTCGCTTGTAGCCACCAACCTCCCGGCGAACCAGGTGAGCCGTCCTCGCCGGAACCAGGTGATCCGAGCTCACGGCCTGCTTCCACCCGGCGCGGCGCCAAAGACCCGCCGAAGCAGCAGCGACAGCGCCGCTTGCGTCCGTCATGACCTAGCGGCGCAATCCAGGGCGCCGGCAGAGGCTGGCCGGAATCACCGTCATCCGGCGATGCCTTTTCACCTGCCTGGCGGCAAGACTCGCAGTGGCCGCCCTCCCGGCAGGAATTTCAGCAGCGGATGACATGGACGAGCGAGCCTGGAGCGCTGCCAAACCAACCCAACCGAAGGAGATCCTCGGTGAGCACCGAGCAGCGAGAGAACCTCGACGCAATCCTGCGACAGTCAGCCTTCCCCCCCGGCAGCGATGTCAACGAGCAACGGCGACTGCTCCGGGAGTTGCTATCGGCGCAGCCGCTGCCCGCCGACGTGACCGTAACCGCAGCCGAACTTGGCGGCGTCCCAACCGCCGAGATCACAGTCGACGGAGTCGAACCGCGCCACGTTGTTCTCTACTTCCACGGCGGCGTGTACGTGATGGGGGACGCCGCCCTCGCCGCTGACCTGGCCTCGCAGATCGGCCGGCGAACGCGCGCCAGGGTCATCTCCGTCGACTACCGACTCGCCCCCGAGCACCCGTATCCGGCAGCGGTCGACGACGCTCTTGCGGCCTACCAAGCCCTCCTGCAAAACGGCACTGCCCCTGCGGACATCGCCTTCGCGGGAGAGTCCGCGGGCGGCGCGCTCGCCGTCGCGACCCTGGTCAACGCCCGCGATCACGGGCTGCCCCTGCCAACCGCAGCCTTCGTCATGTCACCGTTTGCCGACCTCACCCTGGCCGGGACGACCATGGAAACCAAGCGCGCGGTCGACCCGCTGATGAGCCGAGAACTCCTCCAAGCCCGAATCCCCGACTATACGGCGGGACAAGACGCCGCTCTTGACCTCATCAGCCCGATATTCGCCGACCTGTCCGGCCTGCCGCCCCTGATCATCCAGGCCGGAACTCACGAGGTTCTCCTCGACGACGCCGTCCGCCTCGCGCAACAAGCCGCCGCCGCCGACGTCGAGGTCACCCTCGACATCACCCCTGGCGTACCGCACGTCTTCCAAAACTTCTCTCCGATCCTCGACGAAGCGGCCACGGCGCTGGACAGAGCCGGACAGCTCCTGTCAGCACATCTCGCCAGCGCAGAACGCGTCACCGTGCACCCACGCGGACCGGCCGTTCACACGGCGGAGCACGACTCATAATCCCGAGGTCGGTGGTTCGCATCCACCGGCGGGGATTTGTCTAGATCGGCGCCGAGGGCCTCCCGCAGCTCGAGGCCGGCCGGTAGTCGTTGCCAGCGTCGCACTGCGGGACGGTCGGCAACTCCGAGCCCGCGGGGCGCCCGGGTTGCTCCGTCCCTGCTGCCACGATGTCCCGGTGACCACCGCCGCCCGAGAGACGTTCGAGACCGGGGCGCTTGATCGTCTGCGCACGCTCACGGGAGACCCCTCGGCGGAGTTTCGTCCCGATCAGCTCGAGGCGATCCGCGACGTGGTCCTCGACCGCAGCCGCGTGCTCTGCGTGCAGCGGACCGGCTGGGGGAAGTCGGCGGTGTACTTCGTCGCGACGGCCCTCCTGCGTGACGCGGGGGCGGGGCCCACGCTGATCGTCAGTCCCCTGCTCGCGTTGATGCGGAACCAGATCGTCGCGGCCGAGCGGCTCGGGCTGCGCGCCCACACGATCAACAGCACCAACCGCGGCGAGTGGGATCGCGTCCGCGAGCTACTCGCCGACGGCACCGTCGACCTGCTCCTGATCAGCCCCGAGCGACTCAACAATCCGCGCTTCCGCGACGACATGCTGCCGCTCTTTGCGGCCTCGGTCGGGCTGCTGGTGATCGACGAGGCCCATTGCATCTCCGACTGGGGACACGACTTCCGTCCTGACTACCGCCGGGTCAAGGACATGCTCGACGCGCTCGCCCCGCAGGTAGCCGTGCTCGGCACGACCGCGACCGCGAACGACCGCGTGGTCGGCGACGTGCTCGAGCAACTGGCCGGTGCGAACAACGAGCCGCTGCGCTCCTACCGCGGCCCGCTCGCGCGCACTAGCCTGCGCCTCGAGACGCTCGACCTGCCGCGTCCCGCCGAGCGGCTCGCCTGGCTCGTCGAGCACCTTCCGCGGCTGCCGGGCTCGGGCATCGTCTACACGCTCACCAAACGCGATGCCGAGCAAGTCGCGGCCTTCCTGACCGCCAACGGGGTCCCTGCGCTCGCCTACAGCGGCGAGCAGGACACCGAGCAGCGGATCGCCACCGAGGAGCGCCTGCTCCGCAACGAGATCAAGGCCGTGGTCGCCACCAGTGCGCTCGGGATGGGCTACGACAAGGCGGACCTGACGTTCATCGTCCACTTCCAGGCGCCCGGATCGGTCGTCGCCTACTACCAGCAGGTCGGCCGCGCCGGCCGCGGCGTCGACCACGCCGACGTGATCCTCCTGCGCGGCGGCGAGGACCGCAGGATCCAGGACTTCTTCATCGAGCAGGCGTTCCCAGCGCGCGAGCGCGTGCGCGCGGTGCGTGACGAGCTCGCGGCCTCGGGCGACGAGGGCCGCACGACGCGCGACCTGATGAGCGTCGTCAACATCGGCATGGGCCGGATCGAGTCGATGCTGAAGATCCTCGACGTCGAGGGCGCGGTCACTCGCGCCGGCAACCGCTGGCACGCCGTGCCCGACAGCGACTGGAGCTACGACTCGACCCGCTACGAGCAGGTCACCGCCCTGCGCCGGGCCGAGCAGGAAGCGATGGCGGCCTACGGCGCCGACGGCCGCTGCCTCATGCGCGCCCTGCAGGAGGAGCTCGACGATCCCGATCCCCAGGACTGCGGCCGCTGCTCGGTCTGCACCGAGGCGCGCTTCGGCAACCCGCCCGACGCGAGCCTCGTCGAGGTCGCCCAGCGCCACTTACGCTCGCGTCCGCTCGAGCTCGAGGTGCGCAAGATGGCGCCGGACGCCGCGACCGGGGCGATGCGCAAGATTCCCGAGGACGCTCGCACCGAGCCCGGCTGGGCGCTCGCGCGCGTGGGTGACGGTGGCTGGTGGCCGGCGATCGAGCGTGGCCTGCGCGCCGGCCGCTTCGACGACGAGATCGCCGTCGCGCTGGCCGACGTCCTGAGGGAGGCCGGGACGCGCGTCGCGTGGGTCACCACCGTCCCATCGGCTCGCCTCGGGGGCGTGGTCCCCGATCTGGCCGAGCGCGTCGCCGCCGAGCTCGGCGTCGACTACCTCGGCCTTGTCGCCCGCAGCGTGGACCGTCCACCCCAGCGCGAGATGGCGAACGCCTTCCAGCAGGCGGCCAACGTGCGCGGCGCCTTCACTGTTACGGCCACACCGCCCGCCGGCGCGGGCGTCCTGCTCGACGACCGCCGCCTCTCCGGCTGGACGATCGCGATGGTCGGTGGCCAGCTCCGCCGCGCCGGTGCCGAGGCAGTGGTGCCGCTCACCCTCGCGACGCTGATGTGACTCGGGCGCGGACGCCTATTGTCCCGGCATGGCCTACACCACCGTCGAAGGGCGGCAGCAGCTACTCGGCGCCCTCGCGGAGGCGATCGATGAGATCGGACTCGCGCTCGCGTCACTGAGCGCGGCGTACGAGCAACTCGACATTGCGACCGCGGACACCCTCGAAGAAGAGCTGTTCGGCCCGGCCCAGCGCGCGTACGGGCGCGCGAAGCGGACGCATGTGGAGTTCGCCGAGCGGCACGGGCTGGCCGGGCGAGTCTTCGAGCCGCAGGCGGCCGGTGTTCCCTCGACAGGCGCCAAGGGCTTCATCGACCATGCGGTTGCGGCGGTCCGCGCGGCCGGTGGCACCCTGGCGACACTGCAGGACTCGCCGATGCTGCTGGAGGTGGGCGACGTCGAGCTGCGGAAGGGCCTCACGGAGGTGAGGGAGCTGATCGACGAGATCACCCCCCGTGCCCGCGAGCTGGTGCGTCGACTAGGGCGTTAGGCCCGAGCCGCTCAGTTCGTGGTGTTGCGCTCTGAGTGATAGAGCTGGCCAGCGGCACGACCGTCCGGGCACGCAATGTGATCATCGCGACTGGTGTCGTGTACCGGCGACTCGAGGCCGAGGGCGTGGAGCGGCTGGTCGGCCGTGGAGTCCACTACGGGCCCGCCTCAGGTCAGGCACCGGCCTATCGCGATCGCCCTGTCGCGATCGTCGGCGCGGCGAATTCCGCCGGCCAGGCCGCCCTCAACCTCGCCGACCAGGCCTCTGGTGTCACGATGGTCGTCCGCGGCGACTCACTGGAGCGGCGGATGTCCCGCTACCTCGTCGACCGCATCGAGCAGCACGGCAGCATTCACGTGTTGACCCGGTCGACGGTCAGCGAAGCACGCGGCGATGACTGGCTCTCGCAGGTCGTGATCTCTGCCCCGGCCGGGGAGGCCGAACTCGACATCGAGGGGCTCTTCATCCTCATCGGTGCCGACCCTCTCACCAAGCCGGTCAGCGATTGGCTTCGGTGTGACTCCCGCGGGTTCATTCTCGCCGGAGCCGATCTCCTGGAAGCATCCGATCGCTCGGGCTGGCCCCTCGAGCGCGACCCGCTCAGTCTCGAGACCAGCCATCCAGGTGTGTTCGTGGCCGGAGACGTCCGCCACGGGTCAGTCAAAAGGGTCGCCTCGGCCGTCGGTGACGGAGCGCTGGCAGTCGCCCTCATCCATTCCCTTCGCCAGGACTGACGCGCACAACGCAAACGCCCAGCTCGCGCCGCCGATTCAGCGCATCATCTGCATGGACTCGCCATGGCCGCTGCCTCCGTGCATTCCGCCGTCCGGCTCGGCGAAGCCCGGGACTTCAGCCGGGAAGGACGCCACGCCCAGCCCAAGCACGAGCAGCGACAATGCCACAGCCCTCCGGGCAGCGGTTTGCCACGGCAGCAGCCTCTCTGCCGCGATGAACGCCGCGATCACTGCCATCCAGCCAAGGCTCATGACGCCCACGGCGAACAGCGCGGCCATCAGCGCCCAGCAGCAGCCGAGGCACCAGGCGCCATATCGGATGCCCAGCTCGATCGCGCCTGTCCGGCCCTCCCGCCAGCGCTCGGCGAGAACCGTCGTCGGGCTGCGGCACGCGGCCAAGCAGGCCTCCTTGACAGGCGTCAGCTGGTAGGCAGCCGCGGCCACGATCACGCCCGCGGTGACGTACCGACCCGCCTCGTCCCAGGCCAGGAACGGCGGGTCGAGGGTACGGACGAGCTCGTACAGGGCATAGGCGACGAGGCCCGCCGCGGTCCACACCAGGAGGTAGCCGCAGAGGAACAGGGCGGTCGCGTCAACCGGGGCTCCGTCCCGGCGACCGAGGCTCTCCCCTCGCAGGCGGTCGTACATCAGGACCGTGGGAGCCACCGACGGGACCATCATCGCCGCCATCATCACCACCCAGACGGTGACGTAGAAGCCGAGGCCACCGAGCGCCATCCCGGGCATCGACTCCATGCTCCCCATCCGGTCGCCCGTCACCAGCCACGCCACGATCGCGACCGCCAGCAGCCCTCCGAGCAGCGCGAGCTGGTCCGGGCGATGCGCGTGGACGGTCCGCAGCGAGGACACGCCGCTCAGTCCGGGTACTCGTCCTTGCGCCACGAGCGCGGCTCCTCGGGCTGCGGCTTCGGGGTCCGCTCGAGCAGCGTGTTGAAGTGGGGCTGAACGAACGGATCGGGCGCCATCACCGTGTATGTGTGGTAGACGGTCCCGTTCTCGCGCGCGAACGCGATGTAGCCCGGGCCCTCGCGCAGGCCGTCCTTGAGCTTCGCCCCGACCTGCTCGCCCCATTCGCGAAGCCAATCGGGCGGGTTGTCGATCATCTCCTTCACCTCGGGGATCTCGTCCGCCTGCTCCTCGGTCATCGCGAGCCCGAAGTCCCATGGGAAGTCGGTGTCGTAGGTCGAGACGTATGGGAACTGCCAGCCCATCCGCTGCTTGTAGGCGGCGAGCCGATCGATCGGCGCGCGCGAGAAGCAGAGGAACGTCACGTCCCGCTTGTTCATGTGAATCAGCCCGCCGGAGAACTCATCGCCGAGGCTGGTGCATCCGGGGCACGCACCGATCGAGTAGTCGGGGCCGTACATGATGTTGTAGGCGAGGAGCTGCGAGCGTCCGTCGAATAGCTCGGCCAAAGACTTCTTCCCGTCCTCGGTGTCGAACTCGTACTGCTTCTCGACCGGGACCCAAGGGAGCTGGAGCCGCTTCCCCTTGATCTCCTCGTTCAGCTCGGCGTGCCGAGCCTCGAGCTTCGCCAGCTCGTCGCGTGCTGCCTGCCATTCCCCACGGGTTCCCACCTTGTACTCAGGCATTGTCATCTCCTCGGTTTGTGCTTACACCACGCACGGGCGACCGGATGGACGGTATCCGCGTCCACCAATACGACTCGCGGCGACGGTGAAAATCATCGCTCATCACCAGGCCACCGTGATCCGCCACCGCGTTCTCCATCTCGGCTTTGGCGACGGCGCGAAGCTGGTCAGCTGGAGGCCCGGGCTTCCGTGACCGCGCACGGGATTTGGTTTACCCGATCGAGGATCTCCGGGTCGCCGGTGATCAGTGTGGCGTTCTTCGCGGCGGCCGTCGCGATTGCGAAGCACTCGGCGAGCGCGATCGGGTGCTCTGCCGTGAGCGCGGCGACGGCACGCATGCGGGCGACGCCGGGGAGCTCGGCGTCTACGAGCTCGCGCAGGCGGCCAAGCACGGCCTCTGCGTCTTGGGCCCCGTGCTGTCTTCGCACTTGGTACTCGATCTCGACGAGGTTGACCCAGCTGATCGTTGGGCGCCCAGAGTCGAGTGCTCCCTGGACGATCCCGGCCGCCGGTTCCTCTCCGTCGAGCCAGGCGAGAACGGCCCACGAGTCAAGGCAGGACGTCACCTGGGCTCGGCGGAGCGATCCTCCAGCAGCCTGGCGGCCATGCCGGTGCCGCGATAGCGTCCGCGGAGCTGCACTGGCCCGGCTTCGGCCCTGACCAGCACCCCATCCGGGCGCTCCTCAAACGCCACCGCCACGCCCGGCCCGAGACCCTGGCGCTCACGCAGCGGCTTGGGGATCACGACTTGGCCCTTCGTGCCCACCCTGTGAGTCATACCAAGCCAGTATAACTGCCGTGCGGTGAGACAACCCCGAGGCGCCGCTTGGCTTGGGCGTCACTTCGCACGGAAACCCCAACGACGTACTCGCCCGCCTCCCCCACCCTGCAGAAGCCCCCAGGGCCTTGCTTCTTCAGCTCTGCAAGCGCGCCCTGCGTCGCCTCCTGGCTGCCGAATACCCCGACCACGACGTGCAGCGGATAGGGAGGTCACGTTCGCTCACCGTTCCCGTTGTCGCCGGCGCGCTGGGTCAGCCACTCCGCCCCCAGCCCGAGCAGGAGGGCGACTCCCAGCCCGATAAGCAGCGGTTGCCAGAGTGCGTCCCGGAATGCGTTGCCGCCGACGAACCCGAGCAGCGCGGTGTAAGCCGCCCAGGCGGTCGCGGCCGCCGCGTCGACGAGGAAGAAACGTCGGTAGGGGTACGCCACCGTCCCGCAGGCGAAGGTCGTCGCGGTCCGGCCTCCAGGGACGAAGCGGCCGACGAGCACGATCGTCCCGCCGCGGATCGCGATCTGCCGCTCGGCTCTGCGGTACAACTCGGCGGAGCGCTCACTGCGGATCAGGCGGCCGGCGAGCCGAGCGCCGAACCTACGCCCGAGGAAGTAGAAGACATTGTCGCCGAGGATCCCACCAATCGCGCCGGCGGCGATCACGAGCCCGATGATCAGCGCGTCGTTCGCGGCGAGGATCCCCGCGGTGATCATCGCCGTGTCGCCCGGAGCGAAGGGGATGAAATCGTCGACGAAGACGATCCCGGCCACGATCAGATAGGTCGTCGGCCGGTCGTCGATAGCGTTGAGCATGAAGTCCAGCACCGGGCAGCGGAGCTTGGCAAGCGCTGCGCATCGCGCTCAGAACGTCGTAGTTGCATGATCAGTGCGCGACGAGGTGGCGCTACCGTCTCGGCCCAGCGGCGCAGCAAGAAGCTCTTGCCACTGCCGGGAGGGGCTGAGATCACCGTCACCTTTCGCTGGGTCGCGCGCTCCAACGTTGCGACGAGAGCAGCGCGCGGGAGCACCACGGACCCCAAGCCGGCTGACTTGGTGACGCCCGTCGCCATCACATCAATGCCGAGCCGAGACCGAGGCAAGCGCCCAGTCGATCCCGCCGCAAGGGGAGGGCCGGCATCCATTAGCGGGGCTGGAGGGGGCTTGGCGCCGCCTCTGGAGCCGGCCGGCTTAGGCGCCGCGGGCCCGCGCGGCGCCCGCGTGTGTTTCGACGCAGTCGATGCGCATACCGTCGCGCACAGTCAGGTGACGAGTCATCGCCCGGAACCGGTGATCCGACTCCGGCTGCTGGTGGACCGGCGCGGCCGGGCCCCCGGGCGCCCCTCAATAGCGCCGAGTCCGCGGAAAGCAGCGTCGCGGTAGCGTCCACGACTCCAGCGACCCCCCGAGGAGACCCCATGCCCTACATCGAAGGCTTCATCGCGGCCGTGCCGACCGCCAACCGGGACGCCTACATCGAGCAGGCCAAGCAGGGCGCCGCGTACTTCAAGAACCTGGGCGCCACCCGCGTGACTGAATGCTGGGGAGACGACGTGCCGCGGGGAGAGGTGACCGACTTCTTCCGGGCCACCCAGGCGAAGGACGACGAGACGGTCATCTTCAGCTGGGTCGAGTACCCGGACAAGGCGACCCGCGACGCCGCGAACCAGAAGATGAGCGCCGACCCCGACATGATGAACATGGAGATGCCCTTCGACGGCCGGCGGATGTTCTGGGGCGGCTTCGAGCAGGTGGTGGACGACTAGCCCCGAGGACGGTTGTCAAGGACAGTCTCGCGCGCAGCGAGTCGAGCAACACGGGATTCCCGCGCGTACTGAACGCGATCTTCGTTGCCAAGCGCGTGTTCGAGGAGCGCGACGTCGACCCGGTGATGGCGGAGGCCTCGTCTGCCCCGCGATCGCACTAGGCCCGGTATCTGAGCCCGTCCATCACGAGCCCGAGCAGCTTCCGCGCTCGCCTGTCCCAGTCCGGCTCGTCGGGCAGTGACCAGATGCCGCCCATCGCCAACAGGACATCCTCGGGATCGAGGTCGGAGCGGACGGTTCCCTCTGCGCCCGCGGCGTCGAGGAGCGAGCCGAGCGCGTCGACGAGCTTCATGCGCGCCTGCGAGCGGAGGTTGCCGCCGGACTCGATGATCGAGCGGAGGCCGCCCGCCAGCCCTCGCTTCGTGACCGCGTACTGCACGAACAGGTCCAGCCAGCGCTCGAGCGCCTCATCGGCGGGGTGCGAGGCCAGGAGCTCGGCCGCGCCCTCGTGCAGGCGGTCGAGCTCATTCAGGTAAACGGCTTCGATCAGGGCCTCGCGGGTCGGGAAGTGCCGGTAGAGCGTGCCCACCCCCACGCCGGCGCTTTGCGCCACCGCCTCGAGCGCCACGTCGGTGCCCTTCGCGGTGAAGAGGGCGAGCGCCGCGGCGACCAGTTTGTCGCGGTTGCGGCGCGCGTCGGCGCGCATCGTCTTGGTCGTGGTGGTGCTCGATTCCATGGTGTAAACGGAGGATACCTCCGGTTGTGCTACTCTGCTTGCACAAGTGGAGTCTACCTCCGTTTCGGCGGAAAGGAACGCAACATGACCACCCGAGTCATCACCCCCTTCGGAGCCGAGTCGACCGCCGCCGAGGTGGCGGCCGAGGTCGACCTCGCCGGCAAGCGCATGATCGTGACCGGCGGCGCGTCTGGCATCGGCATCGAGACCGCTCGCGCTCTGGCCGGACGCGGCGCCGAGGTGACCATCGCCGTCCGCGACACCGAGGCGGGCGCGCGGGTCGCGGCCGACATCGACGGCGACGTGCGCGTGGCCCGCCTCGAACTGACCGACCTGGCTTCGGTCCGCGCGTTCGTGGACGCCTGGGACGGGCCGCTCGACGTGCTCGTCAACAACGCCGGCGTCATGGCCATCCAGCAGCTGGAGCTGACCGAGAGCGGCCTCGAGAAGCAGTTCGCCACCAACCACCTGGGCCACTTCGCCCTGGCGGTCGGCCTGCACGACGCGCTGGCGGCGGCCGAGGGCGAGGCGCGGATCGTGTCGGTGAGCTCGCGCGGCCACCTGTTCTCCCCCGTGGTGTTCGAGGACATCAACTTCGACCGCCGCGAGTACACGCCGTTCGGCGCCTATGGCCAGTCCAAGACGGCCAACGTGCTGTTCGCGGTCGGCGCCACCGACCGCTGGGCGGACGACGGGATCTACGCCAACGCGCTCATGCCAGGCGGCATCGCCACCAACCTCCAGCGCCACGTGGGCGCGGATTACATCGCACGGAGGCTGGAGGAGTTCGAAAAGACAGGGCAGAAGATGACGCTCAAGACTCCCGAGCAGGGCGCCGCGACGTCCGTGCTGGTGGCCGCGTCGCCGCTGCTGGACGGCATCGGCGGGCGCTACTTCGAGGACTGCAACGAGGCCGAGGTAGTCGAGCCCGGATCCGACGAGACCGCCGCGGCCGGAGTGGCCGCCTACGCCCTCGATCGCGACAACGCGGACCGGCTCTGGGAGCTGTCCCTGGGTCTGATCGCCTGACATGGAGGCCGCTATGGAGACCGCCATTCGAACCCCCACGAGCCGGCGGCCGGCCCGGCGCGCTCGGACGCGGCCGGTTGCACACCGGCGGCCGCGTCCAGTGAGCCGCGACCCTGTCCGACGGCGAGCCGACCAGGCCATCGTCGCCGAGTACCTCCTCGACCTCTCCGAGCGCCACGGACTTGCAAAGCGCGAGCGATCTGGCCCCTAGTCTGGCGAGCGAAGGTCTTGGCGCAGTAGCGGCGCGCGCTGCCGAGCGCCCTGCGCCGGGCACGGGCGATCGGCAGCGCCAGCGCGCTGCGCCCATGGCGGACCGGCGAGCTCGCCCCCGGCAGCGACGTGACCGGCGACGAGGAACTCCGGGAGTACGTCAAGCTGGCGACCGGCACGTTCTTCCACCTCGTGGGCACCTGCGCCATCGGCACGGACGAACGCGCCGTCGTGGACCCGGAACTGCGCGTCCGCGGCATCGAGGCCCTCCGGGTCGCGGACGCCTCGGTCATGCCCTCGATCGTCGCCGCGAACACCAACGCCACCGTGCTCGCCATCGCCGAACGCGCCGCGTCGATCCTCGCGGGGCAGTAAAGCCGGAGCCGCACGCGTGAGGTCCGCCGCCGCGAGCGCCACGCGCCGCACGGCGCGGCCCCTTGGGCGTTAAGGCGTCCGCACCGATGAGTACCGCGCACGGCGGCGCCGGAGGCTCCGGGGCCGAAGGAACAGCGCAGCCCCCGGCGCTTCGCGGTTCACTCGGCGAGGGTGATCGTGAGATCGCCGCTCCTATCGTCAGCGACGAAGACGCCGCGGGCGTTGGCGTAGGACCTGGTCCCCCCCGTCACGGCTCCGGTGGTGGTCGGGACGCCTGGCTTGCTGTTGGCCTGCAGGGTAAGCGTGCCGTCTCGATCGTCGATGACGACGACGCAGGTCGTGGTCGACCGCAGGAAGTTGCGCGCCCCCTTGGTCGTGGTGCAGTCGGCGTACAGCTTTCCGACGACCTTCCCGGCCCCGTCGACCAGCGGGTTTGTGAACACGATCACGTCGCCGGTGGAGTTGGCCCGCTCCGAGCTGGCCTTCGTGTTGCGCACGTGCTTGAAGGTGGAGCCCTTTTCGAGGGTCTTGAAGGTGAGCGTGCGGTTCGCGGGATCTTGTGCCGAGGCAGCGGATACCACCAAGGCGACGATCGCTGCAAGCGCCACTGCGGCGAGACCGAGGGCGGAGGTTCGTCTGAGTGTGAGGTGCATGGCTTCCCCTTTCGAGAGTTGCTCGGACCTCTCGAACCTAGGCCGGCCCGCGCCGCGGCACACCGTGATCAGCGCTGGACCCCGCCACGTGCCACCACCTGTCTTTGACCGGGTGGCAGCCCCGGCGCTCGGCTGCGCGGAGGTGGGCGATCACCGCGAGCACGCGCCGGTGGGGTCTTGGCCCTCGGGTAGGTCGAGCGTGAGCATCCTTACTTCTGTATCCAAGTAAGGAGTGGACCATGGACGCGATGGCCAAGCTGTCGTCGAAGGGCCAGTTGACGGTGCCAACAGCGGTGCGTGACGCGCTAGAGCTGCGCGAAGGCGATCAGGTTGTCTTCAGGGTCGAAGGCGAGCGAGCGGTGCTCGGTCGAACGCCTGACTTGCTCGACCTGGTCGGCGCGGTCTCGGTGCCGGCCGAGAAGCGAGGCGTGCCCTGGAACGAGGTGCGTCGCCGCACGCGCACCCGCCGGTCGCAAGCCACTCGTTGAGCGCCTTCGTCGACACGAACATCCTCGTCCGCCATCTCACCGGCGATCCCCGAGCTCGACTTCGCCGACGCGTATCTCGTCGCGAGCGCAGAGACGAGCGGCGTGAACACAGTCGCATCGTTCGACCGCTCCATCGACAGGGTGGGCACTTGTGATCATCGGTTACGACGGCAAGCCGCGCTGTGCCTGGGCCGGAGCTGGTGATACCGCGTTCGACCGCTACCACGATGAGGTCTGAGGGACGCGCACCTACGACGAATCGGCATTGTTCGAGGCACTCACCGTGGGCGTGTTCGAGGCCGGGCTCAGCCGGTCGATCGTGTTCGGCAAGCGGGACGCGTTCCCGAGGGCCTTCCACGGCTTCAGCGTCGCGCAGGTCGCGGCGATGGCGGAGCGAGACGTCGACCGGCTGGTGCAGGACCCCTCGATCATCCGTAACCGCGCCAAGATCCACGCCACCGTCGAGAACACGCGCGCGATGAGGTCTCCGTCGCCGAGCCTCGCCGCGCTCGCGAGGTCCTACGAGAGCACCCGTAAGCGCGCGCCGCGGTCCCTGGCAGACCTCCCCACGTCGACACCGCAGGCGGACGCGCTCGCCACGCAGCTGAAGGCACAGGGATACCGCTTCGTCGGACCCACGAGCATCTACGCGTTCATGCAGAACGTCGGCGTCGTCAACGACCACATCCACGGCTGCTTCCGAGCCACCGACTACACCCAACCTCCAACAAAGCTGGGGGGCGCGGATTGACGTCGGCTGGTGTTCCACGCTTGCGTCGGGACCCGCGGGTACTGGCCGGTCCCGACGCCGCTGCCACGATGGCTGACGATGACGCTTCCGCGACTGGCGACGAGATTCAGGTGAGCATCGACCAATCCGATTGACGAGGAACACCCTATGACTGCAACATCACCTACCAGCGCCGAGTTCGCCGCGAACGTCGACGCGTTCCTGGCCGGCGCATGAGACGTCCTGTGTCAACCCCCGACGGCGAGTTGGCGTTGGAGCGCGCGGTGGCGGGCGGGGTCGTAGGGCCGTTGGTCCTGCCACATGCGCCAGATGACGCGGGTCCAGGCGCGCCCGACGGTGCGGATCGCGCGTTGGTGGTCGTGGCCGCGGGCGCGGGCGCCTCGGTAGAGGTCGCCGGCCCAGGGATTGTGGTGGCGGCTGGAGTCGGCGAGGGTGGCGAGCGCGTCGCGGAGGCGCTTGTCGCAGGCCCAGCGGAAGGCGGCCTGCTTGCGCCTGCCGGACTCGACCGCGACGGCGGACATGCCGCCGTCGGCGGCGAGCGCGTCGCTGCTGGGGTAGCGCGGGCGGCTGTCGCCGATCTCGGCGAGCAGCCGGGCGGCCGTGATCACGGAGCGGGGGTCGCGAAACAGCGACAGGAAGATCTCGCCGTCTCGGTGGCAGCGGATGGCGTGGGCGATCTCGCGCTCGAGCTCGCGGACGCGCTCGACCAGCGGGCGCAGCGCGGCGGCCAGCGCGAGCACGATTCCGCGCCGGGCTTCGCACTCGAGTTCGCCGGCGCGGCTCTCGGGGGCGCGGCGCAGGCGGGCCACCAGCTCGATCGGCTTGGTGCGGCCCGAGTAGGCGTTGCGGGCCAGGAACGCCTCCATGCGCTTGACGCCGAGGCCGCGGGCGTCGCGCGGCGAGGGGTAGCGTTCGAGGAACGAGAGCGCGATCGGCGAGTCGACCTCGGCGAACAGACAGGCCGCGCCGGGCCAGAAGCGCTCCAGCTCGGCGCGCAGCTGGTTGGCCAGCGCGACGCGCGCCTCGACCAGGTCCTCGCGGGCGCGCGTGAGCGCCCGGATTGCCTTGGTGGCGTCCGCGTCCGGCACCAGCGCCCGGAAGCGGTGCGCGTCGGTGCGCGCCAGCTCGCAGAGCACGAAGGCGTCGAAGCGGTCGGACTTGCCGCCCTGGGCGCGGAAACGCGCCCTGGCCGCCTTGACCTGGTTGGGATGCAGGGCCAACACCGTGAGGCCGGCGTCGAGCAGCCGCTCGACGAGCAGCCCGTCGGGGCGCTCGAGCGCCACTCGCTCCACACCGTGGTCGAGCAAGAGGCGGCAGAGCGCGGCGATGCCCTGCTCGTCGTGGGCAATCACCCGCTCCGCGAGCGGCTCTCCCCGCTCGTCGGCAACAAGCAGCGCGTGCTCGTCCTTGGCCCAGTCCACTCCAGCGTAGGCGCCCACGGGCGGTCCTCCTCGGTCGAGGTCCTATCCGACGGAGAGGCCGACCGGGAGGTACCGTTGCGGGTGCTCACTGAACGGCGCTCTGAGGCGCCACGTCCTGTGGCCGCTTCAGGTGCCTCCCACCGCCGGGGGGCGCAGGTCTCATGCGGGCCCTCAGCGGGGCAAGCGATCGAGGCGCTCCCCCGGCGGTGGTCAGCCCCGGCGCGAACCTACCGGCCGCGCGAAAGAGAGGATGACCAGTGAGCGAAACAGAGCTCGAGATCAGGCCGATCGAACCCGGGGACAAGGCTGCGCTCGCGGCAGCCGTCGACCAGAGCAGTGACGAGGCTGTCTACCGCCGGTTCCTAAACCCGCACGGGCGGCTAACCGCGTCTGAGCTCCGCTACCTCACCGAAGTCGACCACCGTGATCACGAGGCGTTGCTGGCGGTCGATCCAGGCAGCAGCAAGAGCGTGGGCGTCGCCCGCTACGTCCGGGATCGCGAACGACGTGACCGGGCGGAGATCGCGGTCGCCGTCCTCGAGACCTGGCAGGGACGCGGAGTTGGCAAGGCGCTGCTGCACCGGCTGGCAGACCGGGCCCGGGATGAGGGCATCACCCAGTTCACAGCGCTCATGCTCTCCGATAACCGCCCCATGCGACGGCTGCTCGCGGACCTGGGTACGACCCGGCTCCTCAGCTCCGAAGCGGGAGCGGTCGAGCTCGCCGTCGACCTTCTTCCCACTCCCCCGGCTACCCCCGAGAAAGCGACCAGATGAGCACGACAGGGCAGCCGGCGCCAGCAGAACTCGTCACGCCCCCCAACCGACGGCCTCGCCGGTGTCGAGAGTGCGCCAGAACGTCACTTCCGGTGGAGACGTCACGCCGGCAGCCTCCATGACCGGGCCGATGTCCGGTTGGGCTTCACTGAAGAAGGCGTTGAAGCTGTCCGCGTCCGGCCACTCGTCGACGGCCATGAATTGGCCATCCGCGCCGTACCAGCGATGCGCGATGAGCCCGTGACGCTTGGCGACGTCCATGATGCGACCGATCGCGTCGGCGCGCGCCGCGACTTGCTGCTCGAAGGTGGCTGGATCGCCGGTGACGCGCAGGGTGACGATGACTGACATAGCTCCTCCTCGTCGTTGGTTTCGGCGACTCTAGCCCGCCGAGCGGGCTCCCGGCGGTGGAACCGGCTCGACCGGGTGCGGGACGAAAACCGGACATCCTTGCTGCTGGAAGCTGGTGGGAGTGCGCTCCCGTCATCGGCGATTGAGACTAGAGTCGGCGCCCTTGACCAACGAGTCCCGTTCCTTGGTCGGCGCCGGGCGCAACGAATCGATCCGGCGTGCATTTCGGGTGCTCGAGTGCCTTTCGCTGCATCCCGGCGCGTCGGTCGCAGGAGTGACGCGCGAGACGGGACTTCCGCGGGCGACGGTGACGCGTGTGCTCGCCACGCTCGCCGACGTGGGCGCGGCGCGTCGCGACGGTGGGGGCTGGACGGTCGGGCCGAGCATCGCCGCGCTCGCGCGCGGCATCGAGCCGCCGCTCGCCGAACAAGCGGCCCCTCATCTCGCGGGTCTCGCTGCCCAGCTGGGCGAGACGGTAATGCTCGCGGTGCCGGAGGGTCCCGTTGGCGCCCGCGTGGTTGCCGAGGCGGCGGGACCCCGGATGGTGGGCGTGGGTTCCTGGCTGGGTCAGACATTGACCGACCCGGCGTCGGGCTTCGTCCGGATGCGACTGGCGGCACTCGAGCGGCCGGCGCGGGAACGGACCGTGGCCGAGCTGCAGCTGGTCGCTCACACCGGATCGACGATCCGGTCGCGGCGGGCGCTTCTGGTCGAGCTCGACCGGATCGCACGGGCCGATCACGCCGAGGTGGTCGACGAGTTCGAGCAGGGACTGGCCGGGATAGCCGTCCCGCTTCGCCGGGGCGACCAGATCGTCGGCTTGCTGGCCGTCTACCTTCCCACCACGCGGCTGGACGCCGCGATGCGGCAGCGCGCGCTCGAAGCGCTTCGAGCGACGGCTCAGTCCCTGACCGGTGCCAGCGACACGACGACCTCGTCGCCCTCGAGCCACACCCGATAGCGCCGCGCGCGCATCCGCGGCGCTTCTTCGCAGACCCCGGTGCGGACGTCGAACTCCCATTTGTGCCACGGACAGCGCAGCTGGTCGGCCGACGCACGCCGGGTCACTCGGCGGCCGTCGCTCTCGACCCGGTGCACCAGCGTGCCCCCTGAACACAGCGGGGCACCGCGATGGGGGCACGCGTCCGCCAGCCCGTAAAGCTCACCGTCGACCCACATCAGCCCGACGCGCCGCCCGTCAGCCTCGACGGTGCGCACCTCCCCCGGTGCCGGAACGGCCTCGCGCGGGAAGCGCAGCGTCCTCATGCCGATGCAGGCACCCGCACGCCGAACAGAGATGCCGCAGTGCCGTACCGGATCGGCTCGCGCCACTCCGCCGGAAGCGTTCGAAGAGTCTGGTCGGGATCGTCGAAATCCCAGTGCGGATAGTCCGTCGCGTACATCAGCGTGCGCTGGGGATGCAGCGGTGCGAGCACATCGGCGAGTTGCCCCGGGTCGTCGGGCTCTTCGAGTGGCTGACTGGTGAAGCGGATGTGGTCCCAGACGTACTCCGAGGGGCGCCGCCGGCACCAGGGGATTTCCGAACGGGTCGCGCGCCAGTTCTGATCCAGCCGCCACAGCACCCCGACGTAGCCGACGAGGCCCCCCTCCATGAAGACGACCTTGACCCCTGGGTGGCGCTCGAAGACGCCGTGGCAGAGGATGGACACCAGATGGCCCTGCAGCGAGGCGCCGTTGAGCGTGTGGAACTCCGTGTAGAAATCCGGCATGCCGGCGCCGGTGAGCGGTCCCGACGTGCCGACACCCTCGTAGTGGACGTGCACCGCCACCGGCAGACCCACTTCAGCGGCGGCCTCCCAGATCGGGTCGTACAGCGGATTGCCGTAGGGGATCCTCGCGGCGCCCGGCAGGAACACCGCAGCGAAGTGCCCGCCACAGCCATGGCGACGGATCTCCTTCGCCGCGGCCTCGGGCCACTGGGCCGAGACCACGAGCGAACCGCGTAGGCGCGGCTCATGGCGCAGCCAGGTTTCGACGAGCCAGTCGTTGTACGCGCTCGCGAGCCCGGCCGCTAGGCGTGGATTCGGCAGCACCGAGAAGCACGCCGCCTCGTCCGGGTTCGCCACCGCCAACGCAACGTCGAATCGATCGAGCACATGACCGCGCAGCTGGTCGAGCGTGAAGCCCGGGAACATGGAGCCCGACTCGACCGCCTCGGCGTCGTAGGTATCGCGCCGGATCCAGCCAGAAGGATGCACCCAGGGATACGTCGGCATGCTCAGCCCCGCCACCCCGGAGCGCTCGATCAGCTCCCGGGTGTGAGGGTCCGCGAACGGCACGAGCTCCTCGAGCGAGCCGTACGTGACGTGGATATCGCAATCGATGAGCATCCGCCGCGACCGCTAGATGGACAGCCAGTGACCGTCTAGCCGTCACCACGCTACTCCCCCGATCTCCACGCGTCAAACCGGAGGGCGTTCGGGGCCTAGGGTCCTGACTTTGGTGGCCAGGAGACACCAAACTCAGGACGCTGCGCGCTTCCGACCGGAGCGCCCGGCCCTGGCCCACCCAGCCCCCGGCCTGCCCGACAACAGCCGGCGCATGGACCACCCAACAGGAAGCGACGGGGGGCCTGCGCTAAGGGAGCGACGAGCGAGTCTCGGTCCAGTCGACGTAGAGCTTGCGCTCGGCGAACAGCCAGGCGCCGTCGAGCTTGACGAACGTGTCGTGATATCGAAGGGACGCGACCATCAGCTTGCGCTTGCCGTCGTCGGTGAACAGGTGGTGAGCCAGGCAGTAGCTCTCGCCGGTCGCTCGGTTGCCGTCGAGCGCGATCGTGCTCTGGCCATTGAAGTGCGTCGTTGCCTCGTACTGGTTCAGGTCGTTGAACACCGGCGTCAGCGCCTCGCGGCCGTCGAGTTCCTGCGTGGGCTCAGTGCCGGCACCTTCCATGTAGACGACGAAGTGGGTGTCCTCGGTGAAGAGCGACTTCTGCCCCTGGGCGTCGCGGCGGTCCGCGCAGCGCGCGTAGGCGTCGACGAGCGCCCGAATCGCCACACGGTCCGCCTGCTCGGTCGGTGTGATCTCGGTTACCGACATGGTCAGCCGGCAGGTGACCTTGCGGTAACTCCCGGTGCGGAACTCGTCGACGAGTCCTGGATGGGACGGATGCCAATCGAGCTCGGCTCGAGCCTTGGCCGCGTCGGTGCGCTGATCGAGCAGCAGGACTTCGGCGAAGTAGTCGCCCAGGCGTGCCCGGGCCTCGTCGTCGGAGCCGGGGACCGCTCCCGGAGCGCCGACCGCGGCAGCGGCGGCCTCGGTCAGTTCGGCAACGGTCGGGTTCAGGCCGTCGCCGACGACGTAGTAGCCACGAGCCGAGTCGGCTTCCAGCACGCGCCGGAAGAAATCCGCCAGGTCCGCAACGTGGACCGTCGGCCAGTGCTGTTGCCCGGTGCCGAGCATGATCAGTTTGCCGGCGTCATCTCGGGGAGAACCGAGAAGTAGCCCGGGCATGCCTCCGCCGCCGTCGCCGTAGGCGACACCGGACACGATCACGACTCCGCGCATGTCGCTTGCGCCGAGCACGCGGCGTTCGATCGGTTCCCTCCATGACACGAGCGCCGGCGGGTTGAACGGGGACTCCTCGCTGATCGAGGAGTTGTCGCCGTAGACCCACGCGCCGCTGATGTGGAGATAGGGCCTTCCGCTGCCGGCGAATGCGTCGACCGCCGCATCGGCCACTGCGGAGTCCAGGTCCGCGCTGGTGGCGTCGCCGGGACTGGCCGTGTGGATGGCCGCGTCTGCATCGCTCAGCAGCCTCACGACGGAAGGGCGATCGTAGAGGTCGACCACGGCCGGTGTGGCCCCGCGGGCGGCGACGACTTCGGGGTCGTCGCGGACGAGGGCGGTCACCTTGTGGCCGTGCTCTCGCAGTTCGGTGAGAATGTGAGATCCGACGAATCCTGTTGCGCCGGTGAGTGCGACCTTCATGACTTGACAGCCTCCTGTCTTACCTCGAACGGCTCGGAGCCGGGCTCTGTCTGGACGGTCCAGGAGCCGTCCCTGCGGAAGCTCGCCGCGGTGGCGTAGCTGTCCTCCAGGAACTGCAGGTAGCTCACCTTCCCGTCGACGACCTTGGCCAGGATCGAGAATGGCGAGCTCACCACCTTGCCGAGCGAGTTCGACCTGTAGCGGAAGTCACCGAACACGGCCACGTTCTCGCCGGACCCGAACATCGTTGTCACGTTGAACGCAAGGTTCTCCCAGCGGGTGAACATCGCGCCGAGCTTGTCGAGGACCGCCTGCGGGCCGTGCGATGTGCCGGCCCACGGCAGGATCTTCTGGAGCTCGGCGTCCTCGCTGTTGAGGGAGACGTAGGTGGCGTCTGGGGCAACCACGCTGTTGACGACGTCGGGGTCGAGCAAGTTCTGCAACCAGTGGCCGACGACTTCGATCGGCGTTCTCTCCATGGGCCAAGCGTCGCGCCCGAGGCTGCCGGTCGCATCCGGGAATTCCTTAGTCCTCGACCCGAGTCCGTCCTACAGTCATGCTGCGCTACGACATGCGGCGCGCGAGCTGCGTGCGTGACTTGACGTCGAGCTTGCGGAACACCTTGCGCAGGTGGTACTCGACGGTGCTGGGGCTGATGAACAGCTGGGCGGCGATCTCTCGGTTGGTGTTTCCGGCCGCCGCAAGGCGCGCGATCTGTGCCTCCTGCGGGGTGAGTTGGTCGACCGTGTCCACGGTCCGTTTGCGGGCATGCTCGCCCGTCGCCTGCAGCTCGACCCGCGCACGGTCGGCGAACGCGTCCATGCCGAAGTCGGTGAAGAGGTCGTGCGCGATCCGCAGCTCGTTCCGTGCGTCGAGCCGTCGGCGTTCGCGTCTGAGCCACTCGCCGTAGAGCAGACGAGCCCGCGCGAGATCCAGACGGAGGCGCGTCGGTTGCAGACGGTCGATCGCCTCGCGGTAGAGCGTCTCGGCTGCTTCTCCTTGCTCGAGGAGTGCGCGCGAGCGCGCTTCGATGCCCACTGCCCAAGGGGTCCCGCTGGCCCGTGTGGATTCGCTCAGAAGCTCGAGGGCTTCTGCAGCAGCGTCGCTCCGGTCGCTGCGGCTGGCCGCTTCGACCAACTCGACCAGCGCAAACGTGGAGAACCACGGCTCGTGTGGATTCGCGGTCGCCTGTTCGGCCGCGGCGAAGGCATCCTCGTAGCGGGCCAGGCCGTTGTAGAGCGCGGCCGTCACCCACTGCGACACGGTGAGTCCCATCCCCTCGCCGCGGGCGATGAAGTCCTGCTCGCTGGTGCCGACCAATCGCGTTAGCTCGTCCTCACGGCCACGGAATGCGGCCAGCGCGAGGGCGCCGTACGGCGGAACGACGCGACCATCGGTCGCCGCCGCAAGCGCGTCCGACTGTTCGACCAGCGCCGCGGCCGCCCGAGTCTCGCCCGCGAACAGGTGGACCCCCACGCGAGTGCTGAACGCGAGCGGGAGGTGCGCGAGTGCGCCGACCTCGTTCGCGGTTTTGATCTGGCGCGTGGTCAGCGAGTCCCAGCGTTCGTAGTCCCAGATGAACCCCGCCGCCCGGCCGGCCAGCCACAGCCAACGCAGACCTTCTTCTGTTCCGATCTCGTCGCCTTGGAACGCGCTCATCGCGTTCCGCAGGATCGGCGTTGCGGCCCTGGGCCCGTCGGTGATCAGGCGCGCCAACCCGTCGAGAAGAAGATCCGCCGCCCGGGGCGACGGCGCCGCTGGAGCCGCGCCGCGCGCCGCGGCCGCCACCTCGCGAGCGTCGCACCCGCCTCCGAGGCGCCCGGCGAACAGGGCGGCGGTCAGAGCGTCGAGGTAGATCTCACGCGCGAGCCGCGCGTCTAGGGGCTCGAGTCGCTTGGCCGCCGCGAGCAACAGGCCCGGCGCCTCGCTGCCACGATCAGCGGCGAAGAGATCCGGGCACGGAGGACGTCGACCTGGCCGCGCTGGAATTCGTCCAGCGGGCCCCTTTCCGCGCTTGCGACGAGCGCGAGCGCCTCGTCGAAGGCGCCCGCCTGCTGCTTTGCCTGCGCCGCGGCCAGCGCCCGCCCGCCGCGGCGCGCGGGGTCGAGCGTCAATACCGAGGAGCGCTCGAGGAAGGCAGCGGCGGCGGCGAAACCGCCCCGCGCCTGCGCTCGGTCCGCGGAGCGCTCGAGGTCGGCGGCAACGTCCTCATCGGGCATCGACGCCGCCTGTCCCCGATGCCAGGCGCGGCGATCGGGGTCGACGTCCGGATCGATCGCTTCCGCGAGCGCGCGGTGGACCTCGCTCCGCTCGCTCGGCTCGGATGCCCCGTACACCGCCGAGCGAACCAGGGGATGACGAAACACCACACCCGCCTCGAGACTCAACATCCCCTCGGATTCGACCGTCTGCGCCGCCGACTCGTGGATTCCAAGGCGCTGAGCGGCCCGCCACAGGAGCGCCAGATCGCCGGCTGGGTCGGCCGCGGCCACCAGCAACAGGCGTCTCCCATCCCGAGGCAGCCTCGCCAGCCGCCGTGTGAAGCTCTCCTCGATCCGGGTGGACAGGGGCAGCGCCGCGGGCAGGCCAAACCCACCCGCGAGCTGGGTCGCCGTCAACCCGCGCGGCAGTTCCAGGAGAGCCAGCGGATTGCCGCGCGTCTCGACGATGAGGCGCTCCAGCACCTGGTCGTCCAGCCGAGCCGGCAGGACCGACTCCAAGAGCGCTCGCGCATCGCGATGGCCCAATGGCGCGACGTGAAGCTCCGGAAATCCCGCGAGCGCCTCGGGCGGCTCGCGCGCCGCGAACACAAGTGCGATCTTCTCCGCCAGCAGGCGGCGGGCAGCGAACGCAAGCGCTCGCGCCGACGCCCGATCGAGCCACTGCGCGTCATCCACGACACACAAGAGCGGCCGCTCCTCGGCCGCCTCCGACAACAGGCCGAGGACCGCCAGCCCGACGAGGAACGGATTCGGAGCCGACCCGGCACTGAGCCCGAACGCGACGACAAGCGCGTCGCGCTGGGGATCGGGCAGGCGCTCCCTCAGGTCGAGGATCGGCGAGCACAGCTGTTGAAGCGCCGCGTACGGGAGCTCCATCTCCCCCTCGACCCCAGCGGTTCGCACGACTCGGAACTGCCGCGCCGCCCCGACCGCGTACTCCAGCAGCGAGCTCTTGCCGGCACCCGGCTCTCCATGAACCAGCAGGACCCCGCCTTCGCCGGCCCGCGCTGCGTCCAGCAGCCGGTCGAGCACGTCGTACTCACGTTGCCGGCCGAGCAACTGCCCTCCCGGGACCTGAACCTGTGACAGCGCGCCGCTCATCGTGCTCACCAGCATGACTGAGCAGCACCCTCGGGTCGAGGACTAAGGACTTCCCGGATTCGATCGCCGCGCAGCGGCGCGACGATCGCCCGCCATAGAAAACGAGGAGCGGGTGTGAGCGAGCGACTGGCGATGGATTCGACCGCAGCGACGGAGGCCGGGCAGGTGTCGACTCTCGGCCCGATTGCCAAGCACTGGATCGAGGGTGAATGGACCGAGTCCGACACCGTTTCAGAGTCCATCAACCCTGCGACAGGAGCAGTGCTGGGCGAGTGGGCCGACGGTGGGGAAGCCGAGGCCGCCGCGGCAATCGCGGCCGCACGCCGGGCCTTCGACACCTCGCCGTGGTCGCGAGACCGCACTTTGCGGCATCGATCGCTGAGCGAAATGGCCGACCGCTTCGACGCCCACGCCCAGGAGCTCGGCACGCTCGTGACGAAGGAGAACGGCAAGAAGCTTGCCGAGGGCATGTTCGAGTCGACCACCGCCGGCGCCACGCTCCGGCACGCGGCGGCGCAGGCCATAACCGACACTGGCATCTCGGCCGAGGCCGCGCCGGGGCAGTGGTTCAGCACCTACGCCGAGCCGGCAGGCGTGGTGGCAATCATCGTGCCCTGGAACGCTCCGGTCGCTCTGTTCGTCCGGTCGCTTGCGCCTGCGCTCTCGGCCGGCAACACCGTCGCGGTCAAGATGCCCGGCCAGACCGCACTCGTCGCCAACCGGTTGTCCCAGATCATCGCCGAGGTCGGGTCGCTGCCGCCCGGAGTGGTCAACATCTTCACCGAATCCGGGAACACGGGCGCTCCGCACCTTGTCGCCTCACCCCACGTCCAGGTCATCAGCTACACCGGCAGCAGCGCGGTCGGGCGGATGGTCGCCGCAGGCGGCGCCCCGACACTGAAGCGGATGAACCTGGAGCTGGGCGGCAAGACGCCGATGATCGTCTTCGACGACGCCGACCTCGACGCCACCGTTCCGCTGCTCGCGGCCGCCCTAACGACCTTCGCCGGACAGTTCTGCATGACGGGCTCACGGATCCTGGTCCAACGCGGTGTGGCCCATGAGGTCCGCACGCGCCTAGCCGACACTCTTGAAAGCGTCCGCCTCGGCAACGGGCTCGATCCCGAGACCGACATGGGCCCGTTGATCGACAACGGCGACCGTCGCGCGAGTCGACGGGATGGTCGAGGAGGCCCTCGCGTATGCAAAGCCGATCGTGCGCGGCGGCCCAGTGACCGACGGCGCCCTCGCGGACCGCGCCTTCTACCGGCCAGCCCTCCTGGAGGTCGAGGACGTCAACACCGAGATCGTGCAAAAGGAGGTCTTCGGCCCGGTCGCGACCTTCGAGGTATTCGACACCGAGGCGGACGCGATCGCGCGCGCCAACGCCACCGAAATGGGCCTCGCCGCCGGCATCTTCACCCACGACATCAACACCAGCCGCCGCGTCAGCCGCGAGATCCAGGCCGGCACCGTGTGGACGAACACGTGGGCAGCGCTCAACGACGGCTTCGCCGAAGGCGGCTACAAGCAGAGCGGCATCGGCCGCCTGCGCGGCCCGCTCGCGATCACCGAGTTCCAGGAAGCGAAGACCGTCGTCCACTCCATTCCGCCGTTCCAGACGCAAGGAGACTGACATGCCCACCACGCGCCGAGCTCAACACGATCATGCCGTCGAGGGGCCAGTCATGAAAGTCGCACTCACGCAGACCGACAAGTTGATTCTTGAGCCCGCCGCTCAGCAGTTGGTCGACGCCACCTCCGCGCCGCCGTTCCTTTACGAGCTGGACTACGCGACGGCTCGCAAGCTCCTGGACGACATCCAGGCCGGCCCGGTCGAGAAGCTGCCGATCGACGAAGAGTGGATCACAGTGCCCGCGGCGGTCGGCGACGCGCGCGTGCGGATCATCAAGCCCCAAGGTGCCGAGGGGATCCTGCCGGTCATCCTCTACATGCACGGCGGCGGCTGGGTGCTCGGGAACGCCGGCACCCACGACCGGCTCGTGCGCGAGCTCGCGGTCGGCTCGGGCGCGGCGCTCGCGTTCGTCGAGTACCCGAACTCCCCGGAGGCGCGCTACCCCGTGGCGATCGAGCAAGGCTACGCCACGGCCCAGTGGGTCGTGCGTGATGGCGCCCGAGGGGGCCTCGACGGAACTCGGATAGCGGTGGCCGGCGACTCGGTCGGCGGCAACATGGCCACCGTGCTGACGCTGATGGCCAAGGACCGCGGCGACGTGCGGTTCGTCCAGGCGCAGATGTACTACCCCGTCGCCGACGCCGCGATGGACACCGACTCCTACGAGCGGTTCGCCGACGGCCCGTACATCACCCGCAAGACCATGGAATGGTTCTGGGACGCCTACATCGCCGATCCCGCGCAGCGGTTCGAAGTCACAGCGTCACCGAACCAGGCCACGATCGAGCAGCTAAGAGGCCTCCCTCCGACGCTGCTGCTCGTCGACGAGGCCGACGTGCTCCGCGACGAACGCGAGGCCTACGCAGCCAAGCTACGGCTCGCCGGCGTCCCCGTCACCACCGTGCGCTACGACGGCATCTGCCACGACTTCATGAGCCTCAACGCGCTCAGCCAAGCGAGCGCGACCCGCGCCGCGATCGCCCAGGCAATCGCGTTCTTCCGCCAGGCGTTCGACGGCGTGTCGGGGGCTGTCGCGCGATGACGGACCCCGCGCGGATCCGCGAGTTGATGCTGGTCAACCTCTTCGCGGTGTTCAACGAGCGCGATGCGGAGCGTCGCTTGAAGGCGATCGCCGCCAACTACACAGAGGACGTGATCTGGTCGGACCCCGAGGCGACGACCCACGGCCATGAGGCCATAAACGAGCGTGCTCAGAAGCTGCTCGACGGCATGCCCGATTTCGTGTTCACCGCCGCGGGGCCGATCCAGGTCACCCGCGATCTGGGCCATCTGGCCTTCAACCTGGGAGTGCCTGAGCAGCCGCCGGCGGTCAGCGGCTTCGACGTGGCGCAGGTGCGCGATGGACGGATCGCCGTGTTGTACACGCTGGTCGCCGCCGGGAGGTGACGGCGGCCTCGTTCCGCGCTGACGAATGACGAAAGACAACGCTCGGGCCACGAACGGCAGTGCGTCCCCTTCTCTTGACCCTCAGCTCGAGCCGACATCCAACCGAAGGAGGTCGCATGCCGGAAAACCCAAACCTAATCACGGCGTCGGCCTCGGTGACGACGCTTGAGGTCACGATGCACTTCAACGGCCAGAGCACCGTGGCGCTCGATGGTGACCGCGCGCCGGGGGAGACCTACTGCCTGGCCCATCACGTCTATTCCGACGACGGGGAGCGCAAGCTGATGATCGCCGCGCTTCGCTACGTCACTACCTAAGAAAGGATTGTCATGCGCAAGTTCACTGTCATCGGTCTCGTCGTCGCGGCGGTCGCCTCGTCGTCGTCGTCCGCGCTCGCTTCCGGGTTCGCCGACCGGATCCCGCTCCCGAACGGAATTGCGCCCGAGGACATCGCCCTCGGCCGGGGGAGCACGTTCTACGTGGGCTCGCTCGCCGACGGTCGGGTCTACACCGGCGATCTGCGAACGGGTGAGGGTCGCGTGCTCGTCCCAGGCTCGCCGGGTCGGACGGCGGTTGGCGTGGTCGTCGACCGTCGGAACCGCCTCTGGATCACCGGCGGCAACGCAGGGGATGTCCGAGTCGTCGACGCAGACACAGGCCGGGCGCTGGGGAGCTTCGACCTCGTTCCCAGCGGCGGGTTCATCAGCGACGTCGCCGTCACCAGAGAGGCGGCGTATCTCACCGACTCGTTCCTGCAGCAGCTCTACGTCGTGCCGCTCGGGCCGGGCGGAGCGCTGCCGGACCAGGGGCAGGTACGAACCGTTCCCCTGACGGGCGACATCCAGTACACGACCACGCCGATCCCGTTCAACGCCAACGGCATCGTCTTCGCCGGGGGCACGCTGCTGGTCGGCCAGACCAACACCGGCAAGCTCTTCCGCGTCGAGCCGAACACGGGCGAGACCGACGAGGTCGAGCTCTCCGGCGGCAACATCCTCTTCGCCGACGGCATCGCGCTTCGGGGTCGCACGCTGTACGCCGCCCAGAACTTCTCCAACAGCGTCGTCATCGTGCAGCTCAACGGCTCGCTTACCGCTGGCCGCGTAGTCCAGACGATCCGCGACCCACGCTTCGACATCCCGTCGTCCGTGGACGTGACCGCCTCACACCTGTTCGTCCTCAACGCCAGGCTCACCACCCCGGTGACGCCGGACACCAGCTACGACATCGTGAGCGTCCACCCCCTGTCTGCCAAGCAATGATCGAGGTAGCAGCGCCGGAGGGGATCACGTCGATCGTCGGAGCCGTGGCTGTCCGCCATGGCCGCGGCGGGAACGATCCCTGGGGCGACGGGCGCACCCTCGAGGAGTTAGTGCATCTCGGATGTCCGGCGCGCGCCGACCGAGGCCTTCCAAGGCGCTGCCCTCCGCACGCACTCGAGTCGCGCCTGCGCGGCGTCGGCTCGGTTGAGCGGGCACGTGCAACGCCACATGCAACTCCTCTTTGATGAGGAACCCGATGAGCACCACAGTCCAAACCCAGATCCGGCCGGCACCCACGCGGTAGACAGGGTCCACTCGCAGGTCGGCTTCGCCACAACGCTCGGGCCACGAACTAAGGAATTCCTGGATTCGACGGCCGCAGGTGAGTGCCACGATCGCCTCGACGAAACGCCGGTGCGGTCCCTTCTCTGGACCCTCAGCTCAAGCCCACATCCAAAAACCGAAAGAGGTCCCATGCCGGAAAATCCAAACCCCATCACGATCGACAACTCGGTGCTGATCCTGATCGACCACCAGCCGTGGGTGGCGTTCTCGGTCCAGTCGATCGACACTGCGATGCTGGTCAACAATGTCGCTGCGCTGGGGCGGGCCGCCCGCGACCTCGAGGTACCGACCATTCTGACGACGGTCGGCGCAAGCGGCGGGCCGCTCAACGATCCGCTCTTCGGGCAGATCAGCGAGGTGTTCCCCGACCAGGAGCCGATCGATCGCGTCTCGACGAACGCGTGGGCGGACATCAAGCCCGCCGTCGAAGCCACCGGTCGGAAGGTTCTGCTGATGGCAGGCATCTGGACGGAGGTGTGCCTGGCGCAGACCGCCCTCTCGGCGCTCAAGGACGGCTACACCGTCTACTTCGTGAGCGATTGCTCGGGCGGTGTCACCCAGGAAGCTCATGAGGATGCCAAGCAGCGCATGGTGCAAGCCGGCGCCAGCGGCATCAACTGGATCGGTGTCTTGACCGAGTGGACGCCCGACTACACCAGCGCCGAACGGCAGGCGGTCATTCCCGGCCTCCTGGTCCGCGGCGGCGGGGTCGCCCTCTCCCTCGAGTACATGCTCGCCAACCTGCCGGTCGCGGCTGGCAGCGCCTGAGAAGCACCGCCACGGAGCGCCCGCTCTCACGTGGGTGGGCGCTCCGCTTGTTCTGGCGTTGAAGCCACCAAACCACTTGAACGAGATGTAAGGACTGAGACTCGATGCCTAGCGACGATGCGCACGAGATACCGCCGCCGATCGTGCGCCGGAACGGCTTCGGCTTCTGGATCGTGGCCTTCGCGTTCCTGACCATCACGGCGTTTGCGACCCTCCCGAGTCCCCTGTACGGCCTGTACCGGGTGCGGGACGACCTTTCGGCCTTCATGGTGACCGTGATCTACGCGGTCTTCGCATCCGAGACGATCGCCGCGCTGCTATCGGTCCGCTCCGTCGCGGCACGCGTCGGCCGCCGCGGCGTAATGCTCGGCGCAACGGCAACGCTGATCGTGGCAGCATCCGTCTTCGTAGTGTGGAAGGACTTGCCCGGGCTCTTCGCCGGGCGCCTGCTCACCGGAGTGTCGATCGGGCTCGCCGCAGGCACGGCGATCACCTACCTGATAGAGCTGCGTGTCCGGCAGGACGCCAACGCTTCCGTGGTCCGGGCACGGAACATCGGCACCGCAATCAACGTCGGCGGGCTCGGAATTGGTCCGTTGATCGCCGGTTGTCTGGCGCAATGGACGGACCGGCCTCTCACCTTGCCGTACCTCGTCTTCGTCGCGCTGGGCGCCACCGCATTGATTGGGCTGCTGACGGTCCCCGAGACGGCCGCACCGGCTCTGCGGGGGATGAAAAGCAGTCAGACGACTGGTCCGGCACATCTTGCGCGGATTCCGGCAACGGCGGCGGCCGCGACGCTTGGTGCCTTCGCTGCGCTGGGATTGTTCGCCGGACTGTCGGGGATCTTCTTGGCCACAACGCTTGACCGTCCCTCCCTCGCCCTGGCTGGCGCGACGCTGTTCGTGGTGTTCTCCTCAGGCGTGGTCGCGCAGTTGGCCACGGACCCGCTGCGACCGCCGCGCGTGCTCGCACTGGGGATGACATCGATGGTCGTGGGTCTCGCCCTGCTCGCGACCGCGGTGCGCCTGCCGACACCCAGCCTCGCGCTGTATTTGATCGCGGGCGCGCTGATCGGCGCCGGCGCAGGCGCCGTCTTCAAAGGGACCACCGCGCTCGTCGTTGGACCAAGCGCGCCAGAGGACCGTCTGGCGAAAACATCGTCCCTGCTGATCATCGCGTTCGTGGGGCTGTCGCTGCCGGTCATCGGAGCCGGAGTGGCACTGGCCGGCGGCGCAACGGCGCCCGACACGGTGCTTGGCTTCGCGATCGCCGTCGGCCTCGGTATCGCCGGTTCAGGGTGGGCGCTTCTCGGGCGCCACGCCGACGAGCCAGCGGCGCGAGGACCGGAGCGGGATGTCGCGCCCGCGGGCTGCTCAGCAACACCGTGAAGCGCATTCAGAAGGAAGTCTTCGGTCCGGGTGCGACGTTCGAGCGGCATCGGCCGCCTGCGCGGCCCGCTCGCGATCACCGAGTTCCAGGAAGCAAAGACCGTCGTCCATTCCGTTTCTTCCTTCCAAGGCCAAGGAGGCTGACATGTCCAACAGCAACGGTCGCGCGGACGTACTCATCGTCGGAGGAGGCTCAGCCGGCGCCGTCCTTGCCAGTCGTCTCAGCGAAGATCCAACTCGCTCGGTGCTGCTGCTCGAGGCAGGCACGGCCTACGGCGTGGCCGGCTATCCGGACGACCTCAGGGATGCCGCGCACGTGCCGGGCAACCCGGAGCATGACTGGGGCTTCACGGCCCGCGGTGGAGCTGCCTCCCCCGAAGTCGCCGCCCCGCGCGGCAAGGCACTCGGCGGCAGTTCGACCGTCAACGCCACCGTCGCGATGCGAGCACGGCCGAGCGACATACGGGACTGGCAGCAACGCGGCCTGGATGACTGGACGGTCGAAGACGTCATGGCCACATACAAGGAGATGGAGAACACGCCGGATGGCGACGACGCCTACCACGGGCGGACAGGACCGTTCCCGATACGAACCCAGAAATACGAAGAGCTGACCACCTCGTTGCGCGCATTCATCGACGCGGCAGCCGCAGAGGGGTTCTCGGTGGTCGACGATTTCAATGGGCCGATTCAGGGCGGCGTCGGCGGTTACCCGGTCAACGTCATCGACGGCGTGCGCCAGAACACGGGCCTGGTGTATCTCACCGAGGAGGTCCGCAACCGCCCCAACCTCAAGATCTCCGGCGACGTGCTCGTCGATCGCGTCCTGTTCGACCAGCGGCGGGCGATCGGCGTTGCCACGGCGAGCGGCGCTGAAATCCCCGCGGGGGAGGTGATCCTCTCCGGGGGCTCATACGGGAGCCCGGCGATCTTGCTGCGGTCGGGCGTCGGCCCGACCGCGGACCTGGCGGAGCTCGGCATCGACGTAGTGGCCGATCTGCCCGTCGGGCAGCGCCTTCACGACCAGCCCTTCTACTACAACGCGTACGCTCTGAAATCGGAGGCGCTCGACATGCGGCCGGCGGTCGGCGCCCTCCTGTGGACGCAGTCCAGCGAAGCCCGCGGCGATGAGCTCGACCTACAGGTCGCGGTCACGCACCTGATGCCTCCCGAGTACAGCCCGACCGGCGGAGCGATCGTGCTGAGTGTCGCTGTCGTCAAGCCAGACTCCCGCGGAACCGTCACCCTACGTAGCCGCGACCCCCGAGAGCAGCCGGAGATCGATTGCAACTACCTGGCGGAGGAAGGGACGCGCGCCGGATGCTCGAAGGGGTGAAGCTGAGCCGCAAGATCGGCCGCAATCCGGCGCTCGCGAAGTTCATCGAGCTCGAGATGATGCCCGGCGAGGCAGTGGGGGATGATCAGCTCGCGGAGGCCGTCGCGTCGAACCTCGCCTCCTACGGGCACCCGACTGCTACCGCCCCGATGGGCGGAGCCGGTGATCCGTGGGCCGTCGTCGACCCCCATGGCGCCGTCAGGCAAGTGGATGGCCTGCGGGTCATCGACGCGTCGATCATGCCGGTTGTTCCATCGGTCGCTTTGAACCCGACGACGATCATGATCGCCGAACGGATTGCGAAGGCGGCGTACCCGGGCTGAGGCTAGAAGTAGCTGGCCGGTGCTCGGGGCGCTCAGCCAGGGAAAGGATGAGCGTCCCGTTAGGCGCTGACGGCTTCGAGGTCGTCTGCGGTCGGACCCGGGATCGTGTCGATGCCCTCCATCGCCTTTGTGAACTCGATCGCCTCGTCGTCCATCACCGCACGCGGATCGAACGTGGCATCGGCCATGACGCCATGCACTCGCCGGCGCTGCATGCCGAAGTTCCCGGCGTCGTAGAGCGGCAGGACCGCTGCCTCACGCAGATAGCGGTCGAACGAGTGCTTCCGGTCTACCGCATTGACGCCCACGACTTGCATGCACTTGTAGACGCAGTCGAACAGCATCTCGGTGCAGTGGATCTTGCACATCGCGCCGCGACTTTGACGACCTGGTTGACCTGCTCGGGCGGGATCAGGGCGGCCGCGTCGGTTCTGGAAACGATGCTGTCGTAGGGGATGGCTACTGCCCTCCATCAAGAGCGAATGGATCTGGTTCGCTCTCGCGGGGCCGTGCCCCACCTTGCCGTCTTGCACCGGCTTGCGAGAGGGCGGGCCGCCCCTTGCAGGTGGGACCGCCATCGGGCGCCGCGACCGCCTTGCGCGAGTCGCCGCTATGTCACATCCACCGTGTGCGTTGCACCGCGCGGCTTACGGCCAGTGTACGCCTACCTCAGAGGCGCCGGCTTGGCTTGGGTGGGGCGCCGAAGGTGCGTAGGACGTGCTCGAGCGTCGAGGCGAGCAGTTCGTGGGTCTGCTCGCGGGTGGCCTCGCCTTGTAGCCAGCGTCGTGTGGCGGCGCGGTTGAGGCCGGTCCAGCACTCGAGCGCGTAGCGCAGCCGTGGCGAGTCGTCGGCGATGTCGGCGTGGTGGGCCGCGACCAGCGCGACGGCGCGGCGCACGAGGTCGAGGACGACGGCCCTGACGTCGGGGTCGGCGATGTCCTCGCCGCGCCCGATCGTGGCGAGCCAGATCGTGCGGTTCTGCTCGGTCCAGTCGAGCCAGCGCGACACGCTATCGGCCACGCGGGCGCGGGCGCTGCGGCCCACGGGCGGCGGGAGTTGTTCCTCGCGCACGGCGCCGAGCCGCTCGAGCAGCGCGATGTAGACCTCCTTGCGGCCGCCGAAGTAGTGGTGCACGAGCCCGCGCGTGACGCCGGCGGAGCTGGCGATGTCCTCGACCGAGACCTCGTCGTAGCCGCGCTCGGCGAACAGCGCGTTGGCCGCGTCGAGGATCTGCTCGCGGCGCTGGCGGGGGTCGAGGCGGCTGAACTTCGGCGTCGTGCTCATAAGACGATTCTAAATGTTGTTGGCGGTCCGTCAAGAACAGTGTTAGCATCTCGTCAACAAGGAACGCGAGTTGGCCCTCACGAGCGGGCCGCGTTGGGGAATCCGGACATTCGCTGATCGCGGCTGATCGACGAGGAGCGCTGTCCACGCCGGCAGTGTTGCCGCCAGTCGACCGACTGGGACAAACAACCTCCCAAAGGAGAAAGCATGAAGTTCGCAGTGATTGGGGCAGCTGTCCTCGCACTCACCGGGGCCGGCGGTATCGGCTACACGGTCGCCGGCCAAGCCGACCAGCCCGAGCCCGAGCAGTCCGCTCAGCTCCCGGCCAGCCCGACCTATGAGCCGCTCAACATCCCGACGCCGCACACGGCCGGGACGGGGCCGAGCAGCTCTCACACGACCACCGACAGCTCGGTGAGCATCGACCTGTCATCGACCAGCGTGGTCTTCAACACCGAGCTCGAGCTGGACATGAGCGAGGACGACGTGCTCGTTCTTCTCGGCAACCCCGAGTGGGAGGAAGTCCAGTCGACCGACTTCGGCGACGACGTGATCTGGTGGTACGGCGACTGGGGCGTCTACTTCTCTGACGGCTACGTCACCGACTGGGACTACTACGGCTGATTGACGGGAGTGCACCCTGCGGGGTGCTCTGCCGCCAGTCGACCGACTGGGCCAACAACCCAAAACGTCTGCCGCCAGTCGACCACTGGGCCAACAACCCAAAAACGGAGACCTCATGAAGAAGTTCATCGTCACCGGCGCCGCGCTTGTGGCGCTCGCAGTTCCCGCAGTCGCCAGTGCCAACGTCAACGTGGACGACCAGGGTGTCGGCTTCGTCGGCAAGGGCGACGTCCAGACCGCCCTCGGCGGCATTGACGACCACGCGAGGCAGTCGCTGCACGAGCAGGGCAAGGTCAAGTTCACAACCGGCTATACGTGGTCATTGGACTACCTGATGCAGTGCTCGAAGACCGTGTTCCAGAACGGCCAGGTGAAGCAGGTCAACACCGGCACGGGCCACACGATCGTCAGTGCGCCGATCACGCAGGACGCCAAGGTCAGCGCGAACACGAACAAGCCCGGCAAGCTCACGAACGGCTGGGACATCGGTGGGTTCGACGGTCCGACCACCACGGGCGCGTCGACGTACTCGCCCGCGGTCTGCCCTGCCGGTTCGTCCGCGACCAGCAGCATCAGCCAGGTCACGAACTACGGTCCGCGCAGCGGGCTGCAGGTCACCGTCCCCGGCTACGGCACGTTCGATCTGCCGAACACCCCGGTGGAGGCTCCGGTCCTCTAGCGAGGCTGATTGACAGGAGCGACCAGGGGAACCTGGTCGTTGCCGCCTGTCGACCGACTGGGACAACCAACCTCCAAAAGGGAGACCCGATGAGCAGCAAGAAGATCTGCGAGGAGGTCGGCAAGCTGATCGACGAGATGGTGGCGCTCGGCATCACCGATCCGATGTCGGCGCGGCAGGCCAAGCTGATGCTGACCCCGCGTGGCGGCACCCCGGAGCGCGACGCGATCCTGGGCGGTGACCGCTGATGTTGATCCCAGGTCCGTTCGCGTACCTCCGGGCGCTCAACGAGTGGCTGCTGTTGCTGCTCTCGCCGATTCTGATCACCGCGTGACTGATGTGGATGACGGCGGCGTTGACGTGGCTCCTGATCAAGTGCCTCGTGCGTTTCAGTGTTTGGGCGTACCGCAGGTTCCACCGTTGGGCGACGACCCCGGGGGGGGGTCACTGATGGCGCGTAAGATCATCACGCACGCCCAGCGCGGTTGGGATTGGCTAAACCTCAACAACCTCGACCTACCTGAGAAGCCGCTGAGCGCCCATGTGCGCCACAAGAAGATCAGGACGCTCGACGGCGGCGACGTTGGTCTGGACTTGGTGGACCCGGCTGCTTGCCAGTGGCGTTGGCCTTCTCGACCTCCCGCACCTCGTACTCGGTGGTGGTGCGGTCGTCGCTACCCGTTGCATCAGTCATGGCGTTCCTCCGTCTCCGGAACCCGTCCTGACTCCGCGCTGTCGCTAATTACTGTCCGGCTTCCAGCGTAGGTCGCAAGGTGCAGCGCCCAATATCGCGGCCGCGGACCAGCACGCATCATCACACCCGATGAAGCCTACGGCCTCAGCGCCGCGCTCGAGGCGGCGCGTGACAGGCGCGCGCCGCCCAGCGAGGACGACCCTCGACTCTTGCTTTGGAGGACGAGGAGCGGGAGTCCAGCCGGAGACTCCTGATGCCCCACGGACGCAGGAGTCTGCCGCCCGGACTTCATTCGGCGGATGCCCAGCTCGCCTGAGGGGCGCGGCGAGGTCGCGGGGAGCGAGAGTCCTGATTGAAGAAATGGCGCGATCAGGTGATGTAGCGGCGGCCGTCGGCATGCACATTGGCTGCCTCAACCGAGGAGCTTCAGATGCCCACCATCAAGACGACCCAGATCAGCACGGCGCAGCGCAAGGCCGACGGCCTCGCCATCAGATACGCCGAGAGCGATGCAGCCGGCGATGAGACAGTCCTGCTCCTCAACCCCTGGCCGGAGAGCCTCTTCGCTTGGGAGACGATCTGGCCGCGCTTGGCCGAGACCGGTCCGGCTGGTCGCCATCGATCTGCCGGGCTTTGGCAAATCCGAGGGCCGACCCGAGCTCTTCTCCCCACAGGCCATGGGGACGTTCCTCCTCAAGCTGATCGATGAGTGGGAACTCGGTCACCCCCACGTCGTCGGGCCGGACGTTGCTACTGGAGCGACGCTGTTCGCAGCGGCACAGGACGCCGATCGGTTCCCCAGTGCCGTGGTCGGCAGCGGCGCCACCTCAGTTCCGCTCCAGGTGACGGGCGCCCTGAAAGAACTCATCGAGGCTCCGGACACGAGTCAGTTTCGAGCCGTCGATGGCCGCGAGATCGTCGCAGGAGCCCTCGACGGCATCGAGCGACACACGCTGCCCGAGGCCGTGCGGGAGGACTACCTGAGCTCGTATGCCGGCGACCGCTTCGTCGAGTCGATGGCCTACGTGCGCAACTACCCGAACGACTTGCCGATTCTGGCCGAAAGGCTCGGTGACATCCCGACCCCGGTTCAGATCATCGCCGGTCGCCATGACGCGTTGGTGCCACCGTCCAACGCCGAGTTCCTGCACGATCGCCTGCCCAACAGCAAGCTCGACCTCCTCGACACCGGCCATTTCACCTGGGAGGACGGCGCCGACCAGTACCTGCATCTGACGAGGGCCTGGGTCGAATCTCACCCAGCCGGGCGGATCTAGTGTGTCGACCGGCCTCGCAACCCACCTGATCGTCCTGCCGGGCGGCGGCTACTCCGAGCATGCGCCGAATGAGGCCGAGCCGGTGGTCGACTGGCTGACCGGGCTCGGTGTGCGCGCCAGCGTCTTCCGCTACCCGCTGTTGGTGCGCCACCCCGCGCCACTGGACGCCTTGCGGGCCGAGATTCGCCGCCAGCGCGAGAGTGGCGTGGAGCGCATCGGGCTGATCGGCTTCTCCGCGGGGGGCCATCTTGCCGGCCTGGCCGCGCTCGCCCCCGGCGCCGACGAGGGCGAAGCGGTCGACTTCGCCGTGCTGGGCTACGCGATCACCTCGATGGAGACCGAGACCTATCGGCCGGCGCGCCTGATCCTGCTGGGCGACGACGCGACGCCCGAGCTGCGCCGAGCGACGTCACTCGACGCCCTGGTGACGTCCGCGTCGCCGCCGTTCTTCCTCTGGCACACGGCGGAGGACCCCTACGTCCCGCCGGAGCACAGCTACAGGCTTGCCTCATCGCTCGCCGCGCACGGCGTTCCCCACACCACCCATGTCTTCGCGCACGGTCCCCACAGCCTCGGCCTGGCGCGGGGCGCGCCCGACGCAGCCGCCTGGACGACCCTCGCCGCCTTCTGGATCAGTGAGCAGAGCGACACTCGACCCGCCACCCCACCAATCGGAACGGAGACAGCGTGGAATTGACCGCCACCCATCAGCCAGCGACCACGGAGCTCACGATGTCGACTTCCGTGCCGAGGGCAGCTCACGAGTACACCGAGTGGTGGTGCGAGGGCGGGGAGATTGGCGATGTCGCGCTGAGCGGCGGCGCTCGCGTGCGGTACCTGCGCGTGGGCAGCGGCCCGCCGATGGTCCTGATGCACACCGTGCGCACGCAGCTCGATCACTTCCAGTTCGTGATCCCGCGGATCAGCGACGCGTTCACCGTCTACGCGCTCGATTTCCCAGGCATGGGCTGGTCCGACATCGTCCCGGGTGCGAGCTACGAGGAGCCTGCGCTGCGAGCCGCGGCCGTCCGGGTAGCCGAAGAGCTGGACCTCTCGGACCTCACGCTGGCCGGCGAATCGATGGGCGCCACGGTGGCGCTCACTGCCTCCCTCGACCTCGGCGACCGGGTGCGCCGGATCGTCGCCTTCAACGCCTACGACTTCGCCGACGGGGTCAAGCGAGCCAACCTGCTCGCGCGGGTGGTTATCGGGAACGTCCGCCTTCCGGTGTGGGGCCCTCTCTTCGCCCGGCTTGAGGAAAAGCGGGTCCTCGCGGGCATTCTGCGGGGCGGACTGCACGACCCCAGCCAACTGCCCGACCATTATCTCGACGAGCTCCGTCGCGTCGGCCGGCGCCCCGGATACCCGACGGTGGCGAGAGCGATCTACCGCAATCTCGAGAGCCTGATCGCGGCCCGCGCGCGCTATGCGGGCATCGACGTCCCGGTCACGCTGGTCTACGGCGACGAAGACTGGTCGCGACCCTCCGATCGCGAAGCCAACATCGAGACAATCCCCGGCGCCCGCCACATCGCCCTGCCCGACACCGGCCACTTCGCCGCGCTCGAGGCCCCCGAAGATGTGGCGCGAATCCTGCTCGACGTTTCTCAGTCGTGATTGACGGAAAGGCGCGTCAGCTCGACGCGAGAGTTGATGTTGAGCTTGGCGAAGATCTGACGTAGATGACTATTCACGGTGTGGGGCGAAACGAACAACTTCTCGGCCACCTCCCGATTGGTGAGACCCTGAGCCACCAGCCGAGCGACGCCGAGCTCTGAATCGGTCATCGCATCCCAGCCCGATTCCGGGCGATCCGGGACACTGACCAAGCGGCGGCGCACCCCCTGCGCACGCAGGCGGCTACGAACCCGGCTGGCGTCCCAAGCAGCTCCGGCGTCGCTGTAGAGAGTCAGCCCCCGGTCGAGCACCCCGACCCCGTCCTCGGTGGCACCACGCCTGATCCGCGCAGCCCCCAGGTCTTCGAGCGCGGATGCCAGCGCAAGGGGTCGGGGGCCAGCCTCGAAGAGCTCAACGGCGCGCGCGAGTTCCTGCTCGCTCTCGTCGAGCAAGCCGCGCGCGTGCGCTGCGGTGGCGGCGGCGGTACGCACGCCGGGATTCAGTTCTGAGCGGCGCTCGGCTGACGCGACCGCGCTCGCTGCCAATTCATCGTCCTCGGCCGCGATGGCGATCCGGACGAGGTGCGGCTCGTCGGTGCCGTCCGGGGGAAACGACGGCACGACCGATTTGCGCTCCTCCTCGCCGAGCGCGCAGAGCCAGGCTCGCGCGCCGGCCGCATCGCCCTCCGCCATCGACTGCAGCGCGAGTAGCCACACGGCATTGCGGCGAAAGCTCGGCGGGCTTTGCTCGAGCATCATTCGGGCAAGCTCGGCCGTACTCTGCTGACGGCGACGGTCACCCAGGTGGAGCGCTATGCGTCCCAAGGCGACCACTCCGGCCGCATCGAGAACGCTCTGGTGGCCCTCTTCCTGCTCCGGGCTGAGCTGCCCCTCCAGGATCGCGGCGGCATCCTCAAGTCTTCCCGTTTGGAAGAGCAGCCTGCCGCGCCAAGTCTCGAAGATGTGCAGCGCCCAGCCCTGTAGGTCGCGCTGCGCTGCGGCGAGGCCGTCGGCGGTCAACTCGAGCGATTCCTCGACACGGTCGAGCATCACCATGATCTCGCAGCGCCACTCCTGCGTGAGGCGCTCGCGCGCGTAGTCATGCTTGGCGGAGCCGGATCGGGACGAAGCGTCGGCCAACTCGAGTGCGGGCACGAACCTTCCGGCTGTCGCCTCGAGTCCAGATTCAGCGAGATCGAGCATGAAGGCGGCGTCCGCGTCGCCACTGCTGTCGATTGCTGTCTTAGCCTCTGGAAGGTTCTCGCGCCCCTCCTCCGATCGGCCGCCCACCGTGAGGTTGTGGACCAAGCACGCGAGGTGTCGCGCTCGAAGGGCGCCTGGCAGGTCGGGCAATGCGAGCGCTTGCCGGTCCGCGGCGACGCGCACGTCAGGCGAGAGCCCGAACATCCCGGCGATGCTGAGAAGGACCTCCGCCTCCTGCTCGGCTGGAAGCGCCTCGCGCAGAGTGGTATCCGCGAACGCTCTCGCCTCCTCGACTCGAGCGGCCTCGTGTAGCAACACAGCGGTTTGAGTCGCGAGCGGCCCGCGCAACGGGTGCCTGCTCGGGGCAAGCTCGAGCCCCCGCCGGCTCAAGTCCGCGGCAGCTCCGGGATCCGACGCCGACAGAGCTTCGGAAGCCTTCAGCAATGTGGCGATCGCAACCTCATCACCCGCTTCGGCGCTCGCCGCGAGCTGTGTAGCGACCTCGACCGGGGTAGCTCCGGCCGCTAACAGCACGTCGGCCGCCTGGCGATCGAGCGCGCGCCGCGCGGACACCGGCACGCTGGCACGCACCGCGTCTCGCGTGATGTCGTGCCCGAACGCGAACCGCTCGTCACTCTCGATCAGCACGCCGGATTCGATCAGCTCCTCGATCGGAGGCAGCAGAGCCGACGGCGGCCGGTCGAGCATCCTCGCGAGCTCGTCCAGCGAGAAGGCTCGCCCCAGCGAGGCCGCCACGATCGCCGCTTCGCGTGCGGACTCCGACATTCCCCTCAGCCGCTCTCGCATGCTGTCGCGCACCCGACGCGGGAGCCGCGCCTCGGTCAGCTCGGCTTGTCCCTCGTCGATCAGCACCAGCTCTTCATCGCGGAGCCCTGCGAGGAGCTCAGTCAGCAGGAACGGGCTGCCATGCGCACCGCTCATCAGCGCGCGCAGAGCGTCGTCGGGCTCTGCCTCCAAGGTGTCGACCGCGACCTGCAGGACCGCCGTCTCATCAAGCGGGCCCAGCTCGATCTTCTCGGCCCCGTCCCGTTCGAGATACTCAATCGCGCTCAAGAGCCGGCCTGACCCCTGCTCTGGGCGAAACGCGATCATCCAGCCGATGGGAAGCGCGCTGAGCCGCGACGGAAGCGCGCGCAACGCCGCTGCGGTCCCGCTGTCGGCCCAGTGTTGGTCATCGAGGCAGACGAGCATCGGGCCCCGGAGCGCGGCGCGCTCGAGCAGAGCCTGAAGGTCCTGCAGCAGCCAATAGCGCTGCTCGGGCAGTGCGTGCAGATCTCGCAGGGCGCTCCGGTCGAGGAGCGGCGGGTCCCCACCGAAAAGCGCTTCCATCAGCGAAGCCAGCTCCACGATGCCTTCGCCTGGCTCGGCGGCGCCGGAGCCGACCCTGAACGCCATGCGCCCAGCGATCCTCGCGCCCTCTTCGAGCAGCCGGCTCTTGCCCATTCCGGCGCCGCCCTCCATCAGGAGGACCGCGCCAACGCCGGAGCGAACCCGATCGAGCTGGCTACCGAGGATGGCCAGTTCGGCATCTCGCCCGCGGGCGATCAGCCCGGGGAATGCCGCTTGCCGCATGAGGCAAGTCTATGCCGGTACCTCCGCCCGGATGTGTCGGCGATGAGCGTGGTTGCGGTCCGACCCGGTCCATGCGCCTCCGGGTGCCTCGAGGCCGCCCGGGACGCCCGCGCGCGTATACTTGAGGGCGCAAGCAAATTTCCTTGGCCGTGCCTTCGACCACAACACCCAAGACCTCAACTGCGATCGATGCGTTCGTACAGCTGGTCCGCGCCAACGCCGCGGTGACCCGCCGGCTGAGCACCCAGCTGAGCGCCGATCATCGCCTGAACCTGAGCGAGTACGAGGCTCTTCTGAGTCTCGCCAGGGCGCCCGACTCTCGCATGCGGCGCGTCGACCTGGCCAACGGGCTTCTGCTGACCGCCGGGGGCGTGACCCGCCTGCTCGACGGCCTCGAGCGCGACGGGTTGGTCGCTCGCGAGCAGTGTGCGAGCGATCGCCGCGTCAGCTACGCGGTCCTCACCAAGGCCGGGCGCGACAAGCTGCGGGCGGCGTCGAAGTCCCACACGCGGCAGATCCGCGAGCTCCTCGGCGGCCCGTTCGACGAGGGCGAGCTGGCGCAGCTGGCAGCCCTGCTCAATCGGCTGCCGGGCGTCGACCCCGCCGGCGACAGCTGCGGCTGAGCGCATCCGCCCATCGCCTCGCCGCGGTGCAGCGCGCGAGGCCCCGGGCCGCCGCCGTCATTAGTTGAGGAGTAGAAGGTTGATATCTCAAGCTTTCTTCGCTAAGATCGTTGAGGCATCAACCTTTTCTGTGACACCACCCGAGGAGGATGGGCGATGAGCAGCCAGACCACACAGCGAGCACTGCCGACCGGCACCTGGAGCGCCGACACCATTCACTCCACCGTCGGCTTTGCCGTCCCCTACATGGCGGGAACCTTCCAGGGCACCTTCTCCGACTTCGACGCACGCCTCGGCGACGGCGTCCTGCGCGGCACGGCCGAGGTCGGCAGCGTCCACGTAAAGGATCCCAACCTCACAGCTCACCTGCAGAGCCCGGAGTTCTTCGACGCCGAGCGCTTTCCGCAGCTGAGCTTCGAGGCGCGCGAGATCAGCCGCTCGGGCGACGAGGTGACCATCGCGGGGGAGTTGACGCTGAAGGGACACACCGAGGCGGTCGAGATCACCGGCCACGTCAGCGATCCGGCCCTGGACCCCTACGGCGGCGAGCGCTTCGGCCTTCAACTCGAGACAACCGTCGACCGAACGAGGTTCGGCCTCAACTGGAACAACCCGCTCCCTGGCGGAGAGCCGGCGCTGGCCAACGAGGTCACCATCCGAGTCGACCTGCAGCTGGCCAAGGAGTCGTAGTGCGGATGCTCGGCATCAGCGGCAGCCTGCGCCGCGACTCACACAACACGGCGCTGCTGCGCGCCGCGGGGGAACTGGTCGAGGAGCAGGGAGTGGCCTTCGAGGTCTTCGAAACCCTCAAGGCGATCCCGCCCTACGACGAGGACGATGACGTCGGTGACGGTCCCGCCGCCGTCACCGCACTTCGCCAGGCGATCGCCGACGCGGACGCGGTGCTCTTCGCCACCCCCGAATACAACTCATCGATCCCCGGCGTGCTCAAGAACGCCATCGACTGGGTATCACGGCCGCCGGCCAACAGCCCGCTTCGCAACAAGCCTGTCGCCGTGATCGGCGCGAGCACTGGAATGTTCGGCGCCGTGTGGGCCCAGGCCGAGCTGCGCAAGGTGCTGGGCGCGACCGGCGCGCGGGTGGCCGAGGTCGAGCTGGCCATGGGGCACGCTCACGAGCACCTCGACGCAGACGGACACCCGACGGACCCGACGCACCAGGAGGCCCTGCGCGACTCGGTGGGAGTGCTAATCGGGGAGCTCGCGGACGCGCACGCGGCTCGCCCGTTGCTCGGGTCGCCACCGCCGCGCATGCGCGTCTTGGAAGCGGTGGTCTGAATGGCGACCTGGATGTTCGAGCCGGGGCACACGGAGGCCGAGTTCCGCGCCCGCCACATGATGGTCACGTGGGTGCGCGGTCTGTTCAAGGACATCCACGGGCGACTCGAGCTCGAGTGGGACCGCTGCCTCGACGCGACCTTCGAGGGCGAGATCGACGCGACCGGCATCTGGACCGGCGAGCCCGCTCGCGACGAGCACCTGCGCAGCGCCGACTTCTTCGACGTCGAGAACCACCCCAAGATCTCCTTCCGCGGCCGCTTCAGTGAGCGCACCGCCGACAGCGCCTTCAAGGGAGTGGTCGACTTGACGATCCGCGGCGTGACGCGCAGCGTCCCGCTCGACATCGCCTACATCGGCGAGTGGAAGACACCGTGGTGGGACGGCGACGAGAACAAGGGCGAGATGCGCCGGATCGGCTTCGAGGCCACCGCCAGGATCGACCGCCACGACTTCGGCGTCTCCTGGCAGGACGAGCTGCCCCTCGGCGGCGTGGTCGTGAGCAACGAGATCGACCTCAGCCTCGACGTCGAAGCGATCCTGCTCGACGACCTCGAGCGAACCGGGGCGATCGACTACTACATGCCGGCAGCGCAGGGGAGCTGAGCTGCGATGCCCGACTACGGCCACGACATCGAGTTCGGCTACTTCCTGACCCCGGACGCGCTGCGAACCGTCATCGAAGAGGTCGCCCCACAGGTCCGCGAGCGTGTGGCAACGGCGCGGGCCGTCGCCCGAGAATGACGGGCTTCGAAGCGGCGCCCGAGACGGCGCGAGGACGCGCGATCTACGCGATGCTGCTCGCCGTCCACGACGCCATTCGCCGGAACCTGGAGCTCATACAGGCACTCGCTGTCCAAGCGCTCGACGGCGTCGACGCCGAGGACCTACGCCGGCAGCTGGACGACCTCAAGCGCGACAGCATGCTCTGGCGGCTGCAGGTCAACTGCCTGCGCTACTGCAGCTTTGTGCACAGCCACCACCACGCGGAGGACGCCGACTTCTTCTCTGAGCTGCGCGACACCAACCCCGCCATCAACCCGGTCATCGACCGGCTCCAGGCCGACCACCGGCGCGTCGCGGACGACCTCGAGGCCGTCGAAACCGCCGCCAACCGCCTCACGGAGCACGACGGGCGGGAGGCCCGTCAGGCTGTCGTCGACGCCCTGCAGGCTCTCCGCGAGAACCTGCTCGCCCATCTCGAATTCGAAGAGCTCAACCTCGAAGTGACCGTCCGGCGCGTCCGAGAGCTCGCTTGACTGGGATCACGGATAATCGGTGATGTAGACAGGAGCACCGATCCTGGTCACGTCGGCCGGGCCACCCACTCCGTTGACCACGTGGTCGATGGTGCCGGCGCCGAGGTTGACCGTCATGACGTGGTGCAGCTGGACGCCGGGGGTCTGGGGGACCTCGAAGCCGTTCTCGGTGTGGATCGATGGGTCGTTCCGGTTGAAGACGTAAACACCGCCCCCGTAGAGCCTGTGCGTCTTCACGTGGGCCCCGACCTTGTAGCCGGCCCAGCCCTCGACGCCGTCGTTCATCCAGTCGGCCTGGCTCGGAGGGTCGTACGGCAGCTCGTTCTGGTACAGGATCGTCACGCCGCGCTCGCCGTTCCAGACGGTGTTGTACTGCTGGAAGTGCTCGACGAAGAGACCGGTCGCCGTCACATCGTCACCGTTGACGACGACGCCGGTGCGACCGACGTTGGTGTTCCAGCGTTCACTATCGGAGAGGCCCTCGACGCCGTGGTCGCCCCTCCACACCCAGGTCTGGTCGATCAAGACGTGGTCGCTGTTGACCTCGAGCGCGATGTCGGTCTTGCCGATGTGCGGCCCGCCGACGCGGAAGTACACGTCCGACAGCGTGGTCGGGTTGGTCGGATTGCTCTTCTTGGAGCCGGTGTTGCCCTTCCGCTTGCCGACCTGCAGGAGAACCGGCGACTTGACGCTGCCCGCGTCGATCGTGACTCCCGCGATGATGACGCCGGGAACGTCGGCGACCGTCAGCGGGACCGCGCCGTCGACGGCGGTGAGCGTCGCGTGCCCCAAGCCGAGCACGACCGCGTTGGCGCGCTTGACGGAGATGCTGGTCGCCACGTCGTAGACACCCGGGGCCAGCAGCAGATTCATGCCGCGGGCCAGCGCGTTGCTGATGACCTTCACCGGGTCCGACGGCCTCGCGACGAAGAAGTCGCGGAGCGGGAGCGTCCGTCCCGGAGTCATGCCGTCGGCCCAAGACACGCCGCTCGTGTTGGTCTGCGCCGAAGGCACGCGGACGCGGTAGTTGCCCTGCTCATCGACGAACAGGTACGGCTTCTCGCGGCTGACGGGCGTCGTGCCGAGGGTGGTGTAGGGCGGGTTCGGGAAACCAGCTTCGTCCGGCGCCCCCACGACCCCCGCGAAGACCTGGTTCCACACGGCGTTCGACCAACCCCCGATCTCGCTGTTGCGGGTCAGCCACTGCTGTTGCGAGCCGTTGATGACCGACGGCAGCTTGGAGTCGGCGATGAACCCGCCGCTGGCGAACTGCGGACCCGCCGTGCAGTAGTCCATGAGCGAGAGGGTGCCGCCGGCGATCGAGAGACGGCGCATGGAAACGGCCTGCGAGACGGCCCAGAAGTTCGCAGACGCGCGACAGCCGTCCTGCCCGAGGGCGTTGATGTTCAGCGACAGGTTGGACAACGTGCGCCAGAAGTTGACGAGGGCGTGACAGTTGCTCGTGCCCCCACCTTCCAGGCAGCGGTTGTACACCTCGATCTTGCCGTTGATCGTCACGTCGGCCGGCGAGGCACCGAGGCCCGCGACCTCGGTGTAGTAGCCCACCTTCATCTGCAGCGGTTCGCTCGCACTGCCGTAGACACCCGGCTCGAACAGGAGCAGGTGGCGATTCGTGCCCATCTCGTCGTCGACCTGCCGGGCGTGAATCGCGTCGACGGTTGCCTGGATCTCGCTGACCGGCATGCTCGGATCGAAGATGGTCACGTTCGGGCCCAGCGCGGGCGCCAACGGCGCGGCGCTCGCGATGCCGGTGCTCGTACTCAACAAGAGCGCGACCAAGAGCAGAACAAGACGCAGAATCGTCACCCGCATGGCTCCTCCTCGTTCGAGCCGGACCGCCGTCGCGAAGCGGGAACCTACCGACCGCAGCTCGAAGACGTGCCGCGATCGGTGCCCGCGGCCGTCGCAAGGGTCGGCTGGCTAGTTATCCAGGGCCAGCGCCACGGGGTCGCCTCCGGGGAGCACGTCGCGCACCTCTTCGGGCAGGAAGGGCAGGTCGAGCAGGCTGAGCTTGATCCCGCTGCGCCGCTCGTAGCGGTCTGGGTCCAGCCGCACCACTAGGCCCGCCCGCGGTCGCAGGCGAACTTCGATCGCATCGCCGGGCTGCATCCGTCGCATGATCGTGCCGTCCACCTGGAGCGCCGGTTGGCCGCTGCCTTCCAGCAGCGCCAACGCGATCGGCTCGGCGGCCGAGATCACGGCCGCGCGGGAGATGCCGGATATCGGCGCCACCGGGCTGATGACCACGGCGTCGAGCATCGGCGACACGAACGGCCCTCCCGCCGCGTACGAATAGGCCGTAGAGCCGATCGGGGTGGCAATGACAAGGGCGTCGCAGCGGTACCGCCCACCCGCGCGACCGTTCATCGTCAGCGCCGCCTGTACCGCTCCCTCGCCGGGCACGCTGGCCAGGGCGATGTCGTTGAACGCGACCGACTCCTCGGATCCATATGTCAGCACCGCCGCGCTGTGTTCCTCGATTGTGTAGTCGCCCGTGTCGAGCCGGTCGAGCGCGGCGTCCAGCTCGGGCGGCTGGACCTCGACCAGGAAGCCGCGGTCTCCGAGGTTCACGCCGAGGATGGGGACGGGCCGCCCAGCGACGAGTCGCAGCGCGCCGAGCATCGTGCCGTCGCCGCCGAGGCTGATCAGCGCGTCGGCCTGGTCGACCAGCTGAGCCTGGCTCACCGGTTCTACGCCGTCGGGTACGCGCGCGGCGTCCCGGGCGTCGACGATCACCTGTCTGTCGTGCGACCGCGCCCAGCTCGTGAGCCTCTCGACCACCGGCGTCGGGTCGCTGCGCGGGTGCAGGACGAGCCCGAGTCGCTTACTCGGCTTGAACGTCTGCATGCGTGCAATCGTCGCATGCCTGCGGCGCGACTTGCCCGCAGGCCGCTGGACTACGCGCGGGCCTCGCTCATCCGACCACCCACCTGTTGGCGTGGGTGCGGTCGCTGGTGCAGTGGAGCTGCATCTGGTACGACGCTGTGCCCGTCGTCCAGTTCGTCGCGCTTGAGTTGAGACCGCCCGTCAACGTCCCGAGCGCGTACACCCGGGTCGCGTCAAATTCACGGTCCTGCCTCGTCTCCAGCCCACTGATGTTCATGCCGATCGGCCCCAGCCCGAGGACCCCGACGCCCGGCGGCAGGTTCGTGCCCTGGGGCGCGTAGCTTTGGTTGTACATGTATGGGTGAGAGGTAGGGCACTTGTAGGCGGGCACGTACTCGTTTGCCCAGAGATTGGTGAGGCTGCGCGCTGCGAAGAGGGGCGTGGTGCAGTCGACGTTTTGCGGGGCGGTGCATTCCGCCGTGTAGGGGCTTTCGTTGGTGCCGCTGCCTGTGATGGGTGGCTGCTGGGCGGCGTGGGCCGCCGGGGCGTCGGCCGTCGGCGGCCCGTTCGGGGGGCGCCGGTAGCTCACGCTCGTGGCCGGGCCGTGGCAGTTGGGGTGGAGCCGGTCGCCGCGGTCGACGACGATGCGGTTGGTCGAGCCGGCCGCGCACAGCACGCGGTCGCTGTCGGCGTCGGCGACGTCGACGCGGTCTCCCGGCCCGGCAACCGCGACCGTGGCGCCCTGCCTGTCGACAAGCCGATCGCGGCCGGGGCCGCCCTCGAGCCGATCGCGGCCGGCGCCGCCGTGGATGCGGTCGTGACCGCGGCCGCCGCGGACGCGGTCGTGACCGCGGCCGGCGCGGATCATGTCGTGGCCGTGGCCGCCGCGGATCATGTCGTGGCCGTGGCCGCCGTGGATCAAATCGTGGCCGCGGCCGCCGTGGAGGCGCTGGTCGCCGCGCCCGCCGTGGATCAAGTCGCGACCACCGGCGCCGCGGACGCTGGCGCCACGGCCGCGGGCGCCGAGCTGATCGTGGCCGTTGCCGCCGATGATCCGCTGGCGGTGCCCCAGCCCGAGTATGAAGTTGACACGACCGGGCACCCCCACAAGCCCGGCCCCCGCGGGTGTGGACACCTGCGTGTTACCACCGACGCGGGCGGCGGGATCGAGCTCCAGCAGCCGAGCCGCGAGCTTGTCCCTGTCAGGGCTCGCCACTGCATTCCCGAGCACTGCAGGGACGGCCGCCCCCACACAGGCCATCACCGCCAATCCCCCAACCAGGGCCCGTGTCCCGCGTGGGAAAGCAACTGCGCGCATGCCAGCCTCCTAGCTCGAACCGCACCGGCCCGGCTGTCACGCCGAGACCAAACCAGACAGCCGCCAAGGCCGCCGCGCCGAAGCTACCAGACAGCCGAGGCCCCGGCCAAATCCGCTCACCCGATGTTCCGACCTCCCCCTGAGCCACCCATCACATTCGAGGCTTCCCGACGCACGCACTCGAGGACATCCGCGCGGCCGTAGGGGCAGCGCGGCGTCAACCGAAGGGCTGCGCGTAGAGTGGGGCCCGAGGATCGCGCCGGTCGATGGCCCGTCCTCACGAGCCCACTGGGGAGAAGGCCATGGACGAGCGACCCGGCCTCGATCGAATCAACCACGTCAGCGAGGGGGAAGCCCAGCATCCCCTCGAGCTGATCCTTGCGCGCAACCTCGTATCGATCATCTCGCTGGCGGCGTTCCTGGTCGATGCCGAAGGCGCGCTCGTCTACTACAACGACGCTGCGGAGGCCGTGATCGGCACCCGTTTCGAGGAGAGGGGGCGTATCACCCGACCGGAGTGGAGCGCCGAGATGGGGCTCTTCGATGGGCACGGGCGACCGATTCCCTTCGAACAACTGCCGCTGACCGGTGCCCTACGCGACGGTCGCCCTGGCTACGCGCAGTTTTTCATCCGAGCCGAGGCCGGGTTGGTCGAGATCGTCGCGGGCGCGTTACCGCTGGTCGGCCCGGCAGGCAATCACGGAGCCCTGATTGTCTTCTGGCCAGTGCCCGCGAAGCAGGAAAGCTGAGCTCATGCGCGTGAAGCTGTGGGGTGTGCGTGGATCGATTCCCGTGCCGGGTTCGGCTGCGGCCGGCTACGGGGGTAATACCTCCTGCGTGGAAGTCACGACCGCGGATGGAACCGAGCTGATCCTGGATGCCGGAAGCGGCATCCGGGAGCTGGGCGCGGCAATCGCCGGGCGGTGCCGCCACGTGCACGTCCTCCTGACCCACCTCCACCTCGACCACATTCAGGGCCTGATGTTCTTCGCCCCCCTCTTCGATCCCGCCGTCGAGGTCACGGTCTGGGGTCCACCCGCCGCCGGGCGGGCGCTGCGCGAGCGCGTGGCCCGCTACATCTCGAGCCCCCTCTGCCCAGTGGAGATCCGTGAGCTGCCGGCGCGTGTGATCTTCGAGGACGCGCCAACCTCGCCGTGGCGCCTTGGCGGCGTCGACGTCAGGGCCTCGCTCGTCGCCCATCGCGGGCCCACGCTCGGCTACAGGCTCGAGGCCGGCGCCGGGAGTCTGTGCTACCTCCCCGACCACGAGCCGGGCCTCGGACAGGATCTGGACAAGGCCAGACCCACTTGGATCTCGGGGCACGCGCTCGCGTCGCGCGCGTCGCTGCTGATCCACGACTGCCAGTTCACCGATTCTGAGTACCCAGAGCGCCGCGGCTGGGGGCACTCCCGGGTTTCGGACGCTCTCGCCTTCGCACATCGCGCCGAGTCCGCCCGGACGCTGCTGTTCCATCACGATCCTGGGCATGACGACGTTCACCTGGACGCGATCGGCGAGGAGGCGCGGACCCTGGCGACGTCGCGCGGGCAGGAGGGCGCCGTCGAGATGGCCCGAGAAGGTCGCCTGATCGAACTCGCCATCTGAAACCGTCACGTGGACGGGGTGGCGCGGTACTCCTCGTCGGTGACGTGCTCGCCCCAGGTGACGGGGCTGCCCTGGTCGTCCACTTCCTGCATCGCGAGGTGGGTCATGAAGCGGTCGGGGGCGGCGCCGTGCCAGTGGTCCTCACCCGGCTCGAAAAACACGCGGTCGCCGGGACGGATGACCTCGATCGGCCCGCCGCGGCGCTGGCAGAGGCCAACGCCCTCTGTGACGTAGATCGTCTGGCCGAAGGGGTGGGTGTGCCACGCGGTCCGGGCACCCGGAGTGAAGTGGACGCTGCTGGCCGCCAGGCGAGAGGGCTCCGAGGGGATCGCGACCGTGTCGAGATAGACGGCGCCGGTGAACCAGTCACTCGGCCCGGGCGCGGTTTCGAGAGAGTTCTTGGTGATCTGCATGGCGGTCTCCTTGGTTGGAGGTGCTAGGCGGCCGTGCCGACGATCTCCTCACCGCGGCTCGCGTCCCAACTGCCTCGGGCCGGCTACTCCACGCTGTCGGGGTACTCCTCGCCGCGCAGTTCGCGGTAGCGGCGGTCGAAGAGCTCGAGTACGCCGGTCACGTCCGACGGCCCCTCGACGTTGTGGCTCACCACATGGTCTTCGGGCTTCGAATCGGCTGGCGAAGCATCCCCATGCTCGACGAGCTCGTCGTGCTCGAGATGCGCGAAGCGCAACTCCGCTATGCCACGGTCGCGATCGAGGACTCCGAGCTCTAGCTCCTGGTAGCGCACGAGGGCGGAGTTTTCGGAGAGTCGCTCGATGTGCACACCGGGCCAGGTGTCAAGCTCATTGGCGATCTCATCGACGAGTGCGGCCGCATGTGACACCGGCCGATCGTAACCGGATCGGCGCGCTGCTCCCAAGTTCCTCGCGGATTTGGGGCGCCAGAGACCCCCAAATCCTTCACGCGGGGCTCCGTAGTCCAGCCGCTCGGCTCCAGAGAGTCGCGGCGCCGCATCTGGTCGTTTGAGACACGCCATCCCGAGGTGGGCGACCATGAAGCGTGAGGTCTCCTTTCGAGCAGGCTCCCGGCTCGGTCGGGGGCCGCGCGTCCGGCTGACCATGGAGGCTGTCACGGGATCGGCGCCCACGGTAATCACGCACGTACCGGTCGCCCCTGTGCCACCGCAGCGGTTCATGGAGATCCTCAACCCCGATCAGGCCGAGGAGTTCGAGCGGACGATCGCGCGCGGACGCGCGCTGCTCGAGCACCGCGTGGCGTGGAACGTGAACTCGACGGCGCGTGGCGGGGGCGTGGCGGAGATGCTCGCGTCGCTGCTCGCATACATCCGCGGCGCGGGGCTCGACGCCCGCTGGCTGGTGATCGGCGGCGACCCTGCGTTCTTCCGTGTCACCAAGCGAATCCACAACATGCTGCACGGCTCACGGGGTGACGGCCAGGGGCTCGGGCCGTCCGACATGGAGGCGTATCGCGAGACCGCCGCCCGGAACGCCCGAGAACTCGCCCCGCTCGTGCGCGCCGGCGACGTGGTCCTCCTCCACGACCCGCAGACAGCCGGCCTGATCGAGCCGATCCGCGGTCGGGGCGCCCATGTGGTGTGGCGCTGCCACGTGGGGATGGACGTGGCGGAAGAGCCCGCCCGAGAGGCGTGGGCCTTCCTCCTGCCGCACGTCCGCCAGGCCGACGCCGTCGTCTTCTCGCGCGGCGCCTTCGTCTGGGAGGGTCTCGACCCGGCGAAGGTGACGATCATCCCGCCCTCGATCGACGCCTTCTCTCCGAAGAACCAGGCGCTGGCCCCGGAGACTGTGACGGGGATCCTGCGGGTATCTGGGATCGAGCCGGGCCAGGCGCCGGCGGACCCGGCTTTCACGCGTCTCGACGGCACGCCCGGCCGGGTAGACCGCCGCGCGGACCTGCTCGGGTCCCCGCCCCTGCCGCCGGACGCGCCCGCGGTGATCCAGGTATCGCGGTGGGACCGCCTCAAGGACCCGCTCGGGCTGCTGGAGGCGTTCCGCGAGGGCATCGGCCGACGCACCGAGGCGCATCTCGTGCTGGCCGGCCCGTCGACTGCCGCCGTGGCCGACGACCCCGAGGGCATTGAGGTGCTCTCCGAGGTCACCCGGCGACGGGCGGCCTGCGACGAAGCTCTGCAGGAGCGGATCCACCTCTTCTCGCTCCCGATGGACGACATCGAGGAGAACGCCGCGATCGTCAACGCCCTCCAGCGGCGGGCTCAGGTCGCGGTGCAGAAGAGCCTTGCCGAGGGTTTCGGCCTGACCGTGGCCGAGGCGATGTGGAAGGCACGACCGGTGGTGGCCAGCCGCGTCGGCGGCATCCAAGAGCAGATCGTCCAGGGCGAGACCGGACTGCTCGTAGAGCCGCACGACCTGGCGGGCTTCGCCGACGCGGTCACCGGGCTGCTGGCGGACCAGCCGCGCGCCCGGGCTATGGGCGAGCGTGCGCGCGAGGCGGTGCGCGAGCTGTTCCTGGGTCCGCGCCACCTGCGCCAGTACGTCGACTTGATCGAGCGCCTGGTCGGCGCCGCCGCGCCCAGTCCGTAGCCTCAGCAGCCGTCGCCAGGCGAGGCCGTCCGGCGACGAGCGTTCCTTCGTTGCAAGCTATCGAGTGGCGTCCGCGCCGGCGCGGGCGGGTGCGACGGCGTGTGCTTCGTCCACCAGGTCGTGGACGATCATTGCTGCAGCGCTCGACCCCGCGGCGACCGCGTTCGCCACGGACGGCATCTGCGAGCTCACGTCGCCGGCGGCGAACAGTCCCGGCACGCTGGTGTGGAACGTCGGGTCGACCTCGACCGCGTCGACGGCGACGCGCCCCGGCTCGGCCGCAGCCGCGCCGAGCTGCTCCGCGAGTGCGGGCCGTTGGTGCAGCGTGATGGGCACGAGCAGGCCGTGGCACGTGCGCTCCCCGCCGTCGGCGAAGGTGACCGCCGTCAGGGTGCTGCCCGGGCCGCGCAGCCCGGCGACGCGGCGCTCGTCGACCACTATTCCCGCCGCCCGCAGCCGCTCGGAGTCATCGGCCTCGAGCTCGGCGGGCCCGTCGGCGAGCAGCGTCAGGTCGTCGCTCCACAAGCGCAGCAGGAGCGCCCGCTGCACCCCCGCAGCGCCGCGGTCGAGCACTCCTAGTGGTTGGTCGCGCATCTCCCAGCCGTGGCAGAACGGGCAGTGGAACACCGAGCGGCCCCACCGCTCGGCGATCCCGGGGAGCGCGGGATAGCGGTAGTCCATGCCGGTGGCGAGGAGCACCCGCCGCGCCGGCTCGCGGGAGCCGTCGGCCAGCACGAGCACGAAACCCGCGTCGTGCCGCTCGCCGGCGATGACCTGGCCCGACCGCAGCTCCACGGTCGGGTAGGCCGCGAGCTCGTGGCGCCCTGCGGCGTAGAGCTCTGCGGGCGGGCGACCGTCGTGGCCGAGCAGGCCGCCGATTCCCTCGGCGTGGCGGTTGCTCTGGCCTCCGGCGTCGACGACGAGCGTCCGCCGGCGAGCGCGTCCGAGCACCAGCGCGGCGCTCAAACCGGCGGCGCCCGCCCCGACGACGATGCAGTCCCAAGTCGTGTCCACGTCGTCAGCGTGGCACGCGGGACCTTCCCATGTCAAACTAGTTTGCCATGCAGGCAAACGAGGAGGCCGTCGACGCGCGCGTCCGGCGGCGGCTGCGGGAGTTGCGCACGGAGCGGGGACTGACGCTCCGGGAGGTCGCCGAGCGCGCCAGCATCGACGTCTCGACGCTCAGCCGCCTCGAAGCCGGCAAGCGCCGCCTGGCCCTCGACCACCTCCCCGCGCTCGCCGCCGGGCTCGGCGTGACCGCCGACGAGCTGCTCGGCTCCGCGCCGCCCCAGGATCCCCGCGTGCGCGAACGGCCGCGGACCAGCGACGGCATGACGGTCTGGCCGCTCACCCACCGCGGGTCCGCCGGCCCGCGCGCCTACAAGATCAACGTCAGCCCGGAGCGGCGCGCACCCCCGGGCGTGTTGCCGGTGCACGAGGGGCTCGACTGGCTCTACGTCCTCAGCGGGCCTATGCGGCTGCTGCTCGGCGACGAGGAGTTCACGATCGAGCCCGGCGAGGCCGTGGAGTTCTCCACCTGGACGCCCCACTGGTTCGGCGCTGTCGACGGCCCCGTGGAGCTCATCATGATCGTCGGGCCACAGGGCGAGCGGTTGCATCTCGACGGGTGACCCAGTCCCGTCAGCCGCGCGCCCTGCCCGGGTAGCCGTTGTCGGGCAGCCACTCGCCGCGACCCGACGGCAGGAGGTCGAAAACGTTCCATACCGGCGAGATCAGGTCCATGCCGCGCACGGAGCCGTCGGCGTAGTCGGCGGGTCGGGTCTGGACGTGGCGCACCTCGTCGCCCTCGCGGACGAAGGTGCTGACCGCGGGGACCTGAGCGCCGTTCGGCGCCTCGACCGCCAGGTCGCCGTTGAACGAGGTGCCGTGGCTGGAAACGATCCGCAGCCCGTCCCAGCCGCGGCGGCGCGCGAAGCGCCGCAGCTTGTCGAGCGGCGCCTTGCCGATCAGGGCGAGGCCGGCCCGGCGCGTGATGTGGTGCGACACCCCGTGCAACCCGTCGACCCACAGCGCGCACATCGCGCACGCCGCGTCGTCGTCGGGGTGGAACATCAGGTGGTAGACGACGAGTTCGTCGTGCTCGCCGAACAGCTCGCGCAGCGTCGTGCTCCGGACGGGCTCGTCCCGCACGAGATCACGCGACCCTTCGGCGAACGCATAGTCGCCGACCACCGCGCCTCGCGGCAGCTCGCGGCGCCGGCGCGCGACGTCCTCGACCTGGTCGCGCAGCGCCATCTCCGCCTCGGCAAGCGCCCGCCGCGCAGCGACATACTCCTCGCTCGCGCCCTCGGGCCACAGCCGCCCCGGCAGCTCCGCGTCCTCCCAGAGCGCGATGCTCTGGAGCTGCATCCAGTCGGTGTCGGTCATCGAACGTGCCTCCTCAAGCGTCAACCAGGTCTTACGTAAGTTATAGCTTACACTTGGCCCCCGGACGGCGGTCGGGTGGTCCCACCGCACGGCCGATTGACCTATCCGCGGCGGGTGTGCGAGGCTGCCGCCCGGGGCACGGTTATGGTGCGATGGAGCGCGCGGAGCTGGATCGGAGCGGCCGACCCTACGCGCGCGGTGATACGAGCAACCCGGTGATTTACATCACTGGCCACCGGAATCCGGACACGGACTCGATCGGGTCCGCGATCGGCTACGCGGAGCTCAAGCGGCGGCTCGATCCGCGCAGCGAGTATGTGCCGGCGCGCCTGGGAGAGGCGAACGCACAGACGCGCTGGCTGCTCGGTCGCAGCGGCGCTGCGGAGCCCGACCTGCTGCCGCACGTGATGCTCCGAGTCTGCGACGTGATGCGCGAGGGATTTCCGGTGGCCCAGCATGGCGAGCCCGTGCGCGCGGTCGGGCAGGCGATGGCCGGCGGCGGTCTCGATCTGATGCCCATCGTCGATGAGGAAGGCGCGCTCGTCGGCGTGATGACTGAGCGAGCCCTCGCTCGCCGCTACATTCGCGAGTCTCGCGAGGCGTCGAGTCTGGTGGACGCGCCCACGAGCGTGAGCGCGGTGGTGGGTGTGCTGGAGGGCGAGCTGGTCGCCGGCGACGAGGGGGAGATCGCCGGCCGGGTCTGGGCGCAGTCCATGGACGTCGGGTCCCCCAGCCGGATCGCGGCGGGAGACGTCGTGGTGATCGGCGACCGGCCCGACGCACAGCGGCGTGCGATCGACCGCGGCGTGGCGTTGCTGGTGACCAGCAACGGGACGGTGCCGTCCGACGAGACGTTGGCCCTGGCGCGGGAGCGAGGGACGACGGTCGTGTCGTCGCCGCTCGACACGTACGTCTCGGCGCGGATGATCACGCTTGCCGCTCCGTGTCGCGCGTTGATGGACCGCGAGCCTCTCACCGTCGGCCCGGAGGACCTGCTGGCGGACGTCTCGGACCAGGTCAAGTCCGTCCACTACGGCGCCGCCGTCGTCGTGGACGCGGAGCGGCGACCGATCGGAGTGGTGACGCGCTCCGATCTAGTGCGCCCGACGCCCCGCCGGGTGCTGCTCGTCGACCACGCCGAGCAGGCGCAGAGCGTGCCAGGTGTGGAGGACGCCGAGATCGTGGAGATCCTCGACCATCACCACGTCGGCTCGATCGAGACGACCGTGCCGGTGACCGCCACCTTCGACCCGGTCGGCTCCACCGCGACGCTCGTAATCGAGCGCTTCCGCCAGAACGGGATGGAGCCGAGCCGGCCTACGGCGATCATGCTGCTCGGGGCGATCCTGTCCGACACCGTCATCCTCAACTCCCCCACCACCACGGAGCGGGACCGCTCGGTCGTGGATTATCTCGAGCGCGTACTGGCGATCGAGGCGGCCGAGTTCGGGCGCGAGATGTTCGAGGAGACCTCCGACGTCTCGAGGCTGCCCGCCGAGGAGATCATCTCGCGCGACGTCAAGGAGTACGAGGCGGCCGGTGGGAGGACCATCTGCATCGCCCAGGTCGAGACGGTCGGCAGATCGCTGCTCGAGCGAAAGGACGAGTTGCTGGCGGCACTGAGCGCCAGGCGGGAGGTGAAGGGCTACACGGTGTTCGCGCTGATGGTCACGGACATCCTCAGCAAGGGCACCGAGCTGCTCGCCGCCGGCGAGCGGGGACCGCTTGAGCGGGCATTCGGCCGGCCGGCCGCCGACGGCGTCGTGAGCCTGCCCGGCGTCATGAGCCGCAAGAAGCAGGTCGCACCCAAGCTCCTCGACGCGGCGGCGCGCTGATCACCGCGTTCACCGCGCGGGCACGCGCCCGGCTCACGGCGGGATCGGGTTGAGCGGCGCTCGGCTCCGGCCCGCGACGGCGGCGGATGTCCCCAGGCTGAGCGAGTTGGTCGGGGCGGCCTATGAGCACTACGTCGAGCGCCTCGGCGGGCCGCCGAGACCCATGACCGACGACTACGCCGAGGTGGTCCGCACCCAGCGGGTGACCGTCGCCGAGCGCGCCGGCGCGATCGTCGGACTGATCGTCAGCGGAGTGAGCGACGAGGGCTTCCATGTCGACAACGTCGCCGTCGACCCCGCCCATCAGGGGAGTGGAGTCGGCAGAGCCCTGCTCGAGCACGCCGAGGTCGAGGCGCGGCGCGCGGGATTCGACTCGATCTACCTCTACACCCACGAGAAGATGACCGAGAACCTGGCGCTCTACTCGCGGATCGGCTACGTCGAGTACGACCGGCGCCTGCACGGAGACGCCTGCCTCGTCTACCTGCGAAAGAGGCTCGGTGCTCCTGGGTGAGGGCCCCACGCACCTGCGGTTCAGCGTCGTGAAGTGAGGATCGCGTCGAGGGGCCGGGTGTTGACCACGGCTTCGGCGGTCGCCCACCCGCGGCGCGCCGTGGCCACCGAGAGGACCATGTTGTCGAGCCCGCGGACCGAGTGGGCGTCGGTCGAGCACACGATCTGGACTCCTGCGCGGAGGGCGTTCCGGACGTGCTCGCCGCGAAGGTCGAGGCGGTCGGGCAGCCCGTTTACCTCGAGCGCCACGCCTTCCTCGAGCGCCACCTCGAATACGCGCTCGAGGTCGAGGGCGTTCTCCGGTCGCCGGTTGATGTATCGGCCCGTCGGATGGCTCAGGCAGCGCACGTACGGGTTTCGTAGCGCCTCCTCGACGCGCCTCGTCATCTCCGGCCGTGGCATCCGCTGACCGCCGTGCACGCTCGCCTGCACCCAGTCGAGCTCGGCGAGGACGTCGTCGGGAAGATCGAGCCGCCCGTCGGCGAGGATGTCGCACTCGATCCCGCGAAGGACGCGGAACGGCGCCAGGAGCCCGTTCGCCGCCGCGATCTCCTCGGCCTGGCGGCGGACGTCGTCCGGGGTAAGCCCGCGGACGGCGCCCACCGCGGGCGTGTGATCGCAGATCGCCAGGTAGTCGTAGCCGCGCTCACGGGCGGCGCGCGCCATCTCCTCGACGCTCGCCCTTCCGTCGGACCACGTGGTATGGCAGTGCAGGTCGCCGCGAATGTCATTCGACCCGACGAGGGCCGGTGGTTCGCCGCGGAACGGCGCCTCGCGCAGCTCCGGCGGACACCATGGCAGCCCGAGCTCGCGGTACACGGCCTCCTCGTCGCGCGCATCCGGCAGCGGCTCGAGCGCCTCGACGTACGCCGGTGATCCCGTGGCGCGGACGAGCGCCGTGCCGAAACGCTCCGGCTCCGCAGCGGCGAGCTCGATCGGCACGCCTTCCACGGTCACCCCCATCGCCCGCCGGTCGCCCTCCTCGACGAGCGCGACGATCTGGGGCAGCGCGGCGAAGCGCGCCAGCACGGGGCGCGGATCGGGCGCGGCGCAGACGACCGCCAGCCGCTCGCAGGAGTCGCGCCACCGGCGCACATCGCCGGCCGCCTCGCCGTCGAGGACGGCCGCCACCCCTCCGACGAGCTCCCAGGCCTGACCCAGCAACAGCCCGCGGCGCGGCCGCGACTCGGGCTCGCGGGCGAGCGCCTCGAGCACCTGTGCCTCTGTCTTCGGCCCGATCCCGGGCACCGTGCGCAGCCGGCCCGCCGCGGCCGCCTCACGAAGCTCCTCTGCGGTGCGGACGCCGAGACCCCGCGCGAGGTCGACCGAGCGCTTGGCGCTGAGGCCGAGGTAGCGGCCGAGGCCTACGAGGTCGGGCGCGAGCTCGCGCTCCAGCTCCGCCAGCTCGGCGATCTCACCCGTCTCCACGAGCTCGCGCAGCCGCGCCTCGATCCCGGGGCCGATTCCACGAAGCTCGCGCACGCGGCCAGAGCGCACCAGCTCGGCGACGGACGTGGGCGCGCCGCGAATCGTCTCGGCGGCGCGCCGGTACGCACGGGCCGTGTACGGGTTCGCGTCCCCGAGCTCGAGCAACGACGCGAACGCCTCCAAGCGGTCCGCGATCTGGGCATTGTCCACCGCAACAGTGTGGCTCAGGTCCCCTCGACCGCGAACGTGTTGCCGTCGGGATCCTTGAACCAGGCGACCTTGCCGCCGCCGGCGCGCGGTGAGATCCCCTTCTCGTCGGTCGTCAGCTCCTCGTAGTGCTCGAAGGTCACGCCGTTCGAGGTCAGCGCGTCGACCACCCGCTCGAGGTCGTCCACGTACCACGTAGCCAGGGTCGCGCTCGACATGCCAGCACGGCCCGGGGACGGGTAGACGTGCAGAGAAGCGTCGCCTCCGGACCCGTAGATCCGGCTGCCGTCGGCGCCGGCCTGCACCGCGGAGAGACCGAGCTTTCCCTCGTAGAACTCCTCCGCCCGCGCCATGTCGGAGACCGCGATCGACACGTTCAGCTTGTAGTTGCTCAGGGTCATTCGTCCTCCTGGTCCGTCGGGTTCTACAGATAGGACCTCGCCGCGGCCGAAGAGTCGCCGCTCGCTCAGTGCCCGCGTCCGGCGACTGGACGAGTGTGATGCACTGGTGTCCGTGAGCTCACTGCCATCGACTTCGACCGTGTTGGGGGCACCCGGCATCCTCGAACCGTTCCACCCCGCGGTACGGGCGTGGTTCGAACGACGCTTCCCCGACGGACCAACCGAGGCCCAGGCCGGTGGCTGGCCCGCCATCGTCGCCGGACGGCACGCGCTGGTCTGCGCCCCCACCGGCTCTGGCAAGACCCTCGCCGGTTTCCTCGCCGCGATCGACGCCCTCTACCAGGCCCACGACGCCGGCGAGGCCATCGAGGGGGTCACTCGGGTGGTGTACCTCAGCCCGCTGAAGGCCCTGGCCGTGGACGTGCACACCAACCTCGAGGAGCCCCTGGCCGAGATCGCCGAGGTCGCGACCGAGCTCGGCCACGAGCCGGCGCCGATCACCGTCGCGGTCCGGACCGGTGACTCCACGTCATGGGAGCGGCAGATGATGATCCGCCGGCCCCCGAACCTCCTGGTCACCACGCCCGAATCCCTGTACCTGTACCTCACCGCCGAGCGCTCCAGGGCCACCCTCTCCGCCGTGGAGACGGTCATCGTGGACGAGATCCATGCCCTGGCCCGGGACAAGCGGGGCTCGCACCTCACCCTCTCGCTGGAGCGGCTCCAGGCCGTGACCGAACGCTCCCCCGTCCGCATCGGCCTCTCGGCCACCGTGAAACCGGTCGAGACGGCGGCCCGCCTGTTGGTGGGAGCGGCCGAGCCGATGCCGACCATCGTCGACAGCGGGCACCGACGCCGCCTCGACCTGTCGCTCGAGCTGCCCGACGGCGAGCTGGAAGCCGCCATCTCCGGCGACCAGTTCAGCGAGATCCTCGACCGCATCGCCTCCCACGTCGCCGGCCACCGAACCACGCTGGTCTTCGTCAACACCAGAATGCTGTCCGAGCGGGTGGCCCATCAGCTCGGCGAGCGGCTCGGCCAGGACCAGGTGGCCGCCCATCACGGATCGCTCTCGCGCGAGCGGCGGCAGCGGGTCGAGCATCGCCTGAGGGCCGGTGAGCTGCGAGCCCTGGTGGCCACCGCCTCGCTGGAGCTGGGCATCGACGTCGGGCCGGTCGAGCTGGTGTGCCAGATTGGCTCGCCGCACAGCATCGCGACGTTCCTTCAGCGGGTGGGCCGGGCGAACCACCAACGCATGGGTGTCCCCCGCGGCGTCATGTACCCGACCACCCGGGACGACCTGGTTGAATGCGCCGCGCTGTTGGCCGCGGTCGGGCAGGGGCGCCTGGATTCGCTGGGTCCGCCCGAGCAGCCGCTCGACATCCTCGCCCAACAGATCGTGGCCGAGGCGGCGGCCAGGGGCGACGAGGGTGTGGCCGAGGACGAGCTGTTCGGCCTGCTGTCGAGGGCCTGGCCATACCGGCGACTCACGCGGGACGAGTTCGAGGAGGTCGTCGAGCTGGTCTCGGTCGGCATCGAGACCGGGCGCGGCCGGCGCATGGCATACCTCCATCGCGACCGGGTGAACGGGCGGCTCCGCGGCCGCAGGGGCGCCCGGCTGGCCACCCTCACCTCCGGCGGCGCGATTCCCGAGACCGGGGATTTCCGGGTGCTGATGGAGCCGGGCGACGTTTTCGTCGGCACCGTGAACGAGGACTTCGCCATCGAATCCCAGCAGGGCGACGTGTTCCTGCTCGGCACCCATCCCTGGCAGATCGTGCAGGTGACCAACGGCGTGATGCGCGTGCGGGATGCGACCGGCAAGCACCCCACGATCCCGTTCTGGTTGGGCGAGGCCCCGGGCCGCACCGACGAGCTCTCCGAGGAGGTATCCCGGCTCCGGAGCGCGGTGGCGGAACGCCTCGACCTCGACGGGCGGGAGGCGGCCATTGACTTCGTGCGGGACGCTTCGGGTGTCGAAATCGTGGCCGCCACCCTGGTCGTCGACTATCTGCGGGCCGGCCGGGCGGCGCTCGGCGGCGTGTTGCCCACCCACGACGACATCGTGTTCGAGCGGTTCTTCGACGAGACCGGGGGGATGCAGCTCATCGTCCACGCGCCGTTCGGGGCCCGGGTCAACCGGGCGCTCGGACTGGGGCTGCGAAAGAAGTTCTGCGTGACGTTCGATTTCGAGCTCCAGGCGGCGGCCACCAACGACGCCGTACTGCTGTCGCTCGGTCCCCAGCACTCCTTCCCCCTCGAGGATGTGCCGGCCTTCCTCCGCTCCCACAGCGTGCAGGACGCCGTCTCCCAGGCCGTGCTTCGCAGCCCGATGTTCACGTCCCGCTGGCGGTGGAACCTCAACCGATCCCTCGCCGTGTTGCGCCGCAAGGGCGGTCGGCTCAACCCGTTCAACATCCAGCGCATGGAGTCGGACGACCTGATGGCGGCCGTCTTCCCGTCGCTGGCCGCCTGCCAGGACAACGCCCCGGCCGGTCCCGTCGAGATCCCCGATCACCCGTTGGTGCGCGAGACGATGGGCGACTGCCTGGGCGAGGCCATGGACATCGACGGCCTGAAGGCGCTGCTGCGCCGGTTCGAGGAGGGGACGGTTCGACTCCACTTCGTGGACACCGTCGAGCCCAGCGTGCTCTGCTCACGAGATCCTCGGCGGCGCGCCGTTCACCTACCTCGACGAGGACACCGAGATCGGCGAGCGCCGATCGCGAGCGGTACCGCTGCGCCGGGGCCTGCCGGTAGAGCCGCGCGAGCTGGGCCGGCTCGACCCGGATGCGATCGAGCGGGTGCGAGCCGAGGCGACCCCCGAGGTGCGCGACCCCGACGAGCTCCACGACGTGCTCCTGTCCCTCGTCGCCGCTCGACCGCGGCGGGAATGGGCCGAGCATTTCGAGGCCCTGGCCGGCGCCGGGCGGTCGTTCGAGGTTCGGGGCGACGGCGCCGGCGTCCTGTGGGCGGCCACCGAGCGCCGGGCCGAGGTCGAGGGCCTGTTCCCCGGCGCCCGGCTCGTACCCGATCACCCACTTCCGGCCGGCATGGTCCCGGTGCTCGAGGCGGCGGCCGTCGACGAGGCGGCGGCCACCCTCGTTCGCGGCCATCTCGACGTGTGCGGGCCCGTCACGGTGGCCGATCTCGCCGCCGCCACCGGCCTGACGCCGTCCTCCGTAACCATCGCCCTCGAGACCCTTCGGGGGCGCGGGTTTTCCGTGACCGGCCGGTTCGAGCGCGAGCGGGGCGAGCAATGGTGCGCCCGCCGGCTCCTGGCACGTATTCACGGCTACACCAGGGAGCGGCGGCGGGCGGAGGTCCGTCCCATCAGCCAGGAGGAATGGCAGGGCTTCCTCCAGTCCTGGCGGCACGCCACTCCCGCGACCCGGCTCCACGGGCGTGGCGGGCTCGCCGAGGTGATCGAACAGCTCCAGGGCCTCGAGTGGCCGGCCGGAGACTGGGAGCGGATCTTCGCCGAGCGGGTCGAGTCGTATCGCCCCGAGTGGCTCGACGACCTTTGCCTGTCGGGCGAAGTGGTATGGGGCCGGCTGTCGGTCCTCGAGCGGGCCGCGAACGGCGACGATCCAGCGGCAGGCCAGGCTCGCCTCTCGAGCAAGACCCCGTCCCGCCGGACACCCATCACCTTCATGCTGCGGCAGGATCTGCCCTGGCTCCTCCAGGCTCACCGCGGCGGGGTGGCGCCCGCCGAGCCCGCCGCCGGCCCGGGGCGGGAGGTGCTCGACGCCCTGCGAGGGCACGGCGCGCTGTTCCACTCCGACCTCCAGGCCATCGCTGGCCGCCTCCCCACCGAGGTCGAGGAAGGCCTCTGGGACGGCGTCGCTCGCGGGCTGATCAGCGCCGACGGGTTCAACGCCGTCCGGTCGCTTCTGAACGCCCGGACCCGATTCGCCCGCCGCCAGCGGCGCCCCTACCCCCGCCCGGGCTCCCGCGGCCGGCGCGGCACATGGCGGCAGGGCGTGGAGGGCCGCTGGACGCTGCTGCCGGCCGCCGAGCCGGCCGACGACGTCGAGGAGCTGGCCGAAACCGTCGCCTCGCAGCTCCTGCTGCGGTGGGGCGTGGTGTTCCGGGACGTCTACCTAAAGGAACGACTGGCCGTTCCGTGGCGGGAGATCCTCTGGGCCCTTCGCCGCCTCGAGGCGCGCGGCCTGATCCGCGGCGGGCGCTTCGTCACCGGAGTCACCGGCGAGCAGTTCGCAGGCGAGGAGACCGCTCCGCTCATGCGTCGCAGCCGCGGCGGCCGAGCCTCGGTAAGCCAACTGGACTGAGGCACCCTGGGCGCGGAAGCGGGACGGCGTGGGGTTGTAACCGGCCGGACTGCCTGGGCCCGGAACCTCGCGGCCCCGGTCCGGGACTTCCTGAACACCGAGTCGGGCGGCGCGGTCGTACTGCTGGGGGCCACGGTCGCCGCCCTCGTCTGGGCGAACTCGCCGTGGCCTGACTCCTACGAGTCGGTCTGGACGACGGAGCTCTCGATCAGCCTCGGGGACGAGGGCATCTCGCTGGACCTGAGGCACTGGGTGAACCAGGGGCTGATGACGTTCTTCTTCCTGGTTGTAGGGCTCGAGGCGAAGCGGGAGTGGGACCTCGGAGAGCTCCGGGAGCGGAGCCGAGTCACGCTTCCGCTGGTGGCGGCCGTCGGCGGGATGGCGCTGGCGGCCGGGATCTACCTGGCGTTCAACGCCGGCGGTTCCGGCGCGGACGGCTGGGGGGCGGCCATGTCGACCGACACAGCGTTCGCGCTGGGGGTGCTCGCGCTGGTGGCCCGCGGAGCCACGCGCCTGCGAGTGCGCCTGCTCACGCTGGCGGTCGTCGACGACCTTGTGGCGCTGGTCGTGATCGCCACCGTCTATACCGACGACCTGGAACTTGTCCCGCTGGCCGTCGGGGCTGGCCTCTACGGCGTGCTCCTGGCACTCCGGTACGCGCCCGTCGAGTGGCGTGGGGGGGCCGCGGCGGTCGTCGGCGTGGGCATATGGGTAGCGCTGCTCGAGTCCGGCATCGATCCGGTCATCGCGGGGCTCGCGGTCGGTCTCGTGACGAGCGCATATCCGCCCGCGCGCGCCGATCTCGAGCGTGTGACCGAGCTGGCGCGCTCCTTCCGCGAGCAGCCGACACCGGAGTTCGCACGCTCGGCGCAGGTGGGCGTCGCCTCCGCGATCTCCGCAAACGAGCGCCTCCAGTACCGCCTCCACCCGTGGACGAGCTTCGTGATCGTGCCGCTGTTCGCGCTGGCAAACATAGGCATCCACGTGGACGCGCAGCTCCTCAGCGACGCCGTCACTTCCCCCATAACGCTGGGAATCCTGTTCGGCTACGTCGTGGGCAAGCCGCTCGGCATCATGGCCGCGACTTGGCTGGCGACGCGGCCCTTCTTCGGGGGGCTGCAGCGGACCCTGAGCTGGCCGACGATCGCCGGGGGCGGCGCCGTGGCCGCCATCGGGTTCACGGTTTCGCTCCTGATCTCGAGCATAGCCTTCGAGGGGGCGGAGCTCGAGGAGGCGAAGCTCGGCGTGCTCGCCGCCGCGATCGTGGCATCGCTGCTCAGCTGGGTCGTGTTCCGCGTGATCGCCCGTATGCCGGCGGAGGTTCGGGCCCGCCAGCTCGCGGGCACCGCGGACGAGCTGCTGGATCTCTCCGACGAGGTCGATCTCGAGCGCGACCACACCCGTGGCCCGGAGGACGCGCCGGTGACCCTGGTCGAGTACGGCGACTACCAATGCCCGTACTGCGGGCAGGCGGAGGACGTCATCCGCGAGCTGCTCGATTCGTTTGGTGACGACGTCCGCTACGTCTGGCGCCACCTGCCCTTGAACGACGTCCATCCGAACGCCCAGATGGCGGCCGAGGCCGCAGAGGCGGCGGCGGCCCAGGGCGCCTTCTGGGGAATGCACGACAAGCTGCTCGAACACCAGGACGAGCTTGCGCCGCCCGGCCTGGGGCGCTACGCCGACGAGCTCGGCCTCGACCTCGACCGCTTGTGGCGCGAGGTTCGCGAGCGCTCGTACGAACCCCGGGTGGCCGAGGACGTGGCGAGCGCGGACGCGAGCGGGGTATCCGGCACGCCCACCTTCTTCATCAACGGAAGACGCCACCAGGGCGCCTACGACATCGACACCCTCAGCCGGACCGTGCGGGCCGCCCGCAATCGGGAACGGCTAAGACAGCGGGCGGAGCGCGCGGCGGCGCCTCGGGCCGCTGGCTAAACGCCGACGCGGACCTTCGCCCATTCGGCCTTGTGGACCTTCTTGGCCTCCTGGTAGTCGGCGAGCGCCTCCGGGGAGTCGACGTCCCCCAGCGTCGGATGCCACGGCACCAGGTCGCGGGCGGCCTCTACGCCGAAGCGCTTCGCGAGGACGGAGCCAAGCGATTTGATCTTCATCTCGCCGAACCCGGGCAGGGCGGCCAGGTTCGCGCGCAACTCGTCGGAGTCCTTCGCCTCCGTCCATATGCGCGCGGCGTCGCCGTCGTAGTTGTCGCGCACGTGCACGGCCAAGTCGTGCACGCGACGGGCCATCGACTTCGGATAGCGGTGTAGCACCGGTCTCTCGCGAAACACCGGCTCGAGATCGGCGGACGCCAGGGTCGCCGCATCGAGCGCCCCGAGGCGCTCGCGCAGCGCCAACGGCCCGGTGAACGCCTTCTGCACGGTGACCCGCTGGTCGAGCTCGAACCCGACGAGCAACGCCATCGAATCCGAGGCGATCAGCGCATTGGCCTCGTCGGAATCGGTGAAGAACAGGCGATCGGGCACATGTCGATCCTAGCCTGAGCTGTTTGTCGACGAGGTGCGCACTAGGTTCGGATGGCGCCCGGCCGCGTGAGCGACCAGATGACCCAAACGTCGAGCGCGATCACGAGAATCGCCCAGGCCGGGTAGTAGGGGATGAAGAAGAAGTTGGCCACCGCGCTCAGGCTCGCCAGGAAGATCGCGGTGATCCCGGCCCAGGCCGCGCGGCCGAACAGGCCGAAGCCGGTTATGACCAGGAGCACGCCGAGCAGGAGGTGGATCCAGCCCCAGCCCGACGTATCGACGTCGTACGTGTAGTTGCGCGCCACGACGAAGAACTCGTCGTCGATGATCGCGGCCAGCCCCGCGATCACCTGAAAAACGCCGACAATGGTGAGAACGCAGGCGGCGAAGGTGACGCCGCCGAGCGCCCATCCCGACACCTCGCGGTCGCCGGGAGCCTGATAATCGCTCACGGGGAGCTCCTTTCATCCTGCCGCGAATCCGGTTGTCCGCAGCAAGATTCGCCGCCATCGGGCGGTCACCTGCGAGGGGCTTTCTACTGCAGATACCGCTCGACCGTCTCGGCGTCCCGCGCCTCCGCCTGGTCGGGATCGCTCCCGGCCTCCCTCAGCGCCCGGCGCTGGCGCAGGAGATCCCAGCAGCGGTCGAGCTCGACCTCCACGGCGCGCAGTCGCCCCCGATCTCCCTCGAGAGCATCGGGGTCGCTGCTGTCCGACTGCTCGCGGTCGCGGAGGTCGTGCTCTTCCCTCACCAGCCGCTCGATCCGACCGGCAATGCTCTCGTCGCTCATGCACGAATCCTACGCTTGCAATGGCCCGCCTCTCACGTCAGGCTTGGCGGCATGGACTCGCGAACCTCGCCTCGGCTCCCCGATGAGCAGCTCCCTCGCGTGATGGAGCTGATCCGTGGCTCGGACAGCGTCGAGCTGAAGCTCACCGTGCCCGAGGAGTACGGGCGTTCGGCCGCAAGCGCGCTCGGTGTCGACCCGCTCGACGCGCATATCCGCCAGATCTTCTTCTTCGACACGCCTGAGCTCGCGCTCGACGCCGCCGGGGTGGTCGTGCGCGCCCGGCGCATCCAGCGCGGGAAGGACGACTCGGTCGTCAAGCTCCGGCCGGTGGTCCCGGACGAGCTGCCCGACGAGGTGCGCCGCTCGAAGGGCTTCAAGGTCGAGGTCGACGCGATGCCCGGGGGCTTCGTCTGCTCGGCATCGTTCAAGGGAAGCCCGGGCGAGGGTGACGTCCAGGAAGCCGTGGCCGGGCGGAAGCGCCTGAGCCGCCTGTTCTCCAAGGACCAGCGCGACTTCTTCGCCATGCACGCCCCGGAGGGCATCGAGCTGGACGACCTGTCGGTGCTCGGCCCCGTCCTAGTGCTGAAGCTCAAGTACACGCCCGAGGGCGCCGCGCGCCCGCTGACCGTCGAGCTGTGGAACTACCCACACGGCAGTCGCATCCTCGAGTTGTCGACCAAAACGGCGCCTTCGGAGGCCTTCCAGGCGGTGGCCGAGACGCGCGTGTTCCTCACCGAACGCGGCGTCTCTTTGGACGGCAAGCAGGAGACGAAGACCCGTACCGCGCTCGAGTTCTTCTCGCGTGAGCTGACCGGCGCATAGTCCGCCCTTGCGCGCCGACGCCATCGGCGCGAGTATTGGTGCCGGACCCGCAGCCTGGCCATGCTCAAGCGAATCTTTCTGAGGCGGCTTCGCCGCACGCCACGCATCCGCCGCGACGATCTGCAGCACTGCAACGTGTGCAGGTCCGAGTCGGTGCATCCCGTCGAGTGGGAGCCCTTCGGGGACACGCACTGGTGGATCGTCTTGCGCTGCGGCGCCTGTGGCGACCGCGGCGAAGGGCTGGTGGCCAATGCCGCGGCGCAGCGCTTCGATCGCGACCTCGACGAGGCCCAGGACGAGATGGTCCGCGCCGCCGACCGGCTCGGGCTCGAGATCATGTCCGCGCAGGCCGACAGCCTGGCGGTCGCGCTCGAGCGCGACCTCATCGGCGCGGACGACTTCGCGCGCTAAGCGGCGGCACCTCTACCAGGCCTGACCGTCGCCGCAGCTCGGGCACGTCACGCCCGTCGTGACGGCCGCCGTGAAGCCATGGCCGCAGCCGCACATGTACAGCGCGGCATCCTCGGGCACCTGACCGGCCTGGGGCGGGCCCGCAGCACTCGTCCGCCGATCCACGGCTCGACGCCCGACCTGAGGCGACCGCGCGGATCCGGTGCTGGCGAGTTGAGTGAGCATCGTCATAACCAAGTACGCGGCAAGTCCGACGAAAGATCAGTGGCATGGCTCACACATGGGCCGTGGGCGGCCCCACTTTCGCGAGGAGGTCTCCGAGACCGGCGCGAGGACGAGCTGACGGCGGGCGTCAGCGAGCCGACCGGCTCTCGGGCACCGCCTGCTCGGGCTCCGGCGCGGGCAGGTCGCGCGCCGCTTCCGCAGCCGGGCCGAGGCGCTCCGGCTCGCCGTCGGCCTCGACCTCGCGACGGGGCGGGCGCTCGCGGTCCTTGTCGTCCGCTCGCTCGAGCAGCGGTCGCAGCAGGTCGGTGGGAACCGGCAGCACGATCGTGGACGACTGGTTGGAGGACACCTCGAGCAGCGTCTGGAGGTAGCGCAGCTGCAGCGCCGCCGGGTTGCCGCTGATGATCTCGGCGGCGTCGAAGAGGCGCTCGGCCGCCTGGAACTCGCCCTCGGCGTTGATGATCTTCGCGCGGCGCTCGCGCTCGGCCTCGGCCTGCCGCGCCATGGCGCGCTGCATGGCGCTCGGAATCCCGACGTCCTTGATCTCGACGGTCGTGACCTTGATCCCCCACGGATCGGTCTGCTCGTCGATGATCTGCTGGAGGTGCTCGTTCAGCCGCTCGCGTTCCCCGAGCAGGTGATCGAGGTCGGCCTTGCCGAGGACGGAGCGCAGCGTCGTCTGCGCGATCTGTGAGGTCGCGGCGCGGTAGCGCTCGACCTCGACGACCGACCTCACCGGGTCCACCACGCGGAAGTATGCGACCGCGTTGACCTTGGCCGGCACGTTGTCGCGCGTGATGAGGTCCTGCGGCGGGATGTCGAAAGTCACCGTGCGCAGGTCGACGCGGACCATGCGGTCGATGACCGGGATCAGGAGGACGATCCCGGGTCCCTTCGCGCCGATGAGGCGGCCGAGGCGGAAGACGACGGCCCGCTCGTACTCGCGCAGCACGCGGATGGAGGCGCCGGCGACCGCCAGCACCAGGGCGAGGACGATGGCGACTGCAACGAGGACGGCGGTCATGTCTCGAGCTCCCACTCCTCCGCGCGCCGGACCGACAGAGTCAGGCCGCTGACGCGCTCGACGACGACGTGGTCCCCCACCCGCAGCGTCTTGTCGTCCTCCTCCCAGCACGGACGCGCGCGCCAGAGCGCTCCGTCGACCAGGATCTGGCCGAGCGGCGACGGTGCCTGCCTCACGACGCCGACGTGCCCGACAAGGGCCTCGGCGCCGGTTCGCGCTCGGGCGCGGGCCAGCGGAAGCGACGCGCGGACGGCGTAGAACAGCAGTGCGCCGGCGCCGAGGCCGATGGCGAGTGCGAGCGCCACCACGAGGGCGACTCCGCCGCCGGCGGCGTCCACGGCCAGCGCGGCGCCGGTCACGAGAGCGGCGATGCCCGCTACCCCGAGCGCGCCGAACGAGGGCAGATGTGCCTCGGCGACGAGTAGTACGGCGCCTAGCACCAGCAGCACGATGCCCAGAGTGAGCAGGGAAAACCTCCTTCTGTAATCGATCGTAGCGCGCGGAAGGGACCGGCTCTGCAAGTTTCGGCGGACCGGTGGAAGGTGGCGCGGTTGTGAGGTCGCAGCCGAGGTCGGCGTGGCGACACTCAGAGCAGCTCGGCGATCCGGGTCGCGGCCCGCGTGGCGCCGTCGGTCTCCACCGGGCGGTAGTCGACCTCGCGACCGATCTCATCGGATATCGCGGCGGCGATCACCTCCGGCGTCGACTCCTCGAAGTCCATGCGGCGCCCCGCCCCGTAGCGCTCGAGGCGGTGCCGGACGTGGAAGTTCTGCTCGAAGTGGTGGCGCAGGGGGAAGTAGAGGAACGGTCGGCGCGCCGCAGTCAGCTCCATCGACGTGGTCAACCCGCCCTGTACCACGGCGAGGTCGCACGCGGCCAGGTGGCGGTACAGGTTGTGGACGTACGTCACCACCTCGAGCCCCGGTGCCGCCGGCAGCGACCGCGGATCGATGCGCGGGCCGCAGACGACGATCATTCGCAGGTCCGGCACGCGTTCCTTGGCCTCGGGGAATGCGGCGATCACCCGCCGTAGGAGGTGGCCGCCCACGCCCGAGCCGCCGACGGTGACCAGGCAGACGCGCTCGTCGTCGCCGTACCCGAGCTCGGCGCGCAGGCGGGTGCGATCGGCGAACTGACGTGGGTCGAAGCCGGATACGTAGCCGGTGAAGTCGAAGTGCTCGTCGGTCCAGTCGCGGATCATCGGCAGGTCGGCGCCGAACGGCTGCTCCACCACGTCCTCGCGGTTGCCGACGAACAGCGCTCGGTCGCGTACGCGCGGGAAGCGATCGATGTGCTCGATCATCTCGGCGTTGTAGTCGGTAGTCAGGTAGGTCTCATGGCTGCCGCCGTCCTCCATCGGCAGCCACCCCACGAAGTCGGTCAGCCACACGTAGGCGGCCCGTTTCAGCTCCGGGTTCTCGTGGAGGTAGTAGTCGAGCTCCCACGCCTCGTCGCCGATCCACAGGTCGTACTCGTGTTCGCGCACGATGTCGTGGAAGACCATGAAGTTGGCGACCAGGATGTCGTCCATACGCCGCCAGGCCTGGAAGCAGTGGAGGTCGTGCTCGGCCGACTCGGACTCCATGTGGCGCGACTCGTTCGCGAGGTCGGCGCTCAGCGGATGGATCCGCTCGCCCTCTCCCTCTAGCACCTTGGTCACCGGGTGCTGGGCCAGCCAGTCGATCTCGAGGTCGGGCACGAGCCGCCGCAGCTCCTTCGCGATCGCGACGTCGCGCTGCGCGTGTCCGAGGCCGATCGGCGACGAGATGTACAGGGCGCGGCGGCGGCCGGCTCTTCCCTCGCGTCCACGTCGAGGTCTTCGGACGCGGCGGGTCGACGAAGTCGCGCACCAGCAGGTTCACCTTCACCGGGTCGCGGGCATGGGGGCTGTGGCCCGAGCCTTCGAGGCTGACGAACGTGCCACCGGTTGCCTCCGCCAGGCGGCGACCGCTTTCGTGGGGCCTGATGGCATCGTCGGTGCCGTGGATCACGAGCACCGGGCAGCGCACCTCTGCGCACGCGGCCAGCACGTCGTCCCTCGTTCCCCACTCGCGGTTCTGCACGGTCGCGATCAGCGTCTCGGCGGAGGTCTCGAGCCCCCAGCCGACGCAGTCCTCGAACTGCTTCGTCGAGTGGGGCTCGGTGAACATCTGCGACATGAAGAACTCGACGAAGCCGCGGTAGTCCCGGCGCCAATAATGGCGGTTCCACTTGGCCCACCCCTCGTCGGTGTCGAGCTCGTCCTCGAAGGAGACTCGACTCCGCGGGTCGGTTGATGTGAGCTCGACCCTGGGGCCGATGAACACCGCGCCCGCGACGCGCTCCGCGTGCTCGGCCGACAGGAGCAGCGCCCGGCCGGCGCTCAGCGAGTGCGAGACGAGCACGGCCGACTCCGTGCCCGTGGCCTCCATGACGGCCAGAGTGTCGGCGGCATACTCGCGCTCGTCGTACGCGAGCGGACCCATCGGCCGATCCGACTTGCCGTTTCCGCGCGCGTCGAAGGTCACCACGCGGCCGTGGCGGGCGAAGTAGGGGATCTGCGCCTTCCAGCAGCGCGAGTGGACGATCGACCAGGGGCTGAGGAAGAGAACGGTCGGGTCGCCGGCGCCGTACACCTCGTAGAAGGTTCTGACGCCGTCGCGCTCGACGTACCCCTCCTCGTCCGGATAGCGGGCGCGCGACTGCTCGAGCTGCGGTTGGCCCGTCTGCACCTCGGTGGTGGCCATCATCGCTTCGCCTCCTCGAGGGACTCGAGCCAGCGCTCGACCATCCGAAGCAGGTCGCCGTGACCGGCGGAGATGCCGGACAGGCGCTCGACCATGATCCCCACGTTGAACGTCATCACCAGGCTCACCATCCCCGCGAGCGGGAACCGCTCGCGGTCGAGCCCGTACTCGTCGATCATCTCGTCGAAAGCCTCGGTGAGCACGGCGCGCCACCGGGCGTCCACTCGGCCCACACGCTCCGCGATGTCCGGCTGGTTCCAGCCCAGCGCCTGCAGCTCGAGCCAGATCTTCGGGTAGCCCGCGGCCAGGTCGGACTCGAGATAGGCCATCGCCGTCCTCCACTTCTCGAGGCCGGGGATGTCGGGCCGCCCATACATCTCACGCTGGCGGGCGATCAGGCGCTCGGTGAACCGCTCGAGCACACGCACGAACAGGTTCTCCATCGAGCCGAAGTAGTAGTGGACGAGGCCATGGTTGGCGCCGGCCTCCTCGGCCACGCGGCGGGTGGTGGTTCCCGAGTAGCCGACCTCGATCAAGAGCCGCTCCGCGGCATCCAGGAAGGCGTTCTCGGTTTCCCCTCGGGTCGACGGGGGCGACGCCGCCCTCAAGGTTGCCTCCGCCATCGACGGCGTACGAGCTCGGCGATGCGTGCCCGCAGGATCAGTAGCGAGCCCGACAACACTCCGCTCCCGATCGTCGCGGTCAGGATCAGGTCCTCGCCCGCATGGTGGGCGATCACCATCACTGGAAGATCTCCGTGGTGCAGTCGCCGCCCTCGAGACGCACCTCGTGCGCCCGCGCGGGACCTCCGGGCCGCTGGTGGAAGTCGACGAAGAAATCGCGGTCGACCTCCATCCCGCCGTCGGGGTTGCAGTCCACCTTGAGGAGCCACGAGCGCAGCTCGGGGTAGAACTGGTTGTCCCAGGTCGAGTAGAGCGAGTTCGTGACGTAGAGCCGCCGGCCGTCTAGCGAGAGCTGGATCATCTGCGGTCCGCCGTTCAGCTCGCGGCCCGCGTCGTCCTCCCTGCCGAGCAGTCCACCGAGCCAGAGCCGGCCGGTCAGCCTCGGGTGCTCCGGATCGGAGATGTCGTACTGGCGCAGGTCCCCGTGCAGCCAGTTCGAGAAGTACAGGAAGCGGTCGTCCATCGAGACGACGACGTCGGTGATCAGCCCGGGTACGCCACCGGGGAGCGGCCAGCCCTCGAGCTCCTCGTTCTCGACCTCGATCACGGGCCCGGCCTGGAAGCTGCCGTTCGAGCGGTGGAAGCGAACGATGTTGCTGGCCAGGGTCGCCCCGACGAAGCCCTCGTCTGCCTCGGGATCGTGCAGCCAGCGCACCTCGAGCGGGATGAGGCCGGCCTCGCCGAGGTCCAGGGTCTGCTCGAGCCGCCGCTCCGCGAGGTTCCAGAAGTGAAGCCGCTGCCCGTAACGGCCCGCGCCGACGTCCTCGATGTCGAATCCGGACTCGTAGGCGTTCGGCTCGCCGAACTCCGAGGAGACGAGCGTGTTCTTGCGCGGCTGGTACCAGAAGTCGTAGCCCAGCTCCGGCCTGGGGCCGCCGTTCTCCCAGCGGCCCTTGACCTCGAAGGTGCGCGCGTCGAGGCACGCGAAGCCGCCCGACCCGCCGCCGTCCGCGTCGCCCAGCATGCTGACCACGACGTTGTCGCCCGGCATGCAGTGGACGGTGTGGGGGCGGGTGTAGCCCGTCTTTGCGGTCAGCTCCTCCGGCTCGATCACCGTCTCGATCCTCGGCCGGCGCGGATCGGCCGTCACGTCGAGGATGTGGATCCGCGACGAGCGGAAGCCGGGCACGATCAGGTGCGAGCGGTCGGGCCCGTGGCAGGCCGAGCTGCAGCGGTTCCAGCCGAAGTGGTGGAGCTCGTCGCCGACGTTCGGCATCGGCGTCTCGCTCACGATCTCGCCGTAGCTGCCGGAGTCGGGATCGGCGTCCACCACCGCGATGAAGTCCGGCTCGTCGACACCGGTGCCCTCGTGCAGACAGGCGAGGTAGAGGAATCGCTCGGGAGGCGCCTCCAGCGCCTCCGCCGGTGAAGCATGAAACGACCGGGGGCGCTGGTCGTCAGGGTCGTGCTTGGCCATGTTTGCTCTCCTCTCGAGCGTTCCTTAGACGACTGTCTGAGTCATCTGGTTTAGCCAGTTGACCAAACATTCGCTGGGATGTCAAGCTCGCCGAGCGCTCGCTGACGCTCCGCGGGCGCCGCCCCGCGGGTGTCACGGCCGCAGCGCGTCGTCGAGCGCCTCGTTGACGAGCTCGTCGGCGCGGCTGTTCTCTTCGCGACGGACTGCTCGCACGGCCCAGCCGTCGAAGTCCCGCAGCGAGCGCATAGCGTCGGCGTAGAGCGGTTTCAGGCCGGCGTGCTTGACCTTGTACTCGCCGCCGATCTGGCGCGCCACGAGCTCGGAGTCGTTCACCACCTCGACCTCGCTCGCCCCGAGCTCGCGCGCCAGCTCCAGTCCGAGCAGCAGCGCGCGGTACTCGGCCACGTTGTTCGTGGCCTCTCCGATGTACTCGTTGCGCTCCGCGAGCGCCTCCCCCTCGGGCGTCGTGGCGACTGCCGCCACCGCGGCGGGGCCCGGGTTGCCGCGCGCGCCGCCGTCGACGTTGACGACGACCTTCACCCGCCTTCCGAACCCCCGTCCGTCGCGGCGCCGTCGGCCACCACCCGCCCCTCACCGTCGAGCCCGGCGTTCCAGTCGCGTTCCTCCTCCGTGAGCTCGCCGAGCTCGTCGCCCTTGTCCAGCATCCCCACGGGATCTCCCTCGTCGCCGAGGTCGATCCGGAAGCGATACCAGGACAGCTCCCACGCCACGACCAGCGACACCTCGCTCGCCGGCCCCGGGTCGGGCCGGATGTTCACCCACGGCCGGCCAAGCGTGCGGGCCAGACCCGCGATCGTGTGCTGGTGGTCGGAGCCGTTGAAGAGGTCGAGTGCACGCTCCACCTTGCCCTCCGGAGTCGCGGGCACGGCGCGGACGTGGCGGGGGTCCTTCGGTCGAGAGCGGGGACGCTCGCGCGGGGGTGGCGCGGCGGGCCCGGCGGGCTCGACCGGCTCGACGGGCTCGGCGGGCTCACCTCCATCGCCCGCGATGGACGGCGCCTCTTCTTCCTGGTCCGCGATCCCGGCCTCCTCGGCCTCGCGGCGGTGCGGCTGCTGCACCTGCTCGGAGGGGCGGCGGCGGCGAAGGCGCCCGAGCACCCCGCGGCGCGGTTCGGCGCGCGGCGCGCGGGCCGGCAGGCTCTCGGCCAGAGACTCGCGGAGCCAGCCGTGGTGCTCGGCGCGGACGAAGCAGAGGTCGCAGACCTGGTGCCGATGTCCGCTCGGCGCGAGGTACGTCTCGGTGCGCTCGCCCTTCAGGATTGTGCGGCCACAGACGTCGCAGGTGACGACGTCGTGTACCGGCCGTAACTCCTTCTTCACGGGCCCGATTCTAGGGCCCGCAACTCCTACGCCTTGACGGCTTCCTCCCGTTGTGCCTCCTGCACGACCTGTTGCGCGACGTTGGCGGGCGTCTCCTCGTAGCGGGCGAGCTCCATCGAGAACTCGCCCTGGCCGCCCGTGATCGCGCGCAGGTCGGGTGCGTAGCTGAGCATCTCGGACATCGGCACCTCGGCCTTGACCTCCGTCAGGGCGCCCTTCGGCTCCATGCCGAGCGGTCGCCCGCGGCGAGAGTTGAGGTCGCCGATCACGTCGCCGACATTCGCCTCCGGCACCGCCACCGTGATGGTCATGATCGGCTCCATCAGCACCGGCTGGGCGTTCTCCATCGCATCCTTGAAGGCCATCGAGCCGCAGATCTTGAAGGCCATCTCCGACGAATCGACCGAGTGGTGCTGGCCGTCGTACAGTCGCACCCGCACGTCCTGGACGGGATAGCCGGCCACCGTCCCGGTCGACATCGCCTCCTGCACGCCCTTCTCGACGGCCGGGATGAAGCCGCCGGGGATCACGCCGCCCTTGATGGCGTTCACGAACTCGAAGCCCTCGCCCTGAGGGAGCGGCTCGATCTCGATGTGGCAGTCGGCGAACTGGCCGCGTCCACCGGTCTGCTTCTTGTAGCGCGCGTGCGCCCTGGCCGTGCTCTTGATCGCCTCGCGATAGGGGACCCGCGGCGGGTGCAGCTCCACCTCGGCGCCGAAGCGCTCCTTCATGCGGTCGACGATCACCTCGACGTGAATCTGCGTCAGCCCGGCCACGATCTGCTCGCCGGTCTGCTGGTCGCGGTGGAAGTCGATCGTCGGGTCCTCCTCCTGCAGGCGCCGAAGCGCCGCGCCCATCTTCTCCTCGTCCCCCTTGGCCTTGGCCTCGATGGCGAAGGCCATCACCGGGCGCGGCATGGCCGGCAGCCCGAGCGGGATCTCGGCGTCCTTGCCGGCGAGCACGTCGCCCGCGTGTGTCTCCTTGAGCTTGGCGACGGCGCCGATGTCGCCGGGCCCGAACTCGTCGGCGTGATCGTTCTCCTTGCCCTGAGGGACGAGCAGCTGGCCGATGCGCTCCTTCGAATGCATGCGGCAGTTGAAGACTTGGGAGTCGTGCTTCACCACCCCCTGGAGTACGCGGAAGAGGTTCAGGCGGCCGGCGTAAGGATCGGCGAGCGTCTTGAAGACGAGCGCCACCATGTCCTTCGATTCGTCGGGCTCGAGTACGAGGCCGTCCACCTCAACCGGACCCTTCTTCGCCGGCGAGGGGAGATCCTCGACGAACGCGTCGAGCAGCCGGTCCGTGCCGAGGTTGTGGGTGGCCGCTCCGCAGGTGACCGGGAACAGGTGCCCCTCGGTGACGCCGGTCTTGAGCGCGGTCACGGTCTCCTCGTGCGAGATCTCCTCCCCCTCGAGGTAGCGCTCCATGAGCTCGTCGGATACCTCGGCCACCTCGTCCATCAGCTTCTCGCGGTACTCCTGCGCCCGGTCGCGGAGCTCCTCGGGGATCTCGATCTCCTCGCCGTTGTCGCGCTCGGCCCCGTCGTATCGGAACGCCTTCATGTCGATCAGGTCGATCACGCCCTGGAGCTCGTGCTCCGAGCCGATCGGGATCTCGGTGGCGACCACGTGCGAGCCGAAGGCCTGCTTCAGCGAGTCGAGGGTGCGAAAGAAGTCGGCGCGCTCACGGTCGAGCATGTTCACGAAAACGATTCGGGCGAGGCCCAGGTCCGCCGCCCGCTCCCAGAGGCGGCTGGTGGTGACCTCGACGCCCATCACGCCGTTGACCACGAACACCGCGCCCTCGACGACGCGGAGGGCGGCAAGTGCGTCGGCGATGAAGCTCGGCTCGCCCGGCGTGTCGATGAGATTGATCTTGCGGTCGTCCCAGCGGAACGAGGAGAGGCTCGCGGAGATCGACATCTCGCGCGCCTTCTCGTCGGCCGCCGAATCGGAGACCGTGGTTCCGTCCGCCACCGAGCCAAGCCGGTTGGTCGCGCCCGCCTCGAACAGCAGTGCCTCGTTCACGGACGTCTTCCCGCTGCCCCGGTGGCCCATCAAGGCCACATTGCGGATCCTCTTCGGCGATTCGTGCGCCATCCTTCTCCTTTCTTCCGCCCTCGATCGCAGACTACTCATCCGGAGCGGCGTCGAGCGTCTCGTACACCGGCGCGGCGATCCCGAGCTCGGTGAGGTCGAGCAGCCGCTACTCGCCCTCGGTCACCGCTTCCCCTTGAAGCCGCGATCGCAGCCGCAGAATGGCCTTGGTGTGAAGCTGCGACACGCGCGACTCCGTGACCCCCAGGACCTCGCCGATCTCCCGCAGGGTGAGGTTCTCGTAGTAGTAGAGGGCCACCACCAGCTTCTCGCGTTCCGGCATCCGAGCGATCGCGTCGGCCAGGCGGTCCTTCATCTCGGTCGCGTCGATCTCCATCGCCGGATCGACCGCCTGTGAATCCTGGATCGTCTCCAGCAGGGAGACCTGGTCGCCGGAGGCATCCGACACGGTCCAGAGCTCGTCGAGCGCGACCATCGACGAGCCCGCGATGCGCACGAGCGACTCCTGGAACTCCTCAACCGATATGCCGAGCGCCCCCGCCATCTCCTGGTCGGTGGGAGCGCGGTGCAGTTCGTGCTCCAGCTTGACGTTTGCCTTCTCGATCTCGCGCGCCTTCGTCCTCACCGACCGCGGCACCCAGTCGAGCGAGCGCAGCTCGTCGATTATCGAGCCCTTGATGCGCGTGATCGCAAAGGTCTCGAACTTGATCTCGCGCTCGGGCTCGAATCGCTCGATCGCGGAGATCAGGCCGAGGAGGCCGTAGGAGATGAGGTCGGCCTCCTCGACGTGGGAGGGCAGCCCGCTGGACATCCGCCCGGCCACGTACTTCACGAGCGGCGCATATCCGAGCACCAGGCGCTCACGCGCCTTTTCGTCCCCCTCGTCCTTGTAGCGGCGCCAGAGATCCTTGAGCTCGATCGCCTTGAGGTTCGTCGCCAAGAGGGCCTTTACGTCATGCGCGGGGATGAGCGCGTGCGTACACGCGCTTCAGGCGCCTCGACTCTACCCGAGTGTAGGTCTGGGTCGTGCCTATCGAGGCGTGGCCGAGCAGCTCCTGGATCGCTCTCAGGTCCGCCCCTCCCTCGAGCAGGTGGGTGGCAAACGAGTGTCGCAGGGTGTGCGGCGACACCCCTGCCCGGCGCGTTTGCAGCTTGAGGCGGCGCCGGACGTCGGCGGTCGACAGTCGCCGGCCCGTCTTGGAGAGGAAGAGCGCTTGCTGCTCGCCCCTGTCGAGCGCCGGTCGCCCGCGGGCCAGGTAGCGCTCGAGCGCGCGCCACGCGTGCTCGCCGACCGGCACGACGCGGGTTCGGCTCCCCTTTCCCTCCACCCGGACCTCCTCCGCATCGGGGTCGGGGCTGTGGACGTCGAGGTTCACGAGCTCCTCGGCGCGAAGACCCGCCGCGTACGCGAGCTCGAGCATGGCGCGATCGCGAAGATCGAGGGGCGACGAGGCGGGGATGCGCTCGAGCAGCTCCGCAACCTCGGCCGGCCGCAGCACCCGCGGCAGGTACGAGTCCTTCTTGGGCGTGGCCACCAGTTCCGCGGGATTCGCCTCGATCTCCCCACGCTCGACGAGCTGCCGGTAGAAGGTGCGGATGGCAGCGAGCTTTCGCGCCACGGTGGACTTGGCGGCGCCGCGCTCCGACACCGAGCCCGCGAACAGCCGCAGGTGCCGGTGGGTCAGCTCGGTAGGCGGAAGCTCCCGGCCGGCGGCCCACTCGGCGAGCTGGGCGAGATCCACGCCGTAGGCGCGCCGCGTCTTCTCGGCCATGCCGCGTGAGCGCTGCCAGTCGTCGAAGCGGACGAGCGCCGACTTCCATCTAGCCTCTGCAGGAGTGGGTGTCTTCTTCGTCAACACTCGGGACGGAAGGGTCGCGACCCGGTCTCAGCTCGCGGACGCGGGCCTTGTCGACGAGCACGAGGCGCCCGTCGCGCCCTGGCACCCGATCCAAGGCCCGAGCGACGCCTCCACGATGTGGTACGCGGTCCTTCGCAGGCGTGAACGGGGCGTCTTCATCGGCACGCTCTGCATTCGACACACGGGACGGCAGACCCTCTTGGAGGAGCGCGGGTGGGAGGAGATACCGGTCGCCGAGATCGGCGCGGAGCTATAGCCCCGCGCCGCCCGTCAGCCGATCTCGGCGATCGCCTGCCGATACAGCTCCACCTGCGGGCCGAGGCTGGCCCCGAGCGCCGCCGACACGACGCCGAGCCCCTCGACCACGAGCCCGGCGCGGGCCATGAGGCGGTTGAACTCGTCGCTCGCCCTCACCGCGTCAAGCGACTCGCCGCTGCTGCGCAATAGGGCGAAGCCCTGGAGATCGCCGCCGTGCGGATAGAGGAGCACCACCTCGAAGCTCTCGATCTGGCCCTCCTGCTGGAGGCGCCCCCAGTACTCCACCGACTCCTGGAAGACCTCGAGTCCCTTTGCCTCACGGCCCCGGATCGGGTCGCCCCAACCGATGAATACGCCCATTTCCGCCATCCTCGATCCTCCCCTCTCGCTGGTCCGGGAAGACGCTCCCGCGCCCGGCGGGCTAAGTCAAGGGGAGTTCGTCAGGCGATGTAGATCGGCGCCCCGACCGGAACCTGGTCGTAGAGCTCGATCACGTCCGGGATCGCCATCCTGACGCAGCCATGCGAGGCGGCGGTGCCGAGCGAGTAGGTCTGATCGGTGCCGTGGATGCCGGCGCCGTCGTAGATGCCCAGCCAACGGGCCTTGAGCGGGTTCTCGGGCACGCCGCCCGGAACCACGGTGCCGGCCAGGGAGCCCGCCCAGTCGCTGTCGGGGACGCTCCACGCCGGGTTCACGGCCTTGTTCTGGATCTCGTACATCCCCTCCGGCGTATCGAAGCCCACGGCGCCGATCGCCACCGTGTACGCCCGCTGCAGCTCCAGGTTCTCGTACCAGCTGAGCTGGAAGCTGCCCCGGTCGACGACGAGCAGGGTTGGGTACTTGGCCGCGAGCTCGGCCCGGGTGACCTTGGGCTGGATCACGCTGGTGGGAGCCTGCACGCGACGGTCCACTCCCGGCACGGTGAGCGCCTGCTCGATGCGCCGCTCGAGATCGGCGTGCTCCACCTTGATCCCGGTCCGCTCCTTGACCCTCTCGAGCGAGGGGAAGTCGAGCTGTGCGTCGCGGGCGGGGCGATTCACCCCACGAGAGACCCGCCGCACCAGCCCGTTGACGGCCCCCGGTGAGTAGCTCACCCGGGCGGGCACCTGCGCGCTCTCCTCACCGCCGGTGAGGTCGCGGGCCACGCGGCTGAAGATGCTGCCCTCGCGGCTCTGGGCGAGGGCCTCGTCGACCATCGCCGTGACGTTGGCTCGGACGCCGGCGTCCTCCGCCGAGAGGTTGAACCGCTTGCGCCTGTAGGTGACGCGAATCGGCTGCTCGAGCGCCGGCTTCAGCTGCCGGATGACGACGCTTCGGGCTTCGTCGGTCCGCATGCCGCCGACGTGCACGCCCGCGATCGTCACGCCCTCCGCGATCACGTCGTCGCGCGACGAGTCGTACGCGTACGCCGCCACCGCGCCCCCGACGAGGGCCACAAGGAGCACGGCGACCAGGGTGAGTGACCGGTGCCTCATGCCGCGAGAACACCAGTTTAGGGAAGTGTGCGGCGAAAGAACAGGTACTGAGATCCCCATTGCGGGGGCGCAACGGGCCCCATTGCGGGGCTTACGCCCGGGACGGGCGGTCTAGACGCGCGTTCCGCGGCGCGCCAGCTGGGACTCGATCGCCTGGGTCACGCGCTCCCGGCCCGCGTGACGACGCTCGTGGTCGAGCAGCAGCTTCAGGTCGGCGGGCTCGAGCGAGGCGAGCAGCGCGATGATCTCCTCGGCGGGGAGGTCGTCGTAGTGACCGAGCGAGGCCGCGAGGGGGCGTGGATCGGGCTGCGCGGGCTGCGGCTCGCGCCCCGCCGCTTGCCGCGGCTCAGGCCGCGCCGCCGCCTGCGCCTCGGGCTCCGCCTCCGGCTGCGGCTCGGGCCGCTCAGCCGCCGCCTCGACGCGGCGCTCGGCGCGGGACACGCGCTCAACCGCCTCGTCCGCCGCCTGGCGCGCGCGGCGCTCGGCCTTCTTCGCCCGTTCGGTCGCCTTGAGCGCCGCCTCCGCGGCGCGCCGCTCGGCCTTCTTGGCGCGTTCGGTCGCCCGCTGGGCCCGCGCCTCGGCGGTCTCCTCGACCCGGGCGGCCCGCTCCGCGGCCTCGCTCGCGCGCTGCTCGGCCCGCGCCACCCTTTCCATGGCCTCTGCTGCCGCCCGCTCGGCCGCCAGCGCTCGTTCCTCCGCGGCGGCGAGACGGTCGTGCTCGGCCGCGCCATCGCCCTCGCTGCCCGCCGTCTCGGCGTAGCCCGCGAGCAGCCGTCGCAGCTCGGCGAGCTGCTCGCGGGTGAGGCCGATTCGCCGATCGCGCGCGTGCCGCACGTGCGGGCTCCAGCGCAGGAACTCCTCCACCTCGCGCTCGTAGCGGTACGGCTCTCGGGCGCCGCGCACGATTGGCTCCAGACGTAGGTGCTCCGCGAGCGCCAGGACCGTCTCGCGGCTCGTGTACTGGTAGTGGAAGCCGGCGGCCTTGTAGCGGCGGTTGTCCACCCCGCGGCCGAAGCGCAGCTGGGCGAGCATCTCCGGCGGGATGTTCGGCCCGATGCGGCGCAGTGCCGCGGTGGCCAGGCCGGTCCCCCAGGGCGGGAGGAGCGGAACGTAGGGCTTGCGCAACAGCCCTGCGACCTCGCTCAGGGCGAGCACGCCATCGGCGGCCACGTTGAACACGCCGGGGACGTCGTGCTTCACGGCGTGCTCGAGCGCGTGCACGACGTCGTCCTCGTGCGCGAACTGGTAGCGCGGATCGAAGCCGAGGATCATGGGCAGCACCGGAAGCGAGAGCAGGTCGATGTGCGAGGTGCGGACGTCGGGTCCGAGCACGTTCGCGAAGCGGAGGATCGTCACCGACACCTCCCGGTTGCGTTCCGCGAACTCGCTCAGCGATGCCTCGGCCTCCACGATGTCGCGCTCGATCGGAGTGCGGGGCGGGTGCGGGCGGTCCATCGTCTCGTCGAAGAAGGCCGGGTCGTCCTGCTCGCAGCCGTAGAAGTGGGTGGACGACTTGAACACCACCTTGCGCACCGGCGAGTCCGCCCCGCTGCACGCGGCGAGGATGTTCATCGTCCCGATGACGTTGTTCTCGTGGGCCTTGGCGAGGGAGGTCGTGGCCGAGTCGACCACGAGCCTGGTGTCGACCACCGTGTCGATCTCGGCCGCCTCCACCACCCGCCGCAGAAGCGAGTGCTGGGCGCCGACCTTCACGTACTCGGTCCGCTCCAGCTCGACCTGTGGCTCGTCGGCGGCCACGCCGATGATGGCCTCGACCTCGGGGAACGCCTCGAGCGCCTGCGCGAGTCGGCCGCCCCAGTAGGTGGAGAGCCCGGTGACGAGTACGCGCTTCGAGTGCATGGGCGCCCTAACCAAACCAGACCGATCTGCGCTTGGCGAGCATGTCCCACAGGCCCTCCTGGATCCGCGCGCGGATGTCGTGGGCCACGGTCTGCACGAGAGCCTTGTCCTCGTTCATTCCCTCCTCGTCGAACGAGACCGGGTCGAGAAAGCGGATCTTGAACTTGGCGGGCAGGTAGGCGAGCATTCCGAGGAGCCCGAGGTGCGGGAACGTTGGCGTGATCGGAAAGTAGAGGAGTCCGGTCAGCCGCTTCAGCAGCCCGACCTGTGCAAAGACCGGGGCCGCCTCCTCCGCCCCGACCACGCAGACCGGAACGATCGGGGCGCGGGCGCGCATGGCCGCCTCGACGAAGCCGCCGCGCCCGAAGCGCCGCAGGCGATAGCGGTCCTTGTAGACCTTCTCGGTGCCCTTGCGCCCCTCCGGGAAGACGAGCACCAGCTGCTCCTCGTCGTACAGCAGCCGCTGCACGTTCGCCGGATGCGCGGGCACGCAGCCGATCTTCGGGATCAGCATCGAGAAGCCCGGATAGCCCTTGAAGAAGTGCTCGACCGTGATGTTGAGCGGACGCGGATGCGGGTGCTCCTCGCGGATCGCCTTCGCGATCATCGCGGCGTCCGGGGGCAGGGCGCCGGCGTGGTTCGCGACGAGAAGCGCGCCCCCAGTGGCGGGGACGTTCGCGATCCCCTCGACCTCGGCCCGGAACCAGTAGCGGTAGAAGAAGTCCGCCGCGGTGCGGTCGAGGAGCCCCTCGATCCGCTCGGAGCGCCCCCAGTCGGTCAGCCGGCGCTCGGGCTCGACGCCGGCGAGGTGCTGCTTGAGGTCGTCGGCGGGCACGAGCGCCCGCTCCTCGAGCGCGTTCTCCTGCGTGGAGAGGGCCGCGGGCCTCGGTTCCGGCATCCAGCCGATTCAAGCAGGGGCGGAGCTACGATGCCGCCCGCATGCGCTCCAAGGACGAGGTCCGGGAGGACGTATGGCGTGCCATGGAGCGCGAGGGCGTGGCGCGTTTCCCGGGCGCCGAGGGCAGGATCCCGAACTTCGCCGGTGCGAAGGGGGCGGCGGAGCGGCTTGCGAGGCACCCCGCCTGGACCAACGCGGAGACCCTCAAGGCAAACCCCGACTCGCCGCAGACCCACGCCCGCCGCGTCGCCCTCGTCCAGGGCAAGCTGCTCGTGATGGCGGTGCCGCGGCTGCGCGACCAGCATCCCTTCCGGCTGCTCGACCCGCGCAAGCTCTCCGACGAGCAGCGCCGCGAGGCGGCGACCATCAAGGGTGCGCTCCGGTACGGCAAGGTGATCGATCTCGACGAAGTTCCAGAGCTCGACCTCGTGCTCACCGGCTCGGTGGCGGTGAACCTGAAGGGAGCGCGCGTGGGCAAGGGCGGCGGCTTCTCGGACCTCGAGTACGGGCTGCTGCGCGAGAGCGGGAAGATCGACCGCCGCACGGTGATCGCCACCACCGTCCACCCCATTCAGATCCTGCGCGAGAACCTGCTCATGACACGCCACGACATCCCGGTGAACCTCGTGGCCACCCCCCGTGCGGTGATCGAGGTGGACGGCGCGTACGGGCGCCCCCCGGGGATCCTCTGGGATCATCTTCAGCCGCCGCAGATCCACGAGATCCCGGTGCTGGAGCGCTTCGGCTACGCGGGCTGATCAGCCGATCCGCTCGAGCACCGGGTCGAGCTTCGCGCGCAACCCGTCCCAGTCGCTTGCGCCGATCACACCGTCCCGCTCCACCAGCTCCTCGTTCCACGGGTGCAGGATCGTCGCCGGCACGATCCCCGCGTCGCGGGCGCGACGTATGTTGACCGGGCTGTCGTCGACCAGCACGTGGATGCCCAACTCGACGCAGCGGCTCACCTTGTCGAACGAGCAATGGAGATCGTCGAAGGGCATCCCAATCGACCGAAGCCAGGCGGCCGTCGCGGCCGCGCTGGCGCTCCGACGGTGACTCGTCACGTGGATCCAGTGTCCGCGGCCGTGCCACGCCCGAACCGTCTCGACCGCCCCCGGGTAGGGCACGCCGGCGGCGATGTTCGCATCCGAATGAGTCTCCTCGACGCAGTGGACGAGGGCGTCGCGTTCGATGGCCGTGATGCCCCACTCGCGCTGCTCCTCATACGGCAGCTCGATGCCGTAGCGCTCCTGGACGACTCGTTGCAGGAGGTCCCAGTAGTGGTGAAGCGTCGAGTCGATATCGAGGGCGACGTGAGCCACGTCCTCGTACAGTAAGCGCATGCAACGCAGGGTTCTCCCCCCGGCCGCGCGGCCCGCATCGCCCTGGAGCCACCGGTACGCCGACTACGGCTACGGCGCCACGGAGGACCCGGGCTGGCGCTCGATCGACTGGCGAACCAAGCTGAGGACCGTCGAGATCGACGGGACGCCGGTCAACTACGTCGACCTCGGCTCGGGCGCGCGCGAGCCCGTCGTGTTCGTCCACGGTCTTGGCGGCCAATGGCAGAACTGGCTCGAGAACCTCCCGCGCGTCGCGCACGAGCGGCGCGTCCTGGCCCTCGACCTCCCCGGCTTCGGGCTCACCCCCGAGCCACGCGATCGCATCACGATCCCCGGCTACGGGCGCTTCGTGGACGCCTTCTGCGAGCGGCTCGACCTCGGCTCGGCGGCGGTTGTGGGCAACTCCATGGGTGGTTACGTCGCGGCCGAGGTGGCGATCCAGTTCCCGGCTCGGGTGTCCCGGTTGGTGCTCGTCTCGGCCGCCGGCATCTCGAGCGCTGCGACGGTCCGAGCGCCGATCCTGACGGCTGGACGGGTCGCCGTGGCGGTCGCCACCTACAGCGCGCCACGCCACCGCCAGCTCGCAGCGCGCCCGCTGTCGCGGCACCTCTCGCTCGCGATGGTGGCCCGCCACCCGCGTCTGCTGAAGCCCGATCTCGCATACGAGGGCTTCTTCAAGGGCATGGGAAAGCCCGGCTTCGACGACGCCCTGCGGGCGAGCCTCGACTACGACTTCCGCGAGCGCCTACCGGAGGTTCGCGTGCCGACCCTCATCGTGTGGGGCGAGAATGACGCGATCATTCCCGTCCGGGACGCGGACGAGTTCGAGCGCCTCATCCCCGACAGCCGAAAGGTCGTGATGAGGGACACCGGTCACATCCCGATGGCGGAGCGTCCGCAGGCCTTCAACGACCTGGTGATGGATTTCCTCGCCGAGACCGGCCGCGCGGAGGAGAAGGAGGCGGTCGCGGGCGAGTCGCAGGTGGCCTGAGCCGCTTCCCCTTCGGTGCCGGCCGCAACCCCCGAGCCGACTCAGCGCCTGCCGCGCGAGGCGCGCGGCTACTTCGTCCTCGGCTCGCTGGGGTGGGCCGTGCCGGCCGCGATCGCCGGCTTGATCGCCGCGGGCGCCCTGTCGTCGGATCTGCCCGACGCGCTGGCTTGGGGCCTCCGTGCCGCGGCCCTCGCGGTGCTCGTGGTCGGCGGCGTGGTCTTCCCGTTGCTCCGCTGGCGCACCTGGCGGTACGAGGTGCGCGACGAGGAGCTCGACCTGCTGCGCGGCGCCGTCGTGGTCACGCGGACGCTGATCCCGATGACCCGCGTCCAGCACGTGGACACCCGGCGCACGGTGATCGGGGATCTCTTCGACCTCCGATCGGTCGCCGTCCATACTGCGGCCGGCTCGAACGACATCCCCGCGTTGCGGCCGGGCGAGGCCACAGCGATCCGAGACCGCATCGCACTGCTCGCCCGCCGACCGGATGAGCTCTGACCTCTCCTCTCCGCGTCGCCTCCACGCCGCGGAGATCGTGCTCGCGGCGCTCGACAACCTGCGCGAGATCGCCCTCGCCGCGGTCGTCGGTCTGCTGGTGGGCGGCGGGTCGGGGGGCATGTCCTCGTCCCTGGCGCTTGCGATCGGCCTCGGCGGCGTGGGGGTGGCCCTGGCCGCCGGTTACGTGCGCTGGGCGAACACCACGTACCGCGTTTCGGGCGAGGCGCTGCACTTCCGCCGCGGCGTCCTCTCCCCCGACGAGACCACGATCCCGATCGCGCGAATCCAGGCGATCGACGCGGCCCAGGGACCGATCCAGCGCCTGTTCGGCGTCCACGAGCTGCACGTCCAGACAGCGGGCGGTGGCTCGGGCGGAGAGATCGTGCTGCGGGCGGTCTCGGACGTCGCGGCGCGCGAGCTGCGGAGCGTGGCCGGGCTTCCCGATCCAGTCGCCTTGGAGCTGCCCGAGTGGCGTCTCGGTCTCGGGGGGCTGCTGGTCACGGCCATCACGGCGCCGCAGATCGGGGTGATCCTGCCGGTGGTGGGCGGCCTGGCCGCCGCGGGAGACGATCTGCTTCGCGGCGAGAGCGGGGAGCGCCTGATCGACCGCCTTCCCGGCGACGCCGGCGGGATCGCGCTGATCGTCGCCGGCCTGACGGCCGCCGCCTTCCTGCTCTCGTTCCTGGGTGCGATCGTGGCCTTCAGCGGGTTCGTCCTGGTGCGAGACGGCGAGCGACTGCGCATTCGTCGCGGGCTCCTTCAGCGACGCGCCGCGAGTATCCCGCTGGCGCGAGTACACGCGGTCGACATCGTCGAGAGCCTCCTGCGCCGGCCGTTCGGGCTCGCCTCGCTGCGCGTCGAGACCGCGGGCTACCGATCCGAGGGGGCGGCGGCCCAGACGCTCGTTCCGCTGCTGCGGACCTCCGACGCACAGGCGCTGCTCGAGGAGTTCGTCCCCGGGGTGGCCGCCGACCCGGGTCCGCTGGAGCGTCCGCCGCGGCGGGCGCGGCGCAGGTACGCGCTGCCTGCGGCGCTGGCCGCGGCCGTGCCGGGCGGGGCGGTCACTCTGCTCCTGCCGTGGGCGTGGCCGGTCATCCCTGCGCTGGCGCTGCTCGGCGGCCTCGACGGCCTGCTCCGCTGGCGCGCGGCCGGCTGGCGCCTCGACGGGGGACGCATCGTGATCCGTCGGCGGCTGCTCGCCCGCCGCACCCTGCTCGCCCGGATCGACCGCCTGCAGGAGCACGGGCTGAGCGTCTCGCCCTTCCAGCGCCGCGCGCGGCTGGCCTCGTTCGAGTTGGCGGTCGGCTCCGGTCGCACCGGCCGCGTGCGCCACCTCGACCGGTCGGTCGCGGGCTCGCTCTTCGAGCGGCTGCGGCCCCGTCGCGGGGCCTTGTAGCCCCTTTGCAGGATGTCGCCGGGCTCACGGACGGCGGGCGGCCACGCCGTCTCTGGGCTCAGCCGTCCCCGCCCAGGAAGCTCTGCAGCGAAGCGACCAGCTCCTCTGGCGCCTCCTCCGGGACGAAGTGGCCGGACGGCAATGGGCGCCCCTCGACGGCCTCGGCCCAGCGTCGCCAGACGCGCAGCGGACCGTCCGACAAGGAGCCCTCATCCGCCCCCCAGTGCACGAGGACCGGACAGCGGACCTTGCGCCCCCGCCTCCGGTCCTCGGCGTCCATCGGCCGGTCGATGTGGAAGGCCGCTCGGTAGTCGGCGCATATGCTCGAGATGACCTCCGGGGTGAAGGCTCGCAGGTAGCGCTCGGCGGCCGCGGACGAGATGGCGTCGGGCGCGCCTGCGAACGAGCTCAGCGTGTGGCGCAGGAAGTACTCGGCGCTGGCCCCCACCAGGCGTTCAGCGAAAGGTGGCGGCTGCGCCAGGAAGGACCACGGGTAGTAGTCGAGCGAGGCCTCTCCCGCCATCCGCTCGAACTGATCCACGGTCGGGACGATGTTGAGGACGCCGAGACGCTCGACGCACTGGGGATGGTCGAGCGCCATCCGGTACGCGACACGACCGCCTCGGTCGTGTCCGACGACCGAGAAGCGCTCGAACCCGAGCTGCGCCATAAGCTCGACGAGCTCGGCGGCCATCTCGCGCTTGCTGTAGCCCTCGCCCAGAGGGCCGCCGGACGCGGAGCGACTCTCGCCGTAGCCCTTGAGGTCGCACACCACGACGGTGTTCCGCCCAGCGAGCACCGGAGCGACGCGGTGCCAGCAGTAGTGGGTCTCCGGAAAGCCGTGCAAGAGCAGGACGGCCGGACCCGCGCCGGCAACTCCAGGGCGATACCTCGTGGCCCCCACCGTGCGAGTCGCGTACTCGAAGCCGTCGATGCCGAGGTCGCCCGGGGCCGCCACCGCTGGGAAGCCTAGAGCCGGTCTGGCGGCGATCTCCGTCGCCGGGTGGGCAGGGGGACGGGCCGTCCGACGGGCATTCGGGACTCGCCGTCGGACCGGTGATGAGAATACGGCCGCTGCCTGCGCTAGCCGGTGATGGCCCCCTCCGCCGCCGATCCCACGTGTTTCGCGTACTTGCCGAGCACTCCGCTCGCGTACTTCGGGGCGGGTGGCCGATAGTCGGCGAGGCGCCGGGCCAGCTCCCCCTCCGGCAGCTCCACGTTCAGCTCGCGCGCCGCCACGTCGAAGACGATCGTGTCGCCGTCGCGGACGGCCGCGATCGGCCCGCCGCGCGGGGCCTCGGGCGCGACGTGGCCGGCCATGAAGCCGTGGGTCGCGCCGGAGAAGCGGCCGTCGGTGAGCAGGGCAACCGAGTCGCCGAGACCCTCGCCCACAAGCGCCGCGGTCACATGCAGCATCTCGCGCATGCCGGGACCGCCCGCGGGTCCCTCGTTGCGGATGACGACGACCTCGCCTGGTTGGATCGACTTCGCCATCACCGCCTTGAAGGCCTGCTCCTCGTGCTCGAAAACGCGCGCCGGGCCCCGGTGCTCCACGCGATCGTGCCCAGACAGCTTCACGACACAGCCGTCCGGCGCCAGGTTGCCGCGCAGGATCGCGAACCCTCCGTTCGGCTTGATCGGGTCGGAGACAGGCCGGACGACGTCCTGGCCATCCGCCTCGTCCGCCGCGTCCGCCACGTCACCGACCGTCTGGCCCGTGACCGTGGCCGCCTCGCCGTGCAGCAGGCCGGCCTCCTTCAGCCGTCGGACCACGAGCGGCACGCCACCGGCGCGGTAGAGGTCCGTGGCGACGTAACGGCCGCCCGGCTTCAGGTCGCAGAGGAGCGGCGTCTGCCAGGCGATGCGGTCGAAGTCCTCGAGCTCGAGCGGTACGCCGGCGTCGTGCGCGACGGCGAGCAGGTGAAGCACCAGATTGGTCGAGCCGCCCGACATCGCGCCCGCCGCGATCGCGTTCTCGAGCGACTCCCTTGTGATGATGCGGCTTGGCTTCAGGTCGCGCTCGAGGACGTCGAGCACGAGGCGCCCGCAGTCCTCGGCCACCTGCCCCTTCTTTCCGTCCTCGGCCGGGACCATGGAGCTGCCCGTCGGCGATATGCCGAGCACCTCGAACGCCATCGCCATCGTGTTTGCGGTGAACTGGCCGCCGCATGCGCCCGCCCCCGGGGAGGCGTGAGCCTCGAGATCGGCCAGCTCCGCGTCGGAGAGATCGCCTGCCGCGTGGGCGCCGATCCCCTCGAACACGTCCTGGATCGTCACGTCGCGGCCCCGCCAGCGCCCGGGGGCGATCGAGCCCCCGTACAGCATCAGGCTCGGCACGTCGAGGCGAGCGAGCGCCATAACGCAGCCCGGGATTGTCTTGTCGCACCCGGAGAGGGCGACGACCGCGTCGAACATGTGCCCGCGCGCGACGAGCTCGATCGAGTCTGCGATCACCTCGCGGCTGATCAGCGAGGTCTTCATCCCCTCCGTGCCCATCGTGATGCCGTCGGAAATCGCCACCGTGTTGAACTCCATCGGCGTGCCGCCGGCGGCCCGGACCCCCTCCTTCACCCTGTCCGCGAGCCGGCGCAGGTGGAAGTTGCACGGCATCGTCTCCGTCCACGTGTTCGCGACCCCGACGATCGGGCGTCGGAGCGCGTCGTCGTCGTATCCGACGCCCTTCAGGTAGGCGCGGGCCTGCGCCCGGTCCGGGCCGTCGAGGATGACCCGGCTCCGGCTCCGGAGGTCGCGGCTCACCGGCCGCGCTGCGGGAGCTCGCGCCGACGGTGGCGGCGCCGCTCCCACTCGGCAAGCCGCCACAGATCGCGGCGCAGCCGGGCTGGATCGAGCTGACGCCCGACCAGGTGCATGTTCGCTCGCCGAATCACACGGTCCTCGTCGGACGTCAGCGCCATCCACTTCGCCAGCACGTCGTCCGAGGCGGGCAGGCGGGCGCGCCCTTCGCCGCCGGCGAGATCCGGGAACTCGACGCAGTACTCGGTCAACAGCTGGCCGCTCTCGGGAACGTAGGCCACGATCGGCTTGTGCGGGTAGACGAGGTAAGCGTAGGCCGGCCCGCCGGCGCGGTCGGCCTGTCGGCGCGCATGCCTGCCCGCGACCCGGATGAAGCCGAGGTCACGGTACATGGCCCAGTCCTCGGCGTCGACGCACGAGCGGAGCAGCTCGCGGGCGCGCTGCTCGGCGCGGCGCTCGCGCCCGGGGTCGTAGAGATCGAGGTCGAGCGGACCGGCGGCCGCGGTCCGGTCGACGCGGCGCCTGCGCCAGCGAACCGCCGCGCGGACCACGATCGGCGTGGCGAGCACGATCGCGATCAATGCGAGGACCAGCAGCGCCAACAACATCGGCCCCGCTCAGCCGCCGGACGCGCGCGGGAAGAAGATCACGCGCTCAGCGTCCAGCGGGATGTCCGCATAGCTCTTGACCATCCGGGCCTCGCGTCGGCCGCTCCCGGGGTTGGTGGTCGGTACCGCCGCCCACATCCCCTCGTCCAGCTGGCGCCTGAAGGCCTCGACGAGCCGCTCTTCCTCCTCGCGAACGCGCGGATCGCCCTCGGCGAGCAACACCTCACCATGACCGGGCTTCATGCGCAGGAACTTGATCGGTTCTCTCCTCGCGAGTGGCTCGATGGTCGGCCGCAGGGCCTCCGGCGCTGCGGCAGCTTCGATTATGCCACGCGCCCTGGGCGCCCGATCCTGGGCTCAGCGCCGGGCGATGCCGAACACATCCACCGGGCCGGCGCCGGAGCCCAGTCCGCGGAGGCCGTCGCGCACGGCCTCGGAAGCGATCTGCTTAGCGCGCCGGGCGGCCTCGAGCGGGTCAGCGCCCAGCGCGAGCTGGGCGGCGAGCGCGGAAGAGTGGGTGCACCCCGAGCCGTGTGACGCCCCGTCCGGATAGCGCATCCCTGGGATCTCGACCACTCGCTCTCCGTCGAAGAAGAGGTCGGTGGCCTCCTCCCGATGCCCACCGGTGACGACCACGGCGCGCGGGCCGAGGGCGTAGATCGCCCGCGCGAGGAGCTCCGGCTCGAGCCCGGCATTCGGCTCGGCCTCCGGAGCGGCGCCGGCCAGGACGGCGGCCTCAAAGAGGTTCGGCGTGACAACCGTGACTCGCGGCACCAGAGCGCTCCGCAGGGCTTCCTCCGCGGCCTGGTCGAGAAGGCGCGCGCCGCTCTCGGCGACAATCACCGGATCGAGCACCACGGGCGCCTCGGGCACAAGGTCGAGCGCCCGCTCCACCGCGGCGATGGTTTCGGCGTTTCCGAGCATGCCGATCTTTACCGCATCCACCCCGATGTCCTCGGCGACGGCCCTCACCTGCTCGACGATGGCTTCGGGCGGGAGCGGATAGACGGCGTTGACCGCCCTGGTGTTCTGCGCCGTGACGGCGGTGATGGCAGTCATGCCGTGCACGCCGCTCCGCGCGAACGCCTTCAGGTCGGCCTGAATGCCGGCCCCGCCGCCGGAGTCCGAGCCCGCGATAGACGAGGACGCGCGGCGGCAGGCCGCCGCGGAGGCCTGGGCCCGCGGACATCACCGAACGCGCACGGCCAGACGATCGCACGGTGCGCCCCGGAGATCGAGGCGGGACGACGGCTGATTCAGACGCGCGGAGTCGTGGTGGCGGATCAACACGACGCGAATCCTAGGTGTAGGTCAATCGGGCCCTACCTCGGTGGACCGCCGTAGGAGTTGTAGTCAGGTCGCTGCTCTTTCCCACCCCCCAAGGTCGCGGCGGACAAGCCAGCCCTCGGCCTCCAGGCGGCCAAGAGCGGCGCGAACATCGGATGCATTCAGGCTGATCTCGCGGGCGATCGCGTCGACCGAGCTGAACCGCTCGGCCGCCTCCAGCACTGCACGCTGGCGCGGGTCGGCCGGCTCGGGGCGGGCTTCGACGACTCGCGGCGGGCGACGAACGCCGACGCCGAAGAGCTCGTCGAGCACGTCCTCTGTGCGCGTCACCGGGACGGCGCCGTCCCTCAGGAGGCCGTTGGTGCCTCGGGCGACGCTCGACGTGACGCGCCCCGGCACCGCCGCCACCGCTCGACCGAGGTCGCGGGCAAAGTCGGCGGTGATCAGGCTGCCGCTCGGCTCGGCGGCCTCCACCACGACCGTCATCCGAGCCAGCGCCGCCATGATCCGGTTGCGGGCCGGAAAGCTCCAGCGGAACGGCCGCGTGCCGGGTGGAAGCTCGGACACGACGAGCCCCTCCGACCGGATGCGCTCGTACAGCCGACGGTGGCTGCGCGGATACACGACGTCCGGCCCACACGCAAGCACGGCGAGCGTCAGGCCCGATCCGTCGAGGCAGCCGCGGTGTGCCGTGCCGTCGATCCCGACCGCCAGGCCACTCACGACGGGAACCCCCGACGCGCCAAGCCCGCGGCCGAGCGCGTACGCCACTTCGCTTCCGTAAGGGCTCGCCCGCCGGCTTCCTACCACGGTAACCGCGGGCTCCTGTCGGAGCGATCGCAACGCCTCGGCGGCGCCGAGTCCGAACAGCACGGCCGGAGGGTCCGCGAGCTGCTGGACCAGCACCGGATAATCGCCCGCGTGGCGACAGAGGGCGATGACCCCGGAGCGGTCGAGCGCTTCGCGCGCCGCCTCGACCTCGAACGAATCGAGGAAAGCCCACGCACGATCGCGACCGTCACCCGCAACAGCCGCGACGAACGCGTCGTCCGGAAGGGCAAGCAGCCCTGCGATTCGCGGTGCCGGGTTGTCGAGGAGGCCGGCTATCCGCGGGGCAAGGTGCGCCACGAGGAACGCCCGACGCAGGCAGCCGTCGCACGCGTCGATCATGCGACCCTCACCGCCGAAGGTTGCCCATCGCGGGGCGGGGCGGAACGCATCACGCGGCGATCGCCTCCGAGCCGTCGAGGCGATAGGAGAGGGCTTCATCGATGTCTCTGACCGCGATCCGCTCGCGACTGTCGAGGTCGCCGATCGTGCGTGCCACACGAAGGATGCGGTCGTGCGCGCGACCGCTGAGGGCCGCCGTTCCGCGAACCGCAAGCAGCCGCGCGGCGAGGATCGCATCGATGCGCACCTGCCGGCGCGTCAGTCGTGCGTCCATGTCGGCGTTGCACAGGACGCCTGTGCCGGCAAGCCGAGCCTGCTGGCGCTCCCGCGCGGCGAGGACGCGGTCTCTGACGGCCCCCGAACGTGGTTGGCGCTCGTCGCCGTCGCCGACGAGTTGGACCGGTGGCACCGCCTCCACCTGACACACGAGGTCGATGCGGTCGAGCAGCGGTCCGCTCAGCCGGCGCAGGTAGCGCCCGAGCTGGGCGGTCGTGCAGCTGCAGCTGTCCGGAGGCCGCGCGCATGGACAGCGGTTGCATGCGGCTACCACCGTCGCGTTCGCGGGGAACTCCACCGTCCGCTGCCCCCGCATGATCTCTACCCGCCCCTCTTCGAGCGGCTGGCGAAGCGCGTCGATGGCCGCACGGCTGAACTCTGGGAGCTCGTCGAGGAACAGGACTCCGCGATGGGCGAGCGTGATCTCGCCGGGCATCGGTCGAGCGCCCCCACCCACGAGACCTTGCGCAGAGGTCGTGTGGTGAGGCGCCCGGAACGGACGCTCGGTGACGAGCCGCCCGCTGCCCACACCCGCCACGCTGTGCACCTGAGTGACTTCGAGCGCCTCTTCGAACGTCGGCGGGGGCAGGATGCCGGGCAGTCGGCGCGCGAGCATCGTCTTGCCGGCTCCGGGCGGGCCGATCATCAGAAGGTTGTGTCCTCCCGCCGCGGCAATCTCGAGCGCTCGCTTGGCGTCCTCTTGGCCGCGGACGTCGGCAAGGTCCAGCCCGCCACCCGTCTCGTCGGGGTCCGCAACCGCGGGCCCGGCGAGCTGCGGCGCCCAACGATCGTGAAGCAGGTCCGCCAGGCGGGCCAGCGTCGGGATCCCATAGACCTCGACGCCCTCGACGAGCGCCGCCTCCGGGGCGTTCGCGGCCGGGACCAACAGCCGTTCGTAACCGGCACGCCGGGCGCCGAGAGCGGCGGCGAGGGCGCCGCGCACCGGCCGCAACTCGCCGCTCAGAGACAACTCGCCGCAGAGGGCGCAATTCTTCAGCGTTTCGCCCGGCACCTGTCCGCTCGCTGCGAGGACCCCCACCGCGATCGCGAGATCGAAACTCGGACCCGCCTTTCTCACGTGCGCGGGCGCGAGGTTGACGGTCAGGCGCATCATCGGGAAGTCGAGCCCCGAGTTGAGTAGCGCGGCACGGACCCGCTCGCGCGACTCGCGAACGGCCCGGTCGGGCAGGCCGACGAGCATGAAGATGGGCAGCCCACGCCGCACGTCGACTTCGGCCGTCACCTCGTGACTACGGACTCCCTCGAGGGCGAAGGTGGCGACGGCGGCGAGCACGGACGACGACGCTACGGCGTGTTTGGCAACTCGTGGGCGGACGAGCGTGACAACTGTGTGACTTTCGACTGACAGGTCGGTGACGTTCTGATCTGTCACACACGTCGCACACTTGTGCGCGTTTGCCGCGTAGCGTCGCCCGGGCCATGGCGACAGAGCCGACGAACGGAACGGGGGAGCCGCGAGCCCGACAGGACGGCACGGAACGGCCGTTGGGCGACCCCAGGCGGAGGCTCGGGGCGCTTGGGGAGCGCCTCGCGCGCGAGCATCTCGAGGCGCGCGGTTTCGAGATCGTCGAGGCGAACTTCCGAACACGTCACGGGGAGCTCGACCTGGTCGGGCGAAACGAACGCTTTCTGGTGTTCTGTGAGGTCAAGACCAGGATCTCCAAGCGCGGTCCCGGCCCGCTCGGGCCGCTCTCGGCGATCGGCCCTCGGAAGCGGCGGCGACTGCGCCTCATGGCTCGAGAGTGGCTCGCGGCGCGGGCACTCCAGGGTCCACGGCCCCGAGAGATCCGCTTCGACGCTATCGGCGTCGAAATCGATCCCTCGGGACGGCTCGTCGGCCTCGAGCATTTGGAGGGAGCGTTTTGATCGGCCGACTGTCAGCCGCTCGGCGCCGGCCGGGCGTCCAGCCTCCCGGCGCCAGCCGGGCGCCACAGCCGGCGCCAGCCGGCCGCCTGCAATCCGCCGCCAGCCGAGCGTCTGCAATCCGGCGCCAGCCGGGCGTCAGGCCCTCCACCGCGGACGCGCGTGAGCCTTCCGGCCACCCACGGGGCGTCAGCCCTCCCTGGCGCGCGCTCCAGCCCTCTCGCCGCCGGCGACGAGTACTCAGCCCTCGAGCGCGAGCTGTGTGTAGGCGATCGACTGGAAGGACAGGCGGTGCAGCGCGCAGACCCCGTTGACCGCGATCGCCGCGCGGTGCTCGGGCGTGGAGTAGCCGACGTTCGTCTCGAAGTCCCAGTCCGGGTGACGCTCCGCGGCCCGGCGCATGTAGCGGTCGCGAGTGACCTTCGCGAGCACCGAGGCGCCTGCGATCGCCGCGCTTCGGCAGTCGCCGTCGATGACCGCCCGCTGCTCGAAGCCGAAATCCGGGACCCTGAAGCCGTCCACCAGGCACACGGCGCCTCCTCGGGCCACGCCGAGCAACGCCGTGCGCAACGCCTCCAGGTTCGTGTTGTGAAGCCCGCGGCTGTCGATGACCCCAACACATCTGGAGACGATCACCGAGCGGGCCGCCGCCCGAAGGACCAACGGGTAAAGCTCCTCGCGGGTCTCCGCGGTGTGCTGCTTGGAGTCGTTCAGCCGACTGAGCGCACGGCGGTCGGAAAGGGTCAAGCGCTCGAGGTCGAAGAGAACGGCTGCCGCCACCAGCGGCCCCGCGAGCGATCCCCGCCCGGCTTCGTCCGCCCCTGCCACGAAGCGACAACCGAGCGCGCGATCGAAGGCGAATAGACGACGGCCGCTGTAAGCGCGACGGCGAGGCCGGGGCTTCCCCGCCACCTGCGGCGTGGTGTCAACTGGCGGCTTCGACGGCGGCGTTTCGGCGGTGCCCGATCTCCCCACGATCGGGGCCGATCATAGGACGGCCGACGGCGGAAGGCGTCACGGACCCTTTAGCCGCTCTCGATTGGGACCCTCCCGTCCTTCCGTCGGGCCTAGGTCGGGGCGGTGCGGGGAACCCCTCGCTTTCGGCGGTCGGCTCGTCGCCGTCGCATTCCGGGAGCCGCACCGGCGCTGCTGCCGCCTTCGTGTTTCCGGTTTGGCTGCGGGTCTAGGGGCCTTCGGCTGGGCGTTGGGGCCTTCGGCGGGTTGGGCTCACGGCTCGGTGGCTCGGTCCGCGAGTCTGTACGAGGGAACTTGGCGCGGGAGGGCCACGCGTTCGAAGGAGATGGAAGCGCTTCCCCGAAGCGCGTGGTGGGCTCGGCCGCGGCGACCTTCGTCGACCAGAGGGCGACGGGGCGGGAGAGCTAGAGAAACCCGATCCTGCCCGGCGGCCAGTAGGTCATGAAGGCGTTGCCGATGATCCACTCCTTCGGGACCGGCCCCCACTCGCGGCTGTCGGCGCTCGCGCCGCGATTGTCGCCCATCATGAAGTAGTGGTCCTCGGGGATCGTGATCGGCCGGCGCAGGTTGCAGATCCCGCACGTCGAGTCGAGCTGCGCGAACGACTCCTTCTGGCGGTCGCCGTTGATGTAGACGGCGCCGTCGATCACCGTTAGCCGGTCACCGGGGACAGCGACGACCCGCTTGATGAAGTTCGTGTCCGAGCGCTGCGGCGTGGGGGTCGGGCAAGCGCTCTCGCTCGAGTGCTCGACGCCACAAACGTTCGAGTCGGCGCCGGCGGGGGGCTTGAAGACCACGATGTCGCCGCGGTCGGGGTCGCCGAACCGGAAGCTCACGCGGTCGACCAGCACACGCTGGCCGACCTCGAGGGTTGGCACCATCGACTCGCTCGGGATCCTGAAAGGCTTGACCAGGAACGCCTGGATGCCGAGCGCCAACCCAAGGGCGACGGCCACGATGGTGACCAGCTCGAAGAGCGAGCCCCGAGTGGTCTTCTGTTTGCTCCGCGCCACCTGCACCCGCTCGAGGACCGGGTCCCGCCCCTAGGACCCGGCGCCGTCGTCGGGTTTGCCCTCGTCGCCGGTCTCTGCCGATGCCGGCGACGGCTCGGACGACTCCGGCGCAGCCTCGCCGCCCCGAGCCTCGGCCGGGGCGTCGGCCTCGGCGACAGCGCCCGTCTCGGCATCCGCGGCGCCTTCGCCGGCCTCGGCGCCTGCCCCAGCGTCGGCGGCCTCGGCGGCCTCGGCTTGGCGCCTGCCCCAGCCTCGGCGGCCTGGCGGCCCCGGCTGGGGCCTGCCCGGCCTCGGCGGCCCCGGCGGCCCCGGCGGCCTCGGCGGCCTCGGCCGCCGGCTCCTCGGCCGCCGTCTGCTCCGCCAGCTCTTCCTCTCCCGGCCGCGGCTCGTCGTCCGCTGGCATGGCGCCGGCCTGGATGGTCTCGGGCTCGCCTGTCCAGCGCCGCTCGCGCACCCGCGCTCCGCGGCCCACCCGCTCGCGTAGGTAGTAGAGCTTCGCCCGGCGAACATCGCCGCGGGCCGCCACCTCGATCCGCTCGATCTTTGGCGAGTGCAGCGGGAATGTGCGCTCGACCCCCACCCCGAACGACTGTTTGCGGACCGTGAAGGTCTCCCGCACGCCGCTGCCCTGGCGCCTGATCACGATCCCCTCGAATACCTGAGTACGGCGACGCGTGCCCTCGACGACCTGAAAGTGGACCCGAACGCGGTCACCCGCCTGGAAGACGGGCACGCGGCGCAGCTGGGCGCGCTCGAGGCTTTCGATGACGCGAGACATGATGGGCGGTGATCGGTCGGCGACCCCGCGGGAGGCACAAAAGAGGCGCGACCTCCCAGGAGCCGTCGCGCGGGATCGAAATGGTAGCGAAGCACCAGGCGTGCTCAGGCGTCCGCGGTGCCTCGTTCGCGGTTGCGGTGGGGCGAAGCACCCGCGCTCCTCAGGCATCCCGGGCGCCGCGCTCGCGGCTGCGTTCGCGCCGCCACTCGCGCACGCGCGCGTGGTCGCCCGACAGCAGGATCTCCGGGACCGTGTGGCCGCGCCAGTCGAACGGTCGCGTGTAGTGCGGATACTCGGGCGCCCCCTCGAGCGCCTCACTGAACGACTCCTCGAGGGCGCTCTCCTCGTGTCCGAGAGCGCCCGGGAGCTTCCTGATCACCGCGTCGCATACCACCATCGCGGCCAGCTCCCCGCCGGAAATCACATATGGCCCGATCGAGACCACGTCGGTCGCCAGGTGCTCGTGCACCCGCTCGTCGAAGCCCTCGTACCGGCCGCAGAGCAGCGTGAGCTCGGGCTCGGCCGCGAGCTCGGTGGCGAGGCCGTCGTCGAATCGGCCCCCTCCGGCCGCGAGCGCGATCACCCGCCGTCGGGCGGGCAACTCGAGCGGGTCGCTCCCGTAGCGGGCACGCAGCGCCGCCTCCACCACGTCCACGCGGATCACCATCCCCGCGCCGCCGCCGTAAGGCGTGTCGTCGACCTGGCCGGCCTTCAGCGGTGTCGTGGCGCGCAGGTCCGCGAGCCGGAGCTGGTGGCCGAGCTCGAGCGCGTTGCGAACGTGGCGCTGCTCGAGGAACCAGTCGAACCAGGCCGGAAAGAGCGTGAAGACGTCGATCCTCATCCCAGGAACTCCAGCCTGACCTCGATGCGGCGGGCGCCCGGGTCGATGTTCACGATGGCGTCCGAGACGAGCGGCACGAGCGTGCCGTCCTCGAGCTCGAGCACGTCGCAGGACGGGCCGCCGAGCACTTTTCGCACCCGACCCAGGTTGGGCACCTCGCATCCCACGAGGTCCGCCGGCGAGCCACTCGCCCTCGCTCCAGCTCCTCCTCCACCAGCAGCAACTCCCCGCGTAGGGGCGCCACCGCGTCCCGGTCGCCGAGGCCCGAGAGCTGGATCAGCGGCCGGTCGTCACCTCCCGCGCGCCGCGCGACCCTGTGTGCTCGGGACGCCAGCACCACCTCGGTCCCCTCGACGAGCGGATGATCCGCACCCTCGACGTAGAAGCTCCCGTCCCGGCCGTGGGCCTTGCCCACGCGGCCGGCGGTTACGAGGGTCAATCGACGACGTCGACGAGCACGCGGTTGCCGTGACGCACCGAGGCCGCCTTCAGAACGGTGCGCAGAGCGGCGACCGTGCGGCCCCCGCGGCCAATCACCCTGCCCGCCTCGTCCTCCGCCACGTGCAGCTCGAGCACGACCGTCCCGTCTTCCTCCTCGAACGCCTCGACCGATACCTCGTCCGGCTTGTCGACCAATGACCGGGCGAGGTATTCGAGCAGCTCCTCCACTACGAGTCGCGCGCGGCCGCCTCGGAATCCGGCTCGCCCTCAGCCGCCGCCGGCGCCGCCGGCCTCCGGAGCCGCGGGCTCGGGCGCCCCGGATGGAGCCGCGGCCGCCGCCGCCGTAGACCCGGCGGCCTCCGGCGCCGCTGCGGGCTCAGCCGCCACCGCACCCGCCGCAGCCTCTGCCTCCTCGCCGGCGACCTGCGGGCCGCCGGACTTCGCCTGCGCCTTCATGAGCTGCTTCACGGCGCCCGTCGGCTGCGCGCCGCGGGCCAGCCAGTGCTCGAGCCGCTCCTCGTCGATCGCGATCGTCGAGGGATCGGTTTGCGGGTTGTAGCGGCCGATCGTCTCGATGAAGCGGCCGTCGCGCGGCGAGCGCTGGTCGGCCACGACCACGCGCCAGATCGGATTCTTCTTGCTGCCCACACGCGTGAGCCGAACTCGGACTGACATAGAGCGCGGGAGGTTAGCGACCGCCCGCGAGCTGTTCCAGGGACGGCATCTTCCCGCGCGACATCTGGCGCATCAGCTTCTTCATCTGCCCGAACTGCTTCACGAGCTGGGACACCGCCTGCACCGTGGTCCCGGAACCGCGAGCGATCCGCCGCCTTCGCGAGCCGTCGATGATCGAGGGATTCGCCCGCTCGGCGGGCGTCATCGAGAGGATGATGGCCTCCAGACGGTCGAGCTCGCGCTCGTTCACCTGGAGCGAACCGAGCTGCTGGCCGACGCCGGGCATGAGCCGCAGCAGGTTCTGCAGCGGGCCCATGTTGCGAACCTGCTTCATCTGATCGAGGAAATCGTCGAGCGTGAACTGCTGCTTGCGAATCTTGCGCTCGAGCTCCTGCGCCTGGCTCTCGTCGATCTGACGCTCGGCCTTCTCGACGAGGGTCATCACGTCGCCCATGCCGAGGATCCGCTGCGCCATGCGGTCGGGGTGGAAGCGCTCGAAGTCGCCGAGCTTCTCGCCGGTCGAGGCGTACAGGATCGGCTTGCCGGTGACCGCCTTGACGGACAGCGCGGCGCCGCCGCGGGCGTCGCCGTCGAGCTTCGTAAGCACGACCCCGTCGAAGTTCGCGGTCTCGGCGAACTGCTCCGCGACGTTCACGGCGTCCTGGCCCGTCATCGCGTCCACCACCAGCAGGACGTCGTGCGGCTTCGTACGCTTGCGAATCTGCGCGAGCTCCTTCATGAGCTCCTCGTCGATGTGGAGCCGGCCACTTGTGTCGACGATCAGTGCGTCGCGTCGGTCCCGCTTGGCCTGGTCGAGCGCCCACTCGGCGATGTCGACCGGATCGCGCCCGGTGCCCTGCTCGTAGACGTGCGCTCCCGCCTGGCCGCCGACCTTGACCAGCTGGTCCACCGCAGCCGGGCGGTACACGTCGCACGCTGCGAGCGCCACGTCCATGCCGTGCTCCTCGCGCAGGTGACGGGCGAGCTTGGCGCAGGCGGTCGTCTTACCGGAACCCTGGAGACCCGCCATCAGGATCACGGTGGGGCCCGGCTTGGCGAAGGCGAGGTCGCGGCCCGCTCCGCCCATCACCTCCGCGAGCTCGTCGCCGACGATCTTCACGACCTGCTGGCCCGGGTTCAGGGACTCGAGCACGTCCTGGCCGAGCGCCCTCTCCCTCACCGACTCGGTGAACTGCTTGACGACCTTGAAGTTCACGTCAGCCTCGAGCAGCGCCAGGCGAACCTGGCGCATCGCCTTCGTGATGTCGTCCTCGGTCAGCTTGCCGCGCGAGCGGACGTCGTCGAGGGCGGCCTGGAGCCGCTCGGAGAGGGCGTCGAACATGAATGAGGGAGGCTAGCGTGGCAGGCGTGAACTGAGGGAGGTCCGGATGGGAGAGACGGGATGATCGGCCGGCTCTGGCGTGGCGCAACCCGCCGCGGTGACGCGGAGGCGTATCGGCGGTTCCTCGCCGAGGATCTGCTGCCCGGCCTACTCGAAATCGACGGCTATCGCGGGGCCTACGTGCTCACACGCGAGGCGGGCGACGAGGTCGAATTCCTCACGCTCACGTTCTTCGAATCGATGGACGCGGTGCGCGCATTCGCGGGCCCGACGCCCGAGCAGCCGGTGATCGAGGCCGAGGCCGCACGCCTGCTCGTCCGCATCGGCGAGCGGGTCGAGCACCTCGACGTGGCGGTCGACCACCGACCGGGGTGAGACTGGGCCCCGTCAGGGCGTCGAGGCACCGGGCGGCTCGCGGTCGTCCGGCTCGGGGATCACGGTGCCGAGCCTCCCGAGGGCCTGCGTGAACTCGCTCGGGATGATCCAGACCTTGTTCGACTCCCCCTGAGCGATCTGCGGCAGGGTCTGAAGGTATTGGTATGCGAGCAGCTTGGGGTCGGCGTCGCCACGGTGGATGGCGTCGAAGACGCTCTCGATCGCCTTCGACTGGCCCTCGGCGCGGAGGATCTCGGACTGCTTCTGGCCCTCCGCCCGTAGGATGCTCGACTGCTTCTCCCCCTCGGCCGTCAGGATCTGCGACTGCTTCACGCCCTCGGCCGTCAGGATGGTCGCGCGCCGGTCGCGCTCGGCCCGCATCTGCTTCTCCATCGCCTCCTGGATCGAGGGCGGCGGGTCGACCGCCTTTAGCTCGACGCGGTTGACGCGGATGCCCCACTTGCCTGTCGCCTCGTCGAGCACCTGGCGGAGCTCGGCGTTGATCGTGTCGCGCGAGGTGAGCGTGTCCTCGAGCGTCATGCCGCCGGCCACGTTACGCAGCGTCGTGACCGTGAGCTGCTCGATCCCCGAGATGTAGTCGGCGATCTCGTACATCGCGGCCTTCGGGTCGGTGACCTGGTAGTAGATGACCGTGTCGATGTTCACCGTCAGGTTGTCCTCGGTGATCACCGGCTGGGGCGGGAACGAGACGACCTGCTCGCGCAGGTCAAGCAGCGGCTTTACCCGGTCGACGTACGGCACGATGAGCGCCAGGCCGGCGTCCAGCGTGCGGTGGTAGCGGCCCAGCCGCTCCACGATCCCCGCGCGGGCCTGCGGCACGATCCGGATCGTCCGCCACAGCGTGAACAGCACCACCAGGGCGACGACGATGAGCACAATCAGGGTGGCCATTCGAGACCCACTTCCTCCTATTCGGCGACGAGCGCCGTGGCGCCGTCGATCTTCATGACAGTGGCACGGGCGCCGGGCTCGATCACCTCGTCCTCATCGTAGGATCGCGCACTCCAGACCTCGCCGCCGATCTTCACCTGCCCGCCGTTCACGTCGACCCGCTCGAGCACCAGAGCCGGCGCGCCGACCAGCGCCGCCGTCCCGGTGCGGAGCCGGGCGGGGGTGCGCAGGTGGCGGCGCGCGAGCGGGCGGAGCCCGAGGAGGGACGCGATTGAGGCAGCGACGAACACGGTCCACTGCAGCGCGAGGCCGCCGCCAACCAGCGCGACGATGGCCGCCAGTACGGCCGCGATCGCGACCGGCCCGAGAAAGAAGCCGACCGTGGCAATCTCACCGACCGCGAGCACCCCCGCCGCGATCATCCACCAGACCCACTCGTCCATTCGCAACCGATCCTACGGGGGCGGCCCGCCGGCCGCCGCTGTACGGCCGGCCGAGTACTCCAGAACGCCGTGCAGCCGGACGCGAAGCAGCGCTCGTGCGCGGCTCGAGTCGAGCGCGCAGTTGGCGGGCCGTACAGGGCCCGAGCCCCCGAGTCTGCTCCGCCGGATCCGCTCGCCGGACAGCCCATGGGCCCGGGCGAGCAGGCAGGCAAACTGGTAGCGGCTGACCGTGTCGGATCCCGCAACGTGCAGGATCCCGCGCTCCTCGCGGGCGGCGAGCTCGAGCAGAGCGCTCGCGAGCTCGCCAACGAGCACCGGCGAGCGCAGCTCGTCCTCGAAGAACGTCATGTCGCCGCGGCCGGCGGCGGCCTCGTGGGCCAGGCGCTCGTGCCGGCTCGGCTCGAGACCCGCCGTAGAGGAGCGACGTGCGCACCACAAGCGCGTCGCGGTGGGCCGCTCGCACGGCGCGCTCCGCCTCCGCCTTTGCCCGTCCGTAGTCGGTAATCGGGCTGGGCGGATCCTGCTCGGTGTAGGGGCCCGGCTTCGTCCCGTCGAAGATGACGTCGCTCGAGACGTGCACGAGCCGTGCTCCCACCGCCGCCGCGGCCTCCGCCACCGCGGCCGCCCCGTCGAGGGTCACGGCGCGGTCGTCCTGGCGGTAGGCGGTGTGTATCACCGTCGCGGGGCGCAAGCGCCGGAGCTCGCGTCGCACGGCGGGCTCGTCGCGCACGTCGAGCCGCAGCCAGTCGCCGCGGGCCGTGGGCTCCCGGGAGTGCCAGGTGCCGACCGCCGGCGCCCGGCGCAGCAGCTCGCCTCCGAGGTAGCCCGTACCGCCGGTGACGAGCAGGGGGGTCGTCACACCCCGTCGAGCGCGCCCCGCACGTCGGCGACGAGGTCGGCGGTCTCCTCGCAGCCGGCCGAGAGCCGGATGAACCCCTCGCTCACGTTGTCGCCGCCCCAGCGCGCCCGCCGCTCGGCCGTGGTCTGCACGCCGCCGAAGCTGGAGGCCTCGGTGACCAGCTTGGCGGCCCCGAGGAAGCGCTCCGCGCGCTCCCGGCCGCCGACGTCGAAGACGACGATCGTGCCGTACCCCTTCATCTGGCGGCGCGCGATCTCGTGGCCGGGATCGCCGGGCAGGCCCGGATACCGGACGCCGGTCACGTCGTCGCGATCCGACAGCGCCTCCGCGAGCGCCAGCGCATTCGCGCTGCCTCGCTCGAGCCGAAGCCCCAGCGTGGGCAGCGAGCGATGCGCGAGCCAGACCTCGAACGGCCCAGGCACGGAGCCGGCCTTGGTGCGCCACTCCCGCAGCGCTCGGGCGCGCTCGGCGTCGCGCGTGGCCACGTATCCGAGCATCAGGTCGGCGTGGCCCGATAGGTGCTTGGTCGCGCTGGTCAGCGCAAAGTCGGCGCCGAGGTCGAGCGCCTTCTGGTAGAGCGGGCCGGCCGTCGTGTTGTCCACCACCGTGACGGCGCCCTCCGCGCGGGCGGCCTCCGCCAGCGCCGCCAGGTCGTAGACCTCGAGCTTCGGGTTCGACGGCGACTCGAGCCAGAGCATCTGAGCGCCCCGCACCGCTGCCTCGAGGTCCGCCGGCGCGGCCAGTCGCACCTCCACGCCGCGCGGCTCCAGGTGGCCCTCCGCCAGCAGCCGGACCCCGCGGTAACAGCCATTGTCCATCGCGACCGCCGACCCGGGCGAAAGGCGGGTGAGGAGCAGGGCGGTCGCGGCCGCCATGCCGGTGGCGAAGACCACCACCTCGCCGCCCTCGAGCTCGGACAGCGCGGCCTCGTAGCGGGCGAACGTGGGGTTGCCGTAGCGCGTGTAGCTCCAGTCCGAGGTGGCGACCTCGCCCTGGAGGTGGAAGGGGCCGGCGAACGCCGGACCCGGCAGGAACGGAGCTCCCTGCTCCGGCTCGGGCAGACCGGCGCGGATCAGGCGGGTGCCGTCGCTCATCCCGCTCACGGCTCGAGTATCGCGCGGGCGAAGTCGTCCGGGTCGAACGGCCGCAGGTCCTCGAGCGCCTCGCCGATCCCGATCAGCTTCACCGGCACGCCCAGCTCCTGGGCGATCGCCAGCGCGATGCCGCCCTTCGCCGTGCCGTCGAGCTTCGTGAGAACGATGCCCGTCACGTCCACCGCCTCGCGGAACAGAAGCGCCTGGCGCAGGCCGTTCTGACCCGGTGGTGGCGTCGATCGTCAGGAGCGTCTCGTGGGGCGCGCCGGCGACCTGGCCCGAGATGACCTTGCGCACCTTGCGGAGCTCGTCCATCAGGTGCTGCTGGGTGTGGAGGCGGCCGGCGGTGTCGCAGACCACGACGTCGTGGCCGCTCGCGCGGGCGGCCTCGATCGCGTCGAAGATCACCGCGCCCGGATCCGAGCCCGGGTTGCCGCGGACGAATTCGCAGCCGGCGCGCTCGGCCCAGAGCGCGAGCTGCTCGGCGGCGGCGGCGCGGAAGGTGTCGCCGGCAGCGATCAGCACCGATCGGCCGAGCTCCTTCTGGAGGTGCCAGGCGATCTTGCCGATCGTGGTCGTCTTGCCGCTGCCGTTCACGCCCACCACGAGGATCACGGTGGGGGTCTCGGTGAGCGGGATGGTGTCCCCGTTCACCCGCGCGGTGTCGGCGAGCAGCTCGCGCAAGCGCCGTGAGAGGTCCTCCCCACCCTGGAGCTCTCCGGTCTCCGCCTCGTTCTCGAGCCGCTCCACGATCTTCGCCGTGGTCGGCGCGCCCACGTCGGCGTAGATCAGCGTCTCCTCCAGACGCTCGAAGGCCTCGTCGTCGAGCGACTGGAACACGGTGGCCTGGAGCTCCGCGCCGAAGCGCCTGGCGCGTCTTCGACATGTTGTCCCGCAGTCGCCGGAAGAACCCGCGCCGCTGCGGCTCCTCCTCGGTGTCGGACTGGGACGCGGGCGCATCGTCGCCCGTGACGAACAGCTCGTGCCAGGTGCGCGCCATGAAACTACCGGCGCTCGGCGGCCGCCGCCACGAACTGGGCGAACGGCTCGAGGAAGCGCCCGTCCACCCTCCATTCCTCCTGCAGCTCCCACTGAACGGCGAGCACGTACGCGTCGCCGTCCATCTCGACCGCCTCGACCACGCCGTCGGGGGCGCGTGCCACCACGGTGAGGCCCGGCGCCACCCGGTCGAGCGCCTGGTGGTGGAAGCTGTCCACCTCGATCTCGTCGACGCCGAGCGCAGAGTGGAGGCGGCTTCCGGGCTCGACCGCGATCGGATGGCGCGGATGCGGCGGCACCGCCTCCTCCCCCGCGAGCGAGGCGCGTTCGACCTCCTTCCAGGCCCGCCAGCCGCGGTCGGAGGGATGCTCGGCCCACTCGGCCTTGACGCTGACGTCCTGGACGAGGGTGCCGCCGAGTGCGACGTTCAGTATCTGGATGCCCCGGCAGGCGCCGAGGATCGGCAGCTTCCGGTCGAGCGCGCGGCGCACCAGCTCGAGCTCGAAGGCGTCCCGGTGGGGCTCCGTGGCCGCGAGATGCTCCGTCGGCTCCTGGCCGAAGAGGCGCGGCTCGATGTCCCTCCCGCCGCCGAGAAGGATCCCATCGCAGGCGTCCAGCGCGTCGTCGAGGAAGGATCCGTCCAGCCGCGAGAGCGCCACAGGCACGCCGCCTGCAAGCGCGACCGGGCGCTGGAAGCCGACGCTTCCGTAGTCGCCGAAGTCGTGCAGGCTGATCGAGAGGCCGATCACCGGCTTCTGCTCCATTCCGCCACTTATACCGGTCGGTTAGAGTCGCCCCACTGCACAACCGCCGGGCAAGAGGAGAGGGATGGCGCGAGAAACCCCGACGGACGAGTTCATCGCCGAGTGGCGGAACGCCGCGTACAACTGCTACAGCTCCGGCCACAAGTTCTGCCGCGAGGTCTGTCCCGTCACCCAGGTCACGCGGGACGAGGCGCACACCCCAACGGCCTTCCACGCAAACGTCGTGGCGATGGACCAGGGGCACCTCACGATCGAGGACGTCGCACGCGACTACGTGCACTGCACCCAGTGCGGGGCGTGCGAGCTGCGCTGCCCGAACACGCTGTTCACCGGCGACTTCTACCGCTTCCGCACCCGCACGGTCGATCTGGTCAAGGCCATGCGGGCGCTCGCCGTCGAGCAGGGGGTCCACCAGCCGGGTTGGCAGCGCTGGAACGAGCTCACCGACCAGGCGCGGAACGAGCCGGTCCTGAACGGGACGCCCGTCTCGCAGGAGCACGTGGCCGATTGGGCCGAGGGCCTGGACCTCCCGGTGGGCGGGGAGACCGTGCTCTTCTGTGACTGCGAGGCGGCCTTCTACCGCACGAGCGTCCCGCGGGCGGTGGCGCAGGTCCTTAGGAAGGCCGGCGTCGACTTCGGACTCATGCGCGAGCAGTGGTGCTGCGGCGGCCCGGCGGCGGAGATGGGGTACACAGACCAGGCTCGGCGCTTCGCCGAGCACAACGTCGCCGACTGGCGGGAGGTCGGCGCCAAACGGATCCTTGTCCTCGACCCCCACGACTACATCTCCTTCACCGAGGACTATCCGCGCTTCTTCGGCGACGACTACGACTTCGAGATCGTCCTCGTCGTCGAGCTCGTCGCCGAGCTCATCCGCGAGGGCAAGCTGGAGCTCACGCAGCCGGTCGAGCGGACCGCCACCTATCACGACGCCTGCCGCCTCAACAAGCGCAAGGGCATTCACCAGGAACCGCGCGAGATCCTGCGCGCGATCCCCGGACTCACCTTCAAGGACGTCGACCACGTAACGCAGTGGTCGTACTGCTCCGGCGCGGGCGCCGGGCTCGCTATCGAGCGTCCCGACCTCACCGCCGAGATCAGCCGGCGCCGCGTGGAGCGCGCCAAGGCGCTCGAGATTGACACGCTCGTGTCCGCCTGCGTGTGGTCCGAGCGGCCGCTGACAGAGCAGGGCGAAAAGCAGGACGTCGAGGTCGTCGACCTGATGGAGCTCGTGGCGCAGGCGGCGCGGGTCTGAGATGGCCACCGTCGCGCTCTCCGATGCCGTCGTCGACGAGCTGGTTCAGATCTGCGGCGAGGAGCACGTCTTCACCGGCCGCTCGGCCCGCTTCAACCGCGCGCGCGTGCCGTCGCCGTTTCCGGTGCACCGCTGGGAGGACTTCGTACCGGACGTCGTCGTACTCCCCACCTCCGCGGAGCAAATCTCCGAGGTCGTGAAGCTCGCCAACCGCGAGCGCCTCCCCGTCGTTCCCCGCGCCGGCGGCACGGGCCTGACCGACGGGGCGGTGCCGCTTCGCCACGGGATCATGGTCGACGTGAAGCTGATGAACCGGATCCTCGAGATCGACATCGCGGATCGCACGGTGACCGTCCAGCCCGGGATCAACATGCTGAAGCTCTCCGAGGAGCTCCGAAGGCACGGCTTCATCTATCCGGACGACCCCGCCTCCTACCCCTGCTCGCTCGTCGGCGGCCGGATCGGGACGAGCGGCTGGTCGCTCATCGGCGCCCGCTACGGGCACACCCGCGACCTCGTCATCAGCTTCGAGATGGTGCTCCCGACCGGGGAGATCATCCGCGTAGGCGACGGCGGCGGCCGGAAGGTGCGCAAGTCGTCCACGGGCTACCAGCTGAAGCATCTGTTCATGGGGCACCAGGGCACGCTCGGCATCGCCACCGAGGCCACGCTCGAGCTCGTCAAGCGCCCCGAGGCCGAGTTCTCGGCCTTCTGGGCGTTTCCCAGCTACCTCGACGCATGGAAGGCCACCGGCGAGCTCGCCCGCTCGGGCGCCGCGACCCTCGCCGGCGTCGTCCTGTTCGACGAGTGGAAGCTCGCCTACCTTCGCCGCGACGACGAGGCCTACATCCCCCAGCCGGAGTCGGTGAAGGCCGTCGTGGCGCTCGCCATGTACGGCAACGCCGACGAGGTGCGGGCCTCGGCGAAGCGCATCCTGCGGATCGGGAAGGAGGCGGGCGGCGAGTACCTGGGCGACGAGATCTCGCAGGGAGACTGGGCCTCGCGCCACGACCGCTACGCGACGCCGCTGCACGGCCGCGCGCGGAGCGGTCAGGTGGTGCCGATGAGCTGGCACTGCGAGGACGCCTCGATCCTCTACTCGCAGCTCCCCGCCGTCCGCGAGAAGTGGCATGCGATCGTCGCCGACCTGCGCGAGCGGTTCGACATGTTCGACGACTGGGGCATGTTCGCCTACACCAACGGCGCCTTCAAACCGTGGGCGGACTACCTCACCGAGATCGACGTCGGCATCTGGGAGATGCAGTGGGACGACGAGAGCTGGGCGGCGTGGGTGGAGGCCAAGCGCGAGATCGCACGGGTCGCGATCGAGCACGGCGGCTCGATCTCCGCGTGCCACGGCGCCTGCCGCGAGGGCGAGGTGGATCTCGTCCCCTCGGAGCTGGGCGGCGGCTTCGAGGTGATGAAGACGCTCAAGCGCGCGCTCGACCCGAACAACGTCATGAACCCGGGCAAGTACCTGCTCGATCAGGCCTACGAGGAGGGGGAGCGGTGATCGGCTTCAGGCTCGCCGCGCAGAGGCCGCCGGAGGCGAGGCGCATAAAGGACGACGTCGTCATGCGCTTCGACCACATCTACGAGGTCGATCCGGGCCTCATGTCCGAGCACACGCCGCAGCAGCAGTTCCAGGCGTGGGACACGCTGCGGATCGTCGCCAGTCGCTGGGAGCACCTGGCCTGGATGCACGACCACTTCGCCGACGACATCGTGTCCGGTGAGGAGCTGCTCGAGGAGATCGACGCCGAGGAGGCCGCATGAAGTTCAGCTACGTGACCCTGCCCGACTATCCGATCCAGGAGTCGATCGACACCATCCGGAAGGCCGACGAGCTCGGGTATCACGCCGTGTACTCGGTCGACGAGACCTGGCACAAGGACCTGTGGGTGCTGTTCGCGGCCGCGGCCGACAAGACGAAGAACATCCGCTTCGGCCCCGACCTCACCCCGATCGGGCTTCGCGAGCCGACCCACGTCGTCCAGGCGCTCGCCACTCTCGACGAGGTCACGGGCGGCCGGACCGAGTGCGTCTTCTCGATCGGCAACTTCGGGCTGCTCAGCCAGTACAAGATGGACTGGAAGAAGATGAAGCCGCTCTCCCGGGTGAAGGAGGCGCACCACGTGATGCGCACCTTCCTAGACGAGGGGACGATCACCTTCGACGGGGAGTTCTACAAGTACGACAGCCTCTTCACCTTCGCCCGGCCGGTGCAGGAGCGGATTCCGCTGATCTTCGGGGCCATGCGCGGGCCGAAGTCGTTCCAGGCGGCGGGCGAGCTCTCGGACGGCTGCCACCACGCGCTCAGCTATTCGAAGGAGGCCTACGAGTACCTGGTGGAGAACATCAAGATCGGCGCCGATCGCGCCGGCCGCGACTGGAAGGAGCTCGACATCGGCGCCTGGTGCGTCGTCGCGTGCGCCCGGGATGCCGAGGAGGCGAAACGGACCGCGCGGACGATCGTCGCCTTCTACATCTCCTCGATGCCCGACGAGCAGCTCCAGCGGCACGGAATCGATCCAGCGGACCTGGCTCCGATCGTGGAGGCGCTCGGCAAGGGCGAGCTCGACAAGGCGTACGAGCTGACCTCGCCGGAGGTGGCCGAGAAGCTCACGATCGCCGGCACTCCCGAGGAGTGCACCGCCAGGATCAAGGAGATCGAATCCACCGGCGTCAACCACATGATCCTGTGCATCACGGATCCGCCGATCGTCAAGGCGTTCGCCCAGAAGGACGTCGACGTGCCGGACGCGAAGGGCCAGCTCCAGCTCATCCATGACGAGGTGATGCCGGCGTTCGCCTGAACGGCGGAAAATCGTCGCGTCGGACTTGACATCGCGGTCGGCGCTGAGAGAGGGTCGCCTCGATCGCTGTCGATCAGGAGGCTCAGGTGCGCAAAATCAGGCTGGCCTTGGGGGCGATACTGCTTCTGGGGATTCCCGCGGCCCTCGCGGGCGCCCAGACATCGGTTCCGACGGTGGCGGTCACCGCCGCGGGCGGGAACGTCACACTGGAGCCCTCCGGACCGATCGCGGCCGGCCCCACGCGCTTCACGTTCACCGGAAGAGGCGAGTTGACGCTGGCCACGTTGCGAGCGGGTGTGAGTGTCGATCAGGCGCGCCAGACCCTCTCGCGCAACGACGCGGCTGCGCTCAGCCAGATCTTCATCGAGGCGTCGGTCCTGCCGAGCCGCGCGGTCACGGTTGACCTACGGCCGAATACGACCTACGTGGCGGCCGCGTTCGCCGGCAGGTCGCGGGTGATCACGACCTTTACGACCGGCGCCGAAAGCGGAGCGCGGGCGCCCACCCCCGATGCGCGCATTCGGATGGTCGACTACGCGTTCAGGGGGCCGACTACCCTGCCTCGCAACGGCAGCATTCGCGTCGACAACGACGGTACGACCTTCCACTTCGCGCTTGCTTTCCCGCTGCGTCCGGGCGTGAGCGACAGGCAGATCGGGCGCGCCTTCCGTGGCACCAACGAGAGGGCGCTCGAGCGCGTCGTCGCCGGCGAGCCCGTCGACGTGCAGGGCCTGATCAGCCAGGGTTCCACGAACGACAATGTGGTCAGGTTCCCGCGCCGGGGGCGCTATGGGATGGTCTGCTTCTTCAGCGAGCACAACCGGCTCGGCATGTACCGGATCTACCGTGTCCGGTAACGCCTAGGCAGCAGCCTCGTCGACCGCCCGGCCGCCGAGCCGTCGAGAGAGCACCCGCGACACCCCGTCGCCGCCCATGCTCACGCCGTAGAGCGTGTCCGCTGCATCCATCGTGCGCTTCTGGTGGGTGACGACGATGAACTGGGCCCGGTCGGAGTAGCGCTTCACGAGCTCGAGGAAACGATCGATGTTGATGTCGTCGAGCGCGGCCTCCACCTCGTCGAGGATGTAGAAGGGGCACGGGCGGGCGAGGAAGACCGCGAACATGAACGCCAGCGCCACGAGCGACTTCTCGCCGCCGGACAGGAGCGACAGGCGCTTGGTCGACTTGCCGGGCGGCGTGACCTCGATCTCGACTCCTGTCTCGGGCTCCTGCTCCTCGGGCGCTTCGGCTGCCTCTGGCTTCGGCCGCGGGGGCCTCACCGCCGATCACCGGCCGCGGCGTCTGGTCGGCCCGCACCAGCCGTAGGCGGCCGCGGCCGCCCGGGAAGAGATGCTCCACCACGTCCTCGAAGTTCCTCGCCGCGGCGGCGAATGTCTCTTCGAAGGCCTCGCGGATCCGGCGGTCCGTCTCCTTGATGAGGCTCTCGAGCTCGGCCAGCGCGGCCTCGAGGTCGCGCCGCTGGGCCTCGAGCTCCTCGACGTGCTCGACCGCCTGCTCGTACTCCCGCTTCGCGAGCGGGTTCACCGGGCCGAGCTGCTCGCGCCGGCGCTCAAGCCGCTCGACTCGCGCCTCGAGCGACTGGCGCTCCTCGGCGGAGAGCGGCTCCGCCGCCGGCTCTGCCTCCAGCCCGAGTCGACCGGCGATCGCCCCCAGCTCACGGTCGACCTCGGCGGCGGCGTCGCGCGCCTGCTGGGCCCCGACCTCCGCGCCGGTCACCGCCTCGCTCGTCTGCATGAGTCGCGCCTGAAGCTCGGCCTCCTCGTGCGCGCAGGCACGGAGCGCCGCGGCCGTCTCCTCTCCCGCCCGCGCGCCGGCGTCGAGCTCCGCCTGCAGGGCGTCGCGGTGGCCGGCCACCGCTTCCCGGGCGGCCTCGAGCGCCCGAGCCGACCGGTCGGCGTCGGCGCCGACGCGTCCGTCGCGGTCGACGCCGCTCCTGAGCGACTCGAGGGCGCGAGCCCGCTCGACGCGCTCGCGCTCGACCCGTTCGGCGAGTCGACGCTCCGCTCGCAGATCGCCGAGCAGCTCTGCGCGCCGCACCGCCTCCGGCCCCTCATCCGGCGCCTCGCGCCGGCGGGCGATCACCCATTCGCGGCGGCCAACGTCCTCCTCCGCCTCGGCCGCCTCCCGGAGCGCCGCGCGCAGCGAGCTCTCCGTCCCGTCGCGGGCGGCGTCCGACTTCGCGACGTCGGCGGTCGCCTGCTCGACGGCGGCGCCCGCGCGGCGCTCCTCTTCCACCGCTAGTTGCGACGCCGCGACGAGCTCGTCCCGGCGCCCGATCTCCTCGAGCAGGCGGTCGGAGCCTCCGGCCGGAGCCTGCGAGAGCTCGCCGGCACGGGCGTCGAAGACACGCCCAGAGCGGGTCACCGCGACGCCGTCGAAGCGCTCGGGGAGCGAGTCGAAGGACCCCACGAGCCAGACGCCCCGCAAGAGGCGCTCGGCGAGTCTCCGCGCTCCGGCCTCGGGTCGCAGCCGGTCGAGCAGCGGCTCGGCGCCGGGGGCCGGCGCCCGGTCGCGCCAGTCCGTGGATGCGGGCCCCTCGGCGGGGTGGGCGTCGATCACGGCGCTCCCGCCGTCGCGCCCCGCCCGGTCGAGCAGTTGCTCGCCCGCGGCGAGGTCGGAGACGATCCCCGCCGTGAGCCGTGGTCCGAGCGCCGCGGCCAGAGCCGGCTCGTAGCCGGGCTCGACGCGGAGCTCCTGGGCGAGCGGGCGCGCGCCATCCCGCGATCCGGCGACGCCACGGACGAACCGGTTTGCGGCGGCCAGCTGGGCGCCCGCCTCCGCGGCGTGCCCGCGTGCGGAGTCGGCCGCGCGCTCGGCCTCCCGGCGCGCCGCGCGGGCGGCGTCGGCGGCGCGTTCGGCGGCGTCGAGATCGTGGCGCCGGTCCGCCGCCGCGCGCTCCAGGTCCGCGGCGCGCGCTCTCGCGGCGCCGAGCTCCGCCTCCAGCCCCGCGAGCTCGCCCGAGAGCCGCTCTTCGCGCCCCGCCTCGAGCTCCTCGAGCTCACGCTCAATCGCTTGGATCCGCTCCGCCTCCCGCCCCGAGGACAGCCGCGCCTCGGACCTCGCCTGGCCCTCCAGCACCTCGAGCTGGCGCAGGCGACGCTCGCGCCGCTCCCCGGCGGCCGCTGCCTGCTCGCGCACGCGCTCGAGACGCATGGCGATCCGCTCCGCCGCCGAGCGCGCCGCGTAGAGGCGGCCCTGAAGGCGCTCCCGGTCGCGGGTCTGCGCGGCGAAGGCCTCTTCGGCCTGCTCGCGCCGCCGCGCGACCTCTCCGAGCAGCCGCTCGGTCTGGTCGCGCTCGGCGCGCGCGGCCCGTACCCGCTGCTCGGCCCCGGCGAGCGTATGACGCGTCGCACGCGCGGCGTCGCGGAAGAGCTCGAGACGCGCCTCGAGCGTCTGCCGCTCGAGCCGCTCGTGCAGCTCCGCGGCCTCCGCCTGGCGCTTCAGCGGTCGAAGTCGGGAGCGCGCCTCGCGCTCCACGTCGAGAGCCCGCGCGAGGTTCTCCTCGGTGCGGTCGAGCTTCAGCTGCGCCCGCCGGCGGCGCTTGCGGTGCTTGCCGAGCCCGGCGGCCTCCTCGATCAGGAGCCGACGCTCGCGCGGGCGCGAGAGCACGATCTGCTCGACCTTGCCCTGCGACACGACGGAGTGCATCTCCTTGCCGAGCCCCGAGTCGGAGAGCACCTCGATCACGTCCACGAGCCGGCAGCGGGCGCCGTTCAGGCGGTACTCGCCCTCGCCGTCGCGCCCGAGCCGACGGACGATCGAGATCTCGGCGAAGTCGGCCTCGAGCCGTCCATCCCCGTTCTCGATCACCACCTCGACCTCCGCCGCCCCCGCGCCGGGCACTCCGTGCCCCCCGGCGAAGATCACGTCCTTCATCGACTGGCCGCGGACCGCCAACGGAGACTGCTCGCCGAGCGCCCACAGCACCGCGTCCGTGACGTTCGACTTGCCCGAGCCGTTGGGGCCGACGATCACCGACACACCAGGGCCGAACTCGAGCCTGGTCCTGGCGGGGAAGGACTTGAAGCCCTTCAGCGTGATGGAGCGGAGATGCATTTAGTCGCCGAGCGCATCCAGGGCTTGCAAGGCCGCCTCCTGCTCTGCGCCCTTCTTCGTCTTTCCCTCTCCCCTGCCGAGCTCCTGCCCGTCGACCTCGGCCACGGCCACGAAGCTGCGGTCGTGCGCCGGCCCCTGCTCCTCGACCGTTCGGTAGATCGACCACCTCCGCCCTGCGCGCCAGCCGCTCCTGAAGGACGGACTTGTAGTCGACCGGGTGTTCGAGCGCGTCGTCGATCTCATCCGAGAAGGACGCCACCACCGCCGGCGCGGTGCGGTCGAATCCGAACGCGAGGAAGGCGGCGCCGATGATCGCCTCACAGACCGATGCGAGAACCCGCTCGGAGTCGACGAGCATCGCCGCGCTGCGAACGGTGGCCCCGTCGGGCGCCTCTCGGCGCAGCTCCTCCGGCACTCCCAGCTCACGGGCCACGCGGGCGCAGGAGGGTCCGCTGACGGCCTGCGCCCGCACCTTGGTCAGGCGCCCCGCGCCGTAGCGCTCGAAGCGCGGGTAGAGGTGGGTCGACACGGCCAGGCTCAGGACCACGTCACCCATGAACGCCAGTCGCTCGTACGACTCCGCGCGGTGCTCGACCCACGAGGCGTGCGTGAACGACCTGCCGCCGCAGGTCGTCGGGCAGCTCCGCCAGTAGCTCCGCGAGCGTCTCAGCCTTGGATCTCCGCGGCATGGGCGGCGACGAAGTCCGCGGCCTGGCCGACCGTGAGGATCTTGGCTGCCTCCTCGTCGGGGATCCGGATGCCGTAGTTGTCCTCGAGCTCGACGACCAGCTCGACCAGGTCGAGCGAGTCGGCCTCCAGGTCCTCCTTGAAGCGCGTCTCCTCACCGATGCGGTCCGACTCCACGCTCAATTCGGTGGCCAGGTGCTCCCGGATGCGCTCGAGGACCTCCTCTCGTTCCATCCCTGCTCTCTCCGCGTCTAACTAGTCGCCTCGCGTCGTACCAAGGGCGACGCTAGCAGCGGGGACGGACCGCAACACCCCTGCGGCGTCGAGGGCGGAGCCCGTCCGGCCGACCATGTCCTCGTCCACGGCACGGCGCGCGAGCTTGACCGCGTGTTCGATGCCCGTTGGGCCGAAGCTTCCGTGCGCCACCACGACGGGCTTGCGCAGCCCGAGCAGGATCGCGCCGCCCACGCGCTCCGGGTCGATTTCGTCGCGCAGCTGGGCGATCTTCCCCCGGATCAAGAGTCCGCCCACGCTCGACACCGGACCCGAGCGCACCCGCTCGCGGATGGTGTCGCGCAACACCTTTGAGGTGCCCTCGAGCACCTTGAGCGCGACGTTGCCGGTGAAGCCGTCCGTGACGACCACGTCGACCGAGGCGTTCGGCAGGTCGAAGCCCTCGAGGTTGCCGACGAAGTTGAGGCTTCCCGCCGCGATCCGCTCGTGCGCTGCGAGCACGTCGGGGGTGCCCTTGCCGGACTCCTCGCCGACCGACAGCAGCCCGACCCGCGGGCCTCGAGCGTCCCACTATCGCCTCCATGAAGGAGGCCCCCATGTAGGCGAACTGCACCAGATGGTCGGGCCGCACCTCGACGCTCGCGCCGGCGTCCAGCAGCAGAACGGGACCACCGGGGATCGGGAGCAGCACCGCCAGCGCGGGGCGGAACACTCCGTGAAGGCGCTTGACGGACAGCGTCGCGGCGGCCAGCGTCGGGCCGGTGCTGCCGGCGGACACGAGCGCGTCGGCACGACCCACTCCCACGGCGCGCGCCGCCTGGACGATCGAGGCATCGCGCTTCGAGCGCACGGCGGCGACCGGCTCGCCACCCGCCTTCACCGTCACCGGAGCGTCGACGACCTCGGCCCGCGGGCCCGCTCCTCCCAGCCGCGAGGCGGGACCGAAGAGCAGCACCGGCACGCCGGAGCGGCGAACACCTTCGGCGACGGCGGCCGGCCCCTGGTCGGCGCCGTTCGCGTCGACCGCGATCACCGTACGCCGCCAGGCGGGGGTTCGCGGCCGCCGGACGCGGCCGACCTCGACCGAGGGAGCACGACTACTCGTCTTCGGGCACGTCCGCCTGCTGCACGACGACCTCGCGGCCGGCGTAGGTGCCGCAGTTCGGGCAGACGCGATGCGGAAGCCGCGGCTCGTGGCAGCGAGGGCAGTAGCGCAGCCCCGGCTGGCCGGCCTTGTGCTGCGAGCGGCGCTTGTGCGTCCGCGAATGCGACTGTCTCTGCTTGGGGACGGCCATGAGGGACGAGCCGTGCTGCGGCCTGATGGTCCAGCGCTGCGAGCGTCCGCGCAGCCGAGCCGGGCCGAGGGCGGCGGACCTCCGGCAGCTGCGCTGCGATCGGCGCGAGCCGCAGCTTCAGCTCGCGGAGCGCCGCCCAGCGCGGGTCCGGCTCGCGCTCGTGCGCGTGGTCGGGGCCGGCCTGGTTCAGGTTCTCGCCGCAGACCGGGCAGAGGCCGAGGCAGTCCTCGCGGCAGACGATCTGCGTGGGCAGCGCGAGCGCGAGGGCGTCGCGCGCCCACGCCCGCAGGTCGAGCTCCTCCCCCTCCAGGTAGGGCGAGCTGAGCTCCTCGCCGCCGCCGGGCTGGTCGACCTCGCGGGCGTCCACCGCGACGGCCGTGCCCGGCGGCCTCGAGGCAGCGCATGCACGGCCCCTCGAGGCGGCGTCTCGAAGCGAAGCCGCAGCGAGTAGCCCCTGGTGGTGTGCGAGACGTCGAGCGTCGCGTCCACGGTCCCGCCCGGGACGCCGTAGCGCTGCCCGCCGAAGTCGAAGCCGGCGACCGGCACGTCGAGCTCGAGCCGCCGACCCTCGCCGGACGAGAGCGCCGAGCCTGCCGAGGTCGAAGATCTCGGTGCGCTGCGCCATGGTTCGAGGGTAGCGCCGCGGACGGCGCGCTACCGCGGCGCTCGATCAGCTCCACGCGGTAGCCGTCCGGATCCCGCACGAAGGCGATCCAGCGGGCCCTCGGTCCGGCCGCCGGGGCGGTAGGGCGGCTTCTCCGGCTCGATGCCCTCGCCGGCGAGCGCCCTCGAGCGTCCCGTCGAGGTCGTCGACCGCGATGGCGATGTGGTTGTAGCCGGTGCCGAGGTCGTAGGAGTCCACCCCGTGGTTGTAGGTCAGCTCGAGCACGGGGTCCTCGCCTGGCATCCCCATGAAGACGTTGATCGCCTCGTCGCCGATCGGCATCCGCCGCGCCTCCTGGAAGCCGAGCTTCTCGTAGAAGGAGACCGACCGGTCGATGTCGCCGATGCGGTAGCAGGTGTGGAGGTAGCGGGGCATGGCGCGCGAACGCTACCGGCGGCGAAACGCGCGGCGTCACGCCTCCTCCGAGCGTGGAACCTGGCGCCGGGAAAACCTCCCGACGAACGCGTTCGCGCCAAGTCGCGGAGGTTGCCGTCTCCAGCAGAAAAGCTGACGCGCTTTGGCGGACGAGAGTTCGTGAGGTTTTGCGGAGGGACTCGCGGGTGACGCGGCCCTGCGCTACTCGCCGACAGCCAGCAGGGGACGTCACCGCGAGCGCGGGCCCTGCCGCGGGCGGTCGGCCACCGGAGAGTTTCAGAGCCGGATCGAACGCGGATCTCTGCACCCTGTCCACCGCGGCGGTGTACCGCGTGGGTCACACCGCCTCGCGGAGTTCGCCGGGAGCTGGCGGCCGTGCTCGCATGCGGGCCCCGCACGGTCGCTGGCGGACGCTCCGGCGGGGTACCTCTGGGCGCTCCCGGCCGGCCACGGGGCGCGGTGCACGTGAGCGGGGCCCGATGCGGCGCTCGGCCGGGAGTGGGCGTGCCCGCTGCCGGTCGACCGCTCCGAGGTCGCGCCGCCACGGGATTTGCCCCGAGCGCGACCTGCCCGGACGCTCGTTGGACTTCGCGACGGGCGCGCCGCCGCTGCATCTAGAGGGAGCCTGTCGCGGAAGCCGAGCGCCGGGGTCTCGTGACCCCAGCGCGAGCTGCCTCGGCGGAGTCGGCGGGTCGCCGCCGCGGCTCCGCCGCCTGCGGGAGCTGATCCGCCGGGAGCAGTCCCAGCGCTCATCCGCTCCGACACGGAGCGGCGCATGGTCGGGCTCGTGCCGTGCGGCAGGCCGGCACAGCCGCCAGACCACAACGTGCCCTCGGGACGGCTCGAGCTGGATACTGTCTGGCGCGGCCCGCGGGTGGTAGTGGAGGCCGATGGCTACGCCCACCACCGGAGCGGGCCGCGTTCGAGCGCGACCGGTGACGCGACGCTGAGCTCGTCGAGGCTCCGGCTTCGCTGTGCTGCGCTTCACGTGGCGTCAGGTCGGATTACGAGCCGCTCAGCGGTGCTCGCCGCCTGGCGCGGGCGCTCGCGCTTGGAGCACCGGGTGACGCCACCGCGCCTAACCGACCTCGGCCTCTTCGTGCTCCCGCCCCTGGAGCCGGTCGCGCCCGCGCTGCACCGCCGCGATGAACTTCGTGAGGTTCACCTCGAGCGTGTTGAGGATGTCGTCCGCGTAGTCCTCGGCGCCGAGCCGGATCTCGCGCTCGCGGGCGCGGGCGTCCTCGACGATCTCCTCCGCCTGGCGCTCGGCCTGCTTGACGATCTCCTCCTCGCCGATCAGCCGCACCTGCTCCTCGCGGGCCTCCTTGATGATCCGCTCCGACTCGCGCTTGGCCTCGGCGAGCATCTCCTGCCGCTCCTTGACGATCCAGCGCGCCTGCTTGATCTCCTCGGGGATCGTCGCGCGCATCTGGTCGAGGATGTCGTAGACCTCCTCCTTGTCCACGCGCACCTGGTCGGTGAGCGGCACGGGCTTGGCGTTGTGGATCGTGTCGTCGAGCTTGTCGATCAGGACCAGGACGTCCATAGGCGCTTCCTCAGTTCTTCACCGCTTGAGTTGCTTCCTGCAACCGGGCGGCCACCGGGTCGGGCACGAGCCCGCTGATGTCGCCGCCGAACATCGCCAGCTCCTTGATGCCGCTCGAGCACAGGAAGCTGAACTGCGGCGCAGCCATCAGGTAGATGCTCTCGATGTCAGGCGCCATCTTCCGGTTGAGCTGGTTCATCTCGAACTCGTACTCGAAGTCCGAGATCGCCCGCAGCCCCTTGACGATCGCCTTGGCCCCGTGCTCGCGGGCGAAATCGACGAGGAGAGTATCAAAGGGTTTTACCTGCACATTCGCCATATTCCGCTACCTCCGCCTCGATGAACGCCACTCGCTCCTCGGCGCTGAACAGCGTCTTCTCTTCCGCACCGGCTGGTTCACGACGCCGACGATCACGCTGGTCGAACACCCGCGCAGCGCGCCCGATGATGTCGAGGTGGCCCATGGTGACCGGGTCGTACGAGCCCGGCAGACCGCCGTGCCGCCGTTGCGCTCAGCCGGCATGGATCGCGATGCGGGTGTCGCCGTAGGTGCGCTCGCGCGAGCAGCGGGAGCGGAAGCTCGAGCGGGCTGCGCTTGTCGGATTCGGTCACGATGCGGGCTCCTCGTGCGAGCACCGCCGGCAGCCGCTCGGACAGCGGCCCGGCGAGGCGGGCAGCGGAATCATATGGCGGGTCGACGAAGACGAGGTCGAACGCGCCCTCCGCCGCGCGCCGAGGAAACGGAGCGCGTCCTGGCGCCGGACCGCCGCCTCGGCGCCCGACGCGTCGAGGTTGCGCCGGATCGCCGCCACCGCGCGCGGGTCGCGCTCGACGAACACGGCCGACGCCGCGCCGCGCGACAGGGCCTCGATCCCGAGTGCGCCGGAGCCCGCGTAGAGGTCGAGCACGCGCGCGCCCGCCACGTCGCCGAGCATCGAGAAGAGCGCCTCGCGGACGCGGTCGGCGGTCGGGCGCGTGCGCCGTCCGCGCGGCGCCCGGAGCCGCCGCCCCCTGAACTCGCCCGCGACGACCCTCACGCCGGGATCGGGTCGAGCTCGGAGCCGAAGCGCGCCACGACGGCGTCGCGCAGCAGCGCGTGCTCGGGCTGCTCGAGCTCGGGGTCGGCGCGCAGCAGCCCGTCGGCGCGGTCGCGGGCGCGCACGAGCAGCTCCGTGTCCTCGGGCAGCCGCGCCACCCGCAGCTCCGGCAGGCCGTGCTGGCGGGTGCCGAGCACGTCGCCCGCGCCGCGCAGCTCGAGGTCGATCTCGGCGAGGCGGAACCCGTCGCGCTCGCGGGCGATCGCCTCGCAGGCGCGGCAGCTTCGGGTCGCCGAAGAGGATGCAGAGCGACTGTGCTCGCCGCGCCCGACCCGGCCCCGCAGCTGGTGCAGCTGCGAGAGCCCGTAGCGCTCGGCCGCCTCGATCAGCATCACCGTCGCGTTCGGCACGTCGATGCCGACCTCGATCACGCTCGTGGCCACGAGCACGTCGGCCTCGCCGGCGGCGAACGCCTCCATGGCGGCCTGCTTCGCCGCGACGGCATCTGGCCGTGGATCAGCTCCACCCGCTGGTCGCGGAACTCGCTCGCTGCGGAGCCGCTCGTACTCCGCCGTCGCCGCCTTGGCCTGGAGCGCCTCGGACTCCTCGACCAGCGGGCAGACCACGAAGCACTGTCGCCCCGCGGCGATCTCCTCGCGGATCCGCTCGTAGGCGCGGCGCCCGCGCGCGGGCGCCGTCGACCACGTACGTCTCGACCGGCTGCCTGCCCTCGGGCAGCTCGCGCAGCGACGGTGGCGTCGAGGTCGCCGTAGGCCGTGAGCGAGAGCGTGCGCGGGATCGGCGTGGCGGTCATGTGCAGCGCGTGCGGGGCGAGACCCGCGGGCGCCTTGCGCGTCGAGGGCGGCACGCTGGCGAACGCCGAAGCGGTGCTGCTCGTCCACCACGGCAAGCGCGAGGTCGCGGAACTTCACCGTCGTCCTCGATCAGGGCGTGCGTGCCCACCACCAGCTGGAGCTCGCCCGCTGCCGAGCCGGGCCGAGCAGGTCGCGCCGGCGCCCCGCCGGTGTCGAGCCGGTCAGGAGCTCCAGCGGCAGGTGCGCCGCCGAGCAGGGAGTCGAGCGTGCGGTGGTGCTGCTCGGCGAGCGTCTCGGTGGGCGCCATCAGCGCGGCCTGGGCGCCGTTCTCGACGGCGCGGAGCATCGCGGCCAGGGCGACCACGGTCTTCCCGGCGCCCACCTCCCCCATCAGCAGCCGCTGCATCGGGCGCTCGCCCGCGAGGTCCCGGTCGATCTCCTCCATCGCCCGGACCTGGTCCCCCGTGAGCTCGAAGGGGAGCGACCAGCGCCAGCGGTCAACCACCTCGCCGCGAGCCGCGAGCGGCCGCGCGCGGCGGGCCTCCCGGCGTGCCCGGCGGCGACCCGCGACGGCGAGCTGGAGCAGGAGCAGCTCCTCGAAGGCGAGCCGGCGGCGCGCCTCGCGCTCGTCCCGCTCGCGGTCGGGAAAGTGGACGGCGGCCAGCGAGGCCGGGCGGTCGGGCAGCCGCTCCTCGACCCGCAGGCGCGCGGGCAGCGGCTCGACGCGCGTCGAAGAACCGCGGGTACGAGTCCCACGCGAGCTGCCGCAGCCGGGCGGGTGTGATGCCCTCGGTGGCGGGGTGCACCGGGACCAGCCCGACCGTATGGACGGGCGCCCCGCCGTCCCCGAACACCTCGTGCTCGGTGACCCAGAACTCGTTGCGGCGCCGGAGCTTTCCGTGCAGCAGCACCTGCGCCCCCTCGGCGAGCTGGCGCGCGATCCAGGGCTGGTTGAACCAGACCGCCACCAGCGGACCGCTCTCGTCGAACACGCGGGCCTCGACGCGCTTGCGCCGCCGATCGCGCATCGGCCTGACCGTTACGCCGCGCACCCCCACCGCGACGGTGGCCTCGTCCCCCACCCCCAGGTCGGCCACCAGGCGCACGTCCCGGCGGTCGCGGTGCGAGTGCGGCAGGTGCTCGACGAGGTCGCCAACGGTCTCGATGCCGAGCGCGCCGAGCGCCTTGCCGGCCGCTCCCGGCAGGGAGACGGGCTCCGCCAGGCGGCTCGGGCGCGGGTACGAGCGCACCGGCGCGGCGAGAGCGGCTTCGCGAGTGAGTTCCTCCGGGAACCCAAAGAGGGTGGCCATCGTCAGGAAATGATCGCGGGACGAGCGGCGGCGCCGAGTAGCTGAGATGCGACCGAGCGTGCCTGCCAAGGACGCAGGGGCGAACGCGTGCTCGCACGCGGAGCCCCGAGGACGCCGCAGGCGCGCTGGGCGGCTCAGCTACTCGGCGCAGAGGAGCCACCACCAGGCGGGCTGACCCGCCCTGGTGCAGCTCGAGCTCCACCCCGTCCGGCACCCGAGCGCGTAGCTCGTCGCGGTTCGAGCGGCGGCTCGTTCCCCTCGATGCAGGTGAGCAGCTCGGCGCGGCCGGCGACCCGCTCGATCGTGGCGGCCAGCGTGGACTCCGGGGTCGCCCCATGCGACGAGCTCGCCGTCCGCGTAGCCCACGGCGTCGCCGGCGCTGAAGCGGCCCTGCGCGTCGTCGCGCGCCGCCGAGAGCGACGCCGCCCAGCCGCAGCCCCTCGCGCGCGGCCTCCAGCGAGTCCGCGTTGGCCGCTGCGTCGCGCGACGGGTCGAACGCCAGCAGCGCGACCAGACCCTCCTGTGGCGCGGTGGTCGGCACAACACGCACGGGCCGCTCGGACAGCTCGGCCGCCCGCTCGGCGGCGAGCAGCACGTTGGGGCTGTTCGGAAGCACGACCACCTCGGCGGCGGAGGTGGAGTGGATGCCGGCGAGCAGCTCGTAGGTGGAGGGGTTCATCGTGGCCCCGCCGTCGACCACGAGCACGCCGAGCTCCTCGTAGAGCCGCCCGAGGCCCTCGCCGCTCGCGACCGCCACGACCCCGCACGTGGCCAGCGCCGACTGGTCGCCGTTGCCCGAGAGCCGTGCGCTGCGGTCGGCCACCTGCTCGTGCATGTCGGCGACGTCGAAGCGGGAGACCTCGCCGACGGGCTCGAACAGCGCCGCCGCCCGGCCCGGGTCGTCGGTGTGGACGTGCACGCGCAGAGTGCGGTCGTCACCCACCACGAGAACGGAGTCCCCGATCTCCTCCAGCAACGGCATGAATCTCCCGCCGTCGAGCCCCTCGCCAGTGACGGCGAAGTTCGTGCAGTAGCGGAAGCTCGACGACTCGTGCTCGGGATGGTGCAGCGCCGCCGGCGCGTACTGGTGCTCGAGCTCGGGGGCGTGCTCGCCGCGCAGCGCGGCGAGGCAGCCGGCGAGGATGACGGTCAGCCCGTACGCACCCGCGTCGACGACGCCCGATTCGCGCAGAATCGCGAGCTGGTCGGGACCGCGCTCGACGGCCTCCGTGCCGGCCTCGAGGGCACGCTCGAGCACCGCGGCCAGCAGCTCGTCCTGCTCGGCGGCCGTGGCGGTGGGTCCCAGGCGCCGCGTGTCCATGTGAGCGAGGTCGTGCGCCACGCGGCGCGCCATCGCCCGGACGGCGGAGAGCATCGTCCCCTCGGCGGGATCGCGTACCGAGGCGTACGCCGCGTCCGCCGCCCGGGCGAAGGCGGCCGACACCAGGACCGGGTCGACGAGCTCCCCGCGCCGGCTCGCGAGCTCCTCGGCCGCGCCGCGCACGATCTGCGAGAGGATCACGCCGCTGTTGCCGCGAGCCCCGAGGAGCGCCGCCCGCGCCACTCCCGAGACGATCACGTCGCGGCCGATCACGTCGACGGGCTGGCCGTTCAGGTGGTCCAGTTCGACCATGACGGCGCGCATGGTGAGCGCCATGTTGTCGCCGGTGTCGCCGTCCGCGACCGGGAACACGTTCAGGTCGTTGACCTCCTGGCGCCGACTCTCCAGCTCGGCGAGCGCTGCGGACACCACGCGCCGGAAGCGGACGAGGCTCTCGTCTGGCATCGGGGCTTTGTACACCACCGAGCGGCGGCGTTACTCCGCGGATGAGAAACGCTCAGACGGCCTTCTGGACCTTGCCGGCCTTGAGGCAGCGCGTGCAGACGTACTCGCGCCGAGGAACTCCCTCGACGAAGATGCGGACCTTCTGCAGGTTCGGGTTGAAACGTCGCCGTGTCGCCACCATCGAGTGGCTGCGGCTGTTGCCGAACGCCGGTCCCTTTCTGCACACGTGACACACCTTGGGCACGGCGCGTCAGGCTAGCAGCACGGCCCGGGCCGCCCGGAGGGCTTCGTCGACCGCGGCACGGTCGACGTCGAGGTGCGTGACCGCCCGAACGCGGCCGTCGAAAGTCCCGCTCAACTCGATTCCTCGACGGCCCATCTGCTCCACGAACGCGTTCGCGTCGGGCACCGCGAAGATGACGATGTTGGTCTCCGGCGGGACGACGTCGGCGCCCAGCTCCGCCAGCCCGTCCGCCAGGCGCCGGGCGAGCTCGTGATCCTCCGCGAGGCGCTCGACGTGGTGGTCGAGGGCGTAGATGCAGCCGGCCGCCACGATCCCCGACTGCCTGAAGGCGCCGCCCACCATCTGCTTCCATCGCCACGCCTCGTCGATCAGCTCGCGCGAGCCGCACAGCACCGCACCAACCGGCGCGCCGAGGCCCTTGGTGAAGTCGAGCCACGCCGTGTCGAAGCCGCCGGCAAACCGCGCGGCCGGAACGCCCGAGGCAACCACCGCATTCATCAGGCGGGCGCCGTCCATGTGGGCCCGGAGGCCGTGCTCGCGGGCGGCGTCGAGCACCCGCTGGACCGCCTCGAGCGGCCACACGCGGCCGCCTCCCATGTTCGTCGTCTGCTCGACGGAGACGAGCCGCGAGCGCGGCTTGTAGCGGTCCCCGCGCGGCCGCAGCGCGGCCACAAGCTGCTCGGGAGTGAAGATGCCGCCGTCGCCGTCGAGCGCGTTGATCATCAGCCCGGCCTGCTGGGCCGGGCCGCCCGCCTCGGCGATGATCGGGTGGGCGCTCCGGTCGAGGATCAGCTCGTCGCCGCCGGGCCGGGCGTGCAGCCTGAAGGAGATCTGGTTGCACATCGTGCCCGTGGGCAGGAAGAGCCCCGCTTCGTGGCCGAGCAGCTCGGCAACCCGCTCCTGGAGGCGCAGCGTGGTGGGGTCCTGCCGGCGCTGCTCGTCGCCCACATCGGCGGTGGCGATCGCACGCCGCATGTCCTCGGTCGGGCGGGTCTGCGTGTCGCTGTAGAGGTTGATCACGCGGCGGGAAGCTACCGCCGCAGGACGCGGCGCAGCTCGGCCATGCGCAGCACGGCGCGGGCGGCGTCCTCTCCCTGGTGGCGCTTGCCGCCGCCGGCACGGGCGAGCGCCTGCTCCATGGTGTCGACGGTGAGCACGCCGAAGGCGCAGGGAACGCCGGTGTCGAGCGATACACGTGCGATGCCGCTCGCGGTCTCGGCGCAGACGTAGTCGTAGTGGTCGGTCTCGCCGCGGATCACCGCGCCGAGGCAGGCGACGCCCGCGTAGCGACCCGACTCGGCGCAGTACTTCGCTCCCAGGGGGAGCTCGAACGCACCCGGCACGTCGTGCACCTCGACCCTGGCGCCCGCCTCCTCGAAGACGCGCCGGGCGCCGTCGACGAGGCGCTCCGCCAGGTCCTCGTAGAATCGGCCGACGCAGGCCGCGTAAGTCTCAGGCACGCGGGTCCCCGCGCCGCGGCGCGGGACCGTGACCGTAAGGGTCGACCGCCTCGGCGGCGGCGCGCTCGCGGTCCTGCACGCGCTCCTCGTGCAGCATCTCCTCGTCCAGCGCCAGGCCCTGGTGGTGGAGCAGGTGGCCGAGTCGTTCCTTCTTGGCGCGCAGGTAGTCGCGGTTGTGCTTCCCCGGGGGGTGCTCGATCGGGATCTGGTCGGTCACGGTCAGGCCGTAGCCCTCGAGGCCGACGATCTTCTTGGGGTTGTTGGTCAGCAGCCGGATCGAGCCGAGCCCCAGGTCGACCAGGATCTGGGCGCCGATTCCGTAGTCGCGCAGGTCCGCCGGCAGCCCCAGCTCGAGGTTGGCGTCGACGGTGTCGCGCCCCTCCTCCTGCAGCCGGTAGGCGCGCAGCTTGTTGAGCAGCCCGATCCCGCGCCCCTCCTGGGCCAGATACAGCAGCACCCCGCGCTCCTCCGACTCGATCCGCAGCAGCGCGTCCTCGAGCTGCTGGCCACAGTCGCAGCGAAGCGAATGGAACACGTCGCCGGTGAGGCACTCCGAGTGGACGCGAACGAGCACGTCCTGCTGGCCCGCGACCTCGCCCTTGACCATCGCCACATGGTGCTTGTCGTCTACGAGGGAGCGGAAGCCGACCACCTGGAAGACGCCGTAGCGGGTCGGCATCCGGGCCTCGACCACGCGCTCGATGAGCTTGTCGTGGCGGCGCCGGTAGGCGATCAGATCCGCAACGGTGACCATCTTCAGGCCGTGCCCCGCGCAGTACTGGACGAGGTCCGGCACGCGGGCCATCGTGCCGTCGTCGTTCATCACCTCGCAGATCACGCCCGACGGGTTGAGCCCCGCGAGGCGTGCGAGATCCACGGCCGCCTCGGTCTGGCCGGTGCGCTCGAGCACCCCGCCGGCCTTGGCCTTCAGGGGGAAGATGTGTCCCGGCTGGACGAGGTCCTGCGGCCGCGTGCGAGGGTCGATCGCCACCTGGATGGTGTGGGCGCGGTCGTGCGCCGAGATACCGGTAGTGATCCCCTCCCGGGCCTCGATCGACACCGTGAACGCGGTCTGGAAGGGCGACTCGTTCTTCGCCGCCATCAGGTCGAGCGCCAGCTCGTCGCAGCGGGCGGGGGTCAGTGCGAGGCAGACCAGGCCGCGACCGTGCTTGGCCATGAAGTTGATGGCCTCGGGCGTGACGAACTGCGCCGCCAGCGTGAGGTCGCCCTCGTTCTCGCGGTCCTCGGCGTCGCAGACCACCACCATCCGCCCGGCGCGGACGTCCTCGATCGCCGCCTCGATCGTGCTGAACGGAGAGCCGGTCATACGTGGAGCTTCTCCACGTACTTGGCGAGTACGTCCACCTCCAAGTTCACGACCCGGCCGGGCGTCGCCGCGCCGAGGGTCGTGCGCTCGAGCGTCTCCGGGATGAGCGATACCTCGAAGCCGTCGCCGTCGACGGCGGCCACCGTCAGAGAGACTCCGTCGACGGCGATCGAGCCCTTCTCGACCACGTAGCGCAGGAGCCCCGGGGGCGCTCCGATCCGCACTACTCGTGCGAAGCCATCCTCGCTCACGGCCTCCACGCTAGCGGTGCCGTCGACGTGGCCCTGGACCATGTGGCCGCCGAGCCGGTCGCCGGCGCGAAGCGGAAGCTCTAGGTTCACCTCGTCCCCCTCGGCGAGCGGGCCGAGCGAGCTTCGCCGCAGCGTTTCCTCCATGACGTCGGCGGAGAAGCCCTGGTCGTCCGAGTGGACGGCCGTTAGGCAGACCCCGTTCACGGCGATCGAGTCTCCCGGCGAGAGCTCGCCGGCCAGCCCGGTGCGGACGCGCAGCCTGACTCCATCGTCGCCGCGCTCGAGCGATTCGACGGCGCCGGTGCCCGCGACGAGGCCCGTAAACACTCACCACTCCCTGAGGCGGCCAATCACCAGGACGTCGTCCTCGATCCGGTCCACCTCGATCGAAACCGCGCGGCCGGCGGCGGCGATCTCCTGGATGCCGAGCCCCTCGATCGTCGTCCTCGCCTCGCGCCCGCCCACGAGCAGCGGAGCGACGAAGATGCGCACCTCGTCGATCGCGCCGGCCTCTAGAAATGCCCCCGCGAGGTGCGGACCGCCCTCGAGCAGCAGCGACTGGATCTCGCGCGAACCCAGCTCGTCGAGGGCCGACTGAACCCTCGCGGCCTCGTTCGCGCCGGTCGCGACGATCACGTCGACACCCGCGGCCTCGAGGGCCTGCACCGCGGTGCGGGAGGCAGCCCTGCCGCAGATGACGGTGACGGGCACCTCGGCCACGCCGCCCACGAGCCGGCTGTCGATCGGCAGCCGCGCCTCCGAGTCGAACACCACGCGTCGCGGCTGGCGGGCGACGCCTTCGACGCGAGCCGTGAGCTGCGGGTTGTCGTGCATCGCGGTGCCGATGCCGACGGCAACCGCATCCGACTCCGCGCGCCAACGGTGCGAGCGAGCTCGGCTCGCCTCGCCGGATATCCACTGAGAGTCGCCGGTGCGGGTGGCGACCTTGCCGTCGAGGCTCATGGCGGACTTGAAGACCACGAGCGGCCTGCCGGTTCGCGCGTGCTTGCGGAACGGCTGGTTGAGGAGCCGGGCGGCGTCCGCCAGCTCGCCGTCGACGAACTCCACCTCCACCCCCTCGTCGCGCAGGATCCCCGGGCCGCGACCCGAGGCCTTGGGTGTGGGGTCGTCGGAGGCGATCACCACGCGGGCGATACCGGCCTCGAGGATCGCGTCGGTACAAGGCTCCGTGCGCCCGTGATGACAGCACGGCTCGAGCGAGACGTACAGCGTCCCGCCCGCAGGGTCCTCGTCGCTCGCGGCCAACGCCATCCGTTCGGCGTGCGCCTCCCCGGGGGGCTGCGTGATGCCCTCGCCTATCACCCGCCCGCCCTTCACGAGCACTGCCCCCACCATGGGATTGGGACTCGTCTTGCCGCGGGCCTCGGTGGCCAACTCGATGGCCCGGAGGAGGTGTCGCGCGTCGCGCGCTTGGGCCGTGGTGTCGGGCATCGGATGGCGCTCCCTAAGCCAGATTGACTGGCGAGTCAACGATACCAGCGGTCCTGCGCAGCACTAGCCTGCCGCGGGATGCACCGCGTCGTGCTCGTGCTGATCCTCGTCGCCGGCTTTGTCCTGCGCGTCTGGAACATCGACTACGGGCTGCCCTTCGTCTACTCGATCGACGAGGCCTCGCATTTCACGAGCCGCGCGGTGGAGATGTTCTGGCAGGACCTCGACCCGGGCTACTACCAGAACCCGGCGGCCTTCACCTATCTCACCTACGGGCTGCTCCGGGTGATCTACGGCCCGCTCGGCTTCCTCTTCGACCTGCCCTACGGAAACGTGACCGAGCAGTTCGACAAGGACCCCACCGAGATCTGGATCGCGGCGCGCACCCTCGCGGCAGCGCTCTGCGTGGCCGGCGCTGCGGCGACCTACTGGGCGGCGCGCCGGCTCTGGGGTGTGCGCGAGGGGCTGGCGGCAGCCGCCGTGCTGTCCTTCGCCTTCCTGCCGGTCGCCTACTCCCGGGTGGCGGTCACCGACGTCGGCGCGCTCGCGGGGATGGCTTTGGCGCTTCTGTGGTCGGTGCGAGCCTACGAGGACGGGCGCATGCGCCACTACGCGCTCGCCGGCGCCGCCGCGGGGCTCGCGCTCGCGTTCAAGTACACGGGCGGCCTCGCGCTGCTGCCGCTGGCGCTCGCCGCCCTGGTGCGGCTTCGCGAGGACGGCCCGCGTGCCGCGGGCCGATTGGCGTTGGGCGCCGCACTCGGCGCCGCGGTGTTCGTGGCGCTCAATCCCTACGTGCTGGGCTCCCTCGACGCCTGGTGGAGCCACCTGCGCGACCAGGCGGAGGTGGCGGCGGACGAGCCCAAGCCCGGGCAGGAGTCGGGCGGCGTCTCCTACTACCTCGACAGCCTGACCTGGGGCCTCGGCTGGGCGGCGGCGATCGCGGCGCTCGTGGGCGCGGCGATCGAGCTGCGGCGCGACCCGGTGCGCGGCCTCATGCTCGTCGCCGTTCCGGTGGCGCTGTTCGTGTACCTGAGCCTGCAGTCGCGCTACTTCGGCCGCTGGCTCCTGCCCGCTTATCCGGCCCTGGCGATGCTGGCCTCCGTGGCCCTCGCGCGTGCCGCCGATCTGGCCGCCGGCTGGATTGCACGGCGAAGCGCAGGCGGGCCGCCACGCTGGGTGCGGGAGGGACCCGTCTGGCGGTCGCGAGTTCGCGCGCGTCGTCCCGGGCTCATCTCCGGCGCCGTGCTCGCGGCGATCACCGGACTCGTGCTCGCCCAGCCGCTCGCTGCGGACGTTCGGACGGCGCTCGTGCTGGGACGCGCCGACACCCGCGAGCAGGCGCGCACCTTCCTGACCGATCGCTTTCCGCCGGAGCTGCGAATCTCGATCGAGCCGGCGGTGCCCGGACGCTACTTCCGCTCCAACCCGGAGGGGGGCCTGCCGGGCTGGCTGTCCCGCTGCCCGGCGCGTCGGGACTGGAACGAGCCAGGCTGGTCCTACGTGGGCGACGGCGGGCGACGGGTGTGCGTGCGCTTCAAGCCCGGCCAGTTTGCGCGTCCGGATGGCGGCGTACGGGCGTCCGCGTACCACACGGTGCTCTCCTCGGAGGTCATCGACGACTATCGCTTCTACGGCTACTGCCTGGTCATGACCACGGGGGTCGTACGCGAGCGCGCCCTCGAGACCGGCGACCGGGGGGCGCGCGACTACTACCGCCGTCTCGAGCGCGAGGCCGAGCTGCTGAGGGAGTTCAGCCCGTACGACCCCGGCGAGGGGCCCGTCCCGTTCAGCTTCGACCTCTCCTACAACTACTACCCGACGGAATACGAGCGACCCGGACCAACGGTGCGGATCTACCGCCTTCGCCGCTGCCGGCAGCGCTCGGGCGGCCCGGTGATTCCGATCCCGAGTGCGAAGGAGCCGGCCCCGTGGGCGCCGCCCGGCGAGCGAGGGGTTCCGGAGGAGGAGGTCTAATCGAAAGCGCCGAGCTGACCGAGCGTGAGGCGCTCGTGGTGGCCGTGGTTGGTGCCGGGCGGCGGCGACTGCCAGTCGGTCGCATAGCGCGCGTACATCAGGGCGCGCTCGGCCCACCAGGTGCCAACCGGCAGCGGCCCGCCGTTGCACGAGCCGCCCGAGTAGCCCGGGCGGCTGATGTAGAGGTAGGCGTCCACCTTCGGGTGCGCCGTGAGCGTCGTGGGCTCCGGGCCGAGCCCGCGGAGGCCTGGATGACACCAGACGTTGATGCGCCGCCACTGGCGGCGGCCGCGGTCGATCCAGCGGCGGTAGTGGAGCGGCCCGCGGCCGTTGAAGGCGGTGCTGACGACGAACGGCTTGCCGCCCACGAGCTCGGACACCTCGAGCCCGTAGGCGATGTTCGCCTGCGTCCAGTCGTGGTGCGTCACGTTCAGCATGAAGCCGCGCACCTTGTGCACGCCGATGATGCGCAGCTTCTTCGCGGTCCTCTCCGCCGGCTCCCAGTCGGAGGCTCCCGCCTCGAGATAGATCGTGGCGTTCGGCAGCTGCGAGAGGACGTCGACCCCGTACCGCAGCAGCTGCAGTCGATCGTCGCGACGGTGCTCGGCAAGGCAGTCGATCGTGCCGAGGGAGTCGACCTCGAAGCCGATTACGACCCGAGCGCTACCGATCGCCGACGCGAAGTTGCGGTACCACCTGCGCGTGCGGGCGTCCTCCTTCGGGCCACCGCCGACGTACCCCGGGCCGCACTTGTTGGACTCCGCCCGCAGGATCGCGAGCTGCGGCACCGTGCCCGGCTGGTCGCATTGCACGCGGTGGAGGAAGCCGCGCACCTTCTTCATCATCCGCGGTCTCGTGAACCTTCCGAACCAGCGGAACTTGGGCTGGCGCGCAAGGCGCCAGATCGTGCTCGCCCTCACCAGGTCGCCGGCGCGCCTCCATTCGCGCCATTGGGTATATGCCGGCTCCATGCGGTCGACGAACCAGCGCAGGCCGAGCAGCGGGTTCGGCGAGGCCGGATCCACGCCGCGCGGATCGATTCCGAGCGGGAGGGCGGGTGGCGGCGCCGCATTCGCCGCGACGCACCTCGCCCAGTCCTCCGGGTACCTGCCGGCGGGCCCGCCGGGAACCTGCGCGGGCTCGGCGGCGAACTCGGGCGCCAGCAGCGGCCCGGGCGCCGGGAGCTGCGCGGAGGCGGCAGCCGGAACCGCAAGCAGGACGATCAAGACCGCTATTCCCAGGATTCGCCCCAGATACGCAGAATTCCCCTCAAAATCCCGCGCGAAACCTATCTCGTGATCCGAGAGCCTGCGCCAGAACTGCCACTCTGCAAGGAATCTTGCGCAGCGGCGCAGGCACGGGCCGCGGGAGCGAATCGCGGGCCTCCCCTGAAAGACCATGAACGAGCTCGGCGAAGCAGCGCGTAGTCGCGGCGGCCGGCGCGCGGACGCGCAGCTGAGCCGCCGCCGCTTCATCCAGGCCGGCGCCGCAGGGGCGGCCGGCGTCGCGCTGCTGCCCACGCTCGGGTGCAGCATCGAGGAGAGCGGCGCGACCGGTCGCATGAACGTGCTGCTGCTGATCATCGACAGCCTGCGCCCCGACCACGTGGGGGCGTACGGGTCCCCCCAGATTCAGACGCCGAACGTCGACTCACTCGCGAACCGCGGCCTGCGCTTCAACCGGGCCTTTCCAGAGGCCATGGTCACGATCCCCGCCCGTCGCTCCATCTTCACCTGCAGGCGGATCTTCCCCTTCCGCAACTTCGTCCCCAATCCTGAGCTCGGGAAGAGCCCCGGCTGGCTGCCGATCGACGACACGGAGCGGACCTTCACCTCGGTGCTGCGGAACGCGGGCTACTGGGTCGCGCAGGTGAGCGACAACCCACACCTCGCCTTTGCCAACGCGTTCGAGCCGTTCCGGCAGAGCTTCGACAAGTGGACGTCGATCGTGGGGCAGTCGGGCTTCTACAAGCCGCCCGAGACGGTGCCCTGGCGGGTGGTGAGGCAGTGGCTGCCTCCTCAGCTGCGTGACGAGCGCTACATGCCCGGGATGCGCAAGTACCTCGCCAACACCGGCGCCGGGGTCGACGAGGAGGAGACCTGCGCCGCCCGCCTCTACAAGAACTCCGCCGACCTGCTCGAGGAGGCGCGGCTGAGACAGCCGTTCGCGCTGACCGTCGACTGCTTCGACCCCCACGAGCCTTGGAGTCCGCCGCGTAAGTACATCGACATGTACGGCGACCCGGACTACCGCGGCCCGGAGATCGGCGTGACCCGCTACGGCTTCTCACACTTCTCGCAGGAGCAGCTGCGTCGGCTGCACGCGGTCTACGCGGCCGAGACGACGATGACCGACCGCTGGCTGGGCCACTTCATGAACCGCTTCTACGAGCTCGGCCTCCAGGAGAACACGGTGATCCTGCTTCTGAGCGACCACGGCTACCTGCTGGGCGAACGCGGCTACACCGGCAAGGTCCCGTCCCAGCTCCACCCGGAGCTGGCGCAGGTCCCGCTGATAATCGTCACCCCGGACAACAGGGCCGCAGGCGAGGTGAGCCAGTACTTCGCCTCCACCCACGACGTCGGCCCGACGCTGCTCTCGATGATCGGCATCGACCGCCCCGGCTGGATGGAGGGAACGGACCTCTCCACGCTCCTCCACGGCGAGCAGCCGTCGGAGCGGCGCGAGTACCACTACGGAGGCATGTACAACCGCTTCTACATCCGCACCGACGATTGGGTCCTGATCGGCGACAACCGCGGCCTCGAGCGCCACATGTACGACCTGCGCCTGGACCCCCACGAGTTCAACAACGTCGTCGAGCAGAACCCCCGCGTGAGCGAGGAGCTGTATCAGACCGTGCTGGAGGCGGCGGGCGGGCCGCTGCCGTATTACGAGTAGCGGGCCGGCCGTACTTTGTTCGATAGGGGGTACATATTGCCCCCTAGGCAACAAAGCACCCGCCGAGCGGGCCGGACCTGGCCCCTTACCCAGCCCAACCCGGTCCGAGCCCGGCGCGGCCTGGCGAGTGTCACGCCCTCACCCCAGCGCCACCGCCGCCACACCCCCGGCCACGAGCACCGCGCCGCCCAGCCGCCTCGAGCCCACCTGCTCGTGCAGGAACGCCGCCGCCATCAGGGCGGCGATCACCACGCCGGACTCGCGCACCGCGGCCACCGGCGCTGCGCTGGCCAGCTGGAGCGCTCCGAGCACGGCGCCGTACGCCGCGACCATGAACAGCCCGGTTACCGCCGCTCGGGGGCGCAGCTCGGCTCGCAGCTCGGGGCCGCGCCCGCCGATCCATAGCGCGGCCGTGTAGATCACGGCGGCCGGCGACAGCAGCAGGGCGAGGTAGGCGGGGGCGCGCGAATGCTCGACGCCTTCGGCGTCCACCAGCGTGTAGGCGGCGATCACCGCGGCGATCGTGAGGCCGAAGAGGAGGTCGCGGCGTCCGGGGAGTGGCCCCCCGGACTGCACGAGGAACACCCCGGCCGACACGGCCAGCACACCCCCCACCTGAACGGTGGAGGCACCCTCCCCCAGAGCAGCCGCTCCGACGGCGAGCACGAGCACGGGCGCGACGCCTCGCGAGACCGGGTAGACGACGCTGATCTCACCTCCGCGATAGGCGCGCGCCAGGAGCGCCAGGTAGGCGACGTGCAGCGCGGCGGAGGCCGCGGCGAACGGCAGCGCTGCGGTTTCGACGCCGCCCGTCGCGATCGCCACCGGAGCGAGCAGCGCCACGCCGGCGAGCGTCGCCACGGCCGTGGCGGCCTCGCTGTCCCGCGCACTCGCCAGCAGCACGTTCCAGGAGGCGTGCAGGACGGCGGCGCCGAGCGCGAGGGCGAGAGCGGAGGGCGGCACCGCGCGACGCGGCGGTTCAGCCGTGCAGGGGCTCCTTCATCGACTCCGTCTCCGGAGCCTCGATGTAGGGCTGCTGCTCGTCCTGCTTCTCCTCCTCGTGGTACACGGACTCGGCGTTCACCGCCCAGATGTCGTAGTCCGTGCCCTTCACGAAGTTGTCCACGGCGCGCATCGCGGTGAGCATGGAGTGGTCGGAGTTGTTGTAGCGGTGCAGACCGTTCCGGCCGACCTGGACGAAGTTGTCGAGACCGTCCAGCCAGGATCGGATCGTGAGCACCCGATCGGCGTACTCGGCGTCGTAGATCGGGTAGGCCTTCGGCACCCTCTCGACGAAGCCGAACTCGAGCTGGTCGCGCCTCGCGAGGCCGAGCTGCTCGAGCTCGCGCATGCCCTTCTCGACCAGCTTGTCGTCGTCCGTGTTCCAAAGGTCGTCGCCGGCGAAGCAGAAGTACTCCAGGCCGACGCAGGCCTTGGTGGGGTCGGGCACCATCCATGGGCTCCAGGAGCGGAAGTTCTGGATCCGGCCGACGTCCACGTCCGGCTCATGGATGTAGATCCAGTTGTCGGGAAAGATGTCGTCGCCGTTGAGCACCACCGCGACCGTCAGGAAGTCGCGGTAGCGCATGCCACTCGCGGCCGCCCCCACCTCGGGCCGCGGATGCGGATGCGAGATGCCCACCATGTTGCGGAGCGGCAGGGACGAGATGACCGCGGAGGGCTCGAAGGTCTTCTCGCCAACGTGAACCCGCACGCAGCGGTCCCCCTCGAAGTCGAGCCGCGTGACCTTGTGCTCGAGCAGCACCTGGCCTCCGAGCCTGCGGATGTCGTCGGTCATCGTCTCCCACATCTGCCCGGGGCCGTAGCGCGGGTAGTGGAACTCCGAGATCAGGCTCTTGATCTTGTCGCCGCGGTTGCCGAAGAACGCCGACTTCGCCGCGCTGAAGAACGAGAGGCCCTTGATCCGCTGCGCCGCCCAGTCGGAGCGGATCTCGGAGGTCGACACGCCCCACAGCTTCTCCGTGTAGGACTTGAAGAACTGGTTGAAGAGCCAGCGGCCGAAGCGGTTCGTGACCCACTGCTCGAAGGTGTCCTCGCGGCCCTTCGGCTTGACGCGCGCCCAGAGGTACGAGAGCAGGGCCTTCGTGAGGTCCACCGGCCCCAGCTTCTTGATCACGTCCGGGCCCCGCAACGGGTAGTCGAGGAACTTCTTGTTCCAGTAGATGCGCGACATCCGCGGGCGCTTCAGGAACTCCTCGCGCATGATCTCGTGCCAGAGGTCGTCGACCTCTCCCGACCTTCGTGAAGAAGCGGTGTCCGCCTAGATCGAAGCGGTAGCCGTCGCGGACCGCGGTCTTGGCGATGCCGCCGACCTGGTTCTCGGCCTCGAGCACGATCACCGGCAGCCCCTGCTTGACCAGCAGGTAGCCCGCGGTGAGTCCGGCCGGACCGGCGCCGAGGATGACGGTTGGCTTTTCGCGCATCTCCGGGCGCGCGAGCTCTGTCTTCGGCTTGCCGTCGTTCATCCGGTCTTCTCGTAGATCACGCCGCGGACGCCGATGCGTGTGGCGCGGCGGAATGTGGGAGGCACGGCGTCGACGAACTCGAAGCGATCATCCGAGGCGAGCGCCGCGCCCCACTGGGCCGAGCGCCGCCTGACCAGTTGGGTCCAGGGCGCGTCCCAGTCGTCGGCGCGCAGCGTGACGGGATGGACGAGGAGCACCCGCCCGCCCCGGGGCAGCTCGTCGAGCAGGGGTTCCAGGTTGCCGCCGGGCGTTGCGTCCAGCATGCGTTCGTGGCCGTCGGTCCAGTCCATCACGCGCTCGTTCTCGACCGCCCCGAGCGGCGTGGCGAACCTGAGGTCCGGCGCCCCTCCGAGGTCCTCCAGGTGGTAGGCGAGCAGCGGCGTCTGCTCGGGCTGCATCGATACGACGAGGTCCCCTTCCTGAAGCTCGGGCACGGCCGCCCTGCGCAGGTCGGACGCGTTCGACTTGTTCTCGAGTCCGTAGCTTTTCGGGACCGCCCAGATCGCGAGGATGACCACGAGCGCGACCAGGCCGAGCGCGCCCGCGCGCGCCAGGCCGAGCGCGCCGAGCAGCAGCATCGGACCGAGCAGCACTCCGAGGTAGCGCGTGGTCCAGGCGGGCGAGACCTGGGAGAAGAGCCAGGCCACGGCCAGCGTGGCGAGCACGACCACCGCTCCCGCCAGCAGGGCCGTGCGCTCCTTGTCGTCCACGCGCCGCTGTATGACCGCCACGATTCCCGAGCCCCCCGCCAGGGCCAACGCCACCGTCGGCGTGCCGCCGCCGAGCAGGTTGCGAGTGATCTGTACCGGCGCGCCGAAGTTCGGCGGGTTGAGCCAGGGCGCGCCGGTGTGCTGGATCTGGTGGAGGAGGGTGGGCACCCAGGGCAGGTACAGGAGGCCGGCCCCGCCGAAGCCGATCACGGCGTCGCGCCAGAAGCTGTGGCGGTTCTCCGACACGTACCAGCAGGGCACTAGGGCGCACACCAAGCCGGCGGCGAGGAAGAGGCCCCAGTTGTGCGTGTAGAGCATCAGCGCCAGCAGGACGAAGAAGAGCGGCAGATAGCCGCGCCGCCCGTACGCGAAGACGTGCAGGAACGCGGCCGTGGCGAGCAGCGAGAGGACCAGCATCAGCGAGTACATGCGGGTCTCCTGCGCGTACCCGGTGAGGAACGGATTGACGGCGCACAGCGCCGCGCAGATCAGGCCCGCCCGGCGCCCGAAGAGGCTCCAGCCCGCCCACAGCCCGCCCGGAATGGAGACGAGCGCGATCGCAACCGACAGGCCCTGGGTCTCGGCCGGGCCGTCGCCGAAGACGTCCATCCAGACCGACAGGAGCATGTAGTAGAAGGGCGGCGAGCCGTCCACCCGCAGCACGCCGGGGATGTCGAAGAGCGGCTGCGAGGAGATCCCGATCGAGAGGCCCTCGTCCATCCAGAGCGACTCGCCCAGCGAGTCCGTTCGCAGGTAGAGCGAGACGACGAGGAGGCCGAGCACGATCGCCGTCGGCATGACGAAGCTGGCCGGCAACGAGCCGATCCTGGGCAGGGCGCGGGCAGTCGAGGCGACGCTTGCCAACCTGGCGATCCTAGTGAGCCGGTCTCACAAAGCCGCGGCGGTCGGGGTGTTCGGGCTGGCGGCGGGACAGCCGCCCCGGTCTCCCGTGGGCGGGACGGTCAATACGCGCCACTTGCCGGCCTGATCGACGAGCCGGAAGCGGTCGTCGGTGGGCTTCGTCACGAGCGGCCCGTCCGGCACCGTCCGCGTTCGGAACACCACGCCGGGCGCGGGGGTCTCCTTCCAGCCGACCTCGATCCCGTGGAGGCCGAGCTCGTAGGCGACCATCTGGATCTGGAACGGGCCGCTGAAGACGCGGCCACAGGCGAGCAGCCGGTCCTTGCCGCCGGCGTCGTCGATCAGCCTCTTCATGTCGTGCCAGAGGTAGGCCTCGTGCTCGAGGCCGCCGTTGACACGGCGGGTGTTGTCCCACTTGGCCACGATCGTCGGCGTGGAGATGGCCACGCCGAGCACGAAGGCAACCGCGGCGGCCACCGCCCCGGTTCGCAGGTTGCCCGTCAGCCGGACGGCGGCCCACTCGACCCCCTGGAGCAGGCGCACCGCGCCCATCCCGCCGAGCACGCACATCACGGCGGTCGTCACGATGAGGTAGCGCTGGTTGCCGGCGAAGCCGGCCTCCGTCATCACCGCGACGAGCGCCAACCAGGCGAACCCGCCCAGCGCCAAGGCGACGGTGGGCCCCTCGCGGCGGCGACGGACCCACATCACGCCCGCGTATGCGGTGGCGACGAGGGTTCCGGCCTCGACCGGCGCAATGGTGACCCCGAAGTGCCGTTTCACCAGCTCGATCGCGGGCGAGGCTGCGTAGGCGGCGCTGCCCGGGTTCGGCGCGTTGGCGCGCTCGCCGGCGCGGAACGGGTCGCCGGAGCCCCACCACTCCGGCAGGAACCAAAGCGCGGGGATGAGCGCGGCGAAGCCCACCATCCGCGCGCGCAGCTGCGGCTCCTGGAACCAGAGCCAGAGCCCGTACAAACCCAGGAACGGCCAGACCTCAGGCCGCAGCAGGGCGCAGGCGACGCCCAGGTAGAGGGCGTGGTCCCGGCGGCCGTCGAGGTGTCGCTCGAAGGCCCACAGCGAGAGGGCCGCGAGCAGCGGCTCGGAGTTTCCGAGCGCGGCGTCGCGCACGTACTTGTTGCTCGAGAAGAGCGCGGCGCCGGCCGCCACACCCGCGAGTGCGCCGTACGGGCCGCCGCCGATCAGGCGGCGCGCCACCCTGAACGCCATCACGCAGCCGAGCAGACCGCCCGCCCGCGCGATCCACACCCAGAGGTAGGGCGCGAGGTCGTCGCCGAGCAGCGAGAACGGCGCCGTGAAGAGGATCGGGAGCGGCTTCCAGGACGGACCGCCCGTGGTGACGAGGTCCAGCTGGACGATCTCCCGGCCCCACAGGACCCACGCCCACGGGTCGTAGGTGGGTGTGGTCGGATAGGCGAGCGTGACGGCCGAGACCGCGAGGCATCCCAGCAGGATCCAGACCATCGGCGCGCCGCGTGGACCGCCTCCGCCGGCGGCGTCCGCCGCGTCGCCTCGTCGCGCCCCGGTCGTGGTGGGGAGCGCGAGCTCCCGCCGGCGGAGGGAGCGGAGCTGTGCTGCCGGCGCCCGCATCGCTCTTGTGGCTACGCGCGGCTCGCCTCGAGCCGGACGGCGGAACGCAGGCGCGACCAGCCGCCGTAGCGGGCGACCAGGACGACGAAGCCCACGACCGTGATGGGCACGTAGAGCACGAAGCGCAGGGTCAAGAGGTAGGAGACGGCGGCGGATCCGCTCGCCCCGATTGCCTTGGAGCCGAAGACCACGGCGGCGTCGAAGGTACCGATCGAGCCGGGCGCTGCCGGCAGCGCCGCGAAGAAGTTCGTGAGCGCCACCAGATAGAGGGCGCCCATTCCGCTGATGTCGAGGTCGACCGCGCGGGCAACGGACAGGTACACGGCCGCCTCCAGCGCCCAGAGCACGAAGGTGCCCGCGAGCAGCACAGCGCCCTCGCGGCTCAGCAGGGCGCGTGGAGCGTCGGCGAGCGGGCGCAGCCACGTGCGAGCGCGCTCGAACACGTGGTGCCGACGCAGCACGTAGACGGCGAGGCAGCCGAGCAGCAGCGCGACCACGGCGAAGGCGGCGAACAGCAGCGGCCGGTCGGTGGGGAGCACCGTGGAGCTGAGCACGCCGTAGACGACAATCAGGAAGATCGAGGCGAGGGCGATTGCGTCGAGCAGACGCTCGGCGACCACCGAGCCCAGCAGCGTGCGCTTGGTCGCGTCACACCGGGTCGACATCAGCACGACGCGAAGCGCCTCCCCCGCGCGAGCGGGGAGCACGTTGTTGCCCATGTAGCCGACGGTGGTGAGCGCGTAGCAATCGCTGCGGTGGGCGTCCACACCGGTGATCCGCAGGATGTGGTGCCAACGTTCGCCGCGCAGCAGCGTCGCGACGGAGTAGAAGACCAGGGCGCCGACCAACCAGGCGATCGCCTCGCCGCCGCTGGGCAGCTCGGGCGGCTCCTGCCCCCTCGCCCACCAGACGACGGCCGCCAGCGCGATCAGCGATACGAGTGCTTGGATGAGCGCGAGACGTCGGTTCATGAGTCGACTCAAAGGGCGCCCGCGCGCATCACGGCCGACGAGCGGGCGGGGGTCCGGCGCAGCTTGACCGGCGCTGGGACGCCGGTCGCGGGGGCTCACGGTAGCAGTCGTACCCGCGCGAGGAATGCGCAACCCTGGGCATTCAGTGGTGTTTCTCCCGGGGCCCGGCGATACCCTGCATCGCCGCTCACCCGAAGCCCAGCCCGCTCTTGCTGATCATCCTCATATGCCTGGCCGTCGTTGCGGCCCTGCCGGCGGTCGCCCACGCCCAGGGCGGGGTCCAGCCGCCGCCCCCACCCCCTCCTCCGCCGCCGCTCGAGGTCGAGGCCCCCGACGGCAAGCCGTTGATTCGCGAGGGCCAGGCCGGACGCGAGCTGCTCGGTGGGACCTGGTACTTCCGCCAGGACGACACGCTTACGCAAGGTGACACGGAGCGCTGGTACGAGCAGGATGACCTCGTCGGCTGGAGCCCGATCACCGTCCCGCACAACTGGAATGCCACGGACACGCAGGCGAACCTCGCGACGGTCGGCTGGTACCGCAAGGAGTTCACGCTTCCCGAGTCGCCGAAGGACGCCCGCCACTTCTGGAAGGTCCGGTTCGAGGGGTCGAACTACCGCACCAAGGTCTGGCTCAACGGAGAGCACATCGGCGGCTTCACCGGCCTGTTCCCGTTCGAAGCGGAGCTCGCGGGCCTCCGCAAGGGCCGCAACACGCTGGTCGTGAAGGTCTCGACCCTGCGCAGCCGGACCGACCTCACCCACTGGCGGGCGGCCCCGTTCAACGGCTATGGGACCGGCGGCTGGTGGAACTTCGGCGGGCTCTCGCGCGAGGTCTACGTGCGGCGAGTGGACACCGTCGACATCGAGGACGTGCACGTGCTTCCGCGGCTGCGCCGCCTGAGAGGGCCGGCGAAGGTCGAGGTGCGAACCACCCTGCGCAACTTCACTAAGAAGGAGCGCGACGTGACGCTGGTTCTCGACGTCGCCGGCCAGCAGGTCGTGTCGAGGCCCGAGACGCTCGAGCCGCTCGCCACGCGCGAGCTGACCACGCGCTTCACGATCGAGCGTCCCCGCCTCTGGCAGCCCGGTCGCCCCGCGCTCTACAGGCTCTCGGTCGGCGCAGTGGCGGACGGCAAGCGACGGGGCGCCTACCGCCTCAGCTTCGGCGTGCGCAAGCTCGAGACGAAGCCGGGCGGCGTGATGCTCCTGAACGGCCGCAAGCTGAACCTGCGCGGCGCGAGCATCCACGAGGACGACCTCGAGGAGGGCGGGGCGCTCAGCCAGGGCACCCGCAACGTGTTGGTGCACCGCCTCCGCAAGCTCGGGGGCACGGTCACCCGCTCCCACTACCCGCTGCACCCGGCCTTCATCGAGGCGTTCGACCGGCTCGGGATCATGTACTGGGCGCAGGCGCCCGTCTACCAGCTCCCGAACTCGTACTTCGACCAGCCGGGCGTGCGCAAGGGCGCCACCCGGGCGGCGGTGCTCACGGTCAAGAACAACGTGAACAACGCGTCGATCTTCACCTGGTCGCTCGCCAACGAGCCGGGGGGCAACCGCTCGGAGCTCGGCGTGATCGGCCCCGGACTCCAGACCTACATCCAGGAGGCCTCCGCCGCCGTGCGGGAGCTGGACGACACGCGCTTCGTGGCGATCGATCGCCAGTCGCGCGTGGACGAGCAGCCCACCAGCCCGGCCTACCGGCACCTCGACGTGCTGGGCGTCAACGACTACTTCGGCTGGTACGAGTCGTACAGGGAGGACCTGGTGCGCCCGCCCACGACGGTCGACGAGCTCGGGCCGTTCCTCGACGCGGTGCACGCCGCTAACCCGGATCTGCCGTTCATGATCACCGAGTTCGGCGCCGAGGCCCTGGGCCACGGTCCGGTCGGGCAGCCCGGCACGTTCGAGTTCCAGGAGAAGTTCGTGCTCGACCACCTGAGGGTCCACGCATCGAAGCCGTACGTGAACGGCTCGATCCACTGGGCGCTGCGCGACTTCCGAGTGGAGCCGACGTGGCTGGGCGGCGCGCCGCCCGAGTGGGCAGCCCCGCCGTGGCACAACAAGAGCCCGATCGAGGAGAACAACGGCCGCAAGCCGCTCTACTTCCTGTTGCAGAGGCTCTGGCGGGGTGTCAAGCCGCTGCGTTGACGGGTGGACCCTCCTCTACCCTGCGCCGCGCCGTGAAAGGCCCCCTCCTCACGCTCCCGCTGCTGGTCGCCGCGCTCGCCGGCTGCGGCTCGAACGACGCCGGGCCGTCCGGGGACGACTCGGACCAGCGCGCGGTGACGCTCGCCTGCCTGACCGAGGACAAGGGCGTCGCCGCGCGACTCGGCCCCGACGACACGATTCTCCTGAACGGCGACCAGACTCCCCGGATCCAGTTCTTCCTCACCGCCGGCGAGGCCGAGGCGGCCCAGTTCGAGGGGGAGGGCGAGGGCGCCGAGCAGATCGGCGCCGCGCTGCTCTTCGTGCGGCCCGAGGTCCGCGAGGACTCCGAGGAGCTGCTCGAGGACGTCGAGAACTGCCTGGCGGACCTCTAGCGCGACCCGTAAACGCGCCTACGGAACCTCGAACACCTCCACTCGGTTACCGCCCTCCCGGAACGCCGACTCCGGGACCATCACCGAGACCAGCTCGCCCTCGTCGCCTACCGCGAGCGTGAAGGTGTTGCCCACCGCCCGGATGGTGCCGTTCACGGCGACCGCGATGTCGCGCCCCGGCTCCCCGGCGGCCCTCCACCCGCCCCACGACGTGGCTGGGGACGTAGCCGGACTCGGGATCGACGTTCTCGTAGTCCTGCGCGCTTGGGAGCTCGACCGGCAGCTTCCTGCCGGCGGCCGACGCGGGCCGCCCGATCAGCTCCTGGTGCGGGCCGATCTCGTAGATGCGATCCGGGCCGTCGCGGCCCGTCCCGACCAGGCGCAGGTTGCGGTCGACGACCGCCTGCTTCTCACGCTCGAACTGGTCGGCCGGGATCTTCAGCACCTCGAAGGTGTTGCGGATCAGGAAGCGCAGCTCGTCGCGCTGCTGGACCTCGTCGCTGAGCGCCGATCGGCCGTCCATCTTGACCTTGGGGTCGAGGTTCAGGATGTCGAAGATCGTGGGAAGGATGTCGATCGTCTCGACGTAGGCGTCGTCGACGTTCCCCTTCTTCTGGCCGGGCGCCTTGATGAAGAGCGGTATCGGGGCGATCTCGGCGGCGGTCTCGCGGTTCAGGCGCCGGCGCTGGAGATCGTGCGGAAAGGCGACGCCGTGGTCGGCTAGGACCACTATGAGCGCGTCGTCCCACATGCCGTCGCGCTTCAGCTCGTCCCACAGCCGCCGGAGGAGCAGGTCCGCGAAGCCGGTCTGGAGGTAGTGGCGCTGGAGCAGCACGTCGAGCTGGCCCTGGTCCTCGTAGGCCTGGTTCGAGACCCCCGGAATGACGTCGTTCGGCGCGCGCCGGTAGAGCCTGCCCGAGGGCAGGTACTGCCAGGGCACGTGCGGCAGCAGCGTGTGCTTCAGGTCGAGCTGAGGCCGCCGACCGGGCTCGATCGCGTCGATCCACTCCTGGAAGCGCGCCGGCCTGCCGCGGTTCAGGTTGGCGCGGGTGTTCAGGCCCTCGGTCTCCTCCGTGACCGGCTCCGGCGTGACCTCCTCGTCGCCGCCGAAGTTGCCCCAGTTCTCCGACACGCTCGTGAGGTCGGCCTCGATGTCGGGCGGCGAGACCACGTGCAGCCAGACGAGCCCCAGGTCCTCCGCCATCGAGCCCATGCGGCTGCCGTAGGACTCGTCGAGGCGCGCGTCCTCGCACAGGTCCTGGGAGCAGACCGTCGTCGCCTCCTCCGAGACGTTCATCCGGTGCGTCCTCCCAAACAGCGAGAAGATGCTGTTCGGGTGGTCGGAGGAGATCGGCTGCTTGTCCCGCTCGGGCAGGTTGCCGTCCATGATCGCCGGCTGCGCGCGCTCGGTGGAGTCGTACACCGTGTACGCGTTCTTGAACCAGGTGGCGTCACGGGCCAGCTCCCCGAAGCCCGGGTACCGAGTGGCGTCGATCTGTCCGCGGTCGTCGACGAGCGTGTTCACCGGCAGCTCGTCGAGCAGCACCATGACTATCGGGGCCTGCGTGACCCCGCCGATCGTCCGGGCCTTGGCCTCGTCGGGAAAGGCGAGCTCCGAGATCTGGGAGCTGAAGAGGAACAGCGCGAGGAAGACGAGCGGCGCCGGCGACAGCACGTTGAGGAACGCGCGCGCCGGCTCCGCGCGCCACCAGAGCGCGGCGAGCGCCGCGCCGATCGCGAGCGAGAGCACGATGAGGACCGTGTCGGAGGCGTCGAACGACGTCTTGAGCGCCTGTGCCGCGATCAGCGCGACCAGGGCCCCGAGGAGCACGACGTGCGCGCCGCGACGCGCGGCGCGGCCGGCCAGCCCGACGAGAAGCTCGACCGCGAGCAGCACCGCCGGCGGCAGCACCACCAGCAGGACCGAGAAGCTGATGATGTCGAAGCCCGAGGAGCCGCGGGCCGCAAAGAACTCGGGGTTGTCCTTCAGGAGGTCGAACAGCGGCTGGGCGACGGCGAAGGTCCAGAGCACGGTCAGATTGAGGTACGCCCAGAGGGCCTCTCTCGGGGTGCCGGCCGCGGCCGCGCGGGGCGGCGCGGAGACCTCCGACGCGCTCATCCCGCCTTCGGGCGCGCGAAGTAGAGCACGCGCGTGCCGGACTCGAGGCGCTCCGAGCGCTCCACCTCGAAGGCCTCGCGGAGACAGCGTTCGAAGAACTCGATCTCATAGTCGGGATGGAGCCCCTCCCGCTTCGGCGCCAGCAGCTTCTTCACCATCGGGTCCTCGCGCGTGGGGAACTCGACGACGAGCGTGGAGCCGAACGAGGCGAACCAGTCGACGAGCTCCCTCACCGGCACGTTCGCGCTGATGGACATGTGGTGCACGAGCGCCAGCGCCAGCACGAGCTCCGGCTTGCCGCGGTCCGGCAGCGATCTCCGCTCGAGCCCGCGCCATCCGAGACCAGGCGAGGGGTCGGCGAGGTTCATCGTGAGCGGGAGGATCCGCTCGTCGCCTTCCGTGCGAAGGTCGCGGTACAGCAGCTCCACGGGGCCCTGGTCGGCGTCGAGGGCGACGACGGTCTTCGCGCCCTCTGCGGCGATGCGCGAGTAGCGGCCGTTGTTGGCGCCGATGTCCCAGGCCAGTCCCCAGTCGCGCGAGCGAGCGACCTCGCGCACGAAGTCGTCCTTGCGCCGCGCGTCGTCGTCCGAATAGGTGTTGCGCTCGCCGTAAGCGGTCCACACGCCCGCGGGCGGCTTCCACTCGAGGTGCGCCACGAGCTTCCGCATCTTGCGGACGTTCGCTACGAACAGCTCCTTCTTGAAGACGCGCCTGACCTCCTCCTTCACCTGGTCCGGCTTGTCCGCGTAGCGCCGCTCGAGCCTCGCGTGCAGGAAGACGTTTGTGAAGACGCCCCGTCGGAAGCGGTCGCGGAAGGCGAGCAGGCCGCGCATCTGGCCCGGCGAGATGCCCTCGATCGACCCCCGCAGCCACGGCTGGAAGGGCACCCCCTTGAGCGACTGGAGGAGCAGCGGGTAGAGGTAGAGCATGCAGAACTGGCGGTAGCCCACCCACGGCTCTCCCTCGCGCAGGCGCTCGAACGAGCCGACGTCGACGAACACCGGCCGCGCGCCCCTTGAACTGGACGTTGTAGGGCGTCGAGTCCTTCAGGACCAGGCCGTGCTCGAGCGCCGCGAGCAAGAGGTCGAGCTGGACGAGCGCGGCGTCCTTGAGCATCGAGAAGGTCCACTCGTACGGGTAGGACACGAAGGGGATGCGCTCATGGCGCAGGATCCCGGCCGGCTCGTGGACGAGCAGATCCTGGAGAGCGGGCGTGCCGTCGCGTGCCTGCTCGGTCCGTACTATCCGATCGTCGTCGAGCAGGCCCGATGCCGCGAGGGCCTCGAAGTCGGCCATCCCGTCGGGGGAGAGCGCCCGGTAGACCTGGTCGCCCGCATAGAAGACCCGGCTCTCGGGGTCACGGAAGGAGCCGGGCTCGATGCCGGCCTGCTCAGAGGTGTGCGTATCGGGACCGGACATCGATCGTCGCCCGCCCGAGGGCGGCGGCGAATGGTAGGTGATGCAAAAGCGGGCGCCGGCGTCGCGGCGCGACCGCTACCCGGAGTCGGCCTCGGGCTTGGCTGCCTCCGGCTCGTCCTTGCGGATCCGGAGGAACCTCATGAGCCGTCCCCAATAGAGCTTCGCGGTCACGGCAACCGCGGCGAGACCGCCCGCGATGATCTGCAGGATCATGCTCCCGCTGCCGGGATCCAGGTAAGCGAAGATCGACGTCATCCGTTAACAGCTCCAACCGGGTTCGGGAATCGTGGCAGGCTAGCAGAGGTGTTGCCAGCCGGTGAACGTAACGTAGCTACCTGGTTACTACCCGGGCGCTGAAGTTCCTCCCGGGCCGGCCGCTCGTGTGAATTCCCTGCAAACCTGCTGTAAAGGGACTGCCGATCGCCTCGAGCCTGACCCTGGCGAGCGGGAACGTGATCCCGTTCCTGCGGTACACCCAGATCCCGCCCACGCGGGCCAGGGTCCGGCGGGACTCCGCGCGGCCGCGCATGTACACGCTGCCGTTGAGACGTTCCCGCAGGGAACGGAACACCACACGGTGGTCGCTCACCCCTTCCACCTGATCGATCGGCACCCTGAGCTCCCACGCAAGGCGGGAGTGAAGGGCGCGGTTCGCGGTCGCCGTGCCGATGGCTGCGATGGCGGGCGGGCCCCCCACCTCGTCCACGGCCCGAGCCAGGTCCCGGTGAAAGTCCATTCGGAGCTCCACCTGTCGCGCGTCCTTTGCAAAGCTGCCGGTCGCGCTCGTCGAGAAACGGAGCGCCCAGCGCCGCGACCACGGCCAGCCCGGCGGCCCCGCCGGCCAGGCGCGGTAGCCATGCCGCGCGCGAGACTCCGACCCGCAGCGGGCGCGCGAGCCACCCGGCGGACCGCGCGCCGGTCTCGATCAGTGCCGCCGCTCCCACCCCCGCGAGCACGGAGGCCACCGCGAGCGCCGGGAGCACGTATCGGGGATTGCCGGAGAAGCCCGCCTCCGTCATGACCAGGTAGACGGCGACCTCCGCCAGGCCTGCCGCGGCCAGCGCGACCACCGCCCAGCGGCGGCGGACGAGCGCCCACCCGACCGCGACCAGCGCGAGCAGCTCAACCGCGAGGCCGGCGTGGTTGTGCGCCCGCTCCAGCGCGCGGAGCCACGGCTGCTCGGCGTTCGAGAGGCTCCACACGGGCTCGCTGCGCGCCTGCCTGCCGCCGTCGAGGGGGTGGCCCGAACCGACCCAGTCGGGCACGATCCAGGCCACCGGGAGGAGGATGAGCACCCCCGCCAGGAGAGGGCGAAGCCTCGGCTCGGCGCGCCACGCCCAGAGCAGGTAGAGCGCCAGGAAGGGGAACAGCTCGGGGCGCAGCAGGCAGGCCAGCGTGCCCAGCACGACCACGTGGCCGTGCCGACCGTCGAGATGTCGCTCGATCGCCCAGAACAAGAGCGCAACCGCGAGGGGCGCCTCGCTGCCGTGCGCGGTGAACTGGAACCAGTCCGGCGTGAGGAAGAGCACCACGGCCGCGACCGCGCCGCCGAGTGCCCCCGCCACACCGCCTCCGGCGAGCCTGGACGCGAGCCGGAAGGCCATCGCGAGGGCGAGCAGCGCGCCGGCCCGCGCCACCACGACCCAGAGCGCGGCGGGGAGGCCCTCGTCGAGCTCCTCGAGCCGCGCGACGAGTGTCGTGAAGGCCACCGGCAGCGGCTTCCAAGAGGGACCGCCGCCGGTGTCGAGCGTGCCGTGGGCCAGCTCCCGCCCCCACACGAGCCAGGCCCAGGGGTCGTAGCTCGGCTCCGAGGGGAGGAGCAGCGATATCCCCGCCAGCGCCAGACACGCAGCGATCAGCTTTGCCATGGCGTGGCCGGACGGTACGTGCGCCGCCGCGCGCGAATGTGAAACCAGCGTGACGACCGCGTGAAGCGCGCATGAACGTCACCGACGGACGCGGTCTTTACGCTACGGAGAGCCGATGAAGTTGATCATCCAGATTCCCTGCTTCGAGGAGGAGCACACGCTGCCCGCCACCCTCGCCGAGCTCCCCCGCGAGGTTCCGGGTGTCGACGAGGTCGAGTGGCTCGTCATAGACGACGGGTCGGGCGACCGCACCGTAGAGGTGGCGCGCGAGGGCGGCGTGGACCACATCGTTCGCCTCACCAACAACAAGGGGCTGGCGGCGGCGTTCCAGGCGGGCCTCGACGCGTGTCTGAAGCTCGGCGCCGACATCATCGTCAACACCGACGCCGACAACCAGTACCGCGGCGCCGACGTCGCGACGCTCGTCGAACCGCTCCTCGCCGGCGACGCGGACATGGTGATCGGCAATCGCGAGACCGACCAGATCGAGCATTTCTCGCCGCTCAAGAAGCGCCTCCAGCGCTGGGGGAGCGCGGTCGTGCGGCGGGCGTCCGGGACGAACGTCCCGGACACCACCTCCGGCTTCCGGGCCTACAACCGCGAGGCGGCGCTCCAGCTGCAGGTCGTGTCGAAGTTCACCTACACGCTCGAGTCGATCATCCAGGCGGGCAAGATGCTCGTGGCGGTCGAGCACGTCCCGATCCGGACGAACGAGCAGGCACGCGAGTCGCGGCTGTTCCCGTCGATGTGGTCGTACGTGCGAAGGAACACGCTCTCGATCTTCCGCATCTACACGCTCTACGAGCCGCTGCGCGTCTTCCTGGCGGCGGCCGCCCTGGTGGCGCTGATCGGCGCGGTGATCTGGGTGCGCTTCCTGTGGTTCTTCTTCTCGGGCGAGGGCGAGGGTCACATCCAGTCGCTGATCCTCGGCGCCACCCTCTTCATCGTCGCGGTGCAGCTCGCGGCGCTGGGCGTGCTGGGCGACATCCTCGCCGGCTCTCGCGTTCTCCAACAGCGCATCCTCGAGCGCGTGCGCCGCGTGGAGCTCCAGATCGGCGTGCAGCCCTCCCACTACGAGCCGGGCTCCGAGGAGACCGGTCGGCCCGCCACCACGGGCGCCCGCGCCGGCGGCGCCACCGGCAAGACGGAAGAGCGAGAGGCGCTCAAGCTTTGAGCACCGCCACCGCGGTTCCCACCGGCAACACCTACGACAAGTACGGCTCGTCGAACCCGGTGGTGAAGCGGCTGATGGCGGGGTTCCACCGCGCGGTCGACGACCTCTGGGCTAAGGCGGCGCCGTCGTCGGTGCTCGACGTCGGCTGCGGCGAAGGGTGTGCTGACCCTCGAATGGGCCGAGCGGCTCGGCGACGGGCGCGTCGTGGGCATCGATCTCGACGACCCCAAGCTGCGGGCCGAGTGGGCGGCGCGGACGCGGCCGAACCTTGAGTTCCGCGTCGAAGAGGCCACCAGCCTCTCGTTCCACGACGACGAGTTCGACATGGTCGCCGCCATCGAGGTGCTCGAGCACGTGCCCGATCCGGAGGCGACGGTCGCGGAGATGGCGCGGGTGGCGCGCAGCCGGCTGCTCGTCTCGGTGCCGCGCGAGCCGCTCTGGCGCGCGCTCAACATGGCGCGTGGCGCCTACCTGCGCGACCTCGGCAACACCCCGGGCCACGTAAACCACTGGTCTAAGCGGGCGTTCGTGTCGCTGCTCTCGCGCTACGGGACGGTCGAGGAGGCCCGCTCGCCGTTCCCGTGGACGATGGCGCTTGTCCGCCTCGACGGCTAGATCGTACGGCCGCGGCGCGGCGATCCTCTCGCTGGGGATCGGCGCCACGGGCCTCATCACCTTCGGCTACTTCTCGCTCGCCAGCTACACGCTGACGGACGACGAGTACGGCCGCGTCTCGCTCTTGTGGTCCGCGATCTTCATCACCGTGTCCGTGCTCTACCGGCCGGTGGAGCAGCTGCTGTCGCGCACGATCGCGGACCACGACGCCCGCGGGGTTGCCGGTTCCGAGCACCTGCGGGTGGCCGCGACGATCCAGCTCGCCCTCGGGGCTCTGTTCGTGGTTGCCGCGCTCGCCCTCCGCGGGCCGCTCGAGGACGGCCTTCTCGGCGGCTCGGCGAGCCTCTACTGGATCCTGGTCGTGGCGGTCCTGGCCTACGCGGCCAGCTACTTCGCGCGCGGGTTCCTCGCCGGCCATCACCACTTCGGGCTCTACGGCGGCCTGGTGCTGATGGAGTCGAGCTCGCGCTGCCTGTTCGCGCTGGCCGTGGCCGTGGGGATCGCCGAGGGACAGACCGCGGTGGCGCTCGGCATGGCCGCGGCGCCGATCGTGTCGCTGGCCGTGGTGCCGCCGGCCCTTGCGCGGCGGATCGCGCCGGCGGCCCCGCCGGGCGGAGAGGGCGAGGGGCCCGACGCGGCCCAGCTCGACGCTGCGGCCCGCGACGAGCCCGCCGCCAGGGAGCCGGAGTTCACCTTCGCCCACGGGGCCGGGTTCGCCGCCGCGGTGCTTCTCGTGATGCTGAGCGAGCAGACGTTCCTCAATGCCGGCCCGTTGCTCATCGAGGCGACCGAGGGGGCGCGGGGCGCCGCACTGGCCGGGTTCACGTTCAACGTCCTGCTGATCGCCCGCGCGCCGCTTACGCTCTTCCAGGCGGTCCAGACCTCGATCCTCCCCCACCTCACGCGCCTCCGGGCGGGCGGAGAGGCCGACCCTTTCCGGCGCAGCGTGAACGCCACGCTCGCCGCGATCGCCGGCTTCGCGGCCTGCGTCGCGCTCGTGATGCTCGCGGCCGGTCCGGTCCTGATGGACCTGCTGTTCGGCGGCGACTTCGACTACGAGCGCGGCGGCCTCGTCCTGGTGTCGGTCGGAGTGGGTCTCTACCTCGCCGCGGCCACGCTCAACCAGGCCCTGCTGGCCCGCGGGCGGGCCCCCCTGGCCGCCTCCTGCTGGGCGACCGCGGCGGCCGGCTTCGTGCTCTTTCTCCTGCTCGCGGACTTCGACGACCCGGTTCTGAAGGTCGAGGTGGCGTTCAGCGGCGCCGCCGCCTGCCTGTGCGGGGCGCTGTACGCCTCGTACCGGCGGGGCTGAGCCCCGTATCCTCCAGCGGCGGGTGCCCGACTCCCTCACCATCCCGGCGCGCTTCAACGGGCCGCCCGGGTCGGCGAACGGCGGCTACACCTGCGGCCTGCTGGCCGGAATGCTCGAGGCCGAGGTCGCCGAGGTGTCGCTGCGAGCCCCGCCGCCGCTCGAGCGTCCACTCGAGATCGCTCGCGCCGCGAGGCAGCTCGAATTGCGCGACGGCGAGACGCTCGTCGCGACCGCGACACCCGCCGAGCTCGAGCTGGACGCACCCGCCCCCGTCTCCCCCGCCGACGCGCGGGCCGCATCGAAGGCCGGACTGGAGGAGTGGACGGCGAGGCATCCGTTTCCAACCTGCGTCGTCTGCGGACCCGATCGCCACCCGCGCGACGGCATGCGCCTGTTCCCCGGGCCCCTGGGGGACGGGCGCTACGCGGCCGAGTGGACGCCCGACGGCTCGCTCGGCGCCGGCGGGGACCCGGTCCCGCCCGAATGCGTCTGGGCCGCGCTCGACTGCCCGACCAGCGCGCCGGTGGCCGACTTCGGCGAGCGCCCGCCGGTGGTGCTCGCCCGGCTCAGCGCGCGGCTCGACCATCCGGTCGTGGTCGGCGAGCCCCACGCGATCGTGTCGTGGCCGCTCGAGGTCGACGGCCGCAAGCGGCACGCCGCGGCGGCGCTGTTCGACGCGGAGGGGCGCCTGCTGTGCGCGTCGCGGGCCCTCTGGATCGAGCTCAGGCCGCGATCAGGATGATGAAGATCACGCAGACGATGATGTTCACGGCCCAGCTGTTGTTGTTCATCCAGTCGCGGACCTTCGGCATGGCGGTCACGGCGCGCCGGTGGAAGAGCAGGAAGCCGAGCAGCGGCAGCGCCGCGACCAGCACGGTGGCGCCGATGAACGGCAGCGCCTCGCTGAACGCCGAGTTCGACTGGCTCAGGTTGGTGCCGACCGTGAGCATGATGATGATGTCGGAGGGCATCAGCAGGATCACGAGAAGCCCGGTCGAAAAGGCCTGCCTCGGACCGGCCTGCTGGAGCTTGCCCAGCCACTTGGGTGGCTCGACCGTCTCGCGGCGGACGTAGTTCTTCACGGCCGCGAGCACGAGCAGAGCGATCAGGGCGTACTGGATGATCGCACCGGTGGAGCCGGAATCGGACGGGTCGCCGAGGTCGGGGTCGAGCACCTTCCCGAGCCCGTACACGATCGCGACTCCCAGGGTGGTCGCGATCGCGACCCCGACCACGAACGCGAGCGAAATCGGCACCGCCTTATCGGCGGTGACGAAGATGATCGCGGACATGATCTGCGGCCCGGCCATCATCGTGATGGCCAGCGGCAGGATCTGCAGGTTCACCCGGCGGCGATCATAACCGGCGGTAGGCTGCCGTGATGGCTCTCCACCACCGCACCTGCCCATTCTGCGAGGCCACCTGCGGGCTCGAGATCGAGACGAACGGCCGGGAGGTCGTCTCGGTGCGGGGCGACGCCGACGACGTCTTCAGCCGCGGCTACATCTGCCCGAAGGCCTACGGAATCAAGCAGCTCCACGAGGATCCCGACCGGCTGACGGCCCCCCTGGTGCGCCGTAATGGAGAGCTCGTCGAGGCCACCCTCGACGAGGCCTTCGAGGAGATCGACCGCCGGCTGTCGCCAATTCTCGCCGAGCACGGCCGCAACGCGGTCGCCGTCTACATCGGCAACCCGAACGCCCACAACCTCTCCGCGCTGCTCTACGGCCCCGCCTGGCTGCGCGCCCTCGGCACGCAGAACCTCTACTCGGCGAGCACCCTCGACCAGATGCCCAAGCAGGTCTCGGCCGGGCTCATGTTCGGGACGATGCTCTCGATTCCGGTGCCGGACGTCGATCGTTGCGAGCACCTGCTGCTCCTGGGCGCCAACCCGCTCGTATCGAACGGGAGCCTGCTGACGGCGCCCGACATGCGCGGCCGCCTGCGACGGATCCGCGAGCGCGGCGGCAAGGTCGTGGTGGTCGACCCCCGCCGCACCCGTACCGCCGACGAGGCGGACGAGCACCACTTCATCCGCCCCGGTACCGACGCTCTGCTGCTGGCGGCCATGGCGTGCACGCTCGTGGAGGAGGAGCTCGACACGCCGGGTCGTCTCGCAACGCTCTCCAACGGGCTCGACCTCGTGCGAGAGGTTGTGCGCGGCTTTCCGCCCGAGGCGGTGGCCGAGCCCTGCGGGATCGCCGCCGGCGAGATCCGGCGGATGGCCCGCGAGCTCGCCGCCGCCGACCGGGCCGCCGTCTACGCCCGTATCGGCACCTGCACACAGGAGTTCGGCACGCTCGCAAGCTGGCTCGTCGACGTCCTGAACGTGCTCACCGGCAACCTGGACCGCGAGGGCGGCGCGATGTTCGCTCGGGCCGCCGCGGGCCAGCGAAACTCGTCCGGCGCGCCGGGCAGCGGCCGCGGCGTGCGCTTCGGCCGCTGGGCGAGCCGGGTGCGAGGGCTGCCCGAGACCTACGGGGAGCTGCCGGTGGCCTGCCTGGCGGAAGAGATCGATACGCCCGGTGAGGGGCAGGTGCGCGCGCTGATCACCGTCGCGGGCAACCCGCTGGTCTCGGCGCCGAACGCGGGCCGCCTCGAGCGAGCGGTCGACACCCTCGACTTCATGCTCGCGGTCGACATCTACGTGAACGAGACGACCCGCCACGCCGACGTGATCCTGCCGGGGCCCGAGCCGCTCGAGAAGTCCCACTACGACGTGGCGCTGTATCAGCTCGCCGCACGCAACGTGGCCAACTACTCTCCGCCCGTGATCGAGGGTGACGGCCCGCCCGAGTGGGAGGTGCTGCTGCGCCTGACGGGCGTGGTGACGGGCCAGGGGCCGAACGTCGACGTCGACGCGCTCGATCGGCTGGTGATCGAGACGCTCGTCCGCCGCGAGGTGGCCATTCCCGGCTCGGCGGTGGAGGAGCGCGACCCCGACGAGCTGCTCGCGGCGCTCGAGCCGCGCCGCGGGCCCGAGCGCCTGCTCGACTTCATGCTCCGCACGGGCCCTTACGGCGACGGCCTTGGAAACGACCCCCAAGGACTCACCCTCGAGACGCTCGAGCGCAGCCCGCACGGCGTCGACCTCGGACCGCTTCGGCCGCGGCTCCCGGACGCGCTGCGCACGCCCGTCGGGGCGGATCGAGCTGGCGCCCCAGCCGATCGTGGACGACCTCGAGCGCCTGCGGGCGGCGCTCCGGCGACCGCGGAACGGCGGCCTGGTGCTGATCGGCCGCCGCCAGCTGCGCTCGAACAACTCGTGGATGCACAACCTGCCGGCGCTCGTGAAGGGCAAGGAGCGCTGCACCATGCACATCCACCCCGACGACGCCGACCGGCTGGGACTGGAGGACGGGCGCCAGGCGCTGCTGCGCTCGGCGGCCGGGGAGCTCGAGGCGCCGGTGGAGATCACCGACGCGATCATGCCGGGCGTCGTGTCGATCCCCCACGGCTGGGGGCACGACGCCGCCGGCGCCCGCCTGCGGGTGGCGGCCGAACACGCCGGCGTGAACAGCAACCTGCTCGCGGACGAGTCGATGGTGGAGCCCCTGTCGGGGAACGCGATCCTGAACGGGATACCGGTGGAGGTGGCCCCGGCCTAGCCGCTAGATCGGCTCCAGCATGCTGCCCCCGCAATTGCGGCAGATCACATTCGCGGTATCCGACATCCGCGCGATCGTGGAGTGGGCGCCGCAGTTCGTGCACTCGGACCGAAGCTCGAAGCGGCGCAGGCAGTTGACGCAGCGGTAACGGGCGGCGAGGTTGGTGCCGCGCAGCCAGGGCTCGCCGCACGACGGGCACTCGGGCCCCAGCTTGATCTGCGCGTTACGGGCCAGGGGCATACGTTCCCTAACGGTACCCATGCCGGCGGCGGCGCGATTCGGTTCAGCTCGCCAGCCGACCGGCGTGACCGCGCAACCAGTCCGCCGCGCTCATCGGCCGTTTGCCCTCGGGTTGCACCTCGAGCAGCTCGAGCGCGCCCGAGCGGGCGCCGTACAGAAGGCGCCCGTCGCGCGCCGCGAGCTCCCCCGGCTCGAGCTCGGCGACGGGCGCGAGGGCGGCCCGCCGCACGCCGAGCCGCTCGCCCGACGGGAGCTCGACGTAAGCGCCCACGTGGGGCGTCAGGGCGCGTACTCGACGCTCGAGCTCATCGGCCGTCCGCTGTGGGTCGAGCCGGCGCTCCTCGCGGTCGATCTTCTCGGCGTACGTGGCCCCCTCATCGGGCTGCTCGCGACAAGCGCGCCGGGTCTCGAGCGCTTCGACGAGCAGTTCCCCGCCCAGGTGCGCCAGGCGCTCGGCAAGGCTGCCGTAGTCGTCGTCGGGTCGGATCGGCTCGACGCGCTGAAGGCAGATCGGCCCGGCGTCGAACTCTGCCGTCGGGCGCATGATCGACACGCCGGTCTCCTCGTCGCCGGCCTCGATCGCCCGCTCGATCGGCGCCGCTCCGCGCCAGCGCGGCAGGAGCGACGGATGCGCATTGAGCATCTCGTGCTGCGAGAGAAGCGGCTCCTTCAGGAGGGCTCCGAAGGCGCAGATGCAGACCACCTCGGGCTCGGCCTCGGCGATGCGCGCTCGCGCGTCCTCGTCGTTCACGCTCTTCGGCTGAAACAGCTCCAGTCCCAGCCGGCCGGCGGCCTCCGCCACCGGCGGCGGCGCCACCCTCCGGCCGCGCCCGCGCGGGCGGTCGGGACGGGTCACGACGAGCACCGGCCGGTGTTCCGTCGCCGCTAGGCGCTCGAGCACCCCCACCGCGAAATCGGATGTGCCCAGGAAGACGGTGCGCACGGGTCTAGACGACCGTGACCACGTGCAACGTGCGGGGGCCGTGCACGCCCTCGACCCGGTTCAGCTCGATGTCCGAGGTGGCCGAGGGCCCGGAGACGAAGGTGAGCGGACGACCCTCGCGTACGGCGGGCTCGAGCCGCTCGACGGCCTCCGGCACGAGGTCCACTATCTGCTCCTGGCGGACCACGCACAGGTGATAGTCGGGCACGAGGCTGAGCGCCCGGCGGCCCTGGGTGGGGCCGCCGTCGAGCACGATCGTTCCGGTCTCGGCGATGCCGAGGGCGCACCCGGTGAGGGCGCCGTCGAGGTCGTCGAGCTCGTGGGCTGTGAGTTCGGCGTCGGGTGCGAGCTCGACGCCGAGGGGACGCCAGGCTTCGGGCAGGTCAGTGGGTACAGCCAGCCGCGCTGCCTTCCGCTCGCGGCACAGCTCCGACAGCATGGCTTTCAGGTCCCCCGGCGCCGCCACCCTCACGGTGGCCCGGTATTCGCCGACCCGCTCGGCGAACGTGGACACGATTTCGGCGCGCGGGCGCTCCGAGCGCCGGCGGTAGCCGCGCGGCACCTCGGGCGTGGGCGGCCTGTCCGCCAGCGCCGAACGGATTGCACCGAGGATGGTGTCGCGGGCGGTCCCTGAATCGCCGTGGCGCCACGCGTTCGACCTTTTGTGCGTTATTCGCGCGTAAGGTCGAACGCGTTGGGTTTCGTGCGCCGCGCTGCCCCGTTCGCGCTGCCACCACTCGCGAAAGGTCTCCTCGGGCGGCACGGGGAAATCGCGCGTGCTGGTCCAGCCCGAGAGCGGCGAACGGCAGCCGCTCGATGCGGCCGCGGCGCCCGAGCGGCCGTGCGCCCAGCCGGGCGACCCGCTGCGCTCCTTCGTACGCGCGGCGCGAGGAGAAGGCGCGGTACATCGCCTTCATTGCTGCCTTTTCCGGCTTCCACGCCGGCTCCGAGTCCACCACCCGCCCCCGCAAGTGCACCAGCACCCGCGGGATGTCGATCTCGACCGGGCACACCTCGTAGCAGGCCCCGCACAGGCTCGACGCGTACGGCAGCGAACGGCCTTCCCGCAGACCATGCAGCTGCGGCGTCAGAATCGCCCCGATCGGCCCCGGATAGACCGACTCGTACGCGTGGCCGCCGGTGCGCGAGTAGACCGGGCACACGTTCAGGCAGGCCGAACAGCGGATGCAGCGGAGCGCCTGACGCCCGACCCGGTCGGCCAGCACGTCGGTCCGGCCGTTGTCGAGCAGCACCAGGTGGAACTCCTGCGGCCCGTCGCCCGGACGCACGCCGGTCCAGAACGACGTGTACGGGTTCATGCGCTCGCCGGTGGACGAGCGCGGCAGGAGCTGCAGGAACACCTCCATGTCCCGCCAGGACGGCACCAGCTTCTCCAGGCCCATCACGGTCACGAGCACCTCGGGGAGAGTCGTGCACATGCGGCCGTTGCCCTCCGACTCGAACACGCAGACCGTGCCCGTCTCCGCCACCGCGAAGTTGGCCCCCGAGATCCCCATGCGGGCGTCGAGGAACTTACGACGCAGGTGGACCCGGGCGGCCTCGGTGAGCGCCTCCGGCTCGTCGCTCAGGTCCGGTAGACCGAGCTCGCGCGCGAACAGCTCGCGGATCTCCGACCGGTTCTTGTGGATCGCCGGGACGAGGATGTGCGACTGCGAATCGTCGCCGAGCTGGATGATCAGCTCGGCGAGGTCGGTCTCGACCGCCCGCACGCCGGCCGCCGCGAGCGCATCGTTCAGCCGGATCTCGTCGGTGACGATCGACTTGACCTTCACCACCTCGTCGACCCCGTGCGACCGGGCGATCTCCGCCACGATCGCGCACCCCTCGGTGCCGTCCTTCGCCCAGTGCACCCGGCCGCCGGCCGCGGCCACGGCGGATTCGAGGTCCGTGAGCTGGTGGTCGAGGGCTGCGAGGGTCGAATCCTTCACCGCCCGCCCCGCCGCCTTCAGCTCCTTCCAATCGGGGAGCTCGTCGACGACGGCGGAGCGCCGAGCGCGGATCGTTCCGGTGGCCTTCGCCAGGTTGCGGCGCAGCTGCGAGTCGCGCAGCGCGACACCGGCGGCCGACGGGAAGCTCACGAGGCGAGAACCTCCGCGAGGTGAACCGTGCGCACCCCGGTGCGCTGCCGCGACAGCGCCCCGCCGATGTGCATGAGACACGAGTTGTCACCCGCGCACACGACCTCCGCCCCCGTGTCGAGCACGGCGCGCACCTTGTCCGCGAGCATCGCCGACGACACCTCGGCGTTCTTGACCGCAAACGTGCCGCCGAAGCCGCAGCACTCGCTCGCCTGCGGGAGCTCCACCAGCTCGATCCCGCGCACCGCCCGCAGGAGCCGAAACGGCCGGTCACCCACGTGCAACTGGCGCAGCGAGTGGCAGGTCGGGTGGTAGGTCACTCGGTGCGGGTAGTACGCGCCGACGTCCTCCAGGCCGAGCACATCCACCAGCAACTCCGACAGCTCGTAGACGGGCGCCCCGTCCGTGTGCTCCCGCACCATCCCGGCGCACGAGGCCGAGGGGGTGACCACCACCTCCGCGTCGGAGAACACGCGCCCGAACCGGCGCGCCAGCGCCGCCCCCTCGCGCACGTAGCCGGAGTTCATGTGCATCTGGCCGCAGCACGTCTGCTCGAGCGGAAAGTCGACCTCATGCCCAAGCCGCTCGAGCAGGCGGACGATCGCCCGCCCCGTGGCCGGGAAGAGCGTGTCGCCGAGACAGGTCACGAAGAGCGCCAACCGCACCGTCCGGAAGTTTCCCGAACGACGCCCCTGGTAATCGGTTTCCAAAGAACGAGGGAGGCGTCTCGTGTACACGCAGGACTTCGATCCGGTCTCGAGCTCGCTCGGGCTGACCGCGATTTTCGCGGCGCTGCCGCTGATTGCGCTGTTCCTTCTGCTCGGCGGGGTGCGGATGAAGGCGCAGTGGGCGGCCCTGGTCGCGCTGGGGGTGGCCATGGCGGTCGCGCTGATCGTGTACGGCATGCCGGTCGGCCAGACCGCCCTGTCGGCGACCGAGGGCGCGGCCTTCGGCCTGTTTCCGATCATGTGGATCGTCGTAGCGGCGATCTGGGTCTACAACATGACCGTCGAAACGGGTCATTTCGCGGTGCTGAGGCGCTCGTTCGGAGCCATCTCGGACGACCAGCGCGTCCAAGCCGTCATCGTCGCGTTCTGCTTTGGCGCCCTGATGGAGGCGCTCGCCGGCTTCGGGACCCCCGTTGCAATCACGGCGGTCATGCTGATCGCGCTCGGCTTCAAACCGATCAAGGCGGCGGCCATCGCACTCGTCGCGAACACCGCCCCGGTGGCTTTCGGCGCAATCGCGATCCCGATCACGACGCTGTCAGAGGTCACCGGCCTGGACAAGGGAGACCTCGGCGCGATGGTCGGCCGCCAGACCCCCTTCCTCGCGCTCGTCGTGCCCCTGATACTGATCGGGATGGTCGACGGTCGCCGCGGCGTCCGCCAGGCGTGGCCGGTGGCCGTGGTTGGCGGGATCGCCTTCGCCGTCGGCCAGTTCGCGTGCTCGAACTTCATCTCGGTCGAGCTGACCGACATCGTGGCTTCGCTGTTCTCCACCGCCTGCATCGTCGGATTCCTGCGGCTCTGGCGGCCGGGTGAGCCGCTGCGCGCCGAGGTCACCGGCCGATTCGAGCGGCCGGCAGTGGCGGGCGGTGAGGCCCACGACCCCGTGATGGAGCGCGAGATCGTGCGCCGCGACGACACGCGGAAGGACCCGCCGATCGAGGTCTTCCGGGCGTACGCGCCGTACCTGATCATCATCGCGATCTTCTCGATCGCCCAGATCGCCGCGATCAAGGAGTGGATGGCCGAGTCGCCGTGGACCACGACGTTCGAGTGGCCGGGCCTCGACGTGCGCAGCCCTGACGGCGAGCCGCTCACGAGCCTGACCTACAACTTCAACTGGCTGCCGGCCGCAGGCACGTTGATGCTGATCTCCGGCCTGATCACGATGGCCGTGCTCGGTCTGAGGCCCGGCCGCGCGCTGGGCGTCTTCGGCCTAACGCTGGATCAGCTCAAGTGGGCCATCCTGACCGTGGCGGCCGTGCTTGCGCTGGCCTACGTGATGAACCAGTCCGGCCAGACCATCACGCTCGGTCTATGGGCGGCGGGCGCCGGCGGGTTCTTCGCCTTCCTCTCGGCGCTGATCGGATGGCTCGGCGTGGCGGTCACCGGGTCGGACACCTCGTCCAACGCGCTCTTCGGAGCGCTCCAGGTGACCGCGGCGAAGGACGCCGGCATCTCCCAGACCCTGCTCGCCGCGGCGAACAGCTCGGGAGGCGTGCTGGGCAAGATGATCTCGCCGCAGAACCTCGCGATCGGCGCCGCGGCGGTCGGCCTCGCCGGCCGCGAGGGGGACCTGTTCCGTAAGGTGCTGGGCTGGAGCCTCGTGCTCGTGCTCCTCATGTGCGCGATCGTCTATCTGCAATCGACCCCGGTCCTCGACTGGATGGTGGTGTAGCGACGCCGATGGCGGTGGCGGCGGGCGAGAGCATGGTGGAGGCGCTCCGCCGCGCCGGGGACGAGGGCACACCGGTCAGGTTCCGCGGGGGTGGCACCAAGCTCCGCTGGGCGGCGAACCGGGGCGATCCCGGGGTCGAGCTGTCGACGGCCGGACTGGACCGCATCATCGAGCACAACGCCGGTGACCTGACCGCCGTGCTCGACGCGGGCGTGCCGCTCGAGCGCGCGCAGGCCACCTTCGCCGACGCCGGCCAGATGCTCGCCCTGGATCCGCCCGACGACGGCGCGACGATCGGCGGGATCGTGGCCGCGGCCGATTCCGGACCGTTGCGTGCGCGCTATGGCGGCGTCCGCGATCTCATCGTGGGCGTGCGCGTGGCGCTCTCTGACGGCACGGTGGCGAGCGCCGGAGGCAAGGTGATCAAGAACGTCGCCGGCTACGACCTCGCCAAGCTCTTCGCCGGCTCGCTTGGCACGCTCGGAGCGATCCTCGAGGTTTCGGTGCGCCTTCACCCCCTTCCGCCGACGACCACCACGGCGGCCGGCGGCTCACGCGACCCGGCCGTCGCCGCCCGCGCCGTCCGCGAGTTGTCGCACGCACCGCTCGAGCACATGGGCTTGGACGTGCGATGGGGCGGCGGCGAGGGCGCCGTCCTCGCCCGCTTCGGCGGCGCGGCGTCACGCGAACAGGCCGAGGCCGCGGCCGGCATCCTCGCCGGTGCGGGCGTCGAGGCTCAGGTCGTGGATGACGACGAGTCCATCTGGCGCTTGCAGCGCGAGGGCCAGCGCTCCGCGGACTGGGCGGTTGTGAGGGTCTCTGCGACTCAGACCGACCTCCCGGATCTGTTCGCGGCAACGGACCGCCTCGGCGCCCGGCTCGTCGGGCGCGCCGCGCTGGGGCTGTCCTGGGTGGTCCTCCCGGACCGCAGTCCGGACGAGGCCGACGCCGCGATCGAGACGCTGCGACGCGACTACACCGCGGTCGTCCTGGACGCGCCGCCCGGCCTCGGCGCCGACCACTGGGGACGGCTCGAACCGGGTGCCCGCGAGCTGATGCGACGCGTGCGCGACCGCTTCGATCCGGCCGGAGTCTGCAACCCGGGCGCCGCGCCATGAGCGCCTTCGACGACATCCGCGCGCCTCAGATCGAGCTGATGGACGACTGCGTGCACTGCGGCTTCTGCCTCCCCACGTGCCCGACCTACGTGCTTTGGGGCGAGGAGATGGACTCGCCGCGCGGGCGGATCGTGCTGATGCGCCAGGGCCACGAGGAGATCTCCGCCCCGCTCGTGGAGCACATCGACCGTTGCCTCGGCTGCATGGCCTGCGTGACCGCGTGCCCGTCGGGCGTCAAGTACGACAAGCTGATCGAGGACACCCGCCCGCAGCTGGAGCGCAACTTCGAGCGACCCGCGCCCGAGCGGGCCTACCGCCGCCTCGTGTTCGAGCTCTTCACCCATCCCGGACGGCTGCGCGCCGCCGCGCCGCTCGTGGCCGCCGCGAAGCGCACGGGAGTCGCCGGCCTCGCGCGTCGGCCCCGCGCGCGGCGCCTTGCGCCGCGCCTCGCCTCGATCGCCGGGCTCGCCCCGGACGCCTCGCCGGCGCGCGCGCTCAAGCGGCTGCCGCGCCACTTTCCGGCGCGAGGTGAGAAGCGCGGCAGCGTCGCGCTTCTGCAGGGCTGCGTTCAGCGAGTGTTCTTCGGCCACGTCAACGAGGCCACCGCCCGCGTGCTCGCGGCCGACGGCTTCGACGTGCACGCTCCGCGGCTGCCGCGGTGCTGCGGCGCGCTCCAGCTGCACGCCGGCGACGCGGGTGCGCTGGAGCTGGCCAGGGATACGATCGCCGCCCTCGAGGGCTACGACACGATCGTCGTCAACGCCGCCGGCTGTGGCTCGGCGATGAAGGACTACGGTCACCTGCTGCGCGACGACCCGGACTGGGAGGGGCGGGCGGAGCGGTTCGCGGCCAAGGTCCGCGACGCGACCGAAGTGCTCGCAGAGGCCGGGCCCCGCGCGGAGCGGCGCCCGCTTCCGATGAGGGTCGCCTACCACGACGCCTGCCACCTTGCGCACGCCCAGGGGGTGAGGGAGCCACCCCGCGAGCTGCTGCGACAGGTGCCCGGCCTCGAGCTGATCGAGCCGGCGGAGTGGGAGATCTGCTGCGGCTCGGCCGGGGTCTACAACCTGCTGGAGCCCGAGCCCGCAGGCGAGCTCGGAGAGCGCAAGGCTCGCAACCTGCTGGACACCGGCGCCGAGGCGGTGGTCGCGGCCAACCCCGGCTGCGTGCTCCAGATCACGACCCACACCTCACGCCTGGGCCGAGCGCTGCCGGTGTACCACCCGCTCGAGCTGATCGCCCGCTCAATCGGTTGAGTGCGCTCCGGGAGCGAGTCGAGTCGGTCCTCGAACGGAGCACCGCGCGCCGCACGGGGCTTGTCGTCGGAGCCCGGGCCGGAGGGGACAGCGCCTTCTGGCACCGTGGGGCCCTACCCGACGGGCGACGCTCGATCCTCGAGATCGGCTCCATCACGAAGACCTTCACCGCGACCCTCCTTGCGGACATGGCCGGCGAGGGTCTCGTCGCCCTCGACGATCCCGTGAACAGGCACCTGCCCGCCGGCGTCCGCGTGCCGGCGCGCGGGCGGGAGATCACGCTCGAGGACCTCGCGTCCCACCGCTCCGGGCTCCCGCGGCTGCCGAGGGGCCTGCTCCGGCGCGCTCTCTGGCCCGACCGGCGGGATCCCTATGCGCGTTGGGACGCGGCGCGACTCGAGGCCGCCGTGCCCAGAAGCAGGCCGCGTCGCGAGCCGGGACGGAGGCTCGTCTATTCGAACTACGGCGCCGGGCTGCTCGGCCACGTGCTCGCGCTCCGTGCCGGCACCAGCTACGAAGGCCTGGTGCGGGAGCGCATCTGCCGGCCGCTGGGCCTCGTGGACACCTGGATCGAGACGCCCGAGCCGGACCGTCCGCGCGTCGCCGAAGGCCACGACCGGCGCGGCCGGTCCGTCCCGCACTGGCACCTGGCGGCCCTCGCCGGAGCGGGCGGGCTGCGCTCCACCGCCGCCGACCTCCTCACCTTCATGCGGCTGCACGACCGCGCGGCCACGCACCCGCTCGCGGCCGCGGCGGCCGAGACCCGCCGCCCGCGTGACGGCCGCGGGCGGGCCGGCATCGGTCTCGGCTGGCTGAGTCTCGCCCCACGGTCGAGGCTCCGCTACCGCGTGTTCCTGCACGAGGGCGGCACCGGCGGCTTCCGCAGCTTCGCCGGGTTCGCCCCGGACGCCGGTGTCGCGGCGGTCGTGCTCGCGAATCAGGCGCGGCCCGTCGGCCGGCTCGGTGTGCGGGTGCTCGAGGCGCTGGTCCGGGAATAGTGATCGACATGAGCGACGTCGAGATCAAGGGGGCGATGGAGGCGCGCTACGAGGAGGTGCTCACCGAGGGCGGGCTCGATCTCGTCGCGCGCCTCCACCGGGAGCTCGACGACACCCGTCGCGACCTCCATCGCCGGCGCGAGGAGCGCCAAGCCGAGCTGGATGCCGGCGGCACGCTCGAGCTCGTGAGCGCGCCCGAGGATTTCACCGTGGGCCCCGTGCCGGATCCTCTCCAGGATCGGCGCGTAGAGATCACCGGCCCCACCAGCCGCAAGCTGGTCATCAACGCCCTCAACTCCGGCGCGCGTGCCTTCATGGCCGACTTCGAGGACGCCAACTCCCCGTACTGGTCCAACATGGCCGGCGGGCAGGTGAACCTGGCGGACGCGATCCGGCGCACGATCGAGCACCAGGAAGACGGCAGGCGCTACGAGCTCGACGAGGAGACAGCGGCGCTGCTGGTGCGCCCGCGCGGGCTGCACCTGCCAGAGCGGCACGTGGTCGTGGGTGGCGAGCCGGTGGCCGGCGCCTTCATGGACTTCGGGCTCTACCTCCACCGCAACGCCGAGGAGCTGCTCGACCGTGGCGCCGGGCCGTTCTTCTACCTCCCGAAGCTCGAGTCCCACCTCGAGGCGCGGCTGTGGCGGGACGCCTTCGTACTCGCCGAGGACGAGCTCGGCCTGGACCGCGGCACGGTCAAGGCCACGGTGCTCATCGAGACGATCCCCGCCGCCTTCGAGATGGACGCGATCCTCTACGAGCTGCGCGACCATTCGGCCGGGCTGAACGCCGGGCGCTGGGACTACATCTTCTCCACCATAAAGCGCTTCCGCTCCCGGCCGGAGTTCGTGCTGCCGGACCGGTCGGCCGTCACGATGACGGTGCCGTTCATGCGCGCCTACACGGAGCTGCTGGTGAAGACCTGCCACCGCCGCGGCGCCCACGCCATCGGCGGAATGGCCGCGGTGATACCGAGCCGCACCGACGAGGAGGCGAACCGCAAGGCGTTCGAGGCGGTGCGCGCCGACAAGCAGCGAGAGGCCGGCGACGGCTTCGACGGCACCTGGGTCGCCCACCCCGATTCGGTGCCGGTGGCAACGGAGGCGTTCGACGAGGTGCTCGGCGATCGCCCCAATCAGGTCGAACGGCAACGCGACGATGTCGACGTCGGAGCGGACGATCTGCTCTCAGTCCCGGCCACGCCCGGCGAGGTCACGGAGCAGGGGCTGCGCTCGAACGTGAACGTCGGCATCCAGTACATCTCGTCCTGGCTGCGCGGCAACGGCGCGGCCGGAATCTACGGCCTGATGGAGGACGCCGCCACCGCCGAGATCTCCCGGGCGCAGGTGTGGCAGTGGATCCGCCATGGGGCGGCCGTCGGGAACGGCCGGCAGGTCAGTCCCGAGCTGGTGCGGGAGCTGGCCCTGGACGAGCTGGAGCGGATCCGCGGCGAGATCGGCGATGACCAGTGGTTCGAGACCCAGGGCCGCCCCGACCTGTCGCGCTCGCTCTTCGAGCGCGTCGCGCTGAGCGGCGAGCGATTCGTGGAGTTCCTGACGCTGCCGGCGTACGAGGAGCTGCTGAAGCTCGAGAGGTAGTCGCGCCGCCCCCTGGTCGCTCTGCGCCCGTCGGCACGCCTTCCACCCGAACTCCCGCATTCGTACACGGATTTGCCCCCAGGGCAAACTCGTGCACGAATCAAGGAGCCGGTCATGAGTTTCGGCGCCCGCCTCGGTCTCTCCCTCCCGCGCCCGAGCGAGCGCCCGACGCACCCGGCTACGCCGCGCCGTCAGGCCGCTTCGCGCTCGCGCTCCGCTTCTCGCAGATCGCGCAGTGCGCGCTTGCGCTCGTCGCGTGAGGTGCGGTCCAGGATCAGGACGCCGTCGAGGTGATCCATCTCGTGCTGGATCACCCGGGCCTCGAGGCCGGAGGCCTCGACCAACCGCTCCTCACCCTCCTCGTCCTGGGCTCGCACGCGCACGTACACCGGCCGATCGACGTCGACCGTGACGCCGGGGATCGACAGGCACCCCTCGTCCAGCGTCTCGACGTCGTCGCTGGCCCACTCGACGCTCGGGTTCACGAGCGCGACCAGCGGCGCGTCGGGGCCAACCCGATAGACCAACAGACGCTGCGAAAGCCCCAGCTGCGGCGCCGCGAGGCCAACCCCCATCGCGTCGTTCATCAGCCCAGCCATCCGGCCGACCTGCCGGCGCAGCGATTCGTCGAAGCGATCGACCGGAGTGGCGCTCGACTTCAGGACCGGATCGCCGAGGCGGCGGATGAAGGACATCGCCGCGACGCGGCGCGCCTCGAGCTCGGGATCGAGCGTGGGCGTGTCGTCCGCCTGCACGCGCTCGTCGTGCTGGCGTTCGTCCTGGTGCTCGCGCCCGTCACCGGCGGGTGAACTGGCCTCCATCGAGGTCGAGTCTAACGCGCCCGGCCGGCTCCGCCCTACTGTGGATCGACGTCGACCGCGAACGTCGCGGCCCCGTGCGAACGGTCGGTCGCCACGACCTCGACCGCGAGCGCCACCGCCGCGATCGCGGGCTCTCGATCACGGGAGCGGATCGCCAGCTGGGCCCGGTGGCGGCCCTGGCGGCGGAAGAGGGGCGCCGGACCGAGGACCGGCACCCCGGCGGCGGCGACCCGCTCGCGAAGGGCCTCGGCGGCCGCCAGCTCCGGGCCGGCCTCCGTCGAGGAGCAGACCACCCGCACCAGATGCCCGTGCGGCGGGTAGGAGAGCGCGGCGCGCCGGGCGAGCTCGCCGGCCAGGAAGCCGGCGGCATCGTGGGCGCGCGCGTAAAGGAGGGGACGGGCGTCCGGGTCGAGCGCCTGCACGATCACCCGTCCCCCGCGTTCGCCGCGGCCACTCCGTCCGGCGAGCTGCGATACGAGCGCGAACGTCCGTTCCTCGGCGCGGTAGTCCGGGAAACGCAGCGTCGCGTCGGCGTCGAGCACCACCCCGAGCGTGACGGCGGGGAAATCGTGGCCCTTGGCGACCATCTGCGTTCCCACCAGCACGCCCGCGGGGGCCGCGTCGAAGCGGCGAAGCACGGCGCCGACCCCGGCGGTGGCCGCAACGTCCGAGTCGAGCCGGAACACCGGCAGCGGCGCCACCAGCGCTTCCAGCTCGCGCTCCAGCTGCTCGGTCCCGGTCCCGTGCCGCGCCACGGAAACCGAGCCGCAAACGCCGCACGCGCCCGGAACGGGCTGGCGGTGACCGCAGTGGTGGCACGCGATCTCGCCGGCCGAGTGGTGCATGACGAGCGTGACGTCGCAGTTTGGGCAGTCCCATACCCGCCCGCAGCCTCGGCAGGAGAGGAAGTTCGACCAGCCTCGGCGATTGAGCAACACGATCGCCTTCTCCGCACGTCGACGGATCTCGTCGAGCGCCTGGCGTGTGCGCTCGTGGAACGCGCCGCTCACTCCCAGCATGCCCACGATCTCAACCGTGGGCAGACGGCGGCCATCCACCCGCCCCGGCAGCTCGATGCGCTCGTAATGCAGCATGCTCTCGGGCCGTGGGGTGGCGCTGCCGGCGAGCAGCAGGGCGCCCTCCTCGGCCGCCCTGCGCTCGGCCACGGTCCGCGCGTCGTACCGCGGGTCTCCCTCCTGCTTGTAGGTCGCGTCGTGCTCCTCGTCCACCACGACGAGCCCCAGGTCGGCGAAGGGCGCGAAGACCGCCGAGCGCGGACCGACGCAGACGCGCGCCTCGCCGCGGCGCATGCGCCACCACTCGTCATAGCGCTCGCGCCTCGAGAGGCGCGAATGCATCACCGCCACCGCGTCCCCGAAACGCTCTACGAAGCGGCCGGCCGTCTGCGGGGTCAGCGCGATCTCGGGCACGAGTACGATCGCCGAGCGGCGACGGCGAAGGGCGGCGGCCACCGCGCGCAGGTAGACCTCGGTCTTGCCGCTGCCCGTGACGCCGTGGAGCAGCAGCGGGCGGCCGGCGGCACCGTCGAGGCGCGCCTCGACCGAATCGACCGCGCGGGCCTGCGCCGCGGTGAGCGCGACGTGCCCGGCCCGGGCTCCCACTCGCTCCACGTGCGGGCGCCGCGCGGGCACCGTCGCGGCTTCGAGGCTGAGAAGGCCGCGGCGCTCGAGGCGGCGCAGGGTCGAGTGGTCGCAGCCCGCCCGCCGCGCGAGCGCGGAGGCGCCCAGCGGACCGGCGACGAGGGCGTCGAGCGCCGCGCGCTGCCGCGGGCCGAGCCGGGCTCGTGGCGAGGCGCCGTCCGAACGGGGTCCGTCGGCGGCGCCGCCGCCCACAGCGAGCGCAGCCGCGCCGGCCGGCGTCATCGATGCTCGCAGCGAGCGCTTGGGGCGTAGCGGCGGAGTCGCGCCGGTGCCGGTTCCGGGCGGCAGCACGAGCGCCAGGCCGCGCGCCGGGGTCGATACGTACTCGTGAGCCACCCACAGCCCCAGGCGCACCAGGGACTGCGGCACGTCGGCCTCGAGCGCGGCCACCGGCTCGACCAAGCGCTCGGGCGGCAGCTCACTCCGCTCGGTCACGTCCACGACCACCCCGAGCAGTCGCCGTCGCCCGAAGGGCACGACGAGCATGCTCCCCACGCCCACGTCCTCGAGGGAGCCCGCCAGCAGGTAGTCGAACGGCCCGCGCAGGGCCCGCGACGGCGTGAGCGGCTCCACCTTGGCGATCACGTCCGCAACGTACGCGGAGGGCCGGACGGCCTGGCCCCCGGCGGGACGTGTGACGATGTGCCGCGTGGCGACCGACTTCGAGGCCGAGGGGCTGCTCGAAGGTGCGGGCGACGAGCGAGCGCGCCGCGCCCGCCTCGAGCTGCTCCAGTCGCTCGAGCAGGAGGGCTTCAGCCTCGAGGAGCTGCGGCGAGCGACGGCGGAAGACCGGTTGGTGCTCCTGCCGCTCGAACGAGTGCTCGAGGGCGAGGGACCTCGCTATACGCCCGAGGAGGTCGCCGAGCGGGCGGGGCTAGACGTCCGGTTCCTGAGCGACGCCCGCCGCGCCCTGGGCGCCCCCCGGGCCGAGCCCGGAGAGCGGATCCTCGCGGAGGAGGACCTGGAGCTCGCCCAGGGCTCGGGCGACGACGGTCCGCTCCTGCGCGCCGGGCTCGCCGCGGGCGACGCGATCACGCGTGCGGGCGACTGGTACGGCCACCCCGTCAACCTGGCGAGCCGCCTGACCGCCTCTGCCCGGCCCGGCAGCGTCGTAACGGCGAGGGAGGTGCGAGAGGCGGCGGGCGAGGGCTTCGCCTGGTCCTTCGTCGGCAGCCGCCGCTTCAAGGGCGTGCGCGGCGAGGTGGGCGTCTACCGGGTGCGCCCCCGAAGTGACGGGCGCCCGGACTAGGCGCTCGCCGCGGCGCCGTCCGGCTGACCCAGACCCGCGGCGGCGCGCAGGGTGTCGGCCTTGTCGGTCTTCTCCCAGGTGAAGTCGTGGTCCTCGCGTCCGAAGTGGCCGTAGGCGGCGGTCTTCTGGTAGATCGGCCGGTGCAGGTCGAGGTACTGGCGAAAGGCGCCCGGACGCAGGTCGAAGTGCTCCTCGATCAGTTCGGCGATCTTGGAGCGCGCGATCTTCTCCGTCCCGAACGTCTCGACCATCAGCGACACGGGGTGCGCCACGCCGATCGCGTAGGCCACCTGCAGCTCGCAGCGATCGGCCAACCCCGCCGCGACGACGTTCTTGGCCACATAGCGGGCGGCGTAGGCGGCCGAGCGGTCGACCTTGGACGGATCCTTGCCGGAGAACGCCCCGCCGCCGTGACGGGCCATGCCGCCGTAGGTGTCGATGATGATCTTGCGACCCGTGACGCCGGCGTCGCCGACCGGACCCCCGATCACGAACTTGCCGGTCGGGTTGACGAGGAAGTTACGCCCGTGGTCGTCGAGAAGCTTCTTCTCGTCGTACAGCTCGCCCGGCAGGATCGGGTGCACCACGTGCTCCCAGAGGTCCGGCTTGATCAGGGTCTCTGCGTCGACCCCGTCCTTGTGCTGGGTGGAGATGAGCACCTTCTCGACCTCGATCGGCCGACCGTTCTCGTAGCGGATCGTCACCTGGGTCTTGCCGTCGGGGCCCAGGTAGGGCATCACGTCCGCGCGGCGAACCTCCGCGAGCCGGTGCGCCAGCTTGTGCGCCAACGAGATCGGCATCGGCATCAGCTCGCGCGTCTCGCGGGTCGCGTAGCCGAACATCATCCCCTGGTCACCCGCGCCGGCCACGTCCAGCTCGTCGTCGTCCGCAGGATCCGTGCGCGCCTCATACGCCTTGTCCACGCCCTGCGCGATATCCGGCGACTGCTCGTCGATCGCCGTGATCACGGCGCAGCTGTCGCAGTCGAACCCGTACCGGCCGCCGTTGTAGCCGATCCGCCTGATCGTCTCCCGCGCCAGCCTGGGGATGTCCACGTAGGTCTTGGTGGTGATCTCGCCCGAGACCACGACCATCCCGGTGTTAACCAGTGTCTCGCATGCCACCCGGCCCTCGGGGTCGTCGGCCATCACGGCGTCGAGGACCCCGTCGGAGATCTGGTCGGCCATCTTGTCCGGATGGCCCTCCGTTACGGACTCCGACGTGAACAGGAACTCGTTGTCTGAAAGGCGCTCGGTCGTCATCAGCGGGGGGAAGCGTACAGATGGCACACGCGTACAACGGCAACCGGCCGACGGAGCTTTCGGGGCCGGGCCTGGGGGTAGGGGTTATGCGGAGTCCCGACCCAGCGCCCGCTCCAGCGTCAGCTCGTGGAGCGAGCCGACCACGTCGTCGGCCTCGGCGAGCACGGCGGGGTCCGGTGGGTAGTGGGGATTGGGCACCGCCACGACGCGCATGCGGGCGGCCTTGGCTGCCCTGATGCCGTTGTCGGAGTCCTCCACCGCAATGCTGTGCGCGGGGTCCGCACCCATGCGCCGGAGCACCTCGAGGTAGACGTCCGGCGCCGGCTTGCCCCGTGCGACCTCCTCCGACGAGATCGTGACCGCGAAGTGGGGGCCGAGGCCCGACAGCTCGAGGAAGAGGTCGATGATCTCGCGGTTCGAGGAGGAGGCGAGCCCGAGCGGCAGCCTCTCCGCGAGCCGCTCCACGGCCTCGGCGGCCCCGTCGACCAGCGGCAAGCGGTCGCGGTATATGCGCTCCAGGCGGCGCACGACCTCGTCGGAGATCGCGTCGGGCTCGAGCGGAACGCCGAGCTCGTCGTGCAGGTAGCGCGACCACTCGAGTGAGCTCATGCCCATCATCCTGCGGGGGGCCTCCTCGCGCCACCGGCCGCCCTGCTCGTGCACCACCTCCTCCTTCGCCTGGTTCCAGACCTGCTCGGAGTCGAGCAGCACGCCGTCGAGGTCGAAGACCAGCGCCCGGCTCACGTCCGGCCCCGGCTCGTCTTGAAGTCGATCACGAGCGGCACGCCCTCCAGGCGCCAGCGGTCACGCAGCCGGTTCTCGAGGAAGTAGGCGTAGTCGCGCGTCACACGGCTACGGTCGTTGACCTGGACCGCGAAGCGCGGCGGGCTGGTCTCGAACTGGGCCATGTAGTACATCCGCAGCCGCTTGCCGCGCACCGCCGGGGGCTCGCGGGTGGACTGCAGGTCGCCCAGGAAGCGGTTGAGCTCCGCCGTCTGGACCCACTGTGCCGAGCGGTCGGCGAGGGAGAGGGCCTCGGCGACGAGGCGCTTCAGGCCGCGCCCGGTCAGCGCCGACACGGCCATCACCTGCGGGCGCTGGCGCAGCTTCTTCGAGACCCGCGCTTTTGCGTCCTCCAGGTCTGTGCGGGTCACGTCCCACTTGTTTAGCGCGATCACCGTCGCGCACTTCTTCTGCATCGCCATCTCAGCGACGCGCAGGTCCTCGCTCGTGATCCCCTCGAGCGCGTCGCAAACCACGATCGCAACCGCCGCCCGTTCCGCGGCGCGCTCCGAGCGCAGTTGGGCGTAATAGTCGACGGTTCCCGCGACCTTGGCGCGGCGGCGCAGGCCGGCGGTGTCGACGAGGATCACCGGCCGACCGTCGAACTGGACACGGGTGTCGATCGCGTCGCGCGTCGTGCCGGCAGCCGGGTCGACGATCACCCGCTCCTCTCCCAGGAGCTTGTTGAGCAACGAGGACTTGCCGACGTTCGGACGGCCGATCAGCGCCAGCCGAGTGGCCTCGTCGGCCGGGGCCGCGGTGTCCGGGAGCCGCCGGACGATCAGGTCGAGCAGGTCGCCGCTACCGAGTCCCTGGGTGGCCGACACCGCGACGGGATCGCCCAGGCCGAGCGCGTAGAACTCGGCGGCGAGCCCGGCCTGGCGGGCGTCGTCGACCTTGTTCGCGGCCACGATCACCGGGACTGGGCCCCCGCGGAGCTCGGCCGCCAACTCGGCGTCGCCGGGGCGCAGGCCCGCTCGGGCGTCCACCACCAGCAGGGCCAGATCGCCCTCGGCTATCGCGGCCCGCGCCTGGCGGCGCACCGCCTCGAACAGCTCGCCCTCCTCGCTGAGGTCCACCCCGCCGGTGTCGACGAGCGTGAAGGCGACCCCGTTCCAGTCGGCTTCCACCTCCTTGCGATCGCGAGTAACGCCCGACTGCTCGTGCACGACCGCCTCGCGCGTGCCCGACAGGCGGTTCACGAGCGTGGACTTGCCGACGTTCGGGTAGCCGACCACGGCGACGGTCGGACGCTTCACCGCGCCCGCTCCACCAACTCCACGATCCGCGCCACCACCTCGTCGACGTCGAGGCCGGTCGTGTCGAGCTCGACGGCCCCCGGCGCGAGCTGCAGCGGCGAGTGCTCGCGCGACGAGTCCTGGGCGTCGCGAAGCGCCTGATCGCGCATCACGGTGTCGACGTCGGCGCCGAGCTCGGCCGCCCGGCGCCTGGCCCGCTCCTCGGCGCTCGCCGTGAGGAAGACCTTCACCGGCGCGTCCGGCGCCACGACTGTGCCGATGTCGCGACCCTCCGCGACCCAGTCGCCCGCAGCCAGGAGCGCGCGCTGCTTGGCGGCCATCGCCTCTCGCACCTTCGGATTTGTCCGCCACCCTGGACGCGGCCTCGGATACCGTCCGGCGCCCGGATCTCGGCGGTCACGTCGCGGCCATCGAGCAGCACGCGATCACCCACCCGGATGTCCGCCCGCTTCGGCCGCCTCGGACGCCGCTCCCCCGCGCTCCAGCAGCGCGAGCGCCGCCGCCCGGTACATCGCCCCCGAGTCGAGGTAGGTGAAGCCGAGCGCGCGCGCCGCTGCGCGCGCGACCGTGCTCTTCCCTGCCCCCGCGGGCCCGTCGATCGCGACCACCATCGCGGCCGCAGGCTACGCCTACGTCGGCTTCGTGGCCATCGCCCAGATCGCGACCAGGTACGCGACCAGCGAGATCGCGACCAGTACGACGACGGCGCGGCTCAGCCCGCCGCCGCCGACCACCCCTCGGCGGGCTCGGCGGGCGGCGAGGCCGGCACACACGGTGGCGCCGATCAAGAGCAGCAGGGTGCTCTCCGAAATCAGGTAACCGAGGTCGACCCACTCCGGCGGGTCCTCGTCGAGGTTCTCCTCGGACTCCAGCCACTGCGCGGTGCCCCGCATCAGAATCCACGCCGGCAGCGCGGCGAAGAGGAGCGCGCGGAAACCGAGTCGGACCGTGGCCACGGACCCGCCGCGCCCGGCGCCGGCGAGCGAGACCGCCACGAGGAGAAGCGCTCCCACCAGCGTCATGGCGCCCACCAGGTGCAGGAACAGCGGCAGATTCCAGTCGTCGGGGCGGATCGCGGCGAGGAGCGTCATGCGCCCGGCTTCCAGACCATCAGCACGAGCAGTCCCAGCACGGCGAGCGTCCGCACCCAGTGCACGGCGGCGAAGCCGCCTGCGCGGTCGGCGAGCTCGGTCCTGGCCCGCTCGCCCGTTCCGGTTGCGATGAGCCACACCGCGATCGCGCCCAGGATCCAGCCGTCCCAGATCTCGTAGCCGTCGACGTACAGCGCCAGCCAGATTCCCAGGATCAGCGTGCCGAGCCCTCCGATGTTCCAGATAGCGTCGGCGACCCGAATCGTGGGCGTTCCCGGTGAGGCGCCGAGCGCAACCGCCGAGTACATGACGGCCGTGGCGGCGACCATGAACGCTGCGATCAGGTGCAGAAAGAGCAGCCAGTCGTACACGGCCGCGAACCTTATGGGCCTAGTCGGCGGAATGCGATCAGGCGAGCAGGGTGCGCAGGTCGCGTTCGAAGCCCGGATAGGACACCGCGGCGGCGTTCATGCCGACCACCTCGACCCCCTCGCTCGAAGCGAGACCGGCCACGGCGCCGAGCATGGCCATGCGGTGATCGCCGCGCGCGTCGATCACTCCGCCGGGCAGGGGCGCGCCGTCGCCGCGGACGACGAAGCCGTCGTCCGTCGCCTCGATGTCGGCCCCCAGGCCGCGCAGGCCTTCGACCACGCTCGCTATGCGATCCGATTCCTTGACGCGCAGCTCGCCGGCACCGCGTACGAGGGTCTCCCCGTCGGCGAACGCCCCCAGCAGCGCGACGAGGGTCAGCTCGTCGATCGCCGTCGGCACCTCGGCGGGCTCGACCACGGTGCCCTCGAGCGGCGCGGAGGCCACGTCGAGCTCACCCACCGGCTCCTCGTCGGCCTCCGTGCCGGGCTCCTCGAGATCGCCCAGGATCACCGCTCCCATCCGCTCGGCGATGCGCAGGAAGCCCGTGCGCGTCCAGTTCAGGTCGACGCCCTTCACCACCACTCGCGAGCCGCCCACGAGCGTCGCGGCGGCGGCTACGAAGGCGGCGGACGAGGGGTCGCCCGGCACCACGATCTCGTCGAGCTCGAGCTCGTCGACCTGCGAGACCGTAAGCCGCGAGCCGTCCCGCTCGAACGGGACGCGAGCGCGCCTCAGCAGCCGCTCGGTGTGGTCGCGGCTCTGGGCCCCCTCGATGACCGTTGTAGAGCCGTCGGCCAGCATGCCCGCGATCAGCACGCAGGACTTCACCTGCGCGCTGGCGACCGGCAACTCGTACTCGATCCCGGACAGCTCCGCCCCGTGCACCGTGAGCGGGGGAAGCGCCCTTCGCGTGCGTCCACCCGCGCGCCCATCGCGGAGAGCGGCTCCGCCACGCGGTCGACCGGCCGGCGGCGGATCGACTCGTCGCCGTCGAGCGTCCACACGCCGCCCGGCTGCCCGGCGAGCCAGCCCGGCAGCAGGCGCATCAGCGTGCCGGCGTTGCCCACGTCGAGCATCCCACCGGTGGCCTCGAGCGGGGCGTGCAGGCCGACGCCGCGGACGAGCACGTCGCCGTCGGCCTCCTCCACGCCGGCCCCCACTTTCAGCAGCGCGGCGAGCGTCGAGCGAGTGTCGGCGGAATCGAGGTAGTTGCGCACCGGCACCGGCTCGTCGCACATGGCGCCGAACAGCGCCGCGCGGTGCGAGATCGACTTGTCCGCCGGCGGCGTGTAGTCCCCCCGGAGCGGTCCGGAGGGCTCGAAGCGGGCGGCGGCCGTCACTCCTCGCCGACGGGGAAGCCGAGTCCGCCGATCAGCTCGCGCGCGCGGGCGGCCTGCTCGTCGCCCGCGATCCAGAGCGTCATCGCCCCGGAGCGCATGTCGGCCGCGGGCGCGAGCGCCATGTCGACGATGTTCACGCCTGCCCTGCCGAGCGCGAGTGCCACCCGGGCGACGATACCGGGCCGGTTCGGAACGGTGAGCCGGAGCTCGTGGACGGCCCCGCCGCTCACGTCGGCCTCGAGGAGGGCGCGGCGGTGCTCGCGGGCGACGTCGTTCCAGGCGGCCACGTCGCCCCCCGCAAGGTCGCGCTCGACGTCGTCGAGAGCCCGGCGGAACTGCCGGATCTCCTCGACGATCGCCTGCCTGTTCGAGAGGTAGATGTCGCTCCACATCGCCGTGTTCGCCCCGGCCACGCGGGTCGCGTCACGAAAGCTCGGCCCCACCTGGCGAAGCGCGTCCCCGTGCTGGAGCAGCCTGCCGGCCGCCTGCGACACGAGTACGTTGGCGAGCACGTGCGGGAGATGGCTGAACACGGCGACCAGCCGGTCGTGGGTGGCCGGGTCGACCGCCACCGGCCGGGCGCCGAGGTCCACCACGAGGCGGTGCAGCCGTTCGTAGAGCAGCCCCTCGGAGTGGGCGAGCGGCGTCAGGTACCAGACCGCGCCCTGGAAGAGATCAGCCCGCGCGTGCTCGACCCCCGCGGTCTCCGCTCCCGCAATCGGATGGCCGCCGATGAACCGTGCATCGTCGATCACGCGCAGGAGCTCCTGTTTCGTCGAGCCGACGTCGGTCACGGCGCAGTCGGGGCCGGCGGCGTCGAGGGCGGCCCGAACGAGGTCCGGCAGGGCGCCGACCGGGGCGCAGGCGAAGCACAGGTCGCAGTCCGTCGAGCGCCTCTTCGAGCGAGACGGCGGCGCTGTCGATCGCGCCGAGCCGGCGCGCCCGCTCGAGCCGCCGCGGGTCGCGGCCGAAGCCCACCACCTCGGCGTCCTCCAGGTACTCCCGCGCGGCGAGGCCGATCGAGCCGCCGATCAGCCCGACGCCCAGGACGGCAATCCTCAGACTGCCTCCAGCTGCTTCCCGGCCAGCTCGGCCACGGCCTCCACCCGACGCAGGTAGCCGTCGAACTCGTCCGCAACCAGGGCCTGCGGCCCGTCGACGACCGCCTCGTCGGGGGCGGGATGGACTTCGACGATGATCCCGTCCGCCCCGGCTGCGGCCGCCGCCAGCGACAGCGGCTCGACGAGCGAGCGCTTCCCCGCCGCGTGGCTCGGATCCACGATCACGGGCAGGTGGGTGAGCTCGCGCAGCACCGGCACGGCCATGAGGTCGAGCGTGAATCGGTAGCCCCGCTCGAAGGTGCGGATCCCGCGCTCACACAGGAGCACGTTCGGGTTCCCCTCCTTCAGCACGTACTCCGCCGCCATCAGGAGCTCCTCGAGCGTCGCCGACAGCCCGCGCTTCAGCAGCACCGGCACGCCGGTCCTCCCCACCTCGGTCAGCAGCGTGTAGTTCTGCATGTTCCGCGCCCCGAGCTGGATCACGTCCGCCACCTCGAGCACCGGCTCGAGGTCGCGTACGTCCATCAGCTCGGTCACGATCGGCAGCCCGGTTTCCTCCTTGGCCTCCGCGAGCAGGGGCAGCCCGGCGTCCCCGAGCCCCTGGAACGAGTACGGAGAGGTGCGCGGCTTGTAGGCGCCGCCCCGAAGCAGCTGGCCGCCCGCGTCCCGCACGGCACGCGCCGACTCCAGGATCACCTCGCGGGATTCCACGGTGCAGGGACCGGCGATGGTGGCGAAGCTGTCGCCGCCGATCTTGCGGCCCTCTACCTCGACCACCGTGCGATCCCCGCGCTTGTACTGCGCCGAGGCCAGCTTGTACGGCTTTAGGATCGGCACCAGGTGGTCGACGCCCGGGGCGCCCTCGAGCCCGAGGTTCGCCACGTGCTCGCGGTCGCCGATGGCGCCGATCACGGTCACGAGCTCGCCGGTGGAGACGTGCGCGTGCGCCCCGACGGCCTCTACGCGTTTGATTACGGCGGCGACCTGCTCCTCGGTCGCGCCCTCTTTCATCACGATCATCATCTGTCCCTAAAGCCTCTCAGAAGTTGTACGAGTCAACTGGCGGTGCGGATGCGGAGCGGCGTCCGGCGGGGCGACGGTCGCGTGAGCGGCCATGTTGGGGCGGCCGCGGGGCCGGACGCCTAGGTAAATCGCCAGTAGCACCGGTAGGCACGCCGACGGGCGCCCGGGTGGGCGTCGGAAAAGGTCGGCGTGCCGAGGCGAGGCATGAGTGAAGCTTTGTAGCAGGTCGCGCGTGCGGGCCGCAAGCGCCGCCTACAAGACCTCGTCGAGCGCGGCCAGGAAGCGATCGTTCTCGCGCCGCGTGCCGAAGGTGACCCGCAGTCGACCCTCCTCGCCGAGGGCCGTGCCCGCACGGACGATCACCCCGCGGTCGGCGAGGCCCTGGACCACCTCGTCCTCGTCGCGATCGCCGAGCGAGACCCAGGAGAAGTTCGCCTGGCTGTCGGTCGTCTCGAGTCCGCGCTCCGCCAGCTCGGACTCCACGTGAAGGCGCTCGATCGCCGTCTGCTCGACCCGCCGCTCCACCTCGTCCACGTGCGTCAGCGCCTCGGAGGCGGCGGCCTGGGCCAATGCGTTGACCGAGAACGGCTGGCGCACACGGTCGACGGCGAGGCGGAACTCCTCCGAGCCGAGCGCGTAACCCGCCCGCAGGCCGCAGAGGCCATAGACCTTCGAGAACGTGCGCAGCAGCACGAGGTTCGGGTGTCGCTCGAGCAGATCGATCGACTCGTCGGGATCCTGGAGCATCGAGAACTCGACGTAGGCCTCGTCCAGGATGACCGCGACGTGCCGCGGCAGCTCGGCGGTGAACGCGTCGATCGCTGCGGGCGGGAGCGCGGTGGCACTGGGGTTGTTCGGGTTGCAGACGATCACGATGCGGGTCGCGACGGTGACCTCGCGCGCCATCGCCTCGAGGTCGTGCTCCCCGGCGTCGTTCAGCGGCACCGTGACCGCCCGCGCGCCGGCCATCGCCGCCAGGTGGGGGTAGATCGAGAACGACGGCCACGCGTAGACCACCTCGGCTCCCGGCTCGAGCATCGCGTCGGCCGCGGCGAGCAGGATCTCGCACGAGCCGTTCCCCACGGCCACCCGGGCGGCGGGCACGCCGGTGCGCTCGGAGATGCGACGGCGAAGCAGCGACTTCTCGGGGTCGGGGTAACGGTTGAGGTTGCGGAGCTGCGCCTCCACCGCCTCAAGCACCTCCGGGCGCGGCGGCCAGGGAGTCTCGTTCGAGGCGAGCTTCACGAGATCGCCCTCGAACGCGTACGTCGACGCCGCCGGATAGACCGGGATGTCGAGGATGCGCCGGTTGAACTCGAAGCCGGGACTCACTGCGCTCCCTCCAGGTCCTTACGGAGGGAGACCGCATCGCGCAGATAGACGTGCTGCGCGGGCGTCTCCGGGTCGGCGTAGCAGTGCACGAGCAGGCGGATCACCCGGGGCAACGCGCCGTGTACGTCGATCTCGCGTGCGCACAAGAGCGGCACCGCGGATAGCCCCATCCGCCGCGCCGCGACGGCGGGAAACTCCGCGTCCAGGTCCTCCGTGCAGGTGAAGATGCAGCTGACCATGTCCTCGGCGCTGAGGGCGTTTCGCTCCATTACCTCACGCACGAGCTCGTCCGTGGCCGCGAGAATCGCGTCGGCCTGATTCTCCGTCACCGTGATGGCGCCCCTCAGCGCTCGGAGCCTCATTTGCGGCGGGGGATTCTGGCAGGGTAAGCTGTTCGTCTGCGATGTCTCGTCGCCGAGTAGCCGTGGCCACCGCGCCCTAGAGCTCGCCCCGTGGGGCGGGTGCGGCGGTGGCCTGCCCGGCACGGATCCCCGGCGACGAGAGGAATGACCATGGAGCAGTTCGACGCGCGGGCCGTGATGGCCGCGCGGATCGCGGAGGAGTGCGACCCCGACGGGGGGGTGGGGCACGAAAGTCAAACCACGGCCCGCCAGGTGGTGGAACCCCCTTCCACTATCGCTTCCGCCGAGCCGCCGCGCGGTCGCGGCCGGGCGTCTGCGTCGCCCGTCGCAGCCGCTCGATCTCGGCCTGCTTGAGCAGGCGGCTCTCGCCCGGACCGAGGCTGCGAAGGCCGAGCGGACCGAAGGCCACGCGCTCCAGCTCCACGACGTGGTGGCCCACCGCGTCACACATGCGGCGCACCTGCCGCTTGCGGCCCTCGCGGATCGTGATCTCGAGCACGCCCGGCCGGGGCTGCCGCACACGCGCGGGCGTCGTGATCCCGTCTTCGAGCTCCACGCCCTCACGCAGCGCCCGCAGCGCCCGCGGCGAGACCCGCGGCGGCCGCACACGCGCGCGGTAGACCTTGCGCACTCCGTACCGGGGATGGGTCAACCGCTCGGCCAGCTCGCCGTCGTTCGTGAGCAGGATCAGGCCGGTGGTGTCGGCGTCGAGGCGGCCGACCGGGTAGAGGCGCCTGCGAGAGCGTACGAGCTGCACCACCGTGGGCCGTCCGTGGGTGTCGCGCGCCGTCGACACCACCCCGGCGGGCTTGTTCAGCGCGTGCACCTCGAGCGGCTCGGGCGCCACCGGGCGGCCGTCGAGCGCGACTCCGCTCGACTCGTCGACGTCGCGCGCCGGGTCGGTCACGACCTCCCCGGCGACCGTGACGCGGCCGTCGGCCACGAGCCGCTCGGCCCCGCGGCGGGACGCCGCTCCTGCGTGGGCAAGGAACTTGCCGAGTCGCACGGCAGGGAGCGTGCCACTCTTCGGTGATGGACCTCGTGCAACTCGAGCAGCGTCTCGCCGTCCGCGGCGAGCCCCGCTTCCGAGCCCGGCAGGTCTGGGACTGGGCGGCGGGCGGCGCCGGCTCCTACCAGGTGATGACGAACGTGCCTCTGGAGCTGCGCGATCGGCTGGAGCACGAGGTGCCGTTCTCGTCGCTGCGGCTGGTGCGCGAGGCGCTCGCGTCGGATGGCACCGAAAAGGCGCTCTTCGAGACGAGCGACGGCCGACCTGTGGAGGCCGTGCTGATGCGATATCGCGACGGACGGCGCTCGCTGTGCGTGTCGAGCCAGTCCGGCTGCCCGCTCACGTGCACCTTCTGCGCCACCGGGCGGATGAGATTCGGGCGCAACCTGACGGCGTCCGAGATCCTGGACCAGGCGCTCCATTTCCGCCGCAAGGAGCCCGTCAACCACGCCGTGTTCATGGGAATGGGCGAGCCGCTCATGAACCTCGACGCGGTGCTCGGAGCCTGCGAGCGCCTCCCGGACGTCGGCATCGCGCACTCGAACATCGGCGTGTCGACCGTGGGCTGGATCCCCGGGATCGAGCGGATGGCCGTGGACGGTCCGCCGGTGCGGCTGGCGCTCTCGGTCCACGCCGCCGACGAGGCGCTCCGCTCCGAGCTGATGCCGGTGAACGACCGCTACCCGCTGCGCGAAGTGCTCGACGCCTGCCTGCGCTGGCACGAGCGACGCCGGAGGCAGGTCTTCATCGAATACCTGATGCTCGACGGGGTGAACGATCGCTACGAGCAGGCGGTGGCGCTGGCCCGGCTGCTCGACCCCCGGCCCGCATTCAAGGTGAACCTGATCCCCTACAACCCAACCGACTCGCCCTATCGAGGCTCGGGCCGCCAGGCGGTCGCCGCGTTCCGTTCGGCGCTCGAGGAGCGCGGACTGCGCACCACCGTTCGCGTCACCCGTGGCCGGGACATCGACGCGGCCTGCGGTCAGCTCGCCGCGTTGGACTCCGCTCATAAGGTGAAGTAACCTCGGAGACATGCGGGGGCAGGCCATCCCCCGAAGCATGGGTCGGCTCCCTATTGTGTGCGCACTCGCGCTGCTCGCCTGGCTGCCAGCCACATCCTTCGCGCAGACGTCGGAGCGCTTGATCGTCAAGCGCGTCCCTGGGCTGAGCGCGGCCGAGCGCGCCGACCTCCGGGCCGATGTGGGCGCGAACCTGGTGGAGCTCCTCCGGTTGCCGCAGACCGAGGTCGTGACGGTCCCCACGCACGGTGCCGAGGACGCGCTCGCCGCACTGAACGCCGACCCCGCCGTGGTCTACGCCGAGCCGGACGAGCTCAGGAGCGCGCTTGCGCCACCCGATGATCCGTGGTGGCCGTACATGTGGGGACTCGCCAACACCGGCCAGGCGCCCTTCGACGGGACGCCGGGCAGCGACATCCACCTGCTCGACGCGTGGTCGTTCAGCCAGGGCGCCGGGCAGACGGTGGCGGTCGTGGACTCGGGCGTCGACCTCGGGCACGACGACCTCGCGGGCCAGGTCGCCGGCGGCGGGCGCAACTTCGTCCAGGGCACAGGTCCGAACGACCTGAGCGACACGCTCGGGCACGGGACCCACGTCGCCGGGACCATCGCGGCACGGGCGAACAACGGGCTCGGCGTCGTCGGAGTGGCTCCCTCCGCCAAGGTCCTTCCGCTGCGCGTGCTCAACAGTCAAGGCCAGGGGTTCGACTCATGGGTCGCACAGGCGTTCGACTACGCCGGGGACCTCGGGCTACGGGTTGTGAACGCCTCGCTCGGCGGCGAGGCGGACAGCCAGACGCTCGCCGATGTGATCGCGGCCCACCCGAACACCCTCTACGTGGTCCCAGCCGGCAACGGTGGCGCCGACGAGATCGGCGACAACAACGACGCGCGCCGGGTGCTGCCGTGCAGCCTGCCGCAGCCGAACGTCGTTTGCGTGGGCGCGACGGACGAGGACGACCGGCGGGCCCCCTTCTCGAACTACGGCGCCGCGAGCGTGGACCTGTTCGCGCCCGGCGTGGACATCGTGTCCACGTTTCCCGCAGACCGCTACGCCTTTAAGTACGGGACCTCGATGGCGACGCCCCACGTGTCCGGGGAGGCCGCGTTGCTCCTCGCCGCGGCGCCGTCGCTGAGCACCCAGCAGCTAAAGGACCTCATCCTGGGCACGGTTGACCCGAGACCCGGGCTGTCGGGCCTCTCCGTGTCCGGCGGGCGGGCGAACACCGGCGCTGCGCTCCGCCGGCTGGTCGGCGCCGGCCCGGATCGGGGCGGCATGGGGCTGCCCTCCAACCCCTGTCCGGCGATCCCGGCCCCCGCAGCGGACGGCTGCCCCGTCATCGCGCCCCCGGCGACGCCCGTGCCGCCCCAGGAGAGCCCCCCGGCCTCGGGTGGGACCGCGCGCGGCGCGCCTCCACGAGTCCGCTCGCTGGACGTAAGGGTTCGCCCGAAGCGCTGTCGCCAGCCACGCGCGTGCACTCGGACCGCGAGGGTCGCCATCACGGGCGACCATCCCGCGACCGGCAGTGTGACGATCGAGTTGCGGCGCTGCGGCGAGCGGCGCTGCCGGTGGGTGTCGCTCGCGAGGCGGTCCGTGGCGATCGCGGCCGGCAAGGCCACCGTCACCGTGCGGAGCCGGCGCTTCGTACGCGGCTCCTACCGCGCGACCGCGGTGCTTTCCAGCAGCCTCGGCTCCGGGACGCCTGTCCGCGACTTCTTCCGGATCCGCTGAGGCCCGTCGCGCCGATCAGGCCGGTTCACGCGCCGGGACCACCGCCTCGGCCGGGAGCTCCATCCTCCGCCGCCACGGCAGCCGGCCCTCCGCGGCGATCCATGAACCGCCCACGATCAGCATCAGTCCGGCGGCGGTTGCGACGGTGAAGCGCTCGTCGAGGAGCGTCACTCCGTAGACCACGGAGAAGGCGGGCGCGACGTACGCGACGAGCGACGCCTTCGCCGGCCCCTCGCTCGCGACGAGCGAGTAGAAGAAGACAAACGCGAGGCCGGTGCCGAGCACGCCGAGCGCGACCAGGGAGCCGATCGCATCGATGCCCGGCGCGTGGTCGGGCACCTGGAACGCCGCGAGCGGAAGCACCATCAGCGCGGTGGCCGCCGAGGTGGCGCCGACGGCACCCACTGGCTGCACGCCGGGCAGACGGCGCTTCAGGAACCAGGCACCGATCCCGTAGCCGAGGGTGGCGAGCACCACGAGCAGTCCGCCCACCACGGCGGAGGTGCCGCCCGGAGCGTCCAGCCCGAGCAGCAGCGCCACGCCGCCGATACCGATCGCCACGCCGAGCAGGCTGAGCGCGCCAGCGCGCTCGGCGCCCGGAAGCACGAACGCCAGGAGGAACGTGAAGATGGGAGCGGAGGCCACCAGGATTCCCGTCAGCGAGGAAGAGATCTCCTGCTCGCCGATCGTGATCAGCATGAACGGCACGGTCACCTGGACGAACGCGAGCACCACGAGCGGCCCGAGCCGCTCGCGGAGGCCCGTCAGCGCCCCGATGTGGGCCGCGGCGGGGAGGAGCACCATCGCCGCGAGGGCACAGCGGGCGAACACGATGAAGGCGGGCGCCATGTCGTCCTCGAGTGCGACCTTGATGAACAGGTACGAGGAGCCCCAGAAGGCCGAGAGCAGCCCGAACATCACCCAGGAGCGACGCGACACCCGGACGAGGATCGCAGATCACGGCTATCAGTCCAAATGAAGCCTTCTGCGAGAGCCGATAAGCTGTCCTAATGCTTGACGTGCGTCGCATGAAGGTCCTGCGAGAGGTCGCGTCGCGGGGCTCGTTCTCGGCGGCCGCCGAGGCGCTCAACTTCACCCAGTCCGCTGTGAGCCAGCACATCGCCGCGCTCGAGCGCGAGTGCGGGACCCAGCTGGTCGAGCGAGGTTCGCGTGGCGTGCGGCTCACCGACGCCGGACGCGTGCTGGTGGACCACGCGGAGGCCATCCTGGCCCGAATCGACTCGGCCGAGGACGACCTGGCCGCAATCGCCGGTCTGCGCGGTGGGCGCCTGCGGTTGATCTGCTTCCAGAGCGCGGGCGCCACCCTCGTACCAGGCGCCGTCGCGGCCTTCCACGAGCGTCACCCCCGCGTCGACCTCAGCATGCTCGAGGCCGAGCCCGACGAGGCGGGCGCTCGACTGAAGTCCGGTGACGCGGACATGGCGCTCGTCTACGACCACGAGACGACACCCGGCCTGTTGGCCCCCGAGCTCGAGCTCACCCACCTGATCGACGACCGCTACGACGTGATCCTTCCAACGGGCCACGCCCTCGCCGACCGCCGCCGCCTCTCGCTCGCCCACTTCGCCGATGAGCCGTGGATCGCTTCGACCAGCGTGAGTGGCTGCCGCCGCATCACCGAGAGCGTCTGCCGCGAGGCCGGCTTCGAGCCGCGGGTGGCCTTCGAGGCGGACGAGACGCTCGCGGCCCAGGCGCTCGTCGCGGCGGGCGTGGGTGTCACGATCCTCCCCCGGCTCGCGCTGACCACGATTCACCCGGGCGTCGTGGCGCGCCCACTGCGCGACGCGCCGGTGCGCAACATCCAGGCCGCCCGCCTGGACGACGCCTACTGCTCGCCGGCCAGCGAGGCGATGTTGCAGATCCTGCAGAACGTGGCCGACGAGTTTCGGGAGACGCGGCTGGAGCTGGCGGCGTCCTGAGTACCTAGCCCAGGCCGCGCCGGCGGGACGGGCACTCACGAGACCCGAGCGTCCACGCCGACGAGCTCCAACCCGGCGGCGGCAATCGCGTCCAGCACCGCCGGGAGCGCCTCCGCCGTCGGCCGGGCGCTCTCGCGGTACGCGTACCGCGCCGAGTCGTGGAGCAGGACGATCACGCCGGGGGCGATGTCGCGGATGACCAGGTCGGCGATCCGGCCGGCCGGGATCGGCTCCCAGTCGGAGCCCCAGGCCGACCAGTAGACCGGCGCGAACCCGAGCTCACGGCACGCCGCGAACGACGCCGCACTGAAGCGCCCGTAGGGAGGGCGAAAGAGGGCCGGCCGCTCGCCGGTGGCTGCGGCCAGCGCCGCCGCCCCCCGCTCCAGGTCGGAGCGTGGGTCGGCGAGCTCGTCGTGCTCGACGTGCAGGTAACCGTGCAGTCCCACCACGTGCCCGCGGGCTGCGACCTCGGCCGCAAGGCTCGGATGCGCGTCCACCTGCTCGCCCACGAGGAAGAACGTGGCCCGCGTTCCGGCCTCCGCCAGCGCGTCGAGCACCGCGGGCGTCGCGTCCGGATCGGGGCCGTCGTCGAAGGTCAGCGCGAGGCGGGCGCCGTCGACCCGCTCGAGCGCGGGAAATCGGCGCCAGCGCTCGGCCGTCTCGAGTTGCTCTCGGAAGCTCGGCACCCGGCCGGGCTCAGACCAGCGGACCCTGGGCCCGCTGCTCGCCCGCGCGCAGCAGCCGCTCGCGCAGCTCGCCCTCCTCTTCCGGGCTGGGGTCGAAGCGCGCCGCGTCGGGCAGGGCGTCGAGCCCGGACAGGCCGAAGAGCTTCTCGAACAGCTCCGTTGTCCGGTAGAGCACAGCGCCGAAGCGGGAGCGTCCCGATTCCTCCACCAGGCCGCGCTCGAGGAGCGTCCCGACCGCGGATTCGGAGGCCACGCCGCGGATGCGCGCGATCTCGGGCCGCGAGACCGGTTGGAGGTAGGCCACGATGGCCAGGCACTCGGCCTGCGCCTGGGTCAGCGGCGGGGTGCGCGGCTTGGCCAGCAGACGGCGGGCGGCGCGCTCGGCGACGGGGTCCGTGGCCAGTGTGAAACCGCCGGCCACCTCGCGCAGGACCACCCCGCGGAAGCCCTCGGCGTAGTGCTCGCGCAGCCGGGCCAGCGCCTCGACCACCTCGCCCTCCGAGACCTCGCAGGCGTCGGCGAGTCGCTCGACCGAGACAGGCTCCGACGAGAGGAACAGCAGCGCCTCGACGGTGCGGGCGAGATCGTTCACGAGACCGCCCCCGACGAGCCGGCCGCCTCGTCCGGCGCGGCGACCCGGATGGTGATCGGCCCGAAGGGCACCTCCTGCTCCCACTGCACCTCGCCGGCCCTGTAGAGCTCGAGCAGCGCGAACAGCGTGACGGCCTCGGTCAGCCGGTCGGCTTCCCGCACGGCCTCGTCGAACGAGAAGCGGGCGCGCCGAGAAAGCAGCTCGCGCAGGTGGTTCAGCCGCTCCTCGACGGACACGGCCGGGCGGCGGACGTGGCGCAGGTCGAGCGGCGGCGGCACGCGCAGCAGATCGCCAAGCGCGGCGGCGAGCTGCTCGGGCTCGTAGGCCGTCTCCGCGGCCTCGATCGAGACCCGCCGCAACGCGGGCGGCAGGGGCGCCGATCGGTAGCGGAAGCCGTGCTCGGCGTCCAGGAGCTCGTGGAGGTGCCGGGCGGCCCCACGGTAGCGGTGGTACTCGAGCATGCGGGCGAGCAGCTCCTCCGCCGCTTCCCGCGGCTCGAGGTCCATCTCCTCGTCGTCGTCCACTGGGAGCATCAGCCGCGATTTCAGCTCGAGCAGGGCAGCGATCAGGACGAGGAACTCGGTGGCCGCCTCCAGGTCCAGCTCGCCCGCCCGCTCGAGGTGCTCCACGTACGCGAGCACGACCTCGGCGAGATCGACCTCCAAGAGATCGATCTCCTCCTTCAGCACCAGCGTCAGGAGCAGGTCGAAGGGTCCGTGGAAGACCTCGAGATCGAGGTCGAGCGCGGCGATGGCCATCGCGGGCAGATTAGTGGTGCGGGCCGACGTCTTAGCGCGGCCCAAGACCCATCGCCGCCTGCACCTCGGCCATCGTCGGGCCGGCGATCGCGCGTGCGCGGCTCGCGCCCTCGCGAAGCGTCTCCTCGAGCGCGGCCTCGTCCGGACGGAGGGCGATGTAGCGCTCGCGGATTGGGGTCAACAGTTCGGCGAGCGCCTCGCCCGCGGCCTCCTTGAATGCGCCGTAGCCCTGACCCGCGAACTCGCGCTCGACCTCTTCCGGCGGGATCCCGCGTGCCACCGAGACAATCTCGATCAGATTCGAGATCCCCTCCTTGCCGGGGCCGCGAACGATGTCGGTGCCCGAGTCGGTCTGGGCGCGCCGGATCTTTCTGCGGATCGCGTCCGGCTCGTCGTCGATGTAGATGAGCCCCGCGTCGCTGCCATAGGTCGTGGACATCTTGGCCGTCGGGTCCTGTAGGTCCATGACCCGGCCGCCGAGCTCCGGAATCACGTGCCGCGGCTCGACGAAGACCTCGGCGTAGGTGGAGTTGAAGCGCCGGGCGATCTCGCGCGAGAGCTCGACGTGCTGCCGCTGATCCTCCCCGACCGGCACCTCGTCGGTCTTGTAGAGAAGGATGTCGGCCGCCTGGAGCACCGGGTAGAGGAACAGGCTGGTGCGCACGAGCTGCTGCTCGCGCACGGACTTGTCCTTGAACTGGTGCATGCGCTGCAGGTCGCCGTAGGGGGCGACCGACGAGAGCAGCCACGTCAGCTCGGAATGCTCGTGCAGGTCGGACTGGCGGAAGAGGATGCAGCGGTCGGGGTCGAGCCCCGCGGCGATCATCATCGCCGTGGTGTCGAGCACGTAGCCCGGCAGCGCGGCGGGGTCGTACGCGACGCTCGTCGCGTGCAGGTCGACCATGCAGTAGATGGCCGGATCGCCGCGCTCCTGGCCGGCCAGGTAGCCGCGCATCGCGCCGATGTAGTTGCCCACGTGCTTACGGCCCGTGGGCTGGATGCCGCTGAAGATGCGCACGGAGGCGAGCAGTCTACGTAGGGCCCACCGTCACCCGCAGGCGCTCGACCGCGTTGTTCGCGTAGCCCTTGAGGTTCCAGGGCGGCTCGAGCGGCTGGGTGTTGCCGGCGGCGTCCGTGGCGCGCGAGCAGAGCTCGTGCTCGCCCTCCGGGGCGTGCCACGCGAAGCGCCATCCGCGCCAGGCGGCCCCGCCGAGCGGCGGCTCCAGGTCGGCTTCGGCGAAGGTGGCGCCGCCGTCGGTGGACACCTCGACGCGTTCGATCGCCCCCCACCCGGACCACGCCCGGCCTCGCAACTCGACCGGGCCGGGCTCGAGGCGACGCTCGCGCGTCATGAAGTCCGGAATGCCCGGCGGAACCATCAGCGAGCGCGGCAGCATCCGCGTGAGGGGCTCGCCGGGCTCGTCCTCGGACCGGTAGCGGCGGTAGGCAACCGAGTTCTGGTAGCCGACGAACGGCGTCTCGACCAGCGTGATCCGCGTCAGCCACTTGACGTTCTGCATGCCGTACCAGCCGGGCACCACGAGCCGCAGCGGAAAGCCGTGCTGCGGGGGCAGCGGGACGCCGTTCATCTCGTAGGCGAGCACGGCATCGTCGGCCTCGGGGAGCGCAAGCGCGCGCTCGTAGTCCTGGGCGATCCCCCCCTCGACGCCGCGGTCGAGTCCGGTAAACACCGCCTCCACCGCGCTCTCGCGGACGCCCGCCTCCGCGAGCAGCGGCCGCAGCGGGGTGGCGCCCCACTCCGCGGTGCCCACGGCGCCCGTGAGCCACGGCTGGCTCACCGGCCGCGGGGAGAGCAGCGCGCGGCCGTTGCCGGCGCACTCGAAGGTGATCGGCACGGTCACGCGTTCGCGGGAGCGGAGCTCATCGAGCGAGAGCGACAGTGGGCGCTCCACGGCGCCGCCGATCTCGAGGCGGAACTCCCTGGGGTCGACGGCAGGAATGTCGAAGTGCACCAGCACGTAATGGAGCCCCAGCGGCGTGATCGGCTCCCGCAGGACCTCGAGCGGCATCGCGTGATTGCGGGCGGCCAGGGCGAGCTCGTCCGGGGTGATGTCTTGCGATGCGACTGTGCCTTGAGGAGGGCCGTCGATGGTCGTCACTCCTCAGTCTTCGGGCGCCAGCGGACGACGGGCCGCTTCGCGGCGCCCGCCTCGTCGAGGCGCCGGACCGGCGTGGTGTACGGCGCGCTTCTCGCTATCTCCGGATCCTCGCGGGCCTCCTCCAGGATCGCCCGCACCACCGCCGCGAAGTGGTCGAGACGCTCCTTGGTCTCGGTCTCGGTCGGCTCGATCATGAGCGCCTCCTCGACCAGAAGCGGGAAGTAGACGGTCGGTGGGTGAACCCGGTGGTCGAGCATCCGCTTGGCGATGTCGAGCGTCTTGACGCCGAGCCGTTCCTTCGCGCCGCGTCCGCTCACCACGAACTCGTGCATGCAGATGCGATCGAACGCGATCGGAAGGTACTCGGCGATCCCCTCCTCCGCGAGCCGCGCCTTGAGGTAGTTCGCGTTCAGCACCGCGACCTGCGAGGCCTCCTTGAGACCGTCGCCGCCCAGCGAGCGGATGTACGCGTACGTGCGCACGAACACGCCGAAGTTCCCCTGGAAGCCGCGCAGCCGGCCGATCGAGCGCGGGCGGTCGTAGTCGAGGTCGAAGCGCGGCGCCGAGCCGTTGCGACCGGGGTGCCGAACCACCTGCGGCGTCGGCAGGAACGGCTCGATCCGGTCGGAGACCGCGATCGGGCCCGCGCCGGGCCCTCCGCCGCCGTGAGGCTGGGTGAAGGTCTTGTGCAGGTTGAAGTGGACGATGTCGAAGCCCATGTCGCCCGGGCGCGCCATCCCCATCACGGCGTTGAGGTTCGCGCCGTCGTAGTAGAGCGTCGCGCCGCAGTCGTGAACGATGCGCTCGATCTCCTCGATGTTGCGGTCGAAGAGCCCGAGCGTATTGGGGTTGGTGAGCATCAGGCACGCCACGTCCGTGTCCGCCTTTGCGCGCAGGTCGTCCAGGTCGACCCCGCCGTCGGGGGCGGTGCCCACCTTCACCACCTGGTAGCCGGCCATGGTCACGGTGGCCGGGTTCGTGCCGTGGGCGGTGTCGGGCGTGAGCACCTTGCTCCGCGGCTCGCCCCGCGCCTCGTGGTAGGCACGCGTGAGCAGCAGGCCGGCGAGCTCGCCGTGCGAGCCGGCGCTCGGCTGCAGCGAGACGTGACGCAGCCCGGCGATCTCGGCTAGCGCCCCCTGGAGGCGCCACATCAGCTCGAGCGCCCCCTGCGCGTACTCGGCGTCCTGTAGCGGATGCAGGCGTGCGTGTCCCGGCAGCGCCGCTACCCGCTCGTGCAGCTTGGGGTTGTGCTTCATCGTGCAGGAGCCGAGCGGGTAGAAACCCTCGTCGAGATGGAAGTTCTTGGAGGAGAGGGTGGTGTAGTGACGCACGAGCTCGGGCTCTGAGACCTCGGGCAGCTCCGCCGGCCGTTCGCGCACCACGCTCTTCGGGAGCAGCTCCTCGACCGGAAGCTCGGGCACGTCGCAGTCCGGGGCCACGAAGGCGCGGCGGCCCTCGCTGGAACGCTCGAAGATCGTGAGCGTGTCCTCGCCGGCGCGGGGATCCAGCTCGCGGCTCACGCCGCCACCTTCTGCCGGACCGAGGCCGCGACGGCGGCCAGGCGGTCGATGTCCGCCCTGGTGCGCCGCTCCGTGATCGCCACCAGCAGGCCGTCTTCGTACTCGGGGTAGTCCCGGCCGAGCCGGTAACCCGGATTGATGCCCTCCGCGCGGGCGCGCTCGAAGAGGGCGTCCAGATCGGGCACGCGCACGGCGAACTCGCGCACCACCGGGCCGGGGTTGATCGGCTCGAGGCGGAGCGCCTCCCGCGCGTAGTGGGTCCGCCGGAGCATCAACTCGGCGAGCTCGACGAGGCCGCGCCTGCCGAGCCAGGAGAGGTAGACGACGCCGGCCAGGGCGTTCAGCGCCTGGGAGGTGCAGATGTTGTGCGTGGCCTTCTCACGGCGGATGTGCTGCTCGCGGGTCTGGAGCGTGAGCACGAAGCCGCGCTTGCCGTCCACGTCGCGTGTCTCGCCCGCGATGCGTCCGGGCAGCCTGCGCAGGAATCGCTCCGCCGCGGCGAAGAAGCCGAAGCTCGGGCCGCCGAAGTCGAGCCGGTTCCCGAGCGTCTGGCCCTCGCCCACGCAGATGTCGGCGCCCAGCTCGCCGGGCGGCTTGAGGATGCCGAGCGGCAGCGGGTCGGCGGCGCAGACCGCCAGGGCGCCGGTGCGCTTGCCGGCCTCCGTGAGCTCTCCGAGCTCCTCGACCGTACCCAGGAAGTTGGGCTGCTGGACGAACACCGCGGCCGTGTCGTCATCGACGGCCGCCGCCAACGCGCCGGGGTCGGTGGCCCCCTCCGGCGTCAGCGGGACCTCCACCACGTTCATTCCATAACCGGCCGCGTGTGTGCGAAGGGCGCCGCGAGAGTGCGGGTGCAGGCCGCGCGAGGCGACCAGGCGGGAGCGCCTCGTCTCGAGCTTCGCCAGGTAGCCCGCAGCGGCCACGGCGCTCGGTCCCTCGTAGACCGAGGCGTTCGACACCGGGAGCCCCGTGAGCTCCGATATCGCCGTCTGGAACTCGAACATCACCTGAAGGCCGCCCTGCGAGACCTCGGGCTGGTACGGCGTGTACGGGGTGAGGAACTCGGAGCGCTGGAGCAGGGTGTCGACCAGCGAGGGGACGTAGTGGTCGTACATTCCGGCGCCGAGGAAGGTGGTCTCCTCGTCGGAGTGCCGGTTGCGCGCGGCCAGACCGGCCAGGTGCTCGAACACGTCCTGCTCCGCGCGACCGGCGGGCAGGTCGAGCTCACGTCCCAGCCGCACGCCCTCGGGGATCTCCGCGAACAGGTCGTCGACAGAGTCGACGCCGATCGCGTCGAGCATCTGGCGCAAATCCCGCTCGGTGACTCCCGTGTAGCGGCTCATCTCGAGGACCTACGACGTTAGCTACCCGTTTGCAGCAGGTTCTTGTACGCCTCCGCGTCGAGCATCGAATCCACCTCCGACGGGTCGGACAGCCTCACCCGCACGAGCCAACCCTCTCCGTAGGGGTCCTCGTTGATCTTCTCGGGGTTGTCGGCGAGGTCTCCGTTCACCGAGACGATCTCGCCCGAGAGCGGGGCGAACACATCCGAGACGGCTTTGACGGACTCAACTTCGGCGTAGCTCTGGTCCTTCGTCACCTGAGAGCCCACCTCGGGCGGGTCGAAGAAGACGACCTCGCCGAGCGCGTCCTGCGCGTACCAGGTGATGCCGAAGGCCGCCTCGTCGCCCTCGATACGGGCCCAGTCGTGCTCGGAGTGGTACTTCAGGTCCTCGGGATAGCTGGCTTCGGCCACGTCACCTCTTTTCGTACAGCGGTTTCTCCCTTATCTCGGCGGCCCGCGCCTTGCCGCGCACGTCCACCTTGATCGGCGTGCCCGCCGCGGCCGCCGCGGCCGGCACGTATGCCAGGCCGATGCCCGTCTCGAGGCAGGGCGAGAGCGATCCGCTCGTGACGACGCCCTCGCCGTGCTCCGTGCGCACGCCGTTCCCCTGGCGCGGGATGCCCGGCCCGGTAAAGGCGAACGGCGCGAGCGTCTGCTCGGGCTCGAGGTCCCGGAGCGCATCGGCGCCGATGAAGCCCGTGTCGGGCTTGCAGCACCAGCCGAGCCCGGCCTCGATCGGATTGCGGTCCTCGGACAGGTCGTTGCCGTAGAGGTGGAAGCAGACCTCGAGGCGCAGCGTGTCCCGAGCCCCGAGGCCGGCCGGCCGCACCCCCTCTCGAACCAGTGCGTCCCACACTGTGGCGGCGCCGTCCGGCGGGATCATGAGCTCGCATCCGTCCTCGCCGGTGTAGCCCGTGCCGCAGACGAGGCATGGCACACCCGCGACCGGGAGGTCCGCGGTCCGCATGCGCCGCGGCAATTCGCCGTGCGTGAGTCGCCCGAGCTTTTCGCGCGCCTCCGGTCCCTGGACGGCGAGCATCGCCCAGTCCTCGTGAGCGTCCCTCGCCTCGGCGTCGAAGCCCTCGGCATGCTCGCGGAACCACGCGAGGTCCCTCTCGTGGTTGGCGGCGTTGGTCACCGTCAGAAACCGGTCGCCCTCGAGGCGATAGGTGAAGAGATCGTCGAGCACGCCGCCGTCGGGGCGGCAGAGGACCGAGTACTGCGCGCCTCGGTCGGCGATCCGCGTCACGTCGTTGGACAGCAGCCGCTGAAGGAGGGCCTCGGCGTCCGGGCCGGTCGTCTCGATCTCGCCCATGTGCGAGACGTCGAACATCCCGACACCCGTGCGAACCGCCACGTGCTCGGGGCGGATTCCCTCGTACTGCACCGGCATCTCCCAGCCGGCGAACGGAACGAGCCTGGCGCCGGCGCGCTCGTGACGCTCGAACAGAGGCGTGCGGCGGAGGGTGTCGGCGGCGGGCGGCAAGCGAACGAGAGGCTACCCCCTCGAGCGGAGCGTCAGTCGGGATCGGCCAGGCGCCGGGCAAAGTGGTAGCTCGTGATCCGCATGCCCGCGTTGAAGTAGAGCCGGTGGGCGTCGAGTCGCGCCCGTTCGACCGCGCTGTCCAGCTGCAGCTCGACGCAGCCGAGCCTCCGGGCCTCCTCGGCGCACCAGTCGAGCAGCGCCCGGCCGTACCCGCGCCTGCGGGCGTCGGGGTGCGTCGCGAGGTCGTCGACGTAGATGTGGTCTCCAACGGCGAGGTTCCGGATCAGCCGGAAGCCGGCCGCGGCCACGCAACGGTCTCCGTCGAACGCTCCGACGACGCGGTAGCCCTGCGCGCGCTGCTCCTCGTCCACTCGGCGGACGAACTCCTGCTCCTCGTCGTGGTGCGCCCGAAGCGCCCGCATCGCTTCGAACGCGAGCGCGGTGTCGGGCGGGAGGATCTCCCGGATCAATCTTTCAGGAACGACGGAACGTCGATGTCGTCCTCTGAGATCTCGAGCGACCTGCGCTGGCGATCGTCCATCGTCACGTCGCGCCGCCGCGGCTCTCGACGGCGGCCCGTCGAATCCTCCGTGAACAGCGGCATGCGGCCGGCCCGCTCGAAGCCGGTGGCGATCACCGTGACGCGGACGCCGTCCGCAAGGCCGTCGTCGACCACCGCGCCGAAGATGATGTTCGAGTTCTGGTCGGCGGCGCCCTGGATGATCTCGGCCGCCTCGTTCACCTCGAACAGCCCCAGGTCGCTGCCGCCGGTGATGTTGAGCAGGATGCCGGTCGCGCCCTCCACCGACTGCTCGAGCAACGGGCTCGAGATCGCGTTCTTGGCCGCCTCGGCCGCGCGGTTCTCACCCGCCGCCTCGCCGATTCCCATCAGGGCCGAGCCGGCGTCCTGCATGATCGTGCGCACGTCGGCGAAGTCGAGATTGATGAGACCGGGCGTCGTGATGAGGTCGGTGATCCCCTGGACGCCCTGGCCGAGCACCGCGTCGGCCTCGCGGAAGGCGTCGAGAATGCTCGTGCGCCGCTCGACCACCGCGAGCAGCTTCTCGTTCGGGATCACGATCATCGTGTCGACCTGCTCGCGCAGCCGGTCGATTCCCTCCACGGCCTGGCGCATCCGCTGGGCGCCCTCGAAGTCGAACGGCTTGGTCACCACGCCGACGGTGAGCGCGCCGACCTCCTGCTTCGACACCTCGGCGATGACCGGCGCCGCCCCGCTCCCCGTGCCGCCGCCCTCGCCGGCCGTCACGAAGACCATGTCGGCGCCCTTCAGCGCCTCCTTTATCTCGTCGCGGCTCTCGTTTGCCGCGCCGTAGCCGATCTCCGGGTTGGCCCCGGCGCCGAGGCCACGGGTGAGCTGGTCGCCGATCTGGAGCTTGATGTCGGCGTCGCACATCTGGAGCGCCTGTGCGTCGGTGTTGACAGCGATGAACTCGACGCCCTTCAGGCCCGCGTCCACCATGCGGTTGACCGCGTTGGTGCCGCCGCCGCCGATCCCGACTACCTTGATGACGGCCAGATAACTGCCCGTGTCCATGAGGTGTTCCCTCTCTAACCCGTCCTCGGCTCAAGCGATCGTCGAGGGTTCGAGACCGCCGTAAGGACCGCACTGTAGGCGGAATTCCGGGGATATGTCAATCATCCCCGCAACAAATCGTGCAGGTGAATCCTCAACCAGAGGTCGAGGGTTGTGCTAACCCTCGACCCCCAGTTGAGGCTAGGAGAGGGGGTGTCGGGGCGCTTAGCTCGTATAGGTTGCCTGCGCCGAGAGCACGCAGCCCGCGGTCGACGTGGTGATCGACGCCAGGCGCAGACTCGGGCCCGCTCCGAACGAGGCCGTCCAGGTGAGGCCCATGCCGAGCTCGGCCTCGGGAACCATCTGAGTGAGAACCCCTGCGTTCGCCAATGCCTGACTGGCGAAGATCACGTCAGATGTGCCGTCGTCGATGACGCCCCAGACGCGCGCGTTGACGGTCGTGCCGGAGTTGTTCAGGAACTCGACCTGCATGTCTCCGCCGGCCGTGCACGAGGCCTGCAGTACGCCGAGGCCTGCGAAGGTGAGCACCGGCGCCAACGTGCCCCCAACTGTTACCTGCGTCGAGGACAGCGTGCCGTTCCCCTCGACCACCTGGCCATTCTCGATCTGAGCCGCGGTGATCGAGTTGGGCGCGATCGCGGGCGTCGTGACGGAGCCTGCCGCCAGCTTCGACGCGATGACCGCTCCGGTGGCGATCTTGTCGCTGGCCACCGACCCGTTCGCGAGGTTGTGGGTCGCGACCGCGTCGTTCGCGAGCTTGCTCGACGTGACCGCGCCGCCCGCGAGGTTGGCGTTCAGGACCGAGTCCGCCGCGAGCTTGCTCGACGTGACCGCGCCGTCGCCGAGGTTGGCGCCCAGGACGGAGCCCGCCGCGAGGTCGCTGCTGATGATGGCGCCGGCCCGGATCTTCTGGGTCGACACCGAGTTGTTCGCGAGAGCGCGGTTCCCGACCGCACCGGTCCTGATCTTGGCGGGGGTCACGCTGTTGTTAGCCAGCTTGGGCCCCGTGACGGCGCGATTCCTGAGCTGTTGCGTCCCGATCTTGGTAGCGGCGTAACCCACTCCGCCGAGCGCAACGAACAGCGCGGCCAGCGAGAGGAAGGTGGCAGGATGCAGCAGCTTCTCGCGCGTTCTCATGCGAGTCCTTTCGTACTCGAAAGCAGGAGCCGGCGAACCGTATCCGGGCCGCCGGACACCAAACGGTGCTCCGCTGTCGCATTTGGTTGGGCCCCAGTCGCCGGCGTTACACCAACGGGGGAGCGGCCGCCTACGGCTCGGTTGCCGGGGCGGGCGTCTGCGCCGGGGCGGGCGCCTGCGGTGTGACGGGCGCCGGCTGGGACGGGTCCGTGCCCGTGGTCGGCGCGGCCGGCGCCGGCGTCGGGACCGGCGCTCCCGTGGTCGCCGCGGCGCCGGGGGCGAGGTAGCTCGGTTCGTCGGCGGGGGCCACCGGCGTCACCGTCTCCGCCGGCAGGCCACCCGCCGCCGGTCGGCCGGGCAGGCGCAGGTCGACATAGCTCGCTCCGGCGGCGGCCCTGTCGGCGAGCACCCGCGCGGCGGCGGTCCACTTCGCGCGAATCCGCGTGGCGTCGCCGAAGATCAGCTCGGGGCCGTCGCGGAGCGGGACCACCAGCCCGTCCTCCTTGCGGATGTGCACCTTCTCGAGACGGCGGTGGAGCGCGGCGGGGGCGGTCCCGGCGACCCGCGCGGCGGTGAGCGCTGCCGTGTCCTCGAGACGATCGCCGCGAACGGTGCCGTCCGCCCTGATCGTGGGGAGGCCCCCCTCCGCGGGCAGCTCACGCAGCACGGTGCCGTCGCCGGCCACGGCCACGCGGCCGCCGTCGGTGATCGCTATCGCCGCGGGATGGTGCTCGATGACCCGGATGCGAAGTGTGTGCGGGAAGTCGGGACTGAGCTCGATCGACTTTACGATCGGGTGGGCCTCCACGGCCCGCTCGAGGTCCCCGCGATCCACGTGCAGCGTCGTCATCGACCGGGCGGCCGTGGTGAGGGCGGCGCGCGCCCGGGGAGCGTCGTCCGTGGTCAGGCCGCTGACCGTCACGCGCTCGATCCGCACGAGCCATGAGTCGCGGAGCCAGAGCTGGTAGGTGGCGGCCAGCAGCAGACAGAGCGCCGTCGGAATGAGCAGCAGGCGCCGCAGGCGTGCCGAGAGCGGCGGGAAGCGAACCAGGCGCCGGGCCGCCAGGCGGCGCCCGGCGACCGTTGCGGCGCCGCCCCTCACGAGGAGTGCCCCGCCGCCTCGACCTCGCCGAGAACCTGGACCTCGGCCTCGAGCTCGACCCCGAACCGCTCGCGCACCCGCCGGCGCCCCTCCGCCATCAGCGCCACCACGTCGGCGGTCGTGGCGTCACCCAGGTTCTCCACGAAGTTCGCGTGCTTCTCAGAGAAGCGGGCGCCGCCGACCGTGAGCCCGCGACAGCCGGCCTCGTCGAGCAGTACGCCTGCGGTGCGGCCCGCGGCGCGCGGATCCTCGGGATTCTTGAAGGTCGAGCCGAAGGTCTTGATCCCCGACGGCTGGGCCGCCTTGCGCGAGGCGCGCATCTCCGCCAGCCTCTCTTTCACCGAGGCGGGCTCCGCGGGGCTGAGCGCGAACGAGGCGCGGGCGACGATCTCGCCCGGCCCGAGGTTCGAGCGGCGGTAGCGAAAGTCGAGCGCCTCGGGGCGGCGACGCTCCGTCCCACCCGGCGACGTGACCTCCACCCACTCCAGCACTCGCGCCAGGTCGCCGCCGTAGGCGTTCGCGTTCATCTTCACGGCGCCGCCGACGGTCCCGGGGATGTTGACGCCGAACTCGAGGCCGCTCAGGCCGGCCCGCGCCGCCCGCGCGGACGGCCTGCGGCAGGCGGGCGCCGCCGCCGCAGAGCAGGCGCGACCCCTCCTGCTCGATCGCGGCGAGCGAGCCGTCCAACTTCACCACGAGTCCCGGGAACCCTGCATCCGCTACCAGAAGGTTCGAGCCCGAGCCCACCACTCCTACCTCGATCGCGTCGGCGGCCGCCCAGGCGAGCAGCTCGGACAGCCGCTCGGGCGAGTCGGGTCTGGCGAAGAAGTCCGCCGGCCCACCCGTGCGGATCGTGGTGAGCCGGGCGAGCGGGTAGTCCGGCTGGACCCCGTCGGGCGTCGAAGTCACCGACCGTCCTCCAGCGGGCGCAACCAGCCTGCGCGCCAGCTCGTCGACGTTCCCCGCGCCGAGGGTCACCACCAGGTCGCCCGCGCCAAGCTCCGCGCGCAGCATCCGCTCGGCGTCCTCGAACCGCGGCAGCCACCAGACGGGCCGGCCGGCCGCAGCGTCCGCCGCGGCGCCGGCCACCAGCAGACCGGTGACGCCGGGGTAGTCCTCCGCACGCTCGCGGGCCGGGTAGATGTCGAGGACCACGACCAGGTCCGCGAGGGCGAGCGCGCGGCCGAACTGGCGGGCGAGCATGCGCGTGCGCGAGTAGAGGTGCGGCTGGAAGCAGGCCACGAGGCGCGCCGGACGGAGTGTGCGGGCGCGCCTCCAGCGTCGCCCGCACCTCGGTGGGGTGATGGGCGTAGTCGTCGTACACGAGCGCCCCCGATGCGGTCCGGCCGTGCTCCTCGAACCGCCGCGCGGCGCCGGTGAAGGTCGCGAGCGCCCGCGCCGCGCTCGGCGGCTGGAGCCCCGCGGCGCGGCAGGCCGCGAGCGCCGCGAGGGCGTTCAGCACGTTGTGGCGTCCCGGCACCCGCAGCTCGACCTCCGTGCCCTCGACCTCGAAGCGGGAGCCCCCGGGAATGAGCTCGAGCCCGTCCGCGCGCAGCGGCGCCCTCCTCGACCCCGAACGTGACGGCCCCGTCCGATCCCGGCAGTTCGAGACCAGCTTCCAGCACCCGCACCGAAGCCGGCTCGAGGAACTCGCCGAAAGCCCGCTCGAGCTCGCCGAGCGTGCGGTAGGTGGCGTGATGCTCGAGCTCGACGTTCGTGACCACCGCGACCTCGCGGTCGAGCTTCAGGAACGAGCGGTCGGACTCGTCGGCCTCGATGACCGCCCACTCGCCCGGTCCCCAGCCGGCGTTCGCGCCCGCGGCGCGCAGCTCACCGCCGATCAGGAAGGCGGGGGCCCGCCCGGCGTCGCGGAGGGCGTGGGCGGCCATGGCCGCGGTGGTGGTCTTCCCGTGTGTGCCGCCGACGGCGATCGTGCGCTTCATGTGCGAGAGCTCGCCCAGCAGGTCGCCGCGGTGGAGGATCGCGGCGCCGGCGGCCCGAGCGGCGGCGAGCTCGGCGTTGTCGCCCGGTATGGCCGTCGACACCACGACCTCCGCTCGGGCGGGCACGTTCGCGGCGTCGTGCCCGATCGCGGGCTCGATGCCCGCCGCCCGGAGCCGGGTGCAGTAGGAGGAGTCCGCGCGATCCGAGCCGCTGACGGTCGCCCCGAGCGCGTGGGCGACAAGCGCGAGGCCGCTCATCCCGGCCCCGCCGATCCCGATGAAATGCAGGCTGCGTCCCGCAAACGGGCGATCCTTCATCGCCGGCGGACCATAATCCGGTCAGAGCTCGCCGCGCAGCGCCGCGCCGTAGCGCTTCACCGATCTCCTGACCACGTCCTTCGCTCCGGACGGGATCAGCCGGCCCCACCAAGCTCCGTAGATCGCGTCGTACTCGAAGGGCTCGACCGTCGCGCCGATGGCTTGCACGGCCGCCTCGGGGAGCGGTACCAGATTCGGGTAGCTCCACATAAAACCCACGTGCGTACGGTCGGGGATGACCTGGATGATGTCCCCGGTCAGCATGGCGCCGACGCCTTCGGACCGGTGGAGCATCGTCCCGCCCGGAAAGTGGCCCCCTCCGCGAACCAGCGTCAGGCCGTCGCCGAGCTCCTTGACTTCGCCGTCCCAATGCCGGACGGCCGGGTCCGGCCGCATGACCCAGTGCACGTCGGCGGCGTGCAGGTGGATCGGGCAGTCGAAGCGGTGCGCCCAGTCGACCATGCTCGAGTAGTAGTGCGGGTGCGAGATGGCGATGCCCGCCAGACCGCCGCGTCGCTCCACCTCCTCGGCGGTGGCGTCGTCGAGCAGGCTGATGCAGTCCCAGAGCAGGTTCGAGTCGCCGTAGGGAACGAGCAGCGCCCGCTGACCGATGGCGAACCCGGGCTCCGTGCCGACGCCTACCAGGTCGCCCTCCTCGCGGAACTGGTTCTCGTGGTCCGCCGCCAGCTCGGCGCCCGTGGTCCACCGCTGGCCGCCCACCGGGACGTACTGGCGCGGGTCGGTGCAGATGGGGCAGGACGCGGGCGCGGCCTCGGAATCCGGGAACTGCGTCCCGCAGGTCGCGCAGATGAATCGGTCCATGGGCGAACCCTACGGGGGGGTCAGTCGCTTCGGTCGGGCCGGTCCCACGACGAAGCCCCGCCGGAGCGGGGCTGTCGCCGTCTCGACAGGGTGTCGGATCAGGACCAGTCGCCTGAGGCGACGTTGGCCGGATCCGGCACCTCGATCGGGCCCTCCTTGGGGGTGCCGATCCTGAGGGGGTTGCCGAACGGGTCGCGCAGGCCGCAGTCGGTGCCGTAGAAGCGCTCCGTCGGCTCCTCGGTGAACTCGACTCCCTGTGCGACGAGCTCCTTGTAGGTCTTGTGGACGTCGTCGACCGCGATGATGGCCGCCATGCCCGCGGCCCCCTTGGTCACCAGCTCGCGGATCTGCTCGGCCGTCGCCTCGTCGTACGCCGGCGGGGCGGGCTTCTCGAGCAGCAGCTGGACGTCGGGCTGACCGGGGAAGTTGACGGTCAGCCAGCGCATGAAGCCGAGGTCGGCGTCGGTGTTCACCTCGAAGCCGAGCTTGCCGACGTAGAAGTCGAGCGCCTCGTCCTGATCGAGCACGTAGACCTGTGTGTGAGTGATCTTGTTAGCCATGAGGGCGAGGCTAATCCTCGCGCCGCGACCTTGCTTCTCCAAAACTGCTCGGTCTCGTCCAGGCCTTCATGAAGCAGGCCGGGACGGCCCGGAGGTCGTGTGCGCGCCAGCGGTAGGTGGTCGGCGGGTCGCCGACGACGTCGGTGAACGTCCGGCTGAAGGTCCCGAGGCTCGTGAAGCCGACGTCGAAGCAGATGTCGGTCACGCTGCGGTCGGTCTCCCGCAGCAGGAACATCGCCCGCTCGACGCGGCGGCGCTGGAGGTACCGATGCGGCGTTTCGCCGAAGGTGGCGCGGAACACGCGGATGAAGTGCGCCTCCGAGACGTACGCGATCCGCGCCAGCGTCGCGATGTTGAGCGGCTTGGCGTAGTCCCGGTCCATCGCGTCGCGCGCGCGCAGCATGTGGCGGTTGGACTCTTCGACCGCGCGGCTCACCGACGAATAAGGCCGCTTCTCTCGTCGAGCAGCTGCAGCAGTTCGTGAGCCGCGAGCTCGATGTCCTTGTGACGCCACTCGGCCGCCCGGTAGTGGCATGAGATCAGGCCCATCCGATGGAGGCGACGGAAATCCCCATAGACAAACGCGTACCTGGCCTTGGTGTGGTCAGCCGCCCCATCGGTCAGCCCGAGGTGCCATTCCGCGTACTCGTCCCACGAATGCGACGCCAGGAACGCATTCTCATCGGCAGCGCGGGGCTGAACGTCTCCCCATTCGCTCCTGAGCACGTACTGGCGGGCCTCGATTAGACGCCGCGCGCGTGCGATCCCCCGTTCGTTGACCGAGTATGAGGCCACGCCCGCATCTTGACCGAACGGGTCGTCGTGCGGCCGGGCACGCCATCCACGTCGCCCTCAGCGGCACCGGTAGCCTCCGAGCCATGCACGAGACCCGCTCGATCCGCTACATCGGCCGCGAGGATCTCGGCGACTGGCGCGTGAAGGTGTACGGCATCGGCACCCATGCCCCCGACGCCCGCCCCGAGTTCGTCGCGGCCACGCTCGACGCCGCGCGCGAGGCGCTGCCCAACGGTGGAGGGGCGGGCTTCGTCATCGCCCACGACGCCAAGTCTGCCGGGCTCAGCCTCGTCTACTGGTGGGCGAACGAGAACGAGATCCACGGGCGCTTCTTCGCATCACCGCTCGACGACCCCGCCGCGCTCGTGCCCGCTAACGGAACCGGACTGGCCTGCGTCTGGGAGATGGAAGTCATCGACTTCGAGCGCCGCGCGTGGCTCGAGCACGTGCTGAAGAACGACGACCTCGACGCCTACCTCGCGCAGCGGGCGCCCGACACGGAGATCTGAGCCACGGCGTCGGTCGGGGCGCGCTTGCCGGCGGGCCGCTCACACCAGCGCCAGCAGCTCGTCCGCTATTCGTTCCGCCGCATCCGGCTTCGCGGCCGTCAGCGCCGCCGCTCGCATCGCCGCCAGCCGCTCCGGCGCCCCCAGGAGCGCCGCCACCTCGCGGGCGAGGCGGGGGCCGTCCAGCTCTGCGTCCGGGACGACGACGGCTGCGCCCGCCTGCTCCATGTAGCGCGCGTTCGTCGTCTGGTGGTCGGCAGTGGCGTGCGGGTACGGGACGAGGATGGCCGGGACGCCGGCGGCGGCGATCTCGAGGACGGAGCCGCCGGCGCGGGCCGCGACCAGGTCGGCGGCCGCCAGCGCGTCCGCAAACGGCGTGATGTAGGCGTGGAGGCGATAGTGCGCGGGGGAGCCGAGGGCGTCGAGGCGGCGCCGCAGATCGTCATGGTCGCGGCGCCCGCAGGCGTGCAGCACGGTCCAACGGGAGGCGTCGCCGAACGCGTCGACGGCCGCCTCGTTCAGCCTACGCGCCCCGAGGGAACCGCCGAACACCAGCAGGCAGCGGGCGTCGGCGGCGATCCCGAAGCGCTCGCGGGCGGCCCGGCGGTCCGAATGGCCGGTGCCCGACGGGATCGGACGGCCGACTACGAGGTACCTGCCGCCCGCCCGCCCGGCGAGAGGGAATGCCAGGAAGACCCGCCGGGCGAACGGCGCGAGCAGCCGGTTGGTGACCCCGAGATGGCTGTCCGCCTCGGTCAGCGCCAGGGGCAGCCGGAGCGTTCCGGCGGCCAGCCCGACCGGTCCCGCCACGTAGCCACCGCCGCCCAACACGACGTCCGCGCCGATCGAGCGCAGAAGCCGCCGCGCGCCGGCGGTCGCCCCCGCCGCGAGCAGCATCGCCCGCGCAGCCCGGAGCGGGTTGCGCCTGTCGATACCCGCCACTCGCAGCGGGTGGAACTGGTAGCCGGCGGCCGGGACCAGCTCGGCCTCGGCGCGTTCGCCCCCGACGAACGCGACCTCCGCCCCGCGCGCGCGCAGGGCGTCGGCCACCGCGAGCGCCGGAACCACGTGGCCCGCGGTCCCGCCCGCGGCGATCACGACCGTGGGCACGGGAGCTTCCTCAGTGCGCGCGGGCGCGCGCCGCCTCCGCCGCGCGCCTCAGCCCGGACTCCGCGCCACCCTGGATCGCCTCGAGCCGCGGCCTGCTGGTCCTCGTCCGGGCGCGACCACCCGTCGAGGCCACGTTGAGCAGCAGCCCCATCGCCCCCAGCAGCACGATCAGGTTCGTGCTCCCATAGGAGAGGAACGGCAGCGGAACGCCGGTGAGCGGCGCAATTCCGAGCACCGCGAAGAAATTGAGCGTGGCCTGGCAGAGGATCAGCGAGGTGATCCCCGCGGCGAGCAGCTTCGCGTGGAGGTCGCGCGCCAGCTTGGCGGCGCGCAGGCCGGCGTAGGCGATCATCCCGTACAGCCCGATCACGCCGAGGATGCCGAGCAGCCCGACCTCCTCGCCGATGATCGCCAGGATCATGTCCGTGTGCGCCTCGGGCAGGTAGAAGATCTTCTGCACCGACTCGCCGAGTCCCACGCCGAAGAATCCGCCCGATCCGATCGCCGTCAGCGCCTGCACCGCCTGGAAGCCGCTGTCGCCCGCGTCCGAGAACGGATCGAGGAAGGACGTGAGCCGCGCGCGTCGGTAGGGCTCGATGAGCGCCACGATCAGCGCCAGCCCGGCGAGCACGCCGGCGATCAGGGTCAGGTGACGGGTCGGAGTGCCCGCGGCCACCAGCAGCGCGCCGATCGCGAAGCAGATCACCATCGAGGTCCCCATGTCCGGCTGTTTCAAGAGCAGGAGGCAGGCGGCGCCGACCACGAGGAGCAGCGGCTTCACGAGGCCGCCGAGCGTCCTCGTCGAACGCGGCCGCGCCGCCAGCACCTGGGCGGCGTACAGGACCAACGAGACCTTGAGTAGCTCCGAGGGCTGGAACTGGAGCGGTCCGGCGCCGAGCCAGCGGGTAGCGCCGTTCGCCGTCACCCCGACGCCCGGCAGCATCACCGCGAACGTGAGCACGAACGAGCCGACCAACAGGAGCGGCGTGATGGCCCGGATCACGGCGAGCCCGTGCCGCGAGGCGGCGTGCAGGAGCACCAGGCCGACGAGCCCGAAAACCACATAGCGCTTGAGGTAGAACGATGGATCGCCGCTGCCGTCGAGGAGCGACTCCGCGGAGCTCGCCGAGTACACCATCACGGCGCCGCCCGCGAGCAGGCAGAGGGTCGCGGTGTAGAGGATCGAGTACTCGACGGGTCGCTTCCGGCTGCCGCGCGGAGCCATCCGGACGGTCTTCGACACGGTCGGCCGGAATCATGCCCGCGCGACGCAGCGCGCGGAAGCGCTCGCCCCGCTCCTCGTAGTCGCGAAACTGGTCGTAGCTCGCGCAGGCGGGTGAGAGCAGCACGACGTCGCCCGGCGAGGCCGCCGCGGAGGCGGCCGCGACCGCCCTCTCGAGGTCCCCGCAGCGGCGCAGCGGCGCGGCCCCGGCCAGGTCGTTCTCGAGCCGCTCGGCCGCCTCGCCGATCAGGTAGCAGGCGCGACAGCGTTCGGCCACCGCCCCGCGCAGGCCCTCGAACCCGCCCCCCTTGAGGCTCCCGCCGAGAATCGCGTGCACCCCGCCCTGGAAGGCCTCGATGCCGCGCAGCGCCGACGCGACGTTGGTCGCCTTCGAGTCGTTCACGTAGAGGACGCCGCCGACCGTCCCGACCTCCTCGAGCCGGTGGGGGACTCCCGTGAAGGTGCGCAGCGCGCGGGCCACCGCGTCTGCCGGGACGCCCGAGGCGAGCGCCGCCGCGGAGGCGCCCATGGCGTTCTCGAGGTTGTGCCGCCCGCGCAGGCGAACCTCCTCCACCGGCAGGGGCAGGTCCGCCGGGTCCCCGAACACCACCCGGCGCGCGGCTCCCGGAAGCTCGAGGCCGGGTGGGGCAACCGCTACGTGTTCCCCCGTCTGGTTCGCGAACAGCCGCAGCTTCGCGTCGCGGTAGGCGTCGAAGGTGCCGTGACGGTCGAGGTGGTCCTCGGCCAGGTTGAGCAGCAGCGCCGTCTCGGGCGCGAAAGCCTCGGAGTCCTCGGCCTGGAAGCTCGAGACCTCGCAGACGATGACGGTGCGCTCGTCCACGGCCTCGACGAGCGAGGAGAGGGGCGTCCCCACGTTGCCGGCCACGGCGACGGCCATACCGGCTTCCCGGTGGATGGCGCCCAGCAGTTCGGTCGTGGTCGTCTTCCCGTTCGTGCCGGTCACCGCCAGGAAGCGGTTCGGCAGCAGCCTCCACGCGAGCTCGAGCTCGCCGAGAACCGGAATCCCCCGCTCACGCGCAGTCGCGATCACGGGCGCCTCGTTCGGCACGCCGGGGCTCTTCACCACGCAGGCCACGCGCTCGAGCAGCTCCACCCCGTCGCTGCCCAGGTGCGCCTCGACGCCCGGCGGCGGCTCCGGATGGCCGCGGTCGACCCCGACGACTTCGCCGTGCGAGAGCAGCATCCGCGCCGCCGCCGCGCCGGATCGCGCCAGCCCGACGATCAGGTACGGACCGTCTGGGAGAGGCGGGCGCATCACGGCGTGATCGACTGCTGGTACAGCGTGAAGCCGATCGCCGCGCAAATCGCCGCCACGATCCAGAAGCGCAGGATGATCTTGGTCTCCGACCACCCCAGCAGCTCGAAATGGTGATGGATCGGCGCCATCAGGAACACGCGCTTGCGGAAGCGCTGGAACGCGAAGACCTGGATCGCCACGGACAACGCCTCGATCACGAAGATGCCGCCGATCACGATCAGCAGCACCTCGGTCTTGGTCAACACCGCGAGCGCCGCGATCGCGCCGCCGAGGCCGAGCGAGCCGGTGTCGCCCATGAACACCGATGCCGGGAACGAGTTGAACCAGAGGAAGCCGACGCAGGCGCCGACGAGACAGGCGCACAAGAGGGCGAGGTCCTGCTGGCCGGTGGTGATGAAGGTCATCGCGGTGAAGGCGAGGAAGACGATCGCCGCGCAGCCCGCCGCGAGTCCGTCGAGGCCGTCGGTGAGGTTCACGCCGTTGGTGGCCCCGGCGAGGACGAGAAAGATCAGCACCGGGTAGGCGATTCCGAGGTCGATCGACGCATCGACCACCCGCAGCCGCAGGGTGTCCTGGAGGCCGACGGGCTCGGTCACCGCCAACCATAGGGCGATGGCCGTGAGCGCCTGAATCACCAGCTTGGTCCGCCCCGAGATGCCCAGCGAGCGACGCTTGCGCAGCTTGGTCCAGTCGTCGGCGAAACCGAGCGCCGCCATCGCCAAGGTCGTGCCCAGCACCGCGAGGCTCGCCTGGCGGTACTCGGAGAGGATCAGGAACGGCACCAGGACCGCGAGCAGGACCGCCAGCCCGCCCATCGTCGGGGTTCCCGCCTTACCCTGGTGTCCGGCCGGGCCCTCCTCGCGGATGTGCTGTCCGAACTCCCTCAGGCGCAGGTAGTCGATGAAGCGCGGCGAGGCGAACACGCAGATGAGCAGGGAGGCCATGCCTCCAATGAGGATCTCCCCGAGCATGAATTAAGCGAGCACCCGCTCCAGGCCGACCGAACGCGATCCCTTCACCAGAACCCGGTCACCCGGGTGGGCGACCTCCTCCAGCAGCGCGCGCGCCTCCTCGGGCGTCGCCACGGAATGTGTCTCGCCGTGGAAGCCGTCGGCGTACGCGAGAGCGGCGTCGCCGACGGTCACGAGCATGTCGATGCGAAGCGCGGCCGCGCGCTCGCCCATCTCGCGGTGATACGCGGCCCAGCCCTCGCCGAGCTCGGCCATCGTCCCCAGGACCGCGATTCGTCGCTCCGCGGGGCTCTCCGCGAGGTGGTCGAGGGCGGCCCGCATCGACATTGGGTTGGCGTTGTAGCAGTCGTTCACGACCACCACGCCGCCCGGGAGCTCGACGATCTCTCCGCGGAGCGAGGAGAACCGCACTTCGAATGACCCGCCGACCGGCAGCCCGGCCGCGCGTGCCGCGGCCACCGCGGCGAGGGTGTTCAGCAGGTTGTACGGCTCCCGGTACGGCAGCTCCAACTCGATGCGCTCGCCGCGAGCCTCGATCTCGGCCCGTGCGCCGTCCATCGCCAGAAGCTGTACGTGCCCTCCCGGCCCGAAGGTCCAGGTGTCGAGGTCGTCGCGGAGGTGGGAGGCGAGCAGCGGCTCGCTCACGGGCACCACGCAGGCGGCGCCGGCCGGAAGGTCCCGGATCAGCTCGGCCTTCGCCGCCGCCACACGCTCGACCGTGCCCAGCAGCTCCAGGTGCACCGGACCGACGTTCACGATCACGCCCACGTCCGGCTCGGCGATCGCCGTCAGCTCGGCGATCTGGCCCACGCCCCGCATGGCCATCTCGAGCACGATCGCCTCTGTCTCGCCCGGCGCCTCGAGGATGGCGAGCGGCAGCCCGATTTCGGTGTTGAAGTTCTCGCGGCTCTGGTGGGCGCGAACGCGTGGACGGAGCAGCGCGGCGAGGATGTCCTTGGTCGAGGTCTTGCCGGTCGAGCCGGTGATGCCGGCGACCTTGCAGCCGAGCTCGCGCCGCCAGGCCGTCGCCAGTCGCTGGAGCGCGGCGAGCGGGTCGGCGGTGGCGATGACCGCGGCCTGGGAGCCGTTCCGCTCGCCGCGGGCCGCCGCGAGCGCAGGCTCCCGGTGGTCGTCGCCAACGAGCACGCCCCAGGCGCCCGCCTCGAGGGCCGCGGGCGCGAACTCGGACCCGTCCGACGTCCCGCCGGGCAGGCCGACGAACAGGTCGCCCGGCTCGACCGCCCGCGAGTCGATCACGGCGCGCCTCGGCCCCGACTGCTCGGGATCGCCCGCCAGAAGCGCTCCTCCCGCAACGGCCGCGACCCGTTCGGCCGCGAGCTCGATCACGCGCGCGCCCCCAGCCGGGCGCGAAGCGCATCGCGAGCCACGGCGACGTCATCGAACGGCTCCTTGCGGCCGTTCTCGAACTCCTGTCCCTGCTCGTGCCCCTTGCCGGCGATAACAACGACGTCGCCCCGCTCGGCCGTCTCCACCGCCCGCGCGATTGCCCGGCGGCGGTCGACCTCTCGCTCGGCGTCAGGCCCGGCGCCCTCCATCACCTGGTCGATGATCGCCTCCGGCGCCTCGTTCCGGGGATTGTCCGAGGTCACGAGCACCCGGTCGGCGAGCCGCCGGGCTGCGGCGCCCATGAGCGGGCGCTTGCCGCGGTCGCGATCGCCGCCGGCGCCGAACACCACGTGCAGCCGACCGCGCGTGACCTCACGCGCGGCCCGCAGCACGTTCTCGAGCGAGTCCGGCGTGTGCGCGTAGTCCACGAGCACGCCGAACTCCTGCCCCTCGTTCACCGGCTCGAAGCGTCCCGGCACCCGCCCGAACTCGGGCAGGGACTGTTCGATCCTCGCGCCCGGCACATCGAGCGAGCGCGCCACGGCCACCGCCGCGAGCACGTTCTCCACGTTGAACACTCCCGGCAGCGGCGACTCGAGCTCCAACGTCCCGGCGGGCGTCTGGCACGTGAAACGCGAGCCCATCAGGTCGAACTCGACGTCACGGGCGCGGTAGTCCGCCTCGTGGTCGACAGCGAAGGTGACGCACTCGATTTCGCCCGCGATCCGCCGTCCGTACTCGTCGTCGAGGTTGACGACGGCGATGCCCGACTCCCGGAACAGCCGGCGCTTGGCCTCGAAGTAGGCATCCATCGTGACGTGGAAGTCGAGGTGGTCCTGTGTGAGGTTCGTGAACACGCGGCAGGCGAAGCGGATGCCGCCGACCCGGCCGAGCTCGAGCGCGTGCGAGGAGACCTCCATCGCGCAGGCGCGGTCGCCACCGTCGATCATGCGACGGAAGGTCGCCTGAAGATCGATGGCCTCCGGCGTGGTGCGCTCGACCTCCTCCTCCACACCGCCGACCACCCGCTTCACGGTGCCGAGCAGGCCGCAGCTCCGCCCGTCGGCCTCGAGCAGGTGACGGACGAGGAAGGCCGTCGTCGTCTTGCCGTTCGTGCCGGTGATGCCCACCACGTCGAGCTCGGCCGTGGGGTCGCCGTAGAAGCGCGCCGCCGCGGGCCCCATCGCGGCGCGCACGTCGGGGACCAACACCTCGGGTACGCCGAGTCCGAGGGGACGCTGGCAGACGAGCGCGACCGCGCCGCGCTCCACCGCCGTGGGCGCGAAGTCGTGACCGTCCGCCCGGAATCCGGGAACGCAAAAAAAGAGCGCCCCCGGCGTGACGCTCTGGCTCGAATACGCGAGGCTCGAGATCTCCACCTCGGGGGCGCCATTCCCCATCAGTTCGCGAAGGGTCATGGTCGGCGCGCAGGTTACTGCGGCGGGATCTTCAGGTACGGCAACGCGAACTCCATGATTCGCTCGAAGGCGGGCGCCGCCACCACGCCGCCGTAGATCTGTCCCCTCGGCTCGTCGACCATGACCGACACCAGCAGGCGTGGGTTGCGCGCGGGTGCGTAGCCGATGAAGGAGGCGACGAAGTCGGTCTTCGAGTAGCCGCCGTTCTCAGCCTTCTCCGCCGTGCCGGTCTTCCCCGCCAGCCGGTAACCCTCGACCTGCGCCTCCTGCGCGGTCCCCCCCGCGGCGAACACCCCCTCGAGCATGCGCGAGATCCGCTCGGCGGTGCGCGTCGAGAGCACCCGTTGCGGCGGCCGGCGATCGCCGGCGACGACGTATGGCCGACGCAGGTGCCCGCGGTTCGCGATGGCCGTATAGGCCGCGGCCATCTGGATCGGCGTCACGGCGATGCCCTGTCCAATCGGCATATTGCCCATCGAGGAGCCCGAATACGCGTCCGGCCGCAGCACGATGCCCTGCTGCTCGCCCGGCAGATCGATCCCCGTCGGCCTACCGAATCCGAACCGCCGCACCCAGCGGTCGAACCGCTCGGCCCCGAGCTTCAGACCGATCATCACCGAGCCCACGTTCGAGGAGCGGGCGACGATCTCCGCCACCGTGAGGTTTCCGCCCCCGCCGTCGTGTGCCTCGCCGATGGTGCGGTCGGCAACTTGGAGCATCGCCGGCACGGCGAGCCGTGTCTCGGGCTCGACCAGCTTTTCCTCGAGCGCTCCGGAGATCGTGAACGCCTTGAACGTCGAGCCCGGCTCGTAGCTCGTCTGGATGGCGCGGTTCCGTCGTGCCGAGGCCGGAGCCCCGCCGACGTCGTTCGCGTCGACCCGCGGCCAGTTCGCCAGGGCCAGGATCTCGCCGGTGCGCGGATCCATCACCACGGCCGTCGCCCCCGCGGGCTGGTAGGTCTGACCCACCTCGGTGAGCACGGCCTCGGTGCGTTCCTGGATGGCCGCATCCAGCGTCAGGTGCAGGTCCTCGCCGGCTTCGGCCCGTTCGACCTCGACCAGGCTGACCGGCTCGCCGAGCGCATCCTTGACGAGCCGGCGCTCGCCGTCCTCGCCCTTCAGCTCCCGGTTGCGCGCGTGCTCGAGACCCGCCAGGCCGTAGTTGTCTGTGCCGACGCTGCCGATCACCTGCGAAGCCAGATGGCCCTGCGGGTAGGTGCGCTTGGGCTCGGTCATCGTGCCGATCCCCTCGATCTCGAGCCGCTCGATCTTCTGGCCGACCGAGGCGTCCATCTTCCGGCGCAGGTAGACGAAGCCGGCGTCGCGGTCCGAGAGCCTGCGGAGCAGATCGTCCTCCGTCCGCCCGACGAGCGGCGCCAGGCGCGCCGCCACCGCAGCGGGGTCCTCGATCAGGAACGGGTTGGCGAAGGCCGTGACGGCATCGTCGGACACCGCCAGCTCCACCCCGTGCCGATCGAAGATCGTGCCGCGCCGCGCGGGCACCGGCAGGTTCTCGATCTGCTGGCTCACCGCGCGCTCGGAGAGCGACCCGGACTTCACGGTGCCCAGCCAGGTGGCTCGAAGGGCGGCCAGCGCCAGGAGTGCCAGGAACAGCGCAAACAGAAGCCCGATCCTGCGCTCGACCAGTCTGACGGGCACGCGCCGGGCGTTCGCCCCGCGGCGGTCTCGGCGGTCGGGTGCCTTGACCGTCACGCTGGTGGTGCCTCCCTCGTAGCCACCTCTACGGCGCCGGCGTGCCGGTCGTGGGCGGGGCTGCCTGACCGCCGGTCGGCTGGCCGGCGGCGGGCGCGATCGCCTGCCCGGTGGTACCCGGCGCGGCTGGCGGCGGGGTGACCGTGCCGTCGGTCGTGGTCGTGGCGGGTGGTATGGGGGCGCCGGTCGGCGGGGTGGTGGCGGGGGGCGTTGTGGTGGCGGGCGGCGTCGTGGTGACGGGCGGCGTCGTGGCGGCGGGCGGCGTGGTGTGGCGCGGACGGCAGGGTCGACCCGGGCGCCGTCAGCGTGGGTGCCGGCGGCAACAGCGTGGCGTCGGGCGCCGTGATGCGCTTGGCGGCGCGGCGCGCATCCAAGGCCGGACGTGCCTTCAGGTAGCGAACCTCGCCGGGAGCGGGCAGCACCAGGCCGAGGTCCGCGGCGGCCTTCTGGATGCGCTCGCTGGACCCGAGCCGTGCTACGTCGAGCCTCAGGCGCGCGTTGTGACGCTTCAACGCGGACGCCGTCTCGGCGTTCTGTGCGATGTCGCGGTTCATTCGGAGCAGGTCGACGTTGAAGAAGACGATCCCGACGAGGAGCACGCCGATCAGGGCGATCCACCCGCGACCCGAGAGCAGCGCGTCCAGCACGTTTGCGGTACGCGCCCGGAGGTAGCGGGCGAACGGGGCGTTCAGGACACGGATCGGGACGGCCACGGCCGCCGAGATCCCGGCCACGGCGGCGGCGGGCCCGCGCGGACCGGTCCGGGCCGAGGCCCCTCGAGCGGAGCCGCGGGCGCGGACGGCTCTTCGACCGGCCACGCGGGCGCGGGCGGCTCCGGCCTCGCCGCGCACCGCGCGCTCGCCCGATGGGGCGTCGCCCCGCCCGTTCGTGCCGTGCGTCGAGGGCGCCGTCCGCGTCTGGCGCGCGGCGGCCGCCGTCGCCGCGCGCCCCACTAGTGGGCCTCCCCCTCCGGCAGTTTCCGAGCCGCGCGCAGTCGTCCCGACTTCGCGCGCGGGTTCTGGGCCACCTCGCCCGGAGTCGGCGCGACCGCACGCCCCGTGAGCAGCTCGGCCTCGGGCTGGCGGCCGCACACGCAGACCGGGAAGTCGGGCGGGCACACACAGCCGCGGCCCAGCTCGGCGAGGAAGCGCTTGACGCGCCGATCCTCGAGCGAGTGGAACGAGATCGCCGCAAGCCGGCCGTCCTCGCGCAGCAGCTCCCAGGCGACGGGCAGCGCGCGATCGAGAGAGTCGAGCTCCGCGTTCACCGCGATGCGGACGGCCTGAAAGACTCGCTTCGCCGGGTGGCCGCCGCCGAACCTGCGCCGAACGGCGGCGGGGAGGGCAGCCTCGATCGCCGCGACCAGCTCGCCGGTGGTGTCGATGGCCGCTCGCCTGCGTCGCTTCACGATCTCGCGCGCGATACGGCGAGCGTTCGGATCCTCCCCGTAGCGGCGAAAGAGGTGTGCGAGCTGCCGCTCGTCCCAACCGTTGACGATCGCGCGGGCGTCGAGCGCCTGCCCCGGGTCCATGCGCATGTCCAGCGGAGCGTCGTACGAGTAGGAGAAGCCTCGCTCGCGCGCGTCCACCTGCATCGACGAGATGCCGAGATCGAGGTAGACGAGGTCGGCGCGAAGGCCCTCGTCCCGGATGAGGGAAAGGCCGTCCGCGTAGTCCATGCGCAGGAAGCGGGTCTCGCAGGGGACCTCGCGAGCGAACTCGTCGAAGCGCTCCTCGGCGGCCGGGTCGCGATCGATGCACACGAGCGTCCCGGCCGGCCCCAGCCGGTCGGCGATCAGCCGGGCGTGGCCGCCGGCGCCGAAGGTGCAGTCGACGGCGATCTCGCCGGCGGTGGGGGCGGTCAGGTCGATCAGCTCCGCCGCGAGCACGGGGACGTGCGTGCGACTCATGTCAAGAAGGATTGCCAAGACGCTCGGTCACCTCCCCGATCTCGGCGTCCAACGCCTCCTGCTGAGTACGCCAACGCTCTCTCCCCCACACCTCCAGGTGATCGCCCACGCCAACCACCACGACCTCCTTCTCGATCCCCGCGTGCCCAAGGAGCGGCGGCGGCAGGGTCACTCGGCCCGAGCCGTCCAGGTCGATCTCGAACGAGTTGCCCTGGTAGAAGCGCGACAGCTTGCGGTACTCGGAGCCCATCGGGTTCAGCTCGCCCAGCGCCCGCTCGATGATCGCCTCGTGGGTCTCCGGGGTCCAGACGGCGACGCAGGGCTCCGGGTCCTTGGCGAGAACCACTCCCCGGGAGAAGGCGGCGCGGAACCGGGCCGGGATGCTCAGCCGGTTCTTCGCGTCCAGCGAGTGCTCGTAGTGGCCCCGAAACGCCAAAGCTCATGGTCCCCGCGAAGGTTCGAGACCGGAGTGGCGGAGTGGGAGGAGCCCCGCCACTCCGGTCGTTTGCTGGCCGCCACCGTAGCCCACTTTGTCCCACTTTTCAACACCCTGCCCCACCTTTCCGTCCGATCGATGTGAATTCGCGTCCGCTCGCGGGCTGGCTTTCCGCATTCCTCAGCGGATACCGGCGAGTGGGACAGCCGCCAGCCTTGGGCCGGGCCGACCTCGCGGTGCAAGGCACGTTGCAGCGAGCAGGGAACCGCGACGGGCGTGGCGTGGGGCGCGGGCTGGCTTGGTGATCGTCGCCCTGGTGGTGGCGTCGAGCAGGGTGTCTTACGGGTGACCCATCCGCGCCCAAAGGAATCGATCCGCAACGTCAAGTGCAACATCCGGTTCCGTCAGGTTGCGGCCCTGCGCGACCGCGCCGGCCGGTCGGTTGAAGCATTTGGGGGTCCCTGGGCCCCACAATCCTTCAATCGTTGCTTGGGACACGGCCGCACGCACCCTGGACCTTTGGCGACTCGCGCACGGCGGGCGATCCGGAGCCCGCGGCCGCTGTCCCCGATTTGGGGCGCTTCAGCGGAAGCGCTCCGCGATCCGACAGCGGCCGCCGGGCGCGGGCGGGAACCCGACTCCGCAAGCCAACGCGGCGCGGGGGTGCCCTCTGTCCCCGATTTGGGGCGCTTCAGCGGAAGCGCTCCGCATCGGCACGGCCGCGGTCGCGGTACCGCGACCCGAGATCCATCGGCTCCGCAGGCCTGCCTTGCCCAGCCCTAACCGTCAGCCAGCCTCACCGCCAGCAGCGAGCCAGACACCGCCATACGCGCGCCCACCGCAGGCAGCGAGCTACACCGGCACCAGCTCTCGTCCCGAGCCGAGCAGCGCCGCCGCCAATGCGGCCGCTACCAGGAGCAGAACCGACGGCACCAGCAGCAGGGCGACCACCAGCTGCATCTTCGGCCCGGCACGGGCCGCGTCCTCGCGTACGCGCCGTGCAAGCGCGAAGCGCGCGTCGCGCGACTGGGCGGCCAGCGTCTCGGCGAGCGGTGCCCCGTGGCGGCGAGCGCGGTCCAGCGCGGCTACGAGTGCGCGCGCCTCGGGAATCGGGACGCGCTCGACCATGCCCGCGAGTGCCGCTGAGAGTGGCACGCCGAGCGCCTCCTGGCGTCCGATGGCCCGCCACTCGGCCGCCAGCGGACCGTCGGCTCGCCCGCCGACCGAGCGCAGCGCGTCGCCGAGCGAGCTGCCGGCCTCCACCGTCACCCGCAACAGATCGAGCAGGGTTGGCAGCTCGCGCCGGACCCTGCGCGCGCGTCCGGCTGCCAGGCGCGCGAGCCAGAGGTCGGGCGAGAGAAACCCGGCGACGGGTGCGACGACCGCTATCAGCGGCCCGAGCCTTCCGGGCGCCGCCGTTGCCAGCAGCAGACCGGCGGCGCAGGCCGCCACCGCGGCCGCGATCTTGGCGGCCATCAGCTCTCGGGGACCGAGCCCGGCAGGCTGGCCGGCGGCCGCGATCCGCGCGGCGAGGTCGCGCGGTGCGGGGGCGCGGGCGGGCCGCAGCCGGGCACCGGCGGACGCGAGCGCACGCAGGACGCGAGTCCCGCGCGCCGCCCGGTTCCGCGGACGGAGCGGGCCGATCAGCAGCACCAGGCCGACCGCCCCGAGCGCGCCGGCCGCGAAGGCCAGTGGCGTCGCAACGCTCATCAGCGCACACGCCCCAGTCTTCGCATCGAGACCGCTGCCGCGCGCCCCAGGATGGTCGCGACGGTCACCAGCTCAAACGCCCCAGCCTTCGCGTCGAGCCCAGAGCCGCGCGCCGCAGGACCGTCGCGCCGCTCACCAGCGGACCCGCCCGAGCCTTTGCATCAGGACCGCAGCCACGAGCTGCAGGACCACGGCGATTCCTACCAGCCACGCGGTCAGGAATGAGTTCCAGAGACCGGCGAACCAGCCCGGGCTTGCCAGTTCCGTGAGCAGGGCCCCGCCAATGGGTAACAGTGCCACCAGCAACCCAGTGAAGCGCGCCTGCGCGGTCGCCGCCCGAACCTCGGCCTCGAGCCTTGCCTGTTCCTCCATGGAGCGGGCGCTGTGGCGCAGGAGTCGCGCCAGGTCGCCTCCGGCGCGGTGCTGGAGTAGGCACGCTGCGACGACCCCGTCGACTCGCGGCGAGCGCACCCGCGCGCGCATGGACTCGAGCGCGCCGTCGGTGGTCGCTCCCGCGGCGAGCTCGGCTGCCGCGCGCTGCAGCTCGTGCCCCGCCTGGCCGTCCACCGATCCAGCTGCTTCCTCGAGCGCGCCGCGGAGCGAGTGCCCGCCGCCGAGGGCATCGGCGATGGCGATCGCCATCTGCGCCGCCCCTGCGTCGACCGCCCGGCGGTAGCGCTCGCGCCGCGCACGCAGGGCGCGCGAGACGAGCCACGGACCGCCGGCCGCCAGGCCCAGCCCAAGGAGCGGCCCGGCCAGCGCGGCGCCGGCGAGGAACGCGACGACCGCCCCCGCGAGCAAGAGCCGCCGACGCTCGACCGCCCCCGGATCACGCCCCTCGCGACCGATTCGTACGAGCACTTCCACGAGGCCCATGACTGCGCGCGCGAGCTCCGGGCCGCTCCGTGAGAGCCAGGCCGGAACGCGGCTGAGCAGCTCGAGCGTGCCGAGCGCCCCCGCGGCGCCAGCGAGAAACGCCAAGCCGGTGGCGGCGCTCACGCGGTCGGCTCCGCCCCTCCGGTACCCGAGCCATCCTCCGCCCCTCCCGGTCCAGCGTCCTCGACCGCCGGCCCAGGGTCCCGCGCCTCCTCCGCCCTTGCGACCCGCGCACCGCCGCCTCGCAGGGCGCCCAGCCTCGCTGCGAGCGCGCCGTCGGCGGGTGGCCGGAGGCGGCCGCCTCGCCGGTACATCTCGCGTGTACCGATTCCGCCGGCCGCGCGCACCACCTCGGTGACCGACTCGACGACCCGAGACCCGTCGGGGAGGCGGGCTTGATGCACCACCACGTCGAGTGCGCTCGCCACCTGTTCCCGCACCGCGGCGTGCGGGAGGCCGACGCCCGCCATCAGGGCGAGCGTCTCGACGCGGCGCAGCGCGTCGGTCGGCGAGTTGGCGTGAACCGTGGTGAGGGATCCGTCGTGGCCGGTGTTGAGCGCTTGGAGCATGTCGAGCGCCTCGGCCCCCCGGACCTCGCCGACGACGATCCGATCGGGCCTCATTCGGAGGGCGTTCCGCACGAGTGTCCGGATCGTCACCTCACCGCGGCCCTCGAGGCTGGCCGGCCGCGACTCCAAGCGGACCACGTGGCGCTGGCGCAGACGCAGCTCGGCGGCGTCCTCGATCGTCACGATGCGATCCTCGCCTGGGATCGCCCCGGAGAGGGCGTTCAGCGTCGTCGTCTTCCCGGACCCGGTGCCGCCGCTCACGAGCAACGACGCTCGCGACGCAACGCAGAGAGCGAGGAACTCGGCCAGCTCGGGCGTCAGCGTTCCGCGCGCCACCAGGTCCCGCAGCGAGAATCCCTCGCGGCGAAAGCGCCTGATCGTCAGGCACGGCCCCGAGAGCGAGAGCGGCGGGATCACCACGTGAACGCGCGAGCCGTCGGGCAGTCGGGCGTCGCACAGGGGCGAGGCCTCGTCCACCCGCCGCCCCAGAGGGGCCAGTATCCGCTCGATCGCATGCATCAACTCGCTCTCGCCTGCGAACGCGACGCCGGTGCGGGCCAGACGGCCGCGACGCTCCACGTACACCTCCCCCGGTCCGTTGACCATCACCTCGTCCACGAGCGGATCCGACAGCAACTGCTCGAGGGGACCGAGCCCGCGAGCGAGCAGCACCACCCGAGCGCACAGCGCCGCCCGGTCTTCCGCCGGCAGGGGAGCCGCCTCGCGCTCCACCAGGTTGCGAACCTCCGCCTCGAGCCCGGCGCTCGAGGCCTCCCCGGACCGGGCCCGCTCGATCAGACGGCCGCGCAGCGCGACCGCGAGCTCGTCGAGAGCCTCCATGCGATTAGAAGGCCTCGGCGTGCCAGCCTCGCCCCACCCTCTAGTGACTAGGTCCAGGACAGCCCGGAGCGGGTCGACCAGTAGCTCTCGCTCGGCTCCGCGAGCCCGGCCAGCTCGTCGTCCAGCTCGGGGGACCACCGAACCTCGAGCGCCCTGAGGTTGCTCCGCAGCTGGTCGGGGATGGCGGCGCCGCTCAGCACGACGTCCACCCATGGCCGCGACAGCACGGCCGCAATGGCGACGGCGTCGCTCGTGACGCCCAGCCGCTCCGCCACGGCTTCGAGCGGCGCGCAGCCGCCTCGAGGGGCGAGGCGCCCGTTCGCGACCGCCTCCTTCACCATCACCCGGAGGCCGGCCGCGTGGGCGCGCTCGAGCGCCGGCCCGGCCGAGCGTTCGAGCAAGTTGTAGGTGGCCTGTACGGAATCGAACGCGGCTCGCTCGAGCGCCAGCTCGAGCGTCTCGGACTGATCGGTGCCGGTCACTGTCAGGCCCACCGCCACGCCGGTGCTCCGCAGGCGAGCGAGCTCATCCAGCACCGCGTTGTCGTCGAGCACGCCGCTCGACACGGTGGCCGAGTGGATCTGGTAGAGGGAGAGCCACGGACCGAGCCACTCCTGGGTCTCGGCGAGCTGGCGGCGGAAGGTGGCGACCGAGAGATCCTTGACCTCGGGCGGATCGGCGTCGACCTGCCAGCCGGCGGTGTAGGTGTAGCCCCACTTCGAGCTGACGGTGACCACTCCCGGCTCGACCCCACGGGCCCGTAGCCAGGAGGCGAGGAACTCCTCCGCGCGTCCGTACGAGCGGGCCGCGTCGAAGTGGCGCACGCCCGCTCTCGTAGGCGGCGTCGAGCACTTCGTGGCAGCGGCGCTCGAGCGCGGCCACGGAGCGGTCCACGCCGAGGTCCGCGCCGTGGCCCAGGTTCAGGTAGCCGGGTCGGCCGAGCGCCGCCAGTCCCAGGCCGATCGCGCTCACGGGCGGTTCCCGTTCACGACGGACAGCGTGAGGACGGAGACGTGCGCGGGGTCGTGGAAAACCTCCTGGTCCGCGGGAAGGAGCCGCGAGGCCGTCGCCGGATCCTCGCCCGTCCCCGGGTTGCGCGCATAGCGCGGGTGGGCGCCGCTCGAGACCTGGAGACGCACCCGGTGGCCGGCCGCGAAGCGGTAAGCGGTCGGCCAGAGCTCGAACGAGACGCGGGTCACACCGTCGGGCCCACCCTCGAAGGATCCGCCGGGCGCGACCCGCGCGATCGCGTCACAGACGTTCAAGGAGAGGCCCGACGGGTGGACGTCGCAGACGCGAGCGAAGATGTCGAAGTAGTCGAGGTTGGAGCGTGCGTGCAGCTCGACCGTCACCGGTCCGATGACGTCCAGGTCCGCGTCGAGCGGCTCGGTCGTGTAGGTGAGCACGTCGGCTCGTGCCTCGAGCGGACGGTTGTCCACCACCGGCGCCCGCTCGAGCAGCACCGGCCCTCCCAGCGACGGCGTCGGCGAGGCCGGGTCGTAGCGGTAGCGGTCGGGCGAAGACTCGGCCGGCGCCGCCGCCCCGAGCCCGCCGCCGGCCTGGAGATGGAGGCGCACGGGGCGCGCGTCCGGCGGCCACGCCGGCAGCTCGCGCCACTCGCGAGCGGCGCCGCCGACGAACACGCGCACGGGCGCGTCGCGGGCCAATCGGCGGTCGCCCACCAGATGCGCCCGCAGCCAGCCGAGCGCCTCGCGGATGCTCGCGCTGAGCAGCCCGGGCGAGGTGTGCGTCCACGGGCCGATCACGAGCTGCGGCCCGCGTCGGGCGGCTGCCAGCGTGGCGTAGTCGTCGAGCATCCAGGGCAGGAAGATGTCGTGCCAGCCGCCGACGAGCTGTACCGGGGCGCTCACCTCCGCTACGCCTGTCGAGTAGTCCCGCGCGGCCCAGTACGGGTCGTCGGCCGCGCTGTGACTGAGCCATTCGGCGTAGAAACCGAGGGGGCGCCCCGTCGTCAGGGCGTCGAGCTCCGCCAGTGGCAGGCTGTCGAGCAAGGGGGGCAGCCGGCGCAGGCCGAGGAGCATCCGCAAGGTCGCGAGGCGCCGCTCCTGAGCGGCCACGATCACCACCCACGAGAGCGCCGTGGCCAAGGCGATGCTGCCGCCCCCGTAGGCCTGGCTATGGAACTGCGAGGCGGTGACCGACGGGGTGAGGGCGTCCAGCGCGTCGCCTGCGTCGCGAGCCACCGCCCACTGCGTGAGGCCGAGGTAGCTGCTGCCGGTCATCCCCAGGCGCCCCTCGTACCACGACTGGCGCTGCAGCCAGGCGATCGTGGCCAGACCGTCGGCGCGTTCGTCGAACGGGTTGAACTCCCCGCCCGAGCCCAACGTGCCGCGCACGCTCTGAACCACGGCCTGGAATCCGCGCTCTGCGAACAGCCGGCCGTAGAGCAACCCGAACACGCCCCGTCGCCCGTAGGGCGAGCGCACGAGCACGGTCGGCCGCGGAGGCCCGGCGCGCGGCGCGTAGCGATCGGCGAGCAGCACGACACCGTCGGGCATCGGCACCTCGAGGTCGCGCTGCACGAGCAGGTCGCGTGTCTCGGGTCGGGGCAGGCCCAGGCGGCGCCCGGCGATCTCGCCGAGCAGGCTCAGGGCGCCTCCGCCGCCACCAGCAGCGGAATGCCCCAGGGATCGCGCACCAGGAACCCCCCGGGCCGCTCCTCGTACTCGAGCCCCCGCGTCCAGCACACGGGCACGCACCCGCTCCACTTCGGCCTCGTCCGGCAGGAGGATGGTCCACCGTCGCAGCCCGACCGTTCCGCCGGGAGCGGGGCCGACCCCCCGCCCGCGCCAGGTGTTGAGTCCGAGGTGGTGGTGGTAGCCGCCGGCCGAGACGAAGGCCGCGCTCGGCAGGAGGATCATCGGCTCGAACCCGATCACGTCGCGGTAGAAGCCGAGCGCGTCCTCGATCGCGCCGACGTGCAGGTGGATGTGGCCCACCACGAGGCCCGGATCCGCCTGCGCCCGAGGCTCGCCGTCGGAGACGAGCTCGAGCAGCCCCTGAAGGTCGAGCGGCAGCGGGCCACCTGGCGGAAGCGCCTCGAGCGGATCGGGCCATTGCTCGCGTGGGCGATCGGCGTAGAGCTCGATCCCGTTGCCGTCGGGGTCGGGCAGGTAGATCGCCTCCGAGAACTTGTGATCGGAGGCTCCCTGGATCGGCGTCTCGGTCCTGGCCAGGCGCTGCGCGGCGGCGGCGAGCTCGCGGCGCGACGGATGCAGAAGCGCGAAGTGGTAGAGACCGGCCTGGCCGCCGCCGGCGGGGACCGCGTCCGGCTCCTCGTGCAGCACCAGCAGGTCCTCGCCGCCGGCTCCGAGCGCGACGCCGCCGTCCTCGCGACGGTGAACGCTCAGCCCGATCGCCTCGTCATAGAAGCCCGTCGAGCGCTCGAGATCCGTCACCGCGAGTTGCACGGGGCCGAGCCGGGTGGACGGCGAGAGTGCTGCGGAGGTACTCATGCGCTCGGTCCCCCGGTTCCCCGCACTCGGGAGCGGTAGCCCGTCGGCGACTCTCCCCAGTGTCGCTTGAACGCCCGCGAGAAGTAGAGCGGATCGGAGAAGCCCACCCGCTGGGCGATCTGCTGGGCGGTCAGGTCGCTGAAGCGAAGCAGCCGTGCGGCCTCAACCATCACCCGGTCGGTGACCAGCTCCTTGGTCGAGCTTCCCGTCGCCCGGGTGAGCGCCCGCGAGAGCACCGCGGGCGGCACCGCCAGCCTGTCCGCGTAGTGCGCGGCGTCGTGATGCTGGGCGTAGTCCGATTCGAGGCGGGATACGAAGCGGCGCAGAAGCTGGACGTCGGAGTCGTCTGCCGCGCGCGCCTCGGTGCGCGCGGCGTCGTACCAGCGCTCGACCCAGAGCAGGATCACCGAGACAAGCTCGCGCTGGAGGTCGCCGCTCTGCGCATCGGGCGGCCGGTCCACCTCCGAGCGCAAAGCCGCGATGATCGCGTCCAGGCGTTCCGCCTCCTCGGCGGGCACCGGCACCGTCCGTCCGCACTGGCCGGCCAGCAACCAGCCGGGCACGACGCGCTGCGCCGCCCCCCCGAACAGCAGCTCCTCGCCGAAGCGCACGCCCGCCCCCTCGACGCCCTGGGCGCACTCGAAGACGTGCACCTGGCCGCGCCCGATCAGCGTGATGCTGCCTGGGCGGGCCGGCACTCGGGCCCCGTCGATCAGGTGGTACCCGCTGCCCGCCCGGACCCAGATCAGCTCGTGGTAGTCGTGACGGTGCGGCTCGCGCGCCTCGGCGGGACTGCTCGATACGCCCTCCAGAGGCAGCACGTCGACCACCTCGGCCGGATCGGGCAGCCGATCGAGCGTCAGCCCGCCGTCGGATCGATCCGGCCGAGAAGCCACGGAGTAACGAAAGCTACTGAGCCTGCCTGATCGCCGAGATGTCGAGGGTGAGCTTGACGCGGTCCGACACCAGGAGGTTCCCGCTGCCGAGCACCTGGTTGAAGGTCATCCCCCAGTCGCTCCGGGCGAGCTGGCCGGTGACCTCGAGGCCGACGCGCTCGTTGCCCCAGAGATCGCTCTCGGTGCCCTGGAGCTCACCCGTCAAAGTGATCGGCCGGGTCACACCGCGCATCGTGAGCTCGCCCTCGATCTCGAATCTGTCCTCCTCGACGGGCCGGATCGCGGTGGACTCGAACGAAAGCTCGGGATGCAGCTCGGCATGGAAGAAGTTCTCGGAACGCAGGTCAGCGTCCCGCTGCTCCTCGTTGGTGAACACCGACGCGGTCTGGACGGTGCCGTACGCGCGTGCCGAAGCGAGGTCCTCGCCGATCTCGAGCGTGCCCTCGAACTCGTGGAATCTGCCGCGGACGGTGGCGATCCCGAGGTGCTTCACCGAGAACGCCACGTTCGAATGACCCGGATCGATCTTCCAGGTCCCGGTCGGAACCACGGTTACGGTCGTTCTGCTGGTCATGTCGCTCGCTCCTCCTTACGAAAGATAATTGCGGGAGCAAGTATCGACCTCGGCACGGCACCTCGCCAATGGCAAGACCTCGCGGATGCATGGACTTCTCGGCGACCGGGCCCCGGAGGCGCCCGGTCGCGGGTTGTCGCTATCCCGTTCGAGGGGGAACAGGCCTACCCGCCCGGACACGCAACGTGTCCCTCTGGCGCGTCCGCGCCTTAGAGGACGGCCCGCCGGGGGCCCTCCTTGCAGAATCGCCCGCGGCGCGCTCGATCCCGGCCGCCTCGTGAGCCGGACGATCTCGCTCGACGACGCCGGCGCCGAGCTCGCCGCCATGACGGAGTTCGCGCAGCGCGGCCTGACGGTGATCACCGAGCGGCGGTGACGGCCCCGCACGAGGGCGGGGCCGTCACCGTCGCGGCTACTACTTGTCGATCCAGTACACGGCCGTGCCGACCATCGGCCACTCGCGCTCGGGATCCGCCCGGTACAGCGGGTTGCTCGCGAACACCGTGAGCCGCGCCGTATTGGCCGTGTTCGTGCCGTGGGCGATCACCGCAGCGTTCGGCGCCGTCGAGGCGCCGAAGTTCGGCCACAGGCCGGAGGCGAAGAACCCGCTCGCCGGCAGCCGGCCGTCGACGGTCATCGTCCCCGGCACGCTCGTGAGCCACGTCGGCGGATCGGCGATCAGCGTGTCGCGGCTCGGATAGACGCCGGTGATGACGCTGTTCGCGCCGCCCACGTTGTCCCAGAACAGGATGCCGCTGTAGCCGGCTCCGTCGCCGCTGTCGCTCGCCGCCGACAGGCCGGTCACCTCGGCGCTGTCGCGGAGGAAGTTGCTCCCCGTCATCTGGCCGCCGATGTACCCGCCGCCCGCTGCGAAGAACGCCCTCAGGCGCGTCCTCGCGGTCTCGTTGCCCGGCCAGCTGCTGCTGACATTGAAGATCACGTCGTAGTTCGCCAGCGGGTCGGTCGGCGACGACCCGATCGATCCCGTCGAGACGGGATTTGCGTCGAAGCCCAGCTGGCGCAGCACCCACACCTGTTGGTCGACCGCACCCGTGAGCACGGCGATCCTCGGCACGCGCTCGATCGGCTCCAGCGCAGGCGGAGCGCCCTGGAGCCTGCGGAAGACGAGGCCGAAGTCCTCGCCCACGTCGTCCAGCGCCCGTTCGGTGGCCCGATCGGCCCCGAACACCGCGTTGCCGGCCGCGCCGCCGCTGAACTCCTCGAGCGCGATCGAGGCGTCGACGCCGCCGGAAACCAGCGCGTTGAGCGCGCGCACCGCCGTCGGCGAGTCGATCTCGAGCGTGTACCCATTGGCCCGGCCGCTCTCGACCCCGCCCCGGATCCGGTTCGGCCGGCGGATGTCGTCGGTGAGCGGGCTGAAGTTCGCGCCGTCCTCGACCGTTACGACGTCGGCGCCCCACAGGTAGCCGTGGCTCCAGGACGCCGGCGGCGCGTACAGGATGCTGATGCGCTCCGAGATGTCGACGCCGATCGAGAGCGCCGTGTCGAGCAGGCCGCGGCGCGGCTGGGCGAGCCACACCACGTAGGAGCCCGCCTCGAACGTCTGACCGTTGAACGTGTAGTCGCGCTCGAGCTCATCGACCTCGATGTCGTTGAACAGCAGCCACTCGACGAGGCGGTTGGCCTCCGCGTCGCTGCGCTGGCCGGCGCCGAACGGGATCACGTACGCCTGCGGGTAGTCGCCCATCCAATTGTTGTCGACGTCGAACGGCGGCGGGCAGCACGAGGGCCGCTGGGCGTCGGTGTCACCGCGGCGGTAGGCCTCGAGCATGTCCGACAGCATCCCCTCGCGGTTCGGGACCGCGAACTTCAGCGTCGAGTCGATCACGCTGTTCTGGATCGCCCGCGCGCCCGAGCGGCCGCCGCACAGCGACACGCTCTGGCACATCTCGACCGTCGAGGAGTTGAGGCCGAGGTGCTGGTGGTACATGGGCGCATAGAACGGGCCCCAGTCGTCCCAGCCCTCGGCGACAGCGGGCCCGGCCGGGCGCCCGTCCGGGCAGATCCCGCTCGGCGGGGCCGGGTTGCCGTCGGAGCACCAGTCGTTGATCGGCCGCGTCACCTGCTGGCCGATCGCGTTCAGCGCCGCCTCGTTCGCATCGATTCGCGTCTGGTTCCACTTCAGCCACAGGTCGTACTCGATGCTGGGGTTGTGCGGCTTGGTGGTGGCCTCGATCAGCGTCGGGGTGACGTAGCCGTGCAGGTCGAGCATGTCCGGCGCCAACCATTCCTTCATCAGCGTGATGGAGTTCCGGGTCTCGCTCTGCGACTGGGTCATGTAGTCGCGATTGAGGTCGAAGCCGTTGCTGTTGGCGCGCGTGCCGGCGACGCGGCCGTCCGGGTTCTGGATCGGGTTGAAGACCACGATCGTGTGGTCGAGGATGGCATCGACCGCCGGATCCTCGCCGTAGGGCGTGGTGGCGAGACGCTCGATCTGGTCCATCGAGGCATCCACGCCCTCGAACTCGTTGCCATGGATCCCACCCTGGACCAGGATCGGGACCTTGATCTCGTCCCCGTACCTGGCGACGAGGCTCTTCGCCCTCGCCGGGTTGTCGAGCGCCTCCTCGCGCACGTCACGCCAGTTGCGGTAGGCGCGCCGCTGCTGACGCGTCTCGAGCTCGTTGATGACGACCCTGAACATCTCGCGCCCGGTCGCCGTGCTGCCGATCACCTCGAACTCCATGCGGCCGTCGCTGCGCTCCTCGATGTCCTCCAGCGTGCACTTGATCGCGTAGTACGGGATGTGCGGGAAGCTGCCGGGAGGATCGTTCGCCATCAGGCAGGTTCTCGGCCGCGTCGGGCTCCGGCGTCCCGCACCACGGAGGCTCGATCTCCGCCTGAGCGCCGGTGGCTCCAGCGAGAGGAACCGCGAGCGAAACGAGCAGGATCACCAGCAAGCGACGCATCAAGATCACAACCCCCCAGGAGATGGCAAACCCGGAGGGCGTTTACCCGGCCCCGGAGGTCCCTACACCTCGGCCGCCAGGTCGGCGGCGCGGCCCGCCTCGATGACGCGCTTCAGAAAGCTCGCCGTGCGCTCGTGCCGCGGCGCGTGGAAGATCAGGTCGGGCGGCCCCTGCTCGAGGATCACGCCCTCCGAAATGAAACAGACCCGGTCAGCGATCTGGCGCGCGAAGCCCATCTCGTGTGTGGAGATCACCATCGTCATGCCCGACTTGGCCAGCTCGCGGATCACGGTGAGCACCTCGCCGACCAGCTCGGGGTCGAGCGCGCTCGTCACCTCGTCGAGCAACATGATGCGCGGTTGCATCGCCAGCGCGCGCACGATCGCCGCGCGCTGCTGCTGCCCGCCCGAGATCCGGTCGGGGTACTCGGTCGCCTTGTCGGCGAGACCGAAGCGCGCGAGCAGCTCCCGCGCTTGCTCCTCGGCCACCGCCTGCGGCATCCCGAGCACGCGGCGTGGGGCCAGCGTGACGTTCGCGAGCACGGTCATGTGCGGGAACAGGTTGAACGCCTGGAAGACGATCCCGATGTGGCGGCGCACGCGGTCGGGGTCGGTGTCCTCGCCCGTTATCTCCTCGCCCTCGAAGAGGATCCGCCCCCCGTCGATCGGCTCGATCAGGTTCGCGCACTTGAGCAACGTCGACTTGCCGGAGCCCGAGGCGCCGATAAGGCAGATCACCTTGTTGGCCGGCACGTCGAGGTCGATGCCGCGCAGGACCTCCAGGTCGCCGTAGCTCTTGTGCACCCCCTCGAGGCGCAGCAGGGTGGCCTGCTCGGTCATCCGCCCGTGGCCCTCATCCGCCTGCGGTCACGCTCGATCAGCCAGTCGGTCACGCGCGCGAGCGGAATCGTCACCGCGATGAAGAGCAGCGCGGCCATCGTGTAGCCGGTGAAGTTGAACGTCGACGAGGCGTAGTTCTCCGCCGCCCGCGCCACCTCTACGAGTCCGAGCAATCCCACGAGCGCGGTGTCCTTCTGCAGGCCGATGAAGTCGTTCAGAAGCGGAGGTACGACGCGCCGAACCGCCTGGGGAAGCACCACGAAGCGCATCGACTGCAACTGCGAGAGGCCGAGCGACCGCGCGCCGGCGAGCTGGCTCGGGTGCACCGACTCGATCCCCGCCCGGTACACCTCGGCCACGTAGGCCGAGTAGACGAGCACCAGCGACACCACGCCGTAGGTGAACACGGACTGCTCGGAGATGAAGTCGAGCTGCAGCGCGGGCAGCCCGAGCCCAACGATGAAGATCACGAGGATGAGCGGGATGCCCCGGAATACGTCGGTGTAGATGAGCGCGACGATCCGCAGCGGCGCCATCACGGGCCCGGGCAGGCTGCGAATCACCGCGATCCCCAGCGCCACTACCAGCACGATCGCCTCCGCGGCCAACATGAGCTTGACGTTCAGCCAGAAGCCCTCCGAGACGGTGCCGAAGCTGTCCTTGAAGCCCGTGAGCGAGAAGAACGACTCGACGACCTTGTTGACGCCCGGCGAGAGCGCGATCAGGGCGATGACGAGCGCGAAGAAGACGATCGTGCTGACCGTCGAGATCACCGCGTCGCGGCGCTGCGACCGCCGGCGGGCGAGCCCGCGCGAGCCGCCGGGGGGCCCCGCCTCGCCGGCGGTCAGGCCACCGCCCCGGGGCTCGACGCGGGTGTCGAAGCCCATCCCCATCTTGCGGCCGGACGCTACTGGAACTCAGGCAGCTCCTCGGTGCCCGGGAACCACTTGGCCTGCAGCCGCTCGAGCGTGCCGTCGGCCTTGATCTTCTCGAGCGCCTCGTTGACCTGCCCGCGCAGCGTGTTTCCCTTCTCGAACAGGATCCCGTAGCGCTCGTTCGTGATGAACTGGCCGGTCATGTCCACGTCCTCGCCGCGCTCCTTGACGATCTCGGCGCCTATGGCCACGTCCATGACGAAGGCATCGACCTGCCCGTTGGCGAGCGCCTGCGTGGCGGCGCCGAGCGTGCTGAACTCACGCGGCTGCTCGTCGGGCTGGATCTCGTCCTTCACGTAGTCGGCGCCCGTGGTCGTAGCCTGGACGCCGAACCGAAGGTCCTTCATCTCGGCGATCGACTGCACTTCCTCCGCCGGCCCGCCCTTCTTGATCAGGAAGCCCTGGTTCGCGTCGAAGTAGGGCACGCTGAAGTCCACCACCTCGGAGCGCTCGGCGGTGATCGTGATCTCGTTGATCGCCATGTCGAAGTCCTTGGGAGCGGGTGAGAACAGGCCAGTGAACGGCGTGTTCTTCCACTGCACCTTGGGCACGCCGAGCTCCTTGGCGATCGCGTCGCCGAGGTCGACCTCGAAGCCCTTCGGGTCGTCGATCGGCAGCTCTACGAAACCCTTCACCGGGAACTCGGCGCCGATGGTGAGCTGTCCTTCGGTCTGAAGGTCGAGCTCTGTCGCCTGCCCGCTCGCGCCAGAGCCCCCGCCGCCGCCGCCGTCGTCGTCGTCGTCGTCGCCGCACGCCGCGAGCGCGAGGGCAGCGAGCGCCACCGCGGCGAGCCAGAGCGCCGCCCTCAACGTTCGCGGAATCCATCCCTGCTGACCCACAGCCTCCCCCTTTGGATCTTGACTCGCGAATCAGTCCGCCTGATTCGTGGGTCAGTTATAAAAGGCCAAGCGGATGAGTGTCAAACAGGCCACACGCCCCCGCGCGTATCGCTCCCGTCCGAACCGCCCGGAGCAGATCCTGGCCGCGGCGTGCCGGGTCATCCAGGACCGCGGCTTCGCCGGAACGCGCATCTCCGACATCGCGCGCGAGGCGGGCACGTCGACGGGCACCGTCCACTACTGGTTCGAGGTCAAGGACGAGGTTCTGACCGCCGCGCTGAAGTGGGCGAGCGAACAGCTCTTCGCGCGGCTCGAGCAACTGGCGGCCGGCGTGGAAAGCGAGCGCGAGCGGCTCGCGCAGCTGCTCGAGGCGTCGCTGCCCTCCCCCGGCCCCCGGCGCGGCGAGTACATGCTGTGGATGGAGCTGTGGGTAAGGGCGCTGCACGAGCCGAGCCTGTTGCCGGAGTGTGAGTCGCTCTCCCGCCGCTGGCGGGCATTCTTCTTCGACACGGTGCGGCGAGGGTCGAAGACCGGCGAGTTCGCCCCCGTCACCGACCCGGACGACGTGGCCGACCGGCTCCTCGCCCTCGTCGACGGCCTCGGCTTCGAGCTCCTGCTCGGCTACGAGTGGACCTCCCCGGAACGCATGCGGGCAAAGACGCACGCCTTTGCGGCCGAGCAGCTGAAGCTCTCCCGCAGAGGGCTCGAGCGCGACGCACGAGCTGCGGCCGCCGCCTTTGAGGGGGGACGCGGGTGACCGACTGGAGCCGGCTGATCCGCCCGCAGCTGCTCGACACCGGGCCGTACGTGCCCGGACCCAGCCTGGATGATCTGAAAGCCTCGGTTGGGCTCGACGACGTCGCGAAGCTGCACTGGAACGAGGGGCTCTTCGGCCCCCTGCCGGGCGTGCTCGAGGCCGCGGCGGCCGAGCTCGACCACGCCTGGGAGTACCCCGAGCACGCCTATCTCGAGCTGCGCGAGGCGATCGGAGCCGAGATCGGCGTGGCGCCCGACTGGATCCTGCCCGGGCACGGCATCCAGACGCTGATCCTTACGCTGGCCGCGGCCTTCCTGTCTCCGGGCGAGCGGGTGATCGTCCCGGAGCCCACCTACGGCCTCTATGCCCAGGTCTCGTCCGCCGCCGGGGCGGTCGTGCAGCGGGTGGCCTCGCCGGAGCTGCGCCTCGACCTCGAAAGCATTGCGGACGCAGCCCGGCGCACACGAGCGCGGATGGTCTGGATCTGCGATCCGAACAATCCCACGGGGTCGCTGCTCGAGCCGAGCGAGTGGGCGGTTTTCCTCCGCGCCCTGCCCGAGGACTGCGTGGTGGTGGCCGACGAGGCCTACATGGACTACGTCGCTCCCGACGCGCGTCTCCGCCGGGAGGACGACATAGCCGCCGGGAGGCCCTTGGTCGTTCTGCGCACCTTCTCGAAGATCTTCGGCCTCGCCGGCCTGCGGCTCGGCTACGCCGTGGCGACCCCGGGCCTCATCCCCTACCTTCAGACCGTCCAGGAGCCGTTCAACCTGAACCGCCCCGCGCTCGTCGCGGGCCTCGCGAGCCTGGGCCGTCCGGACGACGTCGCCGAGCGCCGAGCCCTCACAGCACGCGCGCGCGAACGCCTGACCGACGGCCTGGTCGGCGGTGGGATGCGACCGCTTCCCTCCGCGGCGAACTTCGTCCTGGTGCGACACGGCGCCGACGACGCCGAGCTCGGCCACGGCCTCCTGCGGCGCGGGTTCCTGGTGCGCTCCGGCGCGGGGCTCGGACTGCCGGGCTGGGCGCGCATCACGGTCGGCCCCGAGCCGATCATGGACCGGGTCGCCGCCGCGCTCCCTGCCGTGCTGGCGGAGGTCCGGCACAACGGCGCCCCGACTTGAGAGGAGACCTGTATGGAACGGCGAGTCATCAACCCGTGGACCTGGCAGGACCAGTTCGGGTTTGTCCAGGCCCTGGAGGTCACCGGGTCCGAGCGAACGCTCTACTGCGCCGGGCAGACCTCCAGCGACGCCGACGGGAACCCGGTGCACGCCGGTGACATGGGTGCACAAGTGCGCCAGGCCATCGACAATCTCGAGACCGTTCTGCGCGAGGCGGGATTCGAGCTGTCTCAGGTCGTGCGGCTGAACACCTACACGACCGACGTCGACGCCTTCCTCGAGGCCAGCCAGGAGGCCGGCGCGCGCCTGGCGGAAGCCGGTTGCCGGCCGACCGCGACCCTGCTCGGCGTAGCGCGCCTCGCGTTCCCGGAGTTCCTCGTCGAGTTGGAGGCGACCGCGGTCGCGTAGCGAGCAGCCTCGCCGGGCCGGGAGTGGTCTCCGTCGGCCGTTCGTCACCGCCGGCCGCTCGGGGCTGGGTGAGGGAGTGCGGTCCCGGCGCGGCCGGCGTCCCGCGGACGGGGGCGCGCCGCGGAAGCAACCCAAACTGGGGACAGCGCGCGGGGGCGCCGCGAGGGCTGGGCGCTTTATGTACCGAGCTGGGTAGAGAACTCGCCCACCCCCGCCACTAAGCCAACGCCAGGCTTGGGGGACGCCAGCCAGGCCGGATGCGACCGGCGTCCCCGGGGCCTGGACGGGGTCGTCCGGAGGCGGTGAATCGCTCGCCGAACCGGACGCGGGGCTGAGACGTTCGACGTTGTGCCGGAATAAGCACACAAGGTCGAACACGTCGTTCGGCTCGCCGCCGTCCGCTGTGCCCGCGACACCGGACCGGGCGGCACCGCCCCACGCCACCCTCACCCAGCCCAAGAAACGCCGGCGGAAGCGCGCGGCCGGCGGAGACCTTCCCGGCGCCGCACAGAGCGCGACGAGAACGCGCTTGACGAGTCGATTGTCTACTTGTAGATTGCCGACAATCGACGAGGGAGAGGGAGGAGAGATCTCTCCGAGCGTGGACAGCTGGAGCCTGCGCATGGTCGAGCGCGCCTCGACCACCGAGCAGGTCCTGACGGAGTTGCGCGATGCGATCGTCGATGGGCGCATCCCCCAGGGGGAGCAGCTCCGAGAGGTGCGCCTCGCCCGCGAGCTGGGTACCGGGCGCAGCGCGGTGCGCGAGGCGATCCGGCAGCTGGTTCAGGAGGGGCTCGTGGACCACGAGCCTCATCGCGGGTCTCTGGTGCGGGTGGTGTCGCTCGCCGACTACCCCGACGTGTACGGCGCGCGTGAGGTCATCGAGGCCGGCGCGGCGCGCCGGCTCCTGGAGCGAGACGAGCCGATCGACACCGCTCCCCTGCGCGAGGCGCTCGACCAGCTCCGCAAGGCTCTCCCGGCCGACGGCCATCTCACCGACGACGCCATTGCCGCCGACGTCCGATTCCACCAAGAGCTCGTCCGACTATGCGGCAGCACGCGGCTCACGCGAGCCCACGACACGCTCGCCGCCGAGACGCGGCTGCTCCTACGCCACCACCCGATATACCCGGCGACCGACTACGTGACCGACCACGAGCGGTTGCTCGACGCCCTGGAGCGCCGCGACCCGGGCACGCCGGATCTTTTCGCCCAGCACCTGCGGCTGTCGGCGGACCTCATCGGCGACGAGCTCGCGCGCGAGACGGCGGCGTCGGAGGAGCGACCGGTCGCATGAGCGGCGGCCCGCCCGACCCTCGGTTCGAGGACTGGACCATCACCCGCCGCGATGCCCTGCGCGGCGCCGTGGCCGGGGGCGTCCTGCTCGGAGCGGGCGGCGTGCTGGCCGCGTGCGGCAGCGAGACCGTCGACGTGCCCACGAGCAGCTCCGGCGGCACCTCGCTGAAGAACGTCCGCAACGGGGGCGTCCTACGAGTCGGGGTCTCGGGCGGTGGCGCCGACGACAGCATCGACGCCCACGTCCTTACGACCGTGCCGGACATCTCGCGCGCCCACCAGCTCTACGAGGGCCTGGCCGGTCGCAACACCAACTCCGACTTCGTGCTGATCTTGGCCGAGTCGATCGAGCCCGACAAGAGGGCGCAGGCGTGGACGATCCGCCTGCGACCGGGCGTCACCTTCCACAACGGCAAGCCGGTTACGGCCGACGACGTACTGTTCTCGCTTCGGCGAATCACCGACCCCAAGGATCCGAAGACCGGGGCCGCCTCGATCGGCTACATGGACCTCGACCGGTCGCGCAAGCTCGACAACCGAACCGTCCGCATCCAGCTGAAGTTCCCCAACGTGGCCTTCCCGGACGACCTGGGCCAGTACTTCAACTCGATCGTGCCCACCGACTACGACCCGGCTAAGCCGGTGGGGACCGGGCCGTTCATGTACGAGAGCTTCGTCCCGGGCGAGCGCAGCGTGTTCAAAAAGAACCCGGACTACTGGCGCGACGGCCTGCCACGCGTCGACGAGGTCGTGATCATCGACTTCCCCGAGGACACCCCGCGCGTGAACGCGCTGCTGAGCGGCCAGGTGGACGCCATCACGGACCTCCCCGCGGGGCAGATCGCACAGGTCAAGTCGAACGACCAGTTCAAGGTGCTGATCTCGGAGACCGGCGGCTGGCAGCCGTTTACGATGCGCGTCGACCAGGCGCCCTTCAAGGACGTGAAGGTGCGGCAGGCGATGCGGCTGCTCGTAGACCGCGAGCAGATGATCGAGCAGGTGCTGTCGGGGCAGGGCAGAGTGGCGAACGACCTCTATTCGCCGTACGACCCCGCTTACGACGATGAGCTGCCGCAGCGCCGGCAGGACCTCGACCAGGCCAAGTCGCTGCTGAGGCAGGCTGGGCAGAGCGACCTCGGCGTCGAGCTCGTCACCTCGCCGGTGGTCCAGGGCATCGTCGAGGCGGCCCAGGTGCTCGCCGAGCAGGCCAAGGGCGCCGGCGTGACCATCAACGTTCGGAAGGTCGACCCCGGCACGTTCTACGGCGACAACTACCTGCAGTGGGCGTTCGCGCAGGACTTCTGGGTCACGCGCACATACCTGAGCCAGGTTGCCCAGTGCGCCCTGCCGGACTCGCCGTTCAACGAGACGCACTGGAAGGACCCCGAGTTCCTCGACCTCATCTCGCAGGCGCGCGCGGAGCTCGATGACGCCAAGCGCACCGAGCTGCTGCACCGGGCGCAGGAGATCGAGTACGAGCGGGGCGGAATGATCGTTTGGGCGTTCAACAACCAGCTGGATGCCTACAGCGACACCGTCGGCGGATTCCACCCGGCGAAGTCGGGCTTCCCGCTGACGAACTACGGCTTCGGAAGGGTGGGTTTCGTTGGCTAAGCTCATCGTGCGCCGGCTGGCCCTCGGCGTTCTCACGCTGTTTCTGATCTCGCTGGTCGTCTTCGCGGCGGTGCTGGCGCTGCCCGGTGACGCGGCGACCGCGATCCTCGGCAGGGAGGCGACGCCGGAGCGCGTTGCCGCGCTGCGGGATCAGCTCAACCTCAACGACTCGGTGATCACCCAGTACCTCGACTGGATCGGCGGAGTGCTGACCGGCAGCTTCGGCGAATCCGCGGCGACCCAGCAGCCGGTGAGCGAGCTGCTGTCGGACCGCGTCGCCAACACCGCGTTCCTGGTGTTCGTGGCCGCCGTGGTCGCGATCCCGCTTTCGATCGGGATCGGCGTATGGACGGCGATGCGCCGTGATCGCCCGGTCGACCACGTCGTCTCCACGACCACGCTGGTGCTCGCGGCGCTGCCGGAGTTCGTGATCGGAATCGGGCTGATCCTGCTGTTCGCGACGAGCGTCTTCACCTGGCTCCCCGCGGTGTCGCTGCTCGCGCCGGACGAGCGGGCGTGGTCGGACCCGAGCGTGGTGGTGCTGCCCGCCGCCACGCTCGTGCTCGCGGTCACGCCCTACATCAGCCGGATCATGCGCGGCTCGATGATCGAGGTGCTCGAGTCGGAGTACGTCACGATGGCGCGCCTGAAGGGGCTTCCGGAGCGCACGGTGATCTGGCGCCACGCCGTTCCCAACGCGATCGTGCCCGCCATCCAGGTCATCGCGTTGCAGCTGGCGTGGATGGCCGGCGGCGTCGTGGTCGTGGAGTTCGTGTTCTCGTATCCGGGCATCGGCTCGCTGTTCATCGACGCGGTGGGCAACCGCGACATCCTCGTGGTGCAGGCGATCACGCTGCTGGCGGCGGCAATCTACGTCGTGCTCAACCTGCTCGCCGACCTGGCGACGATTGCCGTCACGCCACGGCTCAGGACGGAGGCGCGATGACCCAGCCCCAGACCGTCGAGCAGGCCCTCGACCTGGTGCCCGAGGCGGGGCCGGAGGCGCCGCCGCCGCACCTCCAGCGCTTCCAGTGGCTCGGCATCCTGCGCAGCGCCGCGCGGCTCACCCGCACCCGCATCGGGCTGGGGATGGTGGGCGTCATCGTGCTGATCGCGGTGTTCGGACCGCTGTTCGCGCCCCACTCTGAGACCGAGTTCATCGCGGCGCCGAACCACGGGCCGACGAGCGACGCGATCTTCGGCGCCGACGCGCTCGGGCGCGACGTGTTCAGCCGCTTCCTCTACGGCGGCCTCTCCGTGCTCTGGATGTCGGCCGCGGCAACGGTACTGGGCGTCGTTCTCGGCACCGCCATCGGCCTGATCGCCGCCTACTCGCGCAACTGGGTCGACGACGTGCTGATGCGGGGGAACGACGTCGTGCTCGCGTTCCCGCAGATCATCTTTGTGCTGCTGGCGGTCTCGGCGATCGGGCCGAAGCTCTGGCTGATCGTGGTGACCGTCGGAATCACCCACGCACCGCGCGTCGCGCGGGTGATCCGCGGGGCGGCTCAGCAGATCGTCGAGCGCGACTTCATCAAGGCCGAGGAGGTGGCCGGCGAGCGGCGCTCGCGGATCATCATGGAGGGGCTGCTGCCGAACGTGACCAGTCCGCTGCTCGTCGAGCTCGGGCTGCGGATGACCTTCTCGATCGGCCTGATCGCGGCGATCAGCTTCCTCGGCTTCGGCCTGCAGCCGCCCACTGCCGACTGGGGCCTCATGATCAACGAGAACCGCCTGTCGATCGCCGTGATGCCCTGGGGCGTCCTCCTTCCCGTGCTCGCGATCGCCGTGCTGACCGTGGGCACGAACCTGATCACCGACGGCATCGCCCGGGCCGCGATCGGCCTCGATAGGAGCGAACGAGTAATGAGCGCCAGTGAGACCGCGCGCGAACCATCCGTCGACGTCATCGACCTGCGCATCGCGCTCACCGGCTCGGGCGTCGACGTGGTCGACGAGATCAGCGTCGAGGTCCGGCCGGGCGAGGTGCTCGGGCTCGTCGGCGAGTCCGGCTCCGGCAAGACCACCGTCGGGATGGCGCTGCTGGGGCACGTCCGGAGCGGCGGGGAAGTGGCCGGCGGCGTGATCCGCATCGACGGCCGCGACCTGAGCTCGCTCGGCGAGCGCGAGCTTCGCCGCCTGCGCGGCGGCGTCGTCTCGTACATACCCCAGGATCCGGGCACGTCGCTGAACCCGGCGCTGCGGATCTCCACGCAGCTGGAGGAGATCCTCGAGGCGCACGCGACCGAGGGCGGCGCCGAGCAGCGCAAGGCGCGGGTTCGCGAGGCACTCGAGGAGGTCGTGCTGCCGTCCGACGACGAGTTCCTGAAGAACTACCCGCACCAGCTCTCGGGCGGCCAGCAGCAGCGCGTGGCGATCGCGATGGCGTTCGCCAACCGGCCGCACGTGATCGTGTGCGACGAGCCGACCACCGGTCTGGACGTGACGACGCAGGCACGCGTGCTCGAGACGGTGCGCGACCTGTGCCAGAGCCATGGCGTGGCCGCGCTCTACGTGAGCCACGACCTTGCGGTGGTGGCCGAGCTTGCCGACCACGTGGGGGTCATGTACGGGGGGCGGATCGTCGAGAGCGGCACCCGCGACCAGCTCTTCACCAATCCGCGCCATCCCTACACGCGGAGGCTGCTGCGCGCGGTACCCGACATCGCCGGCAAGCGCACGGTCGTGGGCATTCCGGGTCACGCCGCGCTGCCCGGCAGCCGGCCGCAGGGCTGTTACTTCCACCCGCGCTGCCAGTTCGCGCGCGACGACTGCCGTGCCGAGTTCCCGCCGACCACCGACCTGGGCGAGGGCCACAAGGTTCGCTGCTACCACGTGGCCGACGCGGTGCGCCAGGCGCCGCCCGAAGGCGCGGGGCAGGCCGACCGGCGCGCGGTGGGCGAGGACGTGGTGCTGGCCATCCGGAACCTCAACGCGCAGTACGGCGACAGCCAGATCCTGTTCGACGTCAACATCGACGTGCACCACAACGAGTGCGTGGCGCTGGTCGGCGAGTCGGGCAGCGGCAAGACCACAACCGCGCGCTGCGTGGCGGGCCTGCACAGGAAGTGGACCGGCGAGGTCACCCTGCGCGACACCCCCCTCGCACAAGCCGCGCGCCAGCGCTCCGGCGACGAACGACGCGAGATTCAGTACGTCTTCCAGAACCCGTACGCGTCGCTGAATCCGCGGACCACGATCGGCCAGACGATCGCCCGCAGGCTCAAGCTCTTCGGCCGGGGCGGGGATGGTGACATCGGCGCGAAGGTCGGCGAGTGCCTCGAGCGGGTGGCCCTGTCGGCCTCCGCGGCCAACCGGTTCCCGGATCAGCTCTCCGGCGGTGAGCGCCAGCGAGTGGCGATCGCCCGCGCGCTCGCCGCCGAGCCGGCCGTGCTGGTCTGTGACGAGGTCACGTCGGCCCTCGACGTGTCGGTGCAGGCGGCAATCATCGAGCTGCTCGGACAGCTGCGCAACGAGATGGGCCTCAGCCTGCTGTTCATCACCCACGACCTCGCGCTCATCCGCACCATCGCCGACAGGGTGGCGGTCCTGACCGGCGGCCACATTGTCGAGTACGGCCCGAGCGAGCGGATCTTCACGAGCCCCAGCGCCGACTACACGCGCAAGCTGCTCGCGAACACCCCGAGCATCGAGGTCGCACTCGGACAGGCTACGGCCCCGTCTCCGTAGACTGGTCCGGTGGGGGCGACGACGACGGTAACCGGTGGTCAGGCGCTTGTCCGAGGCGCTTGCCGCGCACGGCGTGCACACCGTGTGGGGCATTCCGGGCACCCACAACCTCGAGATCTACGCCCACCTGCCCGGCGCCGGGATCCGCCATCTCAGCCCCCGCCACGAGCAGGGCGCCGGCTTCGCGGCCGACGGCTACGCGCGCGCCACCGGGCAGCCCGGCGTCTGCATCACCACGTCGGGCCCGGCCGCCCTGAACGCCGCAACCGCGCTCGGGCAGGCCTACTCGGACTCCGTGCCGGTGCTGGCGGTCTCGGCCGGGATGCCGCTGCGAAACCCCGGCCGCGGCCACGGCGAGCTGCACGAGACGAAGGACCAGAGCGCCGCGCTCGACGCGATCGTCGCCTACAGCCATCGGGTGACGAGCGTCCCCGAGATCCCGGTGGCGGTCGCGCAGGCGTTCGCCGCGATGACGAGCGGCCGGCCGCGCCCCGTGCATCTGGAGATCCCGCTCGACGTGCTCGAGGAGCGCGCCGAGGCCGAGATCGTCGAGCCCCATTCGCGCCCCTAGGCCACGCCCGACCCGGAGCGCCCTCGACGCGGCCGCCGCCCGGCTGGCGGGCGCGGCGCGGCCCGCGATCGTCGCCGGCGGCGGCGCGCGCGGAGCCGCGGCGGAGGTCCGTGCGCTCGCCGAGCGGCTCGGCGCGCCCGTCGTGTGCACGATCAACGGCAAGGGCGTGCTTCCCGAGGACCACCCCCTCAGCGCGGGCGCCGGTCTCGCGCGCGCGGTTGCGCGGGAGCTCGTCGAGGACAGCGACGTCGTACTGGTCGTCGGCAGCGGACTGTCGCCGGCCGAGGCCTGGCTCGGCCCGCTTCCGCTCGCCGGCAAGGTCGTCCGCGTCGACGTCGACGCGGCCCAGGTGGTCACGGGCGCCGTGCCGACGGTCGCCGTGGTCGGCGACGCCGCCGCCGGCGCTCGCCGGGCTGCTTGAGACGGCTCGGCGACGGCGCGCGCGACGGCGAGCGGGCGGCGCGCTGGCGCTCCCGCCACCTCGAGGAGGCGCGTGTGCTCGGCGCGCCCTGGTCGTGGATCTTCGACGGGATCGCGACGGCGCTCGGCCGTGACGGGATCGTCGCCGGCGACAGCGCGATGGTCTGCTACCGCGGCGCGGTCGCGGCGCTGCCCGCCTACCACCCGGCGGCGTTCCTGTACCCGACCGGATACGGAACGCTCGGCTACGGCCTCCCGGCGGCGATCGGCGCAAAGGTGGGCCGCCCCGAGGCGCGCGTGATCGCGCTGCTCGGCGACGGAGGCATCATGTTCACGGTCGCCGAGCTGGCCGCCGCCGCGCAGCTGCGCCTCCCGCTCCCCGTCGTCGTCGTGGACAACGCCGGCTATGGCGAGATCCGCAACGAGATGGCCGAGCGCGGGGATCCGGTGCACGCCGTCGACCTCGACGTCACTCGACTTCGCGGCGCTTGGCCGCGTGCTCGGCTGCGAGGGCGCGGTCGTCGACGACCAGGACGGCCTCGCCGAGGCGCTCGAGCGGGCCTTCGAGGCCGACCGCCCGACCGTGCTCCACCTGCACGAGGACGACGGACGCCCCTCCGCTAACGGCGAGCGCCGCGCTGAGCCAAGCCGGCCCCTCCCGCCGGGTGATGGACGGCTACAGCTCACCCACTGCGGCCGGACGCCAACGCCGGGCTCGTCGCGCTGGTGAGCGGCGGCGGAACCGGCATCGGACGCGCCACCGCGCTCGAGCTCGCCGGCAGCGGCGCGCGGGTGGCCGTCTGCGGGCGCCGCGAGGAGCCGCTGGCGCGCGTGCGCGAGCAGATCGAGAGCCGCGGCGGCGAATGCCTGGACGTGGCGGCGGACCTGCGCGAGACCGAGCAGGTCGAGCGCGTGGTGAGCGCGGCGCTCGAGCGCTTCGGCACGGTCGACGTGCTGGTGAACAACGCCGGCGGGCAGTTCTCCGCGCCGGCGGAGGAGATCTCCGAGCGCGGCTGGCGGGCGGTGAGCCGGCTTACCGTCGATGCCGTGTGGAGCCTGACCCGCAGCGGTCGCCACACGGGCAATGATCCCGGGTGGCGGCGGCCTGATCGTCTTCGTCGGCTTCAGCCCGCTGCGTGGGATCCCCGGCTTCGCGCACGCCTCCGCCGGCCGCGCGGCCGTCGCCAACCTCGCCTCGGGGCTGGCGCTCGAGTGGAGCCGCCACCGCATCCGCAGCGTCTGCGTCGCGCCGGGGACGATCCTCACCGAGGCCCTCGAGGACTACGGCGAGGAGGCCCTCGCCGACTGGGAGCGGGCGATCCCGCTCGGACGGCTCGGCCGTCCCGGAGGAGGTGGCGAGCCTGATCGCCTTTCTCGCCTCGGCGGGCGGCGCCTACGTGACCGGGACGACGATCGTGGTCGACGGCGGCGTCGACGCCTGGGGCATCGGGCAGCCGCCGCCGCCCGTGGAGGCGGTCGGAGCCGTGAGCGCTCCTGGCCGTCGCGCGCCGCGACCTGACGGCGCTGTTCGCGCCCCGTGCGGTGGCGATCGTCGGCGCGTCCGACGACCCGGTCAAGTGGGGCAATTGGCTGGGGCGCGGGGCGCTGCGCGGCGAGGAGCGCCGCGCTCCGTGTACCTGGTGAATCGCCGCGGCGGCGAGGTGCTGGGGCGGCGAGCGTACCGATCGCTCGGCGAGCTGCCGGAGCCGGCCGAGCTCGTCGTGGTCGCCGTCCCCGCGCGGGCGGTCGAGCCGACGGTCGAGGAGGCGATCGCCACCGGCGCTCGCGCCATCGTCGCGATCACGGCCGGCGAGGCCGACGGCGACGCCGGCGGCGCCCGCGACGCGGCGATCGCCGCACGCGCCCGCGAGGCGGGCGTCGCGCTGCTCGGACCCAACTGCCTGGGCGTGTTCGACGCCGGCGCGGAGCTGGAGCTCGTGCCCAATCCGCTGCCGGCCGGGAGTATCGGGCTGATCTCGCAGAGCGGCAACGTCGCGCTCGAGGTGGGAATCCTGGCCGAGGAGGCCGGGCTCGGCTTCTCGCGCTTCGTCTCGCTCGGCAACCAGGCCGACATCGAGGCGGCGGACCTCATGCGGGACCTGGCCCAGCACGACGCCACCAAGCTGATCGCGCTCTACATCGAGGACTTCCGGGACGGGCGGGCGTTCGCGGAGGCAGCCGGGGCGGCCGTCGGCGCCGGCAAGCCGGTCGTGCTGCTGACCATCGAGCACAGCGAGGCCGCCGCGCGCGCGGTGCGCTCCCACACCGGCGCCCTGGCGAGCGACGCGCGCGCGATCGACGCGGCCTGCCGGGCGGCCGGGATCGAGCGGGTGCGCACCCCCTACGAGCTGACGCACCTGGCCCAGGGGCTCCTGCGCGGCAAACGGCTGCGCGGTCGGCGTGTGGCGGTGCTGGCGGACGGCGGCGGGCACGCCGGCATCGCCGCCGCGATCGCGTACGACGCCGGGCTCGACCTGCCGCGCCTCTCCGACGGGCTCGTCGCGCAGCTTCGCGACGGCCTGCCCCCCACCGCCGCCTGCGCGAACCCGATCGACCTGGCCGGCGGCGGCGAGCAGGACATCCACAGCTTCGACCGCAGCGCACGGCGGCTGCTCGCCTCCGGCGAGGTGGACGCGCTGCTGCTGACGGGCTATTTCGGCGGCTACAGCGAATACGTCGAGACCATGGCGCCCGAGGAGGCGTCGGTGGCCGAGGCGCTCGCCGACGCGGCGCGACGTGAACGACCGCCCGCTGTTCGTGCAGACGATGTACCCGCACGCGCGCACGGCGGACGTGCTGCGGCGTCGCGGCGTCCCCGTGTACCGCTCCATCGAGCGGGCCGTCGCGGTCCTGGCGCGCCTCGCGGGCGCGGCGGAGCGGCCGCGCCGAGGGCGTGCCGGCGCTCCCACCCCCGGCGCGAGCCGATCGCCGGGTCCGGCTACGCCGAGGCCCGCGAGCTGCTCGCGGCGGGCGGGCTTCGCTTCGCTCCCGCCCGCGTGGTCGAGACCCCGGCCGAGGCGCCCGCGGCCGCCGCGGAGCTCGGCTACCCGGTGGTGCTGAAGGCGCTCGGGATGCTGCACAAGTCGGATGCCGGCGGGGTCGTGCTCGGGCTGCGCGACGAGGATGCACTCGCCCGCGCCGCAGCCGATCTTCAGGACGCGGCTCCGGCCGCCGGCGCTCTCGGTGGAGCGCATGGCGCCCGTCGGCGACGGAGTGGAGCTCCTCGTCGGCGCGCGCTGGGACCGGCGCTTCGGGCCAGTCGTGCTGGTCGGCCTCGGGGGCCTGTATACGGAGATCCTGCGCGACGTCGCGGTCGCGCTGGCCCCCGTTGACGGCGCCCAGGCCGAGCGACTCCTGCTCTCGCTGCGGGCCGCGCCCCTGCTCCAGGGCGCGCGAGGCGGACCACCGCTGGACACCGCCGCGGCGGCGGAAGCCGTCGCCTGCCTCTCCCGCGTGGCCGCGAGCCACCCGGAGGTCGCAGAGATCGAGGTGAACCCGCTGCTCGTGACCCCGGACGGAGCGCTCGGGCTCGACGCTCGGATGGTTCCGACGAGCCTGGAGGACGGGTGAGCGGCGAGCGCCTCGTCGAGGTTCGGCCGCACGGCCGGGCCTGCGTCGTGGCGCTTCGGCGCGAGCACAAGCTCAACGCGCTCTCGACGGCGCTCGAGGGCGCCCTGGCGGAGGCGCTCGATCGGGCCGAGGTGCGGGCCTCCGGCTGCGTCGTGTTCACCGGCGGCGAGCGCGCCTTCTCGGCGGGCGCCGACGTGGGCGAGCTGCGCGACCGCGATCCCGCCTCGATCCTGGCCTACTATCGCGAGACCGGCGCCGTCTACGAGCGGGTGGCGGCCCTCCCCCAGCCGACGATCAGCGCGATCGCCGGCTACTGCCTCGGCGGAGGCCTCGAGCTCGCGCTGGCAACCGATCTCCGGATCGCGGACCGCTCGGCCGTGTTCGGGCTGCCCGAGGTGAGCATCGGCATCGTGCCGAGCTCCGGCGGCATGCATCGCCTCGTGCGCCTGCTCGGGGTCGCGCGCGCGAAGGAGATAGTGCTCCTCGGGAACCGTTTCGGGGCGGACGACGCGGCGTCGCTCGGCCTCGTCACCGAGGTGGTGGCGGAGGGCCACGCCGAGGTCCGGGCGCTGGAGCTGGCCGAGCGGATGGCCGGGTTGCCTCCCATGGCCCTGGCGCTGGCCAAGCAGGCGATCGACTGCATGCCCGAGGCGTCGCGCGAGGCCGGGCTGGCCCTCGAGCGCCTCGCCTACGGGCTGCTCGCGCAGACCGAGGAAGCCCGGGAGGCGGCGTCGGCCTTCACCGAGAAGCGACCCACGGACCCACCCCCGCGATCCGCTGAGGCGTGATGTGGGTGATGTAGCCGGGCGGCGGGTCGGGCATGGGAGGAAACTTGATCCCGGGGCCGAGATACGTCTCCGCCAGCCGCTGGAGCAGCTCCGGGCCACCGGCCTCGGTGATTCTCGCGCGGCCGTAGACGACCAGGTAATGCTTGAGGCCGAGCTCGTTGCTCTGCTCTCCCTCGATCGACAGGGCAACGCGCGGGTCGCGCTCCATGTTCTCGACCTTCCGGTGGCGCGGCAGGTGCCCGCACACGATCTCGTCGCCGTCCAGGCCAACCCAGACGCAGCTCACCTGCGGCGATCCGTCCGGATTCAGCGTTACCAGGTGGGCCAAGGCCGCCGACTCGATGAGTGCGCGGGCGCTGTCGGGCAGGCCGGCCATTCGCGGCCATGGAGGCTACCCGGCCGCGGAGCCATAGGGTTCTGGACGTGTCGGCCGGCCGCCCACCGAACCTTCTCCTGATCGTCGCCGATCAGCTCGGCGCCGGCTGGCTGCCCCCCTACGGGCACCCCGTGGTCCGGGCCCCGACGGTCACGGCGCTGGCACGGGCGGGCGTCGTGTTCGAGAACGCGTACTGCCCTTCTCCGCTGTGCGCGCCCTCGCGCGCCGCGCTCCTCACCGGCCGGCTTCCCTCGCGCACCGGGGTGTTCGACAACGCCGCGGAGCTGCGGGCCTCGCTCCCGACGATTGCCCACCATCTGCGAGCCGCCGGCTATGCCACCTCCCTGGCCGGAAAGATGCACTTCGTCGGGCCGGACCAGCTCCACGGCTTCGAGGAACGCCTGACGACCGACATCTATCCCGCCGATCTGGGCTGGACGCCCGACTGGCGCCGCCCGGTCGAGGAGCGCCTCCCCTGGTACCACACCATGGAGAGCGTGCTGTCGCCCGGGGTCTGCTCGGCGAGCATGCAGCTCGACTACGACGACGAGGTGGCGTTCCGTGCCGTGCGCCGGATCTTCGACTTCGCCCGCGACGCAACCGGCGACCCGTTCCTCCTCGTCGTCTCGTTCAGCAATCCTCACGACCCCTGGGAGGTTCGCGCCCGGCACTGGCAGCTCTACGACCGAGACGCGATCGACGCACCGGCAGTGCCCGCCGATTCCGCTGTCGGAGGCCGATCCCCACAGCCGCCGCCTGCGCCGGATGATCGGCATCGACGAGGCCGGGCTCACGGACGAGCAGGTGCGCACCGCCCGGCACGGCTACTACGCCGCGATCAGCTACGTGGACGAGCGCATCGGCGAGCTGCTCGCCGCGCTGCACGACACCGGCCTCGACGACGAGACGACCGTCGTGTTCACGGCCGACCACGGGGAGATGCTCGGCGAGCGAGGCCTCTGGTACAAGATGTCCTTCTTCGAGCCGTCCGCTCGCGTGCCGTTGATCGTGACCGCGCCGGGCCGAATCGCTCCGGGTCGGCGCGCCGAACCCGTCTCGCTGCTGGACCTCGTCCCGACCCTGCTCGAGCTGGCCGGGTCCGGTCCTGCCGACGAGGAACTCACCGGGGAGATGGATGGAGTCAGCCTCGGGCCACTGCTCGACGGGCGGGACGCGGGCCGCCCCGCCCCGGTGGTCGGCGAGTACCTGGCGGAGGGCGTGACCTCGCCGGCGCTCATGATCCGGCGTGGCTCCCACAAGTTCGTGTCGTGCGAGGGCGATCCCGACCAGCTCTACGACCTCTCGAGCGACCCGCTCGAGCTCGTGAACCTCGCCGAGCGACCCGCTTACGCGGAGCTGCGGAGCAAGTTTCGGGCGGAGGTGGCGGACCGCTGGGACACGGCTGAACTGGCTCGTCGCGTCCTCCAGAGCCAGCGCGAGCGCCGCCTGGTCGCCGAGGCTCTGGGCGCCGGTCGGAGCACGAAGTGGGACTTCCAGCCGTACGTCGACGCCTCCGCGCAGTACGTGCGTGACCGGGACGACCTGTACGGGCTCCAGCGGCGCGCCCGTCTGGACGCCCGCGGACGCTAGAGCGCCACGCCCGCTGCGACCGCGTCCGTCACGGCGCCGACCCCCAGCACGCCGTCGAGCCCGCGCTTGGCGACCTCGTTGCCGATGATCAGGCGCTGGATCTCGGAGGTGCCCTCCCAGATGCGGTCGACGCGGATGTCTCGGTAAAGGCGCTCGCACGGGTTCTCGCGCATGTAGCCGCGCCCGCCGAGGATCTGCACCGCGCGGTCGATCACGCGGCCCGCCGCCTCCGCCGCCGAGAGCTTCACCACGGCGGCCTTGGCGTGTAGCGCTTTGCGCGACAGCCCCTGGTCGGCCTCCCACGCAACCTGATGCACGAGCGCGCGGTTGGTGGAGATGTCGACGACGCTGTCGGCTATCAGGCCCTGGACGAGCTGGAACTCGATTATGGGCTGGCCGAACTGCTCGCGGCCGGCCGCCCAGTCGGTAGCCGTGCGGAGGGCGCGCTCGGCGGCGCCGGTCGCCCGCGCGGCGATCATGAGGCGCTCCTCGACGAACCAGTCGCGCGTAAGCTCGTAGCCCTCGCCGACCTCGCCGAGCACCGCGTCCTCGCCGACGACGACGTCCTCGAAGCCGAACTCGGGGTGCTCGTACACGAACGTGTGCATGTAGCTCGGCGTGCGGAGCACGGCGACGCCGGGAGTGTCCTTGTCCACGAGGAAGAGGGTGGGCGCGCGCTCGGGCAGGACCATGGCCAGCACGATCAGGTGGTCGGCGACGTCGCCGACGGTGACGAACCACTTCTCGCCGTTCAGGCGGTATCCGCCGTCGATGCGCTCGGCCGTGGTCTTGACGGCGCTCGGATCGGAGCCGGCGTCGGCCTCGGTCACCGCCACGCAGTCGCGCCGCTCGCCCCGAATCCCCGGCAGCAGGTAGCGCTCGCGCTGGGCGTCGTCGCAGGCCCGCAGCGCGTTGGCCGGCCGCCAGACCATGTCCCAGAGCGCGTTCGTCAGCCGGCCGAGCTGCTCCTGCACGATGACCTGGTCGAGCACGCTCAGTCCCTGTCCGCCCCACTCGGCCGGCATGTTGATCGCATTCAGGCGATGGTGGCGCACTCTCTCGGCCACCTCGCGCTGGACCTCGTCCGGCAGGCCCCCCGCCGCCTCGCACGCCTCCTCGTGGACCATGATCTCCTCGGCCAGGGCCCGCGCGCGGGCCTGGAGCTCTAGCTGCTCGGGGGTGTACGTGAAATCCATCTTCCCTCGTTCGTATTCTGAGTTATGCTCCGCGCAATATGAACGGCAAGCCGCAGTCTGTCAATAGCGCCTCCGGCCGGGTGCAGTCCGTGGAGCGCGCGGTCCAGCTCCTGAACGCGGTGGCCGATGGGGGGAACGCCGAAACTGCTCCGGCCCTGGCCGACCGGGTCGGACTGAACCGGAGCACCACGTGGCGCCTGCTCGCCACGCTCGAGCACCACGGCCTCGTCGAACGCGACCCCGAGACCAACCGCTACAGCGTTGGTCACGCCGTCGCCCAGCTCGCCGGCGCCTCCCGGTACGACGCGCTGGCCCGCCGCGCCCATCCACTTCTTCGCCGCCTCGCCGACGACACCGGGGAGACCGTCAACCTGGCGATTCCGCACCAGCATGAGCTCGTCTACGTCAGCCAGGTCCAGGCCCCACACGTGATGACCGCGAACTGGCTGGGCCGCGCCGTGGCCCTTCACGCCACGTCCACGGGCAAGGCGTTTCTCGCCTGGCTGCCGGCCGAGGAGCGCGCGGTTGCGCTCAGGCAGCCGCTGGAGCCCTATACCCACGAGACGGTCACAGACCCGGCGGCGCTGGAGTCCGAGCTCCGCGACGTCAGGCGGCGGGGCCACGCCGTCTCCCGTGGCGAGCTCGAGCCGGCGCTGTGGGGCGTCTCGGCGGCCGCGCTCGACGCTCGCGAGCGACCGGCGGCGGTGGTCAGCGTCTGGGGGCCCGAGAGCCGGATACGCACGCGCGGCCTCCACCGGCTCGGCGACGCGGCGGCCGCGAGCGCGCGAGAGCTGGCGGCGCATCTCCCCTAGGCGCGGCCGGGGGGTTGGGTCCCGATGCGGCCGACATCCCACGGTGAGTAACCCCCCGAACCGGGCGCCGAAGCGACGCGTTCGACCTTCTGCGGGATAACGCAGCAAAAGGTCGAACGCGTCGTTCGGGCCGGCGCCCCGCGCTACCGCGCCTGCCGGACCGGGCCCACACCGCCCACGCCACCCTCACCCAGCCCAAGCTTGCTCGGGTCGACCTGGGCCGCGGCTTCCAGATACTCGACGCGGCCCTGACGCCAGCGATCCACAACGCCGGGTTGCAGCCATCCGACACCCATCAGCACGTCCACGGGTGCCACGAACTCCCTGTCGGCGAGGGCGGCCTCCGCGGCGCGCGCGACGCGGTCCTCGATGCCGCGATCAGTCATGCCGCAGCAGCTCCCGCGCGATGATCAACCGCTGGATGTCCGAGGTCCCCTCCTCGATCTCCTCGAGCTTCGCGTCGCGCATCCACTTCTCGACCGGATACTCGCGCGAGTAGCCCCAGCCGCCGAGCGTCTGCACCGCGGCCCAGGTGCACCACATCGCGGTCTCGGAGGCGTGCAGCTTGGCCATCGCGGCCTCCGTCGTCGCCCGCTCGCCCGCGTCCAGCATGCGCGCCGCCCGCCACACGAGCAGGCGCGACGCGTCGACCCTCAGCGCCATGTCCGCGAGGCGGAAGGCGACCGCCTGATGCTCGGCGATCGGCTTGCCGAACTGCACCCGCTCCTGCGCGTAGTCGGAGGCGTACTCGAGCGCCGCCCGAGCCAGGCCGGTGGCGGAGGCGCCCAGGGTGACGCGCGAGCGGTCGAAGGTCTGCATCAGCCCGCGGAATCCCTGGCCCTCGTCGCCGAGCCGGCGATCCTCCCCCAACCGCACGTCCTCGAGGAACAGCTCGGTGTTGACGATGGCCCGCTGGCCCATCTTCCTCATCGGCTGCCCGACGGTCAGCCCGCCGTCGTCGCGCTCGACCACGAACGCGGTGATCCCCCGGTGGCCGCTGCCCGGCTCGACCGTCGCGAAGACCACGTAGAAGTCCGCCACCCCGCCATTCGAGATCCAGCTCTTCTGGCCGCTCAGGACGTAGCCGCCGTCGACGCGCCGCGCGGTCGTCTGGATCGACGCGGCGTCCGAGCCGGCCCCCGGCTCGGTGGTTGCGAGCGCGGTGAGCGGCGGGTGCTCGCCCGCCAGCGGCTCGATCCAGCGCCCTTGCTGCGCCTCGTTGCCGAGCGCAAGCACCGGCTCGGCGAAGAAGCCGTTCGACGTGATCAGGTTCCCGATGCCCGCGCAGCCGTGCGAGAGCTCCTCCTGCACGATGCAGCCGGTCAGGCAATCGGTCATCCCGCCACCGCCGAGCTCCTCCGGCAGCATGAACGAGGTCAAGCCGATCTCGGCCGCCTTGTTCCACAGCTCCCGCGGCACCTCGACGTCGGCCTCGTCGACCGCCAGGGACACGGGCCTGATCTCGCGCGCCGCGAAGTCGCGGCAGACGCGCTGGATCTCCCGCTGCTCGGGAGTGATCTCGAACGGCGCCCGCGGCGGGGCGATGGCCGGGGTCATGGCGTGGCGACGATAGCGAGGGCGGGCCGCTCAGGCGGGGAAGCTGTCCGGCTCCTCGACGGCGCGCCGGTGAAGCTCCTCGTCGATGTTGCGGCCGCTGACGATGAGCACCACGGGCCCGTCCGGGAGGTCGTCGAGCCGCTCGAGCGCCGCGAGCGCCGCCGCGCCCGAGGCCTCCACCCGGATGCCGGCCGCGTGGAAGGCGCCGATCGCCCGTGCGAGCGAGCGCTCCGAGACCTCGACCATGCGCACCGCGAGCGACGCCAGCTCGGCGACCGCCAGCGGAACGGCCACCCGCACCGCCATCCCGTCGGCGATGGTGGCGCTGCGGTCGCACTCCACCGGACGTCCGGCCGCCACGCTTAGCGCCATCACCGGCGCCTCCTTGGCGACGACCCCGATCGGTTCGCCCTCGCGCAGCGCCCGGGCGATCCCGATCAGGAGCGCGCCGTTGCCAACCGGCACCACGACCGCCGCCGGCGACTCCCCGAGCTGCTCGACGAGCTCGTCGGCGATCGCGCCGTAGCCGTCGAACTGCGCCGGCTCGGCGCCGTCCTCGAAGAACGGCAGCCTCCGCTCACCCGCGAGCTCGCGGGCGCGCTCCTTTGCCCCGTCGAGGTCCGGGCCGATCAGGTGGAGCTCGGCGCCGAGCTCCTCCATCACTCCGACCTTCGCTCGGCTTGCGCCCTCGGGTCCGAACACCACGGCGCGCATCCCGGTGCGCTGCGCGGCCCACGCCGTAGCGGCGCCGTGATTGCCGGTCGAGGCGGTGACCACCGCGTCCGCCCCACGCTCGCGGTAGCGGCGCAGCGTCGGCAGCGCGCCGCGCCACTTGAAGGCGCCCAGCTCGTGCGCGTCCTCGCGCTTCAGCAGGAGCCTGCGCCCGGGGTCGAGTGAAGGCGGCGCCACCTGCAGGGGAGTCGGCATCCGCCGAGGGTATAGCGGGTAACTATCGTCAGCGTTCATGGACGCCACCCTCGAAACCGCCTCCTGGGATCTCGAGCCGCTCGTGGGCGGGCGTGGCGCCGATGGGGTCGTGGAGATGCTGACCGAGGCGCGCGACCGCGCCGAGGCGTTCGCCCAGCGGCACCGCGACGCTGTGGCCGAGCTGGGTGCCGACGGTCTCGCCGACGCCATGCACGAGCTCGCCGCGATCCAAGACCTCGTCGGCCGCGCCGGCTCCTATGCCGTTCTGCGGTTCTCGCTCGACACCACCGACCCGGAGCGCGGAGCTCTGATGCAGCGAGCCCACGAGCTGAGCGCTGCGATCGAGACGGCGCTCGTGTTCTTCGAGCTCGAGTGGAACCAGGTCCCCGACGAGCGGGCGGACGAGCTGCTCGCGGCCGACGAGCTCGACTTCTGCCGCCACCATCTGCGCACGATCCGCCGCTACCGCCCGCACCAGCTCTCCGAGCCCGAGGAGCGGATCCTCACGGAGACGGGCGTGACCGGGCCCTCGGCCTTCCAGCGACTGTTCACCGAGCAGACCTCGGTGATCGAGATCAGCGTCCCCGACAGCGCCGAGCCCGTCTCGCTCGAGGAAGCTCTGAGCCGCCTCCAGCACCCCGACCGCCGGCGCCGGGCCGAGGCCGCCGCCGGGCTGACCGAGGCGCTGCGCGAGGGCCTGCGGACGCGCGCCTTCGTCTTCAACACGTTGTTCCAGGACAAGGCCACCAAGGACCGGCTGCGTTCTTTCCCCCACTGGCTGGCCTCGCGAAACCTGGCGAACGAGGTGAGCGACGAGTCGGTCAAGGCCCTGATCGAGGCGGTGCGGTCGCGCTACGAGCTGGCGCGGCGCTGGTACCGGCTCAAGGCCTCCCTGCTGGGACTCGACCGTCTCTCCCACTGGGACCGCATGGCCCCGGTGAGCGACAGCGACGAGGAGATCCCCTACGGCGACGCCCGCGAGATCGTGCTCGACTGCTACTCGGGCTTCTCCCCCGAGCTCGGCGAGGCCGCCGGCGCCTTCTTCGAGAACGGGTACGTCGACGGCCCCCCGCGTCCCGGCAAGCGGGGCGGCGCGTTCTGCTCGTACACGGTGCCGTCGGCGCACCCGTATCTGCTGCTCAACTACACCTCGCGCCCGCACGACGTGCTGGTGATGGCGCACGAGCTCGGTCACGGCGTGCACGCCTCGCTCGCACGCCCGCGGGGCATCTTCCACTTCACCACACCCCTCACGGTGGCGGAGACCGCCTCGATCTTCGGCGAGACGATCGTGCTCGAGCGACTCCTGGAGCGCGCCCCGGGACCGGCCGAGCGCCTGAACCTCTTGGCGGGCTCCCTCGACGGCGCCGTGGCCGCGGTGTTCCGCCAGGTCGCGATGAACCGCTTCGAGCACACGGCGCACGTGGAGCGGCGCGAGTCCGGCGAGCTGTCGGTCGAGCGCTTCGGCGAGCTGTGGCTCGAGACGCAGTCCGACCTGCTCGGGGACAGCGTCGAGGTGGGCGACGACTACGGCGTGTGGTGGTCGTACATCTGGCACTTCGTCGATGCGCCGGGCTACGTCTACGCCTATGCCTACGGCCACCTGCTCGCCCTGTCGGTCTATCGTCGCTACGAGGAGCAGGGCGAGGCCTTCGTCCCCTCCTACCTGGAGCTGCTGCGCGCCGGCGGCTCGCGGCCGCCCGAGGAGCTCGGCGCGATCGTCGGCGTGGACCTTTCCGACCCGGACTTCTGGAGCTCCGGGCTCGACCTCGTGGAGCGCCAGCTGGAGGCGGCGGAGGGCGCGGCGCGGGAGGCGGGGAGGCTCTAGTGGACGCCGTCAGCGAGCGCATCGCGCTGCCCGGCGGCGAGGTCGAGGTCACGCGACCGCGCGACGCCGAGGCGCTCCTCAGCGACGAGTCGTTCGAGCGCGAGGAGTTCCTCCCCTACTGGGCCGAGCTCTGGTCGAGCGCCGTCGCGCTCGCTCACGACGTCTCGATGCGCTCGCTCCGGGGCCGGCGCACGCTCGAGCTCGGCTGCGGCCTCGGGCTGCCCAGCATCGCCGCGGCGCGCGCCGGCGGGCGCGTGGTGGCGAGCGACTGGTCGCCCGAGGCGATCGCCGCCACCGCCGCGAACGCCGAGCGCAACGGCGTCGCCGTCGAGACCCTGCTCTGCTCCTGGGGCGCGCCCGCCCCACTCGTGGACCGCGCCCCCTGGGACCTCGTGCTCGCCTCGGACGTACTCTACGAACGCCGCAACGCCGATCAGCTGCTGGCGCTCCTCCCCCGCCTCGTCGACGTGCGTGGTCGGGTGCTGATCGCCGACCCGGGCCGCCCGCCGGCCGAGAGCTTCCTCGAGCGCGCCGCGCACGATTGGCACGTGGCCACCACGGCCAACCGCCGCGCGCCGCGGATATCGATTCACCGCCTGCGCCGACGCGGTCTAGCCGGCGCGCGAATCAGCCCGGCTTCAACTCCGCGAGCGCCGTGTACAACTCCCGCGCGGAGCGCTCCCCCAGGCGCAGGCTCTCGAGCCGAAAGCTCTCGTTCGGAGCGTGGATCGCATCAGCGTCGAGCACGAAGCCGCTGACCACGGTGGGGATGCCGCGCTCCGCCAGGATCGCCAGCAGCGGCAGAGTGCCGCCCAGCCGTATCAGGACCGGCGCCGGGCCGCAGGCCCGCTCGAACGCACCGGCCGCGAGCCGGAGCGCTGGATGCCCGGGATCGAAGAGCGCCGGGTCGGCCAGCTCCAGCTCGATCGTGACCTCCGCCCCATCCGGCGCCGCGGAGCGCAGCAGGCGCTCCAGCTCGGCCCCCATCTCCGCCGCCCGCTGGCCGGGGGCCAGCCTCAGGGTCACGTGGCCGCGTGCCAGGGCGGGAACGATCGTCCGTGGCTCGCCGACGGCGATCATGTTCACGTCGAGCGAGGGCGCGGCGCCGATGCGCTCGTACAGCTCCTCCGCGGCGCCCGGGGCCACCGCGCGCGCGCCGACGGCCGCCAGCACATTCGCGCCGGGAGGTAGGCGCCGCCACGACTCGTGCTCGAGCTCCCCCACCGGCGCCACCCCGTCGCGCAGCTCCTCCCGCACCCGCCCATCGGCCCCGGGCGCCACCTCCCGCAGCATGTCGAGCAGCACGTGCGCGGCATTCAGGACGGCGCCGCCGTAGAGGCCCGAATGGAGGTCTCGCTGCCCCGTACGCACCGCCGACGCCCGCGCTCACCAGGCCCCTCGCCCCCAGCGATATGGCCGGGGTGCGCTCGTCCGCCATCAGCGAGTCGAACACGACCGCGCAGTCGACGCCGGGCTCCTCCGCGCGCAGCCTGCGCAGCACCGAGGGACTACCGATCTCCTCCTCGCCCTCCACGAGGAACCGCACGTTCACCGGCAGCTCGCCCGCCCGCGCGAGCTCGCAGGCCACGTGCAGGAGCGGCAGGAAATTGCCCTTGTCGTCCGCGGCGCCGCGCGCGTACAGCCGGCCGCCGCGCTCGGTGGGCTCGAACGGCGGGCTGTCCCAGGCCTCGAGGGGCCCCGGGTCCTGCACGTCGTAGTGCCCGTAGGCGAGCACCGTCGGCGCCCCGGGCTCCGTGGCCGGCAGCTCTCCCACGGCCATCGGATTGCCGCCGTCGACGGCCACCGCGTCGGCCGCGCCGCCCGCGGCCTCGATCCGCACGCAAACCCAGTCGCAGGCGCGGCGCAGCGCGTCGGGGTCCCCGCCGCCGGTGGAGACGGACGGGATGCGCAGCCAGTCGACCAGGTCCTCGAGCAGGGTGGGCATGCCGGCCCGGCATTCTCGCCCATTGCCCTCCCACGTAGCATCGGGGCATGCCCCGCCTGTTCCTGCTGGTCGCGGCGGTGGTGCTCGTCGACACCATGTTCTTCGCCGCGGTCGCCCCTCTCTTGCCGCACTACGCGGACGAGTTCGAGCTGTCGAAGACCGGCGCCGGCGTCCTCGCCGGCGCCTACCCGGCGGGCACGTTCGCCGGCGCGCTTCCATCCGGTTGGTTGGCCGCGCGTTGGGGCGTGAAGCCCACGCTGCTCCTCGGGTTGACCCTTCTGGGGGTGTCGAGCCTGTTCTTCGCTTTCGCCGAGAGCATCGTGCTGCTCGACGCCGCGCGCTTCGTACAGGGCGTCGGCGGGGCGTGCATGTGGGCGGCCGGTATGGCCTGGCTCGTGTCCGCCACGCCGGCCGAGCGACGCGGCGAGTTGATCGGCTCCGCGCTCGCCGCGGCGATCGTCGGGGTGCTGCTCGGGCCGGTGCTGGGCGGGGCCGCCACCGTGCTGAGCCCCGAGGCGGTCTTCAGCGCGGTCGCCGTCGTGGCGGCCACACTCGCCGCCTGGGCCTGGACGATCCCGGGTGTCCCGCCGGAGCCGGGCCCCGGACTGGGCGGACTGGGCCGTGCCCTCCGGCGCCCCGCCGTACTCGCCGGCTTCTGGCTCTTCACCCTGCCCGCGATCTTCGCCGGCGTGATCGAGGTGCTCGCGCCGTTGCGGCTGGACGAGCTCGGCGCGAGCGGCGCGGCGATCGGAGCGATCTTCCTGGCAACCGCGGCGGTCGAGGCGGCGCTTAGCCCGGTGGCCGGGAGGGCCTCCGACCGTCAGGGGCGGCTCGTACCGATCCGCGCCGGCCTGGCCGGCGCCGTCGTGATGGCGGTGCTGCTGCCCCTGCCGGGAACCGTTCTGCTGCTGGCGGTCGCCGTGCTGCTGGCAATCGGCGCCCTCGGGGTCTTCTGGGCCCCGGCGATGGCCATGCTCTCGGACGCATCCGAGGAGGTCGGTCTCGAGCAGGGCCTCGCGTTCGCCCTCTCAAACCTGGCCTGGGCGATCGGCCACCTCATCGGCGCCGGAGGCGGCGGCGCACTGGCCGAGGCCACCGCCGACGCGGTCCCGTATGCGTTGCTGGGCGCTGGCGTGCGCCGCGACGCTCGCCGGTGTCCTCGCGCTCGGGCGGCGGCGCGTAACCGCCCGCTCGCCCGCGGCGCCCTGACCGGCCTCAGGCGCAGCTGGGCCAGGGCCCCGTACCGCTTTCGCGGTAGAGCTTCAACGCCATCCGGTCCTGGAGCCACTCGGGCGCATCGGCCGGATCGCCCTCTCCGCCGAGCCGCCGCCAGGTCTCGCGGGTGAACTGGTACTTGCCCCGATAGGTGCCGTCCGACGAGACGGCGCTCGGGTTGCCGCCCGACTCGCAGACGGCGATTCGCTGCAGCACGCTCGGGACGCTGACGCTGCGGCTACGCACCGAGCTGCGGGAGAACGGGTCGAGCCCGAGCGCGCTCCGGGTCTGGGGGCCAACGACGCCGTCGACCCCGAGACCCTTCCGGCGCTGGAACCGGCGCACGGCTCTCTCGGTCTGGGGGCCGAAGACGCCGTCGGCGGGAATGCCGAGCGCGCTCTGGATGCTGCGCACAGCCGGTCCGCGGTCACCGCGCTCCACTACTGCCTCGCTCGACGCGCTCGCCGTCACGTTGCCCCGGTCGGCGGCCGCCACCGCGGCCGCGAACAACAGCACTGCGGCGACCAGAGCGGCCGCCCACAGTGGACGGCGCGCGCACCCCACGATTCCTTGCACCTTGTCGCTCCCCTTTCCATGCGCCTACGAGGTGAGCTGACGGGCTCGCGCCGGAAAGTGCGCTACGCGGCAGGGTCGCCGCGATTCGCCCCTGCGGCCATCTGGCCGCCGTTGGGTCCCCCGCTCCCCGCCGTCGGGACGGCGAGGACTCGGCATGTCGACGTCTGAGGGCGGGTATCCAATCAGATTTCGCGCGCGAACCTGTGCAGTCACAGTGCGGTGGTCCGCCGGACGGCCCCCGTCTACCCTCCCGGAGATGGACCTCGGGCTGGAAGGACGCGTCGCCCTCGTGACGGGCGCCTCGCGCGGCATCGGCCTCGGGATCGCCCGAGAGCTGGCGGCCGAGGGCGCGCTCGTCGCGGTCGCCTCGCGCTCGGCCGAGCGGATCGAGGCGGCCGCCTCGGAGATCGGCGCGCGGCCCTACGTCCACGACTCCGCCGACCTCGACGCCGCGGCGGGGCTGATCCAGCGCGTGGAGGCCGAGCTCGGACCGCTCGAGGTGCTGGTGACGAACACGGGCGGACCGCCCGCGGGCGCACCGCTGGAGCTGAGTCGCGACGCCTGGGAGGCCGCCCACCGCGATCTCGTGCTCGCGCCGATGGCCCTGATACGGGAGGCGGTTCCCGCAATGCGCGAGCGAGGCTTTGGCCGCATCCTGAACGTGGCCTCGTCCGCCGTGCGCGAGCCGATGGCGGCGCTCATACTGTCGAACGCCCACCGGAGCGCGGCGCTCGCGGCGTTCAAGACGCTCGCCCGCGAGCTGGCCGGCCAGGGCATCACGCTCAACACCCTGCTGCCGGGCCGCATCGCCACCGACCGGCTCGCCGAGCTCTACGGCTCGCTCACGAAGGCCGAGGAGGTGGCCGCGGATGAGGTGCCGGCGGGCAGGCTGGGGAGCGTCGAGGAGATGGCCGCCGCGGCAGCCTTCCTCTGCTCGGAGCGAGCCGGGTACATCACCGGCGTCGCGCTGCTCGTGGACGGGGGACTCACCAGGAGCGTCTGAGCTCTCCGCGCCGACGCGCCGACGCGACGGACGGTGCCACTAGGCTCTCCCAATGCTCGGCCTACCGGACGGCGTGCGCGCCTGCCTCTTCGACCTGGACGGCGTGCTCACGCAGACGGCCAAGGTCCATGCGGCGGCCTGGAAGGAGATGTTCGACGCCTACCTGAAGGCCCGGGCGGCCGCGAGCGGGGAGCGGTTCGTGCCCTTCGACGACGGCGACGACTACGAGCGAGTACGTGGACGGCAAGCCGCGCGAGGCCGGCGTTCGCTCGTTCCTGGCCTCGCGCGGAATCGAGCTGCCGCCCGGTTCGCCGGACGACCCGCCCGACCGCGAGACGGTGGCCGGGCTCGGGAACCGCAAGAACGAGATCGTCCTGCGCCTCATCCGTCAACGGGGTGTCCAGGCCTACGACGGCTCCGTCCGCTACGTGAAGGCCGCTCGCGAGGCCGGACTGCGGCGCGCGGTCGTGTCCTCGAGCACGAATTGCCGCGACGTCCTGCGTGCCGCGTCGATCGATGATCTGTTCGAAGCGCGAATCGACGGCGTCGTCGCCGAGCGAGAGCACCTGCGCGGCAAGCCGGCGCCCGACACGTTTCTGGCGGGAGCGCGCGCCCTGAGCATGTCGGCGCCCGAGGCCGCGGTATTCGAGGACGCCCTGGCCGGCGTCGCCGCGGGTCGTGCCGGCGGATTCGGCTGCGTCGTGGGCGTGGACCGCGTCGGCCACGCCGACCAGCTGCGGGAGCACGGCGCCGGCGTGGTGGTGAAAGACCTGGCCGACCTTCTCGCGCAGCCATGATCCTCCAGTCCACCTGCGAGATCCATCCATGGGAGATCCGCGAGGTGGATCTGGACCTCGACGTGCTCGCTCAGATGGAGTCCGTGCTCGCGCTCTCGAACGGGCACGTCGGTCTGCGTGCGAACCTGGACGAGGGCGAGCCGCACGGGATGCCGGGCACCTACCTGAACGGCGTCTACGAGGCCCGCCCGCTCCCGTACGCGGAGGCGGGCTACGGATATCCGGAGGCCGGCCAGACGGTCGTCAACGTCACGGACGGGAAGCTCATCCGGCTACTCGTCGACGACGAGCCCTTCGATGTCCGCTACGGCCGGCTGCTCTCACACACGCGGGTGCTGGACATGCGCGCGGGCACGCTCTCGCGGGAGGTCGAGTGGCGCTCGCCCGCCGGTCAGGCAGTCCGCGTGAGGTCGGTGCGCCTCGTCTCGCTAGTACAGCGAGCGGTGGCGGCGATCCATTACGAGGTGCAGCCGCTGGAAACGTCGGCGCGCCTAGTCATCCAGTCGGAGCTCGTGGCCAACGCGCAGCTGCCCGGACCCCAGGACGAGGATCCGCGTGCCGCCGCCGCGCTCCGCTCTCCGCTGGTCGCCGAGCACGCCGCCGTGCATGCCGAGCGCGTATCGCTCGTCCACCGGACTCGGGCCAGCGGCCTGCGGGTGGCAGCGGCCATGGACCACTTGGTCGAGGGTTCGGAGGGCACCGAGACATCGGCCGAGGCGGCCGGCGACCTCGGCCGGTTCACGCTCACCTGCGACGTCCCGGCCGACGCCACGCTGGGGGTCACCAAGTTCCTGGCCTACGGCTGGTCCGCGGCGCGCTCGCTCCCCGCCATGGTCGACCAGGTGGAGGCGGCATTGGCCGAGGCGCGCCACACGCGCTGGGACGGGCTGCGTGCCTCCCAACGAGAAGCGCTCGACGACTTCTGGAGCCGCTCCGACGTCGAGCTCGACGGTGACCCCGAGCTCCAGCAGGCCGTGCGTTTCGGACTCTTCCACGCGCTTCAGGCGAGCGCCCGCGCCGAGCAGAGAGCCATCCCGGCGAAGGGCCTCACCGGCCCGGGCTACGACGGCCACGCGTTCTGGGACAGCGAGACCTTCGTTCTGCCGATGCTCACCTACACCGCGCCGCGCGCGGCGCGGGACGCGCTCCTGTGGCGCCATTCGACGCTCCCCCTCGCGCGGGCTCGCGCCGCCCTGCTGGGGCTCCGCGGCGCGGCGTTTCCCTGGCGCACGATCCGCGGTGAGGAGTGCTCCGGATATTGGCCGGCGGGCACGGCCGCCTTCCACGTGTCCGCAGACGTGGCCGTACGCCGTGGTGCGCTACGTCGAGGCCACGGAGGACCGCGCGTTCGAGCGCGAGGCGGGTGTCGAGATGCTCGTGGAGACCGCTCGCCTCTGGCGCTCGCTCGGCCATCACGACCCGGTCGACGGCTTTCGCATCGACGGCGTCACGGGGCCCGACGAGTACGGCGCCCTCGCCGACAACAACGTGTACACGAACCTGATGGCGCAACGGAACCTGTCCGCCGCAGCAGACGCCGCGGAGCGGCACGCGGAGTCGGCCCGCGGGCTCGGCGTGGACGATGCGGAGATCGCGGCTTGGCGCACCGCGGCCGACGCCATGGTCGTGCCCTGGGACGAGCAGCTACGGGTCCACCCGCAGGCCGAGAACTTCACCCGTCACCAGGAGTGGGACTTCGCGGCCACAGGACCGGAGTCCTACCCGCTCCTCCTCCACTACCCCTACTTCGACCTCTACCGCAAGCAGGTCATCAAGCAGGCCGACCTGGTCCTCGCCCTGCATCTGCGCGGCGACGCATTCACGGACGAGGAGAAGGCCCGGGACTTCGACTACTGCGAGCGCCGGACCGTCCGTGACTCCTCCCTCTCGGCCTGCAGCCAGGCCGTGATTGCCGCCGAGGTCGGCCACGTCGAGCTCGCCTACGACTACTTCGCCGAGGCCGCCCTGATGGACCTCCACGACCTGCAGCACAACGCCCGCAACGGCGTCCACATCGCCTCGCTCGCCGGGGCGTGGATCGCCGCGGTGGCGGGCCTCGGCGGCATGCGCGACTACGGCGGCGCCCTGACCTTCGCCCCGCGGCTGCCCGAGGACCTTGGGCGCCTCGCCTTCCGGCTCTTGCACCGCGGCAGGCGCCTGAAGGTGGAGGTCGAAAACGAGTCGGCGTCGTACACCCTCCTCAGCGGCGATCCGCTCGAGGTGAGGCACCACGGCGAACCGATCCGCCTGACCGGCGACGCCCCGGTCACGCGACCGGTTCCCGCTCCCCCCGACCGCGAGCGACCGTCACAGCCGCCGGGTCGCGCGCCGACCGAGCGGCGGCTGGTTTGGGAGCCGACCGCCACCGAATAGCGGGGACGTGGGCGGCGCCGCCCGGTCCGGCGGCGCCGGCACCGCAGGGGCGGGCCCCGGACGACGCGTTCGACCTTACGCGGCCTATTCCCGCGTAAAGGTCGAACGCGTCATCTCGGCGTTCGGTCCCGAGAGGCCGCCCGGCCCGGGGAATCCCGGCGGCGTCGGGCCCGCACCCCTTACCCAGCCCAGAAGCGGTCGGCGCAAACGAACGGCCGACGCAGACAAAGCACGGGACGAACTACGGCACCGGGCCCAGCAGCGCCCGGTTGCGGCGCCAGCGCGCGATCTCGCACGCGTCGGTGAGGTTGAAGCGCGCGTCGACGGGCTCGCCGCCCAGCGTTCCGCGCACGGTGGCCACCGCGGGCCCGCCGTAGATCTCCGCGCAGGCCACGCCCTCCGGCACGGGCGCCAGGTCCGCCCGCGAGACGCCGCGCAGCCGCCGGCAGGTCGCGATCGACGCGTCGGTACCGGATACCTCGCACGCGATCTGGACCTGACGTACCGGCGCCTCCCCCTCCGCGGGGCGCACGACGACCTCAAGCCGCGCCTCGGCGGCGGGGGCGGGGGCGCGTCCCGGCTCGTCGTCGTCGTCGTCCGCGCAGCCCGCGGCCGCGAGTGCCAGTGTGCACATCGCGACCGCGGGGAGGGGCTTCATGCCCCTCGTTGTAGCGGGAGAGGCGGTTTTACGCGGCGAGGGCGTGAGCCGGGGCCGGCTCCAGCGCCAGCCCGAGCACCTCGTCGACGGTCATGACCGGGTGGAAGGTCATGGCGTCGCGCACCTCCTCGGGCACGTCGTCGAGGTCGCCCCGGTTGCGCTCGGGCAGGATCACGTCCGTGAGACCGGCCGCGTGGGCGGCGAGCACCTTCTGCTTCAGACCGCCGATCGGCAGCACCCGGCCCTGGAGCGTGACCTCGCCGGTCATGCCCACCGTGTGCTTCACCGGGCGACGGCTCAGGAGCGATGCGAGCGCCGTGGTCATCGTGATGCCCGCGCTCGGACCGTCCTTCGGGATCGCGCCCGCCGGCACGTGCACGTGGAACTCGCGCTCGTCGAAGGTGTCCTCGTCGATGTCGAGGACGTCGGCGTGGCCGCGCACGTACGACAGCGCGATCCGAGCCGACTCCTTCATGACGTCGCCGAGCTGGCCGGTCGAGCACGAGCCCGTCCTTGCCGCGCATCGAGGTGGCCTCGATGAACAGCACGTCGCCACCTGCGCCGGTCACGCTCAGCCCCGTCGCCACTCCCGGGATGGCCGTGCGTTCGGCCGACTCCTGGAAGAAGCGCTGGCGGCCGAGGGCATCGCGCACCGCGTCGAGATCGAGCGCGACGGGCGCCTCGATCTGTCCGGCGGCGAGCTTCGTGGCCGTCTTCCGTAGCAGGGTGCCGAGCTCGCGCTCGAGCTGGCGGACGCCGGCCTCGCGCGTGTACTCGGTCGCGACTGTCCGGAGCGTCATGTCGTCGATCGACACCTCGTCCTCGCGCAGCCCGTTGCGCTCACGCTGCCGCGGCCAGAGGTAGCCGCGCGCGATCGCGACCTTCTCGTCGGTCGTGTAACCGTCGAAGCGCACGACCTCCATCCGGTCGAGCAGCGGTGCCGGGATCGTCTCGGCGATGTTCCCCGTGGCGATGAACACGACCTCGGAGAGGTCGAGCTCCACGTCCAGGTAGTGGTCCCGGAACGAGTGGTTCTGTGCCGGGTCGAGCACCTCGAGCAGCGCCGCGCTCGGGTCGCCCCGCCAGTCGGCGCCGACCTTGTCGACCTCGTCCAGCAGGATCACCGGGTTCATCGTCCCGGCGTCGCGCAGAGCGCGCACCAGGCGACCCGGCAGTGCGCCGATGTACGTGCGCCGGTGACCGCGGATCTCGGCCTCGTCGCGCACGCCGCCAAGCGACATGCGGACGAACTCGCGCCCCGTGGCGCGGGCGATCGACTCGCCGATCGAGGTCTTGCCGGTGCCGGGCGGGCCGATCAGCGTGAGGATCGCGCCCGAGCGCTTGTCTTCCGTGATGCCGCGCTCCTGGCGCAGCTTGCGCACGGCGATGTACTCGACGATGCGGTCCTTAACGTCCTCGAGACCAGCGTGGTCGGCATCGAGCACCTCCCGCGCGTGGACCGGGTCCAGCCGCTCGTCGGAGCGCTTCGACCACGGGACGGAGATCAGCCAGTCGAGGTACGAGCGGATCATCGAGCTCTCACCCGACTGCTCGCCCATGCGCTCGAAACGGCTCAGCTCGCGCTCGGCCTGCTCGCGCACGGCCTCGGGCATGCCGGCCTCTTCGATCTTGGTCCGGTACTCGTCGACGACCGAGCCGTCGTCCTCACCGAGCTCCTTGCGGATCGACTCCATCTGCTTGCGCAGGAAGTACTCCCGCTGCTGCTTCTCGGCGCCGGACTGGACGTCCTCGCGGATGCGCGCGCGGACCTGCAGCTCGGCGAGCCGCTCGCGCTGGAAGCGCAGTGCGAGCTCGAGCCGCTCGGTCACGTCGAGCGCCTCCAGCACCTCGACCTTCTGCTCGTAGGAGAGGTCGGGCGAGTAGCCCGACGTATCGGCGAGAGCGCCCGGCTCGGTGATCGACCGCACGAAAGCCGCCACGCGACCGTCGTCGCCGCGCAGCTCGAGGATCTCCTCGACGACGGCGCGGTACTCGCGCTCGAGGTTGCGGGTACGGCCGTCGACCGGGATGTCGTCGGGGTGGGCGGTCACGTCCACGCGCAGCGCTCCGGTGGCGTCGGTGCGCGCGGCGCCGATCAGCCCGCGGTGGAGCCCGTCGAGCGCCACGGCCCGACCGCCTCCGGGGAGGCGCACGTGGTCGGTGACCTGGGCAACCGTCCCGACGCTCGCGAACTCGTCGCCCTTGCGCGGGACGAGCACGACGCGCTCCTCTGTGCCGGCGTCAACGGCCAGCGTGACCTGCATGTTCGGGTAGACGACCGAGTCGTCCACCGGGATCAGGAGCAAAGTTTCCATTAGCCTCTCCATCAGCAACTTACGTTGGGTAAGCAACAGTGTAGCGGTGGTCAGGCGCCTTGACTGCCCTTGCTGGTGGAAAACCTCAGTCGCTTAGGCTGAGATGTGCCGTCGGGTGACGAACGTGGCCACGCCCGCGACGAGGCCTGCGGGTCCGCCGCCGTCCCGGCCCCCACCACCGGCGCGCCCGGTGAGGCCGCTGGTGCCGCATTTTGCAGCGCAAGGGCCCCGTGCGATGCTCCGCCCGTGAGCGACGCCGACGCCATGGCCCGCGCCGCCGCCGCGGCCGCCGCTGTAGAGCTCGTCGAGCCGGGCATGACGATCGGGCTTGGCTCGGGCCGGGCGGTGTGGAAGGTCGTTGAGCTGCTGGGCGCCCGCGAAGGCGTGCGGGCGGCGATGGCATCCGAGCGCACCGCCGAGCTGGCCCGGACGGCGGGCATCGAGCTGGTCGAGCTGGACGGGTCGGTCGAGCTCGACCTCGCCCTCGACGGCGCCGACGAGGTGGACGCCGAGCTGCGGCTGATCAAGGGCGGCGGCGGGGCGCTCCTCCGCGAGAAGATCGTGATCTCGGCGGCGCGGCGGTTCGTAGTGGTCGCGGAGACGCCAAAGCGAGTCAGGCACCTGGGCGAGCATCACCGGCTCCCCGTCGAGATCGTTCGCTTCGCGTGGCGCGATACTCGCCGGCGGCTCGCGGCGCTGCTCCCGGACGCAGTTCTGCGCGAGGCCGACGGCAAGCCATACGAGACCGACGAGGGCCATTACATACTCGATTGCGCGCTGCACTCGACCGCCGACCCGGACATGCTCGGACAGCAGCTGAGGCAGGTGACGGGCGTCGTCGAGCACGGTCTCTTCATCGGTCTGGCGGAGCGCGCGCTGCTGGGCCGACCCGACGGCGGCGTCGACACGCTCGAGGCCCCGGCGAGGCGATAGCGCTCAGCCTGGATCCACCGGACTGGCGAGTGTTTCCGCGCCGGAGGCCGAGCCAGGCGCCGACGGCGAACGGAGCGAGGGTGAACCCTCGCGAGTGAGCCGGTGGCGCCTGGCGACGGCATTCCGGCGTGGAAACGCCGTCAGGATCGGTGGATCCAGGCTCAGAGCTCTCCCTCCGAGGTCTCGGCTCCGTCCGAGCGGCTCCGGTCTCCCGGCGGGCGCACGAGCAGGCGCACCTCGCGCCCGAAGTTCTCGGCCGCCGTCAGGTAGACAGCCTGACGGAGGGTCACGCGCAGGGTCGCGACCGCCGTCGGGACCGGTCCGCCGCTCTCCGCCTCGCCCCCGTAGCCGGCGCCCTCGGCGCCGCCGCGCAAGCCCAGCAGCTCGACGTCCTCGAGCGCGACGAACGCCCGCCCCGCGCCCTCGTGCGCTTCGGTCGAGACGATGACGTCCACGCGGGCGCCGGGTGCCGTCCCCGCGAGAGCGCCGCCACCCGTGACCGCCAGCTCGACCGCTCGCTCCCCACGGCGGAGCGCCGCTCCACGCGACCCGCCCCCGCCGGGGCCTTGAAGGTGTCCCGCGGTGACGTAGCCGCCCGCCGCAACCGCGGCCGCCGTCCTCGCCCCCGCGAGTGCGGCCGAGCCTCGGAGCGCGTCCGGAGGGGCGTAGCTCGCCGGCACGCGTCGCAGTGCGAGCGTCCCGCGCCCGATCCGAGTGTCGGCTGGGAGATCGCGCGTCGCAACGAGCACCGGTACGAGCGGCCCGACCCGCGCCTCGACGCTACGCTCGCGCTGCCGAACCTGTGAAGCGGCGAGGCCGCCACTCGCGAGCGCAAGCGTGAGCAGGACGGCCGCCCGCCGCCGCTTCGCCGTCACGCGGCGAGATCCGGGCCCGGCGTGCCCGGCCCCGGCGCCCGCGCGCCACGTTCCGGTTCCGGACGGTCGGCTGAGGAGGGGTCGGCTCGGTCCCGAGCGGGCCGCTCAGGCAGCTCCAGAACCGCGAGCGTCCCGGCCGCGTGCACGTCGACCAGCAGCCGTCCGCCCAGGTCACGCGCGGCCTGGGAAGCGATCGCGACGCCGTTCCCACGGCCGTCTCGGCCGGCCGGCCCGCGCCTGTCGGCCATTGCGGTTTCGGAACTCGAGCCGGATGCCGCCGGACGTCCGCCGTGCTCGGACGTCCAGCTCGCCCGCGCCGTGCTCCGCCGAGTTCGCCAGAAGATTCCCGAGCGCCTGGGCGAGGCGACCCCGGTCTGTCAGCGCGGTGGCGGGTCCGGCCCGCCACTCCAGCGAGCAGCGCCGGAGCGCCTCCCGCCACGGCTCGAGCGCCGCGCGGACGAACGGACTCAGCTCCACGGACGTCAGCGGACCGCCGGGGGCCCGCCGGCCGCGCCGGGCGGCGCCGAGGTCGGCGAGTCCCGCGCGCAGACGCTCGAGTTGCGCCTCGAGCACATCGGCGTGACCTGCCGCCGCCGGGTCGCGCCTTATCCGCTCGCACGCCAGCGCCAGGGCCATCGCGGGTCCGCGCAGCTCGTGCTCCGCGCGGGCGACGAGCCCGAGGCGCCGACGAAGCATCCGAAGTGCGACGAGACCGACGCCCAGACAGAGCACCGCGGCCGTCACGCAGGCGAGCCCCACCGCGCTCATAGCGCCTCCGTGAGCTTGTAGCCGACACCGCGCACGTTCACGACCCACGGCCGCGACGACGGCACCAGCTTCTTGCGCAGCCGGCAGGCGTGGGCGTCGAGCGTGCGCGTGTTGCCAGCCGATAGGAAGCCCCAGACGTCGCGCAGCAGCTCCTGCTTCCCATACACGCGGGCGGGCTCCTCCGCGAGCGCGTGCAGCAGCGCAAACTCCTTGGCCGACAGCTCGACCCGCCGTCCGCCAAGCCGCACGCTCCTCGTCAACGGATCCACGGTCAACTCGCCGACGCGCAGCACACCCCGCCGCCGGCGCCCCTCGGCGCGTCGCAGCACCGCCCGGATGCGCGCGAGCAGCTCGGCGTAGAGGAACGGCTTCGAAAGGTGATCATCCGCTCCCCTGGCGAAGCTGCGGACCCGGTCGGCGTCGCCCGCACGGCCGGTCAGCACGATCACCGGGAGGTCGGGATCGATACGCGACGAGAGGCCGTCCGCCGCTCGGACGCGGTCTAGCAGGGCGAAGCCGCTGCCGTCCTCGAGCAGCAGGTCGAGCACTACCAGCGCGGGCTGGCGCACCTCGATCGCCCGCAGCCCCTCCCCCGCCCCGCTCGCGCCGGCGACCTTGAAAGCCGTCGGCGGCCAGGTTGTCGAGCAGGAAGGCGCGCGTCGCCGTCGTCGTCCTCGACGACGAGCACCAGGCGAGTTTCGGGCGACGTCCACGCCGGGTGAAGGGCCCCGGGCGCAAGGCTCGCCCCCGTTTCAGGCAAGCGATGATGGCGGCGCCTGCCCCGAGGGACGCCCCGGCCGGCCGGCCGGGGCGTCCGGGATCACGGTGTCCCTATCGATCCTCGGTCTGGCGCCACTTACGTTGATGCGCGGGCTAATCGTCCTCCTCCTCATCCCGCTCATCGTCGTCGTCTGAGTCGTCATGGTCGCCCGAGTCCTCAGCGCCCTCGCCTCCGGCGGTGCACTCCTCCGGCGCCGGGGCGGGGATGATGTGGGCCGCGGACCCGGGCGGCAGCACGAAGACGGGGTAGAACTCCGCCCCGGATGCTCCGGCGACGGCGCGGTGGACGTGGCCGTGCCCGCGATCGAAGAAGCCCTGGCCCGCCTGGTATGTCCGTGGCATGCAGTCGTGCCGGGCGTCCTGGTACGTGAGAGATCCCTTGACGACCTGGACGAAGACCGGTCCGGGGTGGGTGTGCCAACCGGTGTCCTGGCCTGGCGCGAATCGGGCGTGCGTGATGAAGACGTCGGCCTTGCCATCATCGACCGCTCGCGCGATCGAGGAGATCCGGATACCGTCGACCTTGTTGTGCGCGACCAGCGTGCCGGTCGGCACGGTGGCTGGATCGACCTCGCTTACGTGCGCCGCGAATGCAGCCCCGGCGCCGCAGACCGTGGCCAGGCCGGCGATTACCAATATGCGTGTTCTCTTCATCGGTGTCTCCTTTGATGGGCTCCTGTCATGGATTCCTCCTTTCCTCGGGAGCGCTTGCTGCATCCTGTGCCTTGGCGGTTAAGGTCCGCGGTGGGGATGGGTAGAGAGCGGTAAATCGGGCGTCCGCGCGGCACCTGTATGTCCCCATGGTTCGGTGGTACGGTCGCTGTGACTCGTCGGTTGACCGCACATGGAATTCCGTCTTCTGGGCCCACTCGAGGTGATCGAGCAGCATCGGTTGCTCGCGCTCGGCGGCGGTCGACAGCGTTCGCTCTTCGGGGTTCTCCTGTTGCACGCGAACCAGGTGGTCTCAACCGACCGCCTGATGGACGCGCTATGGGGTCAGGCGCCGCCGCTGACCGCTGCGAAGAGCATCCAGGTCTACGTGTCGAAGCTGCGGAAGGAGCTCGGGGAGGGCCGGCTCGTCACCCGGGCACCCGGCTATGTGCTGAAGGTAGACCACTCGGAGCTCGATCTCGCTCGCTTCGAGCGCCTCCTGGGCGAGGCCAGGAATGCGGATCCGCATGACGCGGCACAGAAGCTGCGCCGAGCGCTGTCGCTCTGGCGCGGGCCGGCGCTGGCCGACCTAACGTACGAGCCGTTCGTCCAGGCGGAGATTGCCCGGCTCGAGGAGCTGCGTTGGGTCGCGCTCGAGCAGCGGATCGAGGCCGATCTGGCCAGCGGCCGCCACGCGGAGCTCGTCGGCGAGTTGGAGGCGCTCGTGGCCGAGCACCCCCTCAGGGAGCGTTTGCGCTGTCGGCTGATGCTCGCGCTCTACCGCTCGGCGCGCCAAGCCGAGGCGCTCGACACGTACCGCAGGGCTCGGCGTGAGCTCTCGGAGCAGGTCGGCCTGGAGCCGAGCGAGGAACTGAAGCGGCTCGAGCAGGCGATCCTGACCCAGGACCCTGCGCTCGACCTGATGCAGGATGTGCCGAGGCCGTCGCTCGCGAGGCAGTCCCCGGCCCCCGATCGATCGCTACTGATCGTCCCCGAACGGCTCGAGGACGTCGAGACGCTCGTCCGCTTGGCGGCGCCGCTCGCGACGTCGCAGCAACCGCGCGAGCTGCTCATCGCGCGTGTAGTCGAGAAGGCGGATCTCGCGGCCGCGACAGTCGCACTCGCCAAGCTTCGGGCCGACGTCCTAGCCGACGGCCTTGCCGTCAGGACCGCCGCGTTCTCGTCGCCGGCGCCCGCGAGGGACGTCGTTCGCCTCGCCTCTCGGGAGAACGTCGACCTGCTGCTCATGGACGCGGCTCCCTCGCCGCTGGAAGGCGAAGTCGCCCTCGTCCTCGAGCAGGCGGCGTGCGACGTGGCCATGCTCGTTCAAGCCGGCGGCTCGCTCCGCGCAGGGCCAGTAGTGGTCCCCTTCGGCGCCGGCTGGCACGACTGGGCGGCGCTCGAGCTGGGTGCCTGGATCGCGCACGCCACGGCCAGTCCGCTGCGGCTGATCGGCGCGGCGTCCGACGGCCGCAAAGACGGCCGCGACGCGAGCCGCCTCCTTTCCGACGCCTCGCTGATCGTCCAGCGGGTCGCCGGTATCGCGGCCGAGCCGCTCCTCGCCAAACCAGGACGCAAAGAAGTCACCGCCCTCGCCGAGGGAGCCGGCCTGCTCGTCGCTGGCCTTTCCGAGCGCTGGCGGCAGGAGGGCCTCGGCCGGGTCCGCGGCGCGCTGGTCGAGTCCCCGCCTGCGCCGACGGTGCTGGTCCGCAGAGGACCGCGACCGGGTGGCCTGGCGCCGCCCGAGACGCTCACTCGCTTCGGCTGGTCGATGACGGCCAACGCATCATGAGCGTCGCTCTCGGTCCCGGCTCGACGTTCGCCGGCTACCGGGTCGAGTCGCTGCTCGGGCGCGGCGGTATGGGGGTGCTGTACAGGGCAACCGACCTCTCGCTCGACCGCCCGGTGGCGCTGAAGCTGATTGCGCCCGAGCTGGCGGAGGACGAGCGCTTTCGCAGCCGCTTCCTGAAGGAGCCGCGGCTGGCTGCGGCTCTCGACCACCCGCACGTAGTGCCCATCTACGAGGCGGGCGAGTACGAGGGGCAGCTGTTCCTGGCGATGCGCTACGTCGAGGGCAGGGATCTCAAGTCCGTGATCGAGCGCGATGGGAGGCTGGCGCCCGAGCAAGCGCTGGCGGTGCTGACTCAGGTAGCCGATGCGCTGGACGCGGCCCACCGGCGCGGCCTCGTCCACCGCGACGTGAAACCCGCCAACGTGCTGCTCGACGAGGAGGGGCACGCCTACCTTACGGACTTCGGTATCAGCAAGCACGTCGGCGGGGCCTCGACCGACACGGGGCGGGCGGTCGGCACGCTCGACTACCTGTCGCCCGAGCAGATCCGCGGCGAGAAGGTGGACGGCCGCACCGACTGCTACGCGCTCGCCTGTGTGCTGTACGAGTGCCTGGACGGCGCGCCACCGTTCCGGCACGAGACGGAGGCGGAGACGCTTTGGGCTCACATGCAAGAGCACCCGCCCTCCCTGAGCCGCCACCCGGAGCTCGACGCCGTGCTCGCAAGAGCGCTGGCCAAGGAGAAGGAGGGACGTTATGCAAGCTGCGGCGAGTTCCTAGCCGATGCCTCCTCGGCGCTCGGGTTCGAGCCGCCGGCTCGCCGAGCGAAGCGGCTTCGCGTCGGCCGGCGGCTGGTGCTCGGCGGCGCCGTGCTGCTACTCGCTGCTGCGGCGGCGGGCGTGCTCGAGCTGACGCGGGACGGTGAGCCCGGCGGCGGGCTCGCCCAGGTCGCGCCGGACTCGGTAGCCATATTGGACCCAGGATCGAACCGGATCGTCGGCCAGGTACCCATCCCCGGGCAACCCTCGCTCGTCGCCGCGCACGGCCGATCAGTCTGGGTCACCAGCAGCGCCAGCCGAACGATCTCGCGCATCAACGGCCGCACGCGCTCCGTGACCAAGGTCGTTCCCGCGAATGCCGCTCCCGACGACCTCGTCGCCACGAAGGACGCGGTCTGGCTGCTCGACCTGGAAGCGCGCGTGCTCGTCAAGGTGGATGCAGCCTACGGGTCCGTGGCGAAGCGGCTTGCGCTCCGGGCCGAGAAACGGCCTGCCTTTCAGTCCGGCGCCGGCGTGGACGCCGGACGAGGCGCGGTATGGGTTGCGGCTGGGACCAAGCGGCTGCTGAAGCTCGATCAGCGCGACGCCAGCGTCGTCAGGGTGTTCGATCTGCGGCGCCTACTCGACGACGTCGCGGTCGGCGCAGGCGGGGTCTGGGCGATCAGTAGCGCGTCGGCGAGGGTGCTCCAGATCGATCCGAAGAGCGGATCGGTCCGAGCCCGCATCGCCGTAGTAGGACGCCCCGGCCTCGACGAAACCCGTACCGGTCGCCGTCGCTGCCGGCGAAGGCGCGGTCTGGGTACTGAATCAAAACACTCCGAGCGTCACGCGCATCGACCCGCGGCTCGGCGCGGTGACAGCAACGATCCCGCTCGGCGTCGGCAGCACTCCGAGCGCGATCGCGACCGGAGCTGGCGCTGTCTGGGTTGCGCTGAGCGGCGAGGGCACCGTGGTGCGAATCGATCCGCGCACCGGCGCTGTTCGCTCGATTCCCGGTAGGTGGCGCTCCGACCGGGCGTGGCCGTTAGCCAGGGACGGGTTTGGGTATCCGTCCAGCCGGGTTTCAGGGCCGGACCCGCCTCTCGAGGACGAACGATCCGGGTGCCGGGCGCGATCTCACAGAGCTTCTGCACTCCGGTCGAGTTCGCAGAGAACGGGTCGCCGCGGTTCCTGATCGTGTCCGACCTCCCGTTGCAGGCGCCCCCCAGCCTCGTCCAGTCCCTGCAGTTCAGCGATGCCGTGCGCTTCGTGCTCGCTCGGCACGACTTCAGGGCCGGCAGGTACAGCGTCGGCTATCAGTCCTGCGACGACCTCGAGCGTCGCCAGCATCTTCGGCGGAACACCCGCGACCTGCCGCAGGAATGCGCGTGCCTTTGCGAACGCGCCCACGGTGCTCGGGGTCATCGGCCCGTACACCTCTGGCTGCGCGGCGGTCGAGGTTCCGATACTGAACAGAGCCCGCGGCGGCCCGCTCGCCGCGATCAGCGCCTCCGCCACCGTGGTTGGCCTCACGCACGAGGGCCCCGGCACTCTTCCCGGAGAGCCCCAGTCCTACTACCCCCGCGGTGTCCGCAACTTCGCACGAGTAGTGGCCGCGGACGACGTCCAGGGCGCCGCCCACGCCCTGATGGCCAAGCGGCTCGGCGTCAGGAGGCTGTACGTCCTGAATGACCAAGAGCCGTACGGAATCGCGATCGCCGCGAGTGTCCGAGAGTACCGCGAGGAAGCTCGGAGTCGACATCGCCGGGTCCGCGGGCTGGGAGCTTCGCGGCCGTGACTTCAAGGATGCTGGCGAAGCGGATCGAGAGGTCCGGGGCCGACGGGGTCTTTCTCGGTGGCATCCTCCCTCATGAGCGGGCCCGCGCTCGTGAGAGATCTGCGTGCGGCCCTCGGCCCGCGCGTCCAGATCCTCGCACCGGACGGCTTCCCCGCGGAAGCGCTCATCCAGCAAGCGGGTCGGTCTGCCGAGGGTGTTGTGGTCAGCTTCCCGGTCGTGCACCCCGCACGCCTTCCCCCCGCAGGGCGCCGTTTTGTCGAAGCCTTCGAGCAGGCGATCGGGAGGCAGGCAGCGCCGCCCTCCGCCGCCATGGCCCAGGCCACGGAGGTGCTGCTGGACGCGATCGCGGCCTCCGACGGTACTCGGACGTCGGTCACCAGGAACCTGTTCCGGACGCGCGTCAAGGACGGCATCCTCGGCAGCTTCGAGTTCGACGCAAACGGCAACACGACCGCTGGCGGCGTGACGATGTACCGCATCGATCGAGGGAAGCCGCGAGTTCTCTCCGTGATCACGCCGCCCGAGAGCATGCGATAGACGCGGATGTGGAGCGAGCGTGCAGCCGGGATGCGGCTCTCCAATGCGGAAAACAATGAACGCGTCGGCTTCGACAGTGATCGTCCGCCCCGCGCTCGAAGCTGCGCACCCGGTCGGCCTCGCCCGCCCGGCCGGTCAGCACGATCACGGGCAGATCCGGGTCGATGCGGGTCGCGAGGCCGTCGGCGGCGCGCACACGGTCGAGCACGTCGAGGCCGCTGCCGCCCTCGAGCCGCAGGTCGAGCAGAACGAGCGCCGGCCGCCTCACCTCGATCGCACGCAGCCCCTCCGCCGCAGTCCCCGCGCTCGCTACCCGAAAGCCGTCGGCGGCCAGATTGTCGGCCAGAAAGCCCTTCGTCGCCTCGTCCGGGAGGTCGGGGTCGATACGCGACGAGGAGCCGTCCGCCGCTCGGACGCGGTCTAGCAGGGCGAAGCCGCTGCCGTCGTCGAGCAGCAGGTCGAGCACTACCAGCGCGGGCTGGCGCACCTCGATCGCCCGCAGCCCCTCCCCCGCCCCGCTGGCGCCGGCGACCTTGAAGCCGTCGGCGGCCAGGTTGTCGAGCAGGAAGGCGCGCGTGGCGTCGTCGTCTTCGACGACCAGCACGGTGCGGGGCCCGGGCGGGTATGGAGCGTCCATGCCAAGCGAAGACAGACCACTCGAGGATTCGCCCCCGAGCCGAGAGGACGCGGACGCTCGCGCAGTGTCGTCTCATTGCCCCTCGGGCGGCCTGGCGACAACGGACTCTCGGGAGCCAACGCGTGACTGCGCCTTCCAGACGCAGCAGCGACGCCGGAGCCGACCGCGTGACTGCGGACGGCTCCTTTTCCGACGCGAGCAGCACCGGGGCGCGGCCCTCATGGACAGATTGGTGCACTCGGTTAGCCGTAGTGGCAAAAGTTCCGAGTCGGCCGTATACGCGCAGGGGGGACTGGGAAGTATTTCGACAGTGAGTTCGGCGGTGAGCGGTCAAGCGGCGGACGGATCCGCACGTTGACAGCAGGGGGAAGGGAAACGCGGAGAAGACTCGCAGTGGGAGGGTTGCGCGCCGTATTCGTCTTCATTGCCGTAGCGATGCTGCCGGCTGTCGATGCGCCGCTTCGGACCGTAGGAAAGCTGGCCATCTCAAAGTGAGGGGAGCTGCATGAGGTCATCCGTGCTCAAACGCTCGGTCATCTTGGGTGCCGTCGCGCTTCTTGGGCTGCTGTTGCCCCTGGCGTCGGCGAGTGCTCAGAAGCCGAGCGTTCGCCAGGCCGTGTCGACGTTCAACTACACGCAGAACATGCATCCGCAGGGCTACTCGCCACAGGGCAACACGCCGAACCTGCCCGGGCTGACGTTCACTGCCAACTCCGACCTGGCCTTCTGGGGCAACCTCGCCTTCCATGGCCACTACGAGGGTTTCCGCATCATCAACATCGCCTCGCCGGCGAACCCACGCGAAATCTCGTTCACCGACTGCAACGGCAACCAGGGCGACATCGTCGTCTACGAGGACATCCTCGTGCGCGCGTGGAACTCGGCGGCACCGGCGGGATCGACCTGTGACGGCCAGCCGGTGCCCACCGGGTTCGAAGGCGTGCACATCTTCGATATCAGCGACCCCACGGACCCCGTGCTGGTCGGCAGCCTCGAGATCAGCAACCGAGCCGGTGCCGACGCACTAGGCTGCGGCTCGCACACGATCACCGCCGTCCCGGACCTCGACGCGGGCACGCTCGTGGTCTACAACCAGTCCGCGGGCTTCTGCGCGACCGGCGAGCAGGAGGCGTTCCACGTCTTCGAGATCCCGCTCGATGACCCGGCGAACCCGACGACGCCGCAGGAGATCGAGCTGCACGAGGCCATGGGCTGCCATGACTCGGGGGTGATCCTCGGCGACGCCAACCTGCTGGCGTGCGCCGCCCATGAGCACACCAACGTGTTCGACATCGGGGCCAACCAGTTCCCCGGCGGGAGCCTCACGGAGCCGGTGTTGCTCTACACGGTCTCCGAGCCCGGTGTCTGCAACCAGCCGGGCAACCCGCTCTGTAACGGCAACTGGCACTCCGCCGGCTTCACTTGGGACGGCGAGGTGCTGATCCTCGGCTGGGAGCCCGGCGGCGGTTCGCTGCCCGAGTGCGAGGCGTCCGACCCGGCCGCCAAGAAGAGCTGGTTCTTCTATGACGCCCAGACGGGCGCCAAGCTCGGACAGTTCGTCCTGCCGCGTCCCCAGGGGTCGACGGAGAACTGCACGGTCCACAACTACAATGTCGTGCCCACCGACAAGCGGTATCTGCTGGTCGGCGGCAACTACCAGGCGGGCATCAGCGTGGTCGACTTCACCGATCCCGCGAACGCCGTCGAGGTCGCGTTCGCCGATCCGGCGCCGCTCGTGCCGACTCAGCTCGGCGGCGACTGGTCGACCTACTACTACAACGGCTGGATTTACGAGTCCGACATCACGCGCGGGCTTCTGGTCTGGAACCTGTCCGGCAAGTGGGACGCCGGTGCCAGGAAGTTGCCGTACCTGAACCCGCAGACGTCGGAGTTCACGCTGCCGTCGCCGTAGTCCACGCGCGGCAGCGACTCGACCGGAGAGGGCGGCTACGGCCGCCCTCTTCACGTCTCCGAACGCCGAGGGCACGGCACGTGGCCGGCCCCTCGTTTCCGCTTGCGGGAAAGCGGCGCCACCGCCCTCCGCTCACCGGTCGCCCAACCGTGCATGTGGCGTCGCGGACCGGCGGCGCTCGGACTGAGCGGGCCGGCCATGACCAACACGAGAGCGCAGGGCCGCACTCCGGCCGACGGCTCTGAACCCACACGTTCGCCTCCCTTGGCGCGAAGCCGCTACGGCCAGCTGCGCATGCGAAGCCGGCGCGACCCGCGCTGCTACCTCGAGGCCGGCGCGCCCACGCTCTGCCGGCTGACGGGGCAGGCCGGAGGCCGCGGCACGGAGGCGACGTGATCCTCGGGCAGCCACTCCGTGAGCTCGGCGGCAGCAGCAACCGCTCGCGGCTCAGCTCGATCTCTTCGCGCCGGTTCTACGACGTCGCTGAGCACTGGACCGTCGCACTCGACGCTGCGGAGAGGCATGGCAGTCCAGGCTGTGGCTTCACCCCGCGTGCGGCCCGGCGACGTCGCTGGCCGTCCTGGCGGTCACTTGCGACGGGTTTTCGCGGTCGCCGTATTCGAGTATGTCGAGACGCTGCCGGCGTTGGACGCCCGCACGCGATATGAGTACGCGGTGTTGCGTGCCAGCCCGCCGTCGACGTAGCTGGTCACGTCGTGACCGACGACCGCGATCTGCGCGAACGCGGTGCAGCTGGTTCCCGCGCACCGTTCGATGCGGAAGCCGTCCTCGGTGCCGCCGCCGTCCTGCCAGCGCAGCCCGATCTGGGTCGCCGACAGCGCGCTGGCCTCGAGCCGGCTCGGCGCGACCAGCGCGGGGGCCGAGTTGGCGTCGCCGAACTTCAGCGTGACGATGTCGGTCGCGGTCCCGCCGATCGAGAGGTAGCCGTTCCACGAGGTGCCGGTGACCAGCGCGGCGCCGGCGGCGTCGATCGCGACGCCCTCGACCTGGTCCTGCTGGCCGGGGTCGGCCACCCCGCCGAAGCGGTGGCGCCACAGCTCGCGGCCGTCGGGCGCGAACCGGATCGTCAGGTAGTCGCCGGAGCCCGTGCTGGTGTCGCTCGCCGTGCCCGCGACGGTGACTGCGCCCGCCGAGTCGGCCGCGACGGACGGCCGTGACAGCGCGTCGCCGGCGCCGACGGTCAGCGGCGCGGACCAGACGCGCGCGCCGCTCGCGCTGAACTTGGCGACCGTCGACTGCGACGTCACGAACGTGCCCGCGACGAAGACGTTGCCGGCGGTGTCGACGTCGACCGACGCGCCGCCGTCGCTGCGGATCGTCTGGAGGAGCGCGTCGCCGGCGTCATAGCGCAGCGTGAGCGGGAACGGCGGGACATACGGGCTCGTGTTCTCCTGTCGTCGTGCCCGTGATGGCGATCCGGCCGGATGCATCCACATCGAGGTCGAAGACGAACTCGTGGCTTGCGGCCGTGTCGCTCCAGCGCGCCTGCCAGACGATCGTCCCCTGCGGGTCGTACGCGACCGTCTCGGCGTCGTTGTCGGGAAACTGCTCACCGCCGGGCTCGGTCACGCCGGAAACGACGACGTTGCCATTGGGCAGCAGCGCCATGTCGGCCGCGCGGTCGTCCGACCGTCCCGGCGCGTCAAGCCTGCGCTCCCAGCGCAGCGTGCCGTCGGCCGCGAACTTGAGCGTCGTCCAGTCGTAATCGAAGTCCGCGCCATAGGAGAAGCCGGTCGCGTACACGTTGCCCGCAGCGTCGACGACAACCTGCTCGGCGAAGTCGCTGTCCACGCCCGGGCCGTCGTAGCGCTGCGCCCAGCGCTGCGTCCCGTCCGGGCCGAACTTCACGACGAGGTAGTCGTAGTTCGTGTTGAACATGACGCCGTCGCCGATGTATCCCGCGGCATACACGTTGCCCGCGGCATCGATGGCGACGGCGTCGGCCTGGCCGCCCGACGCCGCCGCGCAAGCCGTCTTAGCGCGCGGTCCAGCGCGTCGCGCCGTCAGCCCGAAGCTCGACCACCGCGAACGAGCTCGCCCCCTCGCGCAACTCGACGGAGCCGCCGACGTAGCTGTTGCCGCCGCCGTCCGCCACGATCGCGGCGGCGCGATCGTAGCCGCCCCCGCCGAAGCGGAGCACCTCGGCGACAGCGGCGATAGCAGTCGCCGGTCCCGCGACGACGGCCCCCACGACGATGACGATGACGGCTGTGAGCATGGCAGCCGCTCCGGTGAGTAGAAGGTTCACGTATGAGCTATACGCCGCGTTCGGCGGACAGGGTTCAGGCTCGTCCGCCCGGCTCGCTGCCCCAGTAGCGAGGCCCGGGCCGGACGACTCCTCTCAACCGTCCCCAGCAGCCGCGTGTTGCAGAACGGCAGGAAACCGCCAGGTCCCCAACCCAACTCCTCGGACTCGGTCAGCGCGGCGAACACCCCGGCCCGGCGAGGCGTTGATGACTCGGACGGCGGTGTCAGTCCGACTCATCGCGGGCGCGCCCGTAGCGCTCGTAGATCACGCGCGAGCCGAACGTCCTGGTCTCGATCAGGTTCAGCGGGACGTCTTCGGTGACCGGCGGCAGGAACGGCGTGCCGCCACCGACACACCGGTAGCGGAACACGCGCAGCTCTCGACGAGGCCGAGCTCGATGGCCGCCGCGGCCAGGCCGGCGCCGCCGATCGAGACGTCCTTGTCGGTCGCGTCGAGCGCCGCGGCGACCTCCTCGGCCACCGACCCTCGGCGAGCCGGGCATTGCCCTGGACGCTGTCGAGCGTGCGGCTGAAGACGATCTTCGGGATTGCGCACCAGACATCGGCGAACGCGGACCTAGCTTCGTTGTCGCGCAGGGACGGATCCGTCTCCCACACCAGCATCGTCTCGTAGAGCCTGCGGCCGAGTAGATACCCGCCGAGCTCGCGTACCTGCGCGAGGTGAAAGCGAAACAGCTCGTCGCTAGGGACCGTCCAGTCGAACGCGCCCTCGCGGTCGGCGATGAAGCCGTCCACCGAGACGCTCATCGAGTAGATCAGCATGGCTTCAAGCTCAGTCGCACCGGAGCGACGGACGATGATCGCGATGAAGTTCACCATCTGAGCTGACCGAGCGATCCGGCAGGCGATCTGCCATCGCCGTAGCGCAGATCCCGGAAACGGCGATCCCGAGCGGCACATCGCACTCACCCCGTGTGACGTCACGCTGATCCACAGGCCTTGACTATTCCTCTCGGGCGTGCGGCAATTCCCCTGATCGTCATCTGCCAGTGTGCGGTGGCGCGGCGGGTAGTTGCACCGTGACGCGGAGCCCGCCAGCGGCCCGGGGGGTGAGGGTGAGGGTTCCGTCGTGTGCTTGGGTGATGCTCTTGACGATTGCCAGGCCGAGGCCGACACCTGCGTGGTCGGTGCGTATGCGTTCGGTGCCGCGAAGAAACGGCTCGACAAGCGTGGAAACCAACTGTGGGGTGAGCTTCTCGCCGGTGTTCTCGACAGTGAGCACCACACTCTTGGGGTGAACGCTGGTCGTGACCCACACGGTGCCCTGTTCAGGCAGGTTGTGGACGATCGCGTTGTGCACGAGGTTCGTAGTCATCTGCAGCAGGAGCGCGTGTGAGCCGATGGTGGGGGTCATGTCGCCGGAGGTCTCGATGGTGAGGCCGCGTTTTTCTGCGAGGGGGAGGAGCGTTTCAGTGGCTTCTTCCGCTATGAGGGACAGGTCGACGTGTTCTCGGGTGAAGGACCGCTGGTCGGCGCGGCTGAGCAGGAGCAATGCTTCAGTGAGGTCGATCGCTCGGGTGTTGACGGCGTGGAGGCGGTCGACGAGTTCGCCGTTGTCGCGGTTCGGATCGTTGCGGGCCACGTCGAGAAGTGTCTGCGTGATCGCCAGCGGGGTGCGCAGTTCGTGGGAGGCGTTGGCTGCGAATCTCTGCTGTTCGGCGACGTGTGCTTCGAGCCGCGCGAGCATGGTGTCGAAGGCGTCGGCGAGTTCGCGGAACTCGTCTTTGCGGCCCTCCAGCTGGATTCGGTGGGAGAGCGATCCGGTCGCGGCCATGCGTGTGGCGTCTGTGATGCGGGTCAGGGGGGCGAGCATGCGGCCGGCGAGAAGCCACCCTCCCAGCGAGACCGAACACCAGCAGGAACGCCAGCACGATGGCCGCGGCCGGCGCGAAGCCGTGCAGGAGGTCGGAGCGGTTGGGTACGAAGCCACCGGGAGGCCGTAGGTCACACTCGTCGGGTATGTATCGCAGGAGGAACACCCACACGGCCGCGAGCAGCAAGGCACCTGCGAGCATGAGGAAGCCGGCGTAGCTGAGGGTGAGTTTGAGGCGAACGCTCAAACCAGGGGCTCTATCCACGGTCTCCTCCCTCACGCCCGGTGTCTGGTTGCGTGTCGATGCGGTACCCGACGCCGGCCACGGTGGCGATGATCCAGGGTTCGCCGAGGCGTTTGCGCAGTGCCGAGACCGTGATGCGCACGGCGTTGGTGAACGGGTCTGCGTTCTCATCCCACGCCCGTTCCAGTAGCTCTTCGGCGCTGACGACACCGCCTTCGGCAGCGACGAGGACTTCGAGCACTGCGAACTGCTTCCGGGTCAGCGCGACGTAGCGGCCGTCGCGGTAGACCTCGCGGCGGAACGGATCCAGCCGCAGACCTGCGATCTCTCGCACGGGTGGCCTGTTGTGGGCGCGCCTGCGGTCGAGCGCTCTGAGACGGAGCACGAGCTCTTGGAGTTCGAACGGCTTCGTGAGGTAGTCGTCGGCGCCGAGCTCGAACCCGGAGGCCTTGTCGTCGAGACGGTCGGCAGCGGTGAGCATGAGGATCGGCATGCCGCTGCCGGAGGCGACGATGCGTTTGGCGATCTCGTCGCCGGTAGGTCCGGGGATGTCTCGGTCGAGGACGGCGATGTCGTAGGCGTTGACGCTCAGCAGCTCCAGAGCGGTGTCGCCGTCACCTGCGATGTCTGCCGCGATCGCTTCCAGGCGTAGGCCATCGCGGATGGCTTCCGCCATATAGGGCTCGTCCTCAACGATCAACACACGCATGCTCCGATGCTACGAGCTGGCGCATATCGTCGGCATATCGAAAACCACATACGTGCTGGCAACACCACGCTGCCTTGACTGGAGGCATGACCTACAGCGAACCAGCACGAACAACGACCCGTCGGATTCGGATTCGCAGGATCCGTGTCGCCGGCCTGCTAGTCGTCATCGCGGCGATCGCCGCAGCCCTCGGCTACCAGTTGCTGGCGTCCTCGTCCTCGACGGCCGCATCACCCATCGACGTCCTTCGCAGTGAGCACCGTGGTCTTCGCAGTGAGCACCGTGGTGCGCTTGGCGAGGCTGACGGTGCCGTCCCCGACGGCACGACGGTCTTTGATGACGAGATTCCGGGTGTAGCCAACCTCGACCCCGATCTGCTCGGTGCCCTGCGCCAAGCTGCAACTGATGCCGCGGACGACGGGGTCGAGTTCTTCGTCGATAGTGGCTGGCGTTCCCCGGAGTACCAGGATCAGCTTCTTCGTGAGGCGGTCTCCGAGTACGGATCCGAAGAGGAAGCCGCCCGGTGGGTGGCCACCGCGGAGACGTCTGCTCACGTGTCGGGGGACGCGGTCGACATTGGGCCCTTCGATGCCACGGCGTGGCTGTCCGAGCACGGCGCCGAGTACGGGCTGTGCCAGATCTACAGCAACGAACCCTGGCACTACGAACTGCGCCCCGAAGCCATCGATCACGGTTGCCCTCCCATGTACGCCGACCCTACGCACGATCCAAGGATGCAGCAGTGACCAGCACGCTCGGCAGAGAACTGGTGTTCGCTACTCGAGCGGGGGGCGGACCGGCGGCCTGCCCCAGTCTCTCAGCTTCCCGACGTCGAACCAGATCCTAGAAGTTCCCGCGGATCTCCCCGCCCGGGAGATCCCCCGGGCCCGCGCCGGCAGGAGGCACACCGTCATTCGTGTGCACGTTGACGTCCGCGTTGCCAGAGTTCAGAGCTCGATGAGCGCCGAAAACGGCTGACCAGCAAGCGGCCCGACGAGATTCGCCGCCGTGATGGTGCCCCTCGCGAGCACGCCGTTCGCGGTCCCACCTCCGGCCGGAGCGGGCCCGAAGAGGAACGCGACCACGGGGCCGTTCACGCCCGGCGGACCGACGTGGATGTGCGCCGCGATCGGATTGTCCAGATTGGCGACGATCAACCTGTAGTCGAGCGACGTGCCGTCCTTGCTCAGTTTGAAGACCGCCTGCCCAGCTGCCCGCGAGGCGTTCGCGGGTACCTCCGTGTCGCCGTTCAGGTGCACCAAGTAGTTTCGGTTTTCTCCGGCCGACGCCAGTCCTGCTACCGCAAGAAGCACCACCAAGACGACGCCTATCCCCAAAACCCTACGCATGCGTATCTCCCCTCTCCCGTGCGGATACACGAATGGCACGGGGACTCTAGCGAGTTGGGCTGGCCGGTTGCCCCCTCCGGAGAGTCGCTCATGCGATCAGTGATCTCGCTTCTCCGTTGCGCATCTGAACGCGGCACTCTGACCCACGCTCGGTCGGCGCCTGCTGCGGACGAACAGCAGGCGCGCAGACATGAGACTCCTGCTCTTCGACCCGAGGCGAACGGCCTGAAAAACATGCCCGCCCGTGAACGCTTCGACGACCAGGCGGAGCTATAGGGCTTCTCTGGATCAGGACACGCCCGCATGCCCGCGAGCACGAACTCCAGATGGCGGCGCCAGTCGTAGGGCATGACCCCGAGTGCGTCCGCCGCCATGATGCTTCCGAGGCCGCAGTTCAGGGTGCGAACGTCGTCGACCGTGAGATCCTCGCGAACCTCGCCCGCCTCCTTGGCACGATCGATCAGCGCCTGCGTGGCCTCGATCAGCTCGGCGACGGTGGACTGCGCCTGCGCCACGGCCTCGGCCGTCATCGCGAAGATCATGCGCTGCTGCGATGCGTCCCGGGAAGCGATATCGGCCTGTTCACGGAGGAGATCCGCGAACGACTCCCAGGGCCGGGGATCCTCCTCGAACTTGGCCCGTGCGCGTACCGCGTAGTCGCTCAGCTTGATGCGCAGGAGCTCGCCGACGAGCTCGTCCTTGGTCGGGAAGTGGCGATACACGGTGCCGACGCCGAGACCGGCTCGCCGCGCGATCTCGTCCATCTGGGCATCGGCACCGAACTGTGCGAAGACGTCGCGTGCGGCGGCCACGATGCTCTCCCGGTTGCGGCGCGCGTCCGCGCGCATGCTTGCAGCGCCGCTTGGGCCGACGGTCTCACTCGTCGCCATAGCGAGATCCTAACTCTTGGGGTTGACAAACGGAACCATCACTCCGTATTCTACACGGAACAGGAGTTCCGGTTCCGTTTATTCAACCCCCGTATCCGGAGAAGCACGTGAGTCCAGCAGATACTCCCCGCTCCAAGAATCTCGCCCTGGCCCTCCTGGCCGCGGCCCAGTTCGTCGTCGTCCTCGACGCCGCGATCGTGAACGTGGCGCTGCCGTCGATCGGACGCGATCTCGACTTCGCCCAGGGCGACCTGTCCTGGGTCGTCAACTCCTACACGCTCTTCTTCGGCGGCTTCCTGCTGCTCGGCGGCCGCCTCGCCGACCTGCTCGGCCGGCGACGCATGTTCATCTACGGGATGTGGCTGTTCGCCGCCGCCTCGCTCGCGGGCGGTTTTGCCCAGAGCGACGTGATGCTGATCGTCGCCCGCGCCGTGCAGGGCCTGGGCGCGGCGCTCATCTCGCCGGCCGCCCTCGCGATCGTCACCACGACCTTCGCCGAGGGCGCGGAGCGCAACAGGGCGCTCGGCGTCTGGGGCGCCGTCGCCGGTTCCGGCGGCGCCGCGGGCGTGCTGCTCGGCGGCATCCTCACCGACGGCCTCGGCTGGGAGTGGGTGCTGTTCGTGAACGTGCCGATCGGGATCGCGGCCGCGCTGATCGCGCCGCGCCTGCTCGGCGAGAGCCGCGACCGCTCGCGGTCGTCCTTCGACATCGCGGGCGCCGTGTCCGTCACCGCGGGCCTGTCGCTGCTCGTCTACACGCTGGTCGACGCGAACGACGCCGGCTGGGGCTCGACGCAGACCGTCGGGCTGGGCGCCGTGTCGCTGGTGCTGCTGGCGCTGTTCGTGGCGATCGAGTCGCGTACCAAGCATCCGCTCATGCCGTTCTCGATCTTCAGGCTCCGGACGCTGCGCGGATCGAACGCCGTCGGACTGCTGCTCGGCATGTCGCTGTTCTCGATGTTCTTCTTCATCTCGCTGTACATGCAGCAGGTGCTCGACTACGAGCCGCTCACGGCCGGCCTCGCCTACCTGCCGCTGGCGATCACGATCATCGTGTCCGCCGGCGTCGCGTCGACGCTCGTCACGCGCATCGGCTTCAAGCCGACCCTGATCGCGGGCATGCTGCTGATCGCGGCCGGGCTCGTCTGGTTCGCTCAGGTCAGCGCCCCGGGCGGGACCTACGTCGGGGACATCCTGTTCCCGTCGCTGCTCGCCGCCGTCGGCCTCGGGCTCGCGTTCGTTCCCACGACGATCGCCGCCGTCACGGGCACGCGGCCCGACGAGGCCGGGCTCGCCTCGGGCCTCATCAACACCTCGCAGCAGGTCGGCGGGGCGCTCGGCCTGGCGATCCTCGCCACCGTGGCCACCGGCCGCACCGACGACGCCATCGCCACCGGCGAGCGCAACCCGGCCGTCGCGCTCACCGAAGGCTTCCAGGACGCCTTCATCGTCGGCGCCGGCATGGCGCTGCTGGGCGCCCTCCTGGCGGCGACGCTGATCTCCTCCAAGGACAGCCGCGAGCACGCCGAAGCCGCCCAGCGCGGCGAGGCCGCGCCGGCCGCGGTCGCGGCCTGAATGGAAGGGGAGCGCCGGGGACCCCCGCCCCGGCGCTCCCCGGCAAGCACCGCGACCAGGCCGGGCGCTGCACGAGGCCGCCGACCGCGCCTTCTGGTCATCTTCCAGCTGATCGAAGATGACCAGGCAGGCGTATGCACCGGTACGGCAGGATCGACTTCGACGACCTCAACTGGGAGCGCAAGCCATACCACGCATGGCGTGCCTACGGCCAGTCGAAGCTCGCCAACCTGCTGTTCACCGCCGAGCTGCAGCGGCGGCTCACTGCCGTCGGTTCCGATGCGCGTGCGACCGCAGCCCACCCCGGCTGGGCGGCGACCAACCTCCAGTCCCACAGCGAGCGCCGGTCGCTCGATCTGCTGCTGGCGATCGGCAACCGCCTGTTCGCCCAGGACGAGGCCGGCGGCGCGCTGCCAACGCTCCACGCAGCCGTCGCCGACATCCCCGGCAACAGCTTCGCCGGGCCCGGCGGGTTCATGGAGCAGCGCGGCGCACCGAAGCTCGTGGGGCGCTCCGCCGCCGCCCAGGACATGGACGTCGCCCGCCGCCTCTGGGACGCCTCCGAGGAGCTCACCGGCGTCCGCTTCCCGCTAGCCGCGACAGTCGGCGCGCAGATCTGACCAGCGACCGCCCCCGCCGCAGACGTGACCCGCGGCGGGGCGAGGAGAAGGTCGGGAGCGCGGACGAGCGCCTTGCTGAACTCGGCGGGGCGCGCGTTCGAGCTCGTCGATTCGACGCATCCTCGGCTGTCACGTTCACTGCTCGCCGCGCGTCAGGGGAGTAGTGACCACGACCACCGGAGGAACAGCAGTGCTCGAGAAGGTCTTCTACACGAGCGTGCTCGTCAGCGACCAGGACAAGGCGCTCGACTTCTACACGAACGTCCTTGGCCTCGAGAAGCGCGTTGAGAACCCGACACCCGACGGGCCGCGGTTTCTGACCGTCGGCGTCAAGGGGGACGACTTCCAGCTGGTTCTCTGGCCCGGGACACCGGGGCAGGCCGAGCCGGCGATGGGACGCCCCCCAGCGTCGATCACGATCGAGACCGACGATTGCCGGAAGACGTTCGAGGAGTTGAAGTCGCGCGGGGTCGAGTTCGTCTCGGACGTGCTCGAGTTCCCCTGGGGCTACGTCGCGCAGTTCCAGGACCCCGACGGCAACCGGCTACAGATACGAGAGGGCCGCTAGTCCCCCCAGAGCGGACATGGCTTGGCGCCTCGGTCGTGCCTGCGACGAGCGGGGGAATGGCTGTCCCGGTCGTGAGTCCGGCTTTCGTTCCGAGACCGAACCCCCGCTACGCTCGGTCAATGGGTACGCAGGACGAAGATTCGCTCCGGGAGGCGGGAAAGCTGCCCAAAGGCCGACTCGCCCGGACGGCGCGTGTCGGCGGGCTCGTGACGGGGCAGGGCCTGCGCTGGGCGGGGATGCGAACCGCCAACCGGATCCGGACACCTGAGCGGGCGGCGGCGGCCCAGAAGGAGCGCACCGCGAAGCTGGTCCAGCAGCTCGTCGATCAGCTCGGGCAGATGCGTGGCGCGGCGATGAAGGTCGGTCAGATGATCTCGATGGTCGAGTTCGACGGCCTTCCCGAGGACGAGCGGGACGAGCTGCAACGGAGGCTCGCGGCGCTCCGCGACGACGTCCCGGCCGTTCGATTCGCGGAGCTCGAGAAGCTGATGCGCCGGGAGTTCGGCGGTCCGCTCGAGCGGGTGTTCCGCGACTTTGACGAGCGTGCGTTCGCAGCGGCCTCGATCGGTCAGGTCCATCGCGCCACGACGATCGACGGCGACGACGTGGCCGTGAAGATCCAGTACCCCGGGGTGGCGGAGGCGGTCGACACGGATCTGCGCAACGCGATGATGCTGCTGCCTCTCGTGAAGCGGCTCGCCCCCGGCCTGGACGCGAAGGCGCTCGCCGCGGAGATGCGCGAGCGGATCGGTGAGGAGCTCGACTACGAGCTCGAGGCCCAGAACCAGCGCCGCATCGGGCGGCTGCTGCGGGGACATCCGTTCGTCCGTGTGCCGCGAGTCGACACGAGCCTGTCGACTCGGCGCGTGCTCGTGTCCGAGTACGTCGAGGGGGAGCGCTTCGAGGCGGTCCGCCGAGCCGATGACGTGCAACGCGACCGCTACGGCGAGATCGTCTTTCGGCTCTACTTCGGGCTGCTTTATCGCGACCGCATCGCGCTCGGGGACCCTCACCCGGGCAACTACCTGCTGTGTCCCGACGGTCGGGTGTGCTTCCTCGACTTCGGCCTTTTGCGCGGCGTCGACGCCGCGCGCGTGGCCGCCGAGCGGGCGATCGCTCTCGCCGTTCGGCATGGGGACGCGGAGGCCCTCAAGGCGGCGCTGCGGGCGGGCGGCTATCTGCCGGCGAGCCGCGCAGATGCCGTGGACGCCGATTTCGCTCTGAGCCTAATGCGAATGGCGATCAAGTGGTACGCAGTCCCGGGAGAGCGCCGCTTCTCCCCCGTCGACCGTCGCGACCGCGATCGTGAACGGCCGGACCCTGAGGAGCGGGCCGCGATGAAGATGCAGGTGAACCAATTCACGCTGCCGCCGGAGGCGATCCTGATCCGGCGGATGCACGGCATCGTCGCCGTGGTCCTGGGACAGCTGCGCGCTGGCGCAAATTGGGGCGCGATCGCCGCGGAGTACCTGCACGGCGAGGCGCCCGTGACGCCGCTGGGGCAGGCCGAAGCCGAGTTCCTCGCCCGCCGAGGTCGGACGGCAGGCGCCGTCCTCGAGCCCGCCGACTAGGCATCGCGGGGCTCCTGCATTCATCTCGACATAAGCATCCCGGCCGCGGCCGCCGCAGCCTCGCTCCGCGCGGATACGAGGACGCGAGACTTGTTGCCCGCCCCCGCGTTCTCGTCGTGCATCGGATGCGACCCGGCAGCGATCTCGACCCGTTCGGCGTTTGGCTGCCGTTGCCGCAGGCGGTCGGTCAGGCGGAGCCATCACGCGGGACTCTGCTCTCAAGCCGTGAGCAGGGTGACGCCCTTCGGCCGACACGTAGTTGGTGCCCACGCAGGTCCGCTGCGAGGATCCGGCCAGGGCGCGGACTAATCCACGCACGGGCGCAGCCGAGGAGGACGAGGCGTGGCGACATTCACGGAGCGCGAAGCGCAACAGATCGATCGAGCGAATGCGACCGGCCGTACGCCAGTGGTGTTCATACACGGGCTGTGGCTGCTGCCCGGCTGCTGGGATCGCTGGGCAACGGTCTTCGAGGAGGCGGGCTACGCCGCCTTGACGCCCGGGTGGCCTGACGATCCGGAGACCGTCGAGGAGGCGAAGGCGCAGCCAGAGGTCTTCGCCGGCAAGACGATCGGGCAGATCGCCGACCGGTACGCCGAGGTGATCGGCAAGCTGTCGAAGAAGCCGGCGGTCATCGGGCATTCCTTCGGCGGGCTGCTCACCATGATCGTCGCCGGACGTGGACTCGCCTCGGCGTCGGTGGCCATCAGCCCCTCGCCGTTCCGCGGCGTGTTGCCGGTTCCGATTGCCGCCCTCAGGGCGTCCTCGCCGGTCCTTCGCAACCCGGCCAACCGCAACCGCGCGGTCCCGCTGACCTACGAGCAGTTCCGTTACGCGTTCGGCAACGCGATCGGTGAGGAGGAGGCGAGGCAGCTGCACGAGACCTACTCGGTGCCTGGCTCCGGCGCGACGATCTTCCAGGCGGCGACGGCGAACCTCAATCCGTGGACTGAAGCGAAGGTCGACAGCAGGAATCCCGATCGTGGGCCGCTGCTGATCGTCTCCGCCGACAACGATCACACGACCCCCTGGTCCTTCGCGAACGCCGCGTTCAAGAAGCAGCGGCGCAACGACGGCGTGACCGAGATCGTCAGGGTCCCCGACCGTGGGCACTCGCTCACGATCGACGGCCGCTGGCGCGAAGTCGCCGATGAGGCGCTGGGCTTCGTCAAGCGCTTCGTCTAGATGGGCCGCGGTGCCCGGCGAGCAGGGCCACCCTCGGTCGCGATCAGCCAGAGCGCCCAGGCGTTGTAGGTGATCCTCCTTATCGTCAGCGTCCCGGCATCAATCTGCTCCTGCACGGCCGCCAGCTTCTCCTGACGGCGTTCCTCGCTCGTTGCCGCGTGGTCTTCATCCGATCATCGGCCGCTGTGGTCGCGGTTTCGGCGGCCCGAGCCCGCGCGGCCGCGACGGCGCGGAGCCTCGGCACGGCGCGCGTTCGGTGAGAGACCCGTCTTGGCGAATTCGTCCTTGAGCGACAGCCCGCTGGCGATCCCGTGCACGTCCTCAGCCTGCTCCGGGCCGACGAAAGTGACCCCCACCCCGCGTCGCCCCGCGCGACCGGTGCGGCCGACGCGGTGCACGTAGCTGTCGCGGTCTTCGGGGGCGTCGAAGTTGATCACGTGCGTGATGTCCTCGACGTCGAGCCCGCGGGCGGCTACGTCGGTGGCCACGAGGGTGTCGACGCGGCCGGACCCGAAGCGGGCCAGCGCCTTCTCGCGCTGCGGCTGGGACTTGTTGCCGTGCATCGCGAGCGCCTCGATGTCACGCGCGCGCAGCCGCTTGACGAGCCGGTCGGCGCCGCGCTTGGTGCGGACGAAGACGAGGGTCAGCCCGCGCGCCTCGTCGTGCAGCTCGCGCACGAGCGCGTCGAGCCTGGAGTCGTGGGTGACTGACACAAAGCGGTGGTGCACCTCGCCCCGCTGCTCTTGGGGGTGCGTATGCTCGTGGTGGCAGGGATCGACTGTGTACTCCCGCGCGAGCCGGTTGACCTCGCCGTCGAGCGTCGCGGAGAAGAAGAGGGTCTGGCGCTTGCGCGGCATGAGACTGACGATGCGGTCGACGGGGGGCCGGAAGCCCATGTCCAGCATGCGGTCCGCCTCGTCGAGGACGAGGATCGTCACCTGGTCGAGCTTGACTGCGCCGCGCTCGATCAGGTCCTCGAGGCGGCCGGGCGTGGCGACCAGGATGTGGGCTCGGCGGGCCAGCTTGCTCTGGCGCTCGATGCCCGCGCCTCCGTAGACGGCCGCGACGGAGAGCGCCCGGGCATGGGCCAGCGGCCTGATCGCGTCGACGATCTGGCAGGCGAGCTCGCGCGTCGGCGCCAGCACGAGGGCGCTCGGCCGGGGATCCGTGGCCTCGAGCCGCTCCACGAGCGGCACGGCGAAGGCGATCGTCTTGCCTGATCCGGTTGGGGACTTGACGAGCACGTCGCGACCGGCCAGCGCATCTGGCAGCACCAGCCGCTGGACCGGGAAGGCGGCGGTGATGCCGCCCTCGACGAGGGCGTCGACCACAGGGCGTGATGCGCCCAGGTCGGCGAAGGACTGCGTCGACATCTGATTGCTCCTTTACCGGCGGCCGGTGGCCACCTGTGCGAGTTCGGGAGATTCAACTGACCCGAATCGCCGGAGCGTGCGGAAGAGGAACCTCGCAGGCAGCATCGGCGCTGCCTGCCCCACAGACGCTAGCAGCGCGGCTCGAGGCACGCCCGAGACGGTGTGACGAATCCGATCGCGCCCGCGGCACAGGCCGCGTTGCTGCTGTTCGTCCAACTCAGGAGCGTGCCCGATGTGTGGTGGCGTCTCTTTGCTGCTGCAAATTCGCCGCCCCGCCGAGCTTGTCGCCGAGCGCGAGCGCCTCGTCGATGACCGCGGGCTCGTCGAGCGTGAGGACGCGGCCGTCGTCGACGACGAGAGTTCGGGTGCGGCGTGGTGGCCAGAATGGACCGATGCGGAAAATCGACGCCTTCGCCCACATCCTGCCGGCTGGCTATCTGGAGCACCTGGAGCGCCACCTCGCCTCGACGATGAGGCCGGCCCAGCTGCGGTACTACCAGGAGGGTGTCTTTCGCTTCGGCCCGGTCATCAGCGACCTCGACGCCCGCCTCCGAATGATGGACCGGCACGGCGATTACGCGCAGGTCCTCGTGCTGGCCGTCCCTCCGCTGGAGGAGGTGGACCCGCCGCAGGCCGCCTCCGAGCTGGCGCGGCGCGCCAACGACGAGATGGCCGACCTGGTGCGGCGCTTCCCCGAGCGGTTCGCGGGATTCGCGGCCGCCCTGCCGCTGGGTGACGTCGAGGCGTCTCTGATAGAGGTCGACCATGCGGTCGGGGAGCTCGGCGCGCTCGGCGTCCAGGTGTTCACCAACGTTCGCGGCGCACCGCTGGACCACCCCCGCTTCGACTCGATTCTCGCGCGGATGGAGGCGCTCGACCGGATGGTCTGGCTGCACCCGACACGCAACGCCGCGTGGCCCGACTACGCGACCGAGCGCGAGTCCGACTTCGGGATCTGGTGGTCGCTCGGCTGGCCGTACGAGACGGCGGCTGCCCTCTCGCGGCTTGTCTACTCCGGTCAGATGGACCGGCACCCGCGGCTCCGGGTGATCGCCCACCACGGTGGCGGCATGGTGCCGCACTTCTCGGCGCGGCTCGCGATGGGGCCGGGATACCGGCAGACGAAGGAAAGCCTCCCGCTGCCGCCACTGGACTACTTCCACCGCTTCTACGCGGATACAGCACTCTTCGGAGCTACCCACGCAGTGCGCTGCGTCATCGAGTTCTTCGGCCCGGAGCACGTGCTGTTCGGCACCGACACGCCGCTGGGACCGCCCCACGCCATCGACGCCACCATCGCGGACCTCGGCGATGCCGGGCTGTCAGAGGCGGAGCTGGCCGCCGTTTACGCGGGAAACGCGCAGCGCCTGCTCGGCGTGCGGTGAGCCCCGGATGGGACCGCCGGCCGCAAGGTCTCTGGCCGGTGCCAACCGGGACGCCCGCATGTCGCGCATCGCGAGAGGCTCAGCCGTCAGAAGCGGCGGGCTCGCCGACGCGATCCGGGACGGGCGTGACCTCGCCTCCGCCTTCGACATCGGCGAGATCGAGGTCGCGCCTGTCACCCCGGTCCGGACGCGGCGCGAGACAGCGGGAGGAGGACGAGTGCGAGCAGGCCGGCCTTCACCGGCGGGATGCCAGCAGCGCCGCGGCGATAGGGCTTTCTGCGCAGGATCGGCATCGCTAGGGGACGTCCCTCAGGTTGTCGATGCCGAGCCGGCGCGAGACCCAGGTGCCGCCCGCGAGCCCGGGGGTGTTCCGGTCGACGACGATGTGCGCGCCGCCGAGGCGGTTCGGCCCGTAGCGGTCGTCCGTCGCCAGCCGGTCCAGGTAGCCCCACTGCCCGGATTGGCAGTCGGCGCGCCCGCGGCTGTCGACGGCGGGCCCCTGCTGGGCGTGGAGCGCCTGGCCGGCGCCCTCGGCCTGCGGGTCGGTGCCGGGCGGGACATCCACTGGGCGCGAGGAAGCCGACGTCGACAGGCTGTTCTCCTGGGCGCTCGGGGGGATCGACAGGATCCGCTGGAGCGTGCCGAGCGCATGGCCGTCCGGTGCGCGCGTGACCTGCGAAAGGTGGGCGCCCGTCGCCGGCCAGAAGTAGACGAAGTAGTTGCAGACCGTCTGGTAGGGGGCGGCGAACTCGACCAGCGGCCGGGCCACCCGCAAGGCCTGGCGCAGGTCGCGCAGCGCGAGCAGCGTGCTGGGGTTGTCGCCGAGGTCCTCCAGCGCGCCCGAGAGCTGCTCGAGATCCTCGCCGAGCTGTGGGACGCGCAGCAGCACGGGCGTCCCGACCCTCAGCGCCTCGTTGATCGCCGGCAGCGACACCCGCAGCTGGCGCGCGCCCGGCCGCAGCGCGCGCGAAAGGTCGGCGAACCGCGCCAGGAACGGCGTCTGGACGCGCAGCGAACGGATCGACGTCCCCAGCGTCGGCGGCCCCTCCGCGATCGCCTCGCGCAGCGCCTGGGGATCGCGGCCGATCGCCCCGAACGTGGTGGCCTGGTTGGCCAGGAACTCGGGCTGCACCATCGCGACCGGCGCCAGCTCGCCGAGCGCCCGGCCAAGCCGCGGAAACAAGCCCCTAAGCTCGGTCCGCGGGTCCGACAGGTTGCGCGCCACCGGCTCCAGGTAGCGCAACAGCGGCACGAGCTCCTCAATCGCCCTGTTGACCGACGGCCCGCGGCCCGCCAGCGCGCTGCCGAAACCCTCCAGCGCCGCCCGAGCGCCGACCCGCGTCCGGTCGTCGAAGATGGCGGTGAAGTCCTCGATCTCGCCCGCCCGAAGGCGCGAATTGCCAAGCGGGATCGTGTCGCCCGCCTGCAGGCTCCGCGCCGACGAGCCCGGTACGAGCTCGACGTACTTCAACCCCAGCGCCGAGCGCGACCTCACCGCCACCAACGTGTCCGCCGGCAACGGCTCGACCGTCTTGTCGAGCTTCAACTGCAGGACGGCGATCGAGCGCTCCTCCCCATCGACAACCACCCTGCCGCCGCGGATCTGGTCCACCACACCGACCCTGAAACCGCCCGCCCGCACGTCGTTCCCCACCACCAGCTTGCTCGCATTGGGCAGCTCGACCCTCACGTCATAGGTCGGCACAAACGGCAGCCCGGCATTCGCGTTGTAAGCGATAAAGACCGCCACGATCGTCACCAGCAGCGTGATCGACCCCACCAACACCGGACTCCCGGCCAGCGCTGCCGTGCGGCGACCCCTCATGGGTCCATCAGGTAGTCGAGGAGCAGCTCATCGCGGCGGTCTGCGCCGTCCACGGCGGATGCGGCGGACGCGGCGTTCGCGACGAGCGCGTCGTTCGTAGCGGCCGCGGCGGGCTCCTCCCCGGCGGGCGCCTCGGACTCGCCCTCCTCGCCGCGGATCTCCGTTGGGTCGGGCGCGTTCACTCCCGCGGCGTGCTCGCTGCGCCGTAGGAGGCAGTCGGCTCTGTTCGGCTCAGTATCGGGCGATGTTGCTCGGCGGCCGCTCGCGTTCGTATCGCCTGCCTGCCCCTCACGCGAAGAGCTGGGAAGAGACGGGAGCGGCGGCCCAGGCAGCGGCGCTGCCGCCGCCCAGCGCACCGAGGTGTCTGGCCGTGGCACTGACCGGCGAACATTAAAGGCCTCGGATTGGAGGTCCGAGCGGCGGCGACAGCGACCGTACACCGTTAGCACAGCCGAGCAACTGTTCGGCCTCGTCTGCAAGGACGGAGCGCCTCGGCGACCAGGCCGCCGGCCCTCCGCGCGCTCGTCGTCCCAGCGGTCCCCGACGAGACGGAGCTCGAAGCCCTACCGTTCGCGGTGGATCCGCGCGTAGTGCTCGGAGAACCGGCGGTGGGTGCCCCCCGCTGCGATGAGACTTGCAGCTGCGCTACCCGGGCGTGTTGAACCGGGCTCGGGCGAAGTTTTGCACCAGCTCGACGTAGCGTTCGGGACGCTGATGTGGCGAGGACCGGCGGCGCGTTGGCGACACCCTTCGCGGAGCCGAGGATCACATCGTCGATGCGCTCGCCGAGCGCTTCCGCATGGCCCGGGGTCGGGCCAGGCTTGCTAGTTGCCGCTTGGGCGCACCAGTTTTAGGACTCGTCCGGTCGTCCCCGTCGGGCCGGTGTTGTTGGTCGTCAGGGCGTACAGCTCGCCTGCGGCGTCCTGCCCGAACCCGAGCAGGCGGGCGTTCAGGCGGCCGGTCGGGCTGGTGGCGACGCGCAGTTCCTGCATCTGCCACAGCCCGCGCTTACGCGACTTGGCCACGAATAGCGACCCGTTGGCCTGGCCGAAGCTGCGGCTCCAGTCGCCGAACACGTAGCGTCCGCGGAACTGGGGCAGCGCCGAGCCGCGGTAGACGTGACCGCCGACCACGGCGACCCCGGGGCCGCCGAGCCGGGCCTGGGGGTACTCGATGATCGGATCGATCAGCGGATCGCCGGTCCGGGGATGTCCCGCGCCGACGATGTCCGGGCAGGCGGCCGGTTCCTGGTTCGGGTTCTCGGCGTCGAAGCAGTGGGTTCCTTCCTTGACGTTCCAGCCGTAGTTGCCGCCGGCAGAGACGATGTTGACCTCCTCCCAGCTGAGCTGTCCGACGTCGCCGACGAACAGCTGGTGGCTGCCGCCGCTGTCGAACGACATGCGGTAGGGGTTGCGGAAGCCGTAGGCCCAGGTCTCGTCGCAGCCGTCGGCGCAGCCGGGCGTGCCGGCGAACGGGTTGTCGGCCGGGATCGCGTACGGCGCGCCCCGGTCGACGTCGATCCGCAGGATGCTGCCGAGCAGGTTCTGCGTCACGTCCTGGCCGTTGCCGCCGCCGTTGTCGGCGAACCAGTCGGCGACGTGGCCGAGCCCGACGTCGTTGGCGCCGCCGCCGTCGCCGAGCGAGATGTACAGGTCACCGTCATCCGGTCCGAACAGGAGCGTGCCGGCGTTGTGGTTGAACTGCGGCTCGTCGACCTGCAGCAGGACCCGCTCCGACGCAGGGTCGGCGCGGTTCGGGTCGGCCGACGACACGCGGAACTCGGAGATGTTGCTGGTGTGGTTGAAGCCCGCGGGCGCCCCGGCGCGCAGCGGGGCGCTGTAGTAGACGAAGAAGCGACCGTTGGCGGCGTACTGCGGATGGAACGCGAGTCCGAGCAGTCCGCGCTCGTCGAACCCCGCCATCAGCGTCACCATCCGGCTGCGGAGGTCGAGGAACGGCTCGGGCCGCAGCGCTCCGTCGGGCGTCAGGACCCGGATCAGGCCGGCTTGGTCGACCACGAACAGCCGGCCGGAGCCGTCGCCGGGCGACGCGAGCGTGACCGGCGAGGTCAGCCCGTCGGCGACGGTCCGCAGACCCACGGCGGGAGCCTCCTCGGTCTGGGCCGCGGCGGTCGAAGGGACCGCCGCGATCGCTGCCGCGGCGACCACGGCAAGCAGCAAGCGGACATGTCGCGTCATGGTGTGACTCCTTGCTCCCGAGGCGCGGCGCGCGACGCCCGGCCGCGTGCCAGTTCGGAGGAGATACGCAGCTCGGGACGAAGCGGTTCGACTCCGGCGGGCAGGCTCGAGCGACGCCTTCCCCGGTCATCGGCGGCACTTTCGCCGAGGGGGGCACTAGTCTCGAAGGTTCGATGTCTGAGCCCCTCCGGCAAGACTCGGCGGCTGCGGGCAGGGTCTGGCTTCTCGCCGACGACCCGCGCGACCCCGAGCTCGTCTTCGACTTTCCCTTCAACGAGGAGCTGAACGAGGCTGTCAAGCGGCTGCCTCGACGCTGGTTCGACTGGCGCCGCAAGAACTGGCGCGTGCCCGCCGACCCGCGCCTCGGGCGGGCGGTCGAGGAGGTGCTGGGGCGCTTTCCCGAGCTGGTGCCCGCGCCGGAGGTGCTCGCGTGGCTCACCGACTCGGGGCGCTGGAAGGCGCTCGTGACCGTCGTGTCCCGGGGCGGCCGGGGCGCGTTCGTTCTCCGAACGATCTCGGGCGACCCGCCGGCCGAGCTCGCCCGGGCCGAGCAGGTCGGGCAGGGAAGGCTGCTGCTCCCCTTCGACGCCGACAACGCCGAGCTGCTCAGGGAGCTCGAAGGCCTGCAGCTGGACGACCTCGCCCGGCACTGCGCCCGCGAGCTGCGCGCCGGGCGGGAGCCGGCCTCGGCGGAGCTCACGCTCGAGATCGGCGAGGACGGCGAGCCCGCGCTCGTGCTCCAGACGTGGTGGGACCCCGACCCCATGCGCGACTACGAGCGCCTGCCCGAGGCCCATCCCGTGCCGCTCCACGGCCGCTACTTCAAGCGCGACGGCGGCTGGGCCATGGCCGTACCCGGGGACCCGGCGCTCGCGCCCACGTTCGCCGATTTCCTCCGCGATCACCCAGGTGTCGAGCTCGAGGACCGCGCCCGCGACCTGATCGACGAGCTGCAGGACGAGCACGACCGGGCCTCCGAGACGGTCGCGCTCTCCTACGCCGAGGACGCCGAGCTCGACGGGCTCGTGCTGGGCGGCGAGCTGCACCCCTTCCAGCGCGCCGGCGTTCGTTACGCGCTCTCGCGGCGGCGCACCTTCGTCGCCGACGAGCAGGGGCTCGGCAAGACCGTGCAGGCGCTGGCCACGCTCGAGTCGGACGGGGCGTTCCCGGCCGTGGTGGTCTGCCCGGCCAGCATGAAGCTCACCTGGGAGCGCGAGAGCCTCCACTGGCTCCCCGACCGAAGCGTCACGGTCCTGGACGGGCGGGCCGAGACCGGCTGGACCCAGCAGGCGGGCGAGGCGGAGATCGTGGTGCTCAACTACGACATCCTCGAGGCCCACCTGGAGCGGCTGGCGGCGCGCCACCCGCGCGCGGTCGTGTTCGACGAGTCGCACTACGTGAAGAACCCCGGCGCGGCTCGGACCAAGGCCGCGCTCGAGCTGGCCGGGCGCATGCCCGACGACGCGCTGCGACTCGCCCTCACCGGCACACCGGTCCTCAACCGTGCCGAGGAGCTCGTGTCCCAGCTGCGCGTGCTGGGCCGCCTGCGCGACTTCGGCAGCGGCGCCCGTCTCACGCGCCGCTTCCGCGAGGCCGGAAGCGACGACCGCCTGCACTGGAACCTGCGCGCGCACTGCTACGTGCGCCGGACGAAGCAGCAGGTGCTGCCGCAACTGCCCGCCAAGCGCCACGACACGGTGCCGGTGCTGCTGTCAAATGAGCACGAGTACCGGCTCGCCGAGCGGGACGTGATCGCCTGGCTCCAGTCCCTGCCGCTCGACCTGCGCACGATCGACGCCAAGGTCGCCGCCGCGTTGCGCGCCGAGCAGCTCGTGCGGCTCAACAACCTGCGTCGGCTCGCGGTGACCGGCAAGCTCCCGACCGCGCTCGCCTGGATCAACGACTTCATGGCATCGGGCGAGCCGCTAGTGGTGTTCGCGGAGCACATCGCCACCCAGCGGGCGGTGCTCGACCGCTTCCCGGACGCCGTGCACATCCTCGGGTCCGACTCGGCGCAGGCGCGCCAGCGGGCCGTGGACTCGTTCCAGGCCGAGGAGGGGCCTCAGCTGATCGTGTGCGCTCTGAAGGCTGCGTCGCAGGGGATCACGCTCACGCGCGCCTCCAACGTGGCGTTCCTCGAGCTCGACTGGACGCCGGCGCGGCACGACCAGGCCGAGGACAGGCTGCACCGCATCGGGCAGGAGAGCGCCGTGAGCGCGTGGTACCTGCTGGCGCCGGACACGATCGATGAGACCATGGCGGAGCTGCTCCAGCGCAAGCGGGGTCTGATCGACGCCGTCACCGACGGCCGGGTCCGCGACGAGGAGCGGCTCGTGGAGGCCGTCGCGCGCGAGCTGCGCGGCAGGCCCTACCGGCACCTGCGCGTGGTCGCCTGAGCCCGCGCGGTAGGCGCGCCACCGACAATCACGTAGTCGCCTCGGAGCTACCGTCCTCGTACTCGTCGTGGCGGCGGTACCAGTCGCTGCCCCGAAGATCGCCCAAGCCGCGGAACATCTGCTCGTTGCGCCCACGTGGCGCGCGGTCCAGCCACTGGTACATGCCCCAGAGGCCGTCCAGGCCGCGAATGTACGCCGAGTAGGTGTGGTAGACCACGCCGTCCTCGAGCGCGAACGCGCTCATGCCCGGCGCCTCCCGCGTGAACGTCGCCGCGTCCGTGCCAGCGACAAGGCGAGCCTGTTCATCGCCGAGATCGCTGCGGGTATCCATCGCGCGGAAGTTGTACTCGACCACTCCCGACCGCTGCTGCTCCTCGGTGAACGACACCTGGAAGTCGTAGTTGAAGTCGCTCCCGAACGACGACGCCCAGGGGAAGCTCCACCCCATCCGACGCTTGTACGCCCGCAGTTTCGCAATCGGCGCGCGCGAGACCGCGGCGAGCGTGACGTCGTGGTTGGCGAGGTGGACGACGAAGCCGTCGAAGCCGTCAGCGATCGAAGAGCAGGTCGGACACCCTGCCGTGTACTCGGGCCCGAACATGAAGTGATAGACGAGGAGCTGCGAGCGTCCTCTGAAGAGATCGGCGAGCGACGCGGTGCCCTCGGCGGTCTCGAAGCGGTACTCCTTGTCGATTCGAACCCAGGGCAGCGCCTGCCGGCGCTGCGCCAGCTCGTCGCTGCGCCGGGTCAGCTCCTTCTCGCCCTCGAGCAGCTCGAGCCGGGCGGCAAGCCACTCTTCACGTGTGCCGATCGTGTGGTCGGTCATCGTTTCCCTTTCGTGTGGGGTCTGATTGCTAAGACACCAGCGGGGTCCGGAAGGAACCGATCACGCGGAGGCGACAGCGCGTCGATCAATCAGCAGTCAAGTCACCCAGGAGGCGGGCCAGGGCCATCTCCGCGTCCCGGGTCTGGAGGCCGCGCTTGAGTGCGGCACCGATCTGCCTCTGGACCTCGGGGCTGCGCACGGCTTCACCGAACAAGTCGGAATCTCGACGGAAATCCTCGACGGGCGCGAGCGCGATCGCATTGACACGGTCCTTGACCACGGCCTGACCGGCGGCCGGAAAGCTGGCGATTCGATGAGCGAGCGATCTGACGAAATGGCCGAGCGCTTCGGCAGGCAATGCTCGGTTGATCCAGCCGTACCGCTCAGCTAGGTCCGCGTCGTAGTCCTCGGCACTCAACATGACCTCCAGCGCACGAGCGCGGCCCATGAGACGCGTCAGGTGTTGGGCGGCGCCCCCGCCGGGTATCACGCCGAGCGCCGGCTCGAACTGACCGAAAATCGCTGACTCGCGCGCCGCGAAACGCATGTCGCACGCGAGCACGAACTCGCTGCCGGCGGCGCGTACGCGACCTTCGATCTGTGCGATGCTGACGAGCGGGCTCGCGCTCAGATAGCGAAACAAGAGAGCGATCGATGGCTCGCCGGTCAGCTTCGAGGCCTCCGCCCTGTACTCGCTGATCCGCGTCAGGTCGACGTGGGAGATGAAGTAATCGGGGTCGGCGCTCTCCCACACGAGCACCTTGACGGTGTCGTCGGCCTCGGCTCCCTGAATTAGGGAGACCATGTCGCGGACCAGCTCGGGGCCGAGCAGATTCATCGGTGGAGCCGCGATCTCCGCGAACAGAACGGCGCCTTCAGCGCGCACGGTCAGCGTCTCGAAAGCGAGGGGGACTCTCATCTCGATCAGGCTCGAATTTGAATGCTGCCCTCGACCTCTTGCACCTCGTACCATCGCGCCCGGGACCACCCGGGGCAAGTCCCTGGTCAATCGAGGACGCTAGCCGGATCCGCGATCACGAGCAAGCACACGAGCACCGGCTGCGCCGCGGTGGGGGAATGAGGCGGTGCTGCTTGACATGTGAGAACCGAGCGGGGACGCTCGCCACGGTGATCGTGTC